>NZ_JAZDQT010000001.1:0-1436913 GCF_036324255.1 Pedobacter albus | reverse complement strand
CTGCGGATTTGCAATCTGCCAAGAGTAGCAGGATTATAAATCCTAAGCTATGGAGGTCGAGATGGCACATCCCGACCAGCTTATGGGTTTCCGATTATCTTTTAAGCGTTATGGACTTAGCTTGTGATTTGGCTCGAGATATACACTTGCGAAGTTTCAAAAACTTCGCAAGTGTTGTTCGCAAAGGTTAGTCAGGAAATGCTTTCCTGACTGGTTTACCTGCGGATTTGCAATCTGCCAAGAGTAGCAGGATTATAAATCCTAAGCTATGGAGGTCGAGATGGCACATCCCGACCAGCTTATGGGTTTCCGATTATCTTTTAAGCGTTATGGACTTAGCTTATGATTTGGCTCGAGATATACACTTGCGAAGTTTTTAAAACTTCGCAAGTGTTGTTTGTAAATTCATAATTGACCAAACAACAATTTAACCATATAGCAATGTAGCAATTGAAGAATATAACAATTGAACAATCGCCCAAAAATTAGGCATTTCGCACAAACAATTCCGTATCTAATACCTTTTTCTCAAATTCTTCAACCGGGTATTTCGCTTCAATCAGCTGGATGAGCATTTGCGTGGCCAATTTGCCAATTTCGAAGGCGGGCTGGCGTACTGAGGTGAGCGAAGGATTAAACAAATCGAGCACATCAGAATTGCTGAAACCGGCAATGGCCATATCGCCAGGAACCGAAATGCTGAGGTTTTTGAAAACGCTCAAGCAACCCGTGCTCAACCTATCGCCAGCTACAAATATGGCATCCGGTTTTTCATCCAGGGCCAACAGTTCCTTGATCTTGCTTTCGGTTTCCTCGTAAATCATGCCTCCGTGCGGGCAATGTTTAATATAGTCGGCATTTACCGTTAAGCCGTGATCGTTCAGCGCCGCTTCGTAGCCCGATAGGCGCTCAATGCTGATCGAAAGCTGGCTAGAGCTGGTTAAATGCGCAATGCGCTTATAGCCCGACCTGATCAGGTGTGCCGTAGCCTCATAAGCTCCCTTTTCGTTGTTGGCAATAACCTTATGCGTATTGATTTCTTCCGCTACGCGGTCAAAAAACACCATGGGCAAGCCCTTGTCGTGCAGCTGTTTTAAATGCGATATATCATTGGTTTGTGAGGATAGCGAAACCAAAAGCCCGTCAACAGAGCGTGAGGCCAAGTGTTGTACGTTCACCACTTCGCGGTCGTACGATTCGTGCGTTTGCGAAATGATAACGTGGTAGCCTCGGTCGTAGGCAATAGATTCGATGCCGTTAATGGCTTGCGAAAAATAGCTGTTGGCCACTTCGCTCACCACCACGCCAATAGATTTGCTTCGTCTTTCCTTTAAACTGAGCGCAATGGGGTTGGGCTGATAGCCGATTTCCTTGGCATAATCGAGCACCATTTTCTTGGTGGCGGGGCTAATTTCGTGGGTATCTCTTAATGCTCTTGAAACGGTAGAAGTGGATAGGCCTAAGGCCTTGGCAATATCTTTTATGGTTACGGGCTCGAACATGCTTCAACGCTATAAATTATACGGTTTTTGAGGATAAAAAAATGATTTGATAAGAATACGATTTTCTTACAAGTTTAAATATAACTTTTTTGATTGGATTTTGGCAACGTTGTCGGGAACGATTGCACAAATTTATACCCTGTAGCCCACTTACATTCTAAGAAAAACAATGTAGACTTGTTAATGGAAGACTCTAAAGGTCGACCGGAAACAACCAAATAACCTAATAATGTATGAAAAAAGTTTTACTGTTCTTTTGTGTGCTTGCTATGGGCATCAGTTTAGCCAAGGCACAAACCAGACAAATATCGGGTACGGTAACCGATAAGGCCAACGGTTCAACGCTACCCGGTGTAGGGGTAATGATCAAAGGCACTAAAATCGCTACCAGTACCGATGCCAATGGTGTTTTTAAACTCGCTATTCCTGCTACAGGTAACACCACTTTGGTGGTAAAGTACATCGGCTACAACGAAAAAGAAGTTGAAGTAGGCGATAAAAAACAGGTTAATGTTGCTTTAGAAGAAAACGCAACCACCTTGAACGAAGTAGTGGTCAACATTGGTTACGGCACCGTACGCAAGGAGGCCCTTACGGGTTCTGTTTCTTCGGTAACCGATAAAGACCTCGCAGGTTTTCCGGTAGGTACGGCGGCCGAAGCCTTGGCCGGAAAGCTGGCCGGTGTAACCGTAACCACCACCGAAGGTAGCCCAGGCGCCGAAATTCAGATCAGGGTTAGGGGCGGCAGTTCGTTAACCGGCGACAATTCTCCACTTTACATCGTAGATGGAATTCAGGTAGAAAACGCTTTGTCGGTTTTGTCGCCAAACGAAATTCAATCGATTGATGTGCTCAAAGACGTAGCTTCTACAGCCATTTATGGTAGCCGTGGCGCCAACGGGGTAGTCATTATCACCACCAAAAGCGGTAAAAATGGCAAAACCATCGTTTCGCTAGAAGGCTATGCCGGCGTTAGACAGATTGTAAACGAACTGAAGGTGATGAACCCTTACGAGTTTGTAACTTACCAATACGAACTGTACAACAACAATACCGCCCAAGATGTAAAAGATGCTTTTACCAAAAAATACGGCACTTGGGATGACCTGGACATCTATAAAAACATTCCCAATATCGATTGGCAGGATAAAGTATTTGGCCGTCAGGCATTTTCCAATACCCAAATCCTGAACCTTTCAGGCGGTACAGATAAAACCACGTACAATTTTACGCTCAACAACATGCAGGAAGACGGCATTATGCTCGAATCGGGTTTCCGTCGTACTTTTGCCTCGTTCCGTTTCGATCATCGCATTTCTGATAAGTTCCGTGTAGGTGTTAACGTGCGCTACAGTCGCCAACGCGTTGACGGCGTAGGTACTTCGAGCACTGGCTCGCAAGGTACCAACCGTTTAAGAAACTCGGTACGTTACCAGCCTTATTCGGGTGGTTCTGATTCGGGCGATTTGTTTGATGCCGATTACCTGGCTACGCAGTTATCTAATCCGATTTCATTGGCACACCAAGAGTTGAAGTACGATTACCGCAACGATTTGATCAGCAGCGGTTATGTAAGCTATCAGATTCTGAAAAACCTGAATTTCAGGTCGACCTTGGGTATGAACTTTACCGACAGGAAAACCAATGGCTTTAACGGTCCGTTAAGCGGTTTGGCCAGAAACAATGCCGGTTTGCCAGCCATTACGCTGGATAATTCGAACCTACAGACTTTCATCAACACCAATACGGTAAACTACAAGCCAAATTTGGGCAAAGACCACAGCTTAGATCTTTTGGTAGGTGAAGAGCTGAATAAATCAGACATCAAATCGAACAGCAGCACCATCAAATGGTTCCCCATCAACATTTCTGCCGACGAGGCTTTTGCCAGCATCCAAAAGGCAGAACCGCCAGTAGGTTCGGTACAAGACAAGCCAACCTCGCTTATTTCGGGTTCGCGTCAGCTTTCATTCTTTGCCAGGGCTTCTTATGGCTATTTAGGCAAGTATTTGGCTACCTTGAACTTCCGTAGAGATGGATCGTCGTTTTTTGCCAAAGGCAAGCGCTGGGGCAATTTCCCTTCGGCGCAGTTAGCTTGGAGGGCATCTGAAGAAGATTTCATCAAAGATTTGAAATGGGATTGGCTAAGCAACCTTAAAGTACGCGCCAGTTACGGTATTGCCGGCAACAACAGGATTGGTCAAGATTTGTTCCGTACCTTGTTTACGGCCAACTCTACGGCAGGTGGCTATGCCGCTTCCGATGGTTCGGTTACTACAGGCCTTATTGCAGGCAGCGTGTTGGCCAACCCTAACATTACTTGGGAGAAAAACATTTCGGGCAACTTGGGCTTTGACATCGATTTGTTCAAAAATCGCGTTTCATTAGCCTTGGATTTGTACGACAACCGCACCAAAGATTTATTGCTCAATGCCAATATTCCGCCAATAAACGGCTACAACACCCAGCAGCAAAATGTGGGCAAGACCCAAAACAGGGGCTTGGAAATCCAGTTGAACGCACAAGTGGTTAAAACAAGGGATTTCACCTACAATGCCGGCATCAACTTCTCGTTTAACAAAAACAAGATATTGGAATTGCAAAACGGCGTACAATCTTATGTAGCACAATCGGGCTGGGTAAACAGCTTGGCTGATTTCAAGGTTGAAGTAGGCAAGCCGGTGGGCCAATTCTACGGCTTCGTATCTGATGGCCGTTATACCGTTGATGACTTTACCTACACCCAAAATACGACCACTGGTGTTTATACCTATACCCTTAAACCAGGCATTGCCAATAGCCGTGTGCTGTTGGGCAACAAAGATCCGCAACCCGGCGATATGAAGGTGAAAAAGCTGTCGAGCTCGTCGAGCATGCTGATTGGCGACGATGACAAAACCGTGTTGGGTACCTCGCAACCTAAATTTACAGGCGGTTTTAACAACCAGTTTGCCTATAAAAATTTCGATTTAACCGTATTCATGAACTTCTCGGTAGGCAACAAGGTTTACAATGCCAACAAAGTAGAATTTACTTCGCAATACAACGTAAAAGACAACAACCTGTTGGCCGTAATGAACAACAGGTGGAGAAACTTCGATGCCAATGGCGTAAAAGTAACCGATCCGGTGCAGCTCACGGCCATGAATGCCAATACCACGCTATGGACACCGACCACAGGCAACTATGCATTGACTTCGTATGCCATCGAAAATGGTTCTTTCCTACGTATTACCAACATTACGCTGGGTTATACCTTGCCAAGCGAAATGCTTAAAAAGACTGGCTTTATTTCGAGGTTAAGGGTTTATGCCACCGTAAACAATCTTTACACGTTTACCAATTATTCGGGTTACGATCCTGAGGCCAATACCCGTCGTTCAAATCCGTTAACGCCAGGCATCGACTATGCGGCCTATCCGCGCAGCAGGTTTGTTTTGGCAGGCTTAAACTTAACTTTCTAATCCTCAATACTTACGACAATGAAAAAAATTAAATATCAGATTGCTTTTTTAGTTGTAGCTATTGGAGCAATTACCCTTACCCCAAGCTGTAAAAAGGTGCTCGATTACGAATCGGATTCTTCCTCATCGGAAGCCACGGTTTTTGAAAGCACTACCTATACCAATTCGGCCCTCATAGGCGTTTACAACAGGCTTTGTGGCGATAATGGCTATGGAAGCCGTATTTCGACCTTGTTTGGCATTACTGCCGACGATTTTAAAACTTCTGGAAGCTATGCCTCGTCAGACAGGCGCGGCCTGAGCATGTACGGCGCCAGTTCAGACAATACCGATTTGATCAATCCTTTTGCCCAATTGTATTCGGGCATCGAAAGGGCCAATTTGTGCATCAAGTTTATTCCGGCTTCAACCATTTACCAAAGTGGTTCGGCCAGCGATCAGGCTTTGATGAAACGCTATTATGGAGAGGCTTTGGCTTTAAGGGCACAGTTTTATTTCGAACTGATCCGCAACTGGGGCGATGTGCCTCAGCGTTTTGTACCAGCTGCTTATACCGATAACCTGTTTCCGGCTAATGCCGACAGGGACCAGACCTACGACCAGATTTTAGCCGATTTGAAGCTGGCCGAAGATTTGGTGCCATGGCGCTCGGCCGTTGCCGATTATGGCAGCTTCCGTTTTACCAAAGGAGCCATCAAAGGCTTAAGAGCCAGGATTGCTTTGGCTAGGGGCGGTTATTCATTGAGAAGCAAATCGCATTTGATGGAAAGAAATCCAGATTACCTGAAATATTACCAGATCGCTTTAGACGAGTGCAAGGATATTATGGACAATCCAACCCAGCATTCGCTTAATCCGGTTTACGAAAACGTATTTAAAACCTTGCACGGTACCCGTATAGACGATGCCCACGAACTGATGTTTGAGGTAGCCGCCTTTGGTAGCAATGCCTCAACCGATAGCAAATTGGGCTATTACAATGGTATCCGTTTCAATGCGGCTTCAACCTATGGCTCGGGTGGCGGTGGCATGAATGCCATCCCGACTTATTTTTACGAGTTTGATCCAATAAAAGACTGTAGGAGGGATGTAACTATTGGCGTTTTCGAGATTACGGCAAATTCGAAAAAACTCATCAACACGCTGAACAACTTTACCGATGCCAAGTTCAGAAAATCGTGGACAGCTTTTAACGGTTCTTCGTCGTCGCAAAACTTTGCCATCAACTGGCCCTTGCTGCGCTTTGCCGATGTACTGCTGATGTACGCAGAAGCAGCCAACGAAATCAATAATGGGCCAACTCCCGAAGCTGTTGAAGCTTTGCAAAGAGTGCAGAAAAGAGCCTATGCAGGTTATGAAAATTCAATTCCGGCTACGCCAACCGATAAGGCCGGTTTCTTTAATGCGCTAGTCAAAGAGCGTTTGCTGGAGTTTGGTGGCGAAGCCATGAGAAAATACGATTTGATCAGGTGGAACTTGATCGACAGCAAGTTTACCGAAACCCGTACCAAACTGCGCCAGTTGATTAATGGCGAAGGCGCTTATGCCAATGTGCCTTTGTATGTATATGCCAAAGAATCGAATTATAACCTCACGCCAAGCGTTACCGAAGTAGCCAGTTTGGATTTGTATGGCGGTGCGCCATCTACCGTATTGTTTGCACCGGGCTTGGGTTCTTCTACGGCGCCAACAGGTTATACCTTAAAGAATTGGAGAAAGGCGCTAACAGAAGACAATGCGGTTACCGGTATCTCCACAGGTTTTGCCACTTATTTCGAAGCGAACAAGAAAGAGCTGTTCCCTTACCCGAAAACAGCGCTGAACGAAAATCCGAACATGGTACAGAACTATGGTTATTAACGCTAAAAAATTAAATGCAATGAAGACTTTTATCCATAAAACCAGCACCAAACTGTTGCTGTTATTTGCAGCGGTTGTTTTGATGGCCTCTTGCAAAAAGAACGAAAACGACAATCTGGGGCCTCAACGCTTGTTCAAAGCCAGCGATGTTTCCATCAGTGCGGGCCAAACTTCGGCCAAACTCAAATGGGCTGTTCCCTTGTTTGCTGCCGGAAAACCTTTGACTTATACGGTCGATTTTTCTACCGACCAGACTTTTGCCACCATTGCCTACACCAAAGTGGTTGATACGGCAGGCATTACCGTAACCGACGATAACATTGCGGTTCGTATACCTTACTATGCCCGCATCAAGGCCAATGCCTATGGCGACCAGCCCGAATCGAAATATGTAGTCAGTTCTTCGTTTACCTTAACGGGCATCCAATTGTTCGAAAACCCGGTACGCGAAAGCGAAATACGAGAAACTTCGGTTACTTTGCGTTTTGCCGCTGATGCCACCCTAAGCAGCATCAAGGTAACTCCAGAGGGAGGCACAGCCGTTACCGTAGCTTTAACTTCAACAGACATCACGGCTAAGCTGAAGAACATAACCGGATTAACAGGCAATGTAAAATATACGGCCGAGCTTTTTGCAGGCACCAAAAGCAAAGGTATTTTGACCTTTACTACACTGCCGGTAACTACCTATAGCGTTAAACTTTCGCCAAGCGATGATTTGGCGGCGGCGATTACTTCGGCAGCCAATGGCGCCGTAATCGGATTGAATCCGGGTACGTATAATTTAACCACCTTGGCCACTTTTATTACGGGTAAAACCATTACCCTAAAATCGACTTCAGGTACCCCAAGCGATACCAAGATCAACTTTAAGGAATTCGATTTGGAAGGCACGGGAGCAGGTATCACCTTCTCCGGATTGGAATTGGATGGCACAACGGGCGTAGCGCTTTACTTCCTGAACTTTATTGGTTCGCAGGCCAACAACGCTTCGGCTGCTACCTTTACCAACGTAGTGGTTGATAATTGCATCGTACATGCCGCTACCACCGCATTCTTGCGTGCAGATAGGGCCAGTGCCGCCAGAGATTTCAAAATCACGGGCATTACGGTAAACAATTCTATCGTTTACGATATGGGCGCCAATGGTTCGTCAAACTACTACACTTTCCATCTTAACAAACTGGAATTTACTACGCTAACCATTTCAAAATCTACGTTCTACAACGCAGGCCCGGGTCTGGTTACCGCAAGTACAACTTATGCGGGCGCAACCATTCCGGTGGTTAACATCAGCTATTCTACATTTAACGGCTTTGGTGGCAACGCCAAATATGCCTTGTTGGATGCGAATGCCAACCCGATCAGTTTTAGCCTACAAAACAGCATTGTGGCCAATACGCCAAAATCTGGAACTGTAAATGCCGCCGCCATAAGGTCTAGCGGTACAGGTTCAACTTCGGTGTTTTCTTACAACAATACATTTGGTTTGTATAATGCCTTGACAGGGAATGTCGCTTTGACGTTCCCTGCAACGGTTACCCAAACCGGAAATATAGCAGTAGATTTAGGTTGGACTGCCGCCACCACAACTTTTACTTTGCCGGTAGGTTCGCCGGTAAGAACGGCAAGCAGCACCAGCATCGCCCTCGGCGACCCTAGATGGACTTATTAAAATAAACAGGGATGGAGCTTTTGGGCTCCATCTTTTTTGCTCAACTATCATGTACCTACAATCGTTCAAATCTCTTTTGTTGTTGACAGCCTTTTTTGGAGTTGCCACAATAACTGCTCAGAAAGCAAAGCCGGTGTTGTACATCATCGGCGATTCGACAGCGGCCAATAAACAGCCCAAGGCTTTTCCAGAAACCGGTTGGGGAATGGAAATCGGATCTTTTTTAACCGATGGAATTACAGTAGACAATCGCGCTGTAAACGGTCGCAGCACCAAATCGTTCATTAACGAAAACAAATGGCAAGCCGTTGCAGACAAGTTGCAACCAGGCGATTTTGTGCTCATCGAATTTGGACACAATGACGAAAAAACCGACAAGCCCGAAGTAGGCACTACCTTGGTCGAATACAAAGCCAATTTGATCAAATTTGTGCAAGAAACACAGGCTAAAAAGGCCAATCCAATACTGTTGACCCCCATTATGCGCCGCAGTTTTAAGAATGGTGTTTTTAAAGATACCCATTTGGGCTATCCCGATGTAGTGCGGAAACTGGCCGATTCATTGCATTTGCCCTTGATAGACATGCAGCGCAAAACCGAAAAATTGATTGTAGGCCTTGGCGACGAGGCTTCTAAAAAGCTTTTCAATTATGTAGAACCGGGTCATGTCAACTATCCCGATGGCAAAAAAGACGATACCCATTTAAGTCCAGAGGGCGCAAAGGCCGTAGCAGGTTTGGTGGCCGAAGGAATTAAAGAAACCCATACAGATTTGACAAAATACCTTAAAAAATAGCATGAAAATCGCCATTCAATTCACTTTGTCTATTTTGGTAGTGGCCCTTTTATCTTTGAGGCCAGCTAAAAAGCCGGTGCATATTTACCTCATCGGCGATTCGACGGTTGCCGATTATACCCTGGATTCGGGCTATATGGAAAAGAAATATCCCTTAAATGGCTGGGGGCAGGTGTTTCAGCCTTTTTTTAGGAAGGATAGTTTGGCAAAGATTAAAAATTTCATCAACGCAGATAGTGTTGTGGTGCTCGACAAAGCCCGCGGTGGCCGAAGCACCCGCACTTTTTTTGAAGAAGGCCGTTGGGCCGAAGTATTGAAGTCGTTGCAAAAAGGCGATGTTGTGATGATACAGTTTGGCCATAACGATGCAGCGGTTGATAAGCCCGAACGCTATGTAAATATTAGCGGCTACAAAGAGTACCTGCGTTTGTATGTAACCCAAACCCGCGAAAAAGGGGGCATACCAGTGCTTATTACACCGGTTAACAGAAATTACCCTTGGAAAGATGGCAAATTAAGTAATGTGCATGGCGAATATCCCAATGCGGTTAAAGCAGTGGCTCAAGAGCTCAACGTCAAATTGATCGACCTGACCCAATTGTCTATCGATGCTTTTACAGCCAAAGGACAGGCTTACGTAAGCTCGAAATATTTTATGAATTTTGACAAGGGACTTTATCCGGGCTATCCCGAAGGACAAAAAGACAACACGCATTTCCAACGTGAAGGTGCTGTTGCCGTTGCACAATTAGTGTTTAATGCAATGAAAAAACTATAAGATGAAGCAAGCACTGCTGTTATTTTTTTATTGCGCAATAACTGCAATCGCGCAAGCGCAAAAGTACGATTTTGTGGTGGCGCAAGATGGAAGCGGACAGTTCAAAACCGTACAGGAAGCCTTGAATGCCGTTCCCGATTTTAGAAAGGTTACGACAACCATCTTCATTAAAAACGGCGTTTACAAAGAGAAGCTGAACCTTTCGCATTCTAAACAGTTTGTCAAGCTAATTGGCGAAGACGTAGCCAGAACCATTTTAACCTTCGACGATTGGGCACAGCGCAAAAATGCCTTCGGCGAAGAAAAAGGCACCTCGGGTTCTTCGAGTTTTTACATCTATGGCCCCAATTTCACGGCCGAAAACATCACTTTTCAAAATTCAGCCGGACCGGTGGGCCAAGCGGTAGCCCTTTTTGTGGCAGGCGATAAGGCCAAATTTACCAATTGTCGCATGCTGGGCTTTCAAGATACCTTGTACACTTATGGCTATGGCAGCAGACAGTATTACTACAAATGCTATATCGAAGGTACGGTCGATTTTATTTTTGGGGCCTCAACCGCGGTTTTCGACGATTGCGAGATCTTCTGCAAAAAAGCAGGATACATTACGGCCTCTTCTTCGCCCGATACCGTTAAATATGGTTACGTGTTTATGAACTGTCGCATTGTTGGCGATGCACCCGAAAACTCCTATTTCTTGGGCCGTCCGTGGCGCCCTTATGCCAAAGCGGTATTTCTCAACTGCAATTTGGGCAAAATGATCAAAGCCGAAGGTTGGGACAATTGGGGCAAGGAAAGCAACCAGCAAACCGCTTACTATGCCGAATACAAAAGCACAGGGCCAGGCGCCAATCCCACAGGCAGGGTAAAATGGTCGCACCAGCTTGATGAAAAACAAGTTCAGGAATATACCTTAGCAAAAATACTGAACGGCTGGAACCCTCGGGAGTAGGTTATAAGTCCATAGTCGATAGTCCATGGTCGATAGTCAAACTGCCAATTGAGAACTGCCAACTGCAAATTGCCAACTGAAAACTGATATGAAATTACTAGCCACAACATTATTTTTCCTCGTTACGCTCTCGGTTAATGCCCCAAATTATCCCAAGTCTTTAACCGTGGCACAGGATGGCAGTGGCGATTACAAAACCATTCAGGAGGCGGTAAATGCCGTGCGCGATTTGTCGGAAGTGCAGGTGCCCATTTATATCAAAAACGGAACTTACCAAGAGAAACTGGTTATTCCCTCGCAAAAATCGAAGATTACGCTCATTGGTCAAGACAAAGCCAAAACCATCATCACTTTCGACGATTATTCGGGCAAAGGCAACATCAATACCTACACCTCGCATACGGTTCTGGTACAGGGCAACGATTTCAGGGCCGAAAACCTCACTTTTCAAAATTCGGCAGGCCCAGTGGGGCAGGCCGTAGCTTTGCATGTAGAAGCCGATCGGGTGGTCATCAAAAACTGTAACATCCTTGGCAATCAGGATACGCTGTTTCCCTCGGCCGATAGTAGCCGGCAATATTACGTAGACTGCTACATCGAAGGCACTACCGATTTTATCTTTGGCGCAGCAACCGTAGTTTTTGAACGTTGTCATATCCACAGCAAAAAGAATTCGTACATCACGGCAGCCTCAACTACGCAGGCACAGCCCTTTGGCTTTGTATTTATCGATTGTAAGCTTACCGCCGACCCGGCCTTTCAAAAGGTGTATTTAGGCCGTCCGTGGCGCCCTTATGCCAAAACGGTTTTCATCAACACCGAAATGGGCGCACATATTATGCCCGAAGGTTGGCATGTATGGAACAACAACGAAAATCATAAAACCACTTTTTATGCCGAATATGGCTCTTATGGGCCTGGTTTTGTTAAAGAAAGTCGGGTTAACTGGTCTAAGCAGCTGAGCAAAAGCGAAGCCAAACTATATACCCTAAAAAATATTTTTGCAGGTTCTAGCACTTGGAATCCATTGAAATAACAACCACATGAAATCATTCTTCCTTTTCTCCTTCCTCGCGCTTTCTCTTTCCGTTAATGCCCAAAAACAAGAACTTTCTAAGGTTTGGGTGGCCGATTTGGGTAATGGAACTTATAAAAATCCGGTGCTCGATGCCGATTACTCCGATCCGGATGCCATTCGGGTAGGGGACGATTTTTACATGGTTTCTTCCAGTTTCGATGCCGTTCCTGGTTTGCCCATTCTGCATTCTAAGGACTTGGTCAACTGGACCATCATTGGCCATGCGCTCAAAAGACAACCACCTTTCGAACATTTTGCCAAAACGCAACACGGCAACGGTGTTTGGGCACCCGCCATCCGTTACCACAACGGCGAATTTTACCTTTATTATCCAGACCCTGATTTTGGCATTTACCTCGTCAAGGCTAAAAATCCGGCTGGGCCATGGTCGGCGCCCATGATGGTCGAAGCAGGTAAGGGTTTGATCGATCCCTGTCCCCTGTGGGATGAAGACGGCAAAGCCTATCTCGTACACGCCTATGCCGGAAGTCGCGCGGGCATCAAAAGCATCATTGTGGTGAAGCAAATGAATGCGGCCGGTACGCAAACCATCGACGAAGGTAAATTGGTATACGATGGACACGAATTAGACCCCACCCTCGAAGGTCCCAAATTTTATAAACGCAAAGGCTATTATTACATTTTTGCACCGGCTGGAGGAGTGGCTACCGGCTGGCAATTGGTGTTGCGCTCTAAAAACATCTACGGCCCTTACGAGCGTAAGGTAGTGATGGATCAGGGCAAATCGTCCGTCAATGGGCCGCACCAAGGCGCCTGGGTGGATACGCCCAGTGGCGAAGATTGGTTCCTGCATTTTCAGGACAAGGAAGCCTATGGCAGGGTAGTGCACCTACAACCGATGAAGTGGGTGAACGATTGGCCGGTCATTGGCCATGATGCCGATGGCGATGGCAAAGGCGAGCCTGTTTTAACCTATAAAAAGCCCAATGTAGGCAAAAGCTATCCTAAAGTCACACCAGCAGCAAGCGACGAATTTAACAGCAACCCCTTGGGCTTGCAGTGGC
The DNA here is from genome assembly GCF_036324255.1 of Pedobacter albus. Taxonomy (NCBI): domain Bacteria; kingdom Pseudomonadati; phylum Bacteroidota; class Sphingobacteriia; order Sphingobacteriales; family Sphingobacteriaceae; genus Pedobacter; species Pedobacter albus. Next base: position 1,423,783 of record NZ_JAZDQT010000001.1, on the reverse strand, counting down.
AGTGGCAGGCCAACCCCTTGGCCACCTGGTCTTTTTTAAATCTGGCCAAAGGAAGTTTAAGGCTATACTCGGCCAAAATGCCCGATAGTGCCAAAAACTATTGGGAGGTACCTAACCTCTTGTTGCAAAAATTCCCGACCGAGCAATTTACGGCAACCACTAAACTGAGCTTCAGTCCAAATCCCAAACTCGAAAACGAAAAAACCGGATTGATCGTGATGGGCTTGAGCTATGCCAATATTGCCCTCAAACGTAAAAAAGACGGTATTTATTTAACTTATGCAACTTGTAAGAATGCCGAGAAAGGAAAGGCGGAAAACGAACAGCTCATCCAAAAGATAGAAGCCCCAAATGTGTACCTGCGGGTAAAGGTAAGCACAGGCGCCAAATGCCAGTTTAGCTATAGTTTAGATGGCAATAACTTTACGAATGTTGGCGAGGTCTTTCAGGCCGAGCCTGGCAAATGGATCGGAGCCAAGGTAGGGCTGTTCTGTGTGCGCGACCAGCAAACCAACGATTCGGGCTATGCCGATTTCGATTGGTTCAGAATAAATTAAGAAATGTCAAAACTCAATACACATTACGCCCTACCCAATACGCATTACCCAATACTAACCCCAACGGTAACGATTGCGCAGTTATTTTCACAGAATTTATTTTATTCCTCTTTAAAACTCAGTAGACTTGTTATGACAAAGCCTAAAACCAAAGTAAACCGTATGGCAAAAATGAAAAAAAGCACAGTTGCATTCTTGGCCTTTTTGGCCCTTGCACCTGGCTTGGCAAACGCACAGTCGAATGCCAAGACGGCTTACTCATTTGCCAACCTGCCTTCGGTAGCCAAAACCTCTTTCAAGGCCGATACCTTTAACATCGTAAAATTTGGAGCCAAAAGCGATGGCTTGACCCTCAATACCAAAAGCATTAACGAGGCCATTGTAGCTTGTAGTCAAAAAGGCGGCGGTGTGGTACTCATCCCGAAAGGAATGTGGCTTAGTGGGCCTATCGAGTTGAAAAGCAATGTAAACCTGCACCTGCAAAAAAATGCCATTCTGCAGTTTACCAGCGATTTTGACCAATACCCCTTGGTAGCCAGCAATTGGGAAGGCTTGCCTCAAATGCGTAATCAATCGCCAATTTGGGCCACCAACCAACAAAATATTGCCATTACCGGCTATGGAATCATCGATGGTGCCGGCGATGCCTGGCGTATGGTGAAAAAAGACAAGCTCACCGAAAGCCAATGGAAAAACCTGGTGGCCTCAGGTGGTTTGGTTAGCGACGATAAAAAAACTTGGTATCCATCGGAAAAGACCCTAAAAGGATCGAAACTTAAAAATCCGGGAGAAATTACACCCGATAAAACCCCAGAATTCTACCAGTCGATCAAAGATTTTTTAAGGCCAAACCTCTTGGTTTTAACTTCCTGCAAGAGAGTTCTGCTCGAGGGCGTTACTTTTCAGAATTCGCCGGCCTGGAACCTGCATCCTTTGATGTGCGAAGACCTGACCGTGAGAAACGTTTACGCCAAAAATCCTTGGTACGCCCAAAATGGCGATGGCATAGACATCGAATCGTGCAAAAACGTATTGATAGAAGGCAGTACCTTTGATGTAGGCGACGATGGCATCTGCATTAAATCTGGTCGCGATGCGGCGGGCAGAAAACGAGGCATGCCTACCGAGAACGTCATCATTCGCAACAGTACCGTTTATCATGCCCATGGGGGCTTTGTTATCGGCAGCGAAATGTCGGGCGGAGCCAAAAATATTTTTGTTTACGATTGTTCGTTTATAGGTACAGATATTGGCCTGCGCTTTAAAACAACCAGAGGCAGGGGAGGCGTGGTAGAAAAAATATTTGTCAAAAACATCAACATGAAAGACATTATCGGCGAAGCCATTTTGTTTGATATGTATTATGCCGCGGTAGATCCTGTTCCTTTAAGTGGCGAGAAAAGAGATGCCCCAAAAGTGCAGCTGTTGCCGGTTACCGAAGAAACGCCGGTGTTCAGGGACTTTCACATCAGCGATGTGGTATGCGACGGTGCGGCTAAAGCCATTTTTGTAAGGGGCCTGCCCGAATTGAGCATCAGCGATATCACTTTAGATAACCTGAACATCAAGGCCAAAGAAGGCATCGATTTGCAGGAAGCCAAAAACATCAGCCTAAATCGCGTAAATTTAGTGGTGGCCCAGGCCAATCCCTTAATCAATATACAAAACGGAAATAACATCAACCTTAAAAACATCAATTACAATTCTGCCCAGTTGCTTTTCCGCATCAGCGGCGATCGCAACAGTGCCATTGTAAGTTCGGGTTTAGACAGCGGTAAAGCACAGCAAAAATCCGAATTCGTGGCAGGCGCGACAGAAAAGTCATTGCAAATCAACAAGTAAAATGAAGAAACAGTCTTTTTTAAAGTATTTCGCATTAACCGCCTTCGCAGGTCTAACTTTTCAGGCCAATGCCCAAACCCAGCCTTTGTCGCAACAAATGGCGGCCACCGTCATGGAAATTTGGAAAGATTCACTGAACCTCGATCCCGCCAATCCTAAACCCGTAAAATGGGCGTACGATCAAGGCGTGATTTTAGAAGGCATTGACGGAATTTGGAAAAGGACTGCCGACAACGAATATTTCAAGTACATGCAAAAAAGCATGGATTTTTTTGTCACCAAAGATGGCAGCATTAATCGCTACAAGCAAGCTGATTACAACATCGATAATGTCAAAAATGGCCGGTCGTTGCTTACTTTGTACAAGGTAACCGGACAAAGCAAATACTTTAAGGCAGCCACTTTGCTGTGGGATCAGTTGCAGCAGCAGCCACGGACCAAAGAGGGCGGTTTTTGGCATAAAAAAATCTACCCCAACCAAATGTGGCTCGATGGCCTCTACATGGGCGAACCGTTTTATGCCGAATATGCGGCGTTAATAGGCAACCAAAAAGCCTTTGACGACATTGCCAACCAATTTATTTGGATGGAGAAAAACGCCCGAGATGCCAAAACCGGTTTGTTGTACCACGGCTGGGACGAATCGAAAACTGAACAGTGGGCCAATAAAACCACGGGCAAATCGCCCAACTTTTGGGGTAGGGCCATGGGTTGGTACGGCATGGCGCTGGTAGACGTATTGGATTATTTTCCGCAAGACAACCCTAAACGCAAAGAGCTGTTGGCTGTTTTGGCCCGTTATGCAGTGGCAGTACAAAAAACGCAAGATCCCAAATCGGGTTTGTGGTACGATATTTTAGACCAGCCACAAGGCAAAGGCAATTACCACGAAGCTTCGGCATCGAGCATGTTTGTTTATATCTTGGCCAAAGCCGTACGCAGTGGCTATCTGCCTGCCAGCTATTTTGCCATGGCCGATAAAGGCTACAAAGGCATCCAAAAAGAATTTGTAGAACAGGCTGGTGCCGGAAAAATCAACCTCAAAGGTACGGTAAGCGTATCGGGTTTGGGTGGCAAGCCTTACCGCGATGGCAGCTATGCTTACTACCTGAGCGAAAAAGTAATAACCAACGACCCGAAAGGCGTAGGTGCTTTCTTGTTGGCTGCAAATGAAATGGAAATGGCTGCTGCGCCAAAATTGGTGTCGGGCAAAACTGTATTGCTCGATTCGTATTTCAACAGCGAAACCCGTACCGACCAAAGCAACAACGTGGTTTCGTGGCATTACAAATGGGATGAGCAATCGAACGGCGGTTTTTCGTTCTGGGCAACCCAATTTAACCTGGCTGGTTTCAAAACCAAGACACTGTATCAGACGCCAACTGCGGCCAATTTAAAAGAAGCTTCAGTTTACATCATCGTAGATCCTGATTTTGAGAAAGAAAACCCTAAGCCTAACTTTATCGACGCGGTTGCAATCAGCAATATTACCGAATGGGTAAAAGCCGGTGGCGTATTGGTACTGATGGGCAACGATGCACCCAATGTAGAATTGACCCATTTTAACGAATTGGCAGGCAAATTTGGTGTGCATTTCAATGGCGATACCAAAGGCACGGTTCCGGTAGCTTCCAATTTCGAAACGGGAAAAGTTACCGTTCCGGCTGGCAATGAAATCTTTAAAAAATCGAGCAACCTCTTTATCAAGGAATACAGTAGCCTAAAACTAAGCACACCTGCACAATCTATCTTAAAAGACAAAGACGGCGACGATGTAATGTCGGTAACCAAATATGGTAAAGGCGTGGTTTATGTTATTGGCGATCCTTGGTTGTACAACGAATATGTAGATGGCAGAAAATTGCCGGCAAGCTATGAGAATTTAAAAGCGGGAGCCGAATTGGTCAACTGGTTGGCCAAACAGGTGAATGCAATCAAAAAATAATGAAAACACTGAACCAAATATTTTTTACGCTGGTTTGCCTAAGCCTGTCGGCTTGTGCAGTGGCACAAAACACCAATGTAGCACCTGCACAAACTGATGCTACGGCCGAAAAAATGCTCGTTTATCAATTGAGCAATGGCGGCTGGCCAAAGCAACTGGAAGATAAGAGCGTGGTAAAATACGAAACGCCGATAGATGAGGCTTTGATGGCCAAAATCAAAGCCACAACTTACCTGCACGCCACAATCGATAACAAGGCAACCAGCAGGGAAATCAATTATTTGGTAAAAGCATATCAGTCAACGCGTAACCAGGCTTACCTAAAGGCGGTTGAAAAGGGGTTGGATTACCTTTTAAAAGCACAATATGCCAATGGGGGATGGCCTCAATATTACCCGGACAAAAGCCTTTATCGTGCAGAAATCACTTATAATGATGATGCCATGGTCAATGTGCTGAACATTATGTTGAACATAGCCACGCAAAGTGATGATTTTGATGTAGTTGATAAAGCTTATGTAGCCAAGGCAACGGAGGCCGTGAAAAAAGGAGTGGATTGCATTTTAAAAACCCAAGTACTGCAAAAGGGAAAACCAGGTATTTGGGCCGCGCAGTACGATCAGAACAGTTTAAAGCCAGCCAAGGCCAGAAACTTCGAACCGGCTTCGCTCAGCACTTCCGAATCGGTGGGCATCATTCGCTTTTTGATGCGCTTAAAAAATCCTTCGCCAGCCGTAAAATCGGCTATTCAAAATGCGGTGAGTTGGTTCGAGGCTAATCAGATTAAAGGCTTTCGCTTTGATAAATTGCCAGATGGAAAGGACAAAGGCTTAATTGCCGATCAAAATTCAGTGATTTGGGCACGTTTCTACGATTTCGATACCAATCAGCCTATTTTCGGCGATCGCGACAACTCGATCAAAACCAATGTGGCCGATATCAGCTTCGAACGCAGAAACGGTTATGGCTGGTATGGCGCTTGGCCGGTTAACCTCCTAACCAAAGAGTATCCGAAATGGCAAAAGGCTAATCCTTAGTTTATTGGTTCATGAGTTCATTGGTTCATTAGTCTTTTGCCAACTGCCAACTAAAAACTGCCAACTGAAAACGATAGACCATCGGTAATGAAAACTTTAAATAGAGCTATATTATTTATTGGTTTACAGTTTATTGTGTATTCATGCTATTCGCAAAAGCAGTTCAATGTACTCGATTGGAAAACCGATGTGAGCCTCCATACCTACTTGGTGCAGCAAATGGATTTGCAATACCAGGCCCGTCAATCTAAACTGAACAACGCCCTCCAAACTCAGGCGGGTACGCAGGCTTATATCCAATCGGTCAGAAACAAGTTCAGGCATTTGCTGGGGCAGTTGCCATCAAAGGCCAACCTGCAAGCCCAAATCAACGGAACCATTCAGCAAGACGGTTATCGGATCGAAAAAATCGTTTACCAAAGTTTCGAAAACCATCACGTAACCAGTAATCTTTATGTGCCCGATGGCAAAGGCAAATTTCCAGCGGTTTTGCTTTTTTGTGGACATGAAGATGCAGCTAAGGCCACAGAATCCTATCAAAAAACAGCTATCCTGCTCGCCAAAAACGGCTTTGTGGTATTCGTGGTCGATCCCATTTCGCAAAGCGAACGCGTTCAGTTGGTTGACGAACAAGGAAAGGCGCTTACCCGTGGTTCCACTACCGAACATACTTTGCTTAATCTTTCGAGCAACCTGTTGGGTAGCTCGGTGGCTGCCTACGAGCTTTTGGACAACTTTCGGGCAATGGATTATTTGTGCAGCAGGCCAGAGGTAGATGCGAACAAGATAGGCTGTGCCGGAAACAGTGGCGGAGGCATGCAAACCATTTATTTTGCTGCTTTTGACGAGCGAGTAAAAGTAATCGTACCTTGTAGCTATTTGGCCAGTAGGGCACACACTTTCGAAACTACGGGCGCGGCCGATGGCTGTGCACAAATCCCAAACGAAGGATTGCTAGGCCTAGAGATGGCCGATTACCTCATCGCTGCGGCACCAAAGCCCATACTGGTGCTGGCCGGTCGCTATGATTTTATCGATTATGGAGGCGTGTTGCAGTCTTTCACCGATCTCGAAAAAGTTTACCGGCGTTTGGGTGCCTCTGCAAAGCTTTCGCTCTTTACTTTCGACGATGGACATGGCATTTCCAAACCCAAGCGCGAACGGGCCGTACAATGGTTTCGCCAATGGTTTTATAACGATGCCAAACCAGTTAAAGAAGAAGATTGGCCAACTTTAAGCGAGCAGGAACTATGGGCAACAGCCAAAGGCAAGGTAAGCTTAAGCTATCCGAACGAAACCAATATCGTGGCACAAAACCTGAAAATATTCGAACAGCAACAGCAATCGAGAACAGCTTTTGCGCAGTTGCCCCTGGCCGAAAAAAAAGCAAAAATCAGCGATTTATTGGGGTTGAAATCAGTAACCGCAACGATCTCGTTAGAACAAAAAGGCAAGGTAAAAGCAGGTAGCTTGGAATTCGAAAAAATAATACTACGCCAAGCTAACCAATTGCCCATGCCCTTGTTGGTGCATTATCCAGTCCAAAAGGCCAAAAAAGTAGTGATTTGGCTAAGCGATCAAGGAAAAAACAAGCTCGCCGATAGCCTTGCGAACCTTCAAGCTAATGTTGAGGCTGATGTAGCCCTGATTTTGGCCGATGTACGTGGTATGGGCGAAACGACCGACAAAGCCGAACTCAACGACCCCAAATACTTTAACCGCGAATACCGCAACGCCCTGTTGGCCTTGCACATTGGCCAACCTCTAATTGGTCAGCGTACTACAGACGTACTCAACCTCATTGCCATGATTAAAAACGATGCCAACCTGAAAGACGCAAGCATCGAAATCAATGCCGTTGGCCAGCTGGTTCCAGTAGCTTTGCACGTGGCCATGCTGGTGCCTCAACTAACGAAGCTTAATCTTGATCAAGCCCCGCCGGCTTATGAACAGTTCTTACACGAACCTTTGGCTAAAGACCGCTATGGACTGGTTATCCCCAATGTATTAAGCTATTACGACCTGCCTCAGCTGGTGCAATGGATAGGCCCGGAAAAAGTGCAGGTTCATCTTTAAAACACGTGCCTTTTACGGCAAGGTTCTCGGGAACGATTGCGCAAATATTTGCGCCAAAAACCCGTTTTTCCTAGCAATAATTATGTAGAATTGCTTTAACCAAATGCCGTAAAGACCGATGGATTCTTTGTTGGCGAAACATAAAATTGAACAGCATACTCTAAAAATGATTTTATCTCGAGAAAATCTGAATGCCCTGTCGGCTTCGAAACTTACTTTGCCCGATGTGCAAATTTTTGAGCTCCCAGAAAAGGTGCTTCAATTTGGTACCGGCGTATTGTTGCGTGGCCTGCCAGATTATTTTATAGATAAAGCAAACCGTCAAGGTATATTTAACGGAAGAGTAGCCGTGGTTAAGTCAACTTCGGGTGCAACTACCGAATTCGACCAGCAGGATTCCTTGTACACGCTTTGTGTGCGTGGCGTGGAAAACGGTCAGCCCGTAACAGAAAATATCGTTTCTTCGGCCATCAGCAGGGTTATTTCGGCAACAGAAGATTGGCAGGCTGTTTTGGATATTGCGCAATCGGAAGCCTTAAAAATCATAGTTTCCAATACCACCGAAATAGGCATACAGCTGGTTAACGAAAGCATTGACCAGCATCCTCCGGTTTCTTTTCCGGCCAAGGTGTTAGCCGTTTTGTACGAACGATTTAAAGCCTTTGGCGGAGCTGAAGACAGCGGATTGATCATCATTGCCACCGAACTTATTCCCGATAATGGAGCCAAACTCAAACAAATCGTGCTCGAATTGGCTAATTTTAACACTTTGAGCGACGATTTTATCAATTGGTTGCACACCGAAAATACTTTTTGTAATTCGTTGGTCGATCGTATAGTGCCGGGCAAACCCGATGCCTCAACTTTGGCCAACTTACAGGCCGAGTTGGGCTACACCGATCATTTGCTGACCATGGCCGAGCCTTATCGCCTGTGGGCCATAGAAGGCGATGAAAAAGTGGCGAGAACTCTTGCATTTGCCCAGGTGGATGCTGGCTTGATCATAGCCAACGATATCGAAATCTATCGCGAGCTTAAAGTACGCCTGCTCAACGGTACCCATACGTTAAGCTCCGGCATCGCATTTTTGTCAGGTATCGATACCGTAAAGCATGGCATGGACAACGAATTGCTCAAAAGCTATATCGAAGAAGTCATGGCGAGCGAAATTAGCCCGGCCATTCCGTATGCCGTAAGCGAAGCACAGACTTCGGCCTTTGCCAACAGCGTAAAAGACCGTTTTGCCAATCCGGCTATCAAACATTTATGGCTTAATATTACCTTTCAGTATAGCATGAAGATGAAGATCCGCATCTTGCCGCTCTTGCTCAACTACTATCGGTTATTTAACAAAGTACCTGAATATATGGCCTTGGGTTTTGCGGCCTATTTGCGCTTTATGCAGGTTGATAAACAGGAAAACGGACAGTTTTATGGCTTGTTTAATCATGCTTCATACCTCATCACCGACGATAGCGCAGCCTATTTTGCCGAACAATCGAAAAAAGAAGCCCATACTTACGTAAAAGACGTATTGAACGATACCCATTTTTGGGGAACGGCATTGCATCACTTGCCAGGTTTTGTAGAAGCAGTAGGCCTCAAATATGAATTGATTGCCCAAGAAGGAATTGAGGTAGCCTTGGCCGAATTGACCCCATTGAAACTAAACTCATTTTAAGCATGAAACAGTTGGTTTTAAAAATCCACCCCAAAGATAATGTGCTCGTAGCTTTAAGCGATTTAAAAGCCGGTCAAACCGTAAACTACCAAGGCGAAGCTTACGAACTGCAAAATGATATTCCGGCTAAGCATAAGTTTTATACCCACGATATGGCCACCGGCGACGAGGTGCTGATGTACGGTACATTGGTAGGTAAAATCCAGTACCCCTTAAAAGCGGGTACACTGATGACTACCGATAACCTGAAACATGCCGCTGCGCCCTACGAATATCGCCCTTACCATTACCAATGGCAGGCACCCGATGTAAGCAAGTTTAAGGATCGTACCTTTATGGGCTACCACCGCACCGACGGCAAGGTAGGAACGGCCAATTACTGGCTGTTCATTCCAACGGTATTTTGCGAAAACCGTAACCTGGATGTAATTCGCGAGGCTTTGCACAACGAATTGGGCTATGCGGTAACCGCCAAATACAAAAGCTATGCCCATCACTTGGTGCAAGCTTATCAAAACGGACAAGACATTGCCTCATTGCAGGCACCATTAAGTTTCGAGGGTGCCCAGCATAATCGTTTGTTCAAAAATATTGATGGCATTAAATTTTTAAACCATCAAGGTGGCTGTGGAGGCATTAGACAAGATGCAGCCGTATTGAGCAAGTTGTTGGCCGCCTATGCTGATCATCCCAACGTGGCTGGCGTAACTGTGTTGAGCTTGGGTTGTCAAAACCTGCAGGTGCCCGATTTCCTAGCCGATTTGAAAGCCAGAAATCCAAATTTCGATAAACCATTGTACATTTTTGAGCAGCAGCAATCGCAAAGCGAAGAAAATATGATTGCCGAAGCCATTAAGCAAACTTTTGTAGGGCTGATTGAAGCCAACAAGATAGAACGCGCACCTGCGCCATTAAGCCAACTCAATGTAGGCGTTAAGTGTGGTGGCAGCGATGGCTTTAGCGGTATTTCGGCTAATCCAGCCGTAGGCTATTGCTCTGATTTGCTGGTAGCCTTGGGCGCTACCGTGTTATTGGCCGAGTTTCCAGAGTTATGCGGGGCCGAGCAGAATATGATCGACCGTACCAAAGACGAAGCGGCAGCCAAGAAATTTATCAGGCTGATGAGCGCCTATAGTCAGGCCGCAGAAAATGCAGGCTCGGGCTTTCACATGAACCCTTCGCCGGGCAATATCAAAGATGGCCTCATTACCGATGCCATCAAAAGCAACGGCGCAGCCAAAAAAGGCGGTACATCGCCAATTGAAGATGTGCTAGATTATACCGAGCCAGCTACAAAACCCGGCTTAAACTTGGTTTGCACCCCCGGAAACGATGTAGAAGCCACTACCGGCAAAGCTGCATCAGGGGCAACCCTCATTTTGTTTACCACCGGATTGGGTACGCCAACAGGCAATCCGGTTTGTCCGGTTATTAAAGTGGCTACCAACAATGCCCTTACTAAGCGCATGGGCGATATCATCGATATCAATACCGGTCCGGTTATAGAAGGCGAAAAGACCATCGAACAAATGGGCGAAGATATTTTAGCCTATTGCATCAAGGCGGCCAGTGGAGAAATAACTCCCAAAGCCGTTTTGCTGAACCAAGATGATTTTATACCTTGGAAAAGAGGGGTATCTTTATAACAGAATTTAATAAATATTTACTGATGAAAATTATACAAGCTGTACATTCAGACGATTTCAAAACCTATCAGACCGACAAGATCAGAGAACGTTTTTTGCTGGATGGATTAAAAGAAAGAGATAAGGCGAATTTTGTGTATTCGCATTACGATAGGATGGTTACCGGTTTAATTACGCCTGAAAAGCAGACCGTAGCCTTGGGCAATTATGATATTTTGCGCGCCGAGTTCTTTTTAGAAAGACGCGAAATGGGTATCATTAACGTTGGTGGCGAAGGAACCGTTACCGCCGATGGCCAAACCTACAACATGGCTAAGCTCGATGGTTTGTACCTGGGCAAAGGCGTAAAAGAAGTCAGCTTTGCCAGCAAAGACGCCAGTCATCCGGCTGTGTTTTACATTTTGTCGGCACCGGCACACGCAGCTTACCCAACTACTTATGTACAAAACAAAGAAGTGTTTTCGGCAAAACTAGGTGCGGTAGAAACGGCAAACGAGCGCACGATCATGCGCTATATTCACAAAGATGGCATCCAAAGCTGTCAATTGGTAATGGGGTTGACCATTCTTTCTACCGGAAGCATCTGGAATACCATTCCGCCACATACGCACGACCGCAGGATGGAAGTGTATTTCTATTTCGATGTTGACGACGACCACCGCGTTTTCCACTACATGGGCGAACCTCAGGAAACCCGTCACATTATCGTGGCTAACCACGAGGCCGTTTTATCGCCAACTTGGAGCATCCACGCAGGCAGCGGCACTAAAAACTACAGTTTTATTTGGGGCATGGCCGGAGAGAACCTCGACTATGCAGATATGGACACCATCGCAGTAAAAGACATTAAATAATGGAACAATCATTTTCTTTAAAAGATAAAGTAATCATCGTAACCGGAGGAACCGGTATTTTGGGCAATTCGTTTGTCAATGCTATTGTTGAAGCAGGCGGTACGGTAGGTATTTTGGGCCGAAACGAGGCCGTTGCCAACGAAAGAGCCGATGCCATCAATAAAAATGGCGGCAAAGCCATTGCTTTGATAGCCGATGCCATGGACGAAGCCCAACTGATTGCAGCCAGGGAAAAAGTATTGGCGGCTTTCGGAAAGATTGATGGTTTGGTTAACGCCGCTGGTGGCAATATGCCCGATGGTGTGCTGCAACCCGAAGAAAGCGTTTTCGAAATGAAAATGGATGGCATGAAAAAAGTGCTCGACCTTAACCTTTGGGGTACTTTAATCCCAACCCAGGTATTTGGTCAGGCCATTGCCGCTACAGGAAAAGGCAGTATCGTTAACATCTCGTCAATGAACTCTAAAAAAGCCGTAACCAAGGTGTTGGGCTATAACATGGGCAAAGCCGCTGTCGATTGCTACACCCAATGGTTTGCCGTTGAACTGGCCAATCGTTATGGCGACAAGATCAGGATGAATGCCTTGGCACCGGGTTTTTTCTTGACCGAGCAAAACCGTAACCTGTTAACCACGCCCGATGGCTATACCGCGCGTGGCGAATCGGTAATCAAACAAACACCGTTCAAACGCTTTGGCGATCCAGATGAGCTGAAAGGCGCATTGGTTTGGCTATTGAGCGATGCCTCGCAGTTTGTAACCGGAGCCATGATTTGCGTTGACGGAGGATTCTCGATTTTCAGTGGCGTTTAGCTAATTGACAGATGGTCCATGGTCGATAGACTATATGCCATGGACTATCGACTATATACCATGGACCCATCGACTGCTAACCCTCAACCATTAACCCCTGACCTCCGACTTTTGGACAATGGACTATAAATAATCCCAACGTGAAAAACTTTTTAGACGATAATTTCTTATTGCAAACCCAAACGGCACAAATGCTTTACCACGAGTTTGCAAAGCAGATGCCGATAATTGATTATCACAACCATTTAATGCCCGATCAGATCGCTGCCGATCAGAATTTTGAGAATATTACCCAGGTTTGGCTTTATGGCGATCACTATAAATGGCGTGCTATGCGTGCCAATGGTATCGACGAGTATTACATTACTGGCGGTGCTTCAGATTTCGAAAAATTTGAAAAATGGGCCGAAACCGTTCCTTATACTTTGAGAAACCCGTTGTACCACTGGACACACCTTGAGTTGCAACGTTATTTCGGCATCCACGAAACGCTATCGGCAGCCAATGCCAAAAAAATATACGACGCGTGTAATGCCAAATTGCAGACCAAGGAATACAGTGTGCAAGGCTTGTTGCGCATGATGAACGTGAAGACGCTCTGTACCACCGACGATCCGTTAGACACGTTGGAATATCACCAACAACTTAAAAACAGCAACTGCGATATCAAGGTATTGCCTGCATTTAGGCCAGATAAAGCCATGAATGCCGACGATCTTGTGGCCTTGAACGCTTATATCGACAAACTGGCCGACATCAGTGGAACAGCCATTGCCGACTACGAAGGCTATTTGACGGCCCTAAAAGCACGCCACGATTATTTTGCCAACAATGGCGCATCGGTTTCAGACCACGGCTTGGAGCAGATTTACGCCGAAGACTACACCGAAGCCGAAATAAAAGCCATTTTTGCCAAAATCAGAAGCAAGCAAAGCCTAAGCATGGAAGAGAACCTGAAGTTCAAATCGGCTATGTTGTTCAATTTTGCTTTATGGGATCACGAAAAAGGTTGGGTACAACAATATCATTTAGGAGCATTGCGCAATAACAATAACCGTTTGCTCACTTCTTTGGGGCCAGATACTGGCTTCGATTCGATAGGCGATTTTGTTCAGGGCAAACAATTGGCTAAATTTCTCAATAAATTGGATTCGGGCAATACTTTGGCCAAAACCATTTTGTATAACCTCAACCCAGCCGATAACGAATTGATGGCTACCATGATTGGAAATTACAATGATGGCACGGTGGCAGGCAAAGTGCAATGGGGCTCGGCCTGGTGGTTTTTAGACCAAAAAGATGGAATGATCAAACAGTTGAACGCTTTGTCTAACATGGGCTTGCTTAGTCGCTTTGTTGGGATGTTAACCGATTCGAGGAGCTTTTTGTCGTTTCCGCGCCACGAATATTTTAGGCGTATTCTATGCGATTTATTTGGTACAGATGTAGAAAATGGCGAATTGCCAAACGATAAAGCTTGGTTGGGAGAAGTAATTCAGGCCATCTGCTATAATAACGCCAAAACTTATTTTAATTTCTAATATGGGCAAGGTACTGAGCTTCGGAGAATTGTTGTTGCGCATCTGTCCAGATGGAGATGGCGAATGGCTAAAAGAAAACAAGTTGCCGTTTTATGTGGGCGGTGCCGAGCTTAACGTGGCTACGGCTTTGGCCTTGTGGCAGGTGCCGTCGGCTTATTTTACGGCCTTGCCAGCAAACTTCATGTCAGAACAACTGCTAGGCTATATGCAGGGTTGTAACATCGATACTTCGCGTATTTACGAGGGTGGCGATAGGATAGGACTGTATTACCTGCCCAAAGGCAAGGACCTTAAAAATGCAGGCGTAATTTACGATAGGGCCAATTCGGCCTTTGCCATGCTTCAAACCGGAACAATCAATTGGGACGAGGTGCTCGAAGGCATTAGCTGGTTTCATTTCAGTACCATTTGTCCGGCCCTGAGCCAAGCGGCTGCCGATGTTTGCCTCGAAGCCGTTAAGGCGGCCAGCGAACGGAACATCAAAATCTCTGTTGATTTGAATTACCGTGCCAAGCTTTGGCAATATGGCAAACAACCAGCCGAAGTGGTACCTCAACTGGCCCAATATGCCAATTTGATTATGGGCAATATCTGGGCGGCCCATAAAATGCTCAATATTAGTCTGCCAGCGGGAATAGAAGAGGCCGATCGGGAAACCCTATTGGCTCAGGCCCAAAAAACTTCTGAAGAAATTATACAGCAATATCCAACATGCCAATCGGTAGCCAATACCTTTCGCTTCGATTATGGCAAAGGCATCCAATATTATACCACTTTGTACACTGATCAGAAGTTGTACGTTTCAAAGGAATATAGGTCGGAACAGATATTAGACAAGGTGGGCAGTGGCGATTGCTACATGGCGGGATTGATTTACGGCTTCTACAACCGAAACGAGCCACAGCATATTGTCGATTTTGCCACGGCAGCGGCTTTTAACAAGCTGTTTATCCTCAGCGATTGCACCACGTCGAACGTAGCAACCATCGAACAAACATTAACCCAACATCAATTCCAGTAACCATGAAAAACAAAGAAACCGCTATACAGGCCATTAAAACGCAGGGATTGCTGCCGCTCTTTTATGATAAAGATGCCCAGTTAAGCCTCGACATTATCCGCACCCTTTACCGTGCAGGGGTAAGGGTTTTCGAATATACCAACAGGGGAGAAGCTGCACTGGAGAATTTCAAGTTCATTAAACAAGCGCTTCAAACCGAAATGCAGGATTTGTTTCTGGGTATCGGAACCATTAAAAACATAGCGGAAGCAAAAACTTTCTTAGCGCTTGATGCCGATTTTGTGGTTTGCCCTGTAGTTGATTTGGAAGTGGGTCGATTGGTTCACGAAGCCAACAAACTATGGATCCCAGGTTGCATGAGTCCGACCGAAATCAATTTAGCCCACCAAAACCAGGCGGGGATCATCAAGTTGTTTCCGGCCAATATTTTAGGGCCAAGCTACCTTTCTTCTATCAAAGAGCTGTTTCAAGGGCAATTGTTTGTACCAACAGGTGGGGTAGAAATTGAAGAAAGCAACATCGATAGCTGGTTTAAAGCTGGCGTTTGCGCCGTAGGCATGGGCAGCAAGCTGGTAAGCAAGCAAATTTTAGCAAATAAAGATTACGATACCTTGTTCTCGCTGACCACGAAAACTTTGGCCATCATTAATAAAGTAAAACCATAAACGCATGGCTACCGTAACGCGTGGCCACCGTTGGTGTTCTTCATGCTTTAGTTGGTGTTCTTCACCAACTATAAAGAAAATACCAATTGGCTTGTTGGTGAAAACACCAACAAGGGCATAAAGTAAAACCATAAACGCATGGCTACCGTAACACATAGTCACCGTTGGTGTTCTTCATGCTTTAGTTGGTGTTCTTCACCAACTATAAAGAAAATACCAATTGGCTTGTTGGTGAAAACACCAACAAGGGCATAAGGTAAAACCATAAATGTATAGCCTTCGTTGGTCAAGAACACCAACGAATTGACATAAGAACTAAACTTTAAACGAATAACAACACCATCAACCAACATAAACCAAATCAAATGAACCAAGTTAAAATCGGCAATTACAGGTGGACTATTTGCGCACTGCTGTTCTTTGCTACCACCGTAAACTACCTCGATAGGCAGGTATTGAGTTTATTAAAGCCCACCCTCGAAGAGCAATTCGGCTGGTCTAACAGCGATTATGCAGATATTGCTGCGGTTTTTCAGTTTACTTATGCCATTGCCATGCTGTTTGCTGGTCGTTTTGTAGATAAACTGGGCACCAAATGGGGCTACGGCATCGCCATTATTGTATGGTCTATCGGGGCCATTATCCATGCCTATGCCATTACCATCGGGGGCAGCTTATCGTCGTTGCTAACCACTTTGGGTTTAACTGCCATTCCGGTTTCTATTTTGGGTTTTATGTTTTCGAGGGCAGTTTTGGCCATTGGCGAAGCAGGAAACTTTCCGGCGGCCATTAAAGCTACGGCCGAGTATCATCCTAAAAAAGAGCGTTCGTTGGCAACCGGTATTTTTAACTCGGGCGCAAACGTTGGGGCTATTTTGGCACCGATTACAGTTCCGTGGATTGCTTCGCACTGGGGCTGGGAAACTGCTTTCGAAATTATTGGAGCCATTGGTTTCTTATGGCTGTTTTTCTGGCTTATTTTCTACGAAAGCCCGGAAAAGCAAAAAAGATTGGGCGATGCCGAATTGGCTTATATCAACAGCGATGAAGAACAAGTGGCTGATACCGGCAAACAGGAAAAAGTGGCTTGGTTAAAACTACTGGGCTATAAACAAACCTGGTCGTTTGTGATTGGTAAATTCATGACCGATGGCGTGTGGTGGTTTTTCCTGTTCTGGTTGCCAGGTTACCTGAAAGATCAATATGGAATGAATGAGCTGGATGTCCGGGTGCCTTTGGCAGTTTTGTATAGTATGACCATGGTGGGCAGTATTGGTGGAGGTTGGTTTCCTAAATACTTCATTAATAAAGGTTACGCGGTTTACGATGGAAGAATTAGAGCCATGCTGATGATTGCTATTTTTCCATTAATTGTTTTATTGGCACAGCCTTTTGGCCATTATTCTTATTGGGTACCGGTAGTATTAATAGGTATTGGTGCTTCCGCGCATCAGGCTTGGTCGGCCAATATATTTACGACGGTTTCAGATATGTTTCCTAAAAGAGCCATAGGTTCGGTAGTAGGCATTGGGGGCATGGCTGGTGGTTTGGGCGGTGTGCTCATCACCAAAATCGGGGGTTGGATTTTCGATAGTTATGCCCATAAAGGCATTGCCGAATCTTTCGCCAAATTTAAAGAATTAGGCAATACCAACTTTATCAACCAAATCAGTTCGCTTCAATTGTTGAGCAAATATGGAGATAAAGTAAATATAGCAACCACGCAATTAAGCAAATTACCTAAAGAGGTGGCTGAAAAGGTAAAAGGAGTAGATCCCACTTTGTTCGATCAGTTATTGGCCATTCAAAAGCCTCTGGTACAATCGAATATGACGGTTGGCTATACCATTATGTTTGCCTATTGCGCCGTGGCTTATTTGTTGGCCTGGTTCATCATGAAATCACTAGTTCCGAAATATAAAGTAATCAACGACCTATAAACCATGAGTTTTCAAGAACAACTAGACCATCTTTTCCTCGCGGAAGAGCAGATACCTAGTGCTTTTAAGTTAGAAGCCGAGGTGAACCAGCGCGAGTACCTTTCCAATGGACAAATGTTGCCGTGGAATGGTGATGTACACACCGTTTTGTCGCCGGTATGCGTAAAAACAGCCAATGGTTTGCAACGAAAGATCATCGGAACCTATCCGCTTTGCGATGAGGCAGAGGCCTCGGCGGCTTTAGAAGCGGCAGTTAAGGCCTACGACAATGGCCGTGGCGAATGGCCAACCATGGGCGTTGCACAGCGCATCGAACACGTGGAGAAATTTACGCACCAGATTATCGAGAAGAAACAGGAAGTCGTAAAGCTGCTCATGTGGGAAATCGGTAAAACCTACGCCGATTCGGTGAAGGAATTCGACCGCACCATCGAGTATATCCATGCTACTATTGATGCCCTAAAGGATTTAGATCGACAATCATCGGGTTTTACCATGGAACAGGGCATTGTGGCGCAGATCCGCCGTTCGCCCTTGGGGGTGGTGTTGTGCATGGGGCCGTTCAACTATCCTTTAAACGAAACTTTTACTACCTTAATTCCGGCCCTGATTATGGGCAATACCATTTTGTTCAAACCGCCTAAACACGGTACCTTATTATTCTACCCTTTGTTGGAAGCTTTCAGAAACTGTTTTCCCAAAGGCGTGGTCAATACCATTTATGGCCGTGGCAATAAAATTATTCCGGGCTTGATGCAGTCAGGCAAGATCAACGTGCTTACGCTCATCGGTTCGAGCAAAGTAGCCAACGAATTAAAGAAAATGCACCCTAAAGTAAATCGTTTGCGTGCAATTTTAGGGTTGGATGCCAAAAATGCCGCCATCATTACCGCACAGGCCGATTTAAAGCTGGCCGTACAAGAAACAGTATTGGGTTCGCTCTCTTTTAACGGACAAAGGTGTACGGCACTCAAGATTATTTTTGTGCACCGAAGCCTGGCCGACCAGTTTTTGAAGGAGTTGAGCGAAGCAGTTGCCAAACTCAAATTCGGCATGCCTTGGCAAGAAGGCATCTCGCTTACCCCCTTGCCAGAACCGCATAAGCCCGCCTATTTAAAAGAATGTTTAGACGATGCCCTTGCAAAAGGTGCCAAAATCGTTAACGAAAATGGGGGAGCCACCAACGAATCGTTCGTTTATCCAGCCATTGTTTATCCGGTTACGGCCGAAATGAAACTATACACCGAAGAGCAGTTCGGTCCGGTGGTGCCGGTAGTGCCTTTCGACGATTTGGAAGAAACTATCCAATACCTTATCGAATCGACCCACGGCCAGCAGGTGAGCATTTTTAGCAACGACGACCAAGAGGTGGCTGCGCTGATCGATCCCTTGGTTAATCAGGTGAGCAGGGTAAATATCAACTGCCAATGCCAACGCGGTCCGGATGTGTTTCCTTTTACCGGAAGAAAGGACAGCGCCGAAGGAACTTTGTCGGTTGTTGACGCTTTGCGCTCTTTTTCTATCCGTTCTTTGGTGGCCACCAAGCTTAACGAAAACAATAAGCACCTGCTCAACGAAATTATCGATAGCAACAGTTCAAATTTTTTAAGCACCAAATACCTGTTCTAATGTGTCAAAACTGCATTTTGGAGTCGAGGTAAGTTTTTTTTGTGTCACATTTCCACGATAAATAAAAAAAGTATGTTTAAACTTTCTTTTTAAAGTAAATGTAGTTATATTTGGGCTTACCCTTTCGGGGGTATGTTTTTCATAGGTAGATGTAGGGTCAGAAATTTATTTCTGGCCCTTTTTTATTTTACTCCTTTGAAAGCGTGGCATGCTCTTGTTGCGATTTCAGGTCGTTTGATGACCCTTTCATGATTAGCTGATATTCTTTTTCTATCGTATCTTTGGCTACATATGAGCCAGAAGAAAAAAATCGTTGTTGCCGTAACCGGAGCCAGCGGTGCCATTTATGCCAAATTATTGTTAGATAACCTGCTGAAGCTTTCCGACCAGATCGAAAAAGTAGGCGTGGTGATGTCTGACAACGCCAAGGAAGTATGGCGATTCGAATTGGGCGATTCGAGCTACGATAACTATCCTTTTACCTTTTATCCCAAAATGGATTTCAATGCGCCTTTTGCCTCGGGCTCTGCCAAATTCGATACCATGATTATTGCGCCCTGCTCTATGGGCACTTTGGGCCGTATCGCCCATGGCATTTCCAATGATTTGATTTCGCGCGCGGCCGACGTGATTTTGAAGGAGAGAAGAAAACTGATTGCTGTAGTTCGCGATACGCCATTTAGCCTCGTCCACATCAACAACCTGAAAGCCGTAACCGAAGCCGGTGGAATTATTTGTCCGGCCAACCCCTCGTTTTACAGCTTGCCCAAAACCATCGAAGAATTGGCCCAAACGGTAATTGATAGGGTAATAGACCTGGCCGGATTAGAGCAACAAAGCTATCGCTGGAACGACTTGCCCTAAACAGTTGCCAAATTTTTAAAACATCACATCAACCCACAAACCAACTAACCATCATGAAAACCAAATTATTTTTGCTCTTTACTTGCTGTTGCAGTTTTTTTATCGTCAGCCACGCATTTGCCCAAAAAGATTTTATCGAAACCCTTAAAGGAGATACCATAAGGGGAAAACTTAGGAATGGCTTTGTGATGGGCACTGGTCCTGCCGATGAGCTGAAGTTTAAGAAGCTGGAAGATTCAAAGTTCGTAACGATTAAAACAGATACCTTAAAGTCGTATTTTAGAAGTGCCGACAGCGCGCTGTTCGTACTGATGAAAATGCCTTATGCCGAAGAAGCCAGGCTGGTTAAAAAACTAGAAAACGGACGCATTGAGCTGTTTGAAGATTATTCGGCTTCTTCGGGAGCGGTGAGTGCTACCGGCATATATAGCGCAAGAGGCACGATTTCTACCTGGTATGCCCGTTTGGATGGTGGCCAACTGCTAGAAATCAAAACAAACGACACCGCCATCAGCGGTAGCAAAAGAGAGCAGCGCGAAAAAAATCTTTATGGTTTGCTAGCCGATGACCAGCAGTTGCTTGACAAGTTTAAAAAAAGAAGCTTCTCTTTCGACAATATCAGGGACTGCATCAAAAAATACAATAGCCTTCATCGAGCTAAAAAATAGTTTTCAATTTACAGTGAGCAGTTCACAGTGGGCAATGCCGAGCTATAATTGAGCAATTAAACAATTCTAGCAATTAAACAATTGAACATTACCAAATTTCAACAATTTAGCAATAAAACCATTGGGCAATATAGCAGTTCAACAATGCTAACAATCAAACAATACAGCATACTCATCCAACAAATTGTAAACAAGCTGTCAAACCCTGCCAAAGGCTAGGTACTTAGCGCTTAACTCCATCAAAATTGTTATCTTTGCAGAATCAATGAAAAAGGTTGCATTTTATACGCTTGGCTGTAAGCTTAATTTTTCCGAAACATCCAGCATTGGCCGTTTATTTACCGATGCGGGCTATAGTGTGGTCGAGTTTACCGACGCTGCCGACGTATATGTAATCAATACCTGTTCTGTTACCGATCATGCCGACAAAAAATGTCGCAAGGTGGTAAAAGAGGCCCTCAAATATGCTCCAAACGCCTATATCACCATTGTAGGTTGTTATGCCCAGTTAAAACCTACAGAAATTGCCGAAATAGAAGGCGTCGACATGGTTTTGGGTGCTGCCGAGAAATTCAGGATCGTAGAGTTCATTACCGACCTCACCAAAAATCCTAAAGCCGTTGTCCACCAGCAGAACATAGAAAAAGTTAACCATAATTTTATTGCGGCCTATTCTATTGGCGATCGTACCCGTACCTTCCTCAAAGTTCAGGATGGTTGCGATTATCCTTGTACCTATTGCACCATTCCTTTGGCGCGTGGCGGCAGCCGGAGCGATACCATTGAAAACGTAGTGAACCGTGCACAGCAGATTGCACAAAGCGGGGTGAAAGAAATTGTACTTACCGGCGTTAACCTGGGCGATTTTGGCATCAGGGAAGGCAAAAGGGAAGACCGTTTCTTCGATTTGGTAAAAGCTTTGGATGAAGTAGAAGGCATCGAACGTATTCGTATTTCTTCTATCGAACCGAATTTGCTGAGCAATGAGATTATCGAGTTTGTAGCCACCTCTAAACGTTTTGTACCGCATTTCCATATTCCCTTGCAATCGGGCTCTAATAAAATTTTGGGCTTGATGAAAAGACGCTACCAACGCGAGCTTTACACCGAAAGGGTAGCGAAAATTAAGGAGGTAATGCCCAACTGCTGCATAGGGGTAGACGTAATTGTGGGCTTTCCAGGCGAAACACAAGAAGATTTCTTAGATACCTACCAGTTTTTGAACGGATTGGATATTTCTTACCTGCACGTATTTACCTATTCGGAGCGTGAGCAAACCGAAGCGGCCACCATGAAAGGCAAAGTAGCTGGCAGTACCCGTTTCGAACGCAATAAAATGTTGCATATCCTTTCCGACAAAAAAAGAAGGGCTTTCTACGAATCGCAGGTAGGTGGAATTGGTCAGGTGCTTTTCGAAGATGACCAGAAAAACGGCTTTATGCATGGCTTTACCAAAAACTATGTAAAAGTTAGGGCCAAATACGATCCGGTGATGGTTAACGAGCTTAAGAACGTCAAACTGCTTGGTTTATCTGCCGATGGCGAAGTAGATGTGGAAGAAGCAGAAACCTTGGTGCACAGCCACTAACGCCCAGCTTTCCGACTTCTTAACTTTCCGACTCTCGACTACAGAATCCAGACTATGAACTTTCTGACTCCCGACTATAGCCTATGGTCCACAGACTTCTGACTTCCGACTATTGACTTTCGGACTCCTGACTTCCTAACTCCCCAACTCCCAACTAAACACAAGCAACTTCCCAACTAAAACTAGCAACTTTTTCCTATCTTCGCCTAAACTACATTTGATATATGTTTCCTACCGTTTCCCATTTTTTATCCTATCTTTTTGGCATCAATCTGCCCCTGCCATTTAACACATTTGGCGTTTTTGTAGCCTTGGCTTTTGTGGCCGGTTATTGGGCATTTACCAAAGAACTCAAAAGAAAAGAAGCTTTGGGTATTATCCATCCTATTAAAAGAAGGGTAACGATTGGTAAACCAGCTTCTGCATTGGAATTGATTACAAATGGTATTTTTGGTTTCATCATTGGCTATAAAATACTCTATGCCATACTCAACTATAAAGTTTTTGTAGACGACCAACAAGGCGTACTCCTTTCTACCAAGGGCAACATGTTGGGTGGCCTCATTTTGGCCGCTGTATTTATATATTGGGCCTATAAAGAAAAAGATACTGCAAAATTGCCACAGCCTAAAGAGGTCGATGTTGTTGTGCATCCTTATGAGCTGATGAGCAATATGGTGGTTTGGGCTGCGGTTTGGGGTTTTTTAGGTGCGAAGATTTTCGATAACCTCGAACATTGGGATACTTTTATCCAAGATCCGCTTGGTGGTTTGTTTGCCTTTACCGGCCTTACTTTTTATGGCGGACTGATTTGCGGTGGTGCAGCCGTGCTGTACATTGCGCGCAAAAACGGCATCAAACCCTTGCACATGCTCGATGTAGGCGGACCAGGCATGATGCTGGCCTATAGCGTTGGCCGTATTGGTTGCCATTTGGCAGGCGATGGCGACTGGGGCATTGTAAATTTGAATCCTAAACCATTTACTTGGTTGCCAGATTGGTTGTGGGCTTATACTTATCCCAACAACGTAGCCAGAGAAGGTGATCCTATTGCTGGTTGTGTTGGCCGTTATTGCAACGAATTAGCCAATCCCGTTTATCCAACACCTATTTATGAGGTTGTATTGGCCTTTTTGATTTTCCTGTTCCTTTGGAATATCAGGAAGTATATCAAATCGCCGGGAATGATGTTTGGAATTTACCTGATACTAGCTGGGGTAGAACGTTTCTTTATCGAATTGATCCGTGTAAACTCTAAATATACCGTAGCCGGAATTCCGTTTAGCCAGGCAGAACTGATTTCATTGTTGTTGTTCATTAGCGGATTGGCATTGGTCATCTATTCGAACAAAAACAGGGAGAAACTAAAAAGCTACTAACATGAATTACGAATTATTATGCTCGAAAGTGATAGCGGTTACCCGCTTAACGGGTAATTTTATTCGTAAGGAAGCCATGTCTTTCGACGCCAATGCGATAGAATACAAAGGCCTCAACGATTTGGTTTCTTATGTAGACAAAAATGCTGAAAAGCAGATTGTAAAAAACCTGACCAAAATCTTGCCCGAAGCAGGTTTCATTACCGAAGAAGAAACCGAAAATATCAAAGGCCAAACCTATACCTGGATCATCGACCCGCTGGATGGAACTACTAATTTTATCCACGGCATACCTACCTATTCCATTAGCATTGCACTTTACGAAAACGACCAGCCGGTAATTGGCGTGGTTTACGAAATCAATAGGGGAGAGATGTTTTCGGCCTATAAAGGTGGAGGCGCTTACCTCAACAACAAGCCTATCCGCGTTTCGCAAAACAATAACCTGTCTAAGTGCTTGCTGGCTACCGGATTTCCCTATTACCAGTTCGACAAGCAACCGCAATATATACAACTATTTACCGAAATGATGCAGCAATGCCATGGTTTAAGGCGTATCGGCTCTGCAGCAGTCGATTTGGCCTATGTGGCCTGTGGCCGTTTCGATGCGTATTTCGAATATAACCTCAACTCGTACGATGTAGCCGCCGGAGCCTTTATTGTGCAACAGGCAGGAGGGACCATCCTTAATTTTTCGGGAGGCCAAGAAATTTTCGAAACCCGCGAAGTGTTGGCCACCAACAGTCAGGTTACCGAAGAAATACTCCAAACCATCAAAAAGTATTTCTAATTGCTAATCCGTCAAGCATGAAAAAGTCGATTCTTTTAATTTGTGGCTTGATCGTTAGCATGGTTTGGGTACAGGCACAACCAAAGATATTCGGCCATACCGAAGGCCATTGGCAATACATTTATCCTTTTGCCGACAAAAGCTATGGGTTAGCCATCGAACATATTGTGGCCGATGACCAACAAAGCATCAATATTTACTTTGGTCGAAAAAATGGCAAAACCGATATCGTTTATTGGAAAGAAAACCACAGTGCTACCCAAGCTCAACGAGAAGTTGATTTTGTGGATTACAACAACGACGGCATCAAGGACCTGCTCTTTTTTGTGGAGAGTGGCGCGCGTGGAGGCAATTCTTATTACTTGTTGTACCTGGTTGACCCCAAAAAGCACACGTTGACCAAAGTGCGGGGGTTTGACGAAATTGCCAATCCCAGTTACGACCAAAAAAACAAGGTAATTGTGAGCTACGGCTTGGCTGGCGAAAATTACTATAGCCTCCACCGCATCAATAAAGCCAATAAAGTGTATCAAATTGGCCAGTCTTTTAAAGATACCAATAGCTTAGACCTCGATGCCAAAATCAGGGCTATCCTAAAAAATAAGCCATAAAAAAGGCCCTATTCGGGCCTTGTGTATTTCTAGAAAAGTTGTTTTCAGTTTACAGTTGTCAGTTTGCAGTTAACAATTTAACAATTACAACAGATAAACAATATATGATAACAATTCCCTCTCGAAGGTACTTATAGTGCTTCAGAAACTACTTCTTTCACTTCGGGAACCATACGTTGCAACAGGTTTTGAATACCCGATTTCAAGGTAATGGTTGATGATGGACAACCGCTGCAAGAACCTCTCAATTCTACGGTTACCACGCCTTCGTCAAAAGATTTATAGCTGATGGCACCACCATCTTGCTCAACCGCCGGACGAACATAATCGTGCAGGATTTGTTGAATTTTGATCTCGATATCGCTGCCTTCGAAATTTGGAGCTTCTTCAGCTGTGTTTTCCTTGATTTTCAGCTCAGCCTCAACCGCACCTTTGACAAATTCTTTCAAGATTGCTTCGATATCGCTCCAATCAGCATCCTCTGTTTTGGTAATGGTTACAAAGTTGCTGGCAAAAAACACGCCGCTTACAAAGTTGAATTTGAACAGTTCTTTGGCAAAAGGAGAGTGTTCTGCGCTTTCTTTCGTTGCAAAATCCTCGCTTCCGTTAATCAAAAGTTTATTCACCATAAACTTCATGGTAGCTGGGTTCGGGGTCTGCTCTGTATATACGTTGATCGTCATTGTCTGTGAATTTAGATTACAAAAATAAATCAAATGCAGTTAGACTGTTGTCTGATTTAGGTCAATTTAAGCAAATCGGGAGGAATTGCCAAGAAATCGTTCTCTCGCTGTTTGATAAACATTAAGGAATTAAGACGCATTAAGGATTGAGTACGTCAGCCATCTTGCATTTTGCTTCCAGTCTTTAGCCTTTCGGCTTCCCATCTTCTGCCTTCAGTTTTAAAACATTAAGGAATTAAGACACATTAAGGGTTGAATACATCAATGATCTTCCCTCCAGCTTTTGATTTTTAGTCTTTCGGCTTCCTGCCCTCCGCCTTCAGCCTTAAAACATTAAGGAATGGAGATAAATTAAGAAATACCAATCATCTTGTGTTTTTCTTTCAGTCTTTGGTCTTTAAGCTTTAGTCTTTCGGCTTCCTGCCCTCCACCTTCAGCCTTCCACCTTTCCCTAGAAAATCCCGGTATAATTAAAAGGTGTAATTTGCTTCAGTTCGGCCTTAATGGCATCGTTCACTTCCAATTCATCAATAAATGCAGCCATGGTTTGGGCGGTAATTTTTTGATTGGTTCTGGTCAGCGCCTTTAAAGCTTCGTAAGGATTTGGATAAGCCTCTCTTCTCAACACGGTCTGGATGGCTTCGGCCACAACAGCCCAGTTGTTCTCCAAGTCGGCAGCAATTGCTTCGTTGTTCAATAAGATTTTATTCAGTCCTTTTAACGTAGAGCTGATGGCAATGATGGTATGCGCCATCGGCACGCCCATGTTTCTCAGCACGGTCGAATCGGTTAAGTCGCGTTGCAGACGAGAAATAGGCAGTTTGGCGGCGAAAAACTCGAATAAGGCATTAGCAACACCGGCATTTCCTTCGGCATTTTCAAAATCGATAGGGTTTACCTTATGGGGCATGGCCGATGAACCTACCTCACCAGCTTTGATTTTCTGCTTGAAATAATTTTTAGATATATAGGCCCAAATATCGCGATCTAAGTCAATAATGATATTATTAATACGTTTCAGGGCATCGCATTGTGCCGCAAACTGGTCGTAATGCTCAATTTGCGTGGTGTACTGGGCGCGGTTCAGTCCTAAGATCTGATTAACGAAGTTATTCGAAAAATCAACCCACTTGATTTGTGGATAGGCAATATGGTGGGCGTTGAAGTTGCCTGTTGCACCGCCGAATTTGGCGCTATGCGGAATGGCTTTCAAGGTTTGGAACTGTACATTTAAACGTTCGGCAAAAACCATAAATTCCTTGCCCAGTTTGGTAGGCGAGGCTGGTTGACCGTGTGTATGTGCCAGCAAAGGAACGTCGGCCCATTCTTTGGCCAAGTCGCTTATTTTTTGGATAAGTTCGGTCAGTGCCGGAAAATAGGCCTCCTCCAAAGCTATTTTAAAGCTATAAGGAATGGCTGTATTGTTTACGTCTTGCGAGGTTAAGCCAAAGTGGATAAATTCTTTGAGGACTTGCAGTCCCAATTCGTCGAATTTGGTTTTGATAAAGTATTCAACCGCTTTCACGTCGTGGTTGGTAATGCTTTCGGTGTCTTTAACCGTTTGCGCATCGGCGTCGGTAAATTGTTGGTGTATGGCGCGCAGTTTTGGAAAAAGCGTGGTGTCGAATTGTTCCAGCCCCGGAATTTTGGCTTCGCACAAGGCAATAAAATATTCGATCTCTACAAAGATACGGTATTTGATCAGGGCAGACTCAGAGAAATAAGCAGCCAGTTTATCGGTTGTTTTTCTGTAGCGCCCATCAATTGGAGAGATGGCCTGAAGCGGAGATAAATTCATTTGAAAGGAAAATTGATACAGCCGCAAAGGTAGCATTTATCGGGCATTTTTGATAGGGTAAATGTTGCAAAATGCCTAGAAACAAAAAAGCCGAGGAAAATTTCCCTCGGCTTTTTTATGCGTTTAAAAACTATTGACTAGTGTTTAGCAGCAGCTTTAGTTGTATCAACAGTTTTAGCAGCTGAATCAACTTTAGCAGCAGCTGAATCTACAGTTTTAGCAGCTGAATCTACAGTTTTAGCAGCTGAATCCAATGAAGTTGAATCAGCACCTTCTGCTTTTTTCTCTGAGTTACAAGCTACAACTGACAAAGACAATGCTAGAGCTAAAAAGCCAAATTTGAATAAGTTTTTCATTTTAATTTTCTGTTTAAATAATTAATTAATTTTAATCTTAATACCGCAAAGGTAAAAAGGTAACCCTGCAAATGTAAAAAAAAGTTAAATTATTTTTTTTCTGCCTTTTTTGTGGTGTCAACAGGGTTTTTGCTGGTGTCTGCCTTTAAAGAATCTACTTTGGGCGAGTCGATAGCGGTACTGTCTTTTAAATTTTGATCTCCTTTTTTAGGTTTGCCGAAATCGCAAGCCACTAATGATACGCTTAATGCCAAGGCCATAAAGCCAAATTTGATGAGGTTTTTCATGTTGTTTTCGTTTTAGATAATGAATAGGTTTTTGTCATTAATGCGCGAAATTTTAAAAGGTGACCCCTAAAATATTTTTATTTTTTGAGGAGGTTACCATTGCCACAATTTGGTATTAAGGCTTAGCGTTATGTGGTGGAAATGTTGGCCGGTCCGACAAAGAAGATCGCCACATTGCCACAAAAAATAATTTTTTTGGCTATCATTGGGTTACCATTCACGTTTAAATGTATTAATTGGTGAGTATTAAGTTAAGCAGTTCAGTTCCAACAGATAGAGAAGTAGTATTAGGTATACTCAACAACTCAGAAGAAGCGCTAAATAAGTTGTATGCGGGCTATTTTCCGATGGTGCTTCAATTTATTCTGAACAATAATGGTGATGAAGACGATGCAAAAGACGTATATCAGGAAGCCATCATTGTATTATATAATAAAATAAAGAGCGGCAATTTTGAGCTCAGCAGCAAGCTAAAAACCTATTTGTATTCGGTAAGCCGACGCATCTGGTTAAAAAAGCTGACACAACAGAGCAAGAAGACCAACAACATTGCCGATTTTGAAGACGTACTGGCCATAGATGAAGATGTAGAGCAGCATGAGCAAAAAGACATGCAGTTCGACAAGATGAAAGTAGCCTTGGAAAGCCTGGGCGAACCCTGCAAAACCATTATCCAGGATTTTTATATCCATAATCTGTCTATGCAGGATATCTGTGAAAAATTTGGCTATACCAATACGGATAATGCCAAAACACAGAAGTATAAATGTTTGCAACGATTAAAGAAGTTGTTTTTTCAACCATAATACGCAATGAGAAACGAGATAGAATTAGAATCGATTATTGAAGATTACCTCAACGGCAAGTTAACCCCCGATGAGCGTAATGCCTTTGAGCAACTGAGAAGCAATGATCCCATTGTTGACCATAAAGTAGTTGCCCACAAGGTATTTTTGGATTCGATGAAGCAGTATGCGAATGTTTTGTTGCTGAAAGAACAAATGGATGCCGCGCACGATAAAATCGATGTGGCCGCTATTAGCGAAAAAGTGAAGCCTCATCCATCTCGAATAGTGAGGATGTGGCGCAACAACAGGTCGGCTATTGCTGTGGCGGCTTTGTTCTTGATTTTGGCGAGTATTGTAATCCTGGGCCAAAGAAAACAAGATGGCAGCATGCAATTGTTGGATAGAAGGATCAATAACCTTGATAAAAATCAAAATGATATTAGAAGGGTAATTGCCTACGATAAGCAAAAACATGCCAATACAAATACAACCCCTGCCAAGTTTGGCGGTACGGGCTTTGCCATTTCGAGCAATGGTTACATTTTAACCAATTTTCATGTAATTAAGGGAGCCGATTCGATCTATGTTCAAAACAGCCGGGGAGATTCTTTCAAGGCAACCATGTTCTATACCGATGCCACAAACGATATCGCCATTTTAAAAGTAAGTGACGATTCTTTCAGAAGGCTTGGAACTTTGCCTTATGGCATTAAAAAAACAGGCACTGGTATTGGTGAAGAGGTTTATACCTTAGGTTATCCAAAAGACGATGCCGTATTAGGCAATGGATATGTAAGTTCTAAAACCGGCATTAACGGCGATAGTGTAGCCTATCAGGTAGCCATATCGGTAGATCCAGGCAATAGTGGTGGCCCGGTGCTGGATAATAGCGGTAACATTGTTGGCGTAATCAACGGCAAAGAAGATAAAACAAATGGCGCAGCTTTCGCTGTAAAATCTAAATACATTATAGAAGCCCTGAATGCAATTCCTCAGGATTCGCTGACCAAAAGAGTGTCTTACGATAAGAAAAGCCCATTGCAAGGCATGAAACGCAATAAGCAGGTAGCTAAAATCCAAGATTATGTTTTCATGATCAAAGTGTATTAACAATCCCAAAATATTAAAATTTGAAAACCCCGAAACTTTAAGTAGTTTTCGGGGTTTTGTTTTAAATTCAGTAGCATATGGAATTTGGAAGAGTTGCCGAAGAAGCGATCAATACGATAGATTTTACCTTGCCACCCGATGGCGAACAGACCCTTTTGACCTTTGCCCAGCTTGGCCCTGTGGCCAATCCGCAGTTTTATGTGGGCTGTGCCAAATGGGGTCGCAAGGAGTGGAAGGAGCTCATCTATCCCAAAAAAACAAAAGAGGCCGATTTCCTGGGGGAATACGTCAAGCACTTTAATTCGATAGAACTGAATGCCATTTTTTACAGCCTGCCCAAAGAAGAACAGATCTTAAAATGGGCCGAGCAGGTAAAAGCCAATACCAATGGCGATTTTATGTTTTGTCCCAAGTTTTCGAGAACCATTACCCATCTCAAGCGCCTCAAAGATACCGATTACCTCACCGACGAGTACATCAAGGCCATCAGCGCCTTTGGCCAGTACCTGGGCCCTTGTTTTTTACAGGTAAGCGATAATTTCGGTCCGAACAACATCGGTGTATTGGCCAGCTATCTCGAAAAACTGCCCGCCGATTTAAAGGTATTTGTAGAAGTAAGGCATCCGGATTGGTTTAAGGGCGAAGCCAGAAAAGAATTGTTTAGCCTGTTGGCCAGGTTGGGCAAGGGGGCAGCCATTACTGATGCCAGTGGCCGTAGAGATTGCGTACACATGGAATTGCCAACGCCAAACGCTTTTGTAAGGTTTGTGGGCAATGGTGGCCAATACCTCGATTCGGATAAGGCCAGGGTAGACGAGTGGGTGACAAGGCTAAAGCATTGGCTTGACCAAGGGCTGGAAAACATCTATTTCTTTTTGCATCAGCACGACGAGGCCGATACGCCTTTAATAGCGGATTATACCATACAAGAATTCAATAAACACCTGAAAAGCAGTCTGCCCCGCATAAATTTTATTACACAACAAAGAGGATTGTTTTAATTCAGTTTAGTAACTTCACCGCATACAATTGATTTTTTAACCTAAAAACCAGAACCATGAGTTTAAGAATTGGAGATACAGCCCCTGACTTTAAAGCTATAACTTCTATCGGAGAAATAGACTTTTACGATTACCTGGGCGATAGCTGGGGCGTGCTGTTTTCGCACCCGGCCGATTATACGCCGGTTTGTACTACCGAATTGGGCAGGACGGCTTCTTTGAAGTCTGAATTTGATCGAAGGAACGTGAAAGTATTGGCTTTGAGCGTCGACTCGGCCGAATCGCACCAAGGCTGGATCAAGGACATCAACGAAACCCAAAATACCACGGTCGATTTTCCGATTATTGCCGATCAGGACAGGAAAATTGCAGATGCCTACGACATGATCCATCCCAATGCTTCGGAAACGATGACCGTACGTTCGCTATTCGTCATCTCGCCTGATAAAAAAGTAAAGCTGATGATTACCTATCCGGCCTCAACCGGCAGAAATTTCACGGAAGTGCTTCGGGTTATCGATTCGTTGCAGCTTACCGCCGAATATAGCGTGGCTACGCCTGCCGATTGGAAGGATGGAGAAGATGTGATTGTGATGAACAGCATCAAAACCGAAGATATTCCGGCCAAATTCCCCAAAGGACATCAGGTAATTAAGCCTTATTTGCGCACTACGCCCCAACCTAACAAGTAATTTTCAAATAATGTTTCTTTTTGAATTTTTTGTAATTAACTTTAATTCAGTAACTATTTAATAATCATCTTATACAATTACACAATTTTTATGAGCACCGGAAAAGTAAAGTGGTTTAATACCCAAAAAGGTTATGGATTTATCATCTATGACGGAAACAAAGAAATTTTTGTTCACTTTAAAGATGTTGTGGGAGGAATAGATGCGATTAAAGAGAATGATGAGGTAGAATTTGAAACCGCTGAAGGCAAAAAAGGTTTACAAGCTGTAAACGTTAAGAAAGTCTAATCTGGTCTAAAAAATTTTTACATAGCAAAGCCTCCCGATTTTATGCCGGGAGGCTTTTGTTTTTAGCCCAAGCTATTGGTAAATCGGGTTTCGTAGTCTTTGAGCTGCTGTTTGAACACTTTATTCAGGTCTATTTGTTTGTGGTCTTCTGTAATTTTGTCTAAGCTTTGTAATACGTACATGCCTCGTCTGATGTCATTGATAAAGGCACGTTGCTCTTCGGGCTTCAACGATAGGATGTATTCGAACTCCTGTGCCAAAAATCCAGTGGTTTCTTTGGCTATTTGGCTGGCTTGTTGATTATCGTTAACCAAGTAAAGATTTTGCACCAAAGAAATCTTGTTCAGCGTATCCATAATGCTGTAGTTCTTTAAGGGCAGCTCTTTTATGCTTTTGTTGATCACTTCCTTGGCTTGGGCAATGCTGTTTTCGCGGATTAAATTGGCGCTTAAGGTATTGGCATAAGTCCAAGTGCCCTGCAATACCCTTCTGCTTTCCGGATCGATGTATTTTGCCTTTTTAAAGCCTCCCAATTCAAAGTTTTTGTAATGCTTAAAGGCCAATCGGTTGTTGGTTTGTTCGGTTTTGTCGGCATTAGGATCATTATTGGGCTTTAAAGGCAACAAGCGGTAGGCATAGCCTTCCATGTAAAGGTATTTATCTAAGCCGATATAAGTATCGTCTGAAACCGAGGTGGCAAAGTAAATCGGTCTTTTCCATTGGTTGTGCACGATGATATCGAACATAGCCAAATCGCTTTTCAAAGCATAGTTTTTCTTGAATTCCCATTCCATTTGAGGCGCAATTTTATCCTTGTCGGCCAAGGCTACGGTTTTGGTAGCCAAAATTTGGGCTGGATCTATGGTCAGCTTTAATTTTTGCGTAGGCAGGAAGTTTTCATAGCTGCCATCGTTCAGTTGTACTTTGTCTTCTTTGTTGTCTGAAGTAAGCACAGACAAAAGATCGGTCAGTTCAACGCTGTCTTTGATGCCATAATCTACATAAGGCATATAATCTCTAACGCCTTCCTTGTATTGGTTATGCACTAGGCTAATTGGCAGCGGGGCCGAAAGGTGCTGCTGTTTTTTCATCTGGTCTAAAAAGGCTTCAGAACCTAAAAATTGCAGGCAAATTACCCTTACATCGGTACGGATGCCTTCTACTTCTTGCGCGTACCAAAGCGGATAGGTATCGTTATCGGCGTTGGTAAATAGAATGGCGTTAGGTTCGCAACTGTTCAGGTAGTTTTTGGCCATGTCTAAAGCAGTAGTTTTACCGCTTCGGTTGTGGTCGTTCCAGCCACGGGCAGCCATGAGCACAGGTACAGCCAGCATGCACAGCGAAGTAGCAATAGCCAGGCTTACCTTGTTCGAAGCGATACGCGCCAACAATTCTTTTACAGCCAATACGCCAATGCCGATTAGAATGGCGAAGGCATAAAAAGAGCCCACATAGGCGTAGTCGCGTTCGCGTACCTGCAAAGGATCTTGGTTAATGTAAAGGATAATGGCCAATCCGGTACAGAAAAACAACAAGGCTACCACCAAGCCGTCTTTTTTGTTTTTGCGGTAGAGGTAAGCCATGCCTAAAAGCCCTAATACCAACGGCAGGCCATAAAAAAGGTTGTAGCCTGCGTTTTCCTTGATACTTGGTGGCAATTTATCCTGATTGCCCAAGTGCAAGGCATCGATTGGTTTAATGCCACTTAGCCAATTACCTTGATGTATAGCACCTTGGCCTTGCTCGTCGTTTTGGCGGCCTACAAAGTTCCAGGCAAAATAACGCCAGTACATAAAGCCCATTTGGTAGCTGTTCATGAAACTCATGTTCTGCCAAAATGTTGGCGTCTGGCCATCAGCAAGTCCCATCCAGCTCTGGTAAAAACTCACATGGCTTGGCTTGTCGCTATAGGTACGTGGCAGAAAAGTATTGGTGTCGTAAACGCGCTTGTAGGTTTTGCCGCTTTCTTCGTAGGTTTTATCGCCCTTGCGGTAGGTTACGCCTGTTTCATTGGTTTCTACGGGTTTCGAGTTGTAGAACTGGCCGTAAAGCAGGGGCTTGTCTTCGTATTGTTGTCTGCTCAAATAGCTGAACAGCGAAACAGGGGTGTCAGGATTGGAAAGATTGATGTCGGTTTTGGCATTGGCGCGGATAATGATCATGAAGTAAGAACAAAAGCCGAATATCACCAAAGCCAAGCTTAGCAGGCCCAAGTTAAGCTGATAATAGCTCTTTTTGATGCTGTAATAAATGCCATAGCCCAAAGCCAAAGCAAATAAGGCTACAAAAGCCAATGCGCCCGAGCCGAAGCCCAAGCCGAAACTGTTTACAAACAGGATATCGAATTTAGAGGCGAAGAGCACAAAGTATTGGATAACGCCAAACTGCACAATGCCCAACAATACGCAACCAATTAAAAAGGCTTTTGCAATGCCCCAAAGCGTAGGATTTTCTTGTTTTCTGAAATAATAAACCAAGCTGATTGCCGGAATGGCCAGCAAGCTCAGCAAGTGGATGCCGATAGAAAGACCGATTATGTACGCAATGAACAAAATCCATTTGTCGTTCATTTGCTGTTCCCATTTCAGGATAGCCCAAAAAACAATGGCCGTACAAAGGGTAGAAATGGCATAAACTTCTGATTCTACTGCCGAAAACCAAAACGTATCCGAAAAAGCATAGGCTAATGCCCCAATGGTACCAGCAGCTATAATGCTCCACAGTTGTGTTGTATTTAATGTCGCTGCATCTTTTTTCACGATTTTTAGGGCAATGGCATTGATGCTCCAAAACAGGAACATCACAGTAGCCGCGCTCGATAGCACCGAAACCAGGTTTACCCAATAAGCCACTTTGCTCAAATCGCCGGCAGCCAATAGCGAAAACATTCTGCCGATCATTAAAAATAAGGGTGCGCCGGGCTGATGGCCTACTTGGAGTTTGAAAGAAGCCGAAATAAATTCGCCACAGTCCCAAAAGCTTACCGTAGGTTCCATACATAGCCAATAAGCAACTGCGGCAAGCGCAAATAGGACAAAGCCCAGGGCATTGTTAATGCGTTTAAATGTTTTCATGAGTTTAGTTTAAGGTTTAATCAAAAATACCCCATCCATTATGGCCGACTTGTTAAAGGATTGTTAAAAAGTGTTAAAGTAAGGTGGAGGTGGAAGGTAGAAGGTAGGAAGGTAAAAGGTAGGAAGGTAGAGGGGGCAGATAGAGGAAGGTTAGGATTCCTCATGGATTGGGAATGACAAAAAGATTGAACTGCTCAATCCATATTCATTTAGCCAAGCCTCAAATCAGCTAATAACTAATTTAATAATGTTGCAAAATCTTGGCTTTAATGGCCCAGTTGCCTTCGTTGGTTTGTGTGAAAATGATAAAATGGTCGTGGCTGGATTTGATTTTGTACTTCTTCACCAGGTTTTCGGGTTTTTCGGGGAAGTTTCTTACAATCACATTGCCGCTTAGTTCCCTTTCTTTTTTCAGTTCGTTTAAAGTGAGCCAGGTTTCGATTTGGAAGATGCGCCCAGGAAATTCGGCTAAAAATCGGTCACTGCGGTAAAGTTGGCTGTGTTGATGCAATTTATGCAAACCAAAACGTGCACCAATTAGGTTAAAGGCGCCGCTTTTGAGCAGGGCTACATCTGGTTCGTAAAGATAAATTGGTGGCTGATGGCTGGCAACAGCGATAGGTTTATGGAGCTCGTTGAGTTGAAAGGCGAAGATTTTTTGCTCGTCGTTTAAGGTGGCGCAAATTACTTGCGGATCGGCCTTAAAATCTCGATCTATCACCCAAAGCAACTCCTTGCATTCGTTTTTTACGCTTACAATATGGATTTCGCTCACGTTTTTCAGTTCGGCAAGCCCCGCAGTAATGTCGAGCAGGGGAGCGGTTTTAATAATTACGCGTTGGGCTTTGGTTAGCAAAAAGTCTAGATGTTGAGTTACATCGGGTGTGCAGTCTTTGAGCTTGAATACCTTATTGCTTTGGTGGCGTCGGGCCGGATCAAGGTAAATGGTATCAACCTGCTGATTGGTGTTTTTGAGGAACTCAATGCCATCGACAGCCATACATTCAATGTTGTTGGCACCTAACAATTGTGCATTATGCGCACTGATGGCCGAAAGTTCTGGATTGATTTCGCAACTATAAACTTGGGCTATTTTTTGTGCAAAAAAGAAACTGTCGACACCAAAACCGGCGGTAAGGTCTAACAGCGAATGGCCTTGAGCCAATTGGGATTTGTATCGCGCCGTAGTTTCGGAAGAACATTGCTCAATTGATAGCAGCGGCGGATAATAAATTCCCTCTTGTGCATACCAGCTTGGCAGTTTGTGTACCGATTTTTTTTTCGCCGCTATCTGTCCCGCCAATGCTGCCGAACTTACTTCGCCAAAAGGCGATTTTAACAACGCAATTTTACTTACATCGGCTTGAAGGTTGTTGCTGATGTAGGCCTGAACTTCGCTATTTAAAATATGTTTGTTCATTCGATTTGCGTAATGCGTATGGCGTATAGCGATTTGCGACTAGCGTTTTTAACTTCCCGACTCTAAACTTTGGTCTTTAGTCTTTGGTCTTTTACCTTCCACCTTCCACCTTCTACCTTCCACCTTCAGCCTTCCCTCAAGCCTTATCCTTCATGACCATTTGGCAGGTATGGCGACTTTTTACTTCCAGCAATACGTCTTTGTTAACGGTAACGCGATCGATGGTTTGCTGGTTGTAATAGCGAATGGTGACCAGTTCGAGGCCACTGTTGTATTTTACTTTAAAGCTCTCCGATAAATCGGCAATGAGTTGTTTGATTTTTTGCTCATCGTTGTCAACGCTTACCGAAAAACTGATGGCCGAGTTGAGCATGGTATTTACTTTGACCCGGTTGCGGTGCAATACGTCGAAAATATGGCTCAGGTTCTCTTCAATAATGAAAGAAAAATCTTTCGGGAAAATCGAAATCAGTACCTGGTTTACCTTAAAAATAAACGAGGGGATAGGCAATGGTGTTTGCGTGGTGGTAATGGCGGTTCCTTCGGCTTCTGGTTGGATAAACGAACGCACATACAACGGAATGCCCTTGTTTTGGATAGGTTTGATCGTTTTCGGGTGGATTACCGTGGCACCATAATAGGTGAGCTCGATGGCATCGTGGTAAGAAAGCTGCGCTATTTTCTCCGTTTCGTCGAACCATTTGGGATCGGCGTTCAACACACCGGGTACGTCTTTCCATATCGTCATCGATTCGGCGTTTAAACAGGCGCAAAAAATGGCGGCCGAATAATCTGAGCCTTCTCGGCCTAAAGTGCTGGTAAAGTTTTCGCTGGTGCCCCCAATAAAGCCCTGTGTAACCACAATGCCTTGTTCTAAAAAGCTGGGTAGATGTTTTTGGATCTCCTGTTCAGTTTTATCCCAAAGCACGTTGGCTTCGCGGTAGGTATTATCGGTTTTGATATAGCCACGGGCATCGGTCCAGATGCTGAAACAGCCCACTTGGTTTAAATAAGCCGCTACGATTCTGGTCGATACCAGTTCGCCAATCGACACAATCTGGTCGTACAGGTAATCTGGACTATCACTGGCTTCTTCTTCCAAAAGCCATTCAATTTCTACAAAAGTATTGGCTACGTCGTTGTAAACCGGATTTTTGTGGTCTTCGAACAGTTCGTTGATGATGTTGAAGTGAAAGGCCTTGATGTCTTCAAAAAGCTGATGCGTATTTTCATCGCCTCTTACAAAAGCCCAAGTAAGCTCCTCGAGTTTGTTGGTTATTTTGCCCATGGCCGAAACCACGATGAGCAATTCTTTGTCTTTAGCGTGATTTTGGACGATTTGGGCTAGATTTTTAACGCCTGCTGCATCTTTTACAGAAGCGCCACCGAATTTGAATACCTGCATTTAATGAGTTGGGGTAGAGGTGAGAAGCGAATTTGGTTTGGCTATTTGCTGCAGCTGCGCAAAAGGAATGGTCAGTATTGTTCTTCCGGCTGCGTAGGCATCAATTTCGTAGGCATTGTATAAAAATACCAGGCCTTTATCGCTTACATAAAAATTTTGGGGCAGATTAAAAATGCCCTTGTTGAAATAGAATTTGCCCTCCAGCGTTTCTGTTGGACTTAATTTTTTGTCTTTCCTGAAAATGGTTTCGGCCACTTTAAGCAAATCGGCCATTTTGCCGGGTTGGATAAGGCTGTCTAACACCACGGGCAAATTGGTTTTGGGATTGTAGTTGATGTACGAAACCATGGTGTTGCCGTGTGCACCGCCCGTATAATCGGCATGGGTATGCTCTAGCGCAATGTAGTTGCTGGTTTGGCGCAATACTTTGATATCGATGAGCAAATACCACCACTGACCGGTGTTGGGCTCTTCTTTATAAAAATCGTCGTAGCCTTTGATAAAACTGCTGGCTATATCGAGGTACGAAGTTACTTTTTCTTCTTTGGCAATGTAATCGAAAACCTGTCTTTTGATGTAGTTGTTCAGGCTGTCGTTTTTAAACGTAGGAAACTTGATGACGGCGTTGGCAGTGTCGGCATATTCGTTTTTGCCAGGTTTAACCAGGTTTTTGCTCAGCACTTTTACCGAATCGTAGGCATAGGCCAAGGTATCGGCAGGAGCAGCGGCACTTTCGCCCGATTTTTCAGGCTTGTTTTGGCAAGAAGAGATCGCCATCACGGCAACGAGTAAGAATCCTAGTTTTTTCATGTTTGTTTCTAGTTAAAGTGGTGCAACTGTTCTTTTGAAAACGAAGCATTGAGCCATTCGTCTTCCAGGCGGGCTTCGTATTTATTGTAAAAGTTGATGGCTGGTTCGTTCCAGTCGAGCACCTGCCAGGTCATGCCGTTATAGTTGTTGGTTTTGGCTTCTTCTATTACTTTTTCGAACAAAATCTTGCCAACGCCTTTGCCTCTGTAGGCTTCGGTTACAATAAAATCTTCCAAGTATAAACGACAGCCTTTCCAAGTTGAGTATCTGGTGTAGAACAAAGCAAAGCCGATAATGGTTCCGTGCTCTTCGGCTACAAAGGCTTTCCAAACCGGTTTTTGGCCAAAACCAGCATCAACAAACTCGTCGAGGGTTACGGTTACTTCTTCCGGTGCTTTTTCGTAAACCGCCAATTCGTTGATCAATTCGAGCAAACGCGGGCAGTCTTCTTTTACGGCAGTTCTGATATGGATGTTCATGGAGGTGTTTTTTTAATGGTTTAAGATAGGGGCAATAGGAATGTATTATTCGGCTTTCCAGTGCTTGATTACCCTTTTGCCAAATATATTGCTACCAATCCGAACCATGGTGCTGCCTTCTTCAATGGCCAGTTTATAATCGGCCGACATGCCCATCGAAATTTCCTTGAAGTAATCGGCTTTTCTAAAAAAGCTCAGTTTAAAGCCGTCGAAAAGCACCTTCAGTTCGTTAAATTCCACTTGTGTCTGTTTTTCGGTAGCGTTGTTGGTGGCAATGCCCATCAGGCCAACAATCCTTATGTGCTTCAGTTCAGCAAATTCTTCCGAACGCAAAAGTTCAACCGCTTCGTCAAACTGCAAGCCAAATTTGGTGTCTTCATCGGCAATGTAAATTTGTAACAAACAGTCGATTACACGATTGTTCTTGGCCGCTTGCTTGTCTATTTCCTTTAATAATTTTAAGCTGTCAACCGATTCGATAAGCTTTACAAAAGGAGCGATGTATTTAACCTTGTTGCTTTGCAGGTGGCCAATCAGATGCCATTCGATGTCTTGTGGCAGTTGGGCCTGTTTATCAACCATTTCCTGTACCAGGTTTTCGCCAAAAACACGCTGTCCGGCAGCATAGGCTTCTTGCACTGCTTCGGCAGGATGGTTTTTAGAAACGGCAACCAGCTTCACGCCATCGCTTTCTATCTCACTTTTATATTTTAATATTTTATCGGCAATGCTCATTTATCAGTATTTTTGGTAAAATTAACAACCTTAGCGCAATTTGGCTAAGAAATTAGAAAGGTTTTGTCAATAATGAAAAGATTTTTTGCCGTTTTATTGGTGTGCTCGGGGCTATATGCCTGCAAGCCAGGTATCCCCAAAGAGATTATCCAGCCCGATAAAATGGAAAAGGTACTGTTCGACATCCATGTGGTAGATGGCTACATCAGTACCATGTCGCCAGGCGCTGATAGCACCAAAAAGATAGCTTCGGCTTTTTACAAGGGTATTTATAAGAAGTTCCAGATTGATTCTGCCCTTTACAACCAAAGCATGGACTATTACTACCAGCACCCTGATATCCTCAAAAAAATATACGATAACGTTACCACGCAACTCAATAAAACAAAAGAGAAGCAACTGAAAGCCCTGCAGAAAATAACCGATACGGTAAAACCGGCAAAATCGGGAACAAAATCGGCAAAGGATTCTGTAGGCCAAGTCCAGGAAATGCAGCCGGTTAAGATGCCGGTTGATGTACCTCAAAGTGCTTCTACACCCAAAAAGTAATATGCTATATCCAGATAATTGCCAAGAGAGATTAGGTTTTAACGAAGTGAGGCAAATGGTGCACCAGCATTGCCTAAGTACCATGGGCCAGGCCTTGGTGAGCAAAATGCAGGTCATAACCAAACACGACCAGATCAACAAGTTTCTGCGCCAAACACACGAATTCAAAAGCATCTTGGAAAACCAAGAGCCCTTGCAGATCAGCACTTTTTTTGATATTAAGGTACTGGCCGATAAAATAAAAGTAGAAGGAACCTATCTGGTAGAGGAGGAACTCTTCCAGATTTATGCTTCCCTGCAGACCGTATTTTCGGTTTTGCGTTTTTTTGAAGAACGCGCCACGGTTTATCCGAATTTGGAAGCGCTTTTTGAACACTTGCCGATTGAAAAGAACATCCTTAAAAAAATAGAAAGCGTTTTGGATGCCAAAGGCAAGATGAAGCCCAATGCTTCGTCCGAATTGCAGGATATTACGGCCGCCATAGCCAAGGGCGAGCAGGAAGTGCGTAAAAAGATGGATGCCATCTATAAAAACGCGATTGCGCAAAATTGGGTGGCCGACGGCAGTTTAACCGTTCGCGATGGACGCATGTGCATTCCGATACTGGCCGAAAACAAACGCAAGCTCAAGGGTTTTATCCACGACGAATCGGCCAGTGGCCAAACTGTTTACTTGGAGCCTGAAGAGGTTTTTACGCTCAACAACAAGCTGCGCGACCTCGAATTTGACCGACGTAGGGAAATTGTGAGGATTTTGATTGCTTTAACAACCGAACTGAGGCCATATACGCCGTTGTTGCTGTCGTACCACGGCTTTTTAACCAAGCTCGATTTTGTCAGGGCAAAGGCTTTGTTTGCCATCGATATACAGGCCACCATGCCGGTGTTGCTCAAAGAGCCGAAAACAAGATTGGTTAATGCCCGTCATCCGTTATTGCTACTTTCTTTTGCTACAGAAAAGAAAACGGTGGTGCCCTTAAATATCCACATCAATGAGAATTTGAGGATTGTTTTGGTTTCCGGGCCAAATGCCGGGGGCAAATCGGTTTGTATGAAAACGGTGGGTCTTTTGCAGCTGATGTTGCAAAGCGGTTTGTTGGTGCCTGTTGATGAAGGGAGCGAAATGGGTATCTTTGATCAGGTCTTTGCCGATATTGGCGATGACCAGTCCATCGAATCCGATTTGAGTACCTACAGTGCGCATTTAACCAAAATGCGCTACTTTGTGGCCCATGCTTCGCCCAAAACACTGGTTTTGATAGATGAGTTTGGTACAGGGACCGATCCACAGTTTGGCGGACCAATGGCCGAGGCGGTTTTAGAGGTGCTCAATAAAAAGAAGGTAAGGGGCGTAATTACCACGCACTATTCTAACCTCAAGCTTTTTGCGGGCCATACCGATGGTTTGGAAAATGCCTCGATGCTTTTCGACAACAGCAAGATGAAACCGCTTTATGTGCTCGATATTGGCAAACCAGGCAGTTCTTATGCTTTCGAAATTGCGCAGAACATCGGCTTGCAACCCGAAGTATTGCAATTGGCCAGGGAAAAAACCGGAGCCAGCCAAAACAGCATCGACAGTCTTTTGGTTAATTTGGAAAAGGAAAAAAGACAAGTGCACGAAGCCAAAGTTGCTTTGGCTAATCAGCAAAACAAAGCCAAAAATCTGGTGGCCGAAAACGAGAAGTTGAAGCAGTTTTTGGAAGAGAATAAAAAGGTGCTGATTAAAGAGGCCAAACTCGAGGCCCAGAACATCATTAAGGAAGCCAATAAGCTGGTAGAAAATACCATTGCCGAGATTAAGGAGAAGAAAGCCGATAAGGTGGTAACCCAACAGTTGAGGCAGAACCTTAAAAAGAACCTGGCCAAAAACGAAGTAAAGGAAGAACGCAAACCGGTAGTAAGTTTCGATGATTCGGCCATAGAAGTAGGCGATTGGGTGCAACTGATCAATACCGAAACCAACGGACAGGTTTTGGAAATCAACCGCGACAATTTGGTGTTGGCTTTAGGCGACCTGCGTTCGGTGGTGAAAAGGAACAAGGTGCAGAAAATCAGCAACCGACAAGCCAAAAAAGCCGTGCAGAGCAATTCTTATGCAGGGAGGATGAATGAAGCCATCACCAATTTTAAACCCGAACTTGATTTGAGGGGCATGCGTGGTGAAACAGCTTTGCAGGAAGTAGAAAATTATCTCGACAAGGCGATTATGCTCGGTTTTCCGTCCATTAAACTGATCCATGGCAAAGGCGACGGCATTTTAAGAAAACTGATACGCGATTACCTGAAAAAATACACCGAAGTAACCCGCTTGGAAGACGAGCA
Source organism: Pedobacter albus (assembly GCF_036324255.1). NCBI lineage: Bacteria > Pseudomonadati > Bacteroidota > Sphingobacteriia > Sphingobacteriales > Sphingobacteriaceae > Pedobacter > Pedobacter albus. The sequence goes on along the minus strand of NZ_JAZDQT010000001.1, from coordinate 1,380,837 downwards.
CGCCGACAGGGGTGGTGATGGCATTACCTATGTATATTTAAGTTAAATCGCTAATCTAATTTATTGTCGAAAATAATCGAAACTAAAGTGGCTTGACCTGCTGTTTGAGCCATTTTTAGCCCATGCTTAGTGTAAAACTTACATAGTTCAAATCGCTTAAATGATTTGGAAGGAGGGTAATATCTTGCTAATTTAGCCCAAAACACACGATTATATGATTAATAAAGTTGTATCTGGGCCAGATGAGGCGATCAAAGATATTAATGACGGACAAACCTTAATGCTCGGTGGTTTCGGCCTTTGTGGCATTCCCGAAAACTGCATTTCGGCTTTGGTAAAAAAGGGTGTCAAAAACCTTACTTGTATTTCGAACAATGCGGGTGTCGACGATTTTGGTATCGGCTTGATGTTGCAGACTCGTCAGGTTAAAAAAATGATTTCTTCCTACGTAGGTGAAAATGCCGAATTCGAAAGACAATTGCTCAGTGGTGAACTGGAGGTAGAACTTATTCCGCAAGGCACTTTGGCTACGCGTTGCATGGCTACCGGTTATGGCATGCCTGCTATTTTTACACCAGCAGGCGTAGGCACTGAAGTGGCCGAAGGCAAAGAAACGAGAAACTTTAATGGCAAAGATTACCTGATGGAATATGCTTTTGATGCCGATTTCGCTCTGGTTAAGGCTTGGAAAGGCGACACGGCCGGCAACCTGGTTTTCCGTTCGACGAGCAGAAATTTTAATCCGGTAATGGCCATGGCTGGTAAAATTACCATTGCCGAGGTAGAAGAATTGGTGGAAGTAGGTACGCTAGATCCCGATCATATCCATACACCAGGTGTATACGTGCATCGTATTTTTCAAGGCAAAGACTATGAAAAAAGGATAGAGCAACGTACAGTGAGAAGCAAATCATAAGTGGTAGTAAATAAGCGATAACAGCAAGAAATGTTAGATAAAAACGGAATAGCGAAAAGAATCGCTAAAGAAATAAAAGACGGTTATTACGTAAACTTGGGTATTGGCATCCCTACATTGGTAGCCAATTACATTCCAGAGGGCATCAATGTGGTGTTGCAATCGGAAAATGGCTTGTTGGGTATGGGGCCATTTCCTTTTGAAGGAGAAGAAGATCCGGATTTGATCAATGCCGGCAAGCAGACCATTACCACTTTGCCAGGTTCTTCGATTTTTGATTCGGCCATGAGCTTTGGCATGATTAGGGCACAAAAAATTGACCTTACAATTCTGGGCGCCATGGAAGTTTCTGAGCATGGAGATATTGCCAATTGGAAAATTCCGGGTAAGATGGTGAAGGGAATGGGTGGTGCCATGGATTTGGTGGCCTCGGCCAAAAACATTATTGTAGCCATGCAGCACGTAAACAAGGCGGGAGAAAGCAAACTATTGCCATCCTGTACCTTGCCCTTAACCGGCGTAAAATGTATCAAAAAAATCGTGACTGAATTAGCTGTTTTAGACGTATTGCCCGAAGGAGGCTTTAAACTATTGGAACGTGCACCTGGTGTAAGCGTAGATTTTATCAGAAATGCTACTGCGGGCAAACTCTTTGCCAGCGACGATGTGCCAGAAATGGTTATTGATTAAAACATGAAAAAGTTGGCTCGCTGTCAACTTTTTTTGTTTTGACCCGTTTTGTTTTACCATTAAGAAATTAAGGTGATTTAGTTTTGTTAGCTGCGTGGCAACAGGCTTAAAGGTTAATCTATAACCTAAACTATTGGTATACAAAAAAGCTTATTGTTCTTAATTCCTTAATGGTTGAACCAAAAAGAAATAGAGATGCTTTATTTTTTTACCATTAAGAAATTAAGATAATTGAGTTTTGTTAGCTGTGTGGCAGCAAGCTTAACAATAAAGCTATAGCCTAATTATTGGCGCACAAAAAAGCTTATTGTCCTTAATTCCTTAATGGTTGGACCAAAAGGAAATAGAAACGCTTTATTTTTTACCATTAAGAAATTAAGAGGATTGGGTTTTGTTGTTAGCATGACAGCAAGCTTAACAAAAAAGCTATAGTCTAATTATTGGCGCACAAAAAAGCTTATTGTCCTTAATTCCTTAATGGTTGAACCAAAACCAATTTACCATTAAGAAATTAAGAGGATTGAGTTTTATTAGCTGTGTGGTAGCACGCTCATCGGTGAAGCTATATCCTCAACTATTGATGAGCTATAAAAGACTTATTATCCTTAATTCCTTAATGGTTGGCTCTATATAAAACACCAACCCGATGGGGGAGTGTTTCGCCGCTGATTAACAGATTTTTGGTGGTTTTATTTTACCATTAAGGCATTAAGTTTTACTATTTGCATGCCAGCAAGCTTAACAATAAAGCTATAGTCTAGTTATTGGCGCACAAAAAAGCTTATTATCCTTAATTACTTAATGGTTGAACCCAAAAAGAAACAGAGATACTTTTCTTAATGGTTGAGCCAGAAAAAACATTAATGCTTTAATTGGTTAGCAAAACTTCGCTTTCAGCTCTGCAGAAATTTCTTCGGTAACCCTAATGATGTCTTCAGGCGTATCAAAGTTATTCGACACCACCTTGTTGCAGGTTTCCCTGTATGGCAATAGAAATTCTTTATATGCTGGTACCACATGGTTGTTCCATTTATAAAGTACATCATCTTCAGGATAACCTCTTTCCATGCCATCGCGCTTAATGCGACGTTTCAAGGCAACCTCTTCATCAGCTTCGATAAAGATGCGCAGATTCAATAAATCGGCTATTTCCTTAAAATGCAGGATGAAAAGTCCCTCCACAATGATGATGGGCGCAGGGTTGATTTCCAAAATCTTAACTACAGCCAGTGGATTGTTGAAATTGTATTCCTTTTTATAAACTACTTCGCCCTTGATCAGTTTTTTGATGTCGATCAGAAACTGTTCGTCATCAATAGTAGAGGGCAGGTCGAAGTTGTAGAGTTTGTTTTCCTCCTGGGTCATTTCGCCGGCAGGAATATAATAGTCGTCTTGAGAAAGGAGCGTTACCTCATCGTTTTTAAAATGATGAAGAAAGCTATTTAGAAAAAATGTTTTGCCAGAGCCGCTACCTCCTGCAATGCCGATGATCAATGGGCTTTTATTGTTCATTATCTTGAGCGCCGTAGTTTATATTACAAAAAAATCTCTTATCCAAAGCACCAACAGCATCTGCTACTGCTTTTGTCATTACAATGATAACATCTTTTGTGGATTCATTCTCTGTAAATTTACCAACAACCTTGGCAAAGGCCGATCGGTTGCTCATCGGGTTGGTAACCTTGATGATGGTGCCGATAGGGGCTGTGCGGTGCAATACCAGCATTTTGCTAGGATCCAAATCGTTGTCGGTAATCCAAAGTGCCGTACCTTTTTCTTCGTATTGCGTGATGCCAAATTTGCTTGGCGAACCTTTAAACGAAGGCTCTTTGAGTGTATTCGGATTGGCTTCCGAGCCTTGGTCATCATCGGCCAGCGCTGCCACCGGTTTGGCTCCCTTGATAATCAGTTTCTGACCGGTAGTCAGATCGTTTGAAGCCAAATTGTTCCAGGTTTTAAGCTGAAAAGTGGTTAGGCTGTACTTTTTGGCAATGGTGTAAATGGTTTCCCCAGCAACTACCGTATGCTCAAATCCGCCATCGGTACTAACAGTAGGGCTTGGCGGAGTTGCTGCTTCCTCTGTTTTTTTCTGTTTGCTCTTTACAGGAGGTGCTTCTGCCACTTTTGGGGCCTCAACAGGAGCCTCAGCTGGTGCTGCATTGCCATTTGCCGAAGGAATTCGAAGTACCTGTCCGATTTGCAGGTTACTTGAAGTCAAACCGTTTAGCCTTTTGATTTCATCAACCGTAGTGCCGTATTTTTCGGCCAGCATGTTCAGGTTTTCCTTGGCTTTGATGGTATGCGAAATATTGCCTGTATTTTCTGTATTGGCGGTATTGTTCGCCACGCTTTTTGTAGGCTGGGCAACAGGTGCCGGAGTTTCTTCTACTGGGGCATTACCGTTTGCAGGTATCTTCAATTGCTGTCCGATTTGTAGGTTGTTCGAACTTAGTCCGTTTACCCTTTTAATTTCGTTTACCGTCGTGCCGTATTTTTCGGCCAGCATATTCAGGTTGTCTTTGGCTTTAATGGTGTAGGTAATTAAAGCGCCATTGTCGGTATTGCTGGCGATGACAGGCGTTGCTGCGGTGGCAAAAGGGGTTTCGGTAGGCACTTTGACCACTACGCCGATCTGAAGGAACTTGCTGTCGTTGAAAGACATGATATCCTTATAGTTAACATTATAGCGGCGGGCAATAGAATAGTAGGTTTCTTTGGCTTCTACTTTGTGCAGGATCAGTTTTTTTCCTTTGTAATTCTCCACACCGATCGAATCGATAGCCGTATTGGCGTGGGCAACAGATACTTGAAGGAACAGCGCAACGATGAATAATTTATATAGCTTATACATTAAATCTTAGCAATTTGGAAACACAATTATACGAATAATATGCTTATAGGTAGATGAATGTTATAAAAACGGTACGATGACATTTCTATTGCCCCTAAAAACTATTTTTGAAAACCATTTCGGCAGTGCTTTGTTGTATCAGTACAAAAATTAACCTTCAAAATAGAAATTATCATGGATGCAAAAGAAATCAGCCTTAGCGAAAAACAAGTAAAACCAGTAGTCGACATGCTCAACGATTACCTGGCCAACTATCATATCCACTATCAAAAATTAAGGGGATGCCATTGGAACGTAAAAGGACAAAACTTTTTTACGCTGCATATCAAGTTCGAAGAACTGTATACCAATGCGCAGCTCACCATCGACGAAATTGCCGAGCGTGTACTCACCTTGGGCAAGCCACCGCACAGCCGTTTCGCCGATTACATCAAAGAATCGCAAATCAAGGAAATCGATACCATTGGCATGAACGATATGGCTATGGTGGAAGCCATTTTAGACGATATGGCCAAGCTGATCGAATTGGAAAGAGAATTGCTCGATGCGACCGATAAGGCAGGCGACGATGGCTCAAACGATATGGTGAATCGCTTTATGCAGTTCAAGGAAAAAAATACCTGGATGCTGCGTTCTTTCGCTGGCAAGAAATAAACAGTCGCTATTTGATCAAGAATCCCCGTTTCAACCAAGCGGGGATTTTTTGTTGTTGGGTATATGGGCTGTCAAACTATCGGCTATGGACTGAAAGACTAATTCCTTACTTTTGTAACAATGGGATATCGAAATTTAGCCGAATGTATTGCCGACCTTGAAAAACACGGTCATCTGGTAAGAATAAAAGAAGAAGTTGATCCGTACCTTGAAATGGCGGCTATCCATTTAAGGGTTTATGAGAAACAGGGGCCAGCTTTGCTGTTCGAAAATGTAAAAGGAAGTCCCTTCAAAGCCGTTTCCAATCTGTTTGGTACCTTAGAACGCTCCAAATTCATGTTTAGGGACAGTTTGCCCAAGGTAGAGCAATTGGTTGCCTTGCGTTCTGATCCTATGAAGGCCTTAAAAAACCCATTCAAATACGCTGGTTCGGCCTTAACGGCATTGTCGGCTTTGCCATTAAAGCAATCGCTTTTTAAAAGCACGTTCCAAAAAACAAGCATCAGCAGCCTGCCTCAAATTGTAAACTGGCCTATGGATGGCGGTCCGTTTATTACCATGCCACAGGTTTTTACCGAAGATATCGATAAACCCGGCGTGATGAATGCCAATGTGGGCATGTATCGCATCCAGCTGGCGGGCAATGATTATGTGCAGGACAAGGAAATCGGTTTGCATTACCAAATCCACAGGGGAATTGGCGTACACCAAACCAAAGCTAATGCCAAGGGGCAACCTTTAAAGGTAAGCATTTTTGTAGGCGGACCGCCGTCGCATCCGCTTGCCGCGGTAATGCCTTTGCCCGAAGAGCTTTCTGAACTCACTTTTGCAGGCGCTTTGGGCAACAGGCGTTTCAGGTATTTTTACGATGAAGAAGGTTTTTGCATCTCGGCCGATGCGGATTTTGTGATTACCGGAACGGTGTATCCACACGAAAACAAGCCAGAAGGGCCTTTTGGCGACCATTTGGGCTATTATAGCCTAACGCATCCTTTCCCTTTAATGAAGGTGCACAACGTTTACCATAAAAAAGATGCCATTTGGTCGTTTACCGTGGTGGGCAGGCCCCCGCAGGAAGATACGAGCTTTGGTGCACTGATCCATGAAATTGCCGGTTCGGCCATTCCGCAGGAAATCCATGGCCTGAAAGAAGTAAATGCGGTTGATGCCGCTGGTGTACATCCTTTGTTGTTTGCCATCGGAAGCGAACGTTATACACCTTATCTAAAAGAGCGCAAGCCACAGGAGATTTTAACCATTGCCAATCATATTTTGGGCAAAAACCAATTGAGTTTGGCCAAATACCTCTTTATTGTCGCTAGGGAAGATGATGAAAGTCTAAGTACCAACGATATTCCGGGCTTTTTGCATCATGTTTTAGAAAGGATAGACCCGAGCAGAGATCTGCATTTCTATACCAATACCACGATTGACACACTCGATTATTCTGGCGATGGCCTGAACGCAGGATCGAAAGTGGTATTTGCCGTGGCAGGCGACAAAAAAAGAGCGCTTGCCAATGTATTGCCAACCAATTTGAATTTGCCAGCTCCATTTGTTGCCAGTCAAATTGCAATTCCGGGAGTTTTGGTGATGCAGGTCGGTTCTTATGTGGATGCGCAGCAAGCCAAACAAGAAATAGCTAGACTGAAGAAAAGTCTACAGGCTGTCGATTTAAGCGGTTTGCCTTTGATCGTACTTTGCGATGATGCTCAATTTACAGCCGCCAACGTAAACAATCTGGTTTGGGTTGCTTTTACCAGAAGCAATCCGGCAGCAGATATTGATGGTGTCAATGATTTTACCCGCGACAAGCATTGGGGCTGTACAGGTCCGGTAATTATCGATGCCCGCAAAAAGCCTCATCATGCACCTGAGCTGATTAAAGATGCCGAAGTCGAAAAAAGAGTAGACAGGCTAGGGCAGCAAGGTGCTTCGCTTTACGGAATCATCTAAAATTTCCAACGAACAAATCCATTACAAATTCTAAAACATAAAAAAATCCCGATTGCCACTGACAATCGGGATTTTTATTATTTAAACAGTGTCTTATGCTTAGAATCTCAAGCCTAAAGTTAAGAAAACATTGTTTTTGGTGTTTTTAACCTGGGCAACAGGTTCTGCACCATTGCCTAAATTGTAAGGCGTAAAATCGTTGTTGGTTTCTACGCGTTGATAGGTTAAATCTACGTAGTAATTGCTTACACGATAACCCAAGCCACCGCTGTACATTTTGGTGTCGAAAACTTTATCGCTATCGTTTTTGTAAGGAGAGCCATTTACGCCGTAACCAGCTCTTAAGCTTAGGTTGTTCACTTTGTATTCGCCACCAATTCTATAGTTCACTGCGCCTTTGTAATTGCTTCTCACATCGCTGTTGTTGTCGATCATGATATTTCTATCGCTGCTGCTGCCGTTGTTGTTGGTCGAAAATCTGATGCTCGAATAATCTACATAATCAATATCCGCCGAGATCAAGGCTTGACCAGCAATCACATAGCTTGCGCCAAAAGAGCCTTTTAACGGCGTACGCAAATTGTAGGTGAAGTCGTAAGTTTGCTTATCGGTTGTACCTCTAATGGTTCCTCTGTTATCGAGGCCTTCGGTATAGCTGTCGTCAATTACAAACCATGTTGGCGTTTGGATGGTAGCTCCTAAGCGCAAGCCATCTACGGGTTTGAAAATTACCCCTACACGTCCGTTTACGCCAGAACCTTTGGTAACCTGGCTTTGGTTAAACAACAACTTGTAGTTGATGTTGTTGCCGGTTAGGTTACCCGATGCATCATATTCGCGTGCACTGCCGCTTTCTTCAAACTGTGCATCACTGTTGTATCTCAAGTCGATCAAGCCAATGCTCGCCCCAATATAAAACTGGTTGGAGATGTTAGCGGCCGCAGAAAAATTGAATTCAGAAACCGAACCCGACCTTACTTCGTTTTTGCGTTGAAAATTGAACTGGTTTCTGCTTTGGTCAACAAAAGTTTCCGAAAAATAATTGCCAGCGGCGTTGTCAAAGCTAATCAGGTAATTGTCATAAGCCATTCTTTCTAAACTGCCTTGAGCCAAATTATTCGGCGCAGTTGATCCAGCCAGTTGGGCAAAATAATCGGTGATCGAGTTACGGCCATTTGAACCGGCATAATTTACTTCCATGCCATAATCGTTGGTTCTGTTGTAGCCAATACCAAAAACGCCACTAATCAGCCCTTTTTTGGTGTCTTCTCCCTTTTGTTTGTAAGTAGGAGCGAAGAATACAGCGCCAATTTGGTTAATGTTCAGTTGGCTTTTGTTGGTTACGTCGTTTTGTCCGAGGTAACTGGCGTTCATGCCGCTTTGGTTAAATTCTGGCGTAAAGCCGAATTCAGATTTGGTAAAAAGACCTAATCCGGCCGGGTTGCCGCCCAAGGAGCTCAAATCGCCACCGTTGGCTATCTGGGCATTTCCCATGGCTTTAAATCGGGCGGTACTGCCATAATTGGTTTGAGAGAAGCGCAAAGCGTCGCTGGCATATTGCGCGTAAGTATTGCTGGTAGTGGCTACTATAGCCACTACTAACAGTGTTAGAATTTTTTTCATTTGTGTTTAAGCTAATTTAGATAGATGATTACCTGCCGCCTCTGGTTGGTCTGCCGCCACCGCCGCCACCACCGCCAGAACTACCGCTTGATCCTCGGCTGCCGCCACCGCTACTTGATGGTGGAGGAGAACTTTGGGCTGGTGGGTTATAGGTAGGTGCAGGTGCTGGCCTAGATGGAGCTTCGCTTCTGGTTGGCCTTGCATCGGAAGTTGAACCGCCTCTGCTTGGTCTGCCGTCGTTAGAACTGCTGGTGCTGTTCGGACGAGAAGTGCCACCATTGGTTGCCGGATTATACATTTCGGCTCTACTTCTGGTAATTACACCATTATTATTGCCATTATTAGCTCTTGATGGAACGCCTGATGAAGCGCCACCGCCATAGTAGTTGCCTCTGCTGCCTGCACGGCCTACGCCGTTTTCGCTACCTCTCGAAGGTCTAGAACCATAATTCGGGTTGTAGGTGCCACGACCTGCATAGTAGCCACCGCCACCTCCGTACCAGCCACCACCATAATAAGGGTTGCCGTACCAAGAGTAAGGGCCCCACCAGCTTCCGTAGTAAGGATTGCCCCAACCATAGTATGAATATGGGCTGTACCAGTTGTAGTAATTGTAGAAATTGGCACCTAAGGAGAAACCGAAGTAAGGGCCATACATACCATAGCCGTACCACGAGCTATAGCCATAATAATTGTAGTAAGGGTCATAGTAGCCTCTATAGGGGCTGCCATAATAGAACCTGTCTATACGCGAAGCATAATCCATGTCGTAATAAGGATCGCTGTTGGTATAAGACGAATTGTCTACATCGGTCTGTGTAGTCGATTGAACCGGGTCCGCCTGCTTGTATTCTTTGGCTTTGGCCACGGTTCCGTACACATCATCGTCTATGGCACTGTTCTGTGCCAATTTGGGTGTTGAACAGGAAGCAACTAGCAGTGCTGTTGCTCCGAGCAAACTGGTGAGTAATTGGTTAGGTTTCATGTGTGTGTATTTAGATTATCGATTGTTTCATGGAATTTGCCGGAGGCTCATTTCATGATATGTGTGTTTTGTTTGTAAGCCCAATTAAAATTGTAGCTATAAATTTATAGCTTTGTAAACAACTTTACAAGAAATTTAACACAAAAAACGTTCCAAATAGTTATGAGCAAAGGCATTACAAGCAAAAACGACGATTATTCGCAGTGGTATAACGATATTGTTATAAAAGCTGACCTGGCAGAGCATTCTTCGGTAAAGGGCTGTATGGTAATTAAGCCATATGGTTACTCGATCTGGGAGAAAATGCAGTCGGTTTTAGACTACAAATTTAAAGAAACTGGTCACAGCAATGCTTATTTTCCCTTGTTCATCCCCAAATCATACTTTTCTAAAGAAGCTGCGCACGTGGAGGGCTTTGCTACCGAGTGTGCCGTAGTAACTCACTACCGTTTAAAAAACGATGGCAACGGCAATATTATTGTTGATGAAGAGGCCAAACTGGAAGAAGAACTGATCGTTAGGCCAACTTCCGAAACCATTATCTGGAATACCTATAAAGGATGGATCCAGTCTTACCGCGATTTGCCTTTGCTGATTAACCAATGGGCAAACGTAGTGCGTTGGGAAATGAGGACGCGTTTGTTCTTGCGTACCACTGAGTTCTTGTGGCAAGAAGGCCATACGGCACATGCTACTGCCGAAGAAGCCATTGCCGAAACCGAAAAAATGCTGGATGTTTATGCCGATTTTGCAGAAAACTGGATGGCAGTTCCGGTAGTTAGGGGTAAAAAAACACCAACAGAACGTTTTGCTGGCGCTTTAGATACTTATTGCATTGAAGCCTTGATGCAAGATGGAAAAGCTTTGCAGGCCGGTACGTCGCACTTTTTGGGCCAAAACTTTGCCAAGGCATTCGATGTGAAATTTACCAATAAAGAAGGCAAGCTCGATCACGTTTGGGCAACTTCTTGGGGCGTATCAACCCGTTTAATGGGCGCTCTGATCATGTCGCATAGCGATGATTCTGGCTTGGTATTGCCTCCAAAACTGGCGCCAATCCAGGTGGTAATCGTTCCTATCCACAAGGGCAATGAAGAACTGGCCAAAATCTCGACTTTTGTGGACGAGTTGTTGCCAAAGCTCAAAGGATTGGGCATTTCGGTAAAATACGACGACCGCGACAGCCAAAGACCAGGCTTTAAATTTGCCGAATATGAACTGAAAGGCGTTCCGGTACGTTTGGCCATCGGCGCAAGAGATATGGAAAACGGCACCGTAGAAGTGGCCCGTAGAGATACCAAGGAAAAATTTACCGTGCCACAAGAAGGCTTGGATATTTATATTGCGCAATTGTTGGAAGAAATCCAGCAGAACATTTACAACAAAGCCCTGCAATTCAGGTCTGAGCATGTTACCGAAGTTAACACCTACGAAGAGTTCAAAACCATATTAGATACCAAGGCCGGTTTTATTTCGGCGCATTGGGATGGTACGGCAGAAACCGAAAAGCGGATTAAGGAAGAAACCAAAGCCACCATCAGGTGTATTCCTTTAAACAATAAGCAGGAAGAAGGTGTTTGTATCTTAACCGGAAAGCCATCGAGCCAAAGGGTATTGTTTGCAAGAGCCTACTAGAACGTATAGGGATAAGCGTATAGCGTATGGCGATAACAAAACGAGAATAGAATTGATTTGAATTTTGTTTTGATTATTTATCGCTATATGCACTACTCAATACGCTATACGCCATACTCAAATCAACCAAAAAATGAGCGAAGAAAACTATAAACAGATACTGGGCAAGCTAGAAAGCAAAGCTTCTTTAAAACAGGCCATTTACCGGAGCACAGCCGAAGTGTTTGGACAGACCAAGAACATACTTTCGAAGATTGCCACCAGGCTGCATGCCGATTACACGCCACTCGATCCCTCGGTAGAGGTGAACTATAAAGAGAACAACCAGTTCGAAGCGCAGCTGAAATTTTCTGGCGATATGCTCATGTTGTCAATGCACAGTAATGTTTTCAATTTTGACGAGGCGCATTCCATCTTCCAGAGCAATTACGTGAAGGCCGACAAAAGCCTGAGTTATTGTGGCGTGATTTATGTTCACAATTTCCTGGCCGATTCGATCAAGTATAACCGCTTGGCCGACGAAGGCACGCTGATCGCACGTATTTTGATCAATAAGGAAAAACATTTTATGGTAGAAGGCGAGGGCGCATTGGGTTTTTTGTACGAAGACTTTGAAGCCAATGTGATTACCGAAGAAAAGCTGACCGATATTTTGGAAAGATCGATCCTTTTTTGTTTAAATACCGATTTGTTGCTGCCGCCTTTTGCGCAGATCAAAGACGTAACGCTGCATCAGAAGCAAACCATGGTGGCCGGCAGCGGCTATCCAACAGGTAAGCGATTAGGTTATTTGTTTAGTTCAGAAATACAACAGAATAGTTAAAACAGATAGGCGAATGGCGTTTGGCGCAAAGCGAAACACCGTGATCTTATCTCCATATCATCATTAAATTACAGTATGAAATTTGCAACAAAAGCTATCCATGCTGGTCAGGAGCCCGATCCAACAACCGGAGCGGTAATGACCCCAATCTATCAAACCTCAACTTACTGGCAAAAATCGCCAGGTGCACACAAAGGCTACGAATACTCGAGGGGAACCAACCCAACGCGTAAGGCTTTGGAAGATTGTTTGGCCGCTTTAGAAAACTGTAAATACGGACTGGCCTTTAGCAGCGGTATGGGTGCAACAGATGCGGTTTTGCGTTTGTTAAAACCTGGTGATGAAGTAATTACGGGCAACGACCTTTACGGTGGCTCTTACCGTATTTTTACCAAGGTTTACGAAAAATATGGCATCAAATTCCATTTCCTGGATTTGTCAAAGCCAGAAAATATGGTGCCCTATATCAACGAACGTACCAAATTGGTTTGGATCGAAACGCCAACCAATCCAACCATGCGCATCATTGATATTGCCGGTGTGGCCAAGATTGCCAAAAAACACGACCTGCTACTCACGGTTGACAATACCTTCGCTTCTCCATATTTGCAAAACCCGGCAGATTTGGGTGCGGATATCGTGATGCACTCGGTAACCAAATACATTGGCGGCCACTCTGACGTAGTGATGGGCGCCCTGCTAACCAACAACGAACAGCTGTATAAAGACCTGTTCTTTGTGTACAACGCTTGTGGAGCAACTCCGGGTCCGCAGGATTCTTTCTTGGTACTGAGGGGCATCAAAACCTTGCATCTGCGCATGAAAGCGCATTGCGAAAACGGCGAAAAAGTAGCCCATTACTTAAAAAAACATCCTAAAATCGATAAGATCTATTGGCCGGGCTTTGAAGACCATCCTAACCACGACATTGCCAAAAAGCAGATGCGCGGTTTTGGCGGTATGGTGTCTATTACCTTAAAAGATGCCGATTTGGAAGAAACTTTTAGGGTGGCATCGCGCTTTAAGGTGTTTTCGCTGGCCGAATCGCTGGGTGGGGTCGAATCGTTGGTTAACCATCCAACTACCATGACCCACGGCTCTATTCCGAAAGAAGAACGCGAAAAAGTTGGCGTAACCGATAACCTTTTGCGTTTGAGCGTTGGTGTTGAAGATATTGAAGACTTATTGGCCGATTTGGAACAAGCTTTGTCTTAATGGAATTCTTGGAACTGAAAGATTTTTTGGACGTTAAAGTGGCGCAGTACAACCGCCCCAATTTTATTCCGAACGATCCTATTTGTATTCCGCACCAATATCAGCAAAAACAAGACATAGAAATTGCCGCATTTTTTGCGGCAATTTTAGCTTGGGGCCAGCGCAAAACCATCATCAATAAATGCAATGAACTTTTGGCTCGGATGGACAATGCACCCTACGATTTTATGCGCCATCATGGCGACGAAGATTTGAAAGGATTGCTGGGCTTTAAGCATCGTACTTTTAACGATACCGACCTGTTGTATTTTGTGGCTTTTTTTAAGCAGCATTACGAGCAGTCCAACAGTTTGGAAACAGCCTTTTTACCTCGAAATACTTATATAGCCGATTATTTGCCCGCCCTGGAAAGGAGCGAGGTGAGCATGGCTTCTTCTGCCTGTTTGCTGGATGAAATGGAGCCTGGCAGTTTTACGGCCGAAAAGGCACTCAACCATTTCAGGTCCTATTTTTTTAGCCTGCCCGATTACCCGAGAAGAACCATCAAGCACATTTCGTCGCCTCTGCAAAAATCGACTTGCAAGCGCCTCAATATGTTTTTGAGGTGGATGGTACGCAAAGACAACTGTGGCGTTGATTTTGGCATCTGGAATACCATTCCGGCCAGCGAACTGGTTTGCCCCTGCGATGTGCATGTAGACCGCGTGGCCCGAAAACTCGGACTGATCGAGCGTAAACAAACCGATTGGCAAACGGCCGTAGAACTGACTTCTAAATTGCGGGAACTCGATCCGCAAGACCCGGTTAAATACGACTTTGCCTTGTTTGGTTTGGGGATAGAGGAGAAGTTCTAGTTTGTTGGTTCATTAGTGTCATTAGTTCATTAGTCATTGTATAGATTCCTCTGTTAGGACGCCGATTTAGCGACTGTTCCTTTTGAAGAGGAAGAAATTAAGGAGCATGAAGCTATTTTTTATTGTTTATTCCAAGTTTCCGATTGATATTGCGTCCATAAGGAGAGCACCTGTTTTTTGAAAATAGGCTTTGTGCTAAAGGCGGGATCAAGTTTGTAATCACCACCCATAAATGTTGTTGCGGTGGCCTTAATTCGAGTATGCCCTCTCAACGCATATTTTTTGTCGCCTTCGTACATGATGATTTTGCTTGACATCGGACTGTAATCGCTACGGCAATTGTTTCTATAAACCATCCACACCTCTGCGATTCCGTTATGGTCTAAATCCGTTATTGATAAAGTAAACCTCTAAATCGAATGGACATTCTTTGTCAAAATCATTGATTTTCCAAAGCAATTTGGCTTCATTTCCCCCCATGATATAATGATAGGCATACAGCGCTGCATCCTTAAAGCCATCGTCGTCTTTTACGGTTTTGCTTTGCATTTTTCCGGTTTCTGTAGCAATTACCACATTTTCGCCTAAACTATCTGTCCATTTTACAGCGTAGACCACTTTTCCTTGGTACTTCAGGTTTTTAGGTATTTCGTTCTTGTCAATTTTATCTACCCTTAACTGGGCAAAAGTACAAATAGAAATGAATGAGAAAATAAGCGTTAGTTTGAGTTTCATGCGTTAATGATCGAAAAACGAATTTATAGTTAATTGTTGAGTTCAGGTGATAACTTATAGAATTATTTATCGCTATGGATTTAAGTGCTGCTTCCAAAAATAATCGCAAAGAGAAGGAGCGTTCCGCAAAACGTATCAAGGGCTTCCTATTTTACCCTCTGCCTTCCTGCCTTCTACCTTCTTTGGTCTTTATCCTTTTTTCCTCAGCCTTCTCCTATTTTAACTATCTTTAAAGCATGATTAACCATCAAGCCGAAATAGAAAAATTCGATGCCATGGGCGAGAAAACGGGCTGGAGCTATGTTTTTATCCCGCAGGCGGTTGCCAATCAGCTTAAACCCGGCGAAAAGAAAAGCTTCAGGGTTAAAGGACAAATAGATGGGCTAGAAGTTAGCGGCGTGGCGCTTTTGCCAATGGGCGAAGGCGATTTTATTATCCCGCTGAAAGCCGACCTACGCAAAAAGCTTAAAAAGGAAGAAGGCGCAACAGTAAGCCTGAGCTTGGTTTTCGATGCTGATTTTAAGATTGAAATGCCCGACGATTTGGAGATCTGCCTGGCCGACGAAGAGGAACTGATGCAACAATTTTTATCGATGCCCAAATCGCACCAAAACTATTTTATCAATTGGCTAAATTCGGCCAAAACAGAGGCAACGCGCATCAAAAGGATCATCATGATTGTAGAGGCCATGGCCAAGAAGTATAATTATGGACAGATGATACGGGAGGCTAGGGAGAAGTCTTAAGTCGGGAGTCTATAGTTAATGGTCGATAGTCCATGGTAGGGGAGCCCGAAAGCCTTTGGTCTTTCGGCTTTGGTCTTTAACCTTTCACCCTCAGCCTTCTACCTTTTTCCGCTTAGCGATCGTACTTACGGAACCAGCTGTTGATTTTCATTTGGATCACGCCCAAAAAGGCTTCCCTAAAAATACGGGTGCTCATTTTTGAGGTACCCTCGGTTCTGTCGGTAAAAATGATAGGCACTTCTACTACCTTAAAGCCGTATTTGATGGCCGTAAATTTCATCTCGATCTGAAAGGCATAGCCCACAAATTTGATTTTTTCTGTCGGGATGGTTTCCAATACCTCGCGTCGGTAGCACTTGAAACCGGCAGTAGCATCCTGTATGTTGATGCGCGTAATGAAACGAACGTACATCGATGCAAAATACGACATCAGCACCCTGCCCATCGGCCAGTTGACTACGTTAACGCCTTTAACATACCTTGAACCTATGGCCACATCAGCACCGCCATTTACAAATTCCGAAACCGGCAAACAAGCAGCCCTTAGCCTCACTAAATCTTCGGGATTGTGCGAGAAGTCGGCATCCATTTCGAAAATGTACTGGTAACTACGCTTTAAGGCCCATTTAAAGCCGTGGATATACGCCGTACCCAAGCCCATTTTGCCTTTGCGTTCTTCGATGTGCAGCTGGCCCGGAAAGTCTTGTTGCAGGTGCTTTACAATGCCGGCAGTGCCATCGGGAGAGCCGTCGTCGATAATCAGGATTTCGAAAGGATGATTGAGCGAAAAAACCTTGCGGATGATTTTTTCAATATTCTCTTTCTCGTTGTAGGTAGGGATGATAACCAGGCTGTCGCGCACTTGCAATGTTGGATTTTAGATTGACGATTTTCGATGTGTTTTAAATCGGCGATAAAATTAGCTATTAAAAACCAAAAGCCCGAAATTTCTTTTCGGGCTTTTGGTTAAATGATGTTAAAATTTGATTAATCGATCACATCTTGGTGCATCATCTTTTGTAGTTTTTTGGTGATGGCAAATAAAATCAAAGAAGCGATACCCGCCATTACTACGAACATGATAAAAAATTCGTACAAAGAATTGATTTGGAAGCCTAAAATAGATTGGTATTCAAAAGGGATTTTAAGGTCTTTTAGCTTGGTGAGCTCTTCGGCCGTAGGTGTCACCTGTTTGGTTAAAATAGGTTGCAGGTTGATGCCGGCATCGGCAGCTTTTTTAACTTCGGCTATCCCTGGAGGATAAAGTGCGCTCAAGATACCAACAAACTTGTTGGCAACGGCATTTGCCAAAAACCAAACTGCCATTAACAGGGAAGCAAATTTTAGTGGAGCCAGCTTATTTACCAATGATAGGCCAATTGGCGAAAGACAGAGCTCACCACAGGTATGCAATGCATACATACCTACCAACCACATCATGCTTACTTTTACCGAAGCTGAAACGTCTTTAACGCCAAAGGCAATCCATAAATAGCCCAAGGCCAGCAAGAACAAGCCAATAGCCATTTTTGTAGGCGAAGAAGGTTCTTTTTTGCCTAATTTAATCCATAGCCAAGCAAAGATCGGTGCAAAAGAAACCACAAAAATAGAATTGAGTGAGGCAAAAACACTGGCTGGGATGTTCACAAAGCCTAAATCGCGCTGGGTTTGTTCTTCGGCAAAAAAGGTTAACGAAGCACCTGCCTGTTCAAATGCGCTCCAAAAGAAAATCACAAAGAAGGCCACGATAAAAATTACGATTACCCTTTCCTTTTCTATTTTGTTGAGTGTTTTGTCTGAGAAAATGATAAAGGCAATAAAAAGCACAGAAGCCAGTAGCAGATAGGTGATAAAGCTGAAAACCTTAGCTTCAACATATAACATTCCGATCATTAATGTAGCAAAGGCAGCAAGGCCCAAAATAATTAAAACGGGATTGGACATTGCTTTTGGAGCGTCTTTAGGAACAAGTCCCAATGGTTTTCCTTCAGGAGTTACAACATATTTAGTTTGGAAAATCAATTGGACGATTACGCCTAATAGCATGGCAATTCCTCCAGCCAAAAACGCCCATTTAAAATCAAATACGTTACCTGTGTCGCCTAAGAAACCGCAAACGATTGGACCAATTGCCCCTCCAACATTAATACCCATATAAAAGATAGTATAGGCCGCATCGGTTCTCCTGTCGCCTTTTGGATAAAGCTGGCCTACCAGCGAAGAAATATTTGGCTTAAAGAAGCCATTTCCAGCTATCATTAACCCCAATCCGGAAAAGAACAAAAGGGTGGATAAACCTCCGGCATTGTAATTAGATGCACAGAAAAATAAAACAAATTCTCCCAAGGCCATTACTAAGCCTCCCACAATAATCGAACGCTTATTGCCCCAATAACGATCGGCAATATATCCTCCGATAAGTGGTGTTAGATAAACCAAAGAGGTGTAGCTACCATAAAGGTTTGATGCAAAAACCTTGTCGAACATGAGCGCTTTGGTCATAAACAAGATGAGCACGGCCCGCATACCGTAGTAATTGAAGCGCTCCCACATTTCGGTGGCGAACAGCACATAAAGGCCCTTTGGATGTCCCTTGGCGGCCGGGGATTGAATTTCTTCTGAATTCATGGTTTAGATTAGTTTTTAGTCCTGTTAAATTAAAATTAGTTTATTTGGTATCTTGAATAGGCTATTTAACGCCTACTTCTTTCATAATTCCATTCAGCCATTTGAGCAAAATGAAGCCAATAACGGCCGAAAATAACAACAATGCAAAATTTACCCAAAAGAAATTCGATTTGTCGCCGTAAGTGTCCCACATGGTGGCCAATACGCCCGATAATTTGTTGCCGATAGAGGTAGATAAAAACCAGCCACCCATCATCAGCGAGGTAATCCTTACCGGACTTAGCTTAGAAACCAGCGACAAGCCCATCGGACTTAAAAACAGCTCACCTATGGTAATTACCCCGTAACTGCCCATGAGCCAGAGCACCGAAACTTTTTCGGAACCGTTGCCACCCGCATATACCGCGCCCACCATAACCAATACCGAAAGTGCCGAAATAAATACGCCAAAAATAATTTTGCTGGCTGTGCTCGGCTCTTTGTCCCTGCGCCTTAGCCAGGTAAAAAAAGCTACGATAAGTGGTGTAAGGATGATTACCCAGGCCGGATTGATAGACAGACTTAAATTGGTAGCCCAAAGTTCTACATGCTCGCCTTCTTTAGGCAATTGGGCAGCAGGTACGTTTTTAAAATAGGTAGGGTAGTTGAATTCTTTTTGGACAACGCCGTCTTTTTTCTGCAGGCGAAATGCCTCGTCGTATAAGGCAACGCTGTCTTTTTGGTAAACGACGTTTTGCGAGAGGCTTAGGCTAGAAAAAGCCTGTTTGGCCGTAGGATTGCTTACCTCGCGGTTGGTATAGCGGTCGGCCCAAGTGGTAAGCGCCGTTCCGTTTTGCTTAAATACGGCCCAAAACAAAATAACCACGATAAAAATGGTCAGTAAAGCGGCCAAAGGTCTTTTTTCGGCTTTGCTGGCCTTAAAATATAAAGAGCCGTAAAAATAGATGACTGGCAAACAGGCAAAAATAAAGGCATCGGTTGAGTTGGAACCTACCAATGCATGGCCCAAAAGCTTGGTGGGCACAATCCATCCAATAACCCCAGCAATTAACGAAGGGAAGAGGATAAGCATGGTGATTTTGGCAAAAGACATATCGCCCTCTTGTACGCCTTTTTTAATATCGAAGGCCCGGTAATGTTTCAAGCCGGTTAAAAATACAATTACACCGATAAACATACCGATACCCGCGGCCAAGAAAGCATATTCCCAGCCCAGCATAATGTACATGGCGGCACCGAAGAAATTACAGATAAAGGCGCCCACGTTGATCCCCATGTAGAAGATGTTGTAGCCATCGTCTTTTTTATCCTGGTATTCGGGGGTCGAATAGATATTGCCCAGCAGGGTAGAAATGTTGGGCTTAAAAAAGCCATTGCCGATAATAACCAGGGTCATAGCCAAATACAGCATGGTAAGGCTGTGTACGCCCATCAGGCAGTAGCCAACACCCATCATCAAGCCACCGATAACGATAGATTTGGTGTAGCCCAAATACCTGTCGGCGATTAAGCCACCCAAAAAAGGCGTTAAAAATACGAGGGCGATAAAAGTACCGTACAAATCGGCCGATTCGGCTTCAGTCATGGCAAATCCGGCTTTCACGTCTTTAAGGTACAGGGTAAAAATGCCGATCATTAAATAGTAGCCGAAGCGTTCCCACATTTCAGAAAGAAATAGGAACGGTAGTCCCTTGGGGTGTTTTACTTTAGGGGTAGCAGACATAAATGATTAAAATAGTTCTAGTTTCAAAGTGTGTATAACCCGCAATATAAGTACATGTAGGCAGAGTAGCAAATTTTTAAGTTTTGAGCGGGAGTTTGGCTTCAA
Organism: Pedobacter albus; assembly: GCF_036324255.1. Classification (NCBI taxonomy): domain Bacteria; kingdom Pseudomonadati; phylum Bacteroidota; class Sphingobacteriia; order Sphingobacteriales; family Sphingobacteriaceae; genus Pedobacter; species Pedobacter albus. The sequence goes on along the minus strand of NZ_JAZDQT010000001.1, from coordinate 1,360,698 downwards.
TGGCCAGATTTGGTGACGATGGTAGAAGCCTTTACCGGCCTGCCGTAATAGTCGTCGTTGGGCGAAGGTTCGTTTTTAAGTTCTACATCCTCCACCAAAGACAGTTTGCCCCAGGTTAATTTGTAGCCATCAAAGCTCAGGTCGGCACCGTAGTACTCGAAATTACCTGTCATTTTTGGATCGTAGGGCGCTAAATGATCGAAAACAATCATGTTTACTTTAGAATCTACCGTCAAGGTCATGGAATTGAGCTTGTTGTATTCGAACACCACACGGTTTTTGGTAGGTCCGTTTTTGCTGATTTCGAAAATGTTTTTGCCAAAAACGGGTTCGTTTTTCTCAAAGGATAACACATCGATTACTTTTTTGGTGGTTTTCTGATTGTTGCCCTTCCAGCCCAAAAGAATAAAGTAAGGCTGCTTGCCGTTAACAATTACCGGCACCATTTCATAATAGCGTGCGCCGAACCAGTTTTTATTGCTCGTAATGACGTTCGCATCCGTAAGGTTGTTGGTGTCGTCTGTTAGGGGGTAAAGTTTAAGTGCGCCATTGGTGTGTGGCAATTGGATGGTGCCATAATAGCGATAGCCTCCTTCGTCGGTAGGGATAAACCAGGTAATGATGCGAAATGAATTGTCGGGCGATTTGAGGATGGAGATACGCTTGAGCGAATCAAAACCATAGTTGAAAGAGCCATTGATTTTCAGCGCCGCCACAAATTTCTTTACAAACTGTGCATTTTTCTCTAAACGGCTCTGGTTGTCTTTGGCCATGAAAGTTTCGTCGCTTAAAATGCGCAGCGAATCCTGATAAGCGTTGAGTTTGGGATCGTTGTTGAGGTTATAACTATGTTGTGCACTTAACCGGGTAAATGCACAACATAATAACATGAGGATTGTATAATTTCTAACTGCGTTAAACATCCAACTTGTTTTGTTTAGGTTAACGCAGATTTTCGATCACTATTGCACTGGCACCACCACCTCCGTTGCAGATACCGGCTACGCCGATTTTGCCTTGGTTTTGGGCCAATACCGAAAGCAGGGTTACAATGATCCTGGCGCCCGAGGCCCCTAGTGGGTGACCAATAGCAACGGCACCGCCATTAACGTTAACTTGTTCTTCTTTGAGGCCAAGCTCTTGGTTGTTGGCTAATGAAACCACCGAAAAAGCTTCGTTGATTTCGAAGAAATCTACATCGGCAGTGGTAAGGTTTGCCTTGCTCAAAGCCAATGGAATAGCTTTAGATGGGGCAGTGGTAAACCATTCTGGCGCCTGTTGCGCATCGGCATAAGCCAATACTTTAGCCAAAGGCTTAATACCCATTTCTTTGGCGCGTTCGGCACTCATTAGTACCAAGGCTGCCGCACCATCGTTCAAGGTCGATGCATTGGCCGCGGTAACGGTGCCATCTTTTTTAAATACGGGCTTTAGGCTTGGGATTTTATCGAATTTTACCGCTGCAGGCTCTTCGTCGTTGCTAAACAAGGTGATTTCGCCTTTGCGGTCTTTAATTTCTACGGGAACAATCTCGTCGCTGAATTTGCCGGCACTTTGCGCTGCTTGTGCTCTTTTGTAAGATTCGATGGCAAAATTATCTTGTGCCTCACGACTGATGTGGCAGATTTCGGCGCAAAGTTCGGCAGCCGAACCCATGTGGTAGTCGTTGTAAACATCCCATAAGCCATCTTTAATCAAGCCGTCGGTTAATTGGCCATGGCCTAAACGATAGCCGTTGCGGGCCTTGTCTAAATAATAAGGCACATTGCTCATGCTCTCCATGCCACCGGCAACGATGATATCGGCATTGCCCAATGCAATACTTTGGGCGGCCAGCATTACGGCTTTGGTACCTGAGGCACATACTTTGTTAATGGTAGTGGCTGGCAGATCGGGCAAACCGGCAAATTTTGCGGCTTGGGTAGCTGGCGCCTGACCCAAATTGGCCGATAGCACGTTGCCCATGTATACTTCCTGAATATGCTCTGGTGCCAATCCGGCTTTGGCTACAGCAGCCTTAATGGCCAATCCGCCCAGTTGTGTAGCCGAAAATCCAGCTAACGAGCCACCAAAACTGCCCACGGGCGTTCTTACGGCAGCTACAATTACTACTTCTCTCATATATTGATCTTTTTGATATTTGGTTGGCGCAAGTTAGCAATTTGGCCCCAAATTATGGCAGAAGCAGCTAATTTTTGACCTTTAGCTGTGTATTGGAAAGGCCTGAACGAAAGTAAAGGCAGGTCTAATCCAGATCGGTCGATTTTTTGGAACGGCCTTTTTTCTTGGCCTTTACGGCTTCGTTAAGCAGGTACTCGATCTGGCCGTTGGTACTGCGAAACTCGTCGGCGGCCCATTGCTCGATTTCTTTGAGCAGCGCAGGGTTTATTCTTAACACAAATGCTTTTTTATCTTTCTCTGACATCGGTTTCGATAGCTCCTATGTTGTATTGACGTTTAAAATTGATCAGGAAGAGCGAAAGCTCGTCGGGTTGCGCAATGCTGAAAAGCACACGTTTGGCATTGCCCATTTCTATTTGCAGGCCGATTGATTTATCGTTAAAAATGTAGGCCTTGTCGTTGAACTTGAACCAGAGCTTGCTGCGCAGGCCCCAGCCACCATATTCGCTAAGCGCATCGTATTTTCTGATGTAGAGCCTGTCGATCTGTGTCCACGAAATGCTCTTTGCGCGTCTGGCAAATGGCGAAAACCGGTAGGTGATGCCACATTGGTCTATTTTGATTGCCAATGCACTTTTGTTGATCAGGTAAATCAGCAAATAGGGAAGAAGAACAGCCAAAACAGGTAGGAAATACATTTTTTTTAGCCCCTGCAAGCCTAAGCCGTTCTTATCGAGCAAGAACACGCTGCACACAATGATGGTCTCTATACCCAAAAGGATATAGAGCCACCAAAAGTTGAGCCGTTGTTTTTCTTCAAATTCCATTAGTTGTATAGGGTGCCGGTATTCACTACGGGTTGTACGTGCTTATCGCCACAAAGCACCACCAAGAGATTGCTTACCATGGCGGCTTTGCGCTCTTCGTCTAATTCGATAATGCCTTTTTGCGAGAGTTTTTCGAGGGCCATTTCTACCATGCCTACCGCGCCTTCCACAATCAGTCGGCGGGCAGCGATAACGGCGGCAGCCTGTTGACGTTGTAGCATGGCGCTGGCAATCTCTTGGGCATAGGCCAAGTGCGAAATACGGGCTTCGATTACCTCAATTCCGGCTCTCGACAAGCGTTCGTTCAATTCTTCTTCCAAAAGCATGTTTACTTTATCGGCACCGTCTTTGAGTGTAATGTCGGCGCTTTCGTCCTCTAAATTATCGTAGGCAAAACTGTTGGCCAAATGGCGCACGGCAGCTTCGCTTTGGATGTTGACGTATTGCAGGTAGTTTTCGACAGAAAAAGTAGCTTTGGCGGTTTCTTTAACCTGCCAAACAATTACAGCCGCGATTTCGATGGGATTACCCATTTTATCGTTCACCTTTAACTGCTGCCCATTTAAGTTGCGTGCCCTGAGCGAAAGCTTCTTTTTGGCGGTGAGGGGGTTAACCCAGAAAAAGCCGTCGGATTTTACCGTGCCCACATACTTGCCGAAAAGCGTAAGCACGCGCGATTCGTTAGGGTTTACAATAATCAGTCCGGGCAAAACCAATATAAAATCAAAAACTAGAATGGCACTGCCAGCAAAGAAACTTTCTTGGGTGAGGGCGAAAATGCCACCAGCAAGTAATACTAAAAACAAGACCAAGGTTAAATAACCTGAAGGTGGTTTGATGATTTTTTCTGTATACATAATGATATTAATTTGATATCATAAAGTGAAGCATAAAACTTGAGATTTGCAAATAATTCGGAAAGAATTTTGCAAATGTTGGGTTACAGTGGCCAGTTGGCGGTTTTCAGTTATCAGTTGGCAGTTATCAGTTTACAGTTTGCAATTATCAGTTTACAGTTCATAGTCTAACAATTTAACCATGCTAACCATGATTTGTATGGATTAGTTCTCGATTTTCAGTTCATCGCACACCAATCCACCAATTTATCAATCCGGCAATTTAACAGGGACAACAATAGCTGCCCATAAACTAATTGTAGGTGATTGAAAAAAATAATCTTAATTTTGAATTCATCAAGCTGTACAATTTTGGCCAAAATCAGAAAGAATTCGCGGAAAGTCCTCTATCGAAAATATTCGTCCAACATCAAATACATCATGATGGTGGCTTGTGTATTCATCATTACGCTTTACCTGCCCAAGCAGCCAAGGTTCAGGTACGAGTTTGAAAAAAACAAGGCCTGGCTTAACAAAGACCTCGTTTCGCCGTTTAGTTTCGCCATCCTCAAAACCAATCCACAGGTAGCCAGCGACAAGAAAGACGCGCTTAATCACGTATTGCCTATTTATAAGTATGATGATGAAGTGTTTAAGGGACAGGGAGAGGCTTTTTTAAATGAATTTGATGTCAAGTGGAAATCGAATGCCTTTCCGGAAAACGAGAAGGAAGCCGCTAAAAAAACGACTTATAACATGTTGCAGGCCGTTTACAAAAAAGGAATCATCGGTTTGTCGGCCAAGCACCAGAAAGATGGCAAGCATTACGATTTTACTTTCCTGCGCGACCATATTTCGCAAAGGGTAAACTCCCAGGATGTTTATACTACGGAGAGCGCCCTGGATTATTTCAAAAGTAATTTCCGATCGGCACGCCCAGCCATTAAAGACGCCATTTTAGACCTGATAGAAAGCCATTTGAAGCCCAACCTGGTTTTTGATGAAGCCTTGACGCTTACCGTAGAGAAAAATACGGTCAATAGTCTATCTACCACCAAAGGCATGGTTCAAAAAGGCGAACTGATTGTGGCCAAGGGCAGCATTATAGACGATGATGTGTATCAAAAGCTGTTGTCGTACAAGGAAGCTTATGAAGCGCAGACCAAAACCATTGGCGACAATCGCCTGGTTTATCTGGGGCAAGTGCTGCTGGTCGGTTTTATCATTTCCTTGCTGATGGTGTTCCTGCACTTGTTCAGGAAAGATATTTTTGCCGATAATCGTCAGCTGTCGCTTATTTTGCTGGTGATTACTTCCATGCTGCTGGCGCTTACCTGGGCCATCAAACTCAACATCAGCAGCCTGTACTATATCCCGTTTTGTATCGTACCGATCATTATTCGTATCCTGTTCGATACCCGTTTGGCGCTGAACCTGCATTTGCTGGTGATTTTGATTGCTGGTTTTTTTGTGCCTAACAGCTTCGAGTTTGTGTTTTACCAAACCACGGCGGGTATGGTAGCCATTTACAGCATTAAGAATTTGGTAAAACGGGAGCAACTGCTCATTTCGGCCTCTTTTATTTTAGGAGCCTATTTTGTATCGTTCGTGGGGATTGCCTTGCTTAGGGAAGGCTCTTTCGCACAGATAGAATGGGCCAATTTCCTGCCATTTGTGTTCAGCGTGTTGTTGTCGCTGTTGGCTTATCCATTAATTTATGCTTTTGAGCGTGTTTTTGGCATTACTTCGGACGTGGCTTTGATCGAACTGACCAATACCAACAATAAGCTGTTGCGCGAATTGGCCTTTAAGGCGCCGGGTACTTTTCAGCATTCTTTGCAGGTGGCCAACCTGGCCGAAGCTGCTATTTTTAAAATAGGTGGCAATGCTTTGCTGGTAAGGGCAGGAGCCTTGTACCATGACATTGGCAAAATGGAAAATCCGCAGTATTTTATAGAAAACCAAAATACGGCTACTAGTCCGCACGATAAGCTGCCTTACGAGCAAAGTGCGCAGATCATTATCAAACACGTGCACAAGGGCATCGAGATTACGCGCAAAAATCGTTTGCCAGAAAGCGTTATCGATTTCATCAGGACGCATCATGGCAATACCAGGGTCGATTATTTTTACCAATCGTTTTTAAAGAACTCGCCAGAGAAATTTGTTGACGAGAATATTTTCCGTTATCCGGGGCCTATTCCGTTTTCGAAGGAAACCGGTGTGCTTATGTTGGCTGATTCGGTAGAAGCGGCATCAAGAAGCCTTAAAAATCCGGATGCACAGAACATCAACGACCTGGTTGAACGCATCATTAACTACAAATTGGAACAAAATCAATTAGATGATTGCGATTTGACCTTAAAAGATTTAGAAACTATAAAGCTGATATTCAAGACAATGCTGATGAGTATCTATCATGTTCGTATAGATTATTCGCAAACTGTGTAATTTTTTTTTGCAAACATCAATGAATTGCTATATTTGCAACCTCAAAACAACGATTTTGAGAAACGGTGAGGTGCCTGAGAGGCCGAAAGGAACAGTTTGCTAAACTGTCGTACTGGTAACGGTACCGCGGGTTCGAATCCCGCCCTCACCGCCAGCAATTGAAGCCCGACTGAAAAGTTGGGCTTTTTTGTTAACGGGTGGTCATGTGACAATTTACAAGTCCACAAAAAGGGATTTGACAAGTAAAGCTAATTACTTCAAAGCCAATTGCAGACCACATCCTGCTAGCCAGTCTATGCTTAATTAGACTAGCTTATCGGATGATCTCTAAATAGAATTATTTTCAAAATTTTTCTATTCAAGTGAATTTCACGCAGAAATTCTCCAAAATACTTTTGAAAAACAGGCAAATCGGCCGTTTTTAGAATCGTGATATCCTTCCAAAACGCATGTTCATCCATCGCCGGCTATCGTTCGTCCTGCGAAAAGCACTGTTGGGCAAAAAATTTTTTTTATTGAAAAGTTCGAATTAATTTAAAGGCACTATTATCCCAATCTTATCATCTTGAATTATGAATGTTCTCTCCAAGAAAGTGAAGGCTTTTGCCACATGTCTTTTATTGTTCGGATCACTACTCCAAGTGAAAGCACAAAAGACAGCAAACAATCCCGTTAATTATCTTCGTACAGACTTAGTTGCTCCTTCGGCTACTGCCGGAACCTTGGGCAGATACGGCGATGCTTCCGTTAACCAATCCAGTGGCGCCCCCAATTTATCCATCCCAATATTTACGATTGGGGGACAAGAGTTAAGCGTGCCTATTGTATTGAGTTATAGCTATGATGGTTTTAAGCCTGTACAGCCCATTGCATGGACTGGGCTTGGCTGGAATCTACAGGCTGGTGGTGTAATTACGCGTCAGATCAAGGGGCGTGTAGACAATACAGCAAACCAAGACTATAATTTTCAGGATAGTTATGTGCAAAGCAGAATAGTAGCTAATGGAGGTTATGAAACCTCTGCAATGCAAACCTTTTTGGATAATGTGGCCGACGGATTGATCGATGGTGAACCTGACGTATACAATTTCAACTTTGGGGGTTATTCAGGACGTTTTACCTTGGTAAATGGCGTTTATAGCATATTTCCATATCAAAAGTTAAAAATAAGTGGTTCGGTAGGCAATTTTACCATCACTACAGAGGACGGAATCAAATATTATTTCAGCGATGCCGAATATACCAATCCCAAGGCAGCTAATCCTACCGGCTACAATATCCCACCCCATCAGTCGGCATGGTATCTTACTTCTATTACTAACGCTTCGAATACCGAGGCCATTCGTTTTCTCTATCAAACGGAGTCGGCTTATGCCCAACTGGGTACCAATACACAGACCTATAAAAAGGTAGAGGATTTTTCAAGTGGTGGTTCTTCTGAATTATATCCGCCCTATAATGGCTTTTCTACCTACATTACGCCGTTGAGGTTGACCAGCATTATATCGGAAAAGCAGACGGTAAATTTTTTAGGAACTTCGGCTGGTCGTGAAGATATGTCAACTGGCTCTAAAGCGCTGGGCAGTATTACTGTAACCGATAATAATTCTGGTAACATCGTCAAGAATTTTAGGCTTAAATACGGTTACTTTGGTGCAGGGGCTAGCAATTATCTGTCAAAATATCTCAAACTAAAGAGTTTGGAAGAATTGCCAATGTGGCAAGATGGAGAAGTGGTAGACACTACCAAAAAACAGGTCCATACGTTCGAATATGACAATGAGGCAGGAGGCTATCCGAATAAAGCCGAAGCTTTCGTAGACCACTTTGGCTATTATGCAGGTGGAATTTTTGGAACAATTATGATCCCTAATACTGTTTATCCGCAAGGTCCAGACAGGTCTCCAAACCCTACAACTACACAAAATGGCGCCCTCAAAAAGATTACCTACCCAACGGGAGGCAATACCGTTTTCGAATACGAAAACAATGTGGGTTATAACGGATCCAACTATGTACAGTTGCAATATACGAAAGAAGCATTAACCTATAGACCCTCAAACGATCAGACGGGTTCCTATACCTCGAACTTTGGAACAGGGGTATTTACCCTTAATAAAGATCAAACCATTGTGGTTCAAGTAACCAGACAACCGAAATCGATCTATACGGACTCCAACTCTAGAAACCTTGCAACAGATGTCAAACTGTATAAGCAATTGGCAGGAGGCGGGTTTGAGGTATATGCAACCATCATGATAAGTCATGAAAGAGATAATGTTGGTTCCCTTTACTACTACCCAGTAGAGGCAGGGACCTACGCAATCGAGGTTTCTATAGATAGTCGTGAGTTGTCTATGTATGCCTCGGTTGGCTATTCAGCAGATAGTTCTACACCTATCGAAGGGAAAACAACGGGCGGTTTGCGTATCAAACGCATCACCAATAATCCCGTCATTGGTCTGCCGACCATCAAGAGCTATCGTTATACCGATGCAAGGGGCTTTTCAAGTGGTTCGCCTATGGCTGAGGTATACGACCAAAGACCTTTCTCTGCAGTAACCGTAAGTGCATTGAACCAGGAAACCACAGTGAATTCTGTTAACTATAGCTCGTTTATTGCAGAGGGGGCTAATGGTGGGCAACCGAATTTTTACCGTTCGGTTTATGAAGATATTATTGGAGGAACGGATACATTGACTACAAGAAGCGACTATGTTTCTTTTTCGGCAGATTTTAACGGTATACAGCCTTCGAGCTTGATCCAGTACAAGCGTACACCAAGCGGATTGGTTCCGGTAAAGAAGACCGAGTATGAGTATGGTGAACAGGGAATGGGTGGGGTAGTTGGTGTCAAGGCTTATAAAGACAGAGAAGTTACCATCACTCCCGGAGGCCAGTATCCACCACCGTTTTTTCATTATACTGCAGAACTTTCCATGCTCAATTCTTATTGGTTGTACACCAAAAAGACCAAGGAGGTGAGCTATGAGGGCACCGATTCGCTGGTTACGGTAACGAACAACAGTTATGATTTGGCCGATACGAAGAACCTGATGATGACCAAAACCGTCGCCTCCAATGGCGACCAGCTCATCGGCAAGTTCAAATACCCAGAAAACTATACTTCAGGCGTAAGCGGAGCTTTCACTGCAGCGCATGTCCTGAGGCCTGCCTGGGAACAGCAGACCTGGCGCAAGACTGGGACGGATTCGGTGCTGGTGAGCGCGGGAATAACGGAATACAGCGCCTCGAACTTCAAGCCCGTCAAGCAGTATGCACTGACCGCAAAGGGAATAGCTGCGCTCAACGGCGAAGGCATGTCGGGTACCAAATACAGCAGCCTGCTGAGCGACAGCCGCTATGAGGAACGCGTGGCCTATAGCTACGATGGGGCAGGCCGTTTGCAGACACAGCAATTAACAGGGGGTGTCCCGGTTTCTTATCAATGGGGATATTTGTCCAATGTGGCTTATTCTACTTCGTTGGGCCAGAAGAACTATGTGGTGGCCGAAGTAAAGAATGCGTTGCCTACTGAGTTCTATTTTGAGAACTATGAAGACAATAGCTCTGCTACCGTAGGCAGGGGGCATTCAGGGATAAGGTATGTAAACGGAGACGTACCGGTAAGTGTGGTCATGCCTGTTGGCCGTAGCTATATCATCAGCTATTGGTATCTAGATGGCACGATATGGAAATATACCGAACAGCCTTATTCGGGTAGCGCCATGTTAACACTGGGTTCAGCGATAGACGATATTGCTATTTTCCCTAAAGATGCACAACTGAGCAGCTATGGTTATTTACCAAGCGTAGGCATCTCTACTTCAACCGATGCCAAGGGGCTGACCACGTACAGCGAGTTCGACGAGTTCAACCGGCTGAAGAACATCAGGGACCAGGACGGAAACATCGTGAAAAACTATAACTATAATTTTGCGCATTTAGATTTAGCTTATTACAACGTAGCAGTGAGTGGCAATTTTACCAAGAACAATTGTTCTTCCGGAACGGGCTCAACCGTAACTTACACCATTCCAGCCAACACCTACTCAGCATCTACACAAGCTGCTGCCGATGCATTGGCAAGTTCGGCTCTTGCTTCTGGCGGCCAGGCCTATGCCAATACCAATGGTACTTGTAGTGCAGCTTCTACAGCCCTGCATTACCAAAACTTTACTACACAGGTTACGCCAGGCGGTGCCTATTCGGCAGAGGTATCTTCCCTCACTATTAAAGACGGGAGTGGCAATATTTTATACACCTTCAGCAATTCGCAATTAAAGACAGGAGTTACGGTTCCGCAGGGTACCTATACTTTTGTGTTTGGTATTACCGGAGGCACTTGGAACCCATCTAACAATATGGGCTGGGCGGCTTGCTATGTAACCAGTAATTCTGGCGCTTATTTCAGCGGTTTTGATACAACTACTACAACCTATACCATTACGGGGGTGACTTTGGTTGGAGAGCACTCTTATGTAACCATTACGAACACTTTAATGATCGATTAACGCTTTATCTCATGAAAACAAGATATCTATTCCTCAACATACTCCTATTGGGCCCGCTGACGGTCCTTGCCCAGAGCCCCAGCGGCGACAGGAACTACACGGTGGAAACCACCGTGAAGGTGGCCGGCAAGACCGACGCGTCCATGCTCATAGGCCTGCCCGTGGGGCAGGCGAACCGGACCATACAGTACGTTGACGGTCTGGGAAGGCCCGTCCAGACCGTCCAGTGGAAGGCCAGCCCCCTGCAGAGGGACCTGGTGCAGGTGACCGAATACGATGCCCTGGGCCGTGAAACGAAGAAGTACCTGCCCTACGCCGAGCAGAGCTCGGCCAACGGGAGCTTCAAGGCGAACGCCGTGGCGAACCAGGCCGGCTTCTACGGCGCGGGTTCTGGCTGGGACGCCAATGTGGCCAAGACGGCCTATCCGTATAGCATCTCGGTGATGGAGCCCTCGCCCCTGGGCAGGGTGCTGGAGCAGGGTGCCCCGGGGGCGCCCTGGCAGCCCTACAGCGCGGGCATAGCGGGTTCGGGCCATACCGCAAGGCCCGGCTACGCCATCAATGCGGCATCCGATGCCGTAAAGCTTTGGCGGGTCAACCCCTCGGGAGCCTCCACGTCGGCGAACTACCCGGCCGGCACGCTGTACAAGAGCATCGCCAGGGACGAGAACTGGACTGGCGGGAAGGCCGGCACCGGCGAAGAGTACAAGGATACCGAGGGCCGGGTGGTGCTGAAGCGGGTATGGGAAACCGAAGGCGTTGCACTTGACACCTACTACGTCTACGACGCCTACGGCAGCCTGGCTTATGTTATTCCGCCTGCAGTAGCCGCCACAAGCTTCACAGAGGCCGATGCCGTATTCAGGAACTACGTCTATGGCTACCACTACGATGGCCGGAAAAGATTGATCGAAAAAAAGATACCCGGCAAGGGCTGGGAGCACATCGTGTACAACAAACTGGACCAGGTGGTGCTTACCCAGGACAGCGTGCAAAGGAACAGCGGCCAGTGGTCGTTCATGAAATACGACGCGCTGGGCAGGACGATCATGACCGGGATCTTGGGGAGCAACGTTGCCAGGGATTCCTGGCAGTACAGCGTGGACATCCATCCCGTGCTCTGGGAGAACAGGGAAAGCAACGGCGGCACCGACTATACCAACAACGCCATTCCGGCAGCAGGCATATCCAAATGGGGCGTGCTGAGCTACTATGACGACTATTCGGCCAGGGACATCGGGGCGAGCTATCCGCCGGCCGGCACGGCGAGCTCCCGCACGAGGGGGCTTCCTACCTGGACCAGGACCTGGTACGACGACGGCTCGGGCTCCGCTTTCGACCTTACCTACTACGACGAAGAGGGCAGGGTGCAGGAAACCGTCTCTACGAACCATATGGGGGGCACCGACCGGGTAGCGAACACGTGGAACTTTGCCGGCGAACTGACCGGCTCGGTCCGCGCCCATGCCAAGCCGGGGACTTCGGTGTCCATTGCCAATGCCTATACCTACGACCACATGGGACGCAGGGTGCTGGCGAAAGAGAACATCAACAGCCAGGGCGAGGTAACCCTGAGCGAGATGCTCTACAACGAGATCGGGCAATTGAGGGAGAAGAAGCTGGCAGGCGGCCTGCAGAGCACCAGCTATGCCTACAACGAGCGGGGCTGGCTGAAGGGCAGCACTTCGCCACAGTTCGGCATGCAATTAAAATACGAAGACGGCACCACGCCGCAGTACAACGGCAACATCTCGAACCAGCTGTGGGGCTCGGCGGGCTCTTTCCCGAATAGTTTTGTGTACGGCTACGACAAACTGAACAGGCTGGCAAGCGGGAGCAGCACGGGCATCGGCATGGGCGAAAGCCTCACGTACGATGTAATGGGCAACATCGCCACGCTGACCAGGGACGGCAGCACGGGCACCTACAGCTATACGGGCAACCGGCTGAACCAGGTATCGGGCGGGACGATGGCCACGGGCACCTACGCCTACGACGGCAACGGCAATGCGACCACGGCCACGGTCGGGCTTTCGAGGACTTCGGTAAGCCTTTCGTACAACTACCTGAACCTTCCGGCCACGGTATCGGGCGGCGGCATCGGGCTGGCCTACCTGTACGACGCCACCGGCGCCAAGCTGAGGAAGTCGAACACGGCGAGCGGCACGGTAACCGACTACGTGGACGGCATCCAGTACGTGAACAGCACGATCGACTTCATCCAGACCGAGGCGGGCACGGCCCAGAACAACGGGGGCACCTACAGCTACCGCTACCACCTGACTGACAACCTTGGAAATGTGCGCTACGTTTTCGATATTTACGGGGGAGCGGTGAGGCGTCTGCAGGAGGACGACTACTATCCGTTCGGTTTGAGGAAGCCGGCAGGCAGCCCGGTATCGTTGGACAACAAGTACCTGTACAACGGCAAGGAGCTGCAGACTGAGCTGGAACAGTACGACTACGGGGCCAGGTTCTACGACCCGATGATCGGCAGGTGGAACGTGGTGGATCCGTTGGCGGAGAAGATGAGGAGGTATTCGCCTTATAATTATACATTCAACAATCCGATAAGGTTTGTCGATCCTGATGGGATGAAGCCAAGTGATATTATTGTCTTAAATGCGCCTAAAGGTGCAACTGGAGCTTCAGGAGTTTATGCTGGACATACAGCAGTGTTGATAGGAAATGACAAAACAGGATGGAGTCTAGTTTCTAAAGAAGGAAGAGATAAAAAACCATTTTATTCAAATGAGTTTACAGGTGGGCCAGCTTTGAAGCCTTTAGACTTAAAGTTTGCGAGCAAGAACGATTTTGATAAATGGAAAAACGAAAATAAACCAGAATATACAGAGGAAGTACGATTTGCTACCGATGAAAAAACAGATAAAAAGGCTTTGTCCGCGGCAAGAGAAGAAGCCTCAAGCTGGTATCATGTCTTATCAAGCAATTGCGCTGATGTTGCTAGCGTGGCAGTTATTAATGCAGGATTAGATCCAGGATATGATACAAAGTATTCTGCGAAATCAGATATAGAATATAAAACTCTTAGCCCTTTGCCTAATAATAGATATCAAAAGATAGTCGAGAATAATAAAACTAAAATAATTGACATAAAAACATCTGAACAAACTAAGAAAGAAAATGAAAAAGAGCGTCAATAGACTAATTTTATTAATATCAGTATTTTGCCTTGCTTGTAATTTGGACGATAAATCTCATACAGTGTCTAGGGATGAGCAACAAGCCGAGAGAAATAATATACTGGTCAAAAAAATAGCAAAATTTAACTATGAACAGCTAGATAATAAAAACGACCAACTTAAGATAGACAAGCTGACAGGATGGATAGAAAGAAAACCAATTTATCTTGGAAACGAATTAAAAAAAATTGACTCTGTGAGATTTAATCTGGTTTTCAATTTAAAGTATGATGTGAAATCTTCTTTTAAAGAAGCCGATTATGGCGAGAAATTTATTTTCTTATATAACTCTGAATATATCGGCACTGATCAAGGGGGGTATGAAATTGTGTTCAAAAATAAAGAGCAAATCCCAACAACTTTATCAATAGAAGTTAGAAAAATTAAGAATGCTGTCGAATTCAAAGATTCAGAAAAAATAGGAGTTTTGAAGATTCAGTTGTGAAAATTAAAATACCAATAGCATTGGTTTCAAAGGCCATCTCCGTATGGTCTTCAACTTCTTGGCTGAGGAAATGGGGCTTCCATAACAATTTTTGAAGGAAATATTGAGAACGACAGAGCTGATATTGGGAATATGCTCAACGGAATAACTCCTGATCAATTTACAGTCGCTACAATTGGACATGGGATTGAACATGATGTAAATATAGCCGATATAAAATCTATTAAAAATAGAAAAGAAGGCAAAAAAATGCAAGAAACCCTGAAGCTACCGCAACAGAAAAGGAAGCAAAAATTATGTCCGAAATATTAAAATAGCTGAAAATGCAGGCGTCAATAAACAGGATAGAAATTTTAAATTGATATAAATCATGAAATATACAATATGTTGTACTATAATGTTTTTTAGTTACTTGTGTATTTCTTTTAAAAATTGTTCTAAGAGAGATGTTTCGAACAAAATGCAAGATGAAGTTATTCATTATGATAAAAAAAGTATTACGCCTAGGTAAGGAATGCTTGGGATGTAAAACTCTCGGGATAAATCCTTTATAAGGAAGCCCACATGCAGCCCGGTATCGTTGGACAACAAGTACCTGTACAACGGCAAGGAGCTGCAGGCTGAGCTGGAACAGTACGACTATGGCGCGCGGTTCTATGATCCGGTGATTGGCCGATGGACAACGATTGATCCATTGGCAGAAAAGTCCAGAAGGTTTAGTCCGTATGTTTATGGAAAGAATAATCCGATTACTATGATTGATCCTGATGGAATGTTTGATGTTCATATAAATGGCGTAGAGTCACAAGTAGCGACCGATGAATTACAAAAGTCTGTACAAGGACAATTGAATATATCTAGGGATGCTAAAACGGGAAACATAAGCTATACAAAGGTAGCGGGAGCAACGTTAGATGCGAATGCTACGCAATTGGTGAACGCTATTGATGATCACTCAATTGATGTGAGGGTTAACGCTGGTACCAACACAAAAGACATTGTAGGGGGGGCTTTCGGTGGCAATACAGTAACTAAAGGTGTGGATGGTAAAAATACTGTGGTTGCTAATCAAGAAGTAAACCCAGGTGTTCTTAAATCTGCTAGTGATTATTACGGCAAACCTGGTTCTGGAATGTTACATGAAGTTACTGAAGCATATCAGGGGGCAAAACTGTCGCAAGCATCAGGAATATCATCACCCGTTGGTTCGGATAAACCAGGAAACGTTTACAAGGCAGCGCATTCAGCGGCTACGCCACAGTCTGGACCGATTGTTTCAAAAGTTACGGATGCTAGCGGGAACTTTCTCAGCCCTCCTTATCCCGGTGCTAGTTGGGTAATATGGTTGGTTTCGGATGGAGTGAAGGAACCAAAAGTAATTCAGCAGTTACCTGTCCCTAAAAACTAATAGCTATGAAAAAACTTATTTTGATCTTTATAGTAAGCTTGGCATTTCTACAATGCAAGGTGTTTCATCGAACACAAAATAACGCATTCAAGGTATATAGAATTGATTCGATCCAATCGTATTACCTCATATATGCACAAAAAGGAGAACTGCGCTATAAAATAGTATCAAAGAAGGTTGATAATGAATGCAAAAGCATAAAAGTAAATGGACTTTATGCTTTTGATATTCACTCTATGTCACAAGTAAATGGAGTGTCTACAATTCCATCAGCTTCAAAATATGAAGTGTCTGGGATGGCGGTAGATAACACTACTACAATAAACGTTGAAAATGAAACCCAATGGGACCTTTTTTATGCGGATAACATTGCTGGCTTATGTTTCAAAAATAAAAAGTAAGCTGTTTAATGTGGAAAAACCAATAATAGTTGACCCCGTCTCGCCAAAAGATCAATCCCTTTTTTATGTTTGAATAACAGGTGGTTACAGACTGTTTTAAAATTGGCGTATGGGGGTCAAGGCTCATGGTTTTTCCAGCCAGGTTCTATGACCCAATCATTGCTAGATGGAATGTAGTGGATCCGTTGGCGGAGCAGATGCGAAGACATTCCCCCTATAATTATGTATTTAATAATCCAATAAGGTTTATTGATCCAGATGGAATGGGGCCGGAGTCAATCCACCTAGATAAATACGGGACTGTACTCAAAAATGTTGATGATGGAGATAAAAGTGTCCATGTACACGAAAAGGCACAGACCGAAGCAGATGTTAACAAAACTTATAGTACAAAAAACACAAGTGCAGATGGGGAAAAAATTGGTGAACTCGGTGGAAAAATAAATGTTGACAAAGTCTATGCTAATCTTCTTGAAAAAAATATGAAAGAAGCAAAAGGTATCTATAATCCATGGACCTTTAAAGAAAAGGTTAGGAACAAAGGAGACTGGGATTTAAAGAGCGATAAGGGAAGTATATTTGGACTAGGTAATGATGGAAAGACAATATTTTCATTCCAAGGAAAGTCAATGGAAGCACAAGATATTGGAAACCATCATTTTGGAGCAGTTGGAAAAGCATATGGCTTCTTTACAGAAGAGTTTATGTTGAAACAAGCAGGTGCGGCCCAAATGGCTGCAGGAACATCTTTACCAGAATGGCAAAAATATTTGACAACGACAACCAGTACACCTTATGGGACTTCGACAACAATAAAAGTAATGTTGCCACCCTATGGTGATGACCCAAGAGATCAAAGCTGGGTTTCGATATAATAAACTTAAAAAATAAATTTAAAATGAGAGCAATTATATTAATTGTGGCAATAGCTATAATAATGTTGGTTATTTATAAACTGTCGTCTTTTAGCTTGTTTGAAGAAAACAATATTAGACTAAAAGCAGTTGATGTTCCAGGTAAAAAATACAAATTGAATTTATACCATATTCCTTCCAATGCCACAAATCAAAGTTACATTCAAGTCAGATTACAGAATGAAGAAAAAGAAAGTGTGTTGAAAAGTTATGAACGATATAACTACCTAGTGTCTTGTAAAGTTGACAACAAATATCTAAGGCTCATTTTAAGGGATACAACTTTCAATAAAAAACCGGCTGATACTATATTGCTGAAATTACCTTAGCATAAAATAGTAAACCCAACAGAATGCGCGATGGAAAGAGTACATAATATAAAAATATCTTCGTCGGTCAATATAAAGCACGATATGCCTGTTGCAGGAGGACAACTATTATCCTTTTGGCTTAATGAAATCTGCGGGCAGCCCTGTATCGCTGGACAACAAGTACCTGTACAACGGCAAGGAGCTGCAGTACGAGCTGGAACAGTACGACTACGGGGCCAGGTTCTATGACCCGGTGATAGGGCGTTTCAACGTTGTTGATGCACTTTCTGAAGAAATGCGTAGCCATTTCCTTATAATTACGGTCTCAATAATCCAATGCGCTATACCAATCCCGATGGTAATGCGCCTACAGATATTATTATTAGAGGAAAAGGAAATTCTAGTGTAACAATCAAAACAGAGCTTATCGATATTGAAGTTAACGCCAGTTCTTTAGGAGTTAGTTTCGGTGGGAACTATACTTTAGATGGTACAGCAGTATTACAGGCAAGTTTAGATGTTGTAGGTATATTTGATCCTACAGGTATAGCCGATGGTGTTAACGCAAGTATTTCGGCTAAAAAAGGTGATTGGTTAGATGCAGGGATAAGTGCGTTAGGGGTTATACCATTAGCTGGTGATTTGGCAAAAGTGGGTAAAATTAAAAAAGATGTTAAGATTATTGAAGGTGCTATCGATGCTGTCAAAACAGAAGCTAAAGTAGAAAAATCAGTAGCCAAAACAGTTGAGGCTGGCAGTCAAAAGCTTTCGAAAGTTGGTGAGTTTACAAAGAAAACAGAAGTTAGACCTGAAAAAGGTCCTAGACAATCAAGAGCTGAATACACTACGTATAAGAATAAAGATGGTAAAACTGTAAAGACTTACAAAGATAGTTACGATAGAGGGAACAAATATCAAGGTCGTAAGCCTTTAAGAGGTGGCCCAGAGGGTAGGGAACAATAAAATGACAGCTATGAAACTAAGTCAATTGAGATCTTTTTTAGAGCAAAATCTGGAACTCGAAAACTTTAAAAAAAGTATTGATAAAGAAGTTACAGATTATAAAAAGCAGCTTTCAAAAAGGGGGGCTAGTTCGGAGGTTTTTTTAGTAGCTGATATTGATTTTTATCTGACTAAGGTGCATATATCAGAATTATGCAAGCAATATTTAAATGACGGTTTATCAGAATACGAACTATACTATGTCATAGATGCTTTATTATTATCTGAAAACGTATTTTTTGAAAATGAGAAGCTTTTAGAGCTTACTGAGAGAATGACAGACCCATCCGTAAACGGAACTGTAACTAAATCGGTGGTAAAAGAAGTTCTTGATTATTGCTTATCTTAAAAAAAAGCCAAAGCCGAACTTTTCAGTTGGGCTTTTTTGTTTGTTGATCTTTTTTGACTATTTCAGTTATGCTGATATTTTGTTAAATTTATAAGAACACAAAAGGCAATGGTGCCTCTGCCCAAAGAATTGTATATGTCAAATGTAAAACTAGCCATTGCTTTAGTACTTGTACTATGGGTAGCCAATGTAAATGCCCAACAAAAAGCACCTGGTTCAGACCGCAACAAACACGGTTGTATCGGATCAGCGGGCTATACTTATTCGGTAGTGCGCAATGATTGCGTACGCCTGTTCGAAGAAAAGATCCGGTTAAAGGAAAAAACGCCCAAAGGAAGCTATACAAGCGATGCAGTGGTTATATTCGACAAGAGCAGACAGCGCGCAGAAATCTTTCTGCCCGGAAGCAATGGTTCCAGCATTCTGAAAAAGACCAAAGTAAAAGGAACAACGGTATGGAAAGCTGGGGCATTAGTGCTTGCCACCCAAGGCAATGGCTACACGTTGAAGAAATCGGGCAAGCTGATTTATGTGATGTAGGGAAGTACGTAATTGTTCGGAAGCCAATTAAGCGCCGACTAAACCGAAGAAAATTCCTTTAAGAGATACTTATTACATGGCTGTTAGCCATAATTAATCAAATAAAACCAACGAGTTTAACTTATAGAAAGGAAAGCTGGCCTGAAACCTGGCTTGCTGGTGTTTATTCTTCCCGATGAAGCTGATTAATTGGTTCCGTTGCTGACGCATAGGAGCAAAGGGCCACACTCGGAAAATTCATGAATTTGAGCTTAGTCAATTCGGCTTTTGGGTCGTATGCCTCAAAACCCTTTTTAAAGAGTTCCTTTAGGTTTGGGTCGTTTTCGGCTGAACTTGAAAGCGTTTTAATTAATGCGGTTTCTTTTTGGTCTTCGGGTATGAGTTCTATTCGGACGATAGTTTTGGATACGAATTGGTAGTGGTACTTCATTAGGGCTGATTGAATGCCCTAAAGTAATCATATTTTCGCTTTTTTATACTCCAAAGCTTGTTTTCTTTGTCTATTGTTGCCTATTAAAAAAACCGAAGACTAAGCATCGGGATGTGTTTCTTGGCGAACATCAGGTTAACGGAAAGCTTATTGGATTTAGGCTAAGCATGAATTTCGCCAAGCCTTACCTGTTCGGTAGTTGCTTGGTGTGGTGCCGGTAGCCGTACGAAAATGGCGGTTGAAAGTGGCGCGCGAATTAAAGCCGCATTCCTGTCCTATCAAATCGATAGCCATATCGGTTTCTTGAAGCATCCTGCAAGCCATCTTTACCCGATACCCATTTACAAAGCCATAAAAATCTGTTTTCATTTGCATGCTAAGGGTTTGCGTTACATGATGTATAGGCGCTTGAACGGCTTTGGCCAAGCCTTTCAATGAAAGTTCCGCATCGATGTATATCCCTTTGTCGGCCACTAGTAGCAGGCGTTTGGCAATTTCTTCCATATCTTTTGCCGTTAAGGGCGACTTGTGATATTGTTTTTGTTCGGCCTCTGTTGACTCTTTTACAGACAATTGTTTGGTAAAATACCTAAAAAGTGCCAAAGCCATGGAAAGGCATACCAGCCAGTTGACAATGAGCGTGCTTTCGGGTACAAAAAAACCTTCCGGATTTTTAGAATCATGCCTATAGGCTATGCCTGCAATATTGGCCATTACCGCTATGGGCAATTGTGTAATAAGCAGCAGCAAAAAACCAGCATGGTTTCCACCGGTATGCCTTTTAGACATTACCTTGGCAATTACCGCCATCAAGTAACCAATAGATAATACCGTTGAACATACCATAAGCCAAACCGTAGCGGCATGCTCTGCAAGAAACGATTCTTTAAAAATACTTAACTTAAGAGAGAGGATAATCAATAGGATGGGGATGGCCAGGTGTAGACAAACCTTGCTGTTTTTAGGATATTCGCCGATTACAGCTAAACTAAACAGGTAGGCAAAAGGTCCGGCTAGTACTAGAAAGGGAAGAAAAGGCAACCTGAAAGTATCGGCACCAAAAAGACCGAAAAGATTACTGGCGCAAACAAAAGCCACCAACAATGCCATATTGGCCCAAAGACCAAACTTGCCCATAGGTTTTGAGCGACAGACTTTAAAAGCCAATAGCATATTAGCCGAAAGGATAGAAAAAAGCGCAGTCGAAAATACAATATTCATCACAGGGCATGGCTCCTGCAAAGAGAGTTTGCAGATGCTTTTGCAAACCTGCAGAGAATAAGCCCGCATTGCAACGGTTGCACTATCCAGATTCGTTAAAACGGATAATGTTTAGGCGTGTAAAGGACTAATCGGCGATGAATTTGAGGTGTTGCTCAGCTTTTGTCGATTACGTTTTGCTGTTAGGAAGCTTCTTGGGTAACGAGCTGTATGCGTTTTCCCTTGTCGTCTTTGTCCAGGTTTTCGATGAATACCGAAGGCGAAATTCCGGTGATTGCCTTAAATATTGCGCCAAATTTGCTGTGCGACGAGAAGCCGTATTTTTGGGCAAGATAGGCAATCTTGTACTTGCGTACCATCGGATTTGTACGGAGGTCGTTTAAGGCGTAATCGATCCTTAAGCCGTTGATATAATTGTTGAAATCCTTTTCCTGGTATTTGTTAATGATATAGGAAACATAACGCGTGTTCGAATTCAGTTCGCTGGCCAAGCCTGATAAGGAGATATCGCCTTGTAGAAAAAAGTGCTTTTCTTCCAATTTGTTAAGTCCTTCGCGAAGTCGGTCTTCTGATTCTTTAGACATAAGCTCACTAGGCTCTGCTTTTGGTAAAAGGCTGTGGGCCGGTTCTTTGTCGGCTTGCTGGAGTGCTTCCATTTTTTTGATGAGTTGCTCGTACTTGAAGCGGTTCTCTTTTTCTTTCCTGTTTTTGAACAGCCACATTACAATCAATAAAACCAGCAATATGGCCGAAGCGCCGGCCAGCAAGAAGGTAAGGCGATTGTTTCCGTTTTCTTTTTCCTTCAGTTCGGCAAGCAGCTGGTTCGAAATCTTTTTGGTAGCCAGGGTACGCTCGTCGGAGAGATTTGAATAGGTATTTTGGTAAGCAAGGGCCGTTTTGGCATCGCCCATGATGGTGTAATAGCTGGCCATGCTTTTGCTGAGGGCGATTTTGGCATTGGAGTTATTAGAACGGTGGGCATAGCTTTCGGCCAGCTTATAATTGCTCAATGCCTCCTGATATCTTTTCTCGGCCACATCAACATCGCCCAGGCCACAATAAATAAAAGCTTTTAGCTCGCTTTCGGTGCTGCCCAAGCGGGTAATGGCACTAAGCAGGCTTTCTTTGGCCATGGCATAATTTTTTAGGTTGAGGTAGCAAAGACCCGAAAGCTGGTCGTTGGTGGCCAAAAATACGTCCTTTGAGGCTTGGTCTTGCACTTCGAGAAAACCTTTTTCTGCCAGCGCAAGCTGTTGCAGGCCCATTTTGTAATCGTGGTCTTCTTCGATGGCGTAATAGGCTTTTTCTTGAAGGATAAGCGCTTGCGAAATGTTGGTGGCTGGCGATTTTTGGAGTTTTAAATTGGTGGTTTCGGCAATTTCGAGATACTTGCGTGCCTGTTCGGTGAGGTTTACATCCCGGTAAAGAGTGGAAAGAAATCCGGCAATCCGTACCTTAAAAGCATTGCCTTTTTCATCGTCGGGCGCCAATTTCTCGGCATCGGCCGCGCAGACCAAGGCCTTGGCAAAATTGCCCGAACGCTGGTGCAAGGTGGCCAATAGCATCAGGCATTTCATCTTGTGATAATCGTCTGGTGCAACTAAAAGTAGCGAATCAGACATCTTCAAGGCTTTTTTTAGATCCTTGGATGCGATTTCAGTGGCTATTTTGGTATAGGTTTCGTTGAATTGCTTATCCTTGGTTTCCTGCGGATTGTTGGCTGTCGAAACAAGGCACTGCGCCAAAAGCAACAGTAAAAGTGCGTATTTGATAGGGAGATGCGGTTTCATTGACGAAATGAGTCAAAAAGATGGAACAATCCACCAATATAGGAATGCTTTTTGGAATGGCCAATAAAATTTATCTTCCTGTCAACAGTTCGAAACTACCCGCTATAAGCTGTTTCGTTGTGCGTCTTGCACTTTGAGGGCTTCGCTTTTGGGATGCTTGACGATCGAGGCGTCTACCGAAAGGTGAAAAATGGCCTGCAACAGCAGAATGAACAATCCGATGTAGATATAATGCTTATTGCTTAAGGTGTTGGCAACAACTGTTTGACTTTGAGTTTTCATGTCGATTGATTTGTTGCTACAAAGTTGTTCAAATCAGGCTGCTCAAATTTTGACGGCAATCACTTCTGGCTGTGATTGTGCACAGGATTGGGTTGGCTGTAATCCATGGTATTTGCTATCGTTAGTCGGGTTTCGGTTTGTTGCTGTTCTTAAAAAAGTGATATTAATCATTTTTTTTGGTGATAAATATGGGGTTCGGCCATCAGGCTTTGCCCTAATTTTGGACCAACAAGCATGACCAGATTCAAATGATCCACAAATTCCACATCCCCGTTTTAGGTTTAGGCTATTCGATAGATACGCCATTAAAAGTTGCCAAATATGGCATTTCGTCTGTTGTTTCTATTGTTGACGACGAGCTGATTGAAAGGATGCGTGCCTATTATGCCCAAAAGCAAGGGAAACCTTATGTAGCCATCAAAAAAGAAGCGCCCAACAGTCGTTCGCAAAGAATTACGGCCTACCTCAACATGATGGACGAGGAGGTAAATAAACAGTTTGCCGAACTTAAACAGCAGGAATTTGAGCCCGGAACCGACATTTGCAGGTATTTTGAACTTTTGCCGGAAGAATCGCAACTGAAACAAGGTTATGAGCTTTTTATGGATTATCCGGAAGGAGAGCGCAAAACGATTTTCAAGAACCTGCTTAAAAAACAGCTGCAGTTGGGCGCTATTGATGTCAACATCATGGCTAAGGTAGACAAGGCCAACTTTAACCAGAACGACGAGTATACCGGCGACGAAAATACCGATGCTTTGGCAGCCCTGCGCGGTTTTGCCGAAAGCAGCCTCAACTCGTCGGTTATTCTCTCGGCAGGCATGAACCCTCGTTTGTACAGCTATATCGAAAATTTTGCCGATTTCTTTCCTGATATCAACGGACAGCTCAAAAAGAAGCTGATTTTGAAGGTAAGCGATTTCAGGTCGGCCTTTATACAGGCCAAGTTTTTGGCAAAAAAGGGTTTATGGGTTTCTGAATTCAGGATAGAATCCGGATTGAATTGTGGTGGCCATGCCTTTGCCACCGAAGGTTTTCTTTTGGGGCCGATTTTGGAAGAATTTAAGCAGAAAAGGCAAATGATGTTCGAAGAACTGTATCAGCTTTATGTGCTGGCCCTGCAAGAAAAGGGCATAAGCCATATTCAGCTGCCGGTACAAAAGCTCAGCGTGCAGGGGGGCATCGGCACCGCCAAGGAAAACGAATTCTTATTGAAGCACTACCAGCTTGATGCGACGGGCTGGGGGAGCCCGTTTTTATTGGTGCCCGAGGTAACCAATGTGGACGAGCAGACTTTGCAACAGCTGGCCGATTCGACAGAAAGCGATTTTTACCTCAGCGGTTCTTCGCCCTTGGGTGTACCATTCAATAATTTTAAGCAGAGCAGCATCGACATGCAGCGTTTGGAACGTATTCAAAAAGGCAGACCCGGCAGTCCCTGCACCAAAAAATACCTGTGCAGCAATACCGAATTTACTAAAGATCCCATTTGCACGGCATCGAGGGCATACCAGCACCTTAAACTCAACGAATTGAAGGCCATGGCTCTTCCGGTAAAAGAATATGAGGAGCGTTTTGAGCAGATTACGGAAAAAGCCTGCCTGTGCGAAGGCTTGACCAGCTCGGTTTACCTCAAAAATAAGATGCTGAAGCCCAAAGAAAGTAAGGCAGTAGCCATTTGCCCGGGCCCCAATTTGGCCTATTTTTCAAAAATCTATTCTTTAGAAGCCATGGTAGGCCATATTTATGGTAAAACCGACTTGTTGGCTAGCGTAAAAAGACCACACTTCTTTATCAAGGAACTTAACCTGTACATCGCCTACCTGCAGGCCGAACTGCAAATGCAACTGAAAGAATTTAACGAGAAAAAGCAAAACCAGTTGCAACGTTTCAAGAATCAGTTGCTATCGGGTATCGATTACTATAAATATTTGTTTAACCAGCTTACCAGTCAGGCCTTGTTTGTCAAAGACAAGATTGAGCAGGAACTGCTGAATGCCGAAAATGCATTGGCAGCCACTATTATTAAGCCGGTTGAAATTAAATAGTGCAGAAACTAGCTATATTTGGGTACAAGATAAGCAATGGAAAGAGCACAGCTGTTAAACGCGATCATAGAAAATGCCATCGATGGTATCATCACCATTGACGATAAGGGCGTGATAGAACACATCAATCCTGCCGCCCTGCAGTTGTTCGGCTATTCGCGCGAAGAAACGGTTGGCAAAAACGTAGCCATGCTCATGCCTCAGCCAGATAGGGCCAGGCACGACAGCTATATTTCCAATTACAACCACACGGGCCAGAAAAAAATCATCGGCATTGGGAGGGAAGTAACCGGCCAGCGCAAAGACGGCAGTACTTTTCCATTCAGGTTAGGCGTAAGTGAAGTGAAATTTAGCGACAGGAAGATATTTACGGGCTTTGTGCACGATTTGAGTAGAGAGAAAGAAGACGAACAAAAAATAAAAAGCTATACCGAAGAGCTGGAGGTGAAGATAAAGGAGCGTACGCAAGACCTTATCAAATTAATCAACGAGCTCGAAACGGCTAAAGAGGTAGTGAGCGAGATGTTTGAAAAGGAAAAGGAACTGAACCAGCTCAAAACCAGGTTCGTTTCCATGGCTTCGCACGAGTTCCGGACGCCATTGAGCTCCATTCAGCTTTCGGCCTCATTAATCGATAAATATACCTTGAAACAGGATGTGGCCAATGTAGAAAAGCACACGGCCAAGATCAGGAATTCGATCAATAACCTCACTACCATACTCAATGATTTCCTTTCGTTGGAAAAACTGGAAGCCGGAAAGGTAGAAGCCAATGCCAACTGGTTCGATATCATTTCGTTTGCCGAAGAAATTGCCGAAGAGATGCAGCTCATCAGCAAGCAGAACCAGCTCATTGTATACGAACACAAAGGCGTTACTGCCCAGGTTTACCTCGACCAACATCTGCTTAAAAACTGTATCATTAACCTCATTTCCAACGCCATCAAGTATTCTGGCGAAGACACCATGATCCAGTTTAACAGCACCATCAGGGAAAACGAACTGACCATAGATATTACCGACAACGGCATTGGCATTCCCTTGGCCGATCGCAGCAACTTGTTCGAGCCGTTTTTTAGGGCGCATAATACCGGCGATATTCCGGGAACCGGCTTGGGGCTCAATATCGTAAAGCGATATGTTGGCCTGATGGACGGAACCGTGAGCTATATTGGCGAAGAAGAGGTAGGCACTACGTTTAGGTTGCATTTTAGATTTTAACAGCACATGAAAAAGGCCCTGATTATAGAAGACAGCGACGATATTAGAGAAAGCACGGCAGAAATACTCGATTTGGCCGGTTACGCTACTTTTACTGCCAAAAACGGCAAGATTGGGGTAGATTTGGCCATTAAGCATACGCCCGATATTATTTTGTGCGATATCATGATGCCCGAACTGGATGGCTATGGCGTACTTTATTTGTTGCAGAAAAATCCGCAAACAGCCGGTATTCCCTTTATTTTTATGACCGCCAAGGCCGAACGCAGCGATATGCGTAAAGGCATGGAAATGGGTGCCGACGATTACCTGACCAAGCCTTTCGACGATGTGGAGCTTTTCAACGCTATAGAAAGCAGACTTAAAAAACGCCATAAACCCGTAGGTTTCAAGGCCACGGCAGGCGATAAGGAAACACTGTTTGCCGAATTGAAGGCTAAGGGCAAACCCCGTTCTTTTGGTCAAAAGCAGATTATTTATGTAGAGCACGACCAGCCCTCGTACCTTTATTATGTGGTTAAGGGGCAGGTTAAAACCTACAAACGTGCAAAAGACGGCCGCGAACTTTCTTCGACCCTGTACCATGCCGGCGATTTTTTTGGCTACCAAAGTCTGTGCAACGGCACTTCGTATACCGATAATGCGGCTACGCTTGCCGATGTAGAACTGTTGCTCATTGCCAAGGCCGATTTTATGGACTACCTGCAAAGCCATCAGGAAATTTCGGGTGCTTTTATGAGCATGCTGTCAAACAACGCACAGCATAAAGACGAGCAGTTGCTCAGGCTTGCCTATTTTTCGGTGCGTAAGCGAGTGGCCGAAACTTTGGTAGAAGTAGCCCATAAATTTGGCGATAAACAATCGGACGAATGTACGTTGCGGATTTCGAGAGATGATTTGGCGGCCTTGGTAGGTACGGCCAGCGAAACCGTAAGCCGAATGCTCGCCGATTTTAAAGACGAAAAACTCATCGAAAAAAACGGCAACGCCATTCATATTGTTTCTATCGAGAAATTGAGGAATATTAAGCAGTAGTTTAGTCGATAGTTCACAGTCTATAGTCAATAGTCCACAGTCGATAGTCCATGGTCCATAATCTATAGTCTTTTAACTTTGGTCTTTAGTCTTTTAGCTTTGGTCTTTGCTCTTTCACCTTCTCCCTTCCACCTTTAGTCTTTTAGCTTTGCTCTTTCACCTTCTTCCTTCCGCCTTTTCTGACGAATATCATTTTTTTGCCTAACCGCGCTCATCAGTCGGCCATAGGCCTTGCTTTAGTTTTGTATATATCAAAATATGCAGATGAAAGCAATAGCGTATCATATCAAACCCCAAGAAAAAGAATGGCTCATTTTGGCCAACCATAAAAAACACGATATCACGATTATCAGCAACAGTTTAACCCTCGATACCTTGGCTTTTGCACAGGGCAAGGAAGCACTGATTGTTTTTAACGAAGATGCGCTGGATGCCGAGCTGGTTAAAGGTTTGAAGGCCTTGGGCATCAAATACATTGCTGCCGCTTCCTTCGGGATAGACCATATTGATTTATCGGCCGTTGCCCACGCGGGCCTCAAACTGGCCAATGTGCCTTTCGAAAACGGAGGCGAGATGAAAACCATGTACCAGGTGGTTAAAAACCTCGATAATTGGGCACAGGGAAAATGTGTAGGCGATGCTTGTTGCTGCCCAAATAGTTGCCGTATTAAACCTATAGACCAACACTAATGGATACTGCATCACTGCTTAAAAAGTACAATGTGGCCGCACCGAGATACACTAGCTATCCCACTGTGCCTTATTGGGAAAACGAAACGTTTAGCCAGCAGCAATGGTTCGACCAGTTGCTCAAATCGTACGCCGACAACAAGGAGGAGGGCATCAGCCTGTACATCCATTTGCCATTTTGCGAGCATTTGTGTACCTATTGTGGGTGCAATACCCGCATTACCAAAAATCATGGTGTAGAATTGCCTTACATCGCTGCCTTGATTAAAGAGTGGAAGATGTATTGTGCTGTTTTGGGCGAGCACCCCAAAATCAAGGAAATCCATTTGGGTGGCGGTACCCCGACTTTTTTTAGTCCAGCAAATTTAGAAAAGCTGATTGATGCCATTGCAGGCAAAGGTGGCAAAATGACGGAATGCTCCTTTGAAGGACATCCTGATAACACTACGCTCGATCATTTAGATACTTTGCATAAGTTGGGTTTCAGGCGCTTGAGTTTGGGCATCCAGGATTTTGATCCCAAGGTACAGCTCATGATCAACCGTTTTCAAACTACCCAACAGGTCACTAAAATCATGCACGATGCCAGGGTTATCGGCTACGAATCCATCAATTTCGATCTGATTTATGGTTTGCCCGGCCAAACACTCGAGGGGCTCGTACAAACCATAACCGAAGTTATTGCCATGCACCCCGATCGCATCGCCTTTTACAGCTATGCCCATGTGCCTTGGCTTAAACCGGGTCAGCGCCATTTTACCGAAAAAGACATTCCGGCAGGCGAAGAAAAATTCAGGCTTTACCGCACGGGTCGCAACCTGTTGCTGGAGGCTGGCTACGAAGAAATAGGCATGGATCATTTTGCCTTAAAAAGCGATCCGCTATATCAAGCGAGCGAAAGCCATCAGCTGCATCGCAATTTTATGGGCTATACCCATCAGTACACACCAATTTTAATCGGGCTTGGCGTTTCGTCTATTAGCGATTGCCAAGGTGCCTTTGCCCAAAACGCAAAAACCGTAGAAAGCTACCTGCAACAATTAGAAAATGGTTGTTTTCCGATAGAGAAAGGGCATATCTTGAGCGAGCGTGACCTTTACATCAGGCAACACATCCTGAACCTGATGTGTAAAAACGCCACCCGTTTTACCGACGAAGTACCTGCGCTGGTGTTGCAAAGACTTAAACCCTTGATAGACGACCGCTTGGTGGCCATAACAGGCAATGAAATCAGTCTGGCTACCGAAGGAAAATCGTTCATCAGGAATGTATGTATGGCTTTTGACGAAAGGCTTTGGCAAAAACAGCCACAAACCACTCTTTTCAGCAACGCAGTTTAACGACCATGAAAAATCAGGAAATACTACAGAGCCTAAGTTGTTACCATTGTGGCGAAGCTTTAAATGGTGCCGATCTTCTTTTCGACGAGAAGCATTTCTGCTGTACCGGTTGCAAAAGCGTGTACCAGTTGCTGTCGCAGAACAATTTGTGCAACTATTATGCGTACAACAATGCACCTGGCAATCGTTTAGAAGGGCATTCGCATTTCGACTACCTCGACGAGCCTAAAATTGTAGATCAACTGATTGACTATAAAGACAAGGAGAACACGATTGTCACTTTTTACATCCCCGCTATTCACTGCAGTTCTTGTGTGTGGCTGTTGGAACATTTGTATAAAATAAACACCGCCATTTATCGCTCTCAAATCGATTTTATAAAGAAAGAAGTGAGCATCAGCTTCAAAAATCAGGAAATCTCTTTGCGAAAAGTGGTAGAAATCCTGACCAATATCGGCTACGAACCTTTGCTGAGCTTGCAGGATGTGGTGAAAGAAAAGAGCAAGGCAACAGATCGGAGCCTCATTTTGAAGATTGCTTTGGCTGGTTTTTGCATGGGCAATGTGATGTTGTTCAGCTTTCCAGAGTACTTTGGCTTGTCGGGCACTGAAAAGCAGTTTCAGCAGCTGTTTGCCTGGTTAAACCTACTTTTTTGTCTGCCAGTAACGTTTTATTGCGCCCGCGATTATTTTACTTCGGCCATAACCAGCCTCAAACATGGCCATGTTAATCTTGATGCACCTTTGGCCCTCATTATTGCTGTGCTTTTGCTCAGAACGGCCATGTCAACCCTGTTGATGAACGGTCCAGGTTTTGCCGATACGCTAACAGGATTGGTTTTTCTGCTCTTGCTAGGCAAGTGGGTAAAGCAACGTACCTATTATCACATTTCTTTCGATCGCGATTATCGTTCCTATTTTCCTATAGCCGTTACGACCTTGCAAAATGGCAAGGAGCAGGCCACCGCCATTGCCGAACTCAAGGTAGGAGACAGATTGTGGATCAGGAATGGTGAACTTATACCCGCCGATTCGATCTTGATGAAAGGCGAGGCCTGGCTCGACATGAGTTTTGTAACCGGCGAAACGGAACCCCAACAAAAGGTTTTAGGCGAAATCACCTATGCCGGTGGCAAGCAGCTGGGCGAAGCCATAGAAGTGGAGGTGGTAAAACCCGTTTCGCAGAGCTATTTAACCAGTTTATGGAACAAAGAATACACCAAAGGCAACAACAGCCAAAACTTTAACGACAGCGTAGCCAAATACTTTAGCCTGGCCGTATTTGTCTTGGCCTTTGGCACCTTGGCTTATTGGTTTGCCCAAGGCAGTAGCGTTAAAGCCTGGAATGCCTTTACGGCCGTTATTATTGTGGCCTGTCCCTGTGTGCTGGCTTTAAGCACGCCTTTTACCTTGTCGGCCATACTTTCGGTATTCGATAAAAAGGGCTTCTACGTTAAAAATACCGATGCCGTTGAGCGTCTGGCCCACTGCAATACCATTGTTTTCGACAAAACGGGTACTTTAACCAGTACGGAGCAGGCCGATGTTTATTTTAATGGACTTTTAACCGAAGAAGAAAAAAGAATGGTGGTGTCTTTGTTGCGCCATTCATCGCACCCTTTAAGCCGCAGGATTTTAAAAAACCTCGATTTTAACAAGTTTTATCCCATTACTAAATACAAGGAAATTCCCGGCAAGGGCATTAAAGGCTGGGTAAACGAGCAGATGGTGTATGCGGGTAGTCCGGCCATATTGCCTTTCGGTATAAAGGTTGATGCGGGCAGTGGTGTACATGTGGTGATTAACGATAGCTACAAAGGTTGTTTCAGTGTGGAACAAAAATGGCGGACTAATTTGTCGGAGCTGATCTGGAAGCTGCAAAAAAAGTTCAAGCTCAAAGTGCTTTCTGGCGATACCAATAAGGAAGAAGTATACCTGAAACAGATTTTTCCGGCCAATGCCGACATCAGGTTTCAGCAAAGTCCACATGATAAGCTCGAAGCCATCAAAACCCTGCAAAAAGACAGCAGCGTAATGATGCTGGGCGATGGCCTGAATGACGCCGGTGCCCTCAAACAAAGTGATTTTGGCATTGCCCTTACCGATAACATCAACAACTTTACGCCAGGTTGCGATGCCATTCTCAAAGGCTCTTCGCTTACCTATTTGCCTAATTTTCATCAGTTGAGCAAAGATGGCCTTAAAATCATCAAGATCAGCTTTGCCATTGCCATCACCTATAACTGTGTTGGACTGTATTTTGCCGTACAAGGCACGCTCTATCCCCTGGTTGCAGCGGTGCTCATGCCGTTGAGCACCGTTACCATTATCGGTTTCACCACCTTGGCAACCCGTTTTTATGCACATCAAAATCAACTGCGATGAACATCCTCTATTTTTTAATCGGCTGCAGCGTACTGATGGCGCTGGTGTTTCTGGGCGCCTTTTTCTGGGCTATGAAAGATGGGCAGCACAACGACGTGCATACGCCGGGCATCAGGGTTTTGTTTGACGACGAACCGCCCGATGCTGCCGAAGATCCCCAATCGCCTAAACAAAACGAAAAAACTGACCAAAATCACTTTTAGCTGTAACTGCCATCACCAAGGCAACCGACCAGCCGAAATACCTTTGAACACAACAAATCAATAGCTTCTTTATGCAATTAGAAAAATTTACTTACGACAATAAGATTGTCCGCAATTTTGGCTTAGCCACCATTGTTTGGGGCATTATCGGAATGACGGTAGGGCTGTTGGTGGCCATGCAGCTGTTCAAGCCATCCATGAACATGGGCAGTCAATACACCACCTTTGGCCGCATCAGGCCTTTGCACACCAATGCGGTTATTTTCGCTTTTGTGGGCAATGCCATTTTTATGGGTGTTTACTACTCGCTGCAAAGGTTGCTCAAAGCCCGTATGTTTAGCGATACGTTGAGCAAGATCCATTTTTGGGGCTGGCAGCTCATTATCCTGTCGGCGGTGCTTACCCTGCCATTGGGCTTTACCACCTCGCAC
Organism: Pedobacter albus; assembly: GCF_036324255.1. Classification (NCBI taxonomy): domain Bacteria; kingdom Pseudomonadati; phylum Bacteroidota; class Sphingobacteriia; order Sphingobacteriales; family Sphingobacteriaceae; genus Pedobacter; species Pedobacter albus. Next base: position 1,328,301 of record NZ_JAZDQT010000001.1, on the reverse strand, counting down.
GAATATGCCGAGCTCGAATGGCCCATCGATATTGCCATCACCATCATTTGGGTGGTCTTTGGTATCAACATGTTTGGTACCATCATTAAACGTCGCGAACGCCATTTGTATGTAGCCATCTGGTTCTACATTGCCACGTTTGTGACTATCGCTGTTTTGCATATTGTAAACTCTTTCGAGTTGCCTATTTCTTTCTTAAAAAGCTATTATGTCTATGCCGGTGTTCAAGATGCCTTGGTGCAATGGTGGTATGGCCACAATGCGGTAGCATTTTTCTTAACCACGCCTTATTTGGGCATGATGTACTATTTCTTGCCTAAAATGGCCAACAGACCGGTTTACTCGTATAAATTAAGTATCCTGCACTTTTGGTCGCTTATTTTTATCTACATCTGGGCTGGTCCGCACCACCTGTTGTACACCTCTTTGCCGGGTTGGGCACAATCGCTGGGCGTTGCCTTTTCCATCATGCTTATCGCACCAAGTTGGGGCGGTATGATCAATGGTTTGCTTACTCTACGTGGTGCCTGGGACAAAGTGAGGGAAGATGTAACCCTGAAATTTATGGTGGTGGCCTTAACCGCTTATGGTATGGCTACTTTCGAAGGGCCGATGCTTTCGCTTAAACAAATTAACGGCATTGCCCACTTTACCGACTGGATTGTGGCCCACGTGCATGTGGGCGCGCTGGGCTGGAATGGCTTCCTAACCTTTGGTATTTTGTATTGGTTGGTACCACGACTTTACAAAACAACGCTGTATTCTCAAAAAATGGCATCATTCCATTTTTGGATAGGCACTTTGGGCATCCTGTTTTATGCCGTTCCGATGTACTGGGCAGGTTTTACCCAAGGATTGATGTGGAAAGAGTTTACACCCGATGGCGTACTTAAATATTCCAACTTTTTAAGCACCACGCTACAGATTATCCCGATGCACGTACTCCGGGCTATTGGTGGCGGACTTTACCTGCTAGGTGCCATTGTAATGACGGTTAACCTGGCCAAAACCATGCTCAAAGCCAAATTGGTAGCCAACGAACCTGCCGAAGCTATGGCTTTGCCGAAAGTGATCGAAGAAACCGATCCTGCTGATAAAAAATGGCACCGTGTATTGGAGCGCAAACCGATGAAATTTATGGTTTTCTCGCTCATCGTGATCCTGATTGGCGGTATGGTAGAAATGATGCCAACTTTTACCATCCAATCTAACGTGCCTACCATTGCCAGCGTTAAGCCTTATACGCCTTTAGAGCTGCAGGGTCGCGATCTTTACATCAGAGAAGGCTGCGTAAACTGCCACTCGCAAACCGTTCGTCCATTCCGTTCAGAAACCGAGCGCTATGGCGAGTACAGCAAGGCGGGAGAATTTGTATACGACCATCCGTTTTTATGGGGAAGCAAGAGGACTGGGCCCGATTTGCATCGCGAAGGAGGCAAATATTCTAACGCTTGGCACTTCAATCACCTGCTAGATCCTACGTCAATGTCGCCGGGCAGTATCATGCCGTCTTATCCTTGGCTCATCCAGCAAAAGCTCGATACCACCACCACGGCCAGCAAGATCAGGGCCATGCAAAAATTGGGTGTGCCGTACCGCGTCGATTTCGATAGAGATGCCAATGGGGTATTAACCGAGCAGGCCAATGCCATTGCAAAAGACCTGAAACAGAATAACATTACCGTAAAAAGCGACCGCGAAATCATTGCCATCATTGCTTACCTGCAGCGTTTGGGCGTAGATATCAAAGCAAATAAGTTCACCATTCCTTCAAATCAGTAAACCGATGTTCAATCAAATTAAAGACCTGGCCGGAGGCGAATTTTACCTGATCAGCTCATTGGTCATGTTCATGGTATTTTTCATAGTCGTAGGCATTTACCTTGTTAAACTCAATAAAAACCACAGCAACCTGATGAGCAGGATGCCAATAGAAGACCCTCAAACCGATGTTGCCCATGAAAAAGATTAGCCTTTTAATATTGTTATCCGGTATTGGCACTGCAGTTTTGGCCAGCGAACAGGAAGCCAAGCCTATAGCCATTCCAGAGCCAAGCCTTGGCCTTTCGGTAACCGAAATTTTGGTGCTGGCCCTGTTGGTATTTGCCATTGTGCTGCTGTTGGTTTCGATAGTGCTTTTCAAAGCCTTTAAGGTCATGGCCAAAGAGCAGTTGCATCCAACGCCTTACCAAAAATATGTGCCAGAAGCACCGCTGGATTACGAAGAATGGCTCAAAACCAAGAAATCGAAGCCTGGAATCTGGTCAAAACTGTTAAGCTTAAAACCAATTGAGCAAGAGCAGGAACTCGTTATCCCGCATGCTTACGATGGCATCCACGAGCTCAACAACCCGGTGCCCAAATGGTTCAATATCCTGTTTTACGGAACCATGATTTTCGCGGTAGGCTATATTTATTATTACCACATTGGCGAGTACGGCCAAAAGCAAGACCAGGAATACGAAACCGAAATGGCCAAAGCGGCCGAAGACAAGCGTAAATTCTTGGCCCAAGCGGTAAACAAGGTTGATGAGAGTACCGTAAAAGTCGATAAAACCTTGATTGCAAACGGTAAAAACGTATTTATGGCCAACTGCATTGCCTGCCACGGCGAGCATGGACAGGGCTTGGTGGGACCTAACCTTACCGACGAGTTTTGGTTGCATGGCGGTAGCATCAACGATATCTTCAAAACCATCAAATACGGCGTGCCCGCTAAAGGTATGGTCAGCTGGGAAAAAAGCATGAGTTCCGTTAACATTGCCGAAGTGGCCAACTATATCGTATCGCTGCAGGGAAGTCATCCGGCTAATGCCAAAGCTCCACAAGGCGAAAAATACGAAGCCAAAGCGGCCACCGATACCCTGAAAAATGAAAGCAGCCCCAAAAAATAAAACCACCAAGCCAAGCGGCAGAAACTTTATCTATCCTAAAAAACCTTCGGGCAGATTGTATACCTACCGCAAATGGGTAAGTTATGTGCTGCTGCTTTGCTTGTTCTCTTTTCCGTTTTTAAAACTGAACGGCGAACAGCTGGTGCTGCTCAATTTCTTGGAACGCAAATTCGTTTTCTTCGGATTGCTTTTTACGCCCCAGGATTTTTACCTGTTTGCCTTGGCCATGTTGCTGTTTATTGTTTTTATTGTCTGTTTTACGGTGATATTGGGCAGGTTGTGGTGTGGTTGGGCCTGTCCACAGACCATTTTTATGGAAATGGTTTTCAGGCGGATAGAATATTGGATAGAAGGCGATGCCAATCAGCAACGAAAACTTGATGCCCAAGCATGGGATACCGAGAAAATCTTAAAAAAGACGAGTAAGCACCTGATTTTTCTCCTCATTTCTTTCGGCATTGCCAATACCTTCTTGGCTTACATGATTGGCTCCGATGTGCTTTACAAGATCGTTACCGAGCCTGTTGCCCAGCACATTAGCGGTTTTGTGTCTATTTGGCTGTTCACCTTCGTTTTTTATGGCGTGTTTGCCTACGTACGCGAAGTGGTTTGTACGGTTATTTGTCCGTACGGACGCTTGCAGGGTGTGTTGTTAGACAACCAGAGCTTGGTAGTGGCCTATAACCAGCAACGTGGCGAACCGAGGGGACATTTGCAACGCAACCAAGCCAGTACGGCTAAAGGCGATTGCATAGACTGCGGACTTTGCGTGCAGGTTTGTCCAACCGGTATCGACATCAGGAACGGAACCCAGCTAGAATGCGTTAATTGTACGGCTTGCATCGATAGCTGTAACGAGGTAATGCGAAAAATCAACAAGCCCTTAGATCTTATCGGTTTTTACCATCAGGATTTTATCCAGCACCAAAAACCTTATCGTTTGGGCATTAAAGCTTATGGCTACATGGTGGTTCTGGCGGTCATCATGCTGGTGTTTTCGAGCCTGGTTTACAAAAGGCAGGATGTTGAAACCACGGTTTTAAGGGCCAGCGGTACGCTTTACCAACTTAGGGAAGACGGCACGGTAAGCAATTTGTACAATGCCGAGTTGATTAACAAAACCAATAAGCCCATAACCTTTGTGCTGCGGTCTAAAGATCCGAAAGACAGTATCCAGTTTATCCAGAAAACTGCGGTATTGCCCAAAGAAGGTACGGCAACGCTTACTTTCTTTCTGGTCAAGAAAGCTTCGGCCATCAAAACCTATAAATCGACGGTGGTTTTCGAGGTGGTGGCCAAGCAAAAGGTCATCAGTACGGCAAGCACCACGTTCTTTTCGCAACCCTGATTAACGCTCGCTACGCAATTAACAGTTATTAATCACCAATCAATCGCTTTAAAATGAACTGGGGAAGAAAAATAGTTTTAGGAATGGCCATTTTCATGTTGTTTATCATCGGCATGGTGGTATACATGTTTAAAGTGCATGGCAACGATGCCTTGATGGAAGACGATTATTACGAGAAAGGCATCAACTACGATGCCGATTACAAAGCCATCAACAATGTTTTTGCCGACAAGGCCGAACCGAAAATCAGTCTAACGGCCAGTCAGGTAATCATACAGTTGCAAGACAGTGTGGCTTACGATTTGAAATTCAAATGCGCTTCGGTAGCCAAGGATGATATCAAGCAAACTGGTGCCACCATTGGCCACGCTAATCTCATTCTGCTCGATAGGGCCAAGCTCCGCAAAGGTTTGTGGTTTGTAGAGTTGCGGTGGACAAACCATCAAAAGGCTTATTTCTTTAAAAAAGACCTGATGTTATGAGCAGTTTGCCCTTGGCTTTTGTATTGGGTTTGCTAGGCAGTTTGCATTGTGCCGTCATGTGCGGTCCGCTGATGCTCAGCATGCCGCTGCAGCAACAAAACTGGTTGACTACGGCCTTTCAATTGGTTTCCTATCAACTGGGCCGTATCTCGGTGTATGGCTTGTTAGGCCTGTTAGTCGGTTTAATAGGCAATAGCTTGAAGGTTTTTGCCAATCAGGAAACACTAAGTTTGGTGGTAGGCTTCATTCTGATAAGCTTTGCCTTAATGCAGTTCAGTGGCCGTTACATGGGTCATTTGGCAAGCCTGCAGCAGCGTCTGCTCAAGCCCATAGGCAATTTATTGGGCAAATTTTATGGCTTGCCGTTTTGGGGTTTCTTGGTAGGGATGCTGAACGGATTGATCCCTTGTGGCATGGTTTACTTGGCCTTGGCAACGGCATTGAACACCGGAACTCCAAAAGACGGTGCCTTTTTTATGCTGCTGTTTGGCTTGGGTACCAGTCCTTTAATGCTTACGATTTCAATGAGCAAGTTGTTTTTGAGGAAATACATCAGGTTTAACGTCAATAAGTACATGCCTTGGTTTATGCTGTTTTTGGGCACCTTGATGATATTACGTAGTGCTGATTTAGGAATCGCTTTTTTATCGCCCAGCGTTAATGCGCATTCGCACGGACATGTAGCCGAATGCAGGTAGCCAAATTTCATTTGATTTGACCAAATAATAGGTTTTTTAATCGTTGTTAAAGAAAAAGTTGTCAAGGCTACAACTTTTCCTGTTTTCAAATGTTGATGCAATTACATATTTTGCATGTCAATCCCATTGTAAACAGATGATGTCTAACCAGAATTTAAATCAGCATAGCGCGATTCTTGCCGCAATTGTCGAATCGTCTGACGATGCCATTGTAAGTAAAGATCTGAATGGCATTGTAACCAGCTGGAATCCGGCAGCCGAAAGAATATTTGGCTACGCCGCAACAGAAATGATAGGGCAGCCCATCTTAAAAATTATTCCTACCGACCGCAAGGAAGAAGAAACAGAAATCTTAAGGATTTTAAGCTCTGGAGGACGTTTGGATCATTTTGAAACCAAGCGGATGACCAAAGACAATCGACTGCTTGATATTTCTTTAACCATTTCGCCCATCAAAGATGCTGATGGAAAGGTTATTGGCGTATCTAAAATAGCCAGAGACATTACCGAACTGCGACAAAAAGAAGAAAAAGAAGCCGTATTGGCTGCCATTATCGAATCGACAGACGATGCCATCATCAGCAAAACCCTAACAGGAATCATCACCAGTTGGAACCCTTCTGCACAACGCATGTTTGGCTATTCATCTGCAGAAATGATTGGCCAATCTATTTTAAACCTTATCCCCGACGACCGTAAGGAAGAAGAGCCGCTTATTATCTCTAAACTTAAACAAGGCGATCGGGTGGAGCATTTTGAAACCAAACGGGTTACCAAAACCGGTGCAATCATCGATGTGTCTTTGACCATTTCGCCCATTAAGAACAAGGCCGGCGAAATTACTGGCATATCTAAAATAGCCAGAGACATTACCGAGAAAAAACAAGAAGACCAGCGGAAAAACGACTTTATGGCCATTGTAAGCCACGAACTCAAAACCCCGTTAACATCTATCAAAACCTATATTCAGCTCTTGCAGGCCAGGGCCAAAAAAAATCCCGACGACTTTACCATCAGTGCTTTGGACAAGGCAGATGTGCAGATTAAGAAAATGACCAATATGATCCACGATTTTCTGAACCTGTCGCGTTTGGAAGAAGGGGGGATGCCATTGAACAAAACCAAGTTTAGCCTTTCCGAACTGTTGGAAGAACTGATTTTTGATGCAAGGATGTTGTTTCCGGGCCATGAAATCGCATTGCAACTGGACAGGGACTCGTCCATTTTTGCCGATCGCGATAAAATAGGGCAGGTGATGCTTAATTTGTTGGGTAATGCGGCCAAATATTCGGGTGCCGAAAGCCTCATCAAAGTAAGTGTCGAAACAGGGGCAGGAAAAACCAAGATAAGCGTAAGCGACCAGGGGATGGGCATTATGCCAGCCGATCAGCAGAAACTTTTCGAAAGGTTTTACCGTGTACACGCCCTGCATTCGAGCAATATTTCGGGCTTTGGCATCGGTTTGTACCTGGTGTCCGAAATTTTGAAATTGCACAACAGCGAAATCAAAGTACAAAGTGAACCCGGTGTTGGCTCTACATTTTATTTTTGGTTAGATCATGCCTAACTTAGGTAAAATATCCAAATCCATACCCCATGAAAATTGCAACTTACAATGTAAACGGCGTAAATGGGCATCTGCCGGTGTTGTTGCGTTGGCTTGGCGAGAGCCAACCTGATGTAGCTTGCCTGCAGGAACTGAAAGCGCCACAAGACAAATTTCCGCTCAGTGCCATCGAAGATGCCGGTTATCAGGCCATTTGGCATGGCCAAAAAAGCTGGAATGGGGTGGCTATCCTGAGCCGTGGCCTCGAAATGAAGGAAGTGAGGCGTGCCTTGCCCGACAACGATGCCGACGAGCACAGCCGCTATTTGGAAGTGATGGTAAGCGATATGGTAGTAGGTTGTTTGTACCTGCCCAACGGCAACCCGGCTCCCGGACCAAAATTCGACTACAAACTGCAGTGGTTTGAGAAGTTGAGGCTGCATGCACAATCCTTGCTTAAGGAGGGATTGCCTACGGTTTTGGTAGGCGATTACAACGTTATTCCTACGCCTTTCGATGTGTACAAGCCCGAGCGTTGGGTAGATGATGCCTTGTTCAGGCCCGAAACCCGCCAAGCCTATCAGGAGCTGTTGGCGCAAGGTTGGACAGATGCCATCAGAAAACTTTATCCCGAAGAAAAAATATACACTTTTTGGGATTATTTTAGAAATGCCTATGGCCGCGATGCGGGACTTCGAATTGATCATTTCCTGCTCAGCGATGCCCTTACGACAAAATTGCGCGGTGCTGGCGTAGACAAACAGGTGCGGGGCTGGGAAAAAACGAGCGATCATGCGCCAGTGTGGATCGAATTGCATTAAAAATAAATAGGGTAACTCAATCTTCTTGTTATGAAACACCAATACCTTAAAGTCAGCATATGGGCTTGTTTTGCACTGGTTTTATTGTCTGCTATTGTTCAGGCTCAGCATAGTCCGGAAAAAAAGTACAAGCAGGATCCTTTAAAAATGGATACCGTTAGCAAGCTTTTCAGAAAAGCCTATGCCCCGCAGGCGCCAAAAGGAGCCCCAAATGTGGTGTTGATTATGCTCGATGATGTGGGTTTTAGTACGGCTTCAGCTTTTGGTGGCTTGGCCGAAACGCCCGTATTCGAGAACTTGGCCAAAAATGGACTTAAATACACCAATTTCCGTACAACGGGTTTGTGCGCACCTTCGCGCGCGGCCTTGTTAACCGGTCGCAACCACCACAATGTGCACATGGGGCACTTTACCGAAACGGCCTTCGATGCGCCGGGCTACGATGCCTATATGCCCTTTGAAAAGGCAACCCTGGCCGAAATACTCCGCGAAAACGGCTACAATACTTTCGCAGTGGGCAAGTGGCATTTAACACCAGTACTAGAACGCATGGCAGCCGGGCCTTTTAACCGCTGGCCAACGGGTAGGGGCTTCGATCGTTTTTATGGTTTCCACGAATCGGCTACCGATCAGTATTACCCTGTTTTATGGGAGGGAATCAGCAGTGCACCGATTGATACAGCTCTGGGGAAACACTTAAATACCTATTTGGCCGATAAATCGATAGCTTATATTAAGGAGCAAAAAAAGGCGTCGCCGAATAAGCCCTTTTTCCTTTACCTCACACCGGGCGCCTTGCATTCGCCTATGCAGGTAGACAAAGAATGGATTGATCATTACAAAGGCCGGTTTGATATGGGCTGGGATAAATACCGCGAAGTAGTGTTGGCTAGGCAACAAGCGATGGGCTTGGTTCCACAAGCTACGAAATTGCCTCCTCGTCACGAGAAAATTATGGCTTGGGAAACGCTTTCTGCCGCCGAAAAAAAAGTAACCGCTAGGGCTATGGAAGCCCATGCAGGTTTTCTTTCGCAAACTGACCATGAAATTGGCCGTATTATTGAGTTTATTTCCAATATTGGTCAGCTAGACAATACCATTGTGATGGTGATAATCGGCGATAACGGAGCCACCAAATATACCGAAGACATCCCCGGCGAACCCGAAGGCATGGAGCAGGCCAGTAGGGAAGAGCGTGCCAAGGCTGCCCTGCGCAATATAGACAAGATCGGACGTAAAGACTTTAAAGGCGATATCCCTTTGGGCTGGACACAGGCGAGCAATGCCCCATTTAGGCTGTGGAAAGCCGATGCCAATGCCGAAGGCGGAACGCATAACCCGATGATCTTTTTTGCACCCAAATTTGTAAAACAAGCGGGGATACGCAAACAATATGTTCACCTGATTGATGTTTGGCCAACGCTGGTCGAACTGAGCAAAGCTACGGTGCCTCAAAGTATCAATGGCTATGCGCAAGAACCTATAGACGGCATTAGTTTTGCCTATAGTCTGAACGATGCGGGCGCTAAGGATCGTCATACCGAACAATATTACGAAACAGGCGCTTCGAGGGCCATGTACAAAGATGGTTGGAAAGCCTCGGCCTACCATAAGCTGGGTACTTCTTACCTCGACGATGTTTGGGAGCTGTACAACATGCAGACCGATTTTAACGAACAGGAGGATTTGGCTAAAAAATATCCCGCCAAGTTGGCCGAATTGAAGGCTTTGTTCGAAAAGACAGCTTTACGTAATAATGTTTATCCTTTGCACGAAACCTGGTTCCCGAAAAGCATCAAATTGCGCATCAGCGACAGCAGGTATACCGACGAAAAGCCTCCAAAATAAAGGAAATCTGCTGTTGATGAAAAATTAACTGCTTGTCATTCAGTGGAGATGTTGATTTGGCCTAAAAAAATGATTTTTCCATTTTCATTTATGGTGCTGTTTTCTTATGTTTGCAATCCCTTTACAAGAAAGGGCATAAGATACCGATCGGGGTGTAGCGTAGCCCGGTATCGCGCCACATTTGGGATGTGGAGGTCGTAGGTTCGAATCCTGCCACCCCGACCAACGAAAGCCTCTTTGCGAAAGCAGAGAGGCTTTTTTGTTTTGGCGAAATATTAGTAGAAAGCATATAAAAGCCTCTAAGCATTTACGTTTAGAGGCTTTTTGTTAGCGAGGCCAGTGCCAAGCTTTATTTATACTTAATATTCAACGAAATAATGTCAGAATTCATGTTGATGTTTTTGGTATAATGGCCATAACGCAGCTCAAGCATGCTCAGGTGTTGCAAGCCAAATACGCCTTTTGGGGGCGCAAAGCGGATGCCGGCCCCATAAAAATTGCTGTTGAACTTAGAAAGGTCGTAATTGCTGTTGTAATATTCGTCGGTTGCGGTATGTACTTGGTAAGGCGCAAAATACTTGGCCGCGCTTTGGGTGTAATAACGGTAAAACGGACTGATCGAGAAGAAAGGCGTTACCTTGATCGGTACTTCGATATCGGCCGTATGCGAGTTTACGCCCCAGTTGTCGGTGTAAAAACGATAATAGGTCCTGATGATGAAACGGTCGCCCAAAAAGTAGTTGGCCCTAAAGCCCAGCGGTATTTTAAACCGGCTGTCGGGCAGATTCTCTTGGTGCACACTGCCATCGTTAAAATATACCCGGTGAAATGGCAGGCTCAAATAGCCGTTCTGCTGTACCAAGTCGGCCAGGAACATGATTTGCAGGTTCTGATTGATGATTTGCGAATAGGAGAGTGAACCCGCAAAGGTATTTCTGGCAGCCGAGCCATAATTCTCATGCCCTAGCAAGCCACTCGGTCGCAGTTCGATAGGCTGAACAAGCTTTACCTGATCCAGGTAGGTCTGCAATTTGGCCGTAAACTCGCCACTTCTGTCTTTTGTTTTGGCCGAAAAGCTCACATTGCCACCAAAAGACTGGTAGTCGAACTCGCTTGACGAGGACAAGCCCAAAGCAAAAGTAGTTCCCTTTTTCTCGTTCTCCATGCTCCAGCTTAGCGAAGGATAGATGCGCGTATCGGCATGCGAAGCCGATGAATTGGCATGCAGGTCGATCATATCAGACGAGGCCGAAGTATAATGGTCTATGCCCACTTCCAGTCCAAAAGTATGCTTCCTCGACTTCGAATCGTACTTGCTCAATTTTACATCGAATACATTGGCAATATCGGTCAGTTTTTGCGAGCCGATGCCTCCTGTTACAGCCGCGTTATTGCCGTTTTGGGTATAATAGCTCGATACGAGGTTAATTTCGTCGAGTTTGAGTTTCCGGCTTTCAAAACCCGTATTTTCTTTTGGGGCGGTGGTTTGTGCTTGGCTATGCAATAGCGCAAAAGCCATGGCTGCGGTTAAAAATATCTTTTTCATCCTGCGTCTTGATTAATTACAGCCACAGCCACCACCGCTTTTGCCGGCGTTGGCCCCTGAAGATCCCTCGCGATAGCCCTGAAAGCTCAACTCCGTTTTTTCTACCTTACGGTTAGCCAAAGCCATTTCTGCATCGTTGAGCTTGTTTTTTTGGTATTCCTTTACCGTGGTGCAGGAAGAAACGAGCAACATCCCTACCCATATAATGGCGGGGACAAATCCATTTTTAATATTCCTTCTTCTCATTGTATATTGATGTTTTTTGTGGTATAAATCCGATTGTCGTCGTCAATGATGATACAAGCCAGATGCTTGATCTGGTTAATCAGGTTCAGGCCTGCCGCAATACCCATAATCGTTACTGGCGTGGCCATGGCATCGGCAATTTCTGCATTCGGACTGATGATGGTGACACTTTTGATGCCGGTAACCGGCAGTCCGGTTTTGGGATTGATGGTATGCGAATATTTTTTGCCGTTTATTTTGACAAACTTTTCGTAGTTGCCCGAAGTAGCTACGGCCATGTCGGTAACATTGAGGTAAGAAAAGGGAAGTTCGCGGTGGTCGGGATTGGCGATACCAATGGTCCACGGATTGCCATTAGCTTGCTTGCCCCAGGTGGTCAAATCGCCCGAAGCATTAACGATGCCGCTTTTTACCCCTTCTTTGAGCAATAAGGCCTTGGCCATTTCGGCAGCGTAGCCTTTGCCAATGCCTCCAAAACCAATGCGCATGCCTTTTTCTTTGAGCATGATACTGCATTCGGTTTCGTTTAAGATGACGTTTCTATAATTGATAAGCCTAACTAGGCTCCGGGCCGTATCTTTGTCGGGTAAAGCCGTCATCTGCTGATCGAAATTCCAAAGTCTTTTGTCTATCGAGCCATAGGTAATGTCGAAAGCCCCGTCCGTAATCGCCGAAATCCGCAATGCGCGTTGCACCAAATCAAAAACCTCTCGGTCTACCTTTACTGGCGCAATGCCAGCCTGTGCATTGATTTGGTTGGTTTGGCTCTTTTCGTCGAAAGTAGTGAGCAAGCGTTCGATTCTCCTGATTTCGGCTATGGCCAGTTCTATTTTGGCTTCGGCCCAAGCCTCGTCTGGCCCAACCACCGTAATCTCGAAGCGGTTGCCCATCAGTTTTTCTACCTTTTTAAAGGCTTGAAGTATCGGAATAACGCTATCTGTTGGCATCGCAGAGCTGTTTTACTTCGTTGGCGAAAGCTTGGGCATTTTCATCGGGCAAACCATCCCAAGCTTTGATTACTTTGCCGTCGGCATTGAGCAAAACGGTATAAGGGAATTTTCCGAATGAATTGTAGCTATCGGCAAGTGTTTCGTTTTGTTTCTTGACGTTGGGTGCCAACTGGTTTTTCTTGCTTCGCGGGAAGTCGGCATTGACCATGATCAGGTTTTTGCCGGCCATATCCAAAAATGTGGCATCGCCAAAAATCTCCTTGTGCATGCGTATGCAGGGGCCGCACCAATCTGAACCCGAAAAGTTAAGCAAAATAAGTTTATGGTCTTGTTTGGCCGTTTTTTTGGCGTTTTCGAAACTAGGTTCCCAAGCTGTGAAAGAGGCGACGATGAGGTAGCAGGTAATCAGCAAAAGATTTTTCATATAATTTATCAAAACGTTTCGATATCAATTCATCATTAAACTAAGCCACCAGCTTGGCAATGCCAAAGGCCGCCGCGGCGGCAAGCAGGCCAATTAAAGTGACTTTGAGCGCACCTGCAATAGGACGTTGGCCTGTAATCTTGCTTTTGAAATAGCCAAAAACAAAAAGACAAATGGTAGTGAACAAAGCAGATACAAGCAGGCCATTAGTGGGGGTGTTGGTAAAAAAATAAGCCGACAAAGGCAATAGGCCTCCTATAAAGTAAGCTGTACCGATGGTAAGCGCCGAATTTCGAGCCCGGTTGGCATTTGGTTTTTCAAGGCCCAGTTCAAATTTCATCATAAAATCTACCCACTTGTCCTTGTCGCGAGCCAATTCGTTGGCCAATAGTTCCTGGCCACTTTCGCTAATGCCGTAAGTAGCGAAAATGTCTTTCACTTCCTGCTTTTCTTTTTCGGGTACATGCGCCACTTCGTCATATTCTCTTTGCAGTTCGCTTTCATAATGCTCCTGTTCGGTTTTTCCAGCCAGATAGCCACCTAGACCCATGGCAATACAGCCGGCCACAATTTCGGCTATGCCAGCCGTAATGATGATCGAATTGCTGCTTACCGCACCACTTAAGCCCGCGGCCAATGCAAAAGGCACAGTCAGTCCGTCGCTCATGCCAATCACTACATCGGTAATGAAGTCAGAGCTCTTTAAGTGTGTTTCGTGGTGGTTGCTTGTCATCATCAGTTTTTGAGTTGTCCGCCGTTAATCATATCAGAAACAATTCCTTTTTTATCCTTGTTTTCGGCCAGGTAAACCCCGCCAATATGCAAGGCGATAAAGCCAAGGATAGGGTACATGCAAAATCCATGGATTTCTTTGAGCGAGTGGCTGAAGGATTTGGCGAGGCCAAGTTCGGCTTTAAAGGCGATGGTCAGGCCGGTACTCACCATAACCAGTAGCAATACGTAAAAAAGAAGATAGAGCGATTTGATGCCCAATTCGTACCTGGCTTGGCGTTTCAGGGCTTGGTTAGATAGGTAGCGTTTTAAGGTGCGCGTAAAATTCTGAATAAAACTGTAATCCTTTTTTGAAGCTATTTCTACCACAATTCGATAAAGGAACAAGGCCGCCAAGGCATAGCCGAAATAAATGTGTACATCCCAAACCTGGTCTTCGAGGCCATGAGCTACCGACCTGGCTTGCTGTTGCGAAACGCTGGCACCAGCATTAGCCAGCTCTTTTTGGATGAAACTTCCGCTCGAGCCACCATCGAACAAGGTAGCGTTGACCAGTACGGTTAATAGCGATCCTGAAATGACAAGTGTATTTGCCCAGTGCCAAAAACGGATTTGGGGCGAATATTTGGGGGTATTTGTTTGGGATGTTGCTTTCATATCAAATAAATATAGCACTGAAATATGAAGACATCCTGAAGAATGTAGCCAAAATTTGGCCAGCTGAAATCCTTTTTATCACAAATTAACTTAAGTTTGGCTAATTTGTTTTTCTTTATCTAAAAACCAGAAATAGCATGGGTGCTGGCATAGGCATTGTCGTTTTAATCATACTTGGGGTCGTTAAATGGCTGATGAGGCCAAAAAGAGAAAGTAATTTGGAGTACTTCCTCCAATCCAATAAAGATAGCCATGGCCTTGCGGAAGAGCCCGAGGAGGAGCCCGAAGCATTGCCGGCTTACATAGCAGGTGGATATGTTAATGTTTTTGGGCAACAGTACCACCTTATCCGATTGGATTATTGTTCGGCAAGGCATAAGCTGGCTTTGCTTCATTATAAAAAGGACGGCTATTATTACCTAACCATCATTGATACGTTGGAGCAGCAAATAGCGAACGAATTTGTCCTGAATTTGTCGTTTTCGAAAATGATAACCGAATATTTCCCTTTATACAGGGCTAGATACCCTTATCATTATCCTGATTATTCGCCCACAAACCAATACTATACGGTAAACGATGGCCTGACCGGGAAATTTAGAGAACTGGAAATGCTCCACTTTTTCAAAGTCGATTTTGATAAAGGTGAAGTTGTTTTATTTGGCCGGGTGTTCAGCTATGACTATCGTAATTCCAATTTGATCAGCGAGGACCGTAATTTCGACGAGTTTAGCTTTGAGCGTTACGGTTTTGATGGTGGACAACAGATCCAAAAGACATTTAAGCACAAGGATATAGCTTATGCGGCCTTTAGCCAAAACAAACTTTTCGTCGTCAATTCTGGATCGTTTTCGGATTTTAACGATCTATTGGTTTTTTGGCCCGAAACCGGCGAAGAAACGTTTTTTGAGCTGCTGAATAATGACGATTTGATGGAAGAAAAGGGATTTTATTATGAATATGTCGAAGAGCTGGTTGCCCTAGGCAATACCGGTAGGTTTGGTTTTATTGCTGAAAACCCAACTTACGGAGCTATGGGCGTTAAAATTGTTGAAGTTTTGGATGGCCAAACCCTAAAAATGTATTATGATATGGACGATGTGGAGCTCGAAGGCGCTTTCAGAAACCTGACATTTAATTACAGGCTAGACGAGTTCGTTGTGCTGTATTATACCTACCCTGGGAATATGGATATTCATGTTTATGCCATTCATGGCGAAGAAAAGAAGCCAATCCAGGTTATCAAAACCCCATATCGCCATCACGACGATAATTTCAATGATGCCAAATACCTCAACAACGAAAAGCTTGTGATCATCAAGCTCGATAAAATCATCATCTATCACCTGCCAAGCGCCAAATTGGAAAAGGAAATAGAAAGAGATGCTTCCTCGCCATATTTTGTTGCCGAAAACCAAATTTGGTACTGTTTTGAAGGCAAGCTATTGGTACATCACGATGCCGAAGTTACTGCCAATTGATGGTTGGTAGCCGTTGTTTTACGGCAATTCAACTTTATAGTAGCTGTAGTTTTTTAGCCATTTTTGTTGCTGGTAAACTTCTTCATAGCCTTTGATGTAAAATACGCTATCGCTGGCCCACCTGATTTCCTCCACGGCAAAATCGTCGCTATGCAAACTGGCAATCGCTTTCCAGGCCTTGCCGGCAGGCGCTTTGGGATTGAATTGTAAAATGCCGATATCCGTATTTTTATGCTGATAGGCGGTATTGTCGTAATAAACAAAGTTGAGGTAGTTTACCGACGGAAGGGGCAAGCCCACATGCCAGTCGCCGAAAGAAGCAATGTTGTACCTGAAGCCGGTTTGGGTATCGAGCAGGAAAAGCTGTCCGAAGCCAATCCCTTCTGCCGATGAGTTGTTGGAAATGGCATAGTATTTTAAGCGGGGCAAAAAGCCTAAAAGTTCATAACCGTTCCATCCCTTACTTGCGCCTCCATCGCTGTATGCTTTAAATTTTTGCTTGCCTTTGGCCGTTTGGAGGTAAAAGTGGCCATTTTCGGTTTCAATGTGGGGCATAGTCCACGCCTTGGGGCTCGGCAGCTGGTTAAATGCCGTTGCAGACGCTGCACTGACCCGAAGCTTGGGCAAGCGTTCAAAAGCTTCGGTAGTGCCCAGCATTACTTCTTTTTTTGAACTGTTTGGTTTCTTTTGAGCATAAATGTTGAGGCCAATCGAAGCCAGAAGCAAAATCAAAAACAGGTTTTTCATGGCGTGTAAATTCGGTTCCTTGTGTTTTCACAAATTTTAGGCCGAAAACCGAGCTTAATCCATAGCACCAAATTTTTATGGATTATATCGGTGCTATTCCTATTTTTGATGTTGTAACAACTACCTCATACCTTCATGAAAAACACCTTCCTATTGTTAATAGCCCTAGGCTTTTTTGGCCCTGTTCCTGTAAATGCACAAGAGATTAAAGTAAGCCTGCTGGCCAAAAAACAACCCGTTTTTACGCAAAGCAATCAAAATCCTGTTTTAAGGCTGTCTGTCAATAATACCAGTTCACTTAGTTTAAATGCCTTTTCGGGTACTGTTGGTGCCGAATCGGTTAAGGATATCGAAAAAATAGAGTTGTATGATTCCGATACGCTAAGCCATTTTACGACTAAGCATTTGCTGGGCGAAGCCCAAATCGACGGCCGTAAATTTACCATCAAGTTCAAGGAGCCAGCTACTTTTAACCAGCATCACCTTTGGCTTAACGTAGTGCTGAAAAATTCGGCGAAGCTTTCGCATCAGCTCTTGTTGCAAGCCGATTATTTTTTGGCCGGCAACGGTAAGCAGATCCGTTTGGATAGGGAGCAGTTTGCGTTTAGGATAGGGCGTGTGGTTAGAAAACATGGCGACGACAACGTAGATACCTATCGTATACCCGGCATAGCCACCACGGTTTCTGGCGCACTGATTTCGGTTTACGATATCCGTTACCTCAACGCCAGAGATTTGCCTGCCAATATTGATGTGGGCATGAGCCGAAGTTTAGATAGGGGCGAAACCTGGGAGCCGATGAAGGTCATTATGGACATGGGCGAACCCAACGAAAACAATGGGGTGGGCGATCCCGCTATTTTATACGATGCCAAAACCCATACCATTTGGATGGCAGCCTTATGGAGCAAGGGCAATCGTTCTATATCTGGTTCTAAACCAGGTCTTTTGCCTGATGAAACTGGACAATTGGTTTTGGTAAAAAGTACCGACGATGGGCTGACTTGGTCGAAACCAATAAGTATTACCGCTGAAGTAAAAAATCCGAAGTGGAACCTGTTTTTTAATGGTCCGGGTACAGGTACGGTAATGGCCGATGGAACTTTGGTGTTCCCGGCGCAGTATTGGGACGAAAATAAACTGCCACACTCTACCATAATCTACAGCAAAGACCAGGGACAAAGCTGGAAGGCTGGTATAGGCGCCAAAAACAATACCACCGAAAGCGCCGTGGTAGAAACGGTACCGGGGCAACTGATGCTCAATATGCGCGACAATGCCGGAAAATTCAGAAGCATAGCCACCACCAACGATTTTGGACAAACCTGGCAGACGCATCCCACTTCGGCAAATACCTTGGTCGATCCTGTCTGCATGGGCAGCCTTATCCGTGCCAAGGCCAAAGTAAAGGGCAAGCTCCAAGAGGTGCTGTTTTTCAGCAACCCCAATTCGTCGGTTTCCAGAAAAAACCTAACGCTTAAAGCCAGTTTAGACCTGGGCCAAACCTGGAGCGAAAAGGCGCAGCTGCTTATCGACGAACGCGAATCGTATGGCTATTCGGCACTGACCATGATCGACGAAAATACCATCGGCATTTTATACGAGGGCGTCCGCGACCTTTATTTTGTTCAGGTTAAGGTAAATGATTTGTTTAGGTAGATTAATCTTATGCCGTTGTTTTTGAGTTGATTAAATTTCTGTTTTTCTTGTTTTAATCCCCATGGCTAATAACCATAGGCAGATTCCTATCTCGCCAATGCTGGCTGGCATCCTGATGTAACTGGCTATGCCATAGCTGCTGTAATGTGGCAGGGCGGTGCTTGCAAAAACATTGATGAGGTAACCCAAACAGCCCAGTATCAAAAAGATGCCCAAAATTTTTGGCAATCGGTTAGAGCGGTAAACCAAATAACCAAAAGGCAGGAGCCACAAGCCCCAAAACAGCTGTACGATTTTTATGCCGTGGCCATAGCTATCGAGCGAGAAAAGAACCTGTTGCTGAACCTGCTGGCTGCTTAAACCCTTCAGGTATGCCGGTGCATCGACCAAGGTAAGCACATCAAATTTATGTTGCAGGTTAAGCAAGGCGATGGGCACGCTTACAATAGCCAAAATGACCATCAGTTTGGCGCAGTTTTCGTTTACCTGTCGCAAGAGTTGGTACAAGGCCAGGGGCAAGGCCAAAAAGGCTAGGTAGCAGAGCATGCTGCTTACGATATCCCACCTCAACAATTGTACAGATTCTGTCAGGCTATGCAGGGTTTTGGCCGGGTCGTCCCAAAAAATAAGCTTTGAGGGTACGTAGCCCAAGCTAAACGTGCCGGTAAGTACTACCACCAGGTAAATAGCGCCGGCCAGGCGTGCGGTTTTTTGATCAGTATTCATAGCTGTTACGGTTTTGTTTTGGCCAGGTAATAGCCAGACATACGATGATTGCGGTTAAAATAATCTCTAAAAGGGCCAAATAGCCGTAAAACAGCATCCATTTGTCGAGAGAGGTAGCTAAAATTAGCGCCATGATTAAACTGAACAAGAGGCCTGCCACAATATTGGCAATTTTGTTGGCTTTGGCTTTTAGTGAAACCGAGAGGAAAATCATCAGTGCCGGAATGCTCATCATCAGGGCAAAGCCCAATAAAGCATAAGGCGTTGTTTGGCCTACGCCCGAATGTCCGTCCATGAGGTTTTTGATACGCCCTGGCACAAACAGCGAAAAGAAATCGCCGTATACGTAACAGAACATGACGGCTGTCCATAAAAATGCCAGCCTAATCTTAATGTTTACCTTAAAATGTTCAAGTTGTTGGTTTTTAGGATGATTTGAGTTCATGTTTTTGCTGGTTTGGTTTGGGTTGTCTGGCTTAACTTGAGTATGGCCGCTTTCATTAGACGAAGCAGGGTAGCAAATAGTTGCAAACAATTTTCAATTCGTTGTGTCGAATGGGTTTACTTCAAAATCTCTACAGAATTAACCGCTAAATTGTGCGTTATTAAGTTATGGATTTTGTTCAGCTGGAGGCTTTGGTAAGTGATTTTGTGCAGCAGCTCTTTCGCGAGAAGCTGAGTGCCAAGCTCTATTTTCATAATGTGGTCCATACCCAACATGTGGTCAATGCCGCCCGAGAAATTGGAATGAATGCCGGTCTCGATACCAAAGAACTCGAAACGGTGCTGTTGGCCGCCTGGTTCCACGATACCGGCTACACCGAAACCTATCAGCAGCACGAATTGGCCAGTGTAGAAATCGCGGTTCAGTTTTTGGCCGCGCATGGCTTGGTCAAGCACCAGCTAGGCGATGTAACCACCTGCATTTTGGCCACTCGGTTTCCACAACAGCCTGTTAACCTCATGGAAAAGGTAATTTGCGATGCCGATTTCTATCATTTTTCGATGGATAACTACCTCGCCTTTGCGCAATCGCTCAAACAGGAGTGGGAAGAGGTAATCGGTTTGCAGTATACCCCTTTGCAATGGAATTCGATTAATTTGAAAATGTTGCTGAACCATCGCTATTTCACCAGTTTCGGGCAGCACCAATTGCAAAGTTGCAAGGAAAAAAACATTCGTCTGCTGCAACAATTGATTTGATTTATGTTCTTGACGTTTAATTTCATTAATTTGAAACATGAAAATCCTGGTTATCGAAGACGAGAAAGCTTTACGCGATAGCATATTGAGCTATTTTACCGAAGAAGGCAATATTTGCGAATC
This sequence comes from Pedobacter albus, assembly GCF_036324255.1. NCBI lineage: Bacteria > Pseudomonadati > Bacteroidota > Sphingobacteriia > Sphingobacteriales > Sphingobacteriaceae > Pedobacter > Pedobacter albus. The sequence continues at coordinate 1,308,170 of NZ_JAZDQT010000001.1, read as the reverse complement.
GGCCTCGAACTACCAGTCGGCCTCCGAAAAAATAGCGCTTTACAGTTACGACTGCATTCTGCTCGACCTTGGCTTGCCTGATGGCGAGGGGATGGAGCTGTTGAGCGATTTGAAAAAACTGAAAAAGAAGGATGGCGTGCTCATTATTTCGGCCAGGCACTCGCTTGATTCTAAACTGGCAGGTCTCGATTTGGGCGCCGACGATTATTTGGTCAAGCCTTTTCACCTCTCCGAACTCAAGGCCAGGGTAAGCGCCATTGTGAGGCGCAAGAATTTTGATGGCGACAACGTGATTGCCTACCATGAAATTAATGTCGACGTTATGGCCATGACCGTTACGGTAAATAAAAAGCCGGTGGTACTCACCAAAAAAGAATTTGAGCTATTGGTTTATTTTCTGGCCAATAAGGGTAAGGTAGTGACCAAAAATGCCATGGCCGAGCATTTGTGGGGCGATGAAATGGATATCGCCGACGATTTCGACTTCATCTATACCCATGTCAAAAACCTGCGCAAAAAACTGCTGGAAAACGGTTCGCCCGATTACCTGAAGTCTATTTACGGAATTGGCTATAAATTTGGCAACTAAATGAAACTGGCCACCAGATATAACCGCGTTAACCTGCTTGCCTCCTTGGTGGTGCTCATCATTACCGGCATCATCTATTATACGGTCATCCATTTTATCCTTACCGAAAAGCTGGATAAGGATTTGGCGGTAGAAGAAGACGAAATTATTCAATATGCCAAGCATTACGGCCGCTTGCCGTTACCATCCAGTTATATCGATCAGCAGGTTTATTACCGCGAACTGCGCGATACCAGTATTGACGTCAGGAAGTTTCATTATACCGAATACCTCAATGCCAAGGAGCACGAAACCGAACCGGGCAGGAGCCTGGTTACTTCGGTAAGCCTGAATGGCAAGAAATATGAAGTGACGATCATCAAATCGAGGGTAGAATCGGAAGATCTGGTGCGCATTATCCTGCTCATTACCCTGGGTGTAACCATAATCCTGCTGTTGGCGCTTATGCTCATCAATCGCTTCGTATTGAACAGGCTGTGGAAGCCTTTTTATACCATCTTGAACCAGATGAAGACCTACGAGCTGACTAAGATGGACGATATTGTTCAGGAACCTACCAATATTGACGAGTTTAGGGAGCTGAACCGTTCGGCCAATGCCATGGCCGCCCGGGTAAAACAAGATTATAAGGAACTCAAAAGCTTTGCCGACAATGCTTCGCACGAAATGATGACCCCTTTGGCCATTATCAATTCCAAGCTCGATTCGTTGTTGCAGACCGAATCTTTCACCGCCGAGCAGGGCGAAATACTGGAAGATATTTATCATGGTGTAGGGCGTTTGTTTAGGCTCAACCAATCGTTGCTGCTGTTGGCCAAAATAGAAAACAACCTCATTCCCGATTTGCAGGAGATTGCCATGGAAGAGCTGGTGGCCAATAAAACCAGGCAGTTTCAGGAACTTTTCGAAAAAGATGGTCTTGTGTTGCACCTCGAACTGGCGCCTTGTACCGTGCAAATGAGCAAGTACCTGGCCGATATCCTGTTGAACAACCTGCTGAGCAACGCCATTAGGCACAACCACAACGGTGGCACTGTCGAAATCAAGTTGCAGGCCAATTCGTTGCAAATCAGCAATACGGGCAAAAATGTAGCGCTCGACAAGCAGTTGTTCGAACGCTTTTCCAAATCGGCTGCTTCTGAGGGCATGGGCCTTGGATTAGCCATTGGCAAACAGATCTGTGCCTTGTATGGTTTCGCAATCAGTTATGCCTATCAGGACCAACGGCATCGGTTTACCATCAATTTTAAACCCTAGCTTAAAACTTCAGGATTTCTACATTTTAGCTACAGAATTGCTACATAATTGGATGCTAGTTTTATTAAAAAAAATAACACCATGAAAAAAATAGCTGTATTATGTTTAGCACTAGGGCTTGCGGTTTCGACAAGCTATGCACAAAAAGTAAATGCCAGTAAAGTGCCGGCCCCGGTAAAAGCGGCGTTTGCCAAAAACCATGCGGGTTTGACCAAGGTGAGCTGGGAAATGGAAAAAGCCAATTTTGAAGCCGGATTTACCCTAAACGGCAAAGAAACCAGCGAAGTTTATACCCCACAAGGCGTGTTGTTGGAAACCGAAGTAGAAATTAAGGTGTCTGAACTGCCAGATGCGGTAAAAATGAAGCTGAAAGGCCAAAAAGTTGCCGAAGCTGCCAAAATTACCAAAGCCGATGGCACGGTGGTTTACGAGGCGGAAGTAAAAGGCAAAGATTTGCTTTTTGATGCCCAAGGCAATCCCATTAAACCTTAGTTTATCTTTCTCCAAATGAAAAACATTTTAACAGGTGCCCTGCTGTGGTTGTGTACGGCAGGTACCTGTTTAGCACAGCAGCCAGATACGCTGGCCTTGGCAGATGCACAACAAATCGCACTCAAAAATATCCATCAGGAAATAAAACCGCTTAAGTTCAAGCCTGCCGCATTTATTGCCCCTGTGGCATTAATGGGTTATGGCTTTGCGGCGGTTTACAACAATGGCGCATTAAAGGAACTCGATGAAAGCACCAGGGCCGAATTGCAGGAAGATCATCCGCTGTTTGCTGCCCATGTTGACGATTACATACAGTTTGCACCGGCTCTGGCCGTTTACGGACTGAATCTGGCCGGAATAAAAGGTCAGCACAATTTATTGGATGCTTCGATGTTGTATGTAACCTCGGCGGCTATCATGGGACTTTCCACCCATTTCGTTAAAAATGGCGTGCAACGTCCTCGTCCAGATAATTCGGGTTTTAACTCATTCCCCTCTGGCCATACCGCTTCGGCTTTTGCGGCCGCCGAATTTTTATACCAGGAGTACAAAGGAGTTTCGCCATGGTATGGCTATGCCGGTTATTTTGTAGCCACGGCTACCGGCACTTTGCGCATGTATAACAACAAGCATTGGTTTAGCGATGTGGTGGCCGGGGCAGGCTTTGGTATTGCTTCTACCAAAATCGCTTACCTTGTTTATCCTTATATCAGGAGGGTGTTTACCGGTAAATCGGTACAAAACCTTTCGGTAATGCCCTACAGGCAGGAAGGCGCCAATGGGCTGATGGCCAGTTATAAATTTTAAAATCAAGTTGATGAAGTGGCTACTGGCTAATTGTAGTAATTCTTCAACTTTCTTCATTAACTTTAAGTAAAGTAAATCCGCTCTATTGATGAAAATCAGCTCGAGATTTTTGATTTTTTGCATCCTAATGCTGCTACAGACCGTTGTGGCTAAGGCACAAACGCCACTTAAAAGCATCGACGATTTCTTGCAGGAAGCCGCGCGCCTCAGCCCCGTGCTCAAAGACTATAGAAACCAGCAACAATCGCTTAAAATGGATAGCCTCTTGGCGCTTGCCACCAAAAAGCCACAGGTTTCGGCCAGTGCGGCAGGGTTATATGCGCCGGTGGTTAAAGGCTATGGCTACGATGAAGTGCTAACCAACGGACAGGCTTTAGAAGCCCTGCTTACCGTTAATTACGATGTATTGAACAAGAAAAGAATCAATAACCAGCTTGCGGGCGTTAAGCTGCAAAGCGATTCGGTTAAATATGCCAGCCAGCTTTCGCTGTTCGATCTTAAAAAGTCCATAACCGATCAATACATTACGGCCTACGCCAGTCAGCAGGAAGTGGCATTTAACCAAGAACTTACCCGTTTGCTCCAGCAAGAGGAGAGCCTGCTCAAACAATTGACCCGGAGCAATGTGTACAAGCAATCAGAGTACCTTACTTTTTTGGTTACCCTGCAGCAGCAGCAACTGGCTTTAAAGCAGTCTGAAATCCAGTATAAAAACGATTATGCCACCTTGAACTATCTGGCCGGAATTACAGATACGGCTACGGTGGCCTTGGCCGAACCCAAATTAGAGAACAAGGCCGCGCAAATGGGCGCCAGCTTTTTTGTGCAACGTTTTACCATCGACAGTTTGAAAAACCTGAACCAAAAACAAGCCGTAGACCTCAATTACCAGCCCAAATTTGGCGTGTATGCCAATGGAGGCTATAATTCGTCGTTTGTGTTGCAACCCTATAAAAATTTTGGGGCAAGTGTGGGCTTTACGCTGTCTATTCCAATTTACGATGGACATCAGCGCAAAATGCAATACGAAAAACTGAGCCTGGGCCTGTCGTCATCGGCCTATTACAAAGATTTTTTTGTACGCCAGCAACAACAACAGTTACATTTGATTGCACAACAACTCCGTGCCAGCGAAAGTTTGTTTGGCCAGTTGAACCAGCAACTTAAGTTTGCCAAGGGGCTGATTGAGGTAGACAGCAAGCTCTTGCGCACCGGCGATGTGCATGTAGCTGATTATGTGATTGCCATTAATAATTACCTGGCTGCACAGCAACTGTTGAGGCAAACCACTACCAATAGGCTCAAACTCATTAATCAATTTAACTACTGGAACAATTAATTTATATGAAAGGCGCTATCAAAATTTTATGTCCTGCGGTTTTTGCACTATTGGCTTTGGCCTCTTGTCAGCAACAAACCGATACCGAAGCCGAACCGCCCGTACCTGTCACACCTGTACAAGTAGTTTCGGTGGCAGATACAACACTGTTGGAAACCATTGATGTAAACGCGGTGTCGGCCTATCTGGAAAAAAGCTTTGTCAAGGCAAATATCAATGGCTATATCCAAACGGCCAATGCGCAAACCGGCAAGCAGGTAGGCAACGGACAGTTGCTTTTCAGTTTGATTACCAAAGAAGCCAAGGCTATTGGCAACAGTGTAAACAAGCTCGATCCCAACCTTAATTTTTCTGGCGTTGCCCAAATCAGGGCCGCGCAAGCAGGGTTGATTGTGCAGGTAAATCACCAAAAAGGCGATTACGTACAAGATGGCGAGGCTTTGGCCACCATCAGCAACCGCAACAGTTTGGTGTTTTTGCTCGATTTGCCTTATGAGTACAACCAGCTGATCAATACCAATAAAAACATCAGCATTGAATTGCCCGACGGACAGCGCCTGCAAGGCAGTTTGGCTGGTACCATGCCTTCGGTCGATTCGTTGGCGCAGACCCAACGCTACATTCTGAAGGTAAATACGGCTACTGCCATTCCCGAAGGACTGATTGCCAAGGTGAAATTGATCAAAAGCAACCGTGCAAATACCCAGGTACTGCCTAAATCGGCCGTGTTGGCCAATGAAACCGAAGAAGAGTTTTGGGTAATGAAAATGATCAACGATTCTACAGCCATTAAGGTAAGCGTGAAAAAAGGAATCGAAAATAATGGCTTTGTAGAGGTACTCAGTCCCAAATTCGCCCCAACTGATCGTATTGTAACCACAGGGAATTACGGCATAGCCGATACGGCGAAGGTCAAAATCATGAAATAAGATGAAGAATTTTTTCCTTTCCCATAAAAATCCTATCCTGGCCGTACTGATTATTGTATTGCTGGGCGGAGCCTATTCCTTTTTGCAACTCAAAACCTCGCTGTTTCCAGAAATTACTTTCCCTAAAATCAAGGTCATTGCCGAGGCGGAGCTCCAGCCGGTCGACAAAATGGTGCTTACGGTAACTCGTCCCTTAGAAAATGCGGTAAAACAGGTTCCCGACTTGCAATTGGTCAGAAGTACCACCAGTAGGGGCAGTTGCGAATTATCGGCTTACATGAACCCTGGTGCCGATATCGACCTCAGTCAACAACGGATTGAGGCACAGATTGCAAAAATAAGCGGCTTTTTGCCACCGGGAGTAAATATTTCGGTCGAGAAAATGAACCCTTCCATTTTGCCGGTAAGCGGTTACAGTTTAGAAAGCCATTCCAAATCGCCTGCCGAACTCAAACGCATAGCCGATTATACCGTTAAGCCCTTTTTATCGCAGGTTAATGGCGTATCCGAAATCAGGGTGATTGGTGGCAAGACCAAGGAATTCTGGGTTGAGCTCGATCCGCAAAAAATGCAGACCTTGAGCATTTCGCCCGATGAGGTAAGCACCGCTTTGGGGCAAACCAATTTCATCAAATCTAATGGCTATCTTTCGCAATCGCATTTTTTGTACCTCTCGGTTACCGATGCTACAGTTAAAAGCAAAACCGATCTGGAAAATCTGGTGCTGGCGCGAAAAGGCAATCGTATGGTGCAGCTGAAAGACATTTCCAACGTCAAAATACAGGAAAGCGTAGAATATACCCGCATCAATGCCAATGGCAAAGATGGCGTGCTCATTGCGGTAATCAAACAGCCTAATGCCAATCTGGTCGATTTGTCGGCCCAAATGGTTGATAAAGTAAAGCAATTGAAAAGCATGTTGCCTGCGGGCGTAAGCATCAAACCTTATTATGTACAGGCCGATTTTGTAAACGAATCGGTAAAAAGCGTTAGAGATAGCCTTTGGGTTGGTCTGGCCTTGGCCATTGTGGTGGCTATTGTCTTTTTAAGGTCGCTTAAAGCCAGCGCCACGATATTGGTAACCATCCCGATTACGCTCTGCCTGACCATCATCGTGCTCTATTTTATCGGTTATTCGCTAAATATCATGACTTTGGGTGCTATTGCGGCGGCCATCGGCTTGATCATCGACGATGCCATTGTGGTGGTAGAACAGATCCACCGTACGCACGAGGAGCATCCAGAAGAACCGACCGTAAACCTGCTCATTAGGGCCATTAATTACCTGTTTCCAGCCATGCTGGGTTCTTCCATTAGCACCATTGTTATTTTTATCCCTTTTGTGCTGATGACTGGGGTTGCCGGTTCCTATTTTCAGGTGATGACCAATACCATGATTATTGCCTTGGTATGCTCGTTTTTTGTAACCTGGATTGGTTTGCCGGTGGTTTACCTTTTGCTCACCAAGAATAGCGGAAAGCATTCGTTGCGTGCCAAAACAAAAGTGCAGGAAGTGAAATCGCAGGGCTGGGTGCGCTATTTTATCCAACGTTCGTGGATCAGCTTTGCTTTTCTAGCCTTGTTGGTGCTGTCTGTTGTACTGGTATTCCCCAATCTGCAAACCGGATTTCTGCCCGAAATGGACGAGGGTAGTATTGTGCTCGATTATGCTTCGCCACCGGGAACTTCACTCGAAGAAACCGACAGGATGCTGAAAGAAGTAGAAAAAAAACTGGTCAAGATACCCGAAGTGCAGGCTTATTCGAGGCGTACAGGTACCCAAATGGGATTCTTTATTACCGAACCCAATACCGGCGATTACCTGATCCAATTAAAACCAAGCAGGACCAAAACTACGGAAGAAGTGATCTCGGAAATCCGTAGCCAAATTGAAAGTAGCCAACCGGCTTTGGTTATCGATTTTGGACAGGTGATAGGAGATATGCTCGGCGATTTGATGAGCTCTACGCAACCCATCGAGGTGAAGGTTTTTGGCAACGACCAGGCAACACTGCAAGCACTTTCTAAAAAAGTGGCCGCTATTGTTTCGAAAGTGAACGGCACGGCCGATGTTTTTGATGGCATTGTGCTTTCGGGGCCAACCGTCAACATTCAACCGAATTTCAATTTGTTGGCCCAATACGGCATCACGCCAGTGAGTTTTCAAACGCAGGTGCAAACGGCGATGCAGGGTAACCTGATTGGCGATTTATACGATAAGCAATTGCTGTCGCCAATTCGCATGGTCTATCCCAACAGCCGTAGCTTTGGTATTCAGGATATTGGCAGGATGAAGCTATTCCTGCCTAATGGAACGGCCATCCCGATACAGCAGTTGGCCAAGGTAGACATACAGGCTGGCAGTGCCGAAGTGCAACGGGAAAACCTGCAGTCGATAGGAGTGATTACTGCACGTTTAGACAACCGCGATTTGGGCAGTGCCATGAAAGATATCCAAACGGCGGTTAGTTCAAAAGTTAACCTGCCTTCTGGCTACCACATCGAATATGGCGGGGCCTACAAAGAGCAGCAGCAGTCTTTTGCCGAGTTGCTGACCATCTTAATTGCATCGAGCTTGCTGGTATTCAGCGTCATTCTGTTTCTGTTTAAGGATTTTAAGATTGCCTTCCTGATTTTGGTTATTGCCGTGTTGGGGATTTCGGGCAGCTACCTGGCCTTGTTCATCACCCATACGCCATTGAACGTGGGCAGTTACACCGGCTTGATCATGATTGTAGGTATTATTGGCGAGAATGCTATTTTCACCTTTCTACAGTTTAAGGAATCGTTGCACGAAAAAAACGTAGACGATGCCATTACCTATGCCATTTCTACGCGTTTGCGCCCCAAATTAATGACCGCCTTGGGCGCCATTATTGCGCTGATGCCATTGGCCTTGGGTATTGGAGCCGGAGCGCAATTGCACCAGCCTTTGGCTATTGCCGTAATCGGCGGCTTTATAGTGGGCCTGCCTTTGTTGCTTATTGCATTGCCAAGCCTGATCAGGAAATTTTACCGTTAACAGAAAACAGAATCGCCCCGAGCCAGTTGAGCATTATTGCTGTTGGGTTCGGGGCGATAGGGAAATTATTTGCCAAATTCCAATACCTGAAAGGTTTTTGGAACTCGCTTAGGACGCGCATTCGCCGTTGCTGCTTTTTCAAAGTCGGCAGTAGGCAAAAACAGGTGGTGGGTTTGGGTATCTAAGGCGATGGTTCTGGCGCCTGTTTTGGTGGCAATGGTTTCCTGTACCTCAAAACGTTGGGCGCTTAATTCTTTGACCACTGTAATATTGCCTTCGCCATTCGAGCTGTAGGCGGTTTTGGTGGCTTCGTCGAAAACTACACCATCGGCACCATCGCCAATAGGTAGAACCGCCAGTTGCTTGCCGGTGTTGGCTTCCAAAACAATCATGACCTTATTGCCACAAACCGTAAACAATCTCGAAGTCGTTTTGTCGATAGCCAGCCCAGAAGGTTCTTCGCCACCTTTAAGTTTGTACCTTGAAAGTACTTTAAAAGTATTGGCATCAAAACATACAATCTCGCCGGTATCTTCAATGTTCACGTAAATTTTGCCTTTGCCGTCCGAAACGCCGGTTTCGGGCTTGCCTCCCAATGGGATGGTTGCCACTAACTTGTCGGTTTTAGGATCGATAACACTGGCATCCATGCTTTTGCCGTTAAAAACAAATACCTTTTTAGAAAAGCTGTCGAAAAAAATGGCATCCGGATTTTGTCCTACGCTTACCTGTCCGGTTACCGCAAAAGTTTTCAGGTCGAAAACCGTACAAGAACCCATTCTGCCATTGCTGGTGTAGCCTTTGTTAAATTCGTTGGCTATGGCAATGCCGTGTACGCCTTGGGTGTTGCGGATGATGCCCACAGAATCGCCGGTGCTCTTGTTGAGGATGTTAACCTGATTGCCATGCGATACGTACAATAAGCTATTCTTTTGGTCGATAGAGAGGTAGTCCCAGCCACCGTCGCTTTCAATTTTATGGACTTTAAGCAAATGAAGTCCGGTTTTTTGTTGGGCCGTACCTAGCAGCGCACAACCTAGCAATGCTACTAGCGAAAAAAATCTTTTTTTCATGAGTTTTTAATTTAAATCAACTCAAACATTCTGTAGAAATACTGTAGTCGGAAAAGCAATTCTTTCGGGCCTACTAAAGAATGATAATAATGCTGCCGGCTACAACCAGCAAAGCGCCGATCAGTGTTTTGGCTTCAATGGGTTCTTTCAAAATCAGGAAGGCCAAACCGAGGGCAATGGCTACGCTGAGTTTATCTATGGGCGTCACTTTCGAAACATCGCCTTTTTCCAGGGCCTTGAAATAGAATATCCACGACAAGCCCGTGGCTACGCCCGAAAGTGCCAGAAAAATAAGGTTTTGTTTGGTCAATGTTTTGATTTCCTTCACTTCGCCGGTGGCCAATACAATTCCCCAGGCTATAAAAACGATAACTACTGTACGGATGGCTGTTGCCAGGTTGGCGTTGATGCCTTTGATGCCAACTTTAGCCAAAATGGCCGTGGCTGCTGCAAAAAAGGCCGAAAGCAGGGCATAGATTTTCCACATAACATTTCGGTTTTACTGATTTGCCTCAATTTACAAAAAAATAACCGATGTAGCCGATTTTGAAAAGCCGCTACAAATTTCAAACAGATTTGGAGCTTAATTATGCATCAAAACCTTTAACATGTATAAAAAGCTCTTCCTTATTTTTGTTCAATTAGTTGTATTAACCGTCTTGGCAAATGCCCAAAACAATGGTGTGGTTACCGGAAAAATAACCGATGCCGCCTCGGCCCAGCCTTTAGAATTTGTAACCGTTGCGGTAATGGTTCAGGGCAATGCCGCCATTTATAAACAAGAAGTAACCAATGCCAAAGGCATCTATAAATTTGCTGGCCTTCCCGATGGCCAATACTATATCGTGGCCAGTTTTGTAGGCTACGACCGTTTCAAATCGGCCGAATTGCGCATCGATGCCAGTCACCGAAAAATCGACCTGAACATTAGCTTGGGTGGCGGAGCCAAGAAACTGAACGAAGTGGAGGTGGTGGCCAAAAAGCCTTTGTACAGCAACACCATTGACCGTAAGGTATATAATGTAGACCAAGACGTAATGGCCAAATCTGGTTCGGCCAGCGAGGTATTGCAAAATGTGCCTTTGGTACAGGTTGATATTGATGGCAACGTAAGCCTGCGCAACTCTACCGCGACCATCTTGATCAATGGCAAGGTTTCGCCAATTATGGGCAAAAACGCGGCGGCAGCCTTGCAGCAATTGCCGGCCAATAGTATCGAAAAAATAGAAGTTATTACCAACCCATCGGCCAAATATAAACCCGATGGCACTGGAGGCATCATCAATATCGTCCTCAAAAAGAACGTTAAAAAAGGCTTAAATGGTAGCGTTACGGCTAATATGGGCAACCAGGAGCGCTATAATGCCAATGCCAATGTCAATTACAATCCCGGCAAGGTAAATATTTTTGGCAGCTACAGCATTAAGCAAGACGACCGTTTAAGGCTGACTACCAATAACCGAAGCCAAGCAGACCCTAGCACTTCGGCCTTGGCTTATTATCACGACGAAATCAGCGCCCGCTCCAGGCCTTTTTCCAATACGGCGCTCATCGGCATGGATTATGCCATCGACGATAAAAACAGCCTAGGCCTATCTGGAAACTACTATTTCCGGAAAATGCACAAGAACGACATCACCCTTAAAACCGTGAGCAACAGCAGCGGTCTGCTTGCCGATTACGACCGGTTGCGGAAAAACTATGAATACGAAAGAGAAGCCGATGCGACCTTTTTCTTTGAACACAATTTTAAAAACGAGGGTCACAAAATAAGGCTGGAATTCAATGCCGCACATTCGCCAGAGGTAGAAGATAACCATTATACCAATACTTATCGGGTACCGGTTACGCCAAACCAGTTAGACAATACGCTGATTAAGCAAACGGCCGATAACCAGCAGCTGACTTTGGCCTACGAAAATCCGCTTTCGGAAAACACCAAGCTGGAATTTGGCTACGATGGTCGCTACAACAGGCAAGACCTCGATTTTTATGGCGAAGCTTATGATGCCACGCAACAGCGCTTTGTGGCCGATGCTTTAAAGACCAACCGTTTCATCTACAACGAAAATATCCATGCGCTTTATGGCACGGTTGAACAAGCCTGGCGCAAATTTGGACTGATGCTGGGGCTGAGAGCCGAATATGCCGATATCAAATCGCATCTGATTACCACGGCTACCACTATTCCGAACCATTATTTTAAGGTTTATCCCACCTTGCACCTTACTTATCAGCTCAGCGACAGCAAACAGTTGCAACTTAACTACAGCAGAAGGGTGCGTAGGCCAGAGGGCGACGATTTGAACCCCTTTGCAGAATATGCCGACCCGACCAATATCCGTGTAGGAAATCCGCATCTTTTGCCGGAAATCATCCATTCGGTAGAGTTGGGCTACCAGTGGAAACACAATGGCTTTACCATTTTGCCCGGAATTTATTACCGTTACAAATACAATGGCTTTACTTCCATCACCACGCCTTTAAACAGCACGACGCTGGTTACTACGCAGCAAAACTTGGCCAACGACCAAGCTGTTGGAGCCGACGTTGTTTTTTCGGCCAGTATTGGCGATAAGCTCAACATCAATTTTACGCCAAATGCTTTTTACAACCAGATAGATGCCTCTAATTTAGGCTACAGCACCAAAAAGAATACTTTTACCTGGAGCGCCAACCTCAACTCGAGCTATGTAATTACCAAAAGCACGATGTTGCAAATCAATTCCAATTACAAATCGGCCCGATTAACGCCGCAAGGTAGGTACTTGCCTAGCTTTGTACTTAATTTGGGCGCTAGACAGGATATTTTCCATAAAAAAGGCTCTATTTATTTTACCCTGTCTGATGTGTTCAAGAGCCAAAGGCAAAAAGCCGAGCTGAGCAGTCCGCTTTTGGTGCAAAACGTTTATACCCGAAGCAATTCGCGCATAGGCTATCTGGGCCTGAGCTACAATTTCGGCGTCATGAAGAAGAAAAAAGACTTAACCTTTGACAATTCACTTTAATTTTTAAGCTATGACCAATTTTAAGAAAAACGCTTTCTTTATTTTGTTTCTGGTGTTCGGCTCTGTAATGGAGGTAGAAGCACAAACGTTTAAAGCCACCATTTCGGGCTTGTTGAAAGAAGGCAAATCAAAAAAAATAATTCCCTACGGCAATATTGTGGTCAAAACCAAGCTCGAGCAACGTTTTGTTACCGGCACCATTAGCGATGAAGAAGGCCGGTTCAAATTGGCCGACCTGCCAGCTGGCCATTATACTTTAGAAATCAGCAGCGTAGGGCATGTTAAAAAAACGCACGACATTACCGTGGGTACCTTAAGCGCTTTTCTGGATCTGGGCGATATTTTGGTGGATGAAGACACCAAAAGCCTCAATACCGTTACCATTGTGGGGCAGGCCAATACCGATGGCTTGTCTGATAAAATGGATAAAAAGACCTTTACGTTGAGCAACAATGTAGCCCAATCGGGAGGGTCGGTACTACAAGCCATGCAAAACCTGCCTGGCGTTACCGTACAGGACGGCAAGATCCAGTTGCGGGGCAACGATAAAGTAGCCGTTCTGGTTGATGGCAAGCAGAATGCCATGACCGGATTTGGCACCCAAACCAGCCTCGATAATATCCCGGCATCGGCTATCGAGCGTATCGAGATCATTAACAACCCTTCGGCTAAGTACGATGCCAATGGCAATGCAGGCATCATCAACATCGTTTACAAGAAAAACAAGCAGGAAGGCTTTAACGGCAAAGTTGGCCTCACCACGGGCCTCGGCGCCTTATGGGTACGCCAAGAAAACCTGCCCGGCATTAGGCCACAGTATACGGCAACGCCAAAAATAAACCCTTCCGTTTCGCTCAACTACCGTAAAAATAAACTGAATACCTTTTTGCAGGGCGATTGGCTGTACACGCAAACCTTAAACCGCAACGAATTTGCCACCAGAACCTACAGTGATGGCACCTTGATTAACCAACAGGTAAAACGCAACCGTACCACAACGTATACCACGGCAAAAACTGGGGTAGACTGGAATCCCGACGAACAGAATTCTTTAACGGTTGCCGGTTATTTTAATCGGGAGAAGATCATCGATAGGGGCGATATCCCTTATTTTAATGGCGATTTTTCGCAACGCTTAAGGCTATGGCAGTTTTTGGAAGACGAGGTGAAATATACGGCAACGGGTTCGGTCAGCTACCAGCATAAATTTAAGCAACCCGGCCATTTGCTCAATGCAGGCTTCAATTATACTTGGCACCGCGAAGACGAGAAGTATTTCTTTACCAATAACATGCCGACCTTTACGGGTGAAGATTCTTTTAAATTGTTGTCCGACGAACATGTGGCTGACCTGAATGTCGACTACATCAGGCCGTTGAAACAGGGCAGGGTAGAAATGGGGCTTAAATTCAGGCGACGTACCATCCCGACCAATATGGAGTTTTTTCCGGGCCTCAATTCGCCAATTGATGTAAATGCAGGCGGTTGGGCCGACTACAAGGAAACCATTCCGGCAGTATATGCCAATTATGTGTTCGAAACCAATCGTTTTGAGGTGGAAGCTGGCTTGAGGTTTGAATATGTAAAGGTACAGTACGATGTTAACCCGAACCACAACACCTATCAAAGCGATGGCTACGATTATGCCCGTCCGTTTCCCAACCTGCGCTTGGCCTACAAGCTTAACGACAACAACAAGCTTTCGGTATTTTTTAATCGGAGGGTAGACCGTCCCAATGAGGTTGATATCCGCATATTTCCCAAATACGACGAACCTGAATTGCTTAAAGTAGGCAATCCGACCTTGCGCCCGCAGTTTACCAATACCGTAGAGCTTGGCTATAGGCTGAATTGGAAAAAAGGTAGCCTTTATACTTCGCTGTATCACAAAATGATCGATGCCACCATTACCCGTATTGCTACGCAGGTGCCGGGCAGCACCATTTTGTATAATATTTTCCAAAATGCAGGCAAAAGCTACCAAACGGGTGCCGAAGTAACATGGCAACAAGAGCTCAGCCCATGGTATTCGTTCAATGCCAGTGCAACGGTTTACCAAAACAAGATCAACGCTTTTAGCATTACCAATAAATATCCGGTACCAACGGTTTATACCATGCCCGAAGAAAGCCTGACCTCGGGCAATGTGAAGCTGAACAATTTGTTTAAGCTTCGGAAACAATTGCAAATCCAGCTTTCTGGCGTTTACCTGGCTAAGGATATTGTGCCGCAAGGCACCATTGGTTCGCGGTTTTCGGTCGATTTAGGTATCAAGCAACAGCTGCAAAAAGGGAAGGGCGAATTATTCTTGAATGGTACCGATCTTTTCAATACCCTCAAAACCAAAAGAGAGATTATAGGGAATGGCTTTACGCTAAAAAGCACCGATTATTTAGAAACACAGGTGTTTAGACTTGGCTATAGCTATAAGTTTTAGCGATGGCTAACAGCAACTTGTGCTTATAGGTTAAATATTTTTTAAAAAATTTATCATTTTGTCGGTATTTTTATATCTTTGCAGCCTTAAGAATTTATTCTTGAGCATAAGATACCGATCGGGGTGTAGCGTAGCCCGGTATCGCGCCACATTTGGGATGTGGAGGTCGTAGGTTCGAATCCTGCCACCCCGACCAACGAAAGCCTCTTTGCGAAAGTAGAGAGGCTTTTTTGTTTCAATTACATTGTTCCTTAAAAATGAGTTTGATATTTTAAGGAATATCAGTGACCTGCTGTGCTAATGCATATCGGTTTCATTATCTTTGTTCCGCAATGATAAAAAAGTGGTTTAGTTGCTTTCTGGCCTTTTTGTTCCTAACAGGTAGTATCGTATTGCCCTTGGGAGATTTCTCTTTGGTGAGGGATATTCCAGATATGTACCGAAGCTATACCCGCATTGCCACCCCTGAAGAATTAAGCGTAGTCGATTTTATTGGGGATTATCTTTTGCATGGAAAAGAAATTTTTGGCAATAATAAAAATGACAAAAAACAAAACGACAACAACAATGTGCAGTTCAAACATGAGGCCGGCTCATTAAATGTTATTTTGTCAAATCCCTGTTTCTGTTTGGCAAGCCCATTCAAAATTTTTAGGGAATATGCCAATTTCGATCATGCATCGCCAACTACTGATTTTCATAACGAGCTTTTAAGGCCCCCGCTAGGCTAGCTAAAGTTAGTATCCTTCATTATTTCAATTTTTTTACGTGCCCAATCTGCTGTATTTGGATATGGCAATGGGCTTATACTATGTTATGAAACCAACTTTCATTATTATTTTATTGATTATATTATCGTTTTGCGCCGATGCTCAAAATACATTTAAAGCATTGGTCCGCAATGACAGAACCAAAGAGGTTCTTAAAGGAGCAACCGTTACTATACCTGCTTTAAAAATAGTAGCCACATCTGATACTAGCGGTTTGATTTCCATTAACAATGTCCCGAATGGCAGGTTTGAAATTTCAATCTCCTTTATCGGTTTTGGTAAACAGGAAAAAACCATTAGTTTTCCTTTAACGCGTCCAGAACAGGTTGTTGAATTTGGACTTGAGCCACAATCAGACCAGCTGGATGAAGTTATCATACAAACTACCCGCATCAACCAGAATTTGCGGGACATTCCAACGCGTATTGAAGCCTTGCCTTTGGAAGAACTGGACGAGAAAAGCACAATGAGGCCTGGCGACATTAAAATGTTGCTTGGAGAAGCTACTGGTATCCTTGTCCAACAAACTTCTATGGTGAGTGGAAATGCAAGTTTTCGCATTCAGGGGCTGGATAGTAAATATACGCAGCTGCTGCAAGACGGTATGCCGATGTACCAGGGCTTTTCGGGAGGTTTGAGTTTGCTGCAGGTTAGTCCGCTCGACTTAAGACAGGTAGAGTTTATCAAAGGTTCGGCTTCTACTTTATACGGTGGGGGAGCAATTGCCGGTCTGGTTAACCTCATCACTAAAACTCCTGACCAGCCGGAAACTACTTTTTTGCTCAATACAACGAGCACAAAAAGTGCAGATCTTAGCGGTTTTTATAGCCAAAAATGGAAACATATCGGAACAACCCTGTTTGGTGCCTATAATTACAGTCATGCTTACGATCCTTCGCATACAGGATTTACAGCCATTCCCCAAACCAATCGCTTTACCTTTAACCCAAAGGTGTTCCTCTACCTTGACGGAAAGAATTCGGGATGGTTTGGTGTGAATACAACCTACGAAAACCGATTTGGCGGCGATATTCAGGTTGTTCGTGGCCATGCCGGTACGGATCATCAATATTTTGAACGAAACAAAACATTCAGGTTTTCAACACAGCTTTCTTTTACACATCAAATAGACCAATCAAGCAGTATCAACATCAAAAACACCATGGGCTATTTTGATCGTCAGCTGAACATGTCTGCATTGGATTTCGGAGGCAAACAACTGTCGTCCTTTAGCGAGGCCAACTATGTAAGCCATCAAGAAAAATTAAATTGGGTAGCTGGAATCAATCTGGTGACCGATCATTTTACCAGCCAGCATTCGCTAAACGATATGGGTTACCACCAAACTACTTGGGGTGCCTTTGTTCAGAATGTCTATAAAGCAACAGATTGGTTTTCTATAGAGAGCGGGTTGCGGGTAGACTACAACCGCCCATCGCTGGCTCAAGCTTCCAATGGGCTGTTGCTGTTGCCAAGGCTAAATGGTTTATTTAAGCTCAACGAGCAATTAACCAGCAGAATTGGTGGTGGCCTGGGCTATAAAATGCCTACACCATTTAATGACCGAAGTGAACAGGAAGGTTATGCAAATTTGAAGCCTTTCATCAGTAGTCAGTTGATGGCAGAGAAGTCTTATGGCTTAAACGGTGATCTCAATTATAGAACAACCATAGGCGATGCTTTGCTAAGCGTTAATCAATTGTTCTTCTTTACAAAAGTAAATCATCCGTTGATGCTTGAAAACAACGCCTTGCTGAATGCCCAGGGCTATGTAAGAACACATGGGGCAGAAACAAACCTTAAAGTCGCTATTGATGAGCTTGGACTGTATTTGGGCTATACCTACACTGCTACAAAACTATATGACAATAAGCAGTTTAGTACGCAACCGCTGACACCGAAACATCGGCTCAGTTTTGATGCCACCTACGAAATTGAAGATAGTTTCCGTTTTGGGGCTGAAAGTTTTTATACAGGCTCTCAGCTGTTAAGTGATGGTACTGTGGGCAGGCAATTTATCACCTTTGGCTTATTGGTACAGAAAATGTGGAAACACTTGGATTTGTTTGTCAACGCAGAAAACCTGACAGATCGTAGGCAGACTCGCTGGGATAATATTTATACGGGCACCATGGCTAGTCCGAAGTTCAGGGATGTTTATGCGCCGATGGAGGGTAGGGTAATCAATGCCGGAATCAGGATAAAATTAAAATAAGCAGGCACAGGATGAATGAGGCTTTCTCATTCGTCCTGTATTGTTTAAAAGCTATTTTTTCCGTCCAATCGGTTTGATACCTGTTGCCAATAGTGAAAGCTAATTAAGGTTGGTTATTGCTCAAAAAAACAAGTAAATTCAAAAATCTGAAATATAAAGCGTGTTTCTGAAAATAAAACGCTTACTTTTTACTATGTTAGTAAATTCAGAATTGCTACAAAATTGATATAGTAATTTGTTTCTTTTAATTAAATAAAATATGGGACATCCCTTAAATCCTTCTTGTGTCCCTATCATTATATTTTCTGCTTGATGGTGGAATAGCATATACTCTTTCAATCGTCCGAACCACCCTAACTAAAGCATAAACCGATCAGCACAAAAAATAATGGAGATAAATATTCTAAAAAACTATTCAAAACTCAGGCCATCCCTATTTATTTTACCCATCCTTTTGTTGGCCGCAATTGCTGTACTGCTGTATAGTCAGGGCGCTTTAGGCATTGATCAATACATTCAAATCCAAAAAAGCACTTTCTTTTTTATTAACCATAGCTTGGGTCAATATCCCAATCTCCAATATAACCTGACGCAAATAGGAGATGCATCGATTTTCTTATCGTTTCTGGGTCTTTTTATTGTGTTTGCCCCCAAAATATGGGAATCTTTACTGTCGGGCTTGTTGGTTTCTTGTCTATTTTCCAAGCTTTTAAAGTATATATTTGCAGTGCCTAGGCCTGCTGTAGTTTTAGATCATCATGATTTTGTGATCGTCGGAAAAACACTGACCGGGCACAACAGTTTGCCTTCGGGACATTCGATTACAATTTTTACGATACTTGCAGTGCTGCTTTTCTCCTTGATGCCCCAAAAGCCGAAACATAAGGTTTTATGGTCTTTTCTGATCATCATTGTGGGATTGATCTTGGCGTTTACCAGGGTAGGCACAGGGGCACATTATCCGCTCGATGTCATAATTGGCAGTATTATAGGCTATATATCGGGACTTGCAGGTATTTTTATCACCCGAAAATATAGAATTTGGGCTTGGATCGGCGATAAAAAATATTATCCAATTATAATTTTGCTGTTTCTGGTTTGTTGTATCTGCGCAATCAACAAAATCATTGACGAAAATTTGATCATATTTTACCTTTCACTGGCTAGTTTGGTGGTTACACTATTTAAAGTTATTAATGTCTATGCTAAAGGCTATACTAAAAACTGAATTAAAGATAACTCATTTTGTTTTATTGATGAGTTTGCTGAATTTTTTGTTTTTTCATTTTCCGTTTTACGCCTATGTCTTTAATCATATTGACTATAAAAGCCTGAGTGGTGTGGTGCTCATCATTAGCTTGGTCATCCTCATGCTGGTTCTCAACGCTTTTGTTTTTTACCTGCTATTCTCGTTGTCCCGGATTGTGGGAAAATCTTTGCTGGTCTTGTTTTTTGTCCTGAGTGCAGTGGCGGTTTACTTTGTGAATACCTATGGCGTTATCATCGACGAAAGTATGATTGGCAATGTGCTCAACACCAATTATCAGGAGGCCAGTAGCTTTTTCTCTATAAAACTAGTCCTTTATATAGTTGTACTTGGTATAATTCCCAGCATCTACATTGTTAAGGCCAAAATCATAAATGATGCCTTAAAGAAGTTCTTTTTAACTTCTTCGCTAACACTGTTGTTTGTTGCTGTTTTGGTGTTTGCCAACTCCAGCAACTGGCTATGGATTGATAAAAATTCAAAACAATTGGGCGGATTGGCTATGCCTTGGTCTTATGCCGTCAATACTTCGCTTTTTTATGTCCACAAACATCAAAAAAATAAAAAGGAGATTTTGTTGCCCAATGCCACCATCAAAGACAACGAGAAATCTGTTGTTGTGCTGGTTATAGGAGAGTCGGCCAGGAGCCAAAACTTTTCTTTGTATGGCTACAAGAAAAACACCAATCCGCTGCTGGCACAAACACCTAATTTATTTCATTTTAACGCCACGTCATGCGCCACCTACACCACGGCAGGCGTAAAATGTATTTTAGAACATACCAATACCGACGATTTATACGAAATCTTGCCTAATTATTTGTATAGAAACAACGTAGAAGTTATTTGGCGGACCACCAACTGGGGAGAGCCTCCGGTTCATATCAAAGAATATCAGACCAAGGAAATCTTAAGCAAGGATTGCAAAGGCGATGGCTGCAATTACGACGAAGTTCTTCTAAGCGGACTAAAGGAGCAGATATTGGCCAGCAAAAAGAATAAGATCTTGATTGTGCTACATACCAGCACAAGCCATGGTCCAACGTACAGCAAAAAATATCCGCCACAATTTGAAACCTTTAAGCCTGTGTGCAACAGTGTTGAATTGGCAAACTGTTCTAAGGAAGAACTGATCAATGCTTATGACAATACCATTGTTTACACCGATTATATTCTTCACAGTGTGATTGAAGATTTAAAACAGTTAAAAGAGTACAAAAGCGCCATGCTTTTTGTATCGGATCACGGCGAATCTTTGGGAGAAAAAAACCTGTACATGCACGGAGTGCCTATAAGTTTTGCGCCCAAAGAACAGTATGAAATTCCTTTTATCGTCTGGTTCTCTGATAATAGTTCAAAACAGGTCAAGCCAAATCAAGCATTGACTCAAAACTATGTATTTCACAGTGTCCTGAATTTTTTAAACATTCAGAGCCCAATTTATAATGATAAAATGAGCATTTTTAAATAGGGAATACCTCGTCTGTTGCGTACTGATTTTTGAGCAAAGGCTTTGATGGGAAAAGGGTAGGGCGTCTTAGTTTGTCCTGAAGTTTATTTCCCCGCAAAGACATCTTTTTCGGCCTGTTCGGCAATTGCGGCACGATGCAATATCAAAGCACCTTGGCTTTGCGAAAAGGACAATTCTAGCCAGCCATAATAGAGCTTGCCGTCTTTTTTAACCGCAAAAGCCAGGTATTTATGCGAAGCATCTTTCCATTTCCCTTGCCAATAATCGTTGCCCGATTCGGTAATTACTTTCTCCGACAATAAAAGATGCGAAGCATTGTACCAAGCGTGATTGGCATAACTGTTCTTTCCGATTAAATTTCCTGCATTCAACAACGGAGTTTGCTCGTTCAAGTCTACCGGCGAATAAGTAGGAAACGCACCAATAAAATAAAATTGTTGGCAATCAATACGCTCTGCTGGCTTGCCAAAGTATTCGGTGTGAATGGAAAAGTCCTTTACGCCGTCATCATCTACATCGCAGGAGTAGCTGTTGCCAAAAGCGATCTGTCTATCGCCCAGGTTTTTGTATTGCATTGGAGGAATGCTGGTTGCTGGAGGAACAGGGTCGTTTAAGCTTGACTTACGGCATGAAACCAAGCCTAACAAAAATACGAGAGTTATTAGAAAATGTTTGTTCATGGTTTTACTCCTTGATGTTGGCTAGCGCTTTGGCGTAGAATGGTTTTTCCTGCTCAGGCATTTTTTCCATTACGGCTTTCAAGGCCATTTGATGCGCGGTTGTAAGGGCTTTGGTAGCAGGTACAGCTACATCGGGCGCAACACCGGTTCCTTCCCAATTGGTGTGGGTAATCGGATTGATGGCTTTACCAGTTGGAATAAAGGCAAAAAATCCATTGCCCAATTCGAAAACCTCGCCATCATTGGCGCCGCCACCCGTAGTTTCTCCAACTAGTAGGGCCTTGTGCTGTGTTTTAAGATCGTAGGCCAGTTCTTCTCCCGCAGAGAAAGTCGTGTTGTTAATCAGGATAAATACGGGCTTGTCGGTGTATTTGCTGCCCTTTACCGGAACCGTCCAATATTCGTCGGTTTTGTTCTTTTTCCGGTAATAAAGGCTGTTGAGCAGGATGGGCTTATCGTCAAAGAAATAACTGGCCAGGTATTGTACCAAATCAGGTTCTCCGCCCTGGTTGTCGCGCAGGTCAATAATCAGGGCATCTGTATTGGCCAGAAACATCATGGCGCCGCTGCAGGTTTCGCCCACTTTCTCTACCGGACCAAATCCCTCTATTTTGAGGTAGCCTACATTGCCTTCGAGGATATCTATTTTAGGCAAGCCGAGATTAACCCGTTTCATTTGGCGCATAAAAGACGCTTCCTGCTCTTGTGGCGAGGTTTGGGTAGCCGGTTTATTTGAATTGTACCATAAATTAAGGTGCTTGTCGTGCACCACCTCACGCAACTGTTCCGTAAGGAGTTTGGCCAGGTTTTTTGGCTCGTCAATCTGGGTATAGCTGCCTTTCTTTTCCAGCATCTTGATGTTTTTTGCTGCTTTTTGGGCAACATCGAGGAAGATGTAATTATCGTTCAGTTTTTCAATCAAGCTATTGATTACCTGTCCTTTTTCTGTTTTGGTCAGCTTGAGGGTTTGTCCGAAGAACTGCCCGCTAGTCAGTAGGATAATTAGTAATGTTAGAAGGATACGTTTCATGTTTTTAGGGATAACCTTTAATTAATCTGTGAGCGTTTTGATGTATAAGCCATGTCCTGGTTGTTAGGCGTGCACAAATATAAATATAATATTATTGATATATCAAATATTGTTGTATCAAATTTTTGAGGATTCTTCAAAAATTTGATTGGAAAAGCTTCCAATGGGTCCAATATCCATCGGGTTAGCAACATTTTTAGTAGCTTAGGCCATATGTTTACCCTCTTTATAAAAAACATGGTTTGCAACCGCTGTATCATGGTGGTGCAACAGGAGCTTGACAAGTTGGGCATAGCCGCAAAAAACGTGAGGCTGGGAGAGGCTACCTTAGAAAAAGAGCTGACGACCACGCAGCAAAAACTGCTGAACGGAGCCTTGGCACCTTTGGGTTTTGAACTGATCGACGATAAAAAAAGCCAGCTGATAGAGCGCATCAAGAATATCATTATCGAGCTGGTGCACTACCACGAACCCGATGGGAAACGTAACCTGTCAGACATTTTAAGCGACGAACTGCAGCACGATTACAACTACCTGTCGAACCTGTTTTCTGAAGTGACGGGTACCACCATCGAAAAATATTTCATTGCCCAGAAGGTAGAAAAGGTAAAAGAACTGCTGGTGTACGATGAACTGTCGCTGAGCGAAATAGCCTATCGCCTCAATTATTCGAGCGTGGCCTACCTGAGCAACCAGTTTAAAAAAGTAACCGGACTTACGCCGAGTCATTTCAAGCAGGTTAAGGCAGAAAAAAGAAAACCGCTAGACGAGGTATAGCCATCTGATGGATATTTCGATGCCTCGCACGGCCAAGATGTAAATGTTACAACTCTTTCTCCAAATAGTGTAACATTCGGAGCCCTGTTTATGGCCAACTTTGTATCGTAAACAAAAACATACGATATATGGCAACTGGCGATAACGAAATCGTTTTCCTTCCCCTCGAAGATGTAGAAAGTGAACACTGTGCATTAATTGTCGACAAAGGACTGGCACAGGTAAAAGGCATCGAAACCCACAAAGTTGAATTGAACAACCGCAGGGCGGCGATTACAGTTAGCGGTGCCGAGGTGGTATCGGAAGCGGTTAAGGCTGTCAAAGATTTGGGCTATGGCGTTACTACCGTTAAACATGCTTTTCCGGTATTGGGCATGACCTGTGCTTCTTGTGCGGGCAGCGTAGAAAGCATGGCTAAACACCAACCCGGTGTAGTGAGTGCTTCGGTTAATTTTGCTACGGGCAACCTCAGTGTGGAGTATCTGCCCAACATGACAGATGCTTCGAAGTTGCAGCAGGCTGTACAGGCTATTGGCTATGACCTGCTGGTAACAGATGAAAGTACGCAACAGGAAACACTGGAAGCTATTCATGAGGAGAAATTCAAGGCCTTAAAAACCAAAACCCTTTGGGCGGTGTTGCTTTCGTTGCCCGTGGTGGTTATTGGCATGTTCTTGATGGATATGCCTTATGCCAACCAAATCATGTGGGCATTTTCAACGCCGGTAGTACTTTGGCTGGGCAAAGATTTCTTTGTCAACGCCTGGAAACAAGCCAAGCACCGTTCGGCCAATATGGATACCCTGGTGGCACTGAGCACAGGCATTGCCTATCTTTTCAGTGTGTTTAACATGCTCTTTGCCGATTTCTGGCATCAACGAGGCTTACATGCCCATGTTTACTTTGAAGCAGCGTCGGTTATCATCGCTTTCATTCTGTTGGGTAAGCTCTTGGAAGAAAAAGCCAAAGGCAATACCTCATCAGCCATTAAAAAACTGATTGGCCTGCAACCTAAAACGGTTACGGTGATACAGTCCGATGGAACTGAACTTCAAACACCCATCGAATCAATAACCACTGGCGATATGATCTTGGTCAAACCCGGCGAAAAAATTGCCGTTGACGGCATGGTGGTTTCCGGCAGCTCTTATGTAGATGAAAGTATGCTGAGCGGCGAGCCAGTACCCGTGTTAAAAGAAGAGCATGAAAAAGTATTTGCAGGTACCATTAACCAAAAAGGCAGTTTCAGGTTTAAAGCGGTCAAGGTGGGCAAAGATACCATGCTGGCCCAAATTATTAAAATGGTACAAGATGCCCAGGGCAGCAAGGCACCGGTGCAAAAGCTGGTCGATAAGATTGCGGGTATTTTTGTGCCTGTAGTTATGGGTATTGCTGTTCTTACCTTCATTTTATGGTTAAGCTTAGGTGGCGATAATGGCCTGGTACAAGGCTTGCTGGCTGCCGTTACGGTGTTGGTTATTGCTTGTCCTTGTGCCTTGGGACTGGCTACGCCTACAGCCATTATGGTAGGGGTAGGCAAGGGCGCCGAAAATGGCATCCTGATTAAAGACGCCGAAAGCCTCGAATTGGCCAAAAAAGTAAATGCCATCGTGTTGGATAAAACCGGAACCATTACCGAAGGGAAACCGGTGGTAACGGCTGTGAAATGGTTAAACAACAATCAATATGCTCAGGATGTGCTGTTCAGCATCGAAAAACAATCGGAGCATCCTTTGGCCGAAGCTGTGGTTAAACATTTGGAAGCAACCGCGAAAAGCCTCTCTTTGTCATCGTTTGATAGTATTACCGGCAAAGGGGCCAAGGCTGCTTACAACAATGAAACCTATTGGGTAGGCAACAAAAAACTACTGACAGCAAATAATATTTCCATCGCCGACGAGTTGCAACAGGAAGCTGATAAATGGGGCTTGGAGTCTAGAACCGTAATCTGGTTTGCCGATGGCAGCAAAGCACTTGCCGTTATCGCCATATCGGATAAGATCAAGGAAACATCGGTAGCTGCCATCAAGCAAATGCAAGCGATGGGCATAGACCTGTATATGCTTACTGGCGATAATGAAGCAACGGCGAAAGCCATTGCTGAACAGACCGGCATTGGCCATTACAAAGCCGAAGTATTGCCCCAACATAAAGCCGATTTTGTAAAAGAGTTGCAACAGCGGGGCAAGGTAGTAGCCATGGTGGGCGATGGCATTAACGACAGTACCGCACTGGCAACCGCCGATGTGAGCATAGCCATGGGTAAAGGCAGCGATATTGCCATGGATGTAGCCAAAATGACCATTATTTCGTCTGATCTGACCAAAATACCGCAAGCCATTACCTTGTCTAAACAAACAGTGGCTACCATTAAGCAAAACCTGTTCTGGGCATTTATCTATAACCTGATCGGTATTCCGATAGCTGCGGGTATTCTTTATCCGATCAATGGCTTCTTGCTTAACCCGATGATTGCCGGCGCGGCGATGGCCTTGAGCAGCGTAAGCGTAGTAGGCAATAGTTTGCGCCTGAAATGGAAAAAATAGGTGCAGCCATAAATCTTGAAACCCTAAAATAACTTAATAAACAGCCTTGTGCTGAAAACCTAAATCACCAAAAAATAACATGAAAAACGTAGAATTAAGCATACCAGATATGCAAAGTGCCCATTGTCAATCGAGGGTAGGTACGGCCATCAAAGCTATTGATGGACTAAAAGTAGAAAAACTAGCTGCTGGAGAACTTGTTGCAAGCGTTGAAAGCGACGAGGTAAAAGAGGAATTGATAGAAGCGATTGAAAAAGCCGGCTATAAGGTAGGTAGCGATAATAGCAAAACATCGACAACGTCAGGTGGTTGTTGTAGCCGCTAAAAGACAATTGGTTAGCAGGGACGGTTTGGCAATCGTCCCTTTTTTATGGATAAACGGATTTTAATGCCAACACCGTTGCAACTGAACAAATGAAAAACTATTTTTGAATCAGTTGCTCATAGGTCTAAGATAAGGGTAGGCTTAAAAGAGTTGAGTGCCGTAAAACGTTAAAAAACATGGAAAAGAAAAAAGCTTCGTCATTTATCTTTGGCATTATCGCCATTATTTTAGGATGTACATTATGGAAGCAGTTCGACTTTAAAAATCTAAAATTCGAACATACGGGATTGGCGATTATCTATGCAATTACCTTTGCATTCTCGGTTTACGTGCTCGTTAAAAACTATAGAAACAGACCTGAAAAATAAAAGAAAACAATTTGTTAACAGAAGACAACTGTTTTTTCTCCTCCGAAAGGGGTAGATTTATATCCAGATTTCAAAACAAAATTAAGCTCCGAAAATGAAACCATTCTTGATGGCATTTGCCCTGTTGCTCTCTATAGGCTATGCCAAAGCGCAATCATCCTTGCCGGGATATTACATCACCCCAAACAACGACACGGTTAAAGCCCAAATCAAGGTCAAAAAAGGAATGTTTGGCCAAAAAACAAACGATTTTAATGAGGAGGTTGAAGTAGCCGACGAGGCCAAAGGTATAATCAAATTCCTGCCAGCTGATATACATGGCTATGGCTTTTTTGCCGATGGCAAGAAATATGTTTTTGTATCGAAACCCATCAAAGACGGCACAAAGAAGTTCTTGTCGCCGGTGTACATAGGCCCTCAATCGAGCCTTTACTTATACGGTATCCAAACTACTGGTAGTACATTTTCGTCCAAACAGGTATTTTATACTTTCGAAAAACCCGACAACGCTTATTTGTTTTTAAGAAATACCTTAAACAACAAGTTCAGGAGCGACCTCAAAGAATTTTATAAAGACAATACGGCTGCATTGCAGGTGATTGATGCCAGGTTTAAATATTGGCTTGATTTAGACAAAGATTTGCTGGCCTTAATGATCAAAGCCAACGCTCAATAACTTAACTACTTTTTCTTGAGCAGCAAGGCCCGGTTGTATTCGTAATTCATGCGGGCAATGTGCAATACCGCAATGTTTTGCGGGCATTCTACTTGGCAGGCTTCCGTATTGGTGCAATGGCCAAAACCTTCTTCGTCCATTTGTTGTGCCATGGCCACTACGCGTGTCATGGCCTCGGGTTTGCCTTGAGGTAAGATAGCCAAATGACTGATTTTGGCCGCAGTGAACAAATCGGCACTGGAATTTTTGCAGGTAGCTACACAGGCACCACAGCCGATGCAGGCGGCCGCATCAAAAGCCGCTTCGGCGGTATCGTGTCCTACAAGTATGCCATTGGCTTCTGGTGCCTGTCCGGTAGAGGCAGAAATAAAGCCGCCTGCTTTGATGATTTGATCAAGGCTGCTGCGGTCTACCTTAAGATCGCGGATAATGGGGAAAGCTTTGGCCCTAAAAGGTTCGATATAAATGGTATCGCCATCTTTAAAGCTGCGCATGTGAAGCTGGCAAGTGGTGGTATTGGCCAAAGGGCCGTGCGCCCTGCCGTTGATCATAACACCACATTGGCCACAAATACCTTCGCGACAGTCGTGGTCGAACTCGATCACGCGCTCTCCGGCCAGCAATAGTTTTTGGTTGAGTAAATCGAGCGTTTCGAGAAAAGAAAGCTGTTCTGCAATGTCGTCAAGTTCGTAATCGATCAGTTTTCCCTGTTGTTCGGGGCCTTCTTGTCGCCAGATTTTTAATTTAAAATGCATGCTGATAATTTTAAATTTCTACTTATAGCTTCTTACCGTCAACTCAACATCGTTGAACAACAACGGTTCTTTATGCAATTGCTGAGGCAAATCTTTGCCCATCCACTCCCAGGCTGATACATAGCAATAGTCTTGGTCGTTACGGATGGCCTCGCCGTCGGCAGTTTGATATTCCTCCCTAAAATGTGCCCCACATGATTCTTCGCGGGCCAATGCATCGTGGCACATCAGTTCGCCAAGTTCCAGGTAATCGGCTACACGTCCGGCTTTCTCCAGTTCGCTATTGGTCTTGTCGTCGCCGGTAAGCTTAAGATCGTGCGCAAATGATTGCCGCAGTTCCTGAATAGCCAGTAAGGCTTCTTTCAAACCTTCGCTATTACGGGATAAACCACATTTATCGTACAGTATTTTTCCTAAGGCTTTGTGGAAATGATCGACAGACAAGGTTCCTTTACTGTTCAAAAAATGCGCTATTTGTTGCTTTACTGCCTGTTCTGCCTTATCAAAAGCTTCGTGATTGGTATCTATTGGCTCGGCTTGAAGTTCGCCAGCCAGGTAATCCGGTAGGGTGTAGGGGGCAATGAAATAGCCGTCAACGCAGGCCTGAAGCAAAGAATTGGCGCCAAGACGGTTAGCCCCATGATCGGAGAAATTGGCTTCACCAAGTGCAAATAAGCCTGGTATGGTGGTCATCAGGCCATAAT
This sequence comes from Pedobacter albus, assembly GCF_036324255.1. Taxonomy (NCBI): domain Bacteria; kingdom Pseudomonadati; phylum Bacteroidota; class Sphingobacteriia; order Sphingobacteriales; family Sphingobacteriaceae; genus Pedobacter; species Pedobacter albus. The sequence continues at coordinate 1,279,633 of NZ_JAZDQT010000001.1, read as the reverse complement.
CAACCCAAAGTCCGCCCATGGTAAAATGCGCTGCTGGCGATATCAGCATAGGCTGTTCGTAGGCGCTAATCCCATTGATTTTTTCGTACATGGTAAACAGGTTGCCGTACTTCTCCCTGATTTTGCCCAGGCCTTGTTCCTTAATGGCTTTAGCAAAATCGAGGTAAACGGCATTTTTCATAGCACCCACGCCAAAACCTGCATCGATACGTTCTTTGGCGGCTCGGGAGGAGATATCCCTTGGCGAAAGATTGCCGAATGCAGGGTACCTTCGTTCAAGGTAGTAATCTCTTTCTTCTTCTGCAATGGTATGGGGCGGGCGTTGGTCACCCGCCGTGCGTGGCACCCAAATCCGGCCGTCGTTTCTCAGCGATTCTGACATGAGCGTGAGCTTCGACTGGTGTTCGCCAAGTTGGGGCAAACAGGTGGGGTGGAACTGTATCCAGCTTACACCAGCCATAAAAGCTCCCTTTTTATGGGCACGCCAAATGGCCGAGCTGTTGCAACCCATGGCTAAAGTAGAGAGGTAGTATATTTTGCCATAGCCACCAGTGGCCAGTACTACGGCATGGGCGGCATGTCGCTCTATGGCACCGGTAGTGAGGTTGCGTACAATAATGCCCTTGGCTTTGCCATTTACGACAACCAAGTCGAGCATTTCGTGGCGCGTAAAAGATTTTACCCTGCCCAAGCTTTCCTGACGCATTAAGGCTTGGTAGGCGCCCAACAGCAATTGCTGACCGGTTTGCCCGCGGGCATAAAAAGTTCTCGATACCTGTACGCCGCCAAACGAGCGGTTGTTGAGGTAGCCACCATATTCGCGGGCAAAAGGTACGCCTTGGGCAACGGCTTGGTCAATCAGTGAGGCAGAGCAGGCGGCTAAACGATAAACATTGGCTTCACGCGAACGGAAATCGCCACCTTTAATGGTATCGTAAAACATGCGGTAAACACTGTCGCCATCGTTTTTGTAGTTTTTTGCAGCGTTTACGCCTCCCTGTGCCGCAACCGAATGCGCTCGACGGGGGCTATCTTGAAAACAGAAAGTCTTTACGTTATAACCTTGTTCGGCCATCGAAGCCGCGCAGGCTGCACCGGCAAGACCTGTTCCTACAACAATGATATCGAGTTTTTTCCGGTTGGCCGGATTAACAAGCCGGGCATGCTGTTTATAGCGGTCCCATTTTTCAGAAAGCTCTCCATCAGGAATTCGTGCGTCTAATCTCATAGCCTGTTTGTTAAGTATACATAAAGTGGCATAGCCATAAAGCCAAGGGTGATGATGAGCGTATACACCCAGCCTATTATTTTGATCAGTTTAACATATTTGGGGTGGAATAGGCCCAAAGTGCGGGCCGCGCTAAAAAAGCCATGCAACAAGTGAAATCCAAGGGCAAGCAAAGCTACTTCGTAAACGATAACATACCACAAATTGCTAAAGGCCCATACCACGATGGTGTAAAGGTCTTTATTGCCCTTTTCATCTAATGGCAGATTTACAAATTTGTATTGGTACCAGAAATCCTTAAAATGGATAACCAGAAAAATGAATAGGATGGTACCCAGCACCCCCATGTTGCGGCTATACCAGGCACTCGAGGCGCCACGTTTATCGTAAGCGTACTTTGTGCCGTTTGCCTTTTGTTTTTTTAGGGTGAGTACAATGGCTACCAGTGCATGCACAATGAGCGAGCCATATAAAACATAGGCGATAATCTTGATGATGATATTGCCCGAAAGCAGGTGCGAATACCAATTGAACTGTGTTTTGGCTTCGGCGGCAGGTAAAAAGAGCTGCAGGTTGCCCAAAAGGTGTATCACCAGAAAAAAGCAGAGGAAAAGGCCTGTAGCGGCCATCCATAGTTTATATTGAAGTGTTGTTGTTTTCATAGGCATTTACCATAAGCCAATGGCTTTCCACCAGAGGCCACCAATAACGAACCAAACGAGCAGAAACAATAAACTAATAAAGAAGCCGAACTTCCACCATTCGTTCATATCAACATACTTGCTGCCAAAAAAGATTGGGGCCGGCCCATGGCCATAATGGGTAATGGAACCCATCAGTGTGGCACAAGCCCCCAAAAAGATAGCCAACATGGTACCCGGCACGCCAACTGAGATACCAACGGCCAAAAAGGCCGAATACATGGCGGCAGCCTGTGCCGTAGCACTGGCAAACATGTAATGGCAATAAGAATAAACCAGTATGATAATCGGAAAGGCCAATTGCCAACTGATGCCAGCCATTTTTGAACTGATCAGGTTGCCAAACCAGCCAATAAAACCCAAGGAATTAAGAAAAGAACCCATCATCACCAGCGAAGAGAACCAGACAATGGTATCCCAAGCTCCCTTTTCCGATTTAACATCTTCCCAGGTCAGCACGCCACACAGCAAGAGTATGCACAGGCCAATTAGGGCACCGGTAGTGGCATCAACCGAAAAAAGGCTGCCGAATATCCATAAAACCAACAAAATGATAAAAGTAGCCACCATGAGCCATTCTTCTGTCGATACCTTGCCCATTTCCTTAAGCTTTTGGGCTGCCATGGCTGGTGCATCCTTGGTTTTTTTGAGTTCGGGTGCATAAAATTTATACAAAAAGAGCGGTGCCAGCAGAAAACAAGCCAAGCCAGGTACTACGGCTGCTAAAAACCAACTTCCCCAAGTAATGGTAATGCCAAGGTCTTTGGCAAATTTTTGGGCCATCGGATTGCTGGCGGTAGCCGTCAAGAAAATTACCGAAGTAATCATGTTGGCGTTATAGCTGCTCAGCGTTAAAAATGCACCTATTTTGCGGTGCGTTTCGGGTTTGTCGGGTTCAGAGCCCATGTTTACCGCAATAGATTTCATGATCGGGAAAATAACCCCGCCGGCCCTGGCTGTATTGCTGGGTATGGCTGGAGCCAACAACAGATCGGCTGTGTTTAAGCCAAACGCCAGGCCCAAAGAGCTTTTTCCGAAAAGCCTGATAAACAAATAAGCTAAACGCGTGCCCAAGCCGGTTTTGATGAATCCTCGGGCAATAAAAAAAGCCAATCCAATAAGCCAAATGGTCGAATTGCCAAAACCACTTAAGGCATTGGCAACAGATTTGGCCGGATCGCCGGGCGCCAATACCTGTGTTACGGCACAAAGCGTAATGCCAATCATGGCCATCGAACCCATGGAAGCGGCCTTGAGGATAATGCCGACAATAGTAGCCACAAAGATGGCCAATAGGTGCCAAGCGTTAGGTTTAACGCCATCAGGAACCGGGATAAACCAAATGATGAGCCCGATAACGATGCTGATGCTGAGCGATTTGAAGTTGATTTCTTTCATAACTTGTTCGTTTGTAGGTTTAAAACCGAACCTGTAATTGCAGGTAGGCCAGGTTGCCTGAGTAAGTAGTGGTTAAGGGAATATTGTGCTTGTAAATATCGATGGCAACCCCCATTTGGATGGAAGCATAAAAATCGTCGGCGAAAATGAGAGAAAAGTTGGGGATGATGGTTTGCCTGCTGTTGTGGTCGAGCTTGTAGTTTTGGATAAAATATTCGTACCTCGACGAGAGTTCCATGGCACGCAGACGAGGCTTTTTATAGGCATAGCGCAAAATGGGGAAGATGTAAAAACCCTGCATCCGAACATCCGAAAGTTTGGGAACCGTAGTCGTAAAGGTGTCGTAAAGCGCAAAATTGGTCCCGTTTTTATATTCGCCACCTAATGAAAGCTGCCAGGCATCGCCAAGCTTGCTGGTGGTCACTACATCGGCGCCCCAGGCATTGCCATCGCCTTTGCCAAAGCTCCCATAGGCCGCATTAAGGCCAACAATGAGTTTGGGCAGGAGGTTGGCTTCAATGCGTCCATAAAAATTCTTTGTATTGTCGTTGTCCGAAGCCTGGTTGCGGTTGTTGCCGTTGTAGGTACCCGCGTAGTACCTGAGTGGGAGCTGACCCTCGCCGGTAATGTCGCCAAAAACCGAAACACCTATCTGAAAACTCTGCCAGCCACTGGCGCCAAAGGCATAGTACTGGTTAGAATAGTCTAAGGTTCTGATGATATCGACAGGCATAGAATCTTCAATGCCAAAAAATGGTCTGAATTGACCTGCCTGCACGTTAAAATACTTGCTCAGTGTGTATTTTACATAGGCGTTTTCCAGTACCTTGTTGATCGGATTGCTGTTGAACTCCGCAAAATTGACCATCAGGTTCGCCGAAAAATGGTCGTTTACGGTTCCCTTTACCTGAAGCCTTACACGTTTCAGGCTAAAATTGTTCACGATCTTCTTGTCGGAAGAGGCATCAAAATTCTTTCCGTTAATATCTACATTTTTGCTGAGGGAAGCTACATAGCGCGCCTGCAACAATCCGGCAAAGCTGATGGAGCGCTTATAGGCAGAATAGTTTTTGATGGTGTCTCTGTCAATTCCGGCCACATCGGTTTGTTGGGCCTGCACCGAAAAGGAAAATGTCAACAGGCTAAAACAGCTTATAATCAGAAGTTTATTCATGTTGTAGGGTGATTGATATTAAATTTAGCAATTAATTAAATAGCTTGGAAGCCTTGTCCGTGTTTTTTTGGGAAAGGAAAAAAAGACCTGTTTTAAAGCGGTGCCAGGGCAGGAGAAGAAGCGTTTTGTAAAAAAATAGATCTTTAGCCATAAAAAAAGAGCATGGGTTGCATGCTCTTTCTTTCGTATCACCGAAGGTTGTTGTTAAAAAACTTCCTGCCCAAAGGTAAGCAGGTTGCTGTCGGGGTCGAGTATCGAAAATTCGCGTTGCATCCAAGGCTTGTGCTCCAGTTCAGTGCTGTTTACGTTTTGCGACTTGGCCAGCTGGAATTGGCCGTCGATATCGTTGGTACGGATGTACACCTGTCCGTAGTTTTCTTTGGGGTCGAGCGCCTTAAACTCAAAAAAATGAATTTGGATGTTGTCTTTTTCAACCATCAGGTAGCCCTCGTAGTCGCTTCCAAATTGCTGAAAACCCAATTTGTTCAGGTAGAAATCTTTGGTAATAGTCTTGTTGCGCATAGGCAGTTTGGGGTTGATTGCAGTCAGCATATTTTCCGATTTAATTGTTCTTGATAATCAAAGCTAAATAATCAACTTGTTATTTGCAAGTTGATTTATTATTTTTGTAACATGAAACCACTTAAGGTAAGATCGGGTTGCCCCATCAGTTCGGCATTGGATATCATTGGCGACAAATGGTCATTGCTTATTGTGCGCGATATTTTGATGAACGGCAAGAATACCTATAACGAGTTTTTAAAATCCAAAGAGAAAATCGCCACCAACGTTTTGGCCGATCGGCTGTCGATGCTCGAAGCATCGGGTATTTTGGCCAAAGAAGAACATCCCGAAAGCAAGGCCAAGATATTTTACCGCTTAACCGATAAGGGCATAGACCTTTTGCCTGTGCTAGTCGAATTGATTTTATGGTCTAATACCTATTTGCCTATTGATGAAGCAGCCAGACCTTACGGAGAGGTATTGAAAAGGGATAAGGATGCCATCATCAAGCAATTAATGGCCATCGCGAGAAAGAAATAGGGAAGGTGCGCTAACTTATTCACGCCTGCTTTTAGGTAAACGGGAGGCTACTTTGTAAAAAGACAATCTAAAATAGACAAAAAGCCGGAAAATTTAATTTCCGGCCATCTTGTTTTAGTTGTTTACTTTGATTTTTTCTATCTTTTTGCCCTTAAAGGCGAAGATATATTCGCCATCGGCAGTAATGTCGAGGCCAGCTCCGTAAACCGGACTTCCACCTTTGCCTTTAGAGCTTACGCTGCCTTTAATGTCGCCATTGCTCAGATCGACCCCATAAATGATGTTTTTGGAGTTTTTTTGGTCACGCAGGAAATAGTTGTCGCCCAGGTGGTAGAAATAATCAACTCCCGATATTTTCTCCGTCGCGTAATTTCTGCGGCCATCTGCTTTTTTATAACTAGCCAGACCCTTTTCGGAAAGCACCACTACATCATCGCCAAAATCGATTACATCGGTTGCCTTACCCACTTTGGCATCGTTGTGTTTGACATCAAAAAGCTGCTTGCCGGTTTCGATGTCATAGGCATAAAATTCATCACCATCGCCTACAAAAACGGTTTTGTCGTGGTCTATGATCATGTCGGTAATCCTTTTGTCGAAACGTTCGGAACGCCATACCGTTTGGCCGGTGGCATCATCTAAAGAAAGGATGCCGTTTTTTTGCGCCATGTAGTCGTAATATACGTTGTATTCTATCTCAAGGCCCGAAGAAGTCCTGCGGTGTTTGATTTCCTGCACCTGTACCTTGCCACCCACTTGTACCATAATCCGGTTGCCTGTTTTATAGATGTTGGGCATGGATAGTGCTCCGGTAATCTTTTCCGATTGCCAAATCAGCTTGCCGCTTTGCAAATCGTGCTTTTCTACATATTTGGTTTTATTAGCGCCACCAAAAACCACCAGGTATACGGCAGCATCTGTAAATATTGGGTCGGCCAATGTGCGATAAATGGCTTTTTGGCTTCCTCCAAACAGTGTATTGCCGCTTTTGCGCATATCGTTTTCGTAGGTTACCTCCCAAAGCTTTTTCCCGCTTGCCATGTCGTAGGTTTGGAGGCCATCCAGCCAAAAATAAATGCGATTGCCCCTTACTTCGAGGTCTGCCACTGCCTTTCTGGTTACCAATTCCTTTTCTACGGTGCCCCTAAATTCGTTTTCCCAAAGGATTTCGCCGTTATTAGCATCAATTTTTACCAGTTGGTTCTTAAATCCTGAAAACAAGGCCGCCAACAAGGTTGGCTTGTAGTTGAACATGACAATGGTATTGCTGGCCTTGTCGTAACGGTATTTGCCCACCGATCCGGTAAAGCGTTTGGTTTCCCATACTTTTTCGCCTGTTTTGGCTTTTACCAAGTTCAATGCATCTTTTTGTGTAATTAAAAAGGCATCAAGTTCCGATAGGTATTTAACGGTTTCGATTTCGGTATCTTCATTGGCGTCTTTAGGCAAAAGGTTCTGGTAGTTTTCAGAATTCCAGAGTTCTTTGCCCGAAGCCACATCTAAAACTGCAATCCGGTCTTTGCCAAGCGATTTTCGATCGAACAAGAACAGATAACCCCCGTTGTTGTCGTGGATGAAGTATTGAAATTCGCAGGAGTTGGTTTTATTGGTGGTAATTTTCTTGTAATCGCCGCTCCAAATTTCTTTGCCCTCGGCATTAAGTACGGTGGCCGAATTATCGTCAGTTCCCAAAATGAAGGTGCCGTTCTCGTTGGTCATGGCCAAGCGACTGGCCTTGTTCGAAAATTCAGATTCCCATACGGTGCTAAAGTTCCCCGATTTTTTTCCGGCTTTGCCACCGCCAACCAGGCTTTTGAGCTTGCCAAACTGGGCATGCGATTGGAACCCAAAAAGGGCCAATAGGAGGAGTATAATGAGCTTTTTCATGGAGAAATAATTTGTTTAGTTTTCAATCCGTAAGGTGTGCCGGATCTTAATGAGTTTGTGTTTATCTAATTTGATGGGGAATTGGCAGGAGAGGATTTGGCCGGACAAAAAGTCGATGAAATCCGTTTGTGCCATATCTTGCGCTACCACATAAAAAGAAACTGCCTTGCCTTTATCGTTGATGCCTAGGTCGATAGTGGCCTGCCCCCTGATGCCTGGGAATTTTCTTTGCAGCTTGTTTTTGAACGATGGCTTGGCCAAGAGTTCGTTAATGGTTTTGACTACCGCCTGTTGTACTTCGCTTTCGTTTGGTGGCGTTTGTGCAAACAGGCCGGTTAAATTTGAACCAAGGCACAGCAAGACCAAAAATAAACGGAACATGGCTTTAGGCAAGATCAATAAGTGAATTTGATTTTAAACGACTTGACCTTGAAGCATTTGTTGGACGCATCGAAACCCTGTGTATAACTCTGCTTCATATCCATATCGCTTACCGTAATGGTGGCGTTGTGGCCATCGTTGGCATCAACCGTAAAGGTGCCATTCATGGCCGAGTACGAATAAATAGTGCCATCCTGGAAAATATTGATGCCGATGATGGGTGTTGTTCCGGCAATTACATTGGTTTTAACACCAACGGCCGGCAAGCCCGAAAGCATGTTGATGCCGATGCCATATTTGTTAAAAATGCCGTCTTTTTCCGTCGACTGGATGGTAACCTGTGCATAGCCACTATTAATGGTAGGCAATATCTTTTCGATGGTAAAAGATTTGGCGGTTATGGTTTTATCGTCGTATTTAGCCGTATTGTTCGTGTTGTCAGCGAGTTGAATGTTGCCCTCGGTAGGGGTTCCCGAAGTTGCCGGTTCTTCTGTTTTTGGTGTTTCGGGAGCAGGTTCTTCGCTGCTTTTTTTGCAGGCAAATAGGCCAAGGCTTAACGCGCAAATAAGGAGTAATGTCTTTTTCATGAGCTGTTTATTTAATGGTTCCGCTAAATGCTCCGTTTTCGGCCCATGCTTCCTTGCCATTGGCGTTGATGGCCACAAAGTAAAAAGTGCCTTCTATTTTGCTGCCGTCGAGTTTGGTGATGTTCAATTCGCCACCGCCTTTGGTGGTGCTGTTAAAAGCATCGGTTTTATAGTTCAGTGCACCATCGGCAGGTTTGGTATAGTCTTTTGAAAAGGTAATGCCACCATTGCTCGAGTCGTTGTAAACGAAAGTGATTTTGCCGGTTGCCGTAATTTTTCGAGGCACGATGATGTTGATGGATTCATTGCTGCCGTCTTTAATGGCCGAAATAGCGAAAGTGGTAACACCCGCAACAGTAGTTTGGGTAATGCCGGCCTTGGTAGCGCTGAATTTGCCTGATGCGGTGCCGTCTACACCATAATTGCTCGCGGTTAGGGTTGCCGAGCCACCGCCAGTTGCAGGTTCTTCAGGGCTGTCGGTATTTTTTTTGCAGGCCGTAAAAAATAAAGTGCATACAGCCATCATCAAGTAGAAATAATTTTTCATAAAAATTGGATTTAAAAGTGGTTAATAATTTTAAATCAAATTTCTAAAATGCTGTTACCGTGTGCAATAGGGTTGAATACCATAAACTATGGGTATAAATACCTATTTCGTGAACCTATTGCCCAAATCAGATGTTTTTTTGGAGAGAAACCAGCGGTTAAGCTGCAGTTTGGAAGCCAATAATAGGCCTTATTTCCTTTTGTCATATATTCTTTATAATCTATCAGTTAATTTTTTTTCCATAATGCCTATATTAGGCGCCTCAATATCTGCTTTGTGCAGTTGATTGATACCTATCTATGAAAAATTTATCGACTATGACAAAAATCGTTGGGCAAACCAAGCCCAAAAGCGTAGCCTTGCTCGCACTTGCCTTTCCTTTGCTAATTGGCCCGCTATCCGTTTCGGCAATTACGCCAACTCACTTTGTAAAGCAGCAACTTGCCCAAAAAACGCAGGTAGTTAGCGCTAGGCAGCTTAATCCTACGACCATCGAACTGTTGCTTGCCGACCAGCAACGCCTTACTTTCGATTTTTATGGCGAAAGCATTTTTAGGCTTTTCCAAGACAATAATGGCGGTTTCATCAGAGATCCGGAAGCGAAACCCGAAGCTAAGATTTTGGTCGAAAATCCGCGCAGACCGATTGCGGGGCTCAAGCTGAGCGACGAGAATGGACAGATTATCATCTCGACCGCAAAAATTACCATCCAAATTGCCAAAAGCACGGGACTTTTTAAGGTTATCAACAAAGCCACCCAAGCTGTTGCCTTGGAGCAATCAGAACCTATCAACTTCGAAAAAGGAAAAGTAACGCTTGCACTTAAAGAAGGTGCACAAGAGTATTTTTATGGTGGCGGGGTACAAAACGGGCGTTTTTCGCATAAAAGCAAAGCCATTGCCATCGAAAACCAAAATAGCTGGACAGATGGCGGCGTAGCCTCACCAACGCCATATTACTGGTCTACCAACGGTTATGCCTTAATGTGGCATACCTTTAAAAAAGGAAGGTACGATTTTGGCGCTAAGGAAAAAGGACTAGTTAAAATAGCCCACGACACCGATTACCTGGATGTATTTTTAATGGTAGACGACGGTGCCGTAGCGCTATTGAACGATTTTTATCAGCTGACCGGCAATCCGGTGCTTTTGCCAAAATTCGGTTTTTACCAAGGCCACTTGAATGCCTATAACCGCGACTTTTGGAAAGAAGACGAAAAAGGCATTTTGTTTGAAGATGGCAAGCGCTACAAAGAAAGCCAGAAAGATAATGGAGGCATCAAAGAATCGCTGAATGGCGAAAAGAACAACTACCAGTTTTCGGCCCGTGGGGTAATAGACCGTTATAAAAACCACGATATGCCTTTGGGCTGGATATTGCCTAACGATGGTTATGGCGCGGGTTACGGACAAACGGAAACTTTGGATGGCAATATTCAAAACCTCAAAAATCTAGGCGATTATGCCCGTAAAAACGGGGTAGAGATTGGCTTGTGGACGCAGTCAGACCTTCATCCGAAATCAACAATCAGTGCGCTTTTGCAAAGAGACATCATTAAAGAAGTGAGAGATGCCGGGGTTCGCGTATTGAAAACAGACGTGGCCTGGGTAGGTGCGGGCTATTCGTTCGGCTTGAATGGCGTAGCTGATGTGGGGCAGATTATGCCTTACTACGGCAATAACAGCAGACCTTTTATCATTTCGCTCGATGGTTGGGCAGGTACGCAACGTTATGCGGGCGTATGGTCTGGCGACCAAACCGGAGGCGTTTGGGAATACATCCGTTTCCATATCCCAACTTATTTGGGTTCGGGTTTATCGGGCCAACCTAACATTACCTCCGATATGGATGGTATTTTTGGTGGCAAAAACCCAATTGTGAATACCAGGGACTTCCAATGGAAAACATTTACGCCGATGGAATTGAACATGGACGGCTGGGGCGCCAACGAAAAATATCCGCATGCCTTGGGCGAACCGGTGGCTTCCATCAACCGCAATTACCTCAAGTTGAAGTCGGAATTGATTCCTTATACCTATAGCATTGCCAAAGAAGCGCTCACTGGTTTGCCGATCATGAGGGCTATGTTCCTCGATTATCCTAATGCCTACACCAAAGGCTCGGCAACGCAATACCAATTCATGTATGGTCCATATTTCTTGGTGGCACCGATTTATCAGGCTACCAAATCAGACGATAAGGGCAATGACGTACGCCACGGAATTTATTTGCCAGAAGGCGTTTGGGTCGATTATTTTACCGGCGAAAAATATGCCGGAAATTGCATTTTGAACAGTTTTGAGTCTCCGATTTGGAAATTGCCTGTATTTGTGAAAAACGGTGCCATTATTCCGATGGCCAACCCGAACAATAACGTAGCGGGCATTAATAAAAACCTGCGTATTTACGAACTTTATCCTTTTGGCAAGAGCTCGTTTACCGAATACGACGACGATGGAGCTACAGAAGCCTACAAATTGGGCAAAGGTGCTTCGAGCCTGATCGAAACCGAATTCGACAAAAACAACAGGGTAACGGTTACCATCCATCCAACTCAAGGCAGTTTTGAAGGTTTTGTAAAAGAGAAAGCCACCGAATTTAAAATCAATGTAACCGCTAAGCCCAAAAAACTGACGGCTAAAGTTGGCAACAGCAAGTTGAAGCTTAGCGAAGCAAATTCGATGGAAGATTTCCTGAAACAGGACAACGTATATTTTTACGAGGCCCAGCCTAACCTGAACCGTTTTGCCACCAAGGGAAGCGAGTTCGAAAAAGTGGTGATGGTTAAAAACCCGCAATTGCTGGTTAAGCTGGCATCTACCGATATTACGGCAAACGGAATTGAATTAACCGTTGAGGGTTTTAGTTTTGAACCGGCCAATAAGCAGTTGGTTTCTTCAGGCAAGCTCGATGCGCCAAGCCAAGCCCAGGTGAGCGAACAAAACAGGGAGGCCTACACTTTGCAACCTTCGTGGAAGCCTGTAGCTGGTGCCGATTTTTACGAGATAGATTTTAACGATATGCACTATACGCATATTAAAGACACTACTTTCTTGTTTGATGGTTTGGTGCCGGAAACAACTTATACTTTTAAATTGAGGGCCATCAATAAAGATGGTGTTTCGGCATGGACTACTTTGAGTGCCAAAACCAAAACCAATCCGCTGGAGTTTGCCATTAAAGGCATCGTGGCCGAAACCACTGCCGAAAATCAAGACGGAGAAGGCATCGATAAATTGTTCGACTTTGATGAAGGCAACATGTGGCACACCAAATGGGGTGCCAAAGCGGTTCCTTTCGATATGATCATCGACTTGAAATCGATCAACCAGCTTGAGAAATTCCATTATTTGCCACGTACAGGCCGAGGAAATGGCATCTTGCTGAAAGGTAAAGTGTTTTATAGCACCAACAAAGAAAACTGGACAGAAGCCGGCGATTTTGAATGGAAAAATGTGGGCGACTTGAAGGTGTTCAACTTTGCAGGCCACCCAGCGGCACGTTACATCAAAATAGCAGTGGCCGATGGGGTTGGAGGCTTTGGCTCGGGCCGAGAACTCTATGTTTTCAAAGTGCCTGGTACCGAAAGCTACTTGCCTGGCGATATTAACAACGACCGCCTGATCGATAAAAACGACCTGACCTCTTACATCAACTACACCGGATTGAGAAAAGGTGACGCCGATTTTGAGGGCTACATCAGTAATGGCGATATCGACAAAAATAATTTGATCGATGCTTACGACATTTCGGTGGTGGCTACGCAGCTTGATGGTGGCGTTGCAGACGATAAAGCCGACAAAGTGGCCGGCAAGCTTGTGTTAAGCGCCAACAAGCCAAGCTACAACAAAGACGAAATCGTAGAAATCAGGGTTAAGGGCGTAGACCTTAAATCGGTAAATGCCCTCAGCTTTGCTTTGCCGTACAACCCGCAGGATTACGAATTTGTGGGTGTACAAAGCCTCAACACCAAACAAATGGATAATTTAACCAACGACCGCCTGCATACCAACGGCGATAAGGTTTTATATCCAACCTTTGTAAACGTAGGCAACAAAGAAAGCCTGAACGGAAGCACCGATTTGTTTGTGTTGAAACTGAAGGCCAAACGCAAAGTGAAATTTGAATTGAAAGCACTTGATGGCGTATTGGTCGACAAAAAACTGAATACGGTTAAGTTCTAGCTTTTAGAATTGATAAAGAAAAAGCCCTCCAAATTTTGGAGGGCTTTTTTGTTTTCTTGTGTAGAGCACTGGGCTTGTCATGCTCTAATTTTTTACATCGGCATAATTAGTGGGTAATTTCACTACATTAGTTCAATTAAGTATTGTAATCGTAGATTATTTGCTATTTCGATTCTTCCTGGCAATACTTATCCGATGTGCAACAGATTGGTGCAGTAAATAAGTTTTTAATTGTATCATTATATTTCTCCCTAACTAAATCCAACGCTCCTCATGAATAACTATTCGCACTACAAGTTTTTACCTTAAGTCAGCTACTTCATCAAGACAAACAATGGCAATTGTTTTCTTCTTGAAAGCCTTAAAGCCAATGGTCATTTAACCATGTCCAACCCAGCCGAGCTATGGCCTGGCCACTTTAGGCTTTCTGATCAATACACTTTGAATTTTTCAACAGGTATTTGAAATGGACAGCGAAAAACTAATCCTAATTGGCTGCGATGATACGGCCAACTTGTCGTTTGTACTTAATGGCACTAAGGGCTGCAGTTTTGCCTATAGTGTAGTTTCGGCTACCCGTACTTCTGACTTGCTCAGGGTAGCCAATGCCATGGACCCGAGTTTGATTATTTTGTGCTTTCGAGATAACCAGCCCGTATTGGATGATTTGGAAGTTTTTTTGAGGCCATTTACCGTCCCGGTCATCTGCCTGATTTCTCCAGCAGAAGCACAAACCCTGACCTGGAATGAAAACAGGATCGTATTTGCCTTTGGCAAGGAGCATATTGCCAACCAAGCCTATTTGAGCAGCCGGATCAATTCGGTGTTTCTTCTTAACCAGCCCCATACCTTGCCTGCAAAGTCGGCAGACACGCCTGAACAGGCTGTAGCTAGGCACGAACCCGACCATAACCTCAGTCGGTATGTGCTTGAGCTCGACCAAAAAATAGAAGTGTTGGCTAAGGTGAAGGAGCGTATTGCCGAGCTTTACCCACAAGTTAACGATACTACCAGGGCCGAGCTTACCGCCATTGTAAATACCATCAAACAATCGGCGGGCAATAAAAAACTATGGGACGATTTTAAGCTGTATTTTGAGCAAACCGACCCGAGTTTTCTGCTCACTTTGGCACAGCAATATCCCTCGCTAACCACCATCGATCTCAAGTATTGCTGCTACCTGAAAATGAACATGACCAACGACGACATCCGGAACCTGTTGGGCATTAACCAGGAAAGCGTACGTACACACAAGTACCGCTTAAAGAAAAAAATGGCGCTCGCCAAAAATCAAGACCTGAGAAGCTATCTCAGAACCGTAAATAGCTAGTTTAAAATCCTTTGTAGTTTTTGGTGTAAAAGTCTGTGCTTTCTTTTGCGCAGGGCTCCGCCGTATACAAAATTGTAACCTGTCTACGGTTTGTATACGGAAATTTGTTGTTGGCCCATCTTCTTGTCTACGAAAGGTATATGGCAAAATCTTGCCTCCATTGGCTGCTCGCGCTACATTTGAATTAGCACTTCACCCCATAAATTAAATCGGCGATGATAAGCAAAGCGCTCCAATTTACGAATGATTTGATGGATCAGTTTTTAAGAAACCGGTTTGCGCTCGAAGAGAGCAAGGTGATCTTGAACAATCTCATCGAAGGAAATGGATCGGTGCCCGAAATCAATAAGAACAAGGTTATCCTTTCGCTCATCAATATCGAAAAGGAAACCATCCAGCCTTTTTACACCCGTCACCAGCAAATGGCCAATGGCAATTATGCCGATGTCAACCCCGACGAAAGATATAACCTCTATATTTTGGTCAGCTCAAATTTCGACGACTATAAAGAGTCGCTCAAATTCCTGAACGAGGTGATGTTGTTTTTTCAGGTTAATGCGCTGGTCAATGCCTATTCGTTTGCTAACCTACCGGCAGGCCTAGACCGCCTGGAATTTGAAATCGAAAAAATAAACTACCAGCAAATGCAGGGCTTATGGACGGCCATGGGCGCAAAGTACCAGCCTTCGGTAATTTATAAAATGAGGCTCATTAATATTCAAGGCAATCAGGTTAGAGGCTTTGATGGGGCAATTGTTCAAACTTCTAATCAGGTGGCCACATGATCACAACCGCTTTTAAATTGATTTGCAGTGTAAACATCAGCCATTCTTATTTTGAAGACGGCTTGTGCAAGTGCATCCACTTCAAGCCTGGAAAAATAACGCAGTCCCTTCAAAAAAGGTTCGAACTCAAAATGGTGAACAGGCTTGGAGGGTTTGATTTATATGCAAACATCCTGCAAACCTGCGATGTTTTTTTGGCCTACCTTAAACAGATCAGTCCTGATGCTTTTTTTGATTTTGAAATGGAAAGCCTCAGGCCTGACTTTGTTTATTTTACCGCATTCCCCATGGGCAGTTCGGGCAAGCTGAGCTACGATAGTGGCAAGCTCGCTGGCGAAGATAAATTACTGGCCGAAAACTATAGCGACGAAACATTGGCACCCGGTATAGTGGGCCAATTGAAAATCCATTTCGACGATATATTGTCGAAACCTTTCAAAAGTACCGTATTTACCATCAGTTTAAAGGCCAAGGCTACGCAGTGGCAGTATTACGTGGTGAACAAAAGTGCCATTGTTTTGGCCGATCCGCTGATTTCTGGCAAGAGCAATATCCAATTTACAGGTCCAACGGCGGTGGTACTAGCCACTGGCCAAACGGCTCTGCTATTTACTTCTGGGCACGAATTGTTGCCTTTAAGCGAGGTGCCTAAGTACAAATTCGACTTGCAGCATAGGCCGACGGCGCATCACGAAACGGGATCCTCAAAATCGGCTCCAGTCAAATTTGTGCTGAAAGGCCTGCCATGTCCAGATCCGGGCAGATTTGGACAGGTTAAGATAGGAGAGAGCCAACAATTTTCATCACCCATGTATGTATATGTTTAAGCAACACTAAAATAAAAAACAAGATTTATGAATGAGTCAAACATTAAGTCCCCTGGGGTCTATTTGAATGAACAGAATGCCTTTTCTAATTCTGTTGTAGCGGTGGCAACCGCCGTCCCAGCATTTATAGGGTATACGCCCCAAGCCTTGTACGAAGGCCGGTCGTACTTGAATGTGCCACAAAAAATCACATCGTTTGCCGAGTTTCAGGCTATTTATTGCTATCCTGATCCCGCGCCACCGGCAAGCCCTACCAAGCAGTACAGTCCAACGTATTACATGGTGGCGCAAAAGAGCAAGCCGGCCGATAATAACTACATGCTGATTAACGACCAGTTTTATTCTATTTTGCCCGATCCCAACACGGTGTATTACCTGTACAACAGCATCAGGCTTTTTTATGAGAATGGTGGTGGCGATGCCTATATCGTGTCTATCGGCACTTATGGAGCCCCATCGGGCAAGCCTGCCACTATTGGCGAACAGCTCATTAACCCCAACGTACAGCTCAACGACCTTAAAAGAGGCCTCGAACTGTTGCTCAACGAGCAGGAACCAACCATGTACATCTGTCCGGAAGCAACCCTGCTCGCGGTACAGGATAATGGTACGCTGATGCAGGAAATGCTATTGCAGTGTACGCAAATGCAGACTTCGGTAGCCATTTTCGACGTCATTGGTGGTAAAAATCCAGATGCGATTATGTACACCAAGGATATCGAAACCTTTAGGAACAATACCGGAATGGTGGGGTTGAACTACGGAGCGGCTTATTATCCATTTGTGGGTACTACCATCATGCAAAATTCAGACATCGACTATACCAACCTTTTTGGTGGCGATGTAAAGCAGTTGGCACCGTTGATCAATCCAGCCAGCAATCCAAACCAGGCGGTGGGTACTATTTTGTCAAACATCGAAAGTCCAACGGGTACGCCTTTAACCGTAACGCAGTATCATAATGCCTTGATTAATTCGAGCAAGGTATACAGCACCATTATCAAGCACGTTTTGACCGATGCCAACCTATTGCCACCAAGCGGTGCAATTGCTGGGGTAATTACCTCGACAGATAACACCCAAGGCGTATGGCAGGCACCAGCAAATACCTCGATGGTGGGCGTGGCTTCGTTGCCGATTAGGCTTTCTGAAAGTCAGCAGGGTGGCTTGAACATGGATGCCGTATCGGGCAAATCTATCAACGCCATTCGTTTTTTTAATGGTATCGGTATTCTCATTTGGGGCGCCAGAACCTTGGATGGAAACAGCCAGGACTGGAAATACATTTCGGTACGCAGAACCATGACCTTGTTGGAACAGTCGTGTAAACTGGCGGCCAGGGCCTATGTGTTCGAGCCCAACGTAAAAAACACCTGGGAAGCCGTAAAGGCCATGATCAGCGGTTTTTTAACCACCATTTGGAAAGAAGGAGGATTGCAAGGCGCAAGTGCAGCAGATGCATTTTCGGTAGAATGTGGTCTGGGTACTACCATGACCTCCGACGATCTTTTGTCGGGTTTCATGAAAGTGAAGGTAAAAGTAGCCATAGTACGCCCGGCAGAGTTTATCATCCTTACTTTCCAACAGCAAATGGCTGTATCTAGTTAATCAAATTGTTAAACAAAATTTTAAAAATAGAATATCATGGCTGAAGACGGTAGCAAAGAAGGCGCAACATGGCCAATGCCCAAGTTTCGCTTCGAAGTAGATTTAGGAACAGAATTAAAAGGCGTAGCATTTCAGGAAGTATCCGGAATGGATGTCGAAAATCAGATTATAGAATACAGAAAGAGCAATAGTCCGCTTTTTTCTACGGTAAAAATGCCCGGTTTAACCAAATATGGCAACGTAACCATGAAAAGAGGGGTTTTTGTAAACGACAATACCTTTTGGAATTGGCACAAGGAAGTAACCATGAACCTGATTAAGCGGCGAACGGTACTGATCAAGCTGTTGGATGAGAGTGGCAAAGTAACTATGCAATGGCAATTGGATAATGCCTGGCCCACCAAGATTACCAGTACAGACCTCAAGTCTGACGGTAACGAGGTAGCAGTTGATACCATTGAGATTGCGCACGAAAAGCTGACCATAACCAATGGAAAGTAACTATCCGCTTAGCTTTTATTTTAAGCTCTCTTTCAAAGACGAGGATGCAGCCTTTAAAGAAGTATCGGGCATAGCTAAAGAACTAGGCGTTGAGGAAGTTGCCTCAGGTGGAGAAAACCGCTTCAAGTACAAGCTCCCCACCGTGGTAACGGGGCAGAATCTGGTGCTCAAAAGAGCCATGATTCCAACCGGTTCCAAGCTCATCGATTGGTGTGCCAGTACTTTAGACGGAGGCTTGTACAAGCAGGTAGAAACGAACGATGTATCGGTGAGTTTACTGGCCCCTGATGGCAAGGTCTCCAAAATGTGGACTTTCCATAAGGCCTATCCGGTTAAATACAACGTATCCGACCTCAAATCGATGGAAAACGAGCTGCTGATCGAGTCGATAGAACTGGCTTATACCTATTTCAATGTATCGGTCGCTAAATAAGTGTCAAACTCAATGAAACCGTTATGCCGATAGAAATCAGGGAACTGGTTATCAAAACCGAAATCGTAGCCAATGGCCAAAACAACCAACAAACCATGAGGGGCAAAGAGCTGCAATTGCTTAAACGTCAGCTCATGGCCGAGGTAAAAAGGTTGATGGCGATGCAGCAAAGCAACAATTTGTACAACAGATAACATACGTTTATGGAAGCAAGTTTAGAACTGTTGAAAATTACCGGCTATACCGATGCCGAGTTTCAGAAGCCGTTTAAGGGCAATCCCTATTCGGTGATGATCAATCCCGAAAGTATCAAATGGGATCGCAGCATCGAGTACAACCACCAGCAGGCGCCCGATTCGAGTTCTGGCTCGCAAAAGTACCAAAGTACGCCAAGCGATAAGCTGAGCTTCGATATTGTGATCGATTGTACGGGCATCGTCGATTCGAAAAGAATGGATCTCACTGCCGAGATAGAGGCCTTAAAAAGCATCGTGTATACCTATAACGGCGATATCCACCGGCCAAATTTTGTAAAGGTACAATGGGGCAAAGACATCGTATTTAAAGGGGTTTTAGGTTCTTTCGATACTTCCTACACCTTTTTTAGACCCGATGGAAGCCCATTGCGCGCCAAGATTTCGCTTGCCTTTTCGCAGTATATCTCGGTCAAAACCTTAGAAAAGAAGCAGAAGAAAGCCTCGCCCGATGTAAGCCATTTGGTTACGGTGGTAGAAGGTATGAGCCTGCCCCAGCTTTGCCAAAACATTTGGAACGATGATGCCAATTATGTTCAGGTTGCCCAATTTAACGACCTCAACAAATTCAGGAACCTGAAGGGAATTGAGCGATTGGTTTTTCCACCTATAATCCAACCTTAGCCATGCCAGATTCAGTCGACGGTGGCGCTTTGGCCACCTTTACCATCAAAATTGACAACAAAAGCATCAGTGACGATTGGTCTATCTATTCGGTGCATGTTCATAAACGCATCAACAAGGTGGCCTCGGCCGGTTTTGTAATCCTCGATGGCCAATCGGATACTGGAAAGTTCGATGCCAGCTCGTCGGATGTGTTTTTGCCAGGCAAAGCAGTCACAATAGAAGCCGGTTACGATTCTAAGAATGAGGTTATTTTTAAGGGAATCATAACTCGTCAATCAATCAGGATTGATGAGTTTATAGGTTCATCGCTCGATATCGAGTGCAGGGATGTAGCCATCAAAACAACCGTAGGCAGGAAAAGCTTAACCTACCAAAAGCAAAAGGACAGCGACATCATTTCGAAAATTGTTGGCAATTACAGCGGACTGAGTGCTACTGTTGCCACAACGGCTACCACCTGGCCCCAGCAGGTGCAGCATTATGTAACCGATTGGGATTACATTTTGTCGAGAGCCGAAGTAAATGGCTTGTTGGTGGCCACCATTAACGGCGAATTGAAGGTATTTAAACCCGATGCTACAAAATCGGTGCTGCAGGTTAAATATGGCGATGGCTTGCTGGAGTTCAATGCCGATCTCGATTCGGTGAGCCAATACGGAAGCGTAAATGCCAGTACATGGGATTTTAAAACCCAAACGGTGGTATCGTCGGTTAGCAAGTGCGATGTAGACGGGCCAGGCAACCTGTCGTCGAAAAAGCTGTCCGAAGTAGTAGGATTGGCCAATTATGACTTGCAAAGCACAGCAGCTTTTGAAAAAGCCGATCTCGAAAACTGGTCGAAAGCCCAATTGGTTAAAAGCGAATATTCAAAAATAAGGGGCGAAGCCAAAATACAAGGCACCAGTTTGTTGGAGCTTGGCAAATACATTACCCTGGCTGGCTTGGGCGATCGTTTTAACGGCGACCACTTGGTTTCGGGCCTAAAGCATCACATAGCCGAGGGCAATTGGACCACCGAAATAGCCATTGGCCTTTCGCCTTTGTGGTTTGTTGAAGAACCCGATGTAACTGCTCCAACGGCCTCTAATCTGCTCACCGGTGCCCGTGGATTGTTCAACGCCACCGTAAAACAGATGTATGAAGACCCCGATTCGCAGTTCCGGATTTTGGTAGATGTACCGCTGATAGACAACCAGGGACAAGGGCTTTGGGCACGGCTTTCCAATTTTTACTCCACCAGTGGCGCTGGCGCTTTCTTTCTGCCCGAAGTTGGCGATGAAGTGATCGTCGGCTTTTTGAACGAAGACCCGCGCTATCCCATTATTTTGGGCAGTTTGTACAGCAACAGCAAAATCAAGCCATTTGAAGGTTTGGCGCCTAACCAAAAAAACACGCAGAAAGCCATTGTTTCCAAATCGGGCATTTACATCCAGTTCGACGACGACAAAAAGATATTCACCATTTCGACACCCGATAAGAACAAGATCATTCTGGACGACGAAAACAAAAAGATTACCATAGCTGACGATAACGGCAACACGGTCACCATGTCTGACAGTGGAATTTCGATGAAAAGCCCCAAAAACATTACGCTACAGGCCGATGGAAATGTGGCGATTTCGGGCAAACAGGGCGTTAAGGTAAGCTCAGATGCCGGTGATGTAGTGGTTAAGGGCATCAATGTGAAGCAAACAGCAACCACCGAATATTCGGTAGATGGAGGAATGAAGGCAACGGTACAGAGTTCGATGAACATGACCTTGCAAAGTGCAATGATCAACATTAATTAAAACGCAAATGCCACCAGCAGCAAGAATTACAGATTTTCACCAATGTCCGATGCAAACACCGGCCGTGGTGCCCATTCCGCACGTAGGCGGACCAATTACCGGACCAGGTGCACCCAATGTGCTCATCGGAAAACTACCGGCGGCCCGAGTAGGCGATATGCTGGTTTGCGTAGGCCCACCCGATGTGATTACCAAAGGATCGGCTACAGTAAAAATCTGCAAAATGCCGGCCGCAAGGCTTGGCGACCAAACCGCTCATGGTGGTCAAATTATGTTGGGTGCCTTGAATGTTATGATAGGAGGATAAAAATGGCAGCTAATGAAAACAGTTTTTTAGGCTCTGGCTGGTCGTTTCCGGTTACTTTCTCGTCGGGGAACTATCGGGTAAACCTGAGCAGGCTAGAAGAGAATGTAAACGATTCGATCGACATCATTTTACAGACCAAAGTAGGCGAACGAAACCTGAATGCGCAATTCGGTTCGGGTTTGCAGGAATTTTTCTTTAGGCGCATGGACGAAAGCCTCAAGGGAGAAATCAAGGATGCGGTGAGCAATGCTTTGCTGCATAATGAACCTCGCATTACCTTAACCGATGTGGAAGTTGTTTTCGCCGACAAAAGCAACGGCAGGGTGGAAGTGTTGGTTAAATACCTCTACAACACCACCAACACCCGACATAACTATGTATTTCCTTTTTACCTTAACGAAGGTACGAATCTGAGCTAATGGTTGCCGTTAATCCATATCGCTCATTGGCTGCTATAGAAAAGTCGCTCGCTGCCACCAGTCAATTGGTTGATGCCAGAACAGAGCAGGATTGGCTTTTCTTTTTGGGCGAGTTTGCGACATTGATTAATTTTTACGACCAAGACAACACCGTAAATGGCAATTGGGCTCCCTTTTTGCTCAAAGACCCCGTTTTTTTATTGGCTACCATTGCCAAAACCAAAGTTGCCGACCTGCATGCCATTTATTTTAAGACCAAAACCAGGTTGCAGCAGCTTTTTGCCAAAGGCATTGAGCTGGGTAAAATAGGCATCGGCATTAACGACATGCTGGAACAGATTTTTCAGGTGTTTGTGTACCTCAAAAGATGGATTTACTATTTACAGACTACCGTTGAAGAATATGAACTCAAAACCTATATCCTGCAACAGGTAGAAAATGTGTACAGCAAATATTTTTGGGCCATCTCCTCGCTCAGGCAGGTGCTGTTCTCTACCACCATTATTCCTGGGATAAGCAAATTTGACCCTGGCAAACTCAATGCTTTTCAAACACACGAGGAACTGGTTTGGAAGAAGTACGAAAACAAGGAACCTTATTGGGAAGTCTTAAACTTGCAACACCCCATCAATAAAAACAGCCCCGAGGCCATATTCAAATCCCTTGTCAAAGCTGGCGATGGAATATTTGTCTTCTTTAACAATGTGGTTAGCCATGCGCAACAGGCATTCGAAAAACTAAGTGCCAACAAAAGCATCCATCCAGATACGACCTTGTTGCGAAGTTTTGTGCATTTGCTCAAAATACAGCAAGCCGAGTTGAACAAGCTCGCTGACAAGCACCTCGATTTTTACTATCAAGATATTTTGCAACAGGTTGCCGAGCCGGCCAAAGCCGATCGGGTTTTTGTTTGTGCCGAGCTGATGGCCAGCGATTCGCTTTCTTGGCTGCCACCAGCCACTGCTTTGGATGCTGGTACAGATGCAGAGAAAAATCCGGTTTACTTTGCCAATGCAAAAGGACTTTGGCTCAATCCTGCCGTAATTACTGGCCTGCAAACCTTAAGTAAAACTGTGGTTGGAACGCAACAGGTATCTTATGATTTGGGCAACATAGCCGATCCGGGTACGTTGAAAAAGGATGCCGATAACCATTTGATGACTTGGCCACCATTCCAGGCACCATCAGCGGTGCAAACAGCCATGGGCATTGCCTTTGCATCGCCTATGTTGTTGCTCAAAGAAGGCAACCGCTCGATCAATATCAGCATCGAATACAATGGATTGCTGGATTTGGATATTTTAGAAACGGCATCTTACGCATTGAGCACGGCTACAGGTTGGCTAAACATGGCGCCTAAGACTACAACGATTAGCCCTAAGGGTCAAAACCAGCAATTGCAATTACAGTTTAACCTTTTGCCCGATCAGCCAGCCATCGAACCGATTTTAGATGAGGCGATAAACGGTTTTAAAGCAGATTGGCCCATGCTCAAAATCATGTTCCAGAATTTTCCCCAAAGTGGAGAGATGGCTAAGGTGATTGCTTTGGATATCGAGGTTGAGGTAAGCGGAATCAACAACCTGCAACTGTATAACGATCATGGAGGCATTATTGCAAAGGCGCCTTATCCCATCTTTGGAACAACGCCTTTATTGAACAGTAATTTTCTGATAGGGAGCAGTGAGATTTTCAGCAAACCCCTGCAAAAACTAAGCCTGGCGCTAAATTGGGGCAATCTTCCCGACGACTTCGGTATTTACTATAAAGCCTACAACGATTACCTGCACCAAAAATGGACAGCTATACAAAACCAAAAAAAAACTTGGCTAGGCCGGTTTTTTCGTTGGGTTAAAAGTTGGTTTGTCAAAAGCACAGATTTGTTTGAAGAACCTTTTTACAACGGAGGCTTTAAGGTTGATTTTAAGCTGCTTCAAGCGCGTTCTTGGTTGCCGGTTAATGCCGTAAGCGAAACTGATCCCACGCATATTCCTTCCTCGGTGCCCTTATTTGATGAAGATGCAGATTTCAAGCTGCTCGAAACTACACATTTTACTTGTCAGCCAGATCCAATTTTGCTCAAGCCCGATGCCACCATGCAACTGCAAGCTCTCGCTTACCAGGAAGAAAGTGCTAACGGATTTATCAAGTTGCAATTGGCTGTTCCAACTTATGGTTTCGGCTCCGAGCTTTACCCCGCTATCGTTTACGAACAGGCATTGGCCAATGCTAGGCTTATCAATAAAAGGCGCAAAAAGTTTGAAGAACCGGCAAAAATTCCATTCGCTCCCTTGTTAAATGCTACACAGGCAGGCTATACCGCCAAACAAAGCTATTTGTTGAGTCAAAACAACGGTACCGATTATCCTTTAGCCTGTTATCATTTTACGCCTTTTGGCAATTATTTGAGCTATGACCAAAAACAGGGCAGGGTTAATCAAGGCTTTGCTTTCGGCACCGATAGCCAAATATTGCCGATGGTAGCTGAATTTCCTTACCAGGGATTTTTGTTTATGCAATTGCACAATCTTTTGCCTACCAGTGCTTTGTCGATTTTTATTGAAGTAAAACCTCAATTATCGAATAAATTGCCTTCGTTGCCACTTTCTTGTTTTTATTGGAGCGAAACGGGCTGGCAAGTGCTGGAAGTGGTAGCCGATGGTACCGGCAACTTAAGTACTTCTGGTATTTTGCAGGTAAAAATCCCCAATACCATCGCTGTACAACATAACACCATGCCCAAAGACGCTTATTGCATCTGTTTGGCAACAACAGAAGACCCCTCCTTGTTTGCCGAGATCAGCTTGGTTAAAACCAATGGATTTGAAGCCGAAAGAATGGCTGGAAGCTGGCAAAGCCTAAACGAGGTGCCATTGTTGCCAGCCAATACCATTTTGCAACCTAAGCTCAAACTGTCGGCCATTAAATCGCTGGTACAGCCTTTTCCTTCATTTGGAGGGCGTGCCGCCGAAGAAGCCACGATGATGAACCGGAGGATTGGCAAAAGACTGAAGACAAAAGACAGGTTAAGAAGCACCGACGATTGCCTATTGTTGGTCAAAAGCGAGTTCCCCGAAATATTTTATGCCAAGGCCGTTTATAACCAGTTGACCCGCAATACCGCTATTTATTTGGTTGGCAAAGCCCAAAGCGGATCAGCGGGTAATGCCTTGTTGCCTGCAGTTGAGCCTGTTTTGGTTAAAGATATCCAGCGCTATGTGGCACAGCGAAGTTCGGCATTCACCACCATCAGTGCCCAGCCCTTTGAAATCCAGTACCTGATGGTTTCGGCCAATATCAGTATTAGAGAAGGGTTTGAACCTAGCCTGATGCAATCGGCAATTAATGCGGCGCTTAACCTCTATTTATCGCCATGGGCCGAGAGTGGTGCCGAACAGGTCACCATCGAAGAACCCATTGGCATGGCCCAGGTGGTTAATTTCATCAAAAACATCAATGGTGTGGTCGACGTAACAGACACGTCGCTCCAAACCTGGCTGGCCGACCAAGATGCAGACAAACAAACGCTCCAAACCGTAAATCCGCTTAAGGCAAGCACTTTAATTGTCCCTTGTTTAAAACACCTGTTAAAATGTGAGGTCAAGCTATGAACGAGATGAACTATATCTTGAATACGCCACCGCCTTTGAGCCAGAATTTTAAGCTGCTTAAAGACGAAGGCCTTCGCTATATCCAACAGCATGTAGATACGGAGTGGACTAACCTGAACGATAGCGATCCGGGCATCACCATTTTAGAACAGCTGTGCTTTGCCCTAACAGAATTGGGTTATTGCAATAATTTCACTATTGCCGATATCCTTACTCAGGAATCGGGCCGGTTGCAGGTGACCGACCAGTTTTATAGGCCTCAAGAAATCCTGACCACAAGTCCGGTAACCTTAAATGATTACAGACGATATTTGATCGATTTAATGCCTGCCCTCCGCAATGTGCAGGTGTTTCCGTTGCATCCTTCGGCTTTTATGCAGGGCGTTTACAGCGTGTATCTGCTCCTCGACGAAACCGCTCAGTACAATGCAAAAGCGCTTTGCAACGAGGCCTATTTTGCCTTGCAGCAACGCAGAAACCTAGGCGAAGTATTTCTGATGCCACAGGTAATGCCAGCAAAAAAACATTTCATCACGGGTGTCATTGTCATCGAAGCAGACAAGAACCAGCAGGAAATACTGGCCAACCTAGACAGGCGAATTGCCGATTTTATTTTCCCTAAAGCCAAACAACAGGGCAATAAAAACCTAAGTGAACAAGAAGTGTCGAGCAACGAGATTTTTAACGGACCACAACTGGCAAATGGCTGGATTTTAGACGAAGATTTGGGCGATCACCAAACCACGTTGAGCTTGGTGCAACTGATGCAGCTGATTGAAGGCACGGAGGGCGTAGTTGCGGTAAGCGACCTGAGTTTAGATGGTTTGGAAAATCTTAGGCTTATTGCCGAAAATGCTTGGTGCGTTATGAAGATCGATTGGCAACAATCGCTAGCCAACGGATTGACCATTCAAGTAAAGGGAAGGCCTTTAGCTTTAGCCAATTCGGTATTTGAAATCGACCCAACCGCAAGCCTACAGGGTAAGGTTAATCCGATAGTGGTGGCAGAGTCCACCGAAATTGAAGGCCTGCCAAAAAGCAAATTCAGGGACATTGGCAGTTATTATTCGATCCAAAACACTTTTCCAGAAATCTATGCCGTTGGCCACGATGCCATCATCACCAATGCCACGCCGTTTCAAATTGCCCAATCTAAGCAACTGAAAGGCTATCTTACGCTTTTTGACCAGGTATTGGCCAACCAATTTGCACAATTGGCCAACGTTGGTACCTTGTTTTCGTTTAAGAACGCACAAAGCGCCTTGCCGGCCGACTTGGAAAATTTTCATGCCCATCAAAGTGTCTACCAAAAGGCCAACCAGCTTTATCCGGCACCTTACCAAAGTTTTGCACCTACTTATTTTGGCCAATCTGTTTACGATATTCCGAATATCAGGGGACTGCTTAAAAACAACCAGATTTTTAATTACGGCATCGAGCTGGAAACCAGTAAAGAACTGGACGAAAAAAGCTGGACTGCCTATAAAAAAGACCCTTATAATCCGTACATCAGGGGATTGATGAACCTGACTGCGACTGATGAAGTTGATTTGCCACGCAGAAACGAAATGCTGGACCATTTGTTGGCTAGACATGGCGAATCGCCCATGCTGATTGACCAATTGATAGCCGGAGCTAGTTATACCGGCGAAAAGGTCAAAGATACCCTGATCATCAAAAGCCTTTACTTGCAGAACCTGGGCTTGCTAAGCTATTTTAAGCCGAAAGCCTATAATTTTTTAATTGCCGAAAAACTATCGGATGCATTGCCCGAAAAATCGGCGCATCAGAGGTGCGAGCTGTTTGGCAGGTACGCCAAAGATTTCTTGGTAGATTCTGGGAAGATAGATGCCATTGAAAAATTAAAACCCATCGATTTCTCCAATTATGCAGCCTTAGAACTAAAACTTAACCTGTTATTTGGGTTGAATGCTCATTATAACAGCTTTGTAACCAGCTATTTTGACGAGGAGCAAGCCCTGGCTGCTATTCGACTTTCTTTTTGGCTGAGTCAATACAGAAAAGGCTTCATGATGGTAGAACGGAATTTATTGTTGCAGCAGTTGCAGTATAACCTCGTTTTAAAGGAAGAAGCCACTGGCCGTTTGTTGCAGTTAGTCAAAATATTGGATTTTGAACAGGCAACGAGATTGAACGAGGCGCTGATTCTTTCGACAGATGAAATTTGGGTAAATGGTTTTAACCATCAAACACTGGCCTTGGCCGGGCATGCCTACCGCTTGGAGCCCGTAAATGCAGTACTGTCCGAAACCGCATTTAAACCTGCAAGCAGTGGCAAATATAGCCTGCAAATAGCGGTTGCCCATGGTGGTTTAAAAACGCCTGCAGACTTTGATGTTTTTGAAAATAGCATCCATGTTTTCTTTCCTGCCTTTATTCCAGCATTTAATACCCCTGAATTTAAACAAAAACTGGAGCTCTTTTTAACGCTTGAATTGCCTTTGCACGTGGCTTTCCATTGCCATTTTATCAATGAGAAACTGATGGAAGTGCTCATTCCCGAGTTTGTGCATTGGCACAACGAAATGAACCATAATCGTGCTCACGAGAAAACACAGGGCAGGAGAGAGAAGGCCGAAAAACTGCTTAACCTGATTACGCTCATCCAATAGCCAGAACATGACGACATCAACTCAACATATCATTACTCGCCTTAACTGGGACACCACTTTTAACCAAAGGGAAAATAGTGTAATGCTACAGAACCGTTTGAGCAATTGGAGCAACAAGATCATGGTGCGCGAACTGGCGAGTTTGTTTGATGAAATTTGTCCGCCAGACCAATGTTGGCAGCTCGATTTCTTGCAGCTTAATCTTGGTCAAATCAGCATAGACGAATTGGAGGATACGCTGTCGATCAGGTTGCTGAGCCAGTTGCGAGCGCAATTGCGTGATATGGTGCTACATGAGCAAGCCACAAAACTGAATATCACTTTTACCGATGAAACGGCGACCGATTTAGAGCTGATTACCGTCTTTTTGCAGCAAGGTGTCATGTCGTGGAACAAGCGCTTGGCCAAAGGCGACATCAACCAATTGCTGGCACTGCAGTTTGTACACAATCGTACGGCACTTATCGAACGGTTAAAAACCTTGGGCAAGGCCAGCTTGCAGGTGCGCAAAAGGATGGCCTGGCAATTTAACGAAGAACACATGGTTGCGCTGATCAAAGGCTTGGAACCCAATTATCACCAAGAGATTTTTGATTTCGGTGCCGAACTCGAAGAATTGCAGGACAAAGAAACCCTGGTAAAAGCCGAAAGCAACGAATTTCACCGGAATATATGGCTCTGGGTGCTTAATTTCCTGCTGGTAGATAGAGGGACTACTTTCAACAAGGTGGCTTTTATGCTGAGCAGCGTTAATCAGATGGCCGACCATTACAATATGGATCGCCGGCGCTTGTTTGAGCTGTTAGGTGCAGCTGCTCACAAAATTACTGCTCAAATGGCTATCCGTTCAGATTTTATGCTGATTTTAAAGGAAGCCTCCAATCGCTATCAGCATGCTGCGGAAAAGGTAGAGGTAGCTTCGCCAAATGCGGCTTGGGAAAAATTGAAATCTTACCTCGACAATATTTCCATCTGTAATACCGAAAAGCATCGCAAGCAGTTTAACGACTTGGTGATTGGTTTGGCAGGGCAAAACCCTGAAACCACAAAATCAATCTTGGTACAGGCGTTGAGGCACAAATTGAAAGTTGTCACCTTGGTAGCGGTCTTAGATGAGGTGGCGATGGCGAGTGTTTATTCGCTCTTTGGCCATCACACAGCCGAGTTGCTAGAAACCATCGATTTTTTGACCCATTTGGCACCACAAATCCACACCAAAGCCAATGTGCAGTTTTTGAGGCAAATTGGCTTGGAGTTTTTATTGGCTACAAAACAACAAGCCTATAATCCTTCTCATTTTCTGAGTTATTGCTTTAAAGCTATGAGCAAGGATTTTCAGGTAGAAGAAACAAACCTTTTAGCAAGGCTCTTAACGGCAAAATTAAACAGTCAAGTTAAAACCAGTACGAATCTGTCGCTCTACCATAAAGTAGAAGAACTTTACCAGCAACGGGTTTTAGTCGCCGAAACAGGTTGGACCAATTCCGATTTTGAAATGCAGCTTCGTTATGCGATGGAACAGTTTAAACATGAAGGTCAATCGGATAATTTCATTGAAATCCTGCAAAAATACATGAGGCTCAATCCTGCGCAAGCTTTAACAACGTTGACGCAAACGAAAGACAAAACGGTTCTAAAAGGTATTTTGCCTAAGCTCTTAACCGGATCCCTGTTGAGGGCCTTGATTCAAACAGCCAATCAAAAACAAATTGCTGTTTACACCGCGTTGATGCAAGGACTGGCGCTGCTTAAGAAAAGTGGTAGGTATGGCGAATTAAGCTTGGCTTTGGAAGAAAAGTTGACCTACGCAAGCCTCTATCATTATTTGCTTTATCCAACTGCCAGCCATGAGCAATTATTGGTGCGTACGATGCGGTTTGGCTATTCGCAGCTTTCCGCTTCGTATCAAAAAGAATTTGCTTCGTTTCTGAAGGCATTATTGGATACAAAAGCGTTTGATGGGGTAATATCGACGGCTAAAGCAAATCAGCTGATTGACAAATATGCCAAATCTAATCAACAAAGCTCTATGTTGGCTATCAAGGCCCTGTTGCAGCAAAAAACTCTTCAACCAGCCTTGTTGGCCAAAACCATATTGGATAATGATACAGATCCGCAAGTTGCCGAGCTTGGCAAATCGATACAGCCTTTAACCCATGTCATCCTGAACATCGTGTTGAAAGATGGTACCATGCTCTTCACACGCTTTATGGCAGAAAGTAAGGCCTGGCTCGACAAAACTCTTAAACGTAGCTTGTCGGTTAAAGAAAGCCAATTGCTCGTTTTGCTCTTTTGGAAGTGCGCCTTGGCTTACGAAAAGCACCAGGGTAATCTGTCGGTCTTTAAAAAAATGTTGTTAACGGCATTCGGTTATCATTTTTCGGGAAAGGCCAATATCAGTCCAGCTAACCAAGAATGGATCAGCAGGGCAAACAGTTCAACGGCCAGTATCAGCGTTAAACCCAACCTTGCTATTCCTGCAAACGAGTTTTTTAAATTGCTCGAAACCTGTTTGTCTAAGCAACAGACCACAATCCGTTACGAAAAGGAAACGCTTGCCTTAAAATTGCTGTTAGATTGTGCCATAGCATTTGACAGCGGAAAATTACTGGTTTCGCTCAGCCGATTTGAGCCTGAACAATTGGCGGTATTATTGTTGAAAGCCTCGATTTCTTGGCGCGAATTTACGATGTTTCTTCAGTACCACGCCACTGGAAATTCGGCTGCCGTACATGAGGCCATGCGCCTGCTGTTCGATTGGACCGAAGCGAATGCAACCGAAGCCATCGGTACAAATTGGATGCTCAAAACCTGGATTGTGAGCCTAAAAATCGCGGAAACCGGTAGAATATCC
This sequence comes from Pedobacter albus, assembly GCF_036324255.1. Classification (NCBI taxonomy): domain Bacteria; kingdom Pseudomonadati; phylum Bacteroidota; class Sphingobacteriia; order Sphingobacteriales; family Sphingobacteriaceae; genus Pedobacter; species Pedobacter albus. Next base: position 1,248,523 of record NZ_JAZDQT010000001.1, on the reverse strand, counting down.
TCAACAGCGATAAGCGAATTGTTTAACGAATTGATGATTGCGCTTGGGCAACATGGCCATTCAGATCTTCCGGCGCTTTATACCGACTTTAAAAAACAGGGATTTCTGCAAAATAAAATACTCAAAGAAATCCTGCATCGGTATCCCAGCTTTAAGTTGCTGTTGGAAGATAGGCAGAAGGAGGACGAAAAAAACTTGCAGGGCGATGAACCAACGGCCGAATGGGTAGCAACCTTAATGGAAGAGCTGTTGGCGCAGCAACAAATCCCGATTTGGTACGTGGCCACAACGTCATTGAAGCCAGGCGAGTTGTTGGATCAGCTTATTGCAACCCATCCGCTCAAGTTTTTACATTGCCTAAAAATCACCGAACTTAACGAAGTAAAATTGTTATGGCTGGGTCAAACGCTCAACTTCTCGAAATTGGCTAATACCATCGGCCGGTTAAACCCGAACCAGCAACCTTTGCTCCATTTACTGGTGCAGCTGCACAAAGTGTTGGGCAAAATAGCTTTCCAGGGCATCCAAGCTTCGCTGGTACAGCAGGTTTTGTTGGGAAAAATATTGAAAGCGTGGAAAAACAATAATTGGAAGACGATTGGCACGCTCCAGATCTGGAACGAGTTGTTGTGGGAGCTTAAATCAAAATATAACTATTCCGAAAAATCGTTCCTGACTGGGCTCGAACAAGTCAAAATGAATCTGCCTTTGGCCTTACAACTTTCCTTAAGGCCGGTTTTTGATCGTCTAAAAAACAATCAAACAGTAGCGAGGGTTCAGGTTCCTGGTTTGGTCCAAAACAAATCGGCCATTAAAATAGAAGAAGCCGTTCAAATTGGATTGGAAATCAATAATGCAGGCTTGGTTTTGCTGAGTGGCTATGTGCCCATGCTTTTCAAATACGTCAACATTCAGATTCCTGCCAAAGGCGATACCGAACTCGACCCTGCTGAAATAGCCAATGTTAAAGGCCGTGCGGTGCACTATCTGCAATATTTGGTTACGGGAAGCAAGTCTACCGACGAAATCTACCTGAGCCTGAACAAAATATTCTGTGGTTTGCCGATTGCCGAACCCATTCCCAAGGAAATCACGATAGAACCCAAGGAAGAAGAATTGATGGAGGGTTTGATTACCTCGGTTATAGGTCATTGGGAAGCCATAGGCAGCAGTTCTGTCGACGGGTTCAGGGGCAATTGGCTGATGCGGAAGGGACTGCTTTACGAAAAAGAAAACAAATGGGAACTGGTGGTAGAAAAACAGCCCTACGATATGCTGATACAACAGCTCGAGCTGTCATTCTCCATTATCAAATTCCCATGGATGGAAAAGCCGCTCCATGTAAACTGGCCCTACTAAAAAAGATATAGCTATGAAAAGAATATTGCCATTGATCAGGGCAGATAGCGGTTAGCCGATTGGTCTATCCTAAATGCTAAAAAACAGAACGTTAAAAATTAAAATAACAGATATGAATTCTTACAATGAAAATCTTTATGCTACGGTGGTAAGCTCCTTGCGAGAGCTTGACCAGAAGCAAAAAAGTGCTAAATCGAGCCTAAATGCGGCGATGTTTACGCTTTACTATAAAGAAGCCGGTCGCATCACTGCCGAAAGCAAGCTCAAAGAAGCTGGCGATGTTTATTTGTTTCAGCAAAAAGTAAAGCAACAGGCGGTAAACGACAGAAATGTTTCTTTCAATGTGCTGAATGCCGCCAACCAGCAGAAAAAGTTTACGGCACAAGCCATTACCAATGCGGCTACCAGTGCAGCCAATATCCAGGTATTGTCTAATGCGGTTGCCAAGCTTTCCAAAAATGTAGGTGGCATTTTAACCATGCTTACTTCTTCGGATTATGGAAGCGAAATCTACAAGCAGAGCCGCATCGCTTACGATTTGATGATTGACACGGCTTACGATGCCAAAAAGCTTTCGCAATTGGGCAGGGAAGTATCTACCTTAACCGCTGCGGTAAGTGCCGACGAAGTAGCCAATCAAGCCAAATTAACCGACGATTCGATTGCCTCGATATTGGCCGTTACTACTTCCGATTTTGAGGCGACCGCCAAATCGCTGGCCGATTGCAACGAGGCCTTGGCCACTGCCAACGTGGTAGAAAAACAAGCCGAAGGCGACCTGGAATTTATCAATGTCGATTATTTTGCAACCAGAAGGGCTTATAACCTCAATAATAAGGTGCTTAACCTCAATTTGGTATCGGTGGCTTTAAACAGCAGCGATTTCGACGACGACAAAAAAGACAACTGCTCTTATGTGGTCAGGTTCAATCCTTATCAGCCTCCATTTGATCAAGCGCTGACGATGCTGAGCAACAAGCCCAAAAACAGCTCGGTTGTTGAAGATTATTACATCATGCTGGTCAAAGAAAGCAGCCAGGCTACTTTTTCTATTACGGCTGCCGAAACTTTGTTGCTTACTGCCGATCCAACCAAGAAATGCTACTATAGGGTAGAGGACAAATCGGACGACAAACCGATGGAGCATATTTTTTACACGGCATCTTTAAGGGATACAGACGGCAATTCGATAGAAGTAGGTACTAAATACGTGGCTTTTGTACTGGTGGTGCTGACCGACGAATACAAAAAAACAATCAATAGTTATAGCGATATCCTTTCTGCGCCTTCGGTAGCTTTTATGCTGAGCAATAAGCTGATGGCACCTAAAGCAGTAACCTGCGTAGAAAATGTGCTCACGTTCGAACTTTTGGAGAAAGCGTCTTACAATGTAGAATATCGTTGTATGTTTCTCCCTAACTGCATAGTTGGTAACAAAAACATGCTCACAGAGAGTGGTTTGCGCAATATTGAAAAAGAAGTAGAACTGCAGGAAAAGATGAGTGCGGTTTATGCGCCGGCTATTGCCGACTTGCAAAAGCAAATTGTATCGCTAAATAACAGTCTTGATGGGCTTAGGGAAGAAAAAAGCACCAACGATGCACAGCTTGCCTTGGCTAAAAAAGATAAAAACAAGGAAAATCAGGACAGTTCCTCAGCCAAGAATACCGAATTGCAGACCCAAATCGATGCTATTCTTAAAGAGATTGAGGAGGCAGAAAGGAAATTGAGAAATAATAAGGTCAATCAAAACAGGCTGCAACGTGCTATGGAAGAAAAAATCCAGGAACAGCCTGGCTTCTTTTTTAACCTGATGATAGCAGAGCAGATCACCAGTGCCAATTACAGTCAAGTGGTTCCTCAAAAAACCGTCGATTCGAAAGACAAAAAAGAAAAGGGCGATAGCGCAGCGGCATTGGTTAAAGGCAAAATGGAAATCCATGAAAATACGACCGATAATTTTGGCAATCCCTTGGTCAAAGGCGCTTCCTATATTCCGGTTGTATTGGCCTATGCCAATATGGAAGACCAGAACGGCCAGTTTACCAATGCCCTTTCTGCCTTTGAAACCACTAGTCCTTTTATTTACACTCCTAAAACCAAAACCAAATGATCATCAACTCCATAGCGTTAAATGCCACCGAGAAGTATGGCATCAACGAAAGAAGCAAAGCCGAGCTAGACGCATTGAGCAATCAGGTAAATGACGCCGAGCACGATGTAGAACAACTGCAGGCCGTGGTCAATTCGCTTAACGACAAATCGATCCATTTTCAGGGCTTTTTAAACAATGCAAGCAGTAGTAAGGCACAAACATTGAGCAATAAAACCCTGCTCGATCAGATTTTGCAGAATGCCTTGAGCTTAAAGGAAAATTCGAAGATTGCCTTGGATGAAATTGCCGAAGCCGACCAAAAAACCATAGCGCTTTCTGCAGAGATTAAATTGGTTATCGACAAGCTGATTTATTCAGCAACGGTAATTGATAAGTTACGAGGCATGGTGCTCAGGGCAAAAAGCCTCATTCCTTATATCAACGACGATGTGTTGCAACTGTTGGCCGATGCCGGTACAGATGCCAACAATGCCGTGGGTTTGGCATTGGTTGCCCTCAAATCTACCTTGGCGGCAGAAACTGCCAATGCAGAAGCCGAAGCTGCCTCGTCTTTAGAATATCTTCAGGCCGTTAGTTTGTATGAAGTACTCACCATCGACCAAAAAGAAAAAGAAACTGGCACATCGCAGGATTGTTTGAAGGACTTGATCAATGCGGCCTACGAAACGGCGGTTATTACCTTCGACAATGCTTCAAAAGCCAGCACCGAAACCAACCACCAGTTGAACAAAGCCAAAGCCGATTTGGCCAAGGCACAGATCAAACTGAAATCATTGCAATTGAGTTTGGCCGCAGGTACGGCTGCAATTCTTTCGGCATAAACCAATATGGCCACTCTTTTTTAGTAGAGTGGCCATTTAAAACATGGCATCATGCTTGATTTTTATAAAGATTTTTTTAAAAAATTCTATAGGGCTACCGGCGGATTTATTCCCGTTAGGCCATTGGAAGAAAGCATTTATCCCGGCGATTTTTTTCAGATCGTGAATGGAGAAATGGTGCTGTTGGGCAATATTTTCAGGAACAGGCTCATCGATGAAGACGATGTGGAGTTTTCGATCGGCGCCAAGCTTAGTCCGGTGGTTTGGAATTTTTCTGATGGGGTAAGCAAACCTTATGCCGTGCGCAGCAAAGGTAATTCGGCATTGGATGGAGAGTTTGAATACAGCCGGCAGATCCTGACATTTGATGGCCAGGGAAGCTATATTTTTAAGTGCATCGCGCCCGAATCGGTACGGATAGCCAATTGGACCCAACTAGAAAAACAGCTCATCATCAAACTTACCCATACCTATTACTCGTTTAGGGAGGTTTATGTAGTTACCGAAAGCGCCAGTGCATCCTCATGGAGCTTGGCTATTTCCGATAGCGAAAAGGGCGAACTTGAAATAGCGACCAACGAGGAAAACGAAAGCCTGGTCGATCTCTTTGGCGACCCTTCCTCAAAAACCATACTGGCTAGGGATATTGCCTGCAATCATCACGACCAAAGTGGCAGTCCGTGCTTTTTCAAGGCCAAAAAATTGGTGGTACAAGATAGCAAGCAAGAGCTTTTCATCTCCGATCTGATTAGGGAAAAGAGCCATAAGCAACATTGGGCTTTGCAGTTCTACAATTACGAAAGATATGCGCAAACTACGGCTTTGCGGGTACATGTACCGGCCCATGCCCATGCCAGCCTGCTAGACATGATGCAGAAAAACCAGCTCAACGCCAACAATGCCCTAGACTATTTTGCTTGGACAGATGCCAATACCGACGATATTGAAAGGTTATTTGTAGATTATGGAACATCTTGAAAATGCAACTACGGTTTTAATAGAACTCCATTGGCTTGATCAGGTCATTGAACAGGTCATTTGCAGCTATTTGCTACAGGAAGGCCATGAAAACAATTGGTATGATATTCCTGTTCCCGATTGGTCTGAATCGGCCACGCCTTATGCCTCTATGGTCAATGAGTTGGGATTGGATATTTACCAGCGCCTCACCATTGCCATGGCCATGGCGCCACATGTGAGGCCAGAAATATTGGATGTTTTTTTTGGCAAAAATGCCCGAACTGATCGGGGGTATACCGAATTTGGTGGTGTAATTGCCCCAAATCACAGTGGTTTTTTGCCTACGGGACAAACTATCTGTTTCTTGCTAACCGCTTTAGATCCTGCAAACCGGCAAATGGTAAGCCGTCTTTTTCAAAAGGAAAATAGCTTGATGAAAGAACAGATCGTGACGCTGGGCACTACCGACGACCATATCCCCAAGCTCAACGGTATTTTAAGTCTTAGCGAAAGCTGGTTGCATTATTTTTATACAGGCCAAAAAAACGGGCCTGAGCACAGCAGTGTATTTCCGGCCAAAAAAATTACCACGCCCATGAGTTGGGAAGACGTGGTGTTAGACGACTTGGTACGCGAACAACTAGCCGAAATTACCACCTGGCTATCTCATGGCGAGTTGCTGATGAGCGATTGGGGTTTCGACAAAAAGATTAAACCGGGTTATCGGGCCTTGTTTTATGGTCCGCCAGGTACGGGCAAAACCCTAACGGCAACCTTGTTGGGCAAGGCCACGCAACGCGATGTTTATCGGGTAGACCTTTCAATGATTGTTTCCAAATACATCGGCGAAACCGAGAAAAACCTGTCGCGCATTTTTGAGGTAGCCAAAGAAAAGAAATGGATTTTGTTTTTTGACGAAGCCGATGCGCTTTTTGGCAAGCGTACTACGGCCACTTCATCCAATGACAGGCATGCCAACCAACAAACGGCCTATTTGTTGCAACAGATTGAAGATTTTCCGGGTGTGGTTATCTTGGCTTCCAATTTAAAAGGCAATATGGACGAAGCTTTTTCGAGAAGGTTCCAGTCTACCATTTATTTCGGCATGCCATCGCCACAGGAACGCCAACAGCTTTGGAACAATGCCTTCTCGGGCAAATTTACTTTATCGCCCGAAATAGACCTGCAGCACCTGGCCGAAGAATACGAAATTGCAGGAGGTTCCATCATCAATATTTTACGCTACTGCGCCTTGTCGGCTATTAGGCGAAACAGTTTCGAGGTAAGCCAACACGAACTGCTTACTGGTTTGAAACGTGAATTTAAAAAAGAAAATAAAACACTGAATCTGTTGACCACAACATCTAATTAAATCCTAAAGCCTAATGCACAGCTATTCAAATCAAAAAAACGGATCCAATTACAGGCCAGTCGGAACAACTAACAACAATTGCAATTACCTGCCCGACAATAGAAACCCATTGCAGGCCAAAATCATCAATGGCAAGGGTGTGGTACAAGGTATGTTTCGCAATGCTTTTAATACTGGAAAGAAATATGCAAAACAGCTAATCGTTACCGCATTTGACCAGTTGCCCCAAATACCGGTGCCAATTCCGCCACAGCAATTGCAACAGTTTGTTGCTCCCCAAGAAAATGCCATAGTGCCTTATCAGCCTCCGCAAAACAATATGGTACCTTATCAGCCACCAGTAGAAAATAATGCGCCACCAAAGCACCATAAGCCCAAAAAAATCAGGAAATTTCTTTTCAAACCAGGCAGTTTTACAAGCGAAATGTTTGCCGGTTTGAAGGGCTATACTACCCATTATTTTTTTGGACCCAATATCGTTGTTTTTACGCCAACAGATCAGGCCAGGATTTATTTCGATTTGGAATTGCACCGGTTGCTAAGTCAGGGAATTGTACCTAGGTGGTGCCATCAATTGATATTTCAGAATGCGATGCAGGCCATGGCTGGAAACAAGCTGCCCATGGATGCGGCCAAATACATGATCAAGGCATTAGAAACTTTTGGATTGGCCGCCATGAACAATGAGAAGCCCACTAAATTATTGGCCTTGTATACAAGATTTCAGTTGGGTTCGGTTCCGTTATTTTTAGCCGGAGGAAGCTCTTATGCACCAGCAGTGATGCACTTTTTAGGAATGATGTTGCAATCTATGCCGATTGTCTTATTGGGTAGGCGCTGGGTATTGAGACCTGCAAAGGGACCTGCATTTAGAGGCATAAATTTAGAAAAGACTGCTAAAAAGGATGTCGATGCAGAAGGAAAAGGACCGAAAAAATAAATCAGTAGAATCGATATGGCAGCATACAGTTCAATAGCAAAAGCAAGCGCCACAGTTCAGCGCGCTGAGCCAACTGCTCAAAATGGCGCAGGACTCAGGTTGGAAGACAATCGCCCTATACAGCGGAAAGCCAATCACACCGGCTTGCCCGATCAGCTCAAAACAGGTATCGAGAACCTTTCGGGCCACAGCATGGACGATGTAAAAGTACATTACAATTCTGCTCAACCCGCCCAACTCAACGCACATGCCTATGCGCAGGGTTCGAACATCCACCTGGCGCCAGGTCAGGAAAAGCACTTGCCACACGAGGCTTGGCACGTGGTGCAGCAAAAGCAGGGTCGGGTGAAACCTACCAAGCAACTTAAATCGAAAGTAAACATCAACGATGATGATGGTTTAGAGCAAGAAGCCGATAGAATGGGGGCCAAGGCGCTCTCAGGTTAGAATGGAATAGTTATTAATACTTAAAATTGAAAAAGATGTCTAGTTATTCTTATCAGAAAGAAAGCCAGGGAAGCCACACTGTAACGGCTGCTTCGGTAAATAAGGCTGCAGTTCAGCTTAAAGATAATCGTTCTTCAGGCAAGAAACAGTTAAAAACTAGTGCGCCGGTAAATTCGGATGGCTCCAGCATACAGTTTAGCCTGCTTGGAAAAGCCGGTACCATGTTGGGTACGGGTATAGCCGCTGGTGCCGGAGCATTGGGTTCATGGCTTGGAGGTTCTTCATTGGTAGCAGGTGGAGCTTCGGCAGTGGGATCGGCATTGGGCGGTGTTGGCTTGTCTACCTTGGCAAGTGGCGCCGCTGCGGTCGGGAGCATGGTTGCCGGAGCATCGTTATTGGCGGGTGCAACGGCAGGCGCACTTGGCTATCTTGCCTATAAAAAAATGTTCGGTGGTCCGTTTATTGGAGGTCATCATAATATCGATGTCTTGCAACAGGGAAAAGGCCAACGTACAAGCATGGGGGTGGGACTAGTTAACAAAGGGCATCTTTTTAGCCATTCTGTTGCTTCGGTAAATGGGATCGCAATGGATCAGCAATTAAACGGAGGCTTAAGCACCCAGCAACTGTTGACTACTGTGGCACGTCCCTTAGATATAGATGATGCTGGAGCCACGCTTGGGCATTTTGAAGGTTTCAATGCCAAAAAAGGCCGGCTGGCAACGGTTAATGTACCAATGCACAATAGTGCGATGGCACTTACGCGCGTAAACCAACTCACGAGGGAAGAGCGACAATATCGGCTTTTAAGCAACAGTTGCTCCAGCAATGTGGGCGATGTAATGACCGCCGGCGGACTTCAGCCTCCTGCTTGGGTAAAAACGCCTACACAGATGTCGTTGTGGATGAAAAGCCTGAGCAAAATACAAAAACACCTCGTTAAATAGCGCTATCTAAATTTACCATGCCAGCTGCAAACCAAACTTTCACTAAAAAGCCAGAAACGGCTACTAGGGCTGTCGCAGGGCTGACAAGTCAGGGTGAATCTACGTTTGAGCTGAAAAGCAATAAAGCCGAAGGCAACATAGAAAGTAGGCAAGGCTATTTGGCTGATTATCGGCCAGTACAAAGAAAACCCAATAAAAGTGGTTTGCCAGATCAGCTTAAAACTGGCATCGAAAACCTTTCGGGCCACAGCATGGACGATGTGAAAGTGCACTATAATTCTTCCAAGCCTGCCCAACTTAATGCACATGCCTATGCGCAGGGCTCAAACATCCACTTGGCCCCTGGACAGGAAAAGCACCTGCCACACGAGGCCTGGCACGTGGTGCAGCAAAAACAGGGCAGGGTGCAGCCAACTATGCAGCTGCATAGTGGCGTAAATATTAATGATAGCCAGGCACTAGAAAGCGAGGCAGACACCATGGGCTACAAAGCTTCTTTCAGTAAATCTTCCATTTTGAGCTCTTTGGGCATCACACAATTAAAAACTGCCATGCCTAGGCCAAGTGGCTTGATTTTGCCATTTGAAAGGAACGGTCTTTACAGTACTGGCGCTATGCTTGGAACGGATAGCTCGCTTACCGTGCAGCTGCACTACAATAGACTGGTTACCGATCCCTTTTTTACTGATGCGCGACGTACTTCGCAATATTTTGCAGGCTGGCTACTCGAAGTGGTCGACTTATTTTCTAAAGGCCTGCTTTATGATGGATTCTCGTTGTTGCTATCAATGACCGGAAATAGTGGAATGCTCTCTAAGATTGAAGAAATAGTGCGGTTTATGCAACACCATCCAGAAGTGCTCAACCTATTGGGTGCTTCGTTAAGTTCGTTTATCGTATCAACTTTTGGCGTTCCGGTTTGGGTAGCCAATATTTTTTTAACAGTGTTGTCTAGGGGTTCCTTGGCCGATGCCATAGGCGATTTGGCCTTTTCAATGCTCATGTCGGGCCCTTTCTCTAATTTGTTGGTGGCAGGTGTGGTAGAGGGTATGAAGCGTAGGCTGGGAAGAAGCCTCATTAACCGAGGATTGGTTTTTGCCTACAACATTGGGGGAGCGATTGGCAGTGTAGTAAGCGGTATTTCCCGCTTATTTCATGGTTACTCTTTGAATCCGGGTACGATGTTGGCCCCGGGAACGAAAATGGAAACGCCAGGATCGGCATTCGGATCTGTTTACAACCTGATTTCGCATTGGATGCCTTTAGAAAGACTTCACATTATACCCAACTTAAGAGGGGGTGTTATTAATACCGAAAATGCAGCTTACGGTGCGGCCGCTACCAATAGTTTGATGATTCCACATGAGGCAAGGGGTTATGAAGCAACAGCCGTTCAATCGCCTAGTGGCATGTTAGAGAGCATGGGCATGAAAATGGGACTTTTCTTAGGCAGAGGCATGCGGCCTAGAGAAGGGTATTTTGAACATCAGGTAAATACCAAAATTGGAGTTGCCTAATCATTTTTTCATGATTGGAAATAGGGTAGTTGTGCAAATTTCTGATTGCAAGGCGCCAAATCGAAGCAGAGTGCGTATATTAGGCATGCCATGAAAACAAAATCCATTCTTTACAGCTTTATTTGCCTTTCTGTTTTGGCAAGCTGTACTTCTAAACCTATCCAAAATAGCCATCAGAGCCCACAAGAAAAGAATTTAACCAAGATGGTTTGGATTAAAGGTGGCGAATTTGCCATGGGTACCAGCGATCCTAGTTTTGCAGATGCGCAACCCATCCATCGGGTAAAGGTAAATGGCTTTTGGATGGATGAGCACGAAGTAACCAATGCCGAATTTGAACGTTTTGTAAAGGCTACTGGTTATCAAACCGTTGCCGAGCGTACGTTAGACCCCAAAGATTTTCCCGGTGTAGACCCTAAGGCATTGGTGCCAGGCTCGGCCGTATTTACGCCACCCGACCATGCCGTGCCACTCGATCAGCCCCTGGCCTGGTGGACCTATGTTGCAGGGGCCAATTGGCAGCATCCTTTTGGACCAGAAAGCCAAAACAAGGCTAATGAACCTGTGGTCCATGTGAGCTATACCGATGCCGAAGCTTATGCCAAATGGGCGGGTAAGCGTTTGCCTACCGAAGCCGAATGGGAGTATGCGGCAAGGGCAGGTCAAACAGGACAAAAATATTATTGGGGCAATGAGCTAAAACCGGGAGGCAAATGGGTAGCCAATATTTTTCAGGGCGAATTTCCTCAAAAAAATAGCTTGGAAGATGGATTTAAAGGTATAGCACCTGTAAAATCTTTCCCGCCAAATGCCTTTGGTTTGTACGATATGGATGGCAATGTATGGGAGTGGTGCAGCGATTTTTATAGGCCTGATTATTATGCCCAAAGTCCATCTGTTAATCCGAAAGGGCCTGCCGATAGCTATGATCCCGACGAGCCTGGAACGGTGAAAAGGGTGCAGCGTGGCGGTTCTTTCCTTTGCAGCGATCAGTATTGCATTCGTTATCGGGCTGGTAGCCGTGGCAAAGGCGAAATTAACAGCGGTTCAAATAATTTGGGGTTTAGGTGCGTGAGCGATAAAGCGCCTTAAATGCCTTAATGGTTTATTTTTACCACCTGAGGCACCTTAGTGAACCTTAGCCAATGGTTGTGGATTATAAAGCTGTTAATTGAAAACTGTGCACTGAAAACCGACTAAATGCCTTAATGGTTTGTTTTACCGCCTAAGACACCTTAGAGAACTTTAGCCAATAGTTGTGAATTAAAACTGAAAACTGTTAACAGAAACTCACTAAATGCCTTAATGGTTTATTTTTACCACCTAAGACGCCTTAGAAAACCTTAGTCAATGGTTGTGGATTAAAACTGCTAATTGCTAACCGAAAACTGTGAACTGAAAACCGCTTACTGTTCAACGTTGCTAGGTATCAACAATATAGCAAGGTTGTTGATAAGAAAATTTGCGTGGCACTATAAATTATGCAACTTTAGCACTTCAAATCAAGAATAAGATGGAAGATTTAAATGCATTGAGCCAAGTTGCCGAATTTCATAAAACCTTTAAGCATCCCATTTTGGAGCAGGCCACCATTCCTGCCAAGGAAAGATGCCAGTTAAGGATAGACCTTATTGCCGAAGAACTCAAAGAACTGCAAGATGCGGTAAATGAAGGTAATATGGTGGAAGTTGCCGATGCACTTTGCGATTTGCAGTATGTATTGGCGGGTGCAGTGTTGGAATTTGGCTTAGGTGACCGGTTTAAAACGCTTTTTGACGAAGTGCACCGCTCTAACATGAGCAAAGCCTGCCACACCGTAGAAGAAGCCAACCAAACCATCGCCCACTACAAAAACAACAGCAATGTAGATGCTTATTATAAGGAAATCGATTCTAAATTCCTGGTTTATCGCGATGGCGACCATAAAACCCTGAAATCTATCAATTATTCGCCGGCCGATTTAAAAGGCTTGCTTAAATAACCTACCTATTATGATAAAAATTAGTAACTATAACGAATTTGAAGCCTATTTGGGGCAGGAGCTGGGTGTTTCTGGCTGGCATACCATTGATCAGGAGCAAATCAATAAATTTGCCGATGCCACGTTAGACCATCAGTGGATCCACATCGACACCGAAAAGGCCGCTACAGAAAGTCCTTTCAAAGCAACGATCGCCCATGGCTACCTCACGCTTTCGCTGGTTCCCTTTTTGTGGAAACAGATTGCCGAAATCCACAACCTTAAAATGGAAATCAATTATGGCATCGAAAGCCTCAAATTTGGCCAGGCTGTAGTGGTTGATAGCCAAGTGCGTTTAAGGGCCAAGTTAAAAACGATAGCCAACCTGAGGGGGATTACCAAGGTGAGTATCGAAATTACCTTAGAAATTAAAGACCAGGCCAAACCCGCATTTACCGGCGATGTATTGTTCCTGTACCATTTTACGGCTTAAGCCAAAATTCATTGCTAAAGATATCATGCCGGACTTGAGCCGGCATTTTTTTTGGCTTGTTTTGTTATTCGTTATTCGCCACTTCGGTTTTCGTTCTTATAAACGTATTGCCAGAAAGCTGGTTATCAAAAGGAGCCACGTTCTGCATCACTGGAGCAACAGATAAATCGGAAATCTTTTCATCAGGGAACGGCTAATTTGTAAAGTGGAGGCTGAATTGCTTCGACTACTGATAAATATTAATTAATTGTTAATATATTTAAGCTCCTAAAATAGAAATCAAACCACAACTTTTTACCAAGTAATAAAGATTTTAATAAGCGCAACTCGGTGTATTGGCTGACATGTTAAAAAGACTATTTCAACTTTCCGTTTTATGTATGCTGGTATTTGGCTTTGGGCAATTGTATGCGCAAAAAACCATTGTCATCAATGATACCGTTCCCGAACATATTTTCAAATCCGACGAAATAGTTTGCCTTGAAGACGCCAGCAATAAGCTAACCTTTGGCGAAATCAGCAGTTCGGTCTTTCACAATCGCTTTCAGAAAAACATCAATTATTATCCCAAAAACTATAACCGTTCGTCAAGCTATTGGTACCGGGTGAAGGTAAATTTTACCAAAGACCTGAACCGTGCCACTGTCATTGAGTTTTTCGATCAGATTACCGACCATATCGAGGCTTATATGCCCGACGATAACGGCATTTACAGGCAGAGCAAGACCGGTGCCGACCTCAACTTTACCGATCGGCTTTACAAGCACAAGAATTTCGAATTTCTGGTCAATAGCACCAAAAAAGGAGAGTACTACTATTATTTCAAGGTCAAATCGAAAGACCAGGTCAACGTAATCATTGTTTTCAGAACCGTAGAGCGTTTTATCCAGTATGGCTTAACCGAATATTTTACCTACGGCTTTTTTTACGGCATGATCGTTATTTTCAGTTTCCATAACCTGTTAATGTTCATTGCCGTAAAGCGAAGACAGTATCTGTTTTATATATTGTATATCTTAAGTGTGGGCTTGTACGAAATGTCGACCGATGGTATTGCTTTTCAGTACCTGTGGCCAAAACATCCGGTATGGAACGAATATGCCTATGGCGTGGCGCTGTATTTCATCAGTTCTTTTGGCCTTATTTTTACCAAGGAGCTGTTGCACGTCAAGGTAAAGGCGCCAAGGCTAAACCAGCTCATCAATGTATTGCTTATTGCCCGACTGGCATTTTTCCTGCTTTGCCTTTTCTATAACAACGACTGGTTCAAGTATAAGTTTTTGGAGTTTATTCCGCTTTCTGTAGGTTTCTATACCGGTATTTACATCTGGTGGAAAAAGCAGTACAGGCCGGCCCGTTTCTTTGTGTTGGGTTATTTTTTCTTGTTTTTGGGCTTTGTGATCAAAGTGATCCACATTTTAGGTTGGGCGCGCCATATTCCGGGGGCTTTGGGCTATTACAGCCTCACGTTTGGCTTTTTGCTCGAAATGGTGCTGCTCTCTTTTGCCATTGGCGATCAGGTGCGTTTGCTTAAGAAGAAAAAGGAAAATGCCCGCAAGCAGATCATCAAACAGATGCAGGTGAATGCCGACTTGAAAGACAGCATTAACCGAGAGCTTGAAGTTAAGGTGGCCGAACGGACCAGGGAAGTACAGCAGCAAGCCGAAGAACTATTGCAGCAAAACATCACCATCGAACACCAGAATGAAGAGCTGCTTTCTAAAAATACCTTGCTAGAGCAGCAGGCCGAAGAAATATCGAGGATGAATATCCTTTTAGAAAAAGACAACATTACCTTAAAAACCAACATCGAAAAGGTAACCGATGCCCGTGTAAATGCTACCGAACTCGATTTCGATGAGTTTAGCCAAAAATATCCCGACCGCGATTCCTGCTACAAGTTTTTGGCCGACATGAAATGGGAGCACGGTTATAAGTGCATCAAATGTGGCAACAGCAGCTACTGTAATGGCAAAGTGCCTTTCAACAGGCGCTGCACCAAGTGCGCCTATGAAGAGTCGGTGTTGCACCAAACTATTTTCGAAAACAACCGTATACCCATCAATAAGGCGTTTTATCTGGTGTATCTCATGTACAACCACAAAGGGGCCATTTCTTCACATAAGCTTTCCGAAAAGCTTGGCATTAGACAAAGCACCTGCTGGACCTATGCTGCCAAGGTTAAAAAGGTGATGGAAGAGCGCAAAAAAGACCTGAAAGGTGTAGGTAAATCTGGCTGGAGCAAACTCGTGCTCGATAAGCAAGCCTAGCTTATTGTCAATTTTACACCAAGTATCTCAACTGTTAATAACTTTAAGTTAATTTTTTTGCATTTTTTTTAATGCGGACAAAGCGTATTGTTCTTGTTTTTTGCAATCGGCGTATTGTGCAAAAAATCAGTCGATTAGCTTTTTTACGGCTTGCGCTTAAAGTGTATCAAAATTTATGTAACTAATTATATATCAGATATTTATGGTTATTTTTTGCTTGCATTTGTAAAGGCTATTGCTCTATATTTACTCAACCAAATTTTTTGGAGCTAATCAACAAACCAAATTTTAACTGTATGAGTAAAATTCTATCCAAAAGAATTTTGCAGAAAATTTCAATAACACTGCTCTGGTGTTTATTTCTGCAAACAAATGCATCTGCTGTTTCCAGCACGATCGAATCAGGCAAACTATGGGGGCTCAAAACCAAGTCTCGTGTTGACGTCACGGGCACGGTAAAAGACGCCAGTGGAGTAGCCATGCCAGGTGTAGGTGTAAAGGTTAAGGGTACACAGCTTTCGGTAGTTACCGATGCCGATGGCCGTTTTGTATTGAAAACAGACAACCCGAATGCCGTACTTGTATTTACCAGCATCGGCTATAAAACCAAGGAAGTAGAATTGGCTGGAAGAACCAATATTACGGTAAGCTTGGAGGAAGAAGATGCCAAAGGCCTTTCTGAGGTCGTAGTAATCGGTTATGGAACCGCCAACAGAAAAGACGTTACCGGTGCCATTTCGAGTGTGAAGGCTACACAACTGGAAAATGAAAATCCGCAAAGCGTGGCCGACATTTTAAAAGGCAATATTGCGGGGTTAAGCGTAAGTTTGAACACGAGTGCCAAAGGTGGTGGCGATTTATTGGTTCGTGGCAAATCTACCTTAACGGCAAGCAGTTCGCCCTTAATTGTATTAGATGGCATTATCTACAACGGTCAGCTGGCAGATATCAACCCCAACGATATCGAAACGGTCGACGTACTGAAAGATGCCAGTTCCTTGGCGGTTTATGGAGCCAAGGCCGCAACTGGCGTAGTGGCCATCACCACTAAAAAAGGCAAGGGCTCAAAACCAAGCATTAACTTCAATACCAATGTAGGTTTTGCCGAATTGGCGCAGAACATGAGGCCCTACACCGGCCAAGGCTTTTTAGACTGGAGAGCCGACGTGATGCGAAGCGGTGCCACAACGCCTGCTTATTTATACAACGATCCTAGAAGTTTGCCTGCAGGCGTAACCATGACCCAATGGCTAAACGGACAAACCACTAGCGATCCGGTCGACCTTTGGTTAAACAGACTGGGTCTGGTTGCCAACGAAAAAGCCAATTACCTGGCTGGTAAAACCGTTGATTGGTACGACGAAATTTTCAGGACAGGCTTTCGCCAAGACCACACCATCAGCATGAGTGGCAGCAAGGAAGAAATCAGCTATTATATGTCATTAGGTTACCAAAAAAACCAGAACCTGATTGAAAATGGCGAGTACAGCACGGTAAGAACACGTCTGAATTTAGAAAGCCAAGTGGCCAAGTTCTTAACGGTTGGTGCCAATGTGCAGTATGCCGATAGGGATGAAGGCGCTATTGAGGCCGACTGGAGCCAGCTGATCAATCTTTCTCCTTATGGCGATATGTACAATCCCGATGGCAGTTTGCGCCGTATTCCTACAGACGATACCGGTTTAAATGCCAGAAACCCATTTTTGGACATGACTTACAACAGCCGTATGAACAAGCAAAATACCTTGTTTGCCAGTTTGTTTGGCAAGGTAAATCTTCCGTTTGGCATTACGTATCAGTTAAACTTCAGCCCTGGTATTGATATGTACCGTACATTCAACCATGCTTCTTCGCAAAATCCCAATGTGTTAACACCTGGAGGCTCGGCAACCCGAGCCCAAGAAACGCGTTACAATTGGCAGGTAGATAACCTGTTGAAATGGAACAAAACCTTTGCTAAAATCCACAGTTTTGATGTAACCCTCTTGGCCAATGCCGAGAAATATCAAACCTGGTGGACACAGGCAGGCAACCAGGGTTTTACCCCGAGCGACGTATTGGGCTATCACAACATTGGCGCCGGAACTACGCCAACGGTAAGCAGCGAAGATAAAGTATATACCGGCAATGCCTTGATGGCCAGGTTAAACTATAGCTTGATGAACCGCTATAACTTGACCTTATCGCTTAGAAGAGATGGCTACTCGGTGTTTGGCGTGAATTTTAAAAAGGCAACTTTCCCGGCCGCGGCAGTGGCTTGGACCTTTACCGAAGAATCGTTCATGAAAAACATCAACTGGTTAAATTATGGTAAGCTGCGTCTTTCTTATGGTATCAATGGTAACCGCGATTTGCGCAATATCGATAATGGTACCGTCGATCCTTATGCAGCATTGGCCATTTTAGCCGGTGATAAATACATTTCGACGAATGGCAGTGGGGTAGCGGCTTCTACCAATACCGTGGCTAACGGTACGCGCATGGCTAACTCAAACCTCAAATGGGAAGAAACCAAGGCCTTTAACGTTGGTTTGGATTTCTCTGTTTTAAAAGACAGGATCAGTGGTTCGATTGATTTGTACGATAAAACCACCAGCAACCTGTTGGTGAGGCAAAACGTTCCGGATGTAACGGGCTATGGCTATGTGTATTCGAACTTGGCCAAGATCAAAAACCATGGTATGGACATCAGTCTGAACAGCAGGAACATGAATACCGAAAACTTTAAATGGAATACCAGCTTTACCATGTCTTTTTCGAGAAACAAAATCGAACAATTGGCTTTCCCTGCCGATGATATTGGAAACGGTTGGTTTATCGGAAGAGATATCAACGTAGTTTGGGATTACAAAATCTTGGGTGTATGGCAGGAAAACGAAATGGCCGAAGCTGCCAAATACACCAAGGCGGCCATTAAGCCAGGCGATTTCAAATTGCAGGACGTAGACGGAAACTATGTGTACGACAATAACGACAAGCAGTTTTTTGGCTACACTACGCCGCGTTACATTTTTGCGATGCGCAATGAGTTCAACATCTTCAAGAACTTCGATGTGTCGTTCCAATTGCTGTCAAACTGGGGCCAGCTGAAACAATACAACACGGCGAAAAACCAGCCGGGTTCGGTAGGCTTTGCCCGTCAGAACTCTTATGTTGTGCCTTACTGGACACCAAGCAATCCGCTTAACGATTATGCACGCTTAAACTCAGGCACCAGTGGTACCAGCTTTAACGTATACCGGGACAACTCTTTTATCAGGCTAAACTCGGTGGCCTTAGCTTACAGTTTACCAAAAGACTTGTTGGGCAAAATCAGGGTGAAAAGTGCCAAAATCTATGCTAACGTAAATAACGCAGCTGTATGGACGAAAGATTGGAACTTCTGGGATCCGGAAAACAACGGCCCAACCCCACGTTATTACACTTTAGGTTTAAATGTTTCCTTATAATAGTTGAAAGAGATGAAAAAAATACATCAAAAAATAACCGCGATTTGTTTAACAACCTTGTTGTTGGCAGGCGTGGGCTGTAAAAAAACTTACCTCGATTCAGATTTGCTGTCTTCTTTCTCGCCATCCAGCCTAAATACGGCCGATGCCATGAAATCGGCTTTGAATGGCGTTGCACTAATGGTAAGAAGAGAATATTTCGGAGATTCGGCTCCAATGTTAACCGAATCCATTTTCTCGGAGGTGGCGGTAGAAGGTACAACCGATAAAAGTACGCCTGCACAAGACTTGGTAAGCCGTATCACACCCGATGCCAACTTAAACAGCGACGATTTTAATAAAATTGGCTGGTATTGGACCAACTATTACATTGGCGTTAGACAGGCCAATACCGTAATTACCAATATCGACGTGCCCAAATATGCCTCCGAAGCAGAAAGAAATGCCATTTTGGGTTCGGCTTACTTCTACAGAGCCTATTTCTATTACCGCTTGGTTCACCAATTTGGTGATGTGCCTTTGTTGTTAAAGGATTTGGATGCACCTCGTACCGATTTTTATTCTACCAAAAGGGAAGTAATCCTGGGCAAGATGAAATCGGACCTCGAATTTGCCCAAACCTGGGTAACCGACAATGTAAATCGTGGCGAGGTAACCAAAGGTGCGGTAAGCCATTTGCTTACCAAGGTAAACCTGGCCTTGGGTAAATTTGACGATGCCATTGCTTCGGCCAATAACGTAATTAACGGTGGCAAATATGCCTTAATGACGACTCGTTTTGGCAGCACCGCAACCGATGTTGCTAAAAACGTGGTTTGGGATTTGCATCGCATGGACAACAAAGCCTTGACTACCAACAAAGAAGCCCTGTTCTTGGTGTTAGATAGAGATGTTTTTCAAGGTCAGGGGGCTACTGCCTTGGGTTCGCAGCTGATGCGTAACACCGTACCGGCTTGGCATTTTGCCAACGTAAAAACACCTTCGGGTGCAACGGCAATGGTGGATGCGGCAACTGCCGAAATTCCCTTGACCAGGATGTACGGCCGTGGTATTGGCAGGTACAGAGGTACGCCTTACAGTACCCAATACATTTGGAACGACAATACCGATTATCGCCACGCCAAAGGCATGTGGATGGATATGACCGACCTGGTTTACAATAATCCGGCGCTAAAAACATCATCAAATCCTGCCGATAAGGCCTTGTATGGTCAGCCACTGCAACCTTACAATGCTTCAAACGTGGCGCAACGTTTCCAAAATGGGGCGCTAGATACCATTCGCCACTGGTTTGGCTGGCCACATTATAAAGTATTTATCAACTCTACCAATGCCTTAGCGGTTGATCCGTATTGGAACCCGCCTCGTGGTACCAACACCGACTGGTACGTATTCCGTTTGGCCGAAACCTATTTGTTGCGCGCCGAAGCCTACTATTGGAAAGGCGATTTGAACCTGGCTATGCAAGATATCAATGTGGTAAGGAGCCGAGCCAATGCCCAATTGCTAACCGATGCCAGCAAAGTAACCATTGGTACCATTTTAGACGAGCGTGCCCGGGAATTATACTGGGAAGAGCCCCGCAAAACCGAGCTTACCCGTATTGCCTACATTTTTGCACAAACCGGAAAACCGGCTTACAATGGCAAAACCTACAGCCTAAGCAATTTCTCTGACGATAACTTTTTTTACGACCGCATCATCGAGAAAAACGATTTTTACAGAAACCATGTACCAACCCTGCAAGGCGTGAAGTTTAGCATAGCACCTTACCACGTTTTATGGCCGGTACCTATTTCGGCACAGAACTTCAATACCGAAGGTCGCATTAACCAAAACAAAGGTTACAGTGGCTACGAGAAGAACGTTCCGGCCAAAGATAAGATTGAATAATATTTTAGCCGTTCCTTCCGTACATTTAATGAGCAGTAAAAGAGCAGTCGATAGACTTGCTCTTTTTTTATGTCTTTTAATGAACAACCAGTTTGCAGTCGACCATTACTTTCTGGTAGTTTTTGATGCTTATTTCCTTATCGATGAGTTTGAGGAGCAGACTAATGGCATTTTCGCCAACAGATTCGGGATTTTCTTCTAGCGAAGCAATAGGCGGAAGATCTAAATAACTGATAAAGGAATTATTGCCAAAGCCAATACATTCTATTTGCTTAACTTGCGGATGATCGATGCTTCTCAGGTACTTAATGGCATCGAAAAGAATCAGCTCTTTAAAGGCTACCAAGGCAGTAGGGGCCTGATTGCCATCGGCAAATAGTTTCTGGATGGCGGCGATGGTGTTTTCTTTATCAAAATCGGTATAGGCTACCAGATTGGCGTCAAAAGGAATGTTGTTGTCTTTCAGTGCGTTAATGTAGCCATTAAAGCGGTCGTGGGTAAAGCTGATCATTTTTGGTCCACCCAAATAAGCAATTTTGCGATGTCCTCTTTTAATCAACAGGTCGGTAGCCTCATAACAGCCTTTAAACGTATTGCCTAATACCTTGTGGCAGTTGAGGTTGAAACTTGGGTTGCGTGTATAGTACACAATGGGTATGCCGAGGCTTTCGAATTGGTTAAAATGCGAAAAATCCTGCGTGTTTTTTGAAATGGCTACAATCAGGCCATCAACCCGGCTTTTCAAAAGCATATCGGCCGATTGTATTTCTTCTTCCAGCTCATCGTTCGTTTGCCTGATGATGATGTGATAGCCATTTTGGGTAGCAAACTGCTCAATGCCATAAATGCTGCGCGTAAAAAAATGGTCGAGCAGGTTGGGCAATATCACGCCAATAACCCTCGATTTTTTTTCCTTTAGGTTAATAGCCGATTTATTGGGCATGTAGTGCAGCTCCCGGGCCATGTCCTGCACATGCTTTTTGGTATGTTCGTTAATGGTGGGGTAATTGTTGAGCGCCTTCGATACTGTAGATACTGACATTTTCAGTTTTTCTGCAAGTAGCTTTAAGGTAATAGGGGTGTTACTCATCGTCTTTTCCGGTCTGCAGCACATAGTTAAGCAAAATCTGTAAGAATTTCAAACGTTTGAAATGCGTTTTTGGTTCGCATTGTTGGTTTTTCACCCCAAAACCCAGCATGCCTTTCTGTATGTTTTCCTAATTTGATCGATAGTGATAAACCCAAAAATAAACTTGAATGGTATGAACAGCAATCTAATTTTGAAACTAACATCCAAAACTCCCATAAAAGCTAAAAAACGCTTTTTTGAATACAATAGACTGGTATTTTAAGGTAAGAGATTGTAAAAAGTTTAAGAAAGCGTTATGCGGATAAAGCGTATTGTTCTAATTTTTTACATTTATTTTAAACTACAGCTATTCAGTTAGTTACAGGATATTAAGCTTGCGCTTAAAGCGTATCAAAATTTACATAACTTATTATATATCAATTAATTATGGTTTTTATTTGTTTGCAAGTTTAAACTATATTAATCTATATTTACGGCACAGAAAATTATTCTGGCTAATTAACCAACCAACCAAATTATAACTGTATGAGGAAAATTCTACTCAAAAGAATTTTGCAACAAATTTCAATAACACTGCTCTGGTGTTTTTTGTTGCAAACCAATGCTTTTGCAAATGCCTTGCATCGCATAACCACCAACAAACATTTAACCGTAGGCAAACGAAGTGATGAAGTGAGCGGTCGCGTGACCGATTTGGCCGACAAACCCTTGGTTGATGTAGCGGTTCGCCTGAAGGGCAAGCCCAATACCACGGTGTTTAGCGATCTTGATGGCAGGTACCTGATCAACGCCGATAAAGGAGATATCCTGGTTTTTAGCGTTGCCGGTTTTGTTACCCAAGAAATTGCATTTACTGGGCAAAAGCAGCTCAACCTGAAAATGGCCACAGACAATTCGCCATCAGACAGCTTTAATGTGCTTTATACCAAGCAAAAGAAAGCCACCAATGTAGAAGCGGTTGCCGAGTTGCGTACCAGCGATTTGACCAAAACCATTTCATCGCCCATTAACGGTACGTTTACAGGCCGATTGGCTGGTTTAACGACCTATCAGTCGACCGGCGAACCAGGAAACGATGGGGTTTCCCTTAACCTGAGAGGCCAAACGCCATTGGTGATTTTAGATGGCATTCCGCAGTCTTTTACCTCGATCAATCCAGAACAAATCGAATCCGTTACCATTTTGAAGGATGCTTTGGCCACGGCGATGATGGGAATCAGGGGCTCGAATGGGGTAGTGCTGATCACCACCAAGAAAGGTTCGGAAGGCCCTCAGCGCATCGGTTTTAAAGCTATGTATGGTATTTCAAAGCCAACGCAATTGCCAAGAACTTTGGATGCCTTTAATTACGCTACCTTATTTAACGAGGCCCTAGCCAACGATGGCAAGCCTTTGGCCTATACACAAGCCGATTTGAATGCTTATAGCGATGGCACCGACCCAATTTATCACCCCAACGTTAATTGGCAAGACCAGATCTTGAGAAACGAAACCCCATATAGCAGGTACAACGTCGATATTTCGGGTGGTAAGCAGGCTGCCAAGTATTTTGTAAGCTTGGATTATTTAGATCAGCAAGGTTTGTTTAAGCAGTCGAGTGAAAATATCAACGGTACCAATTCAGATTACAAGCGTTATGTTTTTCGCTCAAATGTGCAGTTAGACCTGAGCAAATACATTACCACGAACCTGAATTTGTTCGGGCGCTTGCAAACCGGTAACGAACCTGGCGTAGGCACAGGCGCTTTGTGGAACAGCATTATCCAGACACCTGCCAATGCCTATCCGGTATTCAACTCGAACGGAACCTTGGGCGCCAGTCAGGATTTTCAGCAGAATAACGTGTATGGCCAAAGCCTGCGTTCGGGCTATCAAGTAGGCTATACCAGAGATTTCAGGGTTGATTTAGGTGTTAAAGCCGATTTGCAAAAATTAACACCAGGTCTTTACTTCAAGGCTACCGGTGCCATTAACACCTATTTGGATCAAACCACGATTAGAAGCAAGCCTTTGGTAACCTTTCAGCAAAGTACCGATGTATTGGGCAATGTTATTTATACCCAATATGGTACACCTGGTCAACAGTCTAACAACTTGACCACCAATACCCAGAACCGTGTATTTTATTTGCAGGGCGAGTTTGGCTACACCAAAAGCTTTGGTAAGCACAACCTCAACGCCTTATTGTTGGCCAGTAACGATTATCGTATGGCCGGTGCCGATCTGGGCTATAACGTGAATGGCGTTTCGGGAAAGGCAGCTTATAACTACGACGAAAAATACCTGGCCGAAATAGCTTTTGCCTACAACGGTGTTAAAGAAAGATATCCTTCAGGCAATGGTTATGGCCTTTTCCCAGCTATTGGCTTAGGTTGGGTAATGAGCAATGAAGACTTTATGAAAGACCAAAAATGGATCAACAGTTTAAAATTGAGAACCAGTTTTGGCCGTACGGGCAACTTCAATGCCAACGATTACTACAGCTACAAACAGTTTTACAACAGCGGTACAGGCTATAACTTCGGACAAAATACAGGCGGTACGGTTTCAGGTATAGAACAAGGAACTTTGGCCAACCTTAATTTAACCTTCGAAAAAGCAAGGAAGTTTAATGCGGGCTTGGATGCTTCGGTATTTGGCAATCGTTTAAGCTTGACTGCAGACTATTATAACAACGAATTTTATGATTTGTTGCAGGTAATTGGTCACAATACCTCCATTACGGGTGCGCCTTATGGCCAACGCAATATGGGCAAGCAACGTTATTCGGGCGTAGAATTGCAGCTAACCTTTAAAGACAAAGTAGGCGAGTTCAACTATTTTGTTTCGCCGATGTTCTCTACGGTAAAAAGCAAGGTGCTTTACCAAGACGAGCCAACCCGTCAATATGCCTATCAGGTGCGTACCGGATTGCCAGTTGGCCAATCTTTTGGCTACGTAGCCAGCGGTTTGTTCCAGTCGACAGCCGAAATCAACAGCAGTGCAAAACCGGCTAATTTGGCTATTGTACCAGGCGATATCAAGTATGTTGACCAAAACGGCGATCATGTAATCGACGAAAACGACCAGGTAGCGATTGGCAGGGGAAAAGCCGCCTTAAATTTTGGCTTAAACCTGGGTGCCAGCTGGAAAGGTTTCGATTTCTCGGCCTTGTTGCAAGGCGTGGCCAACAACGATATTTTCTTAAGGGGAAATTCATATTGGGCATTTCAGGGTACAAGAGGTCAAGCTTACGAACATAATTTAGATCGTTGGACTCCAGCTACTGCGGCCACCGCAACTTATCCAAGGTTAAGCGTGGGCACCAATCCAAACAATGAGCTCAATTCTTCGTATTGGTTGCGCAACGGCGATTTCTTACGTCTAAAAAGTGTAGAGATTGGCTATAACTTCCCGGTTTCGCTGGTGAAAAAAGCGAAAATGTCGGGTGCAAGATTATTCGTAAACGGAACCAATTTGTTTACCATCACTGGTTTAAAAAACCTCGATCCAGAAGATTATTTCAACAGCTATCCGATCCAGAAGATGTTGGTGGCAGGTATCAGTGTTAAATTCTAAACTTATGAACATGAAGAAATTATTGATCGCAGCCTTAACCGTAATTTCATTGGTGGGTTGCAGCAAAATAGAAGACGGACCGCTGGAAAGGATTACCGAAAATTATGCTTTCGATCCGACCGATAAAAACGGATTTTATGCCGAGCAGTTCTTAAACAATATCTATTCCATCTTGCCTAATGGCTATAACCGAATTGGCGGCGACTTATTGGATGCCGCAACAGACGATGCCATGCCATCGCAAATAGGGGGCAGTATCGAGCGCTTTACCACCTCATCGCTAAGTGCATTGACCAATCCAGACGATGCTTGGGCCAAAAACTATGCGGGTATCAGGAAAGTGAATATTTTCTTGGCCAACATCGATGTGGTTCCCGTACCGGCAAAAATTCCTTTCTGGAAAGCCGAAGCTCGCTTTTTACGCGCCATGTTCTATTTCGAACTGGTGAAGCGTTATGGTGGCGTACCTTTGGTAGGCGATGTGGTATTAGATGCAGAAACGCCAGAGAACTTTAAACGCAACTCATTCGAAGCCTGTATCAACTACATCGTTTCAGAATGCGATGCCATTAAAAATGCGGTAAGGCCAGATCCATTGGCAGCCGGCGATTATGGCCGTATCTCGAATGGTGTGGTATTGGCACTTAAGGCCAGAACCTTGCTCTATGCCGCCAGTCCTTTGTACAATGGTGGCAATATTGGTGGCTCTGCCGAGCAAAAATTGTATCAAGGCTATGCCTCTTTTGACAACGAGCGTTGGAACAAAGCCGCACAAGCCGCTTTAGACCTGATTACTCCTGCAAAGTTCAAACTTGAGGCTACCTACAACAACGTATTTATTGTTAGGAAAAACGATGAAGTTATTTTAGGCTATTTAAGAAACAACAGCAGCGATTTAGAAACCAACAATGGCCCAATAGGCTATGCCTTGGCCAGTGCCAATGGCCGTACTAGTCCAACGCAGGATTTGGTTGATGCTTTTGGCACCATTAAAGGTTTGCCAATTGCAACTGATGTCAAATCGCCAACCAATGCTACAGGCTATGATGCCGCTAACCCTTATGTCAACCGCGATCCGCGCCTGGCCAGCACCGTGCTGTACAATGGCGTGGCTTGGTTAAGCAGGCCTTTGCAGACTTACGAAGGCGGTTTAGACAAACCGAACAAAAATACCACCCAAACCAAAACCAGTTACTATTTACGTAAGCATTTGGGCAATTTCGCTACGGCCACGCTTTACAATGCCCAGCCTCACAATTTCCCTATTTTCCGCTATGCCGAGGTGATGCTGAATTATGCCGAAGCGCAAAATGAATACCTGGCCTCGCCTGATGCCAGTGTATACAAAGTATTGCAGGATATCAGAAAAAGAGCCGGAATTACCGCGGGCACTACACCAGGCTATTTGTATGGCTTAAAGAGTTCGGGCATGACCCAAGCCGAAATGCGTGAAGCCATCCGTAATGAGCGCCGTATTGAAATGGCTTTTGAAGAACAACGTTTTTGGGATTTGAGAAGATGGAAAATTGCCGAAACAGCATTGAATACAAATTTAAATGGAATGATCATCACAAGAGATCCGGCAACTTCGGCTTTAACTTATCAGAAAGCAGTGGTAGGCAAGATCACTTTTGCTAATCCGAAGATGTATTTCTATCCAATTCCTTACAGCGAGCTCACCAAAAACACGAACCTAATTCAGAATACGGGTTGGTAATTAATTCCATTTAAAATGAAAAGATATTTATTAACGATATACTTACTCTTGCTCTGTGGCTTTTCTTGGGCCCAGCAGCAAGCCGTTACCGGTACGGTAAAGGATAATGTAGAAACCCTGATTGGGGTGTCCGTTTACGAGAAAGACCTGCCTTCTAACGGCACGCAGACCGACGAAAACGGAAAATTTAAACTCAATTTAAAAACGGCCAGCAAAATTCTGGTTTTCAAATACGTAGGCTATTTAACCAAAGAAGTAGCCGTAGGTACCCAAAGCAATATTACGGTTACCCTGGCTACCGATGCCAAGGGCTTGGAAGAAGTAGTGGTAGTGGCTTTTGGTACCCAAAAGAAAATTACCAATACCGGTTCAACCAGTTCAATTTCTGGGGATGACATCAGGCAAACGCCATCGGCCAGTTTACAAAACACCCTGATTGGCCGTGTACCGGGCATCACTACACAACAACGTTCTGGTCAGCCGGGAAGCGATGGCGCCGCTTTGTTGATCCGTGGTTTAAGTACCACCAACGGTAACGGTGCACCCCTGATTATTGTAGACGATTTGGAATACTACGGCAGCATTTCCGAAATCGACCCCGATCAGATCGAAACCTTTACCATCTTAAAAGATGCCGCAACTACGGCCGTTTACGGTATCAAAGGGGCCAATGGGGTAGTGGTTATTACCACCAAACGCGGCAAAGAGGGCAAGGCACAAATTACGGTAAGAACCGAAAACAGTATCCAAACGCCGACGTATATGCCAGAGTATTTGGATTCGTACCGTTCGGCCTTATTGGTGAACCAAGCTTTGACCAACGACGGACAGCCAGCCAGATACACCCAAACTGATTTGGATTTGTTTCAAAACGGTCAGGATCCTTATGGCCACCCCAATGTAAACTGGACCGACGAATTGTTGAGGAAATACAGTGTACAGTCGAGAAACAACATCAACATCCAAGGCGGTATAGAAAAGGCCAAGTATTATTTGTCGGCCGGCTATCTGTATCAAAACGGCTTGATTAAAGACTTTTCGGGTCCATCGGGCATGAACAGCAACTATTACTACAAGCGCTACAATTTCAGGTCGAATTTGGATTTGCAACCGACTAAAACCACTACTTTGAGCTTAGACCTTTCGGGTACTTTTAACGAAAGAAACAGCCCGACAAACGGTGGTAGAAATACGCGTAACAATATCTTTTTCGAGTTGAGCGATGCCAACCAGTTGCCACCCTATGCTTATGCCATTTACAATCCAGATGGTTCTTATGGCATCAACAGTAGCTATACCAACAACAACGTAGTGGGTCGTTTAACTTATTATGGTTACAACAGGCAGTTTACCAATGATATTACCGCAAATTTCAGGGCTACCCAGAAGCTTGATTTTGTAACCAAAGGCTTATCGGCCAAAGGTGTAGTGGGTTTTAACGGCACTTATGGCTTCAGCAGAAACCTGACCAGGGGTACAGCCAACGATTTTCCTTCTTACAACTATAATCCTGCAAACGGAGCCTATACCATTTACAACACCAACTTTTACAGAATTGGACTGCCAACCTTGGCTTATTCGAACAATGCGAGCTACAAACGCTTAAACTGGCAGGGTTCATTGAACTACGACCGTACCTTCGGCAGCCACCATGCTTATGCGCTTGCCTTGTACAATCAGCAAAACAACGTCAGCAATGCCGAAGAGCCAAGAGGCTTTAAGGGCTTTACCTTCAGGGCGGGCTACGATTACAAAATGCGTTATCTCATCGAATTTAACGCGGGCTACAACGGCTCTAGTTCGTTTATCTCCGATAGGCAATATGCTTTCTTCCCGGCAGTATCGTTGGGCTGGAACGTAGCTGAAGAACCTTTCTTCAAAAACAATATCAAATTCATCGATTTGTTTAAAATCAGAGGTTCGTTTGGTAGAACCGGAAACGACGACATCGGCAACTTCGCTTATTCGTATATTCCAACTTACGTAAACGACGGAAGCTATTCGATTGGCGAAAATCATACCGGCATAACCGGGATTAGGGAAGGTGCTTTGGCCCAATATCCAACTTGGGAAAAAGAGGAGCAGGCCAATATCGGGGTCGATATCAACATGTTCAAAGGCAAGTTGAAAATCGTGGCCGATTGGTTCGATCGCTATCGCTATGATATCCTCACTTCAAGAACGCTGTCTAACATTTCTGGTATTTCCAACTTGCCACCTTCCAATATCAACAGGGTAAGCAATAGAGGTTTGGAGGCACAGATAACCTATTTGGGTCGCATCAACAAGTTGGAATTCAACATCAGTGGCAATATTTCGGTGGCCAAGAACAAAATCTTGTTTATGGACGAACCAAAGCCAGCTTACGATTATCAGGCTTTAACCGGCAAGCCCATGGGCAGTATTTTGGGCTATCATTTCTTGGGCTACTATACCCAGGCCGAGATTGACGATCCATCTGTACCTAAACCAACCGTGGGCACCACCAGAGCCGGCGACTTGAAATACCAAGACACCAATGGTGATGGCATTGTAAATGTTGACGATAGGATTGTGTTAAAATATCCAAACCTGCCTAATACCATTATGGGTTTAACCTTGGGCTTCAGCTATAAAAACTTCAGCTTTACGGTAACTGCACAAAGCGCCTTGAATTTTGCCAGAAGATCGGCGGCCGAGGCCATCAGACCGGGACTGAACAACTTTAGGGAAATTCACGAACAGGCATGGACACCGGAAAACAGCGTCAATCCGAGCTTCCCACGTTTGAGCTTGGCTGGTACCAACCTGAACGATCCTGCAGCCAATCCGTCTGATTACTGGTTCAAAGCCAGCGATTACTTAAGGATCAAAACCGCCGAGTTTGGGTATTCGTTCCCTAAAACCTGGATGAGTAAAATCGGCTTGCAAGGTGCAAGGGTCTATGTAAACGGCTACAACCTGTTTACCTGGTCGCTTAAAGAGAAAAACATCTACAACACCGATCCAGAGAACACTTCTGGAACCGATGGTGCCGGTTTTTACCCGCAAACCAAAGTATACAATTTAGGACTACAAGTTTCATTTTAATGAATATGAAAAAGATAATTATAGGCGTATTGATGGTCGTGGTAGGAACCATGATCTATTCATGCAAAAAAACAAGTATTCTCGATCCGCAGCTGAATAGCGACCTGAACGAAGAAACCACTTTTGCGGATAGTGCCAAAACCAGCAACTTCTTGTTTGGTATCTATTCTGATATCTTCTTCGATTTCAGTTCGAGGTATTACAATTCGCCAAATGGCAGTAGCATTACCGCAGGTACCGCAGAAGCCTGCGATGAGGGCAACCACCGTTTATTTGGTGTAACCCAGCCTTTCGTGGTCATTTACAGTGGCAGTTTGGCTTCGGTGGTTTCGAGCGGAACCAACCAAAACCCTTACATCGTGGCTTACAATAAGCCTTATGCCAACATCAGAAGGGTCAATATTTTCTTGTCGAATGTAGACAAATCGCCTTTTTCGGCAGCCATGAAAAAGCAGACCAAGGCCGAAGCACGCTTTTTAAGAGCTTGGTACTACTCCATTTTGATCAAGCATTTTGGAGGCGTGGCGCTTATTGGCGATAGGCTGTTTGGACCAAATGATATTGTTGACAATCCGCGTAATTCTTACGAAGAATGCGTGAATTACATCGTTTCCGAACTCGATGCCATTACCAACGATTTGCCGGCCAATTACAATGCCCAAAACTATGGCAGGATTACCAGTATTTCTTGCAAGGCCTTAAAATCGAGGGTTTTATTGTTTGCAGCCAGCCCTTTGTTTAACGGAGGCAATATTGGCAAGAACGAAGCCCAAAGAAAAGTGGTAGGCTATGCCGCTTACGATGCCAATCGTTGGGTGAAGGCAGCTACAGCGGCCAAAGAAGCTCTAGATGCGGCAACTGCCGGAGGCTATGGGCTTTATGAAGACAACTCGACCCCAGGCTTGGGCTTTGGCAAGGTGTTTACCATGCGTAAAAACCCTGAATTCTTGCTCAATGGTATGGCTGCCGGTTCAAAAACCTTAGAGGGCGCTTTGTTGCCGGTATCGAGAGGCGTAACCACACCACAGGCCATGCCATCGCAGAATTTGGTGGATGCTTTTGGAACCATCAATGGCAAACCGATTACCACCGATATCAAATCGCCAACTAATCCAACCGGCTACGATGCCGCCAACCCTTATGTCAACCGCGATCCGCGTTTGGGCTATACCGTAATCTGGAACCAAATGCTGTGGTTCAATAACGCCACAGGCAACAAGCAACCGGTAAGCACCTACATCAATACCCAAGATGGCTGGTCTACCAAATCGGGCGAAGCCGGCTTAACTTATGCCACAGGCTATTACTGGCGCAAAATGATGGACGATGGTACGGCCAATAACGGCGGCCCAACCCTGCAACGCGTTTGGGGTTTGATCCGTTACGCCGAAGTGATGCTGAACTATGCCGAAGCCAGCAACGAAGCGGGCAACATTACCCCGGCTTACGACCAGTTGAAGCTGTTGAGAAAAAGAGCGGGAATTTTGGCTGGAACCGATGGTTTGTATGGTCTTAAAGCCAGCATGAGCCAAGCCGAAATGCGCGAAGTGATCCAAAACGAACGTCAGGTAGAGTTGGCCTACGAAGGCATGCGTTTCTTCGATGTACGCCGTTGGAAATTGGCTATGGATAAATTCAATTTCACCATGATGGGTATGCAGATTACCAAAACAGGTTCTACCTATACCTATGCAAAGGTGCCGATTACCAACAATCCGCTTCGCGTTTTTAAAGAAGCCAACTATTTCTTTCCGCTAGATCAAACTGAATTAAACAGGGTTCCGGCTCTGATACAAAACCCAGGTTATTAATACCCATAAGCGTTCTGGCTTAGCAGTAGGCCAGAACGCTTTTTATATTTATTTGCGATAATGCGTCAATCTACCCGTTCGAGAATTTACTGTTTAGTACTCCTCCTAGCTAGTTGCTTTACTGTTTTTGCCCAAGCCCAATCCAGCAAAAAAGAAACCAGACAATACATTAACCTTAATGCCAATTGGTCGTTCGCCAAAGATCCTGGCCGACAAGCCACAGCGGGCAATTGGGGCAACCTGAAATGGGCAACCGTAAACGTGCCCCATACCTGGAATGCCTTTGATGTAATGGACGATGAACCGGGCTATTATCGTGGTATAGGTTGGTATAAGAAAAAACTGAGCTTCAAACCCGAATGGAAAAACAAAAAGTTGGCCCTTTATTTTGAAGGCGCCAATCAAGAAACCGCCGTTTACCTCAACGGCAAAAAAATAGGTAGCCATATAGGCGGCTATACTGCTTTTACGGTTCCTTTAACCAACCTCAAATTTAATGGTACCGACGAAATTGCCGTAAAGGTAGATAATGCCTACAACGAAAGCATTGCCCCTTTAACCGCCGATTTTACCTTTTTTGGTGGTTTGTACCGTAAGGTGTCGCTTTTAGTTGCCGATGCCGTACATTTTCAGGACGATCAATACGCTACAAAAGGCGTTTATATACATGCCAACAAGGTATCGGCCAGCGGTGCCGAGGTCATCATTAATGGCAACCTCAGTAATGCCACCGCCGTTCAAAAGAAATTAAACCTGGTAAGTACTTTGCTCGATGCCAACGGAAAGAAAATCGCAGTTACGCAAACTACCGTAGTCGCCAATGCCAAACAAGACCTTTCCTTTGCTTTGCCTGCCATTTCGGTGAAAAACCCCAATTTGTGGTCGCCAGAAAAACCATACCTCTACAAAGCCATGACCAGCATTGTAGATGCCAAAACCGGTCAGACGATAGACGAGGTAACGACCAACGTAGGCCTCCGATTTTTTAGTTTTGATGCCAACACGGGTTTCTCGCTCAACGGGAAAGCCGTTAAATTAATAGGCGCCAGTCGCCACCAGGATTTTGCAGGGATGGGCAATGCCGTACCATCGAGCTTGCAGGTTAAAGATGTAGAACTGCTCAAAAGCATGGGAGGCAATTTCCTGCGCGTTGCCCATTATCCGCAAGACCAAGCCGTGCTCGATGCCTGCGATCGTTTGGGAATTTTAACTTCGGTCGAGATCCCGATCGTCAATGAAATTACCGAAACCGAAGCCTTTACCCGCAATTGTAAAAATATGCAGGTAGAAATGATCAAACAGAACTACAATCACCCCAGCATCATTATTTGGGCTTACATGAACGAAGTTTTGTTGCGCATGAAATTCAACAACGATCAGCCAAGAAAACAGCAATACCTTGAAAATATCGCCACTTTGGCTCAGCAATTAGAAGACCTTACACGGGCAACCGATCCTACACGCTACACCATGATGTCTAACCACGGCGACGTAAATGGCTATACCAAAGCTGGATTGGTGAAGATCCCGATGATTGTGGGCTGGAACCTGTACCAAGGCTGGTACGGAGGCAAATCGGAGGATTTCGGGCCGAACCTGGATAAAATCCACCAGCAAATACCCGATAAGCCTATCATCATTACCGAATATGGTGCCGATGTAGACCCGCGCATCCATGCTTTTACCCCAATCAGGTTCGACAAGAGCTTGGAATATGGCATGCTGTATCATCAAATCTATATCGGCGCGATCATGAGCAGGTCTTTTGTGGCTGGTGCAGCCGCGTGGAACCTGTCCGATTTCAACTCGGAAACCCGCGACGAAACCATGCCGCACGTTAACAATAAAGGCTTGCTGACCTTAGCTAGACAACCCAAAAACACATATTACCTGTACAAGGCACATTTTAACCAACAGCCTTTCCTTAAAATAGGCGATGGCTCGTGGACCATCAGAGGCGGCGTTGCACCTGCCAACAGCAGCACCTTGACACAGCTTTTGCAGGTCATCAGCAATACCGACAGCGTAACACTTTTTGTAAATGGCAAAAGCTTGGGCACCCAGGCCGTTAAAGACAGGTTGAGCAATTGGGAAGTGCCCTTTAAAAACGGCATTAACGAAATCAGGGCTGTAGCCATGTATCAGGGCAAAAAATTGGAAGACAGAACTTCCATCCGTTTTGTGTTGCAACCCGATGTTTTTGCACAGCAGCATTTGGCTTTTAAAGCCATCAATATCTGCTTGGGTAGCCAACGCCAGTTTATCGATTTCCAGCAAAAAGAAATCTGGTTGCCAAGCCAAGCCTATAAACCGGGCTCGTGGGGCAGTATTGGTGGAGAGCCTTTTAAAATCAAGAATAGCGGTCGCCAAGCCTATGGCAGCGACAAAAATATCCGTGGTACCTTTAACGATCCGGTTTACCAAACCCAATTGGTGGGTTTAGACGGCTATCAGCTGGATGTGCCCAAAGGGAAGTACGAAGTGGTGCTGCATTTTGCCGAACTGATGGGCAATGGCATCCAATCGGTATTGCCTTACAATCTAGACAGTCTGATTGAAGCCAGCAAATCGGCCAACAAGGAAGTGCCCGAACAACGTATTTTCGATGTGTATTTAAACGATAAGCTAATTATCAAGAACCTGAATCTAGCCTCGACCTATGGCATAGCCAACAGCGTTCAAAAGAAATTCGAATGTATGGTAGCCGACGACAAGGGCATACGGCTAACCTTTAAAAGCGTAAAAGGAAAACCTGTGCTTAACGCCTTGCAGGTAAAAAGAATTGATTGATTTTTAAGGATAATGCCATCTTTTGGGCCATGCAAAAATAACCGAACATGAAACAATTGCCACAACGTATACTCTCTATCGATGTTTTAAGGGCCATTACCATGTTCCTGATGATTTTTGTGAACGATGTGGCAGGGGTAGACCGTATTCCGAAATGGATTGAGCACACCGCCGCCGATTACGATGGCATGGGTTTTTCAGACCTCATTTTTCCGGCCTTTCTGTTTATCGTAGGTCTTTCGCTACCCTTTGCCATCAAAGCACGCCTCAAAAAAGGCGATTCGTATGTCGCTATTCTTTTTCATATTATGCTTAGGGCGCTGGCTTTAATTGTGATGGGCTTTTTTCACGTGAACATGGAAAACTATAACGGTCATGTAGCGCTGTTAAGCTACCCGGTTTACATGATTATCCTCACTATTGGTTTCTTTCTCATCTGGCTCGATTATCCGGCTAAATTGGCCAAAGGCTGGAAATATGGCCTCATGGCATTCGGTATCGTTGTGGTAGCAGTTATGGCCTATCTGTACAAAGGTGGCAGCAATGAACATCCGAGAGGCATGGAACCTTCATGGTGGGGCATTTTGGGGATTATTGGCTGGGCTTACCTGTTCGCGGCCATGGCTTATGTAATTACTCGGGGCAAATTATGGGTGTTATTGCCGGTATTTATGGCCTTTGCGCTCATCAATATAACCAGCCACATGAACCTGTTGCATGCCGATTTGTGGATGATTGGCGATGCTTCTTCCATTACATTGATGCTGGGTGGCGCTTTGGCCTCAACGCTCTATTCATGGCTGGTCAACCGTAAAAAAAGCGATACGCTCTGGTGGCTTTTTGCCTTGGCCGGAACTGCCTGCATTGCCTTTGGCTTTATCATCAGGCCTTACGCAGGCGGCATTTCCAAAATTTATTCGACTCCGGCTTGGGTATTTAGTTGCATGGGCATCACCTGGCTTATGTTCGAACTGCTTATTTTGGTGGTCGATGTAAAGGACAAAAAGAATTGGTTCAGCTTTATTAAGCCGGCCGGAACCAGTACCTTAACCTGTTATTTGATTCCGTACCTGCTTTATGCCTTGTTCAGCCTTCTCGATTTAAATTACCCTCACTATTTTAATTATGGAACAGGTGGCATGATCAGGTCGTTTTTTGTCGCATTTTTAGTCATCCGTATCGTCGCCTTTTTAGAAAAGAAAGGTATTCGTTTAAAAATTTAACCATGGTAGCCATGATCAACAACAGAATTAACCAGATTTTTTTCCTCTTGATAGGCGTGGTGCTATTTATCGCCATGAAATCTCCAACAAAGAAACAAAAGCCAGTGGTCGTTGGCTATGTAACCGGTTTCAATGGCTTGGTAGATCCGAACCAGATTGCGGCCGAAAAATTGACGCACATCAATTATGCCTTTGTCAATGTAAAAGACAACAAGGCATTTTTGCAGAACCTCAAAACCGATACCTCCAATTTTAATCGCTTGAACACGCTGAAGCTGAAAAATCCCGAACTTAAAATCCTGATTTCGATTGGGGGCTGGTCGTGGAGCGAGAATTTTTCTGATGCCGTATTGACCGATTCGCTCCGCAAAGGCTTTGCCGCAAGCGCTGTCGATATCATCCGCAAGTACAAATTGGATGGGGTAGACATTGATTGGGAATACCCGGGCATGCCAGGCGAAGAAGGCAATGTGTACCGGCCGGAAGACAAACAGAACTTTACCTTGATGTTTGAGGCGATTAGAAAAGAATTGGATGTATTGGAAAAAGAAACTGGCAAAAAGAAGCTCTTAACCACGGCTACCGGTGGCTTTCCATCGTTTCTGAACAATACAGAAATGGGCAAAGCCGCTAAATACCTGGATTACATCAACCTCATGACCTACGATTATTACTCGTGGAAACGGGCAGGCCACCATACCAATCTGTACGATTCGAAAACCTCGCCCGCAGAAAATTCGGCCGATAAAGCCATCAAAGCCTACATGGAGGCTGGGGTGCCGGCTTCCAAAATCGTGATGGGTATTGCCTTTTATGGCCGTAACTTCAAGTTGAGCCCAACGGCACAAAAAGGCCTGGGCGATACCGTTTTAGGCTCGGGCAACAGCTATGGTAGGGGCTATACCTATATGAAAGACAGCCTCATCAACAAAAAAGGCTTTGTGGAGTATAAAGACGAAGATGCCAAAGCGCCTTATCTGTTCAATGCCGAAACCAAACAGTACATCACCTACGATAACGAATGGTCGGTGGCCAACAAATGCGAGTACGTACTCAAAAATAAATTGGGAGGCGTAATGTTTTGGGAATACAACGCAGACCGCAAAAACTACCTATTAGATCAGATTACCAAAAGTTTCAACTAAATATGTTCAAAAAATCAGCTGCCTTACTCTTAATTAACCTCTTGGGAATAAGTTTGTTGTTGCAGGCGCAGACTTCCAAGCGCCTTATCAATAATTGGGAATTTGTAAAAGAAGATTTGGGGGGCGTTTGGGAAGCCGTACGGCCAGTAAAGGCGGGCAATCCCGAAGAAATGCCTTATTGGCAAAAAGTAAGCTTGCCACACTGTTTCAATGCTACCGATGCCGTCGATCCTGATGTAAACTACTACCAAGGTCCGGGTTGGTACCGCACCAATATCGAGGTGGCCAATCCTTATACCAAAGGCAGGACTTTATTGCATTTTGAAGGCGCTGGACAGAAAACACAAGTCTACATTTATACTACCAAAGTGGCCGAACATGTGGGTGGCTATGATGAGTGGACGGCTGATATTACCGATGCGGTAGAAAAATTCAAGCAATCGCCTTTGTTTAAAGGGCAGTTTAAGGGCAAGGTGCCCGTAATTATCCGTTGCGACAATTCGCGCGATTTGGAAATGATTCCTTCCAGTCTGTCTGATTTTAACGTGTATGGTGGCCTTTATCGCTACCTCAACCTCGTTTATACGCCACAACTCAGCGCCGATAAACTGTTTGCGCATGCTACTGTTGATGCCAAAGGCGCTTTGGGCAAATTGAGCATCAAAGCAAGATTGTTCAATCCTGATGCGGTAAAAGAGGCTACGTTTAAAATCAGCGTAACCGATCCGAATGGCAAAGTAGTGGCCGATTGGAACAAGGCTTTGCCAACATTTCAAGGCGACGAATTGTTATGGGAAACTTCCCTCAAATCGCCAAAATTATGGTCGCCAGACGCTCCACAGCAGTACGAAGTAAAACTGAGCATCACAGCCAACGGCGAAACCTCGGTAATGACCGAAAAAGTAGGCTTCAGGAATTTCGAGTTTGTGAAAAAAGGGCCTTTTATGCTCAATGGCAAGCGCTTGTTGTTGCGCGGTACCCATCGGCACGAAGACCATGCGGGCGTAGCGGCCGCCATGACCGAGGAGATGATCGTGACCGAAATGAAGCTGATGAAAGAAATGGGGGTCAACTTCATCCGTTTGGGGCATTACCAGCAATCGCGCATCGTACTCGATTTGTGCGACAGCCTGGGCATTTTGGTTTGGGAAGAAATTCCTTGGTGCCGTGGTGGATTGGGTGGCCCGGTTTATCAGGAACAGGCTAAAAGGATGTTGACGAAC
This sequence comes from Pedobacter albus, assembly GCF_036324255.1. Lineage (NCBI taxonomy): Bacteria > Pseudomonadati > Bacteroidota > Sphingobacteriia > Sphingobacteriales > Sphingobacteriaceae > Pedobacter > Pedobacter albus. Next base: position 1,210,353 of record NZ_JAZDQT010000001.1, on the reverse strand, counting down.
ATGATTGAACAGCATTACAACCACCCATCGGTTATCATTTGGGGCTTGGGCAACGAAAACGATTGGCCAGGCGATTTTACCGAATTCGACCAGCAAAAAATCAGGACTTTCATGAAGGAATTGAACGATTTGTCGCATAAATTGGATCCTTCTCGCAATACCGCCATCCGCCGTTGCGATTTCTGTCGCGATATTGTAGATGTGTATTCGCCATCTATTTGGGCCGGTTGGTACCGTGGCGATTATACCGAGTATAAACAGGTTTCGTTAGACGAATTCAACAAATCAGACCGCTTTTTGCACGTAGAGTGGGGTGGTGACAGCCATGCCCGAAGGCATTCGGAAAATCCGGATAATGCCCTGAGCAAAATCAAAAAAGGCGGTGGTGCCGACGAGCGTGCAGGTGATGCCTCTTTATATGGTGGCGCAGCGCGGGTAAGCAAAGACGGCGATTGGAGCGAAAGTTACATCGCCAATCTCATCGACTGGCATTTGAAGGAGCAGGAAACCATGCCTTGGCTCAGTGGTACGGCTTATTGGCCGTTTAAGGACTTTTCTACGCCAATCAGACCTGAAAATCCAGTACCTTACGTAAACCAAAAAGGTGTAATTGAACGCGATTTTACAAAAAAAGAAGCCTTTTATATTTTTCAATCGTACTGGACAACTACACCAATGGTTCACATTTATGGCCATACCTGGCCTATCCGTTGGGGCGCCGAAGGTGAGGAGAAAATGGTGAAGGTTTACTCGAATTGCGACGAAGCCGAACTTTTTGTAAACGGCAAGAGTTTTGGCGTAAAGAAAAGAAACAGTCAGGATTTTCCAGCCGCTGGCTTGCGTTGGCAGGTGCCGATGGGCAAAGGCAAATACACCTTTAAAGTGGTAGCCAAAAAAGGCAAGATAACGGTAAGCGACGAAATTGTACAAGAGTACCAAACCGATAAATGGGGCAAGCCTGCGCAAATGACGTTAGAAAAAATCGATGAAAAAGATGGCATAGCTACTTTGGAAGTAAAACTTTTCGATGCGCAAAAAGTATTGTGCCTCGATGCCGTAAACTTGGTGGCTTTTGGGTTGGTTGGTGATGGAGAACTGATTAAGGATCAAGGTACTTCTACCGGTTCATCTAAAGTACAATTGTACAATGGCCGGGCACTGATTAAAGTAAAAACCAATAAAGGCAAAAGCGTGGTAAGCGTACAATCGAAAGGCATGCCAACCGTATTTTTAAACTTAAACTAATGAGAAAATCATTCCTATTGTTTGTTGTGTTGGTGGCGATGGCCATGAACACGTTTGCCCAAAAAACGTCCATTGCCCAACAAGTAACCGCTGTGCTAAAAGCGCAAGTACTGAAAGAAGCAGCTTGGGCCATGCAGCAGCAACCCGTAACCGTAACTGCTGAAAGCTCGTCAAGAAGTGCGGGTGGCAAGCACGATTTCTTTTCGGAAGCCGATTATTTCTGGCCAAATCCGAAAAATCCTGATGGACCCTACATTAACCGCGATGGCGAAACCAATCCGAATAATTTTGTAGCGCACCGCAAGGCCATGATCCGCTTCAGCACGATCATTGGTGCTTTGGCATCGGCCTATAAAATTACCGGCGACGAAAAATATGCACAACAGGCTTTAAAACACCTCAAGGCTTGGCTTGTAGATCAGGAAACGCTAATGAACCCGAATTTGTTGTTTGCACAGGCGGTAAAAGGTTCTTCTACCGGACGCAGCTGGGGCATTATCGATACCATTCACTTAATGGAGGTGGCTCAAGGCATGTTGGTGCTAGAAAAAGCCAAAGCATTCGATGCCGTTACGACAACCGCCATTAAAAAATGGTTCGCCGATTATATCCTTTGGCTCAATACCAGCAAAAACGGCATGGCCGAGAAAAATTCGAAAAACAACCATAGTACTTGTTGGGCCATGCAAGTGGCTTCATTTGCCAAACTGTGCAACAACCAAGCCATGCTCGATTCGTTGCGTACCAGCTATAAAATGGTATTGTTGCCCAACCAAATGGCAGTTAATGGCAGCTTTCCCTTAGAACTGGAACGCACCAAGGCCTATGGCTATTCGATCTTTAATTTAGATGCCATGGTAATGGTTTGCCAAATCTTGTCGACCCCAAAAGACAACCTTTGGGAATTTGAAACTGCCGATGGCAAATCGATCAAAAAAGGAATCGAATTTCTTTATCCTTTCGTAGCCGATAAAAGCAAATGGACCTTAAAACCCGATATTATGTTTTGGGAAAACTGGCCGGTGGCACAACCGTTCTTGGTTTTTGGCGCCAATCAGTACAAAAACCAGGCTTGGTTCAATACTTGGAAAAACTTGGATTTAAAACCAAGCGTAGAAGAAGTAATCAGGAACTTACCCATTAGGCATCCTTTAATTTGGTTATAAAATGAAGTTATTTAAAGAAACCCGCTGGTCGGGATGTGCCATCTCGACCCTATCTAACCTTGGATTTTTAATCCATGGCAGAAAAGTTTGGTTCGGTTTAGGTCTGCTTTTTTTGACTTTCAGTGCCTCAGCCCAACAAGCTTGGCAATCTAAATATGTTAAAATAAAGGATGGCAAACTCCAATATATTCCAGACGAACAGGGCGACATCATTCCCGATTTCAGCAGGGTGGGCTACCATCAAAACGAAATAGCCATCCCTAAGGTGGCTGTGGTTGCCACACTTTCGCCAACTGGCGATAACGACCAGCAACGCATTCAGGATGCGATTGACGAATTGGCCAAAAAACCTGCCGATGCAAGGGGCATCCGCGGGGCAATTCTATTGCAAAAAGGCGAATACAAAATTCCGGGAAGCCTCCGCATTTCGGTGGGTGGCATTGTTTTGCGTGGCGAAGGAGAAGAAACCAAGCTTGTGGCCACTGGCAAAGGACAACGAAAAACTATTATCGCCTCTGGAACAGGAAAAGCGGTAGAAATTCCTAATTCGAGGGTGAAGATTGCCGATAAATACGTGCCTTTAGGGGCCAAAAGCTTTCAGGTAGCCAATGCATCGAGCTTGAAGGTGGGCGATGCGATTATGGTCTACCGTCCAGGCACCCAAAAATGGATCTCGGATTTAAAAATGGACCAAATCGAGGCCCAAGCCAATACCATCCAATGGAAGCCTAGCGATTATAACTTCAATTTCGAACGTAAAATCACAGCCATCAAAGGCAATACCATTTTTATCGATAATCCCATTGTCATGGCTATGGAAGAACAATATGGCGGTGGAGAAATCTATAAATACACTTTTGCAGGTCGCATTGCCGAGGTAGGGATAGAGAATTTGTTGCTGGCATCTGAGTTTGCCAATGATACGGATGAAGACCACGGCTGGGATGCCATTTCTTTCAATAAAATAGAAAACAGTTGGGTAAGCGGGGTATCAAGTCATTATTTCGGCTACTCATGTGTAAATCTGGGTGGCGATAGCAAGCAAATTACCGTAAAAGACAGCAAATGCTTTACACCAAAATCGAAAATAGAAGGAGGTAGAAGGTATTCTTTCAATAACGATGGTCAATTGAACCTGTTTATGAATTGCTACGCTTCAGAAGGTAGGCACGATTACGTTACCGGAGCCAAGGTTTGCGGGCCTAACGTATTTTATCATTGTGTTTCAGAACAAGCCAAGGCCGATATTGGTCCGCACCACCGTTGGGCCATGGGCACTTTGTACGACAATGTGGTGAGCGATGGCGAAATCAATAGTCAAGATCGAGGCAATTGGGGTACCGGCCATGGCTGGGCAGGCGTAAACCAGGTATTTTGGAACTGTAAAGCCTCCAAAGCAGCCATTCAGGATCCTTATGTAAGTGGCAAAAACTATGTCATCGGTTTAACGGCCAAGCCTTATGAGGGCAGGTTAAAAGGCCGGCCGGCAAGTGCATGGGATGGCCAAAGCGGGGCAGGGTTGCAACCTGCTTCATTATATATAAAACAAGTAGAGGAAAATAAAAAACGATAAATTATGAAGTTGAAAACTAGTCTATTCGCCTTGTTGATTCCAGTTTGTGGAGTAGTGCAGGCCCAGAAAGTGAACATAGCCAAAGCTTTTGCCGATGCAGCCAAGCAAACTGATGTACTGATCAAGAGCGTAGATTCGGCCAGAAAAATAAAGCCTGCGCAAGTTTCGCCACGAACCGTAGAAAACGGACAATTTAAAATGGTGGTTTCGAGAGATTGGACCAGTGGCTTTTTTCCGGCAGAGCTGTGGTATTTCTATCAATACACCAAAGACAAAAAATGGCTCGAACTGGCTAAAAAATATACTGAGGATATCAAAAAAGAGCAGTTTAACAAAGGGACGCACGATTTGGGCTTTATGGTTTATTGTCCCTTTGGCAATGGTTATCGCTTAACCGGCGATCCGGCTTATCGCGAGGTGATTATCCAAGCGGCTAAGTCGCTTTCTACGCGCTTCAATGCCAAGGCTGGTGTCATCAAATCGTGGGACCACAACGGCGATAAATGGAAATATCCTGTAATTATCGATAACATGATGAATTTGGAGCTTTTGTTTGAAGCGACCAAGCTTACCGGCGATTCGTCGTTTTATAAAATTGCCGTTTCGCATGCCAATACCACCCTAAAAAACCATTTCCGCCCCGATTTCAGCTCTTGGCATGTGATTGATTACGATACCTTAACCGGCAACGTACGCAACAAACTCACGGCACAGGGCTACAGCAACGAATCGGCATGGGCCAGGGGACAGGCTTGGGGCTTGTATGGCTATACCTTGTGTTACCGCTACACCAAAAATCCGGCTTATTTGAAACAAGCGGAGGCTATTGCGAAGTTTATCCTGAACAACCCAACCCAAAATAAGGATTTGGTGCCGTATTGGGATTACAATGCACCGAATATTCCAAATGCGCCTAGAGATGCTTCGGCGGCGGCCATTACGGCTTCGGCATTTTACGAGCTGGCCAATTACAGCAAAGCCGATAAGTACAAGGAATTGGCTGATAAGATCCTGACCAGTTTAACCAATAGCTATCGTGCGCCAATCGGCAAAAATTATGGATTTATCCTGGAGCACAGCACCGGCCATTTGCCTGCAAAAAGCGAAATCGATGTGCCGATTAATTATGCCGACTATTATTATCTGGAAGCTTTATTAAGAAGCAAAGGCTATCAATACAAGTAATAAGTTTTTGATAAAATAAGAGACTTGTAGTGGTATACTCAATTCTAAACCCTAAAACTTATCCAGTTTTGCTTAAATCACTATACAAATGAATAAATTTTCTAGCCTTTCTGTTCTGTTTATTTTCGGGCTTTTGCCGTTAACCCATGCGCAGCAGCGCAAAACGATCGATCAAAGGGTCGATTCCTTGATGAAATTGATGACTTTAACCGAAAAGGTAGGTCAGCTGAACCAATATTCGGGCAGGGAGGTAACCGGCCCATCGAGCGATCGGAAAACCTACCTGCTCAACGATATCAAGAATGGCATGGTAGGCTCTATGCTCAATGTAAAAGGCGTAAAAGACACGCGTGAAATCCAGGCTGTCGCTTTGCAGTCGCGCTTAAAAATCCCCTTGCTGTTTAGTCTGGATGTGATCCATGGCTACAAAACCGTATTTCCTATCCCTTTGGCCGAATCGGCTTCATGGGATATGGATGCCATTAGGGCTACGGCCCATGTGGCAGCCGAAGAAGCGGCGGCCTCGGGCATTCACTGGACTTTTGCCCCGATGGTTGATATTGCCCGCGATCCGCGTTGGGGCCGGGTAATGGAAGGTGCCGGCGAAGATACCTATTTGGGTGCTGCCATTGCCAGGGCGCGTGTTTTGGGCTTTCAGGGAGAGAAACTAGGTGCAGTAGATGCCATTATGGCCTGTGCCAAACATTTTGCAGCCTACGGCGCTGGAATGGCCGGCAGGGATTACAACCCGGTCGACATGAGCGAACAAATGCTGAATGAGGTTTACCTGCCCCCGTTTAAAGCGGCTGCCGATGCCAAAGTAGCCACTTTCATGAACTCATTTAATACCCTAAACGGTGTGCCTGCCACAGGAAACGCCTATTTGCAACGCGATATTTTAAAAGGCCAATGGGGCTATAAAGGCTTTGTGGTAAGCGATTGGGGCTCGATTAGGGAAATGCTGCCTTGGGGATTTGCCAAAAACCTAAGCGAGGCGGCCGAAAAAGCCATCATTGCCGGTAGCGATATGGATATGGAGAGCGAAGCCTACAAAAAAGAACTGGAGAAGTTGGTAAAAAGTGGCAAAGTAGACATCAAATTTGTTGACGATGCCGTGAGAAGGATTTTGTACAAAAAGTTCGAATTGGGTCTGTTTGATAATCCTTACAAATTTTCTGACGAAAAGCGTGAAGCCAGGGTCATGAACGATCCCAAATACAAAGACGTAGCTAGAATGGCTGCACAAAAATCGATCGTGTTGCTGAAAAACGTGGCTAACACCTTGCCTTTGCAAAAAAATGTAAAAAACGTGGCTTTGATAGGGCCCTTGGTACATGCCAAAAAAGACCAGGCCGGTAGTTGGACGGTTTATGCCGATACCAATAACATCGTGAGTGTTTACGAAGGCCTAAAAAGCAAATTGGGCAATGCCAAATTTACTTATGCCGAAGGAACATCGATCGATCAAACCAGTACGGCAGGTTTCGATGCGGCAGTAAATACAGCTAAAAACGCCGATGTAGTGGTGATGGTTTTGGGTGAAGCGGGAGATATGAGTGGCGAATCCAAATCGCGTACCGATATTGGTTTGCCTGGCCGTCAGGAAGAGTTGTTCAACGCAGTAAAAGCCACGGGCAAACCTGTAATTGTGGTATTGATGGCTGGCCGTCCCTTGATTTTTAACAGCATAGCCGATAAAGCCGATGCCGTGGTTTATGCCTGGTTTTTGGGCGATCAGGGAGGCAACGCCATTGCCGATGTATTGGTGGGCGATTTCAATCCATCGGGCAAATTGCCAATCAGCTTTCCGAGAAACGTAGGCCAAATCCCGATTTTTTACAACCATTTGAATACGGGACGTCCGGTGACCAAAGCAAGCGATATCCGATACAAATCGGCTTATATCGATTCGCCAAACGATCCGCGATTTGCATTTGGCTATGGCTTGAGCTATACTACTTTTGCCTATAGCGATTTAAAACTGTCGAAATCGGCCATCCAAAAAGGAGAAACTTTACAGTTAACCTTTACTTTAACCAACAGTGGTAAAGTAGCTGGCGAAGAAGTGGCTCAGTTATACATCCAAGATAAGTTTGCTTCTTTAGCGCGTCCGGTTAAGGAATTGAAAGATTTCGTTAAAGTGAAACTGAACCCAGGCGAAAGCAAGCAGTTGACTTTTACCTTAACTCCAGAGAAACTGGCATTCTTCAAAGAAAAACAGGGCTGGGTTACTGAGCCCGGCGATTTTAAGGTAATGATTGGCGGTTCGTCTGATGGGATTAAGTTGGAAAATAATTTCGAGCTGAAATAGATTTTACTACCTGAGATGCTTAAGAGATTGATTTTGGTTGGTTAGAACAGTTTGGAGAAGATGAACACACTTGCGAAGTTTTTTAAACTTTGCAAGTGTAATGAACCAATGAACCAATGAACTAATGAACCAATGAACCGTGTTGGTTTACGCTAACGTTTCCGTAACTATTTTCGGCCAATCGTTATTGGTCGATTTTTTAATTCAGTATTATTGATTATACATTTAAACAGATGAGTACAAACAAACATAAATTACTACAAACTTGGCGCTGGTACGGACCTAACGATCCGGTAAGCTTGCAAGATGTGAAACAGGCTGGTGCAACAGGCATTGTTACCGCCTTGCACCATATTCCGCATGGCGAAGTTTGGCCATTGGAAGACATTAAGGAAAGAAAAGCCATCATAGAAGCAGCTGGCTTGCATTGGGCCGTGGTAGAGAGCGTTCCCGTTCACGAAGCTATCAAAACCCGCAGACCGGGAGCAGAAAAATATCTCGAAAACTACAATACTTCGTTAAGAAACCTGGCCGCCTGTGGCATCAAAACCGTGTGCTACAACTTTATGCCGGTACTGGATTGGACCCGTACGCAGCTGGACCTCGAAATGGTTGATGGTTCAAAAGCTTTGTATTTCAACTGGACCGATTTAGCGGTATTTGATATTTATATTTTAAAGCGTCCAAATGCCGAAGCAGATTATCCGGCCAATATCCTCACAAAAGCCAAAGTCCGGTTAGAAAGCCTAAGCGAAGCCGAATTAACCGAACTGCGCATCAATGTATTAATGGGTATTCCGAACGAAAAGGAAATCGAATTGGAAACCCTGCGAGCCAGTATCGATGAATATCAAAACATTGGAAGGGATGGTTTAAAGGCCAATTTAACTTGGTTTTTAGAAGGTATTGCCACTACTTGTACCGAAACTGGAATTAAAATGACCATCCACCCCGATGATCCGCCGTACCCGATTTTGGGATTGCCACGCATTGCGAGCACCAAAGAAGACCTGACCAGCATTTTGAGAAGTGTTGACCAGCCTTTTAACGGCATCTGCTATTGCACGGGTTCGCTGGGCGCAGGTGTGGATAACCAATTGGTCGATATTTTTGAAGCCGTGAAAGAACGTGTGTATTTCTTGCACTTGCGCAACGTAACCAAAGATGAAGAAGGCAATTTTTATGAAGCTGATCATTTGGGTGGCGACGTTAACATGTACGAAGTCATGAAAGCGGTTGCTGCAGAAAATGCCAAAAGAGACCAGCCTATGCCATTTAGACCAGATCATGGGCACCAAATGCTCGATGATTTGAACAAAGTAACCAATCCGGGTTATTCGGCCATTGGCCGTTTGCGTGGCTTGGCCGAACTGCGTGGCCTCGAAATGGGGATTACGGGTAACTATTAGATGAAAAGTTCATAGTCCATAGTCCATAGTCCATAGTCCATGGTCAATAGTCTATAGTCGGAAGTCCAGAGTCGATTCGATAGCTGGATTTTTGATTCTAAACCATCAACCATGGACTATCGACCTTCAACCTCTTGGCTAGCCCGAATCAATTCGCCTAAAACCTGTATAGACCGTTCAATTTGCGCACTAAACGGATGGCCAAAGCTAATGCGGATGTAATTGGTAAAACGTCCATCCGTACTAAATACCTGCCCTGGATAGATGCCAATCTGCTGTTTGAGGGCAGTCCTGAAAATTTCGAAAGCATTTATGGCCTTGGGCAGTTCAATCCAAAGCACATAACCGCCAGCTGGTTGGTTTACCTTTACTTCTTCTGGAAAATAATCGAATATGGCTTGCAGGTAGCGCAAACATTGGGTATGCAGGGCTTTTCGCAGCTTGCGCATGTGCAAGTCGAATCTGCCGGTTTCAAAAAACAAGCCTATAGCAGCCTGTGTAGGCGTAGCCGACGATATGGTGTGCATCAATTTGATATTGAGTACCTTGTCTTTAAACTTGCCGGGAATGCACCAGCCCACACGATAGCCCGGTGCCAGCGATTTAGAAACCGACGAACATAACAGTACCAGGCCTTTTTCGTCGTAGCTTTTGCAGGTTCTGGGCCTGGATTTACCAAAAAACAAGTCGCCATAAATATCGTCTTCAATCAAGGGGATCTCTTTATCGGCTAGTAGAACTACCAATTGTTTTTTGCGCTCGTCAGGCATTACACAGCCCAAAGGATTGGTAAAGTTGGGCGTAAACAAACAGGCTTTGATGTTTACTTTTTCAATGGCCTGGGCCAAATACTCGATGCTGATTCCCGTTTGCGGATCGGTAGGGATTTCGAGCACCTTAAGTCCTTGGCTTTTCATCACGTTGAAAATGCCAAAATAGGTTGGGCTTTCAATGGCAATCGTATCGCCGGGTTCGGCTACAGCCTTAAGGCAAAAAACAAGGGCCTCCATACAGCCCTGCGTGCTTATAATTTCGTCGGCAGTAAGCGTACCACCCCAGGTCAGCGCATTTTTGGCTACCTGTTGGCGTAATCGCAAATTACCTTGAATGTCTTCATAATTGATACAACTGTAAGCATTTTCGCGGATGGCTTCGGCCATGGTTTTGTTCAGTTTGCTTTCGGGCAATAAAGAAAGGGCCGGGGCGGCCATCGACAGTTGCGAAATGCCTGTTTTATTGATACTGCCGTACACCATGGCCAACATTTCGTCTACATTAACGTCGAAAGGTTCTTTTTCGCTTTGAGGCGCCGCACTGATAAATCTTCCTTTACGATCAGTAAAACGAACATAATAACCCGATTTGGGCCTGGCTTCGATCAATCCTTTATTTTCAAGCTCTACATAGGTTTTAAATGCCGTACTCAAGCTAATGCCGTGGTCTTTGCTCAAAGTGCGTACCGAAGGTAGTTTATCGCCGGTTTTGAGAACGCCATCCAAGATGTTCTGCGCTATTTTGCCGGCCAGTTGCTGGTAAAGGAAATCGGTGGTTGTTGTGGTTGCCGTATTCATGTCGGAAATCTGTTATGCTCAAAAATATAAAATCTGCATCTGTTTTTGTGTTTTTTCTTTACCGAATTTTGAATGATTAAATCCACTACAACCATGAATACCGAAATTATCGAATACAACACTGCCTTGCAGCCTTATTATGAACAGTTGAATATAGATTGGCTCCAAGAATTTTTTGCGGTAGAAGAAGCTGACAAATGGATGCTAGAAAATCCAAAAGAAGCTATTTTAAACAATGGTGGCCATATTCTGTTTGCCAAAAGAGGCCATGAAATCGTGGGCACGGTTGCCCTGAAATTTAGTGCACCCGGCGTTTACGAACTGGCCAAAATGACCGTAGCCAAAACAGCCCGAGGCTTTGGTTTGGGACGTGTGCTTTGCGAAGCGGCTATTCAGAAAGCCAAACAATTGGGGGCAACCAAAGTAATTTTATACACCAATTCCAAGCTGCAGGATGCCATTCATATTTACGGCAAACTGGGTTTTGAACAAATCCCGGTAGATAAACTTGAATTTGTACGCATTGATACCATGATGCAGTTAACTTTAAATACATACCATGAACAGGCTTAAAGAAGACCTCAATTATTTAGAAGAAATACTGGAACAAGCTAAATTAACCGGAATAGATTTTTTGGCGCAATTGGAGAAACTCTCCACTAGTCCACTCGCTGGCGAGGTAAAACCGAGCAAGGATTTGCCCGAGGGAGGCGGCGCTTTAGATGCCCTGCAATTGTTCAAAGCATATTATCAGCAGCTCATCACGGCTTCGAGCGGACCAAGGTACTGGGGTTTTGTAACGGGAGGCTCCACACCGGCTGCACTTATGGGCGATTGGTTGTGTAGTGTTTTCGACCAAAATCCGCAAAGTGTATCGTTAAATGGCGATATTTCTGCGCACATCGAGCATGAAACCATCAAACTCATGCGTCGTTTGTTTAACCTGCCCGACAGCTTTAACGGCAGTTTTGTAAGCGGAGCCACCTTGTCTAATTTCACGGGTTTGGCCGTGGCCAGGCAGTGGGCAGGCGAACAGCTGCAACATAACATTGCTGCCGATGGCATGTTGCCGGGGATTAAGGTTTTAAGTGCCAACCCGCATTCTTCAGTGCTCAAATCATTGGCCATGCTGGGCTTTGGTCGTAACCAGCTGGTGCAAGTCAAAAGTAAACCCAACACCGAATCGATTGATTTAGACGATTTGGAAAGCTTGTTGGCCATGTATCAGGATTCGCCGATTATTTTAAGCGCAAGCGCTGGTACGGTAAATACTTCAGACTTCGACGATTTACTGGCAATAACCCAACTTAAAAAGCAATATAAATTCTGGTTGCATATTGATGCGGCTTTTGGGGGCTTTGCCGCCTGTACGCCAAAATACGCTGGATTGCTAAAAGGCTGGGAAGTGGCAGACAGCATTACTATTGATGGTCACAAATGGATGAACGTGCCTTATGACAGCGCCATCGCTTTTGTGCGCCATGAACATCAAAATTTGCAGATCCAGACTTTTCAGAATTCCAATGCACCTTATTTGGGTAATCCGGCCACTAATTTTTCCTTCGCCAGTACTGTGCCCGAAAATTCGAGGCGTTTGCGTGCCTTGCCAGCCTGGTTCAGTTTAATTGCCTATGGCAGGGAAGGATTTAAGGAGATTGCCGAAAATTCCATCCAATTGGCGCAACAATTTGGCGATTTCATTGCCCAAAGCGAAAATTTCGAACTCTTGGTCCCAGTAAAACTCAATACGGTTTGCTTTACACTGAAACACAAAAAAGAACAGGTCGATTTGTATTTGGATACGCTCAACAAACTCGGCAAGGTTTACCTCACGCCAACGGTATACGGCGGACAGCGTTGCATACGCGCGGCTTTTGTAAACTGGCGTACCAGCGAAAAAGACCTCGAAATTGCCGAAGAAGCCATGCAACAAGCCTACAATACTTGTTTTAAAGCTTAAAAGAAAACCCCGACTATTTGATCGGGGTTTTTCGTTTTATTCTTCTTCAGCTTTGTTTTTCATAGCCGTAAGTAGGGTATAGGCATTGCTCGTTACCAATTTGCCCGCAATCGGCGTTTTGATTTCGGTATAGCCTTCGGCCGTATAGCCAGTTTGCACCTCTTTGGCAATAAATTTATTGTTGGCTGTTTCAACAAAGACATACTTTTTGCCTTGCCAATCCACAATGGCACCATCGGGTAAGGTGTTGCTCGAATGGCTTTTCAACTTGATTTGCGCATTGACAAAGGTGCCAGGAATCAATTTTTGATGATTTCCACGCAGGTGGCAATGTACTTCAACCGTTCTGTTTTCGTCGAGGTTTTGGGTAATCAGCATCACTTCTGCTTCTAATTTTTCGTTCGGATTGCCAACGGTATTGAACGTTACTTTTTGCCCCTTGGCCAAGTTTTTGGCATCGTTTTCAAAGATGTTCAGCGAAAGGTGGGTTTCAGCTGGATTGATGATTTCGAACAACACATCGGTTGGCCCCACATATTTGCCCGGATTAACATTTACCTTGGCCACAAATCCGTTGATAGGCGAGTAGATGTTAACCGTTCTCGAAATGTTATCTTCGGTAAGTTTGCTGGGCGTTATGCCAATCAATTTCAGCTTTTCGGCTAACGAATTGACCAATATGCGTTGGGTTTCGAAATCGGATTTAGCCTGTTGCAATACCTTTTGGCTGTTCGATTGGGTCGCATTCAGCTCTTTTTGACGGTTATAATCGGCCGTGGCGAAGGCCAGTTTCGATTTGGCTGTAAGATAGTCTTGTTGCATATGGATAAAGGCCACATCTTCTATGGTAGCTAAAACTGTACCTTTTTGCACGGCCGCGCCGTTCACCAAGCGACTGCTTTTGATAAAGCCACCAAGCGGGAAGCTGATGGTATGTAGGTTTTCTGGTGGCAGTTCGATGCTGCCGTTCACGTTTAAGGTCGATTCGACCGGGCGTGTTTCCATTTGGCCAAGAGTTAGGTCTGCATTTTTCCGTTGCGCGTCGCTAAGGGCTATGGTTTCTTCGGTAGGCGTAACGGCTGTTTTTTTAACTTCGGCTGGTGCCGGTTTGCTGCCACAAGAGGCAAAGAACAAACCTGCAAAAATCAGGGCGATTGTATTTTTCATATAATTATTTGATGAGGATGCCGTTAAGGCGTTCAATTTCTATAAATGTTTCGTTTAAGTGGTTGACCAACTGATAGTATTGGCTTTTGATCTCAATGGTTTGGTTAATCAAAATGGTCCAATCTAAATAGTTGATGTCGCCGGCATCGAGCTTGGCACTAGCTGATTTTTCAATTTTGGCGGCATTGGGCAATAACTGCTGATGATAGCTCGTCAAAGTTTCCTGATAAGCCCTTGCTTTGGCCAAGGCCTTTTCCAGTTCGGCATTGTAGTTAAGCTGCAAAGCTTCGAGTTCTTTTTGCTGCTGCTGTACATAAATGCCCATGGCTTTAGCTTTGGCATTTTGCGCACCAAAAAACAAGGGAACGGCAATACCCGCACTAAACGATTGAAAACGATGCGAACGGTTGTAAAAAACTTCCTGACCGCTCGGCGTGTTTTGCCAACCCATAAACGAGGCATTGGCATAGCCCAGGTTAAGCGAAGGCAAGAGCTTGCTTTTTTCGAGCTTTTGGTTCAGCTGGCCCTGCTTTACCATTTCCTGTTGCCATAAAATAACTGGATTTTGGGTGATAGAAGGAGCCAGCAATAAGCGCGAATCGATAGGGTAGATGAGTACGCTGGCATCTAAGGCTATGGTTTCCTCGCGTTGCACCAGCATTTGCATTCTTTTTTGTAGGCTGGTTTGGTCGGCCAGCAATACGTTGAGCTGTGCGGCAATCTGTAGCCTTTGATTGGCAGCCGTGGTTTTTTCAATAATATCGCTTTCGCCCAAACGGTAACGATTTTCGGCCTTTTCTGCAAAACGCGCATAAATGCTATCGGCTTTTAACAGCACTGTCTTTTTCTGATCGAGTACGAGCAGGTTAAAATACAGGTTCTTGATTTCGGTCTGCAAATCGAGCAACTGAATGGCCGTTTGTGCCCGTCCAACGTTAAGCATTGATCGATTTACATCTTTTTGCCTGCTGTAAACGGTTGGAAACTGGAAGCTTTGCGAAACCGAAAACCTGTTGTCGTTAAAGCTGCCGTTTAAATGCCCCGCCTCGTAAGCCAAATCTGTTTTGGGAATGTCTACTGCTGTTGGAATTAAGGCGTTGAGATAGCTTTCGTTCAACCGGGCGGCATTCATGGTTGGGTAATTGGCCGAAGCTTTTTGCAACAACTCGTTAAGGCCAACACGCTCTTGGGCTTTCGCACCGTTGCTCAACAAAAACAGGCCAAACAAAATAGCTATCACTGGCTTTGGTTTAAAATATTTGAAGCCTTTCTCAAAAAGAATATATAAAACCGGCAGTACGAAAAGCGTAAGCAGCGTTGAAATGATCAAACCGCCAATTACTACCGTAGCTAAAGGTTTTTGTACGGCGCCACCGGCTCCGGTGCTGATGGCCATCGGGATAAAGCCCAGCGAAGGTACCAAAGCCGTCATCAATACGGCACGCAACTTGGTTTTGGTGGCGTGTACTACAATCCGTCGCAAATCAGTCCAGCCTTCTTTTTTAAGACGATTAAATTCTGAAACCAACAAAATGCCATTCAACACGGCCACCCCAAATAGTGCGATAAAACCTACGCCAGCCGAAATACTGAAAGGCATATCGCGTATCCAAAGCGCAAAAATGCCACCCATGGCCGAGAGCGGGATGGCTGTATAAATCAACAAGCCCTGTTTTACCGAGTTAAAGGCAAAATACAGCAACAAGAAAATCATGAGCAAGGCTACAGGTACCACAATAGCCAAACGGTCTTTGGCGGCATTCATGTTTTCGAAAGAACCGCCGTAAACCAGGCTATAGCCAGCAGGTAATTTGAGCTGTTTCTCGGCTTTTTGTTGCAATTCGGCCACAATGGTCTGCACATCGCGTCCGGTAACGTTAAAGCCGATAACGATGCGTCTTTTGGTGTTTTCGCGCTGGATTTGATTTACGCCTTCTACTTCTGTAATTTCGGCCACTTCCGAAACAGGGATTTGATAACCGCTTTTGGTCGAAATCATTAAATTTTTGATATCGTCTATGTTCTTTTTGGCCTCCTCGTTCAGCCTCACCACCAAATCAAAACGTTTTTCGCCTTCGTACACCTGTCCGGCACTCTTTCCTGCAAAAGCGGTATTAACCGTATTGTTGATGTCTTCTACATTCAGTCCGTATTTGGCCAAGGCATCGCGGTTAAACTTGATCACGATTTGAGGCATACCCGTAACCGTTTCTTCATAAATGTTGATGGCACCCGGTACGGTTTGGATAATCTCGTTTAAGCGATGCGCATAAACTGAAAGACTGTCCAGGTCTTCGCCAAAGATTTTGCACACCACGTCTTGCCGGGCTCCGGTCATCAGCTCGTTAAAGCGCATCTGTACCGGAAACTGAAAACCAACCGTAATGCCCGGCACGGCCGAGAGCTCTTTGGTCATTTTTTCGGAAAGTTCGGGGAAAGAAGTGGCCGAGGTCCATTCCTTTTTAGGTTTAAGGATGACCATCATATCTCCGGCCTCAAAAGGCATCGGGTCGGTTGGTATTTCGGCACTGCCGATTTTGGTGACCACTTTTTCTACCTCCGGAAACTTTTTCAGCAAAATGCCAGAAGCCTGTTGGGTATATTTAATGGTATTGTTCAGGTTGCTTCCCGTTAATAAGCGGGTTTCAACGGCAAAATCGCCTTCTTCAATCTGCGGGATAAATTCGCCACCCAAGCGTCCTAGCACCATAACAGCAATGGCAAACAAGGCCAAAGTAGCGATGATAATGGTTTTGGGGAACTTCATCAATCGCTTGAGTAAAGGCATGTATCTTCTTTCCAGCCAAATGGTTACCTTATCGGCTAAGGTAGCTTTGTGGTTTAGTTTTTTGTTCAGGAAAAGGGCGTTCATCATCGGTACGTAGGTGATCGACAAGATGAAAGCACCTAAGATGGCAAAGGCAATGGTCAATGCCATGGGCTTAAACATTTTGCCCTCAATGCCTTCTAAGGAAAGAATGGGCAAGTAAACAATGAGGATGATGATTTGACTGAATACCGCCGAATTAATGATGCTACCGGTCGATTTGGAAACTTCTTTGTCCATTTCATCCTGCGAGATGGAACTGAGTTTTCTAAATTGGTGCGAATGCGAGAAACGGTGTAACACGGCTTCTACCACAATCACCGAACCATCAACAATCAGCCCAAAATCGATAGCGCCCAAGCTCATCAAGTTGCCACCCACGCCAAACATATTCATGAGGATGATGGCAAACAGCATGGCCAAGGGAATAACCGATGATACAATGAGGCCTGCACGCAGGTTGCCCAAAAAGAACACCAGCACAAAAACCACGATCAATGCACCTTCTAGCAGGTTGGTTTCTACCGTTTCGATGGCGCTGTTTACCATTTTGGTGCGGTCTAAAAATGGCTCTACCACTACGCCTTCGGGCAGGTCTTTCTGTATTTCGGCAATTTTTTGCTTCACACGTTCCACTACTACCGAACTGTTTTCGCCTTTCAGCATCATCACTACGGCACCAGCCACTTCGCCTTTGTCGTTGTAGGTCATGGCTCCATAGCGAATGGCAGCGCCTAGTTGTACTTTGGCTACATCTCTTACCAACACGGGTAGGCCATTGTTGAGCGTTTTTACTACGATTTTGCCGATATCTTCTAAGTTGGCCGTTAAACCCTCGCTTCTGATGTAGAGTACCGTTGGACCCTTTTCGATGTAGGCGCCACCCGTATTTTGGTTGTTTTTTTCGAGCGTGGCAAAAATATCGGCAATGGTAATGTTGTTGGCTTTGAGGTAGCTTGGGTTAACAGCAATTTCGTACTGTTTAAGCTTGCCCCCAAAGCTCGAAACTTCGGCAACGCCTTTGGTACCCATCAGTTGTCGGCGCACAATCCAATCTTGGATGGTCCGCAACTGCATGGCATCGTATTTATCTTCGTAGCCCGCTTTTGGCCTGACTACATATTGGTAAATTTCGCCCAAGCCGGTACTTACGGGTGCCAATTCTGGCGAGCCGATGCCCGAAGGCAAATCACGCTGCACTTGTTGCAGGCGCTCGGTTACCTGTTGCCTGGCCCAATACAGATCGGTATCGTCGTTAAAAACAATGGTAACCAGCGAGAGGCCAAACCTAGAAAAGCTTCTGATTTGTTTCAGGCCTGGGATATTGCTGCACGATTGTTCTATCGGGAAAGTAATTAATCGTTCAATGTCTGGAGCACCCAAAGAAGGGGATACGGTAAGTACTTGTACCTGGTTGTCGGTAATATCAGGTACAGCATCGATTGGGAGTTTTCTCAATTCGAAAACACCCCATAGCAATAGGGCAAATACGAATAGCCCTATAACCAGCTTGTTCTTTACAGAAAAGCTGATGATTTTGTTCATCATAAAATTAAGTTGTTAAGGCGCGGAAAGCGTCGTTTGCATACGGATAATTAATCGGCTTTTGGCCGAAAGGTTAGCATGCAGCTGGGCGCGGAGGCCTGAACAACGACGAATTGATGTTATCGGGAATGAGGCTGTCGTTAGGCAGAGGATAGTCTTGTGTGTATTTGAACAAGAAACCGGCCGTAATTAGTACCGGTTTAGCAGGGATGCAGAACGAGAGTACAACAGGGTTGGTCATTTTTTTAAAAGGCAACTTCATGTCTTCCTCATCGTCCGAATCATTGTCGTTGCCCCAATAGTGCATGGACAGGAAATCGATAAAAGAAATATCGGGGCTTTGCTGGCAGTGGTAGTGAAAATGATGGAAAAGTGCAGGCGTTTTGAGCAGCTGATGTACCGGCGTGATGTTAAAAGTCACGATCATTATCAGAAAGTATGAATAGAGCCTCTTCACAAGAGCAAAAGTATAAAAAAACCAAAATCCGAAGAAATTTTAAAGCGCGATTGACTTTAAATCAACAGTTTTGTTGCAGAGAGGAGTGGCTAGCTATTCACTATTCGCACTACGCTGTACCATTACTTAATGCCCTCCACGTAAATTTTCCATAAAATCGTGGTTTCGTAAACATAAAATCACAACTTTGCTTTTGATGAACAGAATACTCCTTACCGAAGACGATCAGCGTGTAGCTTCCTTTATTGAAAAAGGACTAAGGGAAAGCCTATATCAGGTTAAAACGGTAGGCAAGGGGCGAGAAGCAATCGACGAAGCCAGCGAAAACAAATATGATGTGATTATTTTGGACATCATGTTGCCCGATATCAGCGGGTTTGAGGTTTGTAGTTTGCTCAGGCAACGCAAAAATACCACGCCGATTATTATCCTCAGCGCCTTAGATACGCCAGAAGAAAAGGTACGCGGATTGGAAAGTGGTGCCGACGACTATTTGGCCAAGCCCTTTCTGTTCGACGAGCTGTTGGCGCGCATCAATGCCCAGCTGAGAAGAACCGAGTTCAACAATGGCATTGTCGATTTTCAGCGCTATGGCGGCGTAGAAGTCAATGTAAAGGAACAAAGTGCCCAGCGCGATGGCCAGGCGCTCAATTTGTCGCCACGCGAATTTAAACTGCTGGTTTTTCTGATGAAGAACCGCGAAAAGGCACTTTCGCGCATTTCTATCGCGCAAGCTGTGTGGGACATTAATTTCGATACCACCTCCAATTCGGTTGATGTGTACATCAACTACCTGCGCAACAAAATAGATAAGGATTTTGAACACCCGCTCATCCATACCATTAAGGGCACTGGTTATATGTTTAAATTGAAAACACCATGACCTTAAGAAATAAGCTCATCATTCTTTCAACCCTGCTTTTTGCCTTTGCCTTGGGACTGGTGTTTTTGGGTACTTTTTTGTTGTTTAAGCAACATACACGTGAGCTTTATTTTAAAAAACTGCTCGAGCGTGCCAATACAGCCGCTTATTTCTATTTTGAAAAAGACGAAGTAAACGATAAGAAATATCGAAGCATCGAGGCGCAGTACAGGCGCATCTATAACGAATCGATCCGTGTATATCATGCTGGCGATAAAAGCTTGTTTATTGACGATAAACTTAGTTTTAAGCTTTCCGCCGAAATGCTCAACAAAATCGTGGCCGAAGGCAATCTGACTTTTAAGCTAGGCGATAAGCAATTGGCAGGCTTGTACTACAAAGACAACCAAGGCAATTTTATCATCGTTGTTTCTGGGATAGACAATGCCGGAAATGTGCAATTAGATGCCTTGAAAAAGATGCTGGTTTTCTTTTACCTGCTCGGTGCGCTCATCCATTTCCTGTTGGCTGGCTTTTTGGCCAAAAGAACGTTCAGGCCTTTTGCTACGCTGATTAAAAAGGTAAATTCAATCACGACAGATAACCTCCACTCTCGTTTGGACGTACCCGATGGCCACAAAGACGAAATCAAAGAACTGATTATTACCTTCAACTATTTTTTGGCGCGTTTAGAAAATGGCGTGCAAACCCAAAAGAATTTCCTGAAAAATGCTTCGCACGAACTGAAAACGCCATTAACAGCCATTATGGGCGATATCGACGTGACCCTGAACCAGCCACGCAGCAACGAAGAATACGAAGCTTTGCTGGCTTCGCTCAAAAACGATACGGTACATCTCAAATCTATTTTAGACAGCCTGCTGATACTCTCAGGCTTAGAAATGTCGGGCGAACAAAAAATGGCCGATGTGCGCGTAGACGAGGTTTTGTGGAGCGTATTGGAGAAAAAAGCCATCGAATACCCACATGCACAGGTTTCGGTCAATGTAGAAATATCGCCTTTGCAAGAACAACTTTTGACCATAAGAGCCAATAGGGAATTGCTTTATATTGCTTTGTCGAATGTATTGGACAATGCCATTAAATTTTCTGATCCTCCCAAGGTAACGGTATTGATTGCTTCGATTAATGGACAGTTACAAGTGGCCATCAGCGATAATGGTCCTGGTATTCCATTAAATGACACGGAAGCGGTCTTTGAGTTGTTTTACCGGAGCGATAGAACCAGGCATATCAAAGGACAAGGCATAGGCTTGTATATTACCAAGCAGATTCTGCAATTGCACTGTATTGAAGCAACATTGGTTTCGCAACCCGAGCAGGGAACATGCGTAAGGTTGGTGTTTCCATTGGTATAGCGTATGGAGTAGTGCGTATAGCGATAAACTTTAAAGAGTACAACAATCTGACTAAGCTTGACCACCTTAGACAGCTAAGATAGGCTAAGGTTGTTATAGCAAAGGTGGGTTTGTCATCCAATCAATTAACAATCTAGCAATTAATACACAGTACATCATTTAAGTTTGACCACCTTAGACGGCTAAGATAGACTAAGGTTGTTATAGCAAAGGTGGGTTTGTCATCCAATCAATTAACAATCTAGCAATTAATACTAAAATACATCATTTAAATTTGACCGTCTTAGACAGCTAAGAATAGGCTAAGGTGGTTATAGCAAAGGTGGGTTTGTCATCCAATCAATTTAACAATCTAGCAATTAATACACAGTACATCATTTAAGTTTGACCACCTTAGACGGCTAAGATAGACTAAGGTTGTTATAGCAAAGGTGAATTTGTCAGCCAATCAATTAACAATCTAGCAATTAACACAAAGTACATCATTTAAGTTTGACCACCTTAGACAGCTAAGATAGGCTAAGGTTGTTATAGCAAAGGTGGGTTTATTAGCCAGTAAGGTTAATGATTTATCCTGAGTAAGGTGTTGGTTGTCAGCTTGTAATTTACAGTTCAGGAATACAACAGTTTAGCAATATAACAATCTGGCAATTACCAAAAAGACATAAAGTACATCATTTAAGTTTGACCACCTTAGACGGCTAAGCTAAGATTGATTGTAGTAAGATTGAAATCAAAAGGTTTCCTTCATAGCGTACAATGAATGATTTATTTCAAGTAAGATGCTAGTTTTCAGTTTGAAATTTAACAATTCAACAGTTTAACAATTCAGCAATTAACTATCCTACTCACTACGCTATACTCAATACGCTGTACGTAATACTCCCGCTTCTAATCATTTTCTAATCTAGCCAAAACCAGTCTCTAATGGTAGGAACCTAATTTTGGACCATTCGCATTTTCCGCGATAAACAAGATGAGAAGAAACTACCTCAAAGTAGCTGTTGTTTTAGCCTTGAGCCTATTTAGTCAGCTTTGCCAGGCACAAGACAGTTTGCGCTTAACCTTGCCCCAAGCCGAAAAGATTTTTTTGCAGCAGAACCTTTCGCTTTTGGCTCAACGCTACAACATCGATATGGCCAAGGCGCAGGTAATCCAAGCCAAGCTTTACAATAACCCCAACATTCAGTTTGAAGGCAATATCTATAATCCTCAACAGCGAAAAGCCTTTAATATAGGCAATCCCTATGGGCAATACACGGTAGAGGTTACGCAGCTCATTACCTTGGCCGGTAAAAGAAACAAGCAGGTTAAAATGGCGCAAACCAATGTACTTTTAGAAGAAAGCCGTTTTTTCGACCTGTTGCGTACGCTACAATTTACCTTGCGCAGCAATTTTTACCAGCTTTACTTTTTGCAGCAATCTATTAATGGCTATGCCTTGCAGGTTTCATACCTCGAAAAGCTGAATACGGCCCACCAAGAATTGTTGGCCAAAGGAGTGGTGACCTTAAAAGATGCCGTACGCATCAAGTCGTTGCTGTATACCTTAAAAGCCGAACAAACCTCCTTGCAAAACCAGGTGAACGAAATCAATGCAGAACTCCAGTTGCTTCTGCAAAACAAAGCTCCCCTGATACCTGTGGTTAATCAACTCGATGTAGCCAGCGAACTGAAACGCTATTCTTTGGCCAGTTTGTTAGACACTGCCACCGCCAGTCGCTACGATTTGAAGGAAGCCCAACAAAGCCTGGTTTACAGTCAGCAAAACTATGCCCTGCAAAAAGCCATGGCTGTTCCAGATGTCACTTTGGGTGCGCAGTTCGATAAGAGGGGAAGTTTTGTCGACAATGCCACTTTTTTTACGGTAGGTATCGATCTGCCGTTCTTTAACCGCAACCAAGGCAATATCAAATCGGCCAAGGTGAATATCGACCAGTCTAAGGTAGTCTTGCAACTGCAAAACGAAACCTTGCGCAAAGAAGTACAATCGGCTTACCTCAAGGCCATCAATACCAACCAAATGATCCAGTCTTTTGATCCGGGATTTGTACAGGAGCTTCAAAAACTGCTTGTTTCTGTTACCAATGGCTTTCAGCGCAAAGATCTGAGCCTATTGGAGTTTACCGATTTCTACGAAAGCTATAAAGATAACCTCGTACAGTTTTACCAATTGCAAAACGAACAGATGCAGGCCGTTGAAACCTTGCAATTCGCCGTAGGCAAAACCATTTTCAATTATTGATACCCATGAAGAAATCTCCATTATATGTGATGGCACTACTTGCAACCAGCTTTTTTGCAGCCTGTGCCGACAAACCTACCGAAGTACCTAAATCGGACGAGTTATTGCCCGATAGTTTGATCAAAAACGTGCAAACCGTACCTGTAAAGCTCGAAGACGAAAACGGTGTCATTAAGCTCAACGGTAAGGTTCAGGCCAACGAAGCCCGTCAAGCCAAGGTGTTTGCCTTGGTTAGTGGCAAGGTGCAGTCGCTAAAAGTAGAATTGGGCGATTTTGTGCACAAGGGACAAGTTCTCGCCTTGCTAAACAGTACCGAAGTGGCAGGCATTGCAAACGATCTGGCTAATGCCGAAGCGAATGTAACGCTGGCCGAAAAAACACTGGCCACTACCAAATCGCTATACGAAGGCAATTTGGCTACCGAGCAAGATTACCTCAGTGCCAAGGTAAATTACAATAAATCGGTTGCCGATTTGCAAAAAGCCAAGCAAGTAGCTTCTATTTCGGGCGGAAACCAAGCGCAGTATCTCATTAAGGCACCAATTAGCGGTTATGTAATCGAAAAAAACATCACCAACAACTCGGCCATTCGCCCCGATAACAATGCCGATCTTTTTGTTATTGCCGACCTGTCTGATGTATGGATCATGGCCAATGTGTATGAAGCCGATATGAACAGCGTGCATTTGGGCGACGAAGTCAAAGTAAGCACGTTGGCCAATCCCGAAAAAAGCTATACCGGTAAAATAGACAAAATCTACAATGTACTCGATGCCAGCACCCGAACTATGAAAGTGCGCATCAGCATGAACAACGCCAACAACGAATTTAAGCCAGAAATGTTCGCCAAGGTAAAAGTAGACCGTAAGGTAACCCAAAAGGCATTGGCCATTCCGGCACAGGCCATGGTGATGGACAACGGCAAAAACTATGTGGTTGTGAAAAAGAACAACAAGCTAAGCGTACAAGCTATTCAGGTGATGAGCCGCTTTGAAGACAAAGCTTATGTTACCGGCCTTGCCCTTGGCGATGAAGTGGTAACCAGTTCGCAATTATTCTTGTATCAGGCATTGACCAACAATTAACACCAAAAGCGCATGTCTAAAATCATCAAAAATATCATTGCCTTTTCGCTTAAGAATAAGTTTTTCATCTTTTTGGCTACTTTGGTGCTGATTATTTGGGGGGCATTGGCCTTTAAAAATATCCCGATAGAAGCCTTTCCCGATGTAACCAACACGCAAATCACTGTTATTACGCAATGGCCGGGCCGAAGCGCCGAAGAGGTAGAGAAATTCGTTTCAATGCCGATAGAAGTGGCGCTTAATCCCGTGCAAAAGAAAACTTCGGTCAGGTCGACCACGGTATTTGGGCTCTCGGTGGTTAAAGTTGTTTTCGACGATGGTGTTGACGATGCCTTCGCTCGCCAGCAAGTAAACAACCTCTTGCGCGATGTGGCGCTACCCGAAGGCGCCGATCCCGATGTACAGCCACCAACCGGACCAACCGGCGAGATTTTTCGCTATACCTTAACCAGCCATTCTAAAACCGTAAAAGAGCTCAAAACCCTGCAAGATTGGGTGATAGAACGTCAATTGTTGGGCGTGCCTGGCGTAGGCGATATCGTGAGCTTTGGGGGCGAAGTAAAAACCTTCGAAATCAAGGTTAACCCAGAAAAACTCGCTTCTTACAATATTAGTCCCCTAGATGTTTATGAGGCGGCTTCTAAAAGCAATATCAACGTGGGGGGTGATGTTATTGTCGACAACGCCCAAGCTTATGTAGTGCGTGGCATCGGCTTGCTGCAAAACGAAGAAGAAATCCGCAACATTATTGTAACCAACATCGATGGAACTCCCATTTTGGTGAAAGACGTGGCCTCGGTAGAAATATCAAGTTTGCCTAGGTTGGGCCAAGTAGGTCGCGACCAGCTTAATGATGTGGTCGAAGGCATCGTCGTGATGCGCAAGGGCGAGAATCCGAGCGAGGTGATCCGTAAGGTTCAGGAAAAAATAGAATACCTGAATGAAAAGGTGCTGCCCGAAGATGTAAAGATCAATACTTTTTATAACCGCAACGACCTGATCAGCTTTGCTACCCATACGGTGCTGCACAACATGCTGGAGGGCATTATTTTCGTAACGGTTATTGTTTTTCTGTTTATGGCCGATTGGCGGACCACTTTTATTGTGGCCATTATTATTCCGCTGGCCTTGTTGTTTGCCTTTGTTTGTTTAACCCTAAAGGGCATGAGCGCGAACCTGCTGTCTATGGGTGCCATCGATTTTGGTATCATTATAGATGGGGCGGTGGTAATGGTAGAGGGTATTTTTGTGGTGCTCGATCAAAAGGCACACAAAGTAGGGATGCCTCGTTTCAACCAGTTATCGAAGTTAGGTGCGATAAAAAACACTGGTGGAGAGTTGGGAAAAGCTATTTTCTTTTCTAAACTCATTATCATCGCCGCGCTATTGCCAATTTTTGCCTTTCAAAAAGTAGAAGGCAAAATGTTCTCGCCTTTGGCCTGGACATTGGGTTTTGCCTTGCTGGGCGCCTTGGTGCTTACCTTAACCTTGGTACCTTTGTTAAGCAGTTTGCTGTTGCGCAAAAACGTAAAAGAAAAGCATAACCGCTTTGTAGAGGGCTTAACCAAAGGGGTGATGAGGCTTTTCTCCTGGTCGTACCGCAACAAAAGAATTGCCCTGATTTCGGCGATGGTAGTGGTGGCAACTGGATTGTTTTCTTTCAAGTTTCTCGGTACCGAATTTTTGCCCGAATTGGATGAAGGCGCCATTTACATCAGGGCAACCTGCCCATTGAGCATTTCGCTCGACCAATCGAAAGACATTGCCAACCAGATGCGGAAAATCATTCGCAAATTTCCGGAAGTCAGACAGGTGATGTCGCAAACCGGCAGACCCAATGATGGTACCGATGCTACTGGATTTTACAACATCGAATTTCATGTAGACATCTATCCGAAAAAAGAGTGGAAGAGCAAAATCAGCAAAGAACAGCTTATTGATCAGATGCAAAAGGAATTGGAAAGATTTCCGGGCATCGACCTCAATTTTTCGCAACCCATTATGGATAATGTGGAAGAGGCCGTGTCGGGTGTAAAAGGTTCTTTGGTGGTGAAGATTTATGGCGATAGTCTAGCTATTACCGAGAAAAAAGCCAATGAAGTATTTGCTGTGATGAAAAACGTGCCCGGAGTAGAAGACTTGGGCGTGATCAGAAACATGGGGCAACCCGAACTCCGTATCGACCTAGATGCCTCTAAAATGGCTTTGTATGGCGTAACTACTGCCGATGCCAATGCCATTATTGAGATGGCTATAGGAGGCAAGGCCATTTCGCAGATTTACGAAGGCGAAAAGAAATTCCAGCTGCGCCTGCGTTACGAAGAAGCCTACCGGAGCAATGCCGAAGCCATTGGCAACCTGATGGTACCGACGATAAGAGGTTCGCAGGTGCCGATTAAAAATATTGCCAGCATCCAGCGCCTAACGGGACCAAGCTTGATATTTCGGGATGATAACCGTCGCTACAGTGCCGTGAAGTTCTCGGTTCGCGGTCGCGATATGGGCAGTACCATCGGCGAGGCCCAAAACAAGGTAAACGAAGCCGTAAAACTGGGCAAAGGCTACGAAATGGAATGGGCCGGCGATTTTGAAAACCAGCAACGTGCCACCAAACGCCTGCAAGAGGTGGTTCCGGTTAGCTTGTTGGTTATCTTTTTGATCCTGTTTATGATGTTCGGCAATGCCAAAGATGCGGGTATTGTATTACTCAACGTACCGTTCGCCATCATTGGCGGTATTGCGGCCTTGTTGTTTACCGGTACCAATTTCAGTATTTCGGCTGGCATAGGCTTTATCGCGCTGTTTGGTATCTGTATACAGAACGGTGTGATCCTGATTTCGGTTTTTAAAAGCAACGTACAAAAGCTGCGGTTGAGCGAATTAAATAGCCTCACCCTCGAACAAGCCATCAAAGACGGCGTACGTTCGAGAGTAAGACCAGTAATCATGACGGCCCTGATGGCTGCTATTGGCCTGATGCCTGCGGCACTGTCAACCGGTATTGGATCGGAAACTTCCAAACCTTTGGCCATTGTGGTTATTGGCGGACTGATTACCGCTACCATATTAACCCTGTTGGTGTTTCCGTTGTTCTTTTTCCTTTCGTACCGCAAAACAACCAGAAAAGCCGAGCGCCTGAGCGCTGGCTAAAAGTTACTTTTTGCGTTCTATATTAGGTAAAAAGCCGGTGATAATGCCTATTAATGGCAAAAATGCACAGACTTTGTACACATATTCGATGCTGGTTTGGTCGGCCAATTTGCCTAGCAAGGCCGACCCCAAGCCACCCATGCCAAAAGCAAGGCCAAAGAAAAGCCCGGCAATCATGCCTACTTTCCCTGGAACGAGTTCGGTGGCATAAACCAATATGGCAGAAAATGCCGACGAAAGGATCAAGCCGATAATGACAGAAAGAACACCCGTCCAGAACAGACCTACATAAGGCAATAGCAAGGTAAAAGGCGCTACGCCCAAAATAGAAATCCAGATGATGTATTTACGGCCAAAACGGTCGCCAAGCGGACCGCCAAACAAGGTTCCTGCCGCCACGGCTGCCAAAAAGGCAAAAAGGTAAATCTGCGACTGTTGGATGCTCAAATGGAACTTGCCCATCAAGTAAAAAGTATAGTAGCTCGTCATGCTGGCCATGTAAAAGTATTTGGAGAAAACCAGCACCAATAAAATAAACAAAGAGAAAATCACTTTTTTCTTCGAGAATTTGCTCACTATTTCGTCAGAGAAATGAGCTTTTTTAGCAGCACGGTTAACCAAATGGGCTTTGTACCATTTAGAAACCACCGAAAGCACCATCATACCCACAATGGCTACCAGCGAAAACCAGATGATGTTAAATTGGCCATAGGGAACCACAATAATGGCTGCTAGTAATGGACCTAAGGCACTGCCGGCATTACCGCCCAATTGAAAAATGGATTGGGCCAAGCCTTTTTTGCCACCCGAAGCCAAATGCGCCACCCTCGATGATTCGGGATGGAAAATAGACGAACCGATGCCAATTAAGCTCACGGCCAAAAGCACATGTATAAAACTCGAGGCAAACGACACGGCAACCAAGCCGATTAACGTAAAACCCATGCCTACCACCAGCGAATAAGGACGCGGGTTGCGATCGGTATACAAACCCACAAAAGGCTGCAACAAAGATGCGGTGAGTTGGTAGGTGAGGGTAATGAGGCCGACCTGGGCAAACGTTAAATGAAACTCGTCTTTTAAAATAGGATATACCGCTGGCACCACTGCCTGCAGCATGTCGTTAATCAGGTGGGTAAGACTAACCGTAAATAGAATAGAAAAAATAGTTTGTTGTGCCAATGCTTTGGCGTCAACGGAATTGGGATTTTGAGGGATTTTAGTTTCCATAAGTACGAAGGGTAATTGAGTTAAAAATATACATCATATCATCTGATGATTTGAAATAAAAAATATTGATTGAGTAAATATTGGCCTCTCCAATAAGGAAAGGCCAATATGGTTTTATTTTTTGGTAGTTACAGGTTTAGTTTTGGCCTGTGCATCAACCACGGCAATAGTTACCATGTTTACGATTTCGCGTACCGAACTGCCTAGCTGTACAATGTGTACCGGTTTATTCAAGCCCAACAAAATTGGTCCAACCGCTTCGGCTTCGCCCAGTTCCTGTAATAGTTTGTAAGCCATATTACCTGATTCTAAAGTAGGGAAGATCAGCGTATTGGCTGGTGCATCGCTCAAGGCGCTAAAAGGAAAATTTTCTTTCAGCATTTCGTTGTTCATGGCAAAGTTGGCCTGCATTTCGCCATCGGCCACTACATCGGGATGGTTTTTGTGCAACAAACGTACGGCCTGCCTTACTTTTTCTGGGATTTCGCCGGTGTTGGAACCGAAGTTTGAATAAGATAGCAAAGCGATTCTTGGTTTCACGTTAAACTGCTTCACCGATTTGTTCACCAATAAGGTAATATCTACCAATTCTTCAGGTGTTGGATCAACGTTTACAGTCGTGTCGCCGAAAAATACCGGACCTTTTTTGGTGATCATCATGTACATGCCCGCCACGCGCTTCACGCCAGGTTCAACGCCAATTACCTGCAGAGCCGGCTTGACGGTAGTTGCATAGTTTTTGGTCAATCCCGAAATCATGGCATCGGCTTCGCCAAATTCAACCATGGATGCACCAAAATAGTTCCTGTCGCGCATCAATTTGTTTGCTTCGAACAAGGTTACGCCCCTGCGTTGTCTTTTTTGGTACAAGGCCTCGGCATATTTCTTAATTCTTTCCTGTTCTAAAACGGGTTCTATAATTTCAACGCCTTCCAAATCGAGCACATTTTCGTAAATGATACGCTGTATGGCTTCCTTGTTTCCCAGTAGGATAGGGATGGCAATTTTTTCTTCCTTAACAATTTGGGCGGCCTTTAAGATTTTGTAATTATCGGCCTCGGCAAACACCACCTTTTTCGGGTTGGCCTTGGCATTGGTCGTCACTTGGCGCATAATGGTATCGTCAATGCCCAATCTCTTTTTCAGCTCATCCTCGTATTTGCTCCAATCGGCAATCGCCTTTCTGGCTACGCCACTTTCGATAGCTGCTTTAGCCACCGCCATCGAAACTTCAGTAATCAGCCTCGAATCAACTGGTTTCGGAATGATGTATTCCTTGCCAAATTTAAAGTTACGGGCATTGTAAGCCTGACTTACCGCATCGGGAACCGATTTTTTGGCCAAATTGGCAATGGCACGCACGGCCGCAATCTTCATTTCTTCGTTGATGCTGGTGGCACGAACGTCTAAAGCACCCCTAAAAATATATGGGAAACCCAACACGTTGTTTACCTGGTTCGGATAATCCGACCTTCCGGTAGCCATAATAATGTCTTTGCGGGTTTTAACGGCCAAATCATAAGCAATTTCTGGATTTGGATTGGCCATGGCGAATACAATCGGGTTTTTGGCCATGCCCATCAACATTTCGGGTTTGATGACGTCGCCTGCCGAAAGACCGATCAGTACATCGGCACCTTTTAAGGCATCGGTAATGTTGTTGATGTCTTTGCGACTGGTGGCAAACTCCATC
Source organism: Pedobacter albus (assembly GCF_036324255.1). Lineage (NCBI taxonomy): Bacteria > Pseudomonadati > Bacteroidota > Sphingobacteriia > Sphingobacteriales > Sphingobacteriaceae > Pedobacter > Pedobacter albus. Next base: position 1,180,293 of record NZ_JAZDQT010000001.1, on the reverse strand, counting down.
CTGATTTCGTCGAGGTCGGTTCTTGAAGTGGTAATCAAGCCGTTGATGTCGAACATGACCAAATTTTTCGGCGTAACACCTAGCGAAAGGTACATTTTGGCGCAAGACACGGCGGCAGCGCCGGCACCACTTACCACAACCTTGATGTCTTTCAGCTTTTTCTTCTGCAACTCGCAGGCATTGAGCAAGGCTGCCCCCGAAATAATGGCCGTACCGTGTTGGTCGTCGTGCATTACAGGGATGTTCAGTTCGGCTTTGAGCCTGCGCTCTATTTCAAAACACTCTGGGGCCTTGATGTCTTCGAGGTTGATGCCGCCAAAAGTAGGTTCCACACCTTTCACCATTTTGATAAAATCTTCTACCGAATCGGCATTGAGCTCCAAATCGAATACATCAATATCGGCGAAAATCTTAAAAAGCAATCCCTTGCCCTCCATTACCGGCTTACTGGCCAACGCGCCGATATTGCCCAAGCCCAAAACTGCCGTACCATTGCTAATTACAGCCACCAAATTGCCTTTGGCTGTGTAGTTATAGGCTTTGTCGGCATCTGCTGCGATTTCCAAACAAGGCTCTGCCACGCCCGGCGAATAAGCCAATGTCAAATCTCTTTGAGAGGAGTGGGGTTTGGTTGGAACAACTTCTATTTTGCCCGGACGGCCTTGCGAGTGGTAGTCGAGTGCGTCTTGCTTTTTATTTTGCGTATTCATTTGTTGCATTTGATGAACACATTTGCGAATTTTCAAAGGCTTCGCAAGTGTGTTTGTTTAAATTAAAAAATATGGTTAAGTATCCTCGTGGCCGTATTCCATGCCGCCTTCGGATCTTTTGCTATAATATTGTTCAGTAATTGCTGGTGTAAAAGGTAGCTGTCTTGAAAAGTTCGGGTGTCTTGGTAAATTTCATGAAACCAGTTTTTGAGGTGTGCCGATGCAGTTTTGTAGATATCCGCCAGCACCTCGTTTTTAGAAGCATTGGCAATGGCCAAATGGAATTGGATATCAGCCTCTATACATTCTTCTAATTGGCCCTCGTCGGCAGTTTTTTTGCGCATTTCGAGGTAGGATTGTATCTTTTCAATATCCTCTTCAGAACGGTTAAGCGCTGCTTTTTCGGCAATTTTGATTTCGATCAGTTGCCTCACTTCGTCGAGTTCAACCTTGTCGGCACGTTTAAGCCTTTGGTCCATCGGTTCTTGGGCAGATACCGTGCGCTCTACAAAAGTACCCAAGCCCTGCTGTACGCGTAACAAGCCCGAATTGACTAATAGTTTGATGGCTTCCCGAATGGTAGAGCGGCCAACACCAAACATTTTCATTAATTCTGGTTCAATCGGAAGTTTTTCGTTTACTTTGAAAATTCCTAGCGACAACTGCTTGCGCAGGCCATCGGCCACTTCATCGGCAAGCGATTTTCTATTGATTAAAACTGTTGTATTCGTCATATCATCAGATGATGCAAAGGTAGGCGAATTTTTAACTAAACCTTGTAATTTTTGTTTTTATTTATGAAGGTGGACTGATTTCGATGGTTACGAAATGTTTTTTGTTGCTAGTAAGGCAGGAAACCAAGCCGTTTAGTTTTGTATTTCGCGTACTTCGGCATAACCACCAAATTCGAAGATGGGGCAGGAGCTGGTGATTTCAGTAGCCTGATCTAGGTCATCAGCTTGCAATAATAAAAAGCCACCTACAATTTCTGTTCCTACGCGATGGATCTGGTCGGTGATTTCACGGTCTGCGCCATGGATGAGTTTTCCGTTCAGGCTAAGGCCACTGCCACCTTGGAGGTTTCCTGTTTTTCCCCACTTTTCAAACCAGTTTTTCCAGTTTTGCTGGTGCTGACTTATTTCTTCCTCGGTATGAGGCAACGTTCTGCCATCTGGTTCCCTAAAAATAACGATGAAATTTGGCATGATTAGATTGTTTGATTAAAGCTAGCAAATTCAAACGAAAAATAGGGTGAATGAGGCGTCTTAAGCTTCGCTGATACGAATGCCCACCCTTAGCGGTTTGTGCTCCAGGGCGTACTGAAAGGCTTCCTGTGTTTGATCCAGGGGAAATTCTTTAGCTACAACAGTATCGAATGGAAAGCGATGGTGGTTGTCTGTTATAAAGTTTAAGGCATATTGCAGGTCGTCGAAATTGTAATTGTGCAGGCCTTTGATGGTAATTAGCTTGCGGATCACCTGTTCGGCATCGATGGCTATGGGTCTGGTTTTGAAAACAGCGCCAGCCCACACGGCTGTTCCTCCAATGGTTAGGCTTGCTATGCCCAATTCAATGGCATCGGGTTGGCCACTCATGTCGAATACCACGTCAATTTGATGCTCGAGCAAGTTAGCCAATAGCTGAGGTTCGTTTGAAGAATAGCGGAAATTGGCACCAAATGCTTCGGCTTGTGCCAAACGCTTGGTGTCAATATCAACTGCAACGATTTTTTTGGCGCCGAGGGTTTTGCATAACGCTGCCGTTACGTTGCCCAATAATCTCAAGCCTGTAATCAGTACGTTTTTTTCGGATAAATTGCCTGCCAGTCTGATGGCGCCGGCAACGGTTGCTATGGCGCAGTTAAGAGTAGCGGCTATGGGCAACGGAATGCTTTCGGGGATTTTTAAAAGGCAGGTATGTGCTTTTAGGATGCAATAATCGCCTAAACCTCCATGAAAAGCATCGTTTGTGGTGACCTGCGCATGGCCATACTTGAATAAATTATCGGCTTTTTGGGGCATACCCTTAGCCAACCATGCTGTTTGTGGCGATGAGCAGAATACGGCCCAGGTTACCAAATCGCCTACAGCTAACGACTTGCCGGCATAATCTGTTTGCGGATGGTCTTGGTGCAGGGCCACTATCCGACCTACGATTTCATGGCCTAAAACGGTAGGGGTTTGTTCTTTGCGCAAGTCGCAAAAAGTATGCAGGTCGCTGCCACAGATGGTGGTGTAGCGATTTTTAACGAGTACTTCGCCTGGTTTAAGTTCTGGTAAAGTGTGTTTTTGCTTTTGCAGGGGCAAGCCAGCATCTTCAAATACAATAATGTTTCCTTCGGTCATGTAGGGTATTTAATAATACATAAATACTAAACAAAAGTTTACTTATACTTAATTTTAAGTTAAAAAATTGTGAAGTGGCCAGTGCAAGAAATCAAAAGTTACGATTATAACCGACGATGTTTGACAATTACTGTGTTCTTCCTAAAGCGAAAGAGCTCGCAAAATAGGTGATGTGCATCAGTCAGCTCATAGATTAAAACATTGACTGTTAAAAACTTAATGGCTTGATAGGTGAAATGAAAATTTATATTGTTCTTTTTGTTTGGAAAGCCTATCTTTGCAGCATCAGCCTACAAAGCTGAGAGGCCTCCATAGCTCAGCTGGATAGAGCACCGGTTTTCTAAACCGTAGGTCACAGGTTCGAATCCTGTTGGGGGTACGGAAATCAAAATTTATAAAAGCCTAATAATCAAATTATTAGGCTTTTTTATTTAAGTTATTGATTTTTATGGGCGTTCAAATCCGGTCTGACTATCTCTTAAACATACCTTTTTCATTTCTTCAATTTCAGCTTTTTCTTCGTTATCCATTTCTTTACTGAATAATATCAGCCATAATCCTTTCGATCAATGTTAATAATTGATCTTTTCGGAAATGGTTTGATTCTCATTTTTGAAATGATTTATCTTTCTCTTAGCTTTTCTTTTAGAGTTTTTCATTGCTATCATAGTTAATAAATAGCTGAAATGAAGTTGTCTTCACATATTATCTAAATGTTTAATAGCTATTAAATGACTCATAGATTTTAGCCAATATGAAAGATTAGTAAAGATGATTGATTTTTATAGAATTGATGCAAATGCGCTAAGTTAATTTCCGATTTTGTAAATAGTGATTGGTATATCATTTTGTGATTTGATGTGTCAATATGGGTTTTGTTGTTTTGCTAGTAGCTCGAATAAATACTTATATTTAGCGATTAATAAACTTTTGGTTAATGGCTTTCAACGAAGATTCAAGAGTTAAGATACCGGCAGTATTGCACCTTACACGATTAGGTTATACCTATGTATCAAGTGTCCTTTTTAATTCAAATCACCAGTTTGGTATATTAGCTGAGCCTGAGATGGTTTATAGAAAAAATAACAGATGATAAAGGAAGAAATTATTGAGTGCATAAATTTCTTTAACTCTGTAGAGGTAAGTCTACAAGATATAACCAATGTTGAGCAGTCTTTAAATAAACAGAAGGTAGTTCTAGCTACTTATCAGTACAAAAATGCTACATACGTAAGTAAACCGTTATATTATAAAGAAATTGGCGCAATAGATAACATAAGAGATATCGACAAAACTCACGCCTATTTTGAAGATGAGGTTTATATTTTAGATTTAGATCGTCATGGCTGGCCACAGCCAAGTGGTAAAAGCAACCTAGATAGGTTAGTTATTGATGATATTACCAACGATGGGGCTTTTGTTGATTTTTTAAAATTGTTGGCAAATAATAAGCAGAAAGGCTACATACAGCGTATAACAAAAGATGGAAGAACCGCCCAATATTATCACAATTTAGAAAACAACAATCATTGGCACGATCTCGTACTTTTGATTAAGGAAGTAATAAAAAGCCAAGGAGGCATAATTGACAAAAGCTTTTTTAAGCCCCTTATATTCAACTGGAATAATGAAATGCGTGTTACTTTGGCATTTAATAAGTACGGAGGTCTTTTCAGCCTAGTGCATAGGTTATATGAAAATATTAAGTTAATCCAAATGGAATTATCAATTAAGAGAATGAAAGATTTATTGCTTTACAAAAAACAAATCATTTTACAGGGACCTCCAGGAACTGGAAAAACTAGATTAGCAAAAGAGATTGCTAAGCAAATCATTGGTTCGAATTCAATTGATAGTAAAACAATATCAACAAAGAACCTTACAAAAGATTATATACAATCACATTTGCCAGTTAAGCAAAAAATAAAGGGTAAAAACAATGTCGAGTTTGAAGTTGTTGGATTGGAGAAAAATATAGTGCTGCTTAAAAGTGATACAAGCAAAGCTTGGAGGCCATCTTACACAAAGATTATTGAATCATTTAATCGTAAGCTATGGGAGGTCAAAGGTAGAACTGGAGGTTTTACATCGTATGAAGATGCAATAGCAAAATTCTTTTATGAAAATCATTTTGATAATATAGATGAAATTGAGGAAAAGGTTATTAAAGAAAAAGATTTTTTAAATATTATCCAATTCCACCCAAGTTACTCTTATGAAGATTTTGTTAGGGGAATTGTTGCATTGCCAAATGAAGGAGGGGAAGGAGTAATATTTCAAGCTGAAAATAAAACCTTGTTAAGATTTGCAGAAACCGCTAACAATGATTCTGATAATAGTTATATTTTAATTATTGATGAGATTAATAGAGCTAACCTCTCTTCGGTTTTAGGGGAATTGATTTACGCCTTGGAGTATAGGGATGAAGAAGTTGAAAGTCTATATGATATTGATGGATCGAATAAGTTTGTTTTACCAAAAAATCTTTACATTATCGGTACAATGAATACCGCAGATCGTTCTGTAGGACATATTGATTATGCTATCAGACGAAGATTTGCTTTCGTGGATGTATTGCCCAAGGATTTGACAAAGGAGAATGGAACAGTATTTAAAGACAGTATATTTAAACGGGTCACCAGCTTATTTGTGAAAGATTATGACCCTAATATTGATTATAGTGCCGATGATGCTATTATTAAAAGATCAGACTATTTAACTAGTGACTTTGAACCCAAAGATGTATGGTTAGGACATTCCTATTTTATTCAGCAATATCAAAAGGACCAAAAGGGAAATGATGATCTAAGTAAGCCTATAGATTTTAGTTTAAGAATTAAGTACGAAATAAAACCTATTCTGGAAGAATACATTAAGGATGGAATTTTAAAAGAAACAGCGAGAGAAGTAATTAAGAATCTAGCTTAATCAAAAACTGATGCTTAAGATTTCTGAACATTTCGAGTATTATTATAGTAATCATATCAATATGCTTTCCCAATTGCATAATTGGGAAAGTTATTATGAATTGGAAGATAAAGTACATGCTATTTTTTTCGATACAGAAAAACAATACGTTTGCGTTTCCTTAGAATTGAGCAAAGAAAACGGAGAGCATCAATGTTCAATTACTTCATCCTATTATATCGGCTTAGATAGATTCTCAAAACTCAAACTACCAGTTTATATCCAACCGAAGCTTAATAATGAAGATTATCAACTAAACTATATTGAAATGCTTTTAGAAGCATTAAAAGAGCCAGAGAATTTTGATTATTTGGAAGGTTTGGTATTGGTTAAGTTTAATGATCCATGGATTGAAATAGAAAATGAACTTTCGCCAGAACTAACACCATTTTTAATTGCACAGTTTTTGGCAACCGTTAAGTCGTTATTAAAAAACGGGCTAAAGAAGTCTTATTACCATAAAACGGAAAATCTGTCTAGCAGAGTTAAAGGTAAGGTTTTGGTGGGCAGACAAATTAAAGAGAATGTCCTTAAAAACAAATTAACACAAACTATTTGCCAGTATCAAGAATTTGGTTTCGATACCGAAGCTAATCAATTCTTAAAGTATGTGTTAAGTTTATTACCGCACCATTTCGATAATTTTGACACAAAAGGAAGTATTAGACTAAATTTAGAGGAAGTATGGCGTTTTTGTCAAGCTGGCTTTCAGCACATCGGCAAAAGAACATTTACCAAACTGCAATATAAAGAGAATAACCCCTTTTATAAACTGTATAATTTAGCCATACAGTTGGGTAATCAAATACTTGCATTATACGATTATAATATTGCGAGAAATGCTAAACAGGCTACTTGCATGCATCCACCATTTTGGATTGATATGAGCAAATTATTTGAGCTCTATGTGTTTAAAAAGTTAAGGGAAAAATTTAAAGGTGATCATGCTGTAGTTTATCATCAAAAGTATCATAAACAAGAACTAGACTTTATTATTAATGCTGACGGTTTTAAAGCTGTTGTAGATGCGAAATATAAACCTAGATATGCTTATGGCAATCCAAGTATGGAAGATGCTAGACAGTTGTCTGGCTATACAAGATTAAAAAAAGTATACGAAGAGTTAGGGATAGATGAAGATTGTATTATACCTGCATATTTTGTTTATCCATCCAATTTGCCAGTTATAGTGGAGAAAGCTGAAAAAATTGAAAACTTTGAAAAAGCTGATGTTTCACCTGAAAAACTTTTTTCTGACGACCTCCGTATATCAACAATGTATAAAAAGATGTATTTACAAGCAATAGAGTTACCAATACAATCATGATTGATAATCACCAAGACGGTTCAAATTTCGGAAAGCTGATGATGACGCTATATCTCGGATGTTGGGTGTAATGTTACTTGATTAAATTTCCAAAAAAAAGTTCTAAAGTAGTCCTATAAAGGCCAGTCTATGTTCTAATAATCTCGTAAATATTTTTTAATAATCGACTCACTCAATGAAATCTTTTCTTTTCAACTCCCAATTATTTTCTAATGGTCTTCAGAAGCGTTCTAGGTGTTCGAACGGTACAGATTATCAATTTAAAAAGAAAGCCAATAGTAATATTGGCTTTTTGTTTTCATAATTTTAATTGTAAAAGTCGGCTTACACCTTAACCCAAATCGTAACCAATCATTCTTTTTAATAGCTTTGGCAACTGGATTTAAAAACATGAACAGCAGATTTGCCGATATCAGCCAAGTGGGAGTGGTTTCCTCGTTCGAGGAATTGATTGATACAGAATTTCAAGGTTCCATTAACGCTATTTGTTGGTCTAGGGATTTAACGGGAGATTTTAAGGAGGTAGCCTCAAAGCTTCAATTAAAGGAAAACGTGACAGAAATTGCTGTGGAAGAACTTTTGGACTTGACTTTATCTGTAGCGGGAGCCATGGCCAGAGTGACGATATTGGAAGATTTAAAGTTGTTGGGAGCCTTAGGCCTGTCGCCGGTGCTCAATCTAATCAAAAGCTACGAGCGGGACGAAATATTGGATTTTATCTCCACCGATGTGTATTCTTATCACGTAGATCGTTCGCCTGTAGCTACCGATACCTTTCTATGTACCTATGATGGGGCAGCAAGCGATATCCTGCCTAATGATCAGGCTGAACAACAGATTTTAATTCCAGAAATCCGGCAAAAATTGCAAGACTTGTATGATGGGCCAGAAGGAGGGTTTGAAAGCTTCTTAGAAGAGCATTTTTTCGATCTGCATTACCGCCCTCAACCTAATGCCAGCCCTTTAAATCTAGGCCTTGGCCACCTGTGGAAATTGGCGGTAGACCATCCTGAACAACAGGTCTTGCCATGTGTGCATCGAGCCCCTCAAGAAAACGAAGGCGAGTATCGCTTGCTTCTGATTTGTTGAGGATGGTTAAGGTATTTGTCTCTTATTGGTTTTTCTTAGTTGGAGATTTTGTTTGCTACATAAAGCATTTTTATCAGGTTATATAAAAGTTCATTTTTTTGACTTTTAATAATTTGTTTTACAACTTATAACTGCATGTTTTATATTGGCAAATTATAAACTAATCTATCAATCAGACCCGACAGCATGGCCAAGTTTTTAAAAACGACTACTATCTCTTCGCATCTAGAAGATATTATAAATAATGCCAAAGAAAAACTTTATCTAATAAGTCCTTATTTACAGATTAATTCTCAATTGAGGTTGTTATTAGATGATACCACAAGAAGATATATCAAGACCTGTATTGTATATGGAAAAGAAAAAGATTTAAATTATAGCGATAAAGATTGGATTGATTCTATCCCAAAAATCAGACTTTATTTTTACAATACACTCCATGCCAAATGCTACATTAATGAAAATGAAGCTATAATTACCTCTATGAATCTTTATACGTATTCTCAGCAGAATAATTGCGAAATGGGTATATACATCACATCAAAGGATGACCCTGAGCTTTATAATGATGTATTAACAGAAGCTGAGAGGATAATTAGACAATCTGAAGAGATCCAGAAGCCAAAGAAAAATAATAAAATTGAAAATCGAGATGTGAATAAATGGAACACAAAACAAGATTTCAAAGAAAAAATACATTATGGATATTGCATCAGAACCGGAATAGAGATTCCTTTCAACCCTAGTAGCCCCCTAAGTTTTAAAGCCTTCAGCTCTTGGGCAAAATTTAGTGATGAATATTATCCAGAAAGATATTGTCATTTTTCGGGAGAGGAATCTTATGGAGAAACAACCTATGCAAAGCCAATTTTAAAGAAGAACTGGAAGGATGCACAACGAATGTTCGATCTCTAAAACAACTCCAACCTAACTACTTGTTGCGCACTTGCTGAGTCTTGCACAACAACCTGCTGTTTCCTGTGCTTCGTAATCCAATCAGTATAATCCATGGTTTTTAATGGCTCTTTTAACAAGCCCGAGCCGATGTGCATCAGCGTGATTTTGTTTTCTATCTGTTGCCTTAGTTTCTGAAATTGGTGTTGGACCTGTTGCTGGATTTTGTTCTTGGGCTTCACCCGGATCATTTTAAGCGCCGGATTGAGCAGTTTGATGGTCAGTTCTTTGGTAAAATAGTCTTTAGCCGATTCTATCCTTAATTGAATGGCTTGCTGACCTTCAAAACCGTTTTGTTCATGCAATTGCCTTACCTGAACCAAAAACTTGTCTAAGAGTTGGGTTAAGGTATGAAGTGCCGTTTGAAGCTCTAGCAACTGTGCTTTGAGCAAGGGGATGTTAGCTTGGCTAATGGTGGCATCGTTATCCATAAGGTCGAGCTCATGGGCAATATTTCGGAAAGAAAAACGATCCAAAACCATTTGCAGGATGAACCGTTCTTTGGCTTTGACGATGAGTTCGGTCAACGCCTCGGTTTGTACGGGTTGCAGGTAAGTCAGCACTTCTCTGTTCGACCTTAAGCTGTCCTTGTTGATTTTTGATTTCAGGATCAGCCCATTCAGGGTGCGCACACGGCTCAGTGCCACATAAACCTGACCGGCAACAAACGATTTTCCGGCATCGATTACGGCATGATCGAACGTTAGGCCCTGGCTTTTGTGGATGGTTACCGCCCAGGCCAATTTAATAGGGTATTGCGAAAATTCGCCCACTTGTTGCTGCGCAATCACATCATCGTCGCCTATTTTGTATTCGAACGACTGCCAAGCGCTTTTTTCCAATAAAAGTGGCTCCTCGTCTGGAAAAGCTACATAGATTTCGCCTTGGTCAATCGATTTTATCTTGCCGATTTTGCCATTGTAAAACTTTCGGTTTTCACCGGTATCATTTTTAATGAACATTACCTGTGCGCCAACTTTGAGCTGCAATTCTGTTTCGGCTTGTATGCCTAAATCCTTGAATTCGCCATTAATTTCGGCATTGGCCGTATAGATTTCGCCAGATAGTTCAGCGAGCTTTTCCTTATTAATGAGGTTGGCTTCGGCATTATGTGAGGTGATGATAATCGGATTGATATCGTTTTGTCCCTTAAAAGCAGGGTCGTAGCGCTCGTTGAGCAGGCTTAATCCTTCCTCGTCAATCTGGTTGTTTCGAATATCGTTTAAAATCTTTATAAAAACTTCTTCGGTCTGCCTAAAAACGGTGGTCAGCTCCAGTTGCAGTACCGGATGCCTGCGGATAACCAGCGAATCGAAAAAGTAGGGCGATGGATAGGCTTTGCTCAGAAAAGCCCATTCTTCCTGCTTGCTTACGGGCGGAAGCTGGTATAAATCGCCAATGAGCAACAATTGCAGGCCGCCAAAAGGCAGGTTGTTCTTTCTAACCGAGCGCAATACCGCATCCACCACATCCAATACATCGCAACGCACCATCGAAACCTCATCGATAACCAACAGTTCCAGCTCGTTAAACAGCTTGAGCTTGTCTTTGCTGTAGCTTAGGCCACTAACGGTCGACTGGATGGAGCTGATGCCCGCCTGCAGGTTTTGCAGATTGATGTCGCCCGGAAAAAAAGAACCCGGAGGCAATTGGAAAAAGGAATTGATGGTGGTACCTTTGGCGTTCATGGCGGCCACGCCGGTAGGGGCAACCACGACCATTTTTTTGGAGCTGTTGTTCTTGATCCGTTTCAGCAGGGTTGTTTTTCCTGTTCCCGCTTTTCCGGTCAGGAAAATAGACTGATTGGTGTATTCGATAAACTCAAATACCTGATCGGCAATGGTATTGGGCAACTCGTGATGGCTCATGTTACAAATTTAACTAAATTAAGTAGTGTTTGGTAGGGCGTTACTAAATATGTTAGTAAGTTTTTGCCTTGTTTTTTGAATGCGACATGCTTAATCGTACTTATTGTTTTATCTTTAGCGTCCGATGGAAAAAGATGGCCATAACCCCACGAATGTCGATTACGATAAACTGATACCTGTGCTGCATGGCAAGCCTAAGCATCCGCCTTTGCCCGATTACAGGGAAATGGCCTTGGTGTTTAGCCGGCATCGGTTTTACAGGCATTTGGTGATCGATTTGGTTGTTGCCGAAAAGGCAAAGAATGGCAAACTTAAAAATCCTTTGCACTTCATCGACCCGATGGATAGGATCTGGAAAGCCGAAAAACAAGAGGAAATCAAGTTTTTGGCTGGTCTGTCGCGTTTCAAAAACAATTACGACGAAGGCAAGACGGAATCAGACCTCGAAGCGCTGAAAGCTGTTATCGCCAATCCGCTAAACCTCGATTGCTATGTGCACGACGAGAAAAAAGCTTCTACCATTACCGCCAGTTCGATATTGCCGGCAAAGTTTTCTTTGCTAAAACCCGATTTGGAGCTTGACATCGATGAAAGGGCAGATACTTTCGCCATTTCGGGTAGGTTGCATGTAGCGGGCAAGACTTATTCCATGGAAACCATCGAACTGCATTACCGCTATTTTGTGAGGTTGGATAAGCAGCTGCATTTGGTAGGAAATCCCAGTTTTCTGAATATTATCGATTTTTTTAAGCAACATCGAAACAACCTGGTGCTTGAACGCGAAGCTTACGAAGAATTTCAGGAAAAAATATTGTCGGTACTGGAAGAGAAGGTCAGGATCAATTATGCTTACCTCAAGCCCGCTACCGAAAAGCAACGTATAGAACAGGGCTTTGATTTGGACAACGAACAGCTGGTGTATTTGTCTGAATCGGAAGATTTTGTGTTGCTTACGCCCGTTATGAAATATGGCAATTTGGAGATACCCGTTATTTCGCAAAAGCAGATTCAGAGCAAGGACAAAAGAGGCAAGCTGTTTACCCTCGATCGCGATAAGGAGAAAGAGCTTCAGTTTATAACCACCATTGCCAAATCGCACCCTTATTTGATGGAGCAGGTGGCCGAGTTTGCCGAACAAAGGCATGCCGATTGCTTTTACATGCACCGCAAGCATTTTTTGGAGCCTACTTGGTTTCTCCAGGCATTTGAGGCCTGGCGAAGCATGGGCATCGTTATTTTAGGTTTTAACGAGCTGAAAGAAAACAAGCTGAGCCAGCATCAGGCCGAGATTTCCATTAACGTCATCAGTGGTATCGATTGGTTCGAAACTGCCGTCAAGGTGAAATTCAACCAGCAAACGGTATCGCTTAAACATCTGCATAAATCGATCAGGAACAAAAACAAATTTGTGGTACTGGATGATGGCACGCATGGCATTATCCCTGACGAATGGCTGCAAAAGCTGGAAGGCTATTTTGGTGCCGGTGAGCCTGTAGGAGAGGTGCTGAGAACTTCGAACATCAACTTTAGCTTGGTCGAATCGTTATATGAAGCCGAGCAATTAGATTTGGAAAGTCGGGAGCGGATTAAGCTGTATCGTTCTAAATTAGCCACTTTCGATGCCATTGAAAGTATCGGAGTGCCTCAAGCCTTGCAAGCGAACTTGCGCGAATACCAGCGGGAAGGACTCAACTGGCTTAATTTTCTGGACGAATTTAACTTTGGGGCTTGCTTGGCCGACGATATGGGTCTGGGCAAAACGCTTCAGGTATTGGCTTTTATCTTGTCCCAACAGGAAAAAACAGCGCAGAACACCAACTTGGTCGTCGTGCCAGCTTCCTTGGTGTTCAACTGGCAACAGGAGATCAAGAAATTTGCACCAAGCCTGAAAGTATTGACCATTTATGGCGCCGACCGTTCTAAATTAGTTGCCGATTTCAATTCGCATCAGATTATCCTCACTTCTTACGGCACCTTATTGGCCGATATACGTTGGCTGAAGGATTATTTCTTTAATTATATCATCCTCGACGAATCGCAGGCCATTAAAAACCCCGATTCGCAGCGTTACAAAGCCGTTCGCTTGTTGAGGTCGCGCAATAAGATCGTGATGACGGGAACGCCCATCGAAAACAACACTTTCGATTTGTATGGCCAGCTTTCTTTTGCCTGTCCGGGTTTGTTGGGCAGCAGGGAACAGTTTAAAAGGCTTTATTCGATCCCCATCGATCAGTTTAAGGAAAAGAAACGGGCCTTGGAACTGCAAAACCGCATCAATCCCTTTGTGCTGAGGCGTACCAAAGAACAGGTGGCGAAAGAACTTCCCGATAAAACAGAAATGGTCATCTACTGTGAAATGGGCAAGCAGCAACGCGAAATTTATGAAAGCTGTCGGACAGAAATCAGGGATTATTTGATGGGCACTTCGGAAGATGAGCTGCAAAAAAGCAGTATGCACGTGCTGCAGGGCATTACCAAGTTGAGGCAGATCTGTAATTCGCCCGCCATGCTGAGCAAGGAAAAATACTATGGCGATGCTTCGGCCAAAATGGATGTGTTGTTAGAACAAATAGAAAGCAAATCGCCTTACCATAAGATCTTGGTGTTTTCGCAGTTTGTAGGTATGCTAGAGCTAGTTAAAGCCGAACTGGAGCAGCGCAACATTACATTTGCCTACCTTACCGGCGAAACCAAAAATCGTGAGGCCGTGGTGAATTCGTTTCAGCAGAACGATGAGGTGAGGGTATTTCTCATCAGCCTGAAAGCCGGGGGCGTAGGCTTAAATCTTACACGGGCCGGTTATGTTTACCTGATCGATCCTTGGTGGAACCCTGCAGTAGAAACCCAGGCCATTGATAGGGCTTATCGCATTGGCCAGCACCAAAATGTGATGGCGGTTCGCCTCATCTGTCCGGATACCATTGAAGAAAAAATCATGCTGATGCAGGAAACCAAAAAAGACCTGGCCAACAACCTCATCAAGGTCGAAAGTTCTATTTTCAAGTCGCTGAGCAAGAAAGATTTATTAGACCTGCTTTAGTTTGAGGTTATTTGCCTGCTAAAACAACTACATTTTTGGCAAGGGTTTTAAACCTTACACCATTGGGCTGGGTTACGGTGATGGTGAGGTGTCCGGTTTTGCTGGTGTTGATGTGGCTTACCGTTCCGGTTTTACCTTGGTGTGTTCCCGCTGTTACCTTGCAGCGGTCGCCATCTTTTAAATCGGGTGCCATATATTCACTTTGGTGTAAATATACCGTTTTGTTGGATTTATAAAGTGGAATATCGCAACAAGGGGTCTTGGCCAGCTATGGCTTTACCATTAAGGTAATAAGGACATTTAGTTTGTTGCGGTAATGTTAACTTATGTGCTCTTAAATGTCTTAGGTGGTTAAATTTTAAGAAAAATACCCCTGGTCGTAACAGGATGTAGGTAAAACGTTAAAGAACTAACTTCAATGTTTTACGACCTAGACCATGTAAGGCCATCTTAGTTTGTTGAGGCGAGTTGACTTAGTATGCTCTTAGGTGTCTTAAATGGTTAGACACCGGTGGATAATGAGCATGTTTTTTTACCACCTAAGACTTTTAAGGCCATCTTAGTTTGTTGAATGACAATATAATAATATAATAAAGCTAATATGCTCTTAGGTGCCTTAGGCGGTTATATTTTCAAAAAAAAGTTGTTAGGATCAAGCAGGAGAATCCTAAAGATTAAACGCGCTTACCGGTCAAAATGCGCAAGCCTATTTGGGTTAAACAAGAAAAAGATGGGGACAAAGCAGGCCAAAAAACGGAAGTAATCTTAACTCGTTAGCTTTCAGTGCGGTATTGCAACTTTTGCTAAAATGTTTTTGCTTTGCTAATCAATAAAAATACATTATCTTTGCGCCACAATTAATTAATTTATAAACACTTTAGTATCATTCAAGAATGTATTTAAGTAAAGAGGTAAAAGCCGAAATTTTCAAAAAACACGGCGAAACAGAAACCAACACAGGTTCTGCAGAAGGTCAGGTAGCATTGTTTACTTACCGTATTGCGCATTTAACAGAGCACTTAAAGAAAAATCGCAAAGATTTCTCTACTCAGTTATCGCTTCAAAAATTGGTAGGTAAACGTCGCGGAATTTTGGCTTACCTATACAAAAAAGATATTGAGCGCTATCGTGCTATCATTAAAGCTCTTGAGCTTAGGGATATCATTAAATAAGCTTTTATCATTAAAAGCCATTCGTTAAGAGTGGCTTTTTTGCTTTTAACAACCAGAAAAATAAATATAAACAAGATGTGTTTCAAAGAGGAAAAAGCACATCACAACAATTTGTAAATGAATGTAATAAAAAAATCGTTCGATTTGGGCGATGGAAGAATTGTAGAAATCGAAACAGGCAAACTGGCCAAACAAGCCGATGGTTCTGTAGTTGTAAAAATGGGAGATACCATGTTGCTGGCAACAGTAGTATCAACAGTTGGCGCCAAACCAGGTACCGACTTTTTGCCATTATCGGTTGATTATCAAGAAAAATATGCGGCAACCGGCCGTATCCCAGGTGGTTTCTTGCGTCGCGAGGCTAAATTATCTGATTACGAGGTTTTGATCTCTCGTTTGGTAGACAGGGCTTTGCGTCCGATGTTCCCAGAAGATTATCATGCCGATACACAGGTGATGATCTCGCTGATTTCTGCCGACAAAAACATTATGCCAGACTGTTTGGCAGGTTTAGCGGCTTCGGCGGCTTTGGCGGTATCCGATATTCCGTTCAACGGACCTATTTCGGAAGTTCGCGTGGCTAAAATCGATGGAAAATTAGTAATCAATCCTTACCTAAACGATTTAGAGCGCGCTACTTTAGAGTTCGTTGTTGCCGGTTCTCACCACGATATCGTGATGGTTGAGGGCGAAGCCGACGAAATCCAGGAAGAAGAAATGGTTGAAGCCATCAAATTTGCACACGAAGCAATCCGTGTTCAATGCAAGGTTCAATTAGAGCTGCAAGAAGAAGCTGGCAAAACCATGAAACGTTTGTACAGCCACGAAGATCACGATGCTGAATTGCGCGAAAAAGTTTATGCTGAGGCTTATTCACAAGTGTATGAAATTGCTAAATCGGCAAGCACCAAAGAGGCCCGTTCAGAAGCTTTCACTGCAGTAATTAACGATATGCTTGAAAATCAAGCGGAAGATACCCCTGATTTGACCAAAGCTTTGATCAAAAAATACTATCACGATGTACAGTACGATGCCGTACGTAACTTGTTGTTAGACGAGGGCATCCGTTTGGATGGCCGTACCACTACCCAAATCCGTCCAATCTGGAGCGAAGTTGGCTATTTGCCTGCAGCGCACGGTTCGGCGGTATTTACCCGTGGCGAAACCCAATCGTTAACTTCGGTTACCTTGGGCAGCAAAGACGACGAGCAAATGATCGACGGTGCTTTCATCAATGGCTACAACAAATTCTTGTTGCACTATAACTTCCCTGGTTTCTCAACCGGCGAGGTAAGACCAAACAGAGGCGTTGGCCGTCGCGAGGTTGGCCATGGTAACTTGGCTATGCGTTCGTTGAAAAAAGTATTGCCAACCGGCGAAGCTAATCCATATACCATCCGTATCGTTTCTGATATCTTGGAATCTAACGGTTCATCGTCAATGGCTACCGTTTGTGCGGGAACTTTGGCTTTGATGGATGCAGGTATCAAAATCAAGGCGCCAGTTTCTGGTATTGCCATGGGTTTGATTACCGACAGCAAATCGGGTAAATATGCTATCCTTTCTGATATCTTGGGTGATGAAGATCACTTGGGCGATATGGACTTTAAAGTAACTGGTACAGAAAACGGTATCGTTGCTTGCCAAATGGATTTGAAAATCCACGGTTTGTCGTACGAAGTTTTAACCAAAGCTTTGAACCAGGCTAAAGATGGTCGTTTGCACATCTTGAACGAGATGAAGAAAACCATCAGCGAGCCTGCTGCAGATTACAAACCGCATGCACCTCGTATCGTTTCGTTAACCATCGATAAAGAATTTATTGGTGCGGTTATAGGACCAGGCGGTAAAATTATCCAAGAAATGCAACGCGAAACCGGTGCAAGCATCTCTATCGAAGAGGTGGACAACAAAGGTATCGTTGAGGTATTTGCAGATAACAAAGCGTCTATCGATGCGGCTGTTGCGCGTATCCGTGCCATCGCAGCCAAACCAGAAATCGGCGAAATCTATACTGGTAAAGTAAAATCGATCATGCCTTTTGGCGCTTTCGTTGAAATTATGCCAGGAAAAGACGGTTTGTTGCACATCTCTGAAATCGACTGGACCCGTTTAGAAACGATGGACGGTGTTTTCAAAGAAGGCGATATCGTTGAGGTGAAACTATTGGATGTGGATAAACAAGGCAAAATGAAACTTTCTCGTAAAGTTTTGTTGCCTAGGCCTCCAAAACCAGAAGCAGCTGCGCCACAAGCTTAAGATGCCATATTCGTTATACCGAAACAATTTCGGAATGACGGCAAATCATACAACCCTTTCAGTTTTTGCTGAAAGGGTTTTTTGTTGGAATTTAATTGTTTGAAATGATTTTGTAACTTGCAGGTATCGGACTAAACAAAAAAAAGAAATCGTCATTGCGACCCCGATAACCGGTGGGCGAAACAATCTCATTTGATAGATTAAAGAAAGATTGCTTCGCCATGCTTCCTCGCAATAACGTAAATATAAAAATGAAACACCTCATCGCCCCATCCTTACTATCGGCAGATTTTGCCAACCTGCAACGCGACATCGAAATGATCAACAACAGCGAAGCCGATTGGTTCCACGTAGATGTGATGGATGGTGTTTTTGTACCCAATATTTCTTTTGGTTTTCCGGTAATTACGGCAGCCAAAAAATATGCGAAAAAGCCTTTCGATGTACATCTGATGATTGTTAATCCCGAAAGGTATGTGCAGGAGTTTGCCAATGCCGGCGCCAATATCATTACAGTTCATTACGAGGCCTGCGTGCACCTGCACCGGGTAGTGCAACAGATCAAAAGTACGGGTTGTAAAGCAGGCGTAGCCATTAATCCGCATACCCCGGTAAATTTGCTCAAAGATATTTTGGTCGATCTCGACCTGGTTTTGGTCATGTCGGTAAATCCTGGTTTTGGTGGACAGCAATTCATTCCCCAAACCCTGAACAAAGTAAGAGAACTGAAGCAAATGGCCAATCAGATCCGTCCAGAGTTGATCATAGAAGTTGATGGAGGCGTAGGCCTCTCGAACATCGGCAGCTTAATGGAAGCCGGCGCCAATGCCTTTGTGGCCGGAAATGCCATCTTCGCGGCGCCAGATCCCCTGCAGATGATTGCCGATTTGAAACAGGTTGAAGTAGGTACGCAACACATCTAAATCCCGTCGCCAATGCTCAAAACCTACCTGTCTGTTTTGGTCTTATTGTTGAGCTGTGCTTTGGTCAATGCGCAGCCAATGGTAAGGGTTACGGGCATGGTGGGCGATGCCAAAAGCGATCCGCTGCAACAGGTTACGGTTTCCATACTTGGACAACAAGAATCGACCCTGACGGCCGCTGATGGCACTTATACCATTTATTCTAAAACCACCTCTTTTACCATTAAATACAACCTGCTGGGCTACAAGCCGGTGCTGCTCAAAATTAACGAAAAAGTAGCGGGGCGATTAATCAGGAACATTACGCTTATCCCCAACATCAACGAGTTGGAGCAGGTAACAGTAACCAATAGGCAAAACCAGTTGACCAACACCAGTACCATCAATATTGCCGATTTACCTTCTTTACCCTCGGTTTCTGGCAACTTTGAAGCCATTTTAAAAACATTGCCCGGCGTTTCAACCAATAACGAACTCAGCTCGCAATACAGCGTTAGAGGGGGTAGTTTTGATGAAAATCTGCTTTACGTAAACGACGTAGAAATAAACAGGCCTGTTTTGATCAGGAATGGACAGCAGGAGGGGCTCAGTTTTATCAACGGCGATCTGGTAACCCGCGCCAAGTTTTCGGCCGGAGGCTTTGAGGCCCGCTACGGCGATAAGCTGTCGTCGGTGCTCGATGTAAGGTACGATAGGCCAGATAGCAATCAGTTGTTGCTCACTACTGGCCTTTTAGGCACTTCGCTCACCGCAAAATATGTGCAGCCCAAAAGTTATCTATTGGTAGGCCTGCGCTACAAAAACAACAGCAACGTACTCAATCAGCAAGACAACAAGGGCAGTTACAATCCCAATTTTGGCGATGCCCAGGTGTTGTACCAATACAGTTTTTCTGACCGCTTCAGCTTAAGCGCCTTGGGCAATTTTAATGTGGGGCAGTTTAAATTGGTGCCCGAAGACCGCGAAACCCAATTTGGTACACTCGATACCCAGTTGCGCTTAAATATTGCCTACAATGGGCAGGAAATAGACAGTTACCGCACCTCGGGTGCTGCCGTTACGGCAACTTTTAGTCCACAGCCCAATTTGGTCATCAAGTGGATCAACAGCTATTTCAATACCAAGGAAAGGGAGCGTTTCGATATTGAAGGCCGCTACATTTTTGATGAACTGGAGCCGGGCTTCAATTCGGGTGGTTTTACTACGGTACGGGCCAATAGGGGCATCGGAACCTACCTTAACTATGCCCGCAACAGTCTTAACTCGCAGGCCTATAGCTCGGAAGTTAAACTGGACCAGAATTTTAACAACCACCTTTTCTCTTGGGGTGCCAGGTTCGAATACAACAATTTTAGGGACGAACTGAACGAGTACCATTTAACGGATTCGGCAGGTTACATTTTGCCTTACGATTCGAAAAAATTCTATGTAGATCAAGCCATTAGCGCCAAAAACAAGGTCGATATTTTTAATTATACCGCATTTATCCAAGACAGCTATAGCCTGACCAAGAATACCGACCTGCAAATCGGTGTACGTGGCAATTATAACAGCCTAAATTCGCAGTTTCTGCTGAGCCCGCGTTTGTTGTTGGCTTATCGGCCACCAAACAACAATAAGATTATCCGTTTTACGGCCGGCGTTTACCAGCAGGCGCCAACCTACCGAAGCATCAGGGCTTATGATGGGACTTTGTTTGTCGACCAAAAGGCCCAGCGTTCTTACAACACCTCGGCCAGCTTCGATTATGCCTTCGATGGCTTGGGCACGCGCCTCAAATTTAGCGCCGAGGCCTATTTTAAATATGCAGACCGGCTAATTCCTTATGTAATTGATAATGTGAGGATCAAATACCTGTCAGACCAAGTAGCCAAGGGACATACCTATGGCGCCGATTTTAGCGTAGGCGGGGAGTTTGTAAAAGACCTGGTTTCGTATTTTAGGTTATCGCTGATGAAAGCCGATCAGGATATTATTGGCGATTCGTATACCAAAAAAGATGCAACTGGCCAGCCTGTTACCATTTACCCGGGCTATTTGAAACGCCCAACCGACCAGCGTGTTAATTTTTCCATATTTTTTCAGGATAGGCTGCTGAAAAGTCCAACCTATAAGGTACATTTGAACCTGTTGTACGGATCGCGTTTGCCAATTGGTTCGCCTCAAAGCGACCACTACTCAGACGATTTCCAAATCCCAGCCTATAAGCGGGTTGATATTGGGTTTTCTAAGGATTTTTTAGACGATGCCGCACTGCGGAAGCCTAAATTACTGGATAGGTACTTTAGTTCGTTTATCGCTTATTTTGAAGTTTTTAATTTGCTCAATGTCAATAACACGGTATCGTATTTGTGGCTAAAAGACGTCGACAATGTGCACTATGCTGTACCTAATTACTTAACCGGCCGACAGTTCAATTTTAAATTGATCTTAAAGTTCAAAAACCGTCAGTAATTAGGATAGAAAGTGTTAAATTTACACTAACTAAAAATCAAATAAAAATGAGACACAATTTTGGAGCAGGTCCCTGCATTTTACCTCAGGAAGTATTCAAGCAAGCTTCTAGAGCGGTTGTAGATTTTAAAGACGGACTATCAATTTTGGAAATTTCTCATCGCAGCCCCGAATTCGAATCGGTGATTGAGGAAGCCAGCAAATTGGTAAAAGAGCTTTTGAATGTACCCTCGGGCTACTCCGTTTTGTTTTTACAGGGAGGGGCAAGCATGCAGTTTGCCATGGTGCCAATGAACTTATTGCCCGAAGGCAAAACCGCGGCTTATTTAGAAACCGGTGTTTGGGCCAATAAAGCCATCAAGGAAGTGAAGTATTTCGGACAGGCCAACGTAGTAGCTTCGTCTAAAGATGCCAATTTTACCTTCATCCCTAAAGATTATACCATTCCGGCCGATAGTGCCTATTTCCATTGCACTTCCAACAATACCATTTACGGTACAGAAATGTTCGATTTTCCTGATACCCAGGTGCCTTTGGTTTGCGACATGTCGTCAGATATCATGAGCCGTGTAGTCGATGTATCGAAATTCGATTTGATCTATGCAGGCGCGCAGAAAAACATTGGTCCGGCAGGATTGACCATCGTTATTGTAAAAGACGAAATTTTGGGCAAAACCGGCAGGGCTATTCCTTCCATGCTAGATTATAAGCAACATATAGATAACGGCTCGATGTACAATACGCCA
Organism: Pedobacter albus; assembly: GCF_036324255.1. Lineage (NCBI taxonomy): Bacteria > Pseudomonadati > Bacteroidota > Sphingobacteriia > Sphingobacteriales > Sphingobacteriaceae > Pedobacter > Pedobacter albus. Next base: position 1,158,439 of record NZ_JAZDQT010000001.1, on the reverse strand, counting down.
CCGGTATTTTCTATTTATGTGGCCATGTTGAACCTGAATTGGCTAAAATCTAAAGGTGGCGTAGCCGAAATCGAAAAAGAGAACAAGGCCAAGGCGCAAGCACTCTATGCCGAAATTGACAGAAACCCCTTGTTTAAGGGAACCTGTGCGGTAGAAGACCGTTCGCGAATGAATGTTTGCTTTGTGATGGAAAACCCTGAACTGGAAAAACCATTCTTGAAATTTGCCGACGAAAACGGCTTCGAAGGCTTAAAAGGCCATAGGAGCGTAGGAGGTTTCAGGGCTTCTATGTACAACGCCTTGCCAATTACCAGCGTTCACGCACTTATCGATTTAATGCAAACTTTTGAAGAAAAACACGCCAAATAAGTTATGATCAAGATACTCGCCAATGATGGCATAGATCCAATTGGAAAGAAATTATTAGAAGATGCCGGTATCACGGTTGATACCCAAACTGTTCCGCAAGACCAGCTTGCACAAGCCTTGCTCAATTACGACGGCATTACCGTGCGCAGTGCCACCAAAGTGAGAAAAGAACTGATTGATGCCTGTCCGAATATCAAGCTCATTGGTAGGGGTGGTGTAGGTATGGATAATATCGATGTAGAATACGCCCGTAGCAAAGGCGTGGCGGTAGTGAATACACCAGCGGCCTCATCGCTGTCGGTAGCCGAATTGGTTTTTTCGCATTTGTTTACCGGAATTCGTTTCCTGCACGATTCGAACCGCAAAATGCCGGTAGAAGGCAACACCAAGTTCAACGATTTGAAAAAAGCATACGCCAAAGGAACCGAATTGAGAGGTAAAACCTTGGGCATTATCGGTTTCGGTCGCATAGGCAGGGAAACTGCAACCTTGGCGCTGGGTTTAGGCATGAATGTATTGGCTTACGATCTTCATCCTTATAGTGGCAGCATCTCGTTGAATTTTCAGGGTGGTGTTAAGGTTGATATCCCGGTGCAGACCGTAGGTTTGGCAGAAGTAATTGCCAACAGCGATTTCATTTCGTTGCATACGCCATTTGCCGATCAGCCTATTTTGGGCGCGGCAGAATTTGAAGCCATGAAACCCGGCGTAGGCGTGGTTAACTGTTCTCGTGGCGGTACCATCGATGAGCAGGCACTTATTCAGGCCTTAGATTCAGGAAAACTTGCTTTTGCGGGATTGGATGTGTTTGATAACGAGCCAACTCCTTCGCAAGCCATCTTAAGTCATCCAAAAATTTCCTTAACCCCGCATATTGGTGCTTCTACCAACGAAGCCCAAGAGCGTATCGGCACAGAATTAGCCAATTTGATTATCGAGCATTTTAAAAAATAAGTATTCGATTATTTAACATAGAAAATCTCCGGTCGCAAGGCTGGAGATTTTTTTTTGATTCAATATTGACTGATTTTAAGAAAATCTTGAAAAAGCGAGCCGACAAAGCTATCTTCGTCTTAAACCATTTATAAATCCTGATGCCGAGGATCAAGCCGTTTTGTGCCTTAAAACCTGCTGCCGCTTTGCTGGCAAAAGTGGTTACGCGCCCGCTCGAAAATTACAGTATGGGCCAGGCCAGGCTAATTGCCTCCGAAAATCCGATAAGCTTCCTGCACCTGATCAACCCCGAACTAGACAATCCCTACCTGCGTGGTTCTAGACAGGAACTGGTATTCAAAAAAATTAATGAAAACCTCGACGATTTTATCGAAAAGCAAGTATTGGTTAGCGAAAAACTGCCTTCTATTTACATCTATCAGGTCAAACATGATGGTTTGCAGCAAACAGGCATCTGGACGCTTACCCATATCAACGATTACCTAGAAGGGCACATCAAAAAGCATGAGCATACGGTAGAAAGAAGGGAAAAACTGTTGGCCGAATACCTGCAACAAACAGACTTGGATGCCAATCCGGTGCTGATTACCTACCATCCCAATGCAGAGGTGAAAAGGATAATGGAGAAATACCTGGCCCAAAAGCCGGTAATCGATTTTTCTTTTGCCGATGCTACCGAACATCGGGTGTGGACGGTTAATGAACCAGAAGATTTGGCCGTATTGGTTAGTGCCTTTGCCCAAATACCTGTGGTGTATATCGCCGACGGACACCATAGGGCCGCTTCTATGGCCAAAATGGGACTTCATAAAAGAGCCCGCCATGCCAATAACGAAGAAGCCGACTTCAATTATTTCTCTACGGTGTACATGGATACCCAAGAAGTGAAAGTGCTGGAGTATAATCGTTTAGTTAGAGATTTGGCCGATTTGACAGAAAAAGAATTCTTGGACGCCTTGGCTGCAACTTTTGAAGTGGAAAAAATGCCAGAACCGTTTAAGCCAAGCGTTTTGCACGAGTTTGGCATGTGCCTGAAATCTGGTTGGTATAAGCTCAAGGCAAAGCCTCATCTTTACAACGACGATCCGGTAGGCTGCTTAGACGTAAGCGTTTTGCAAGACCATATCTTGTTGCCTATTTTACACATCAACGATTGCAGAACAGATGCCAGGATTACTTTCGTGGGCGGAAAAACTCCCTTAAACGAACTCGAAAAACAGGTAAACAATGGTACAAATGCCGTCGCTTTTGTATTGGTGCCTACTGCTATCGAACAACTTATTAATGTGGCCGACGCCGATCAGGTAATGCCACCCAAATCAACCTGGGTAGAGCCCAAATTTCTCGTCGGCTTACTATCTCATCATTTTAAGGGTTAGTTTTTGTAAAAAAATAGAACTAAAGTTTGCTTGTTAATTCCTTGCAAATCAGTTTGTTTAGTCTTATCTTGAGGAAAGATAACCGAAAACAAAAAACAGATTTGTATGAAAACACAATTAATGACCAAGGCGCTATCGCGTGCCGAAATGAAAAAAGTAACCGGCGGTGGAGGGATTGATGGTGGATGCATTCCTCAAAACGATCGTGATAGGGAGTGCATATTAGGTGGCGCAACTACTTCTTGTTTGGAAATTCCATGTTGCTGCGATTTCTATTGTAATTCAGAATTTGATGGCGATACTTTTGTCAATGTTTGCAGAGCAATAGTTTAGCCTGTTCGTCTTTTTTTATCAACCCTAAAACAAAATAGTATGAAAACACAATTTGTAGCTAAGGCACTATCGCGTGCCGAAATGAAAAAAGTAACAGGAGGAACTGGACCTTGCGTGCCAGACGATGGGTCGCAGCGTTGCATATTAGCCGGCGGTACGATGTCCTGCTCAGAAATTCCATGTTGTTGCGATGCCGTTTGTATCCCCGAATTCAATGGCACCGATTTCGTCGACGTTTGTCGCATGTTGTAATCACATTTTATAGCTACAGATGAATGGGTAGATAATCATAATAATTTAAGGCGATTAGTTTTTGCGTTAGCTCTGTTCGTAAACGAGTTTCTCGCAATACTACACCAAACATTAAAATCCGTTCATCTGTAGCTTTCTATCTAGAACCATTAAGAAGTTAAGGTAATTAAGTTTTGTTCTTTTCGAAGGTAAACACTTTACGCCAATCGCCAAACGCTAATCTATTCAGCCGTAGCTATGCACATCGCACTCCTCAATACACATTACGCCAAACGCTAAAATCTGTTTATCTGTGGCTTTCTTTTTTTAGAACCATTAAGAAGTTGAGGCGGTTAAGTTTAGTTCTCGTGGTAGATAAATGCTTTACGCCAATCGCCAAACGCTAATTTATTCATCCGTAGCTACGCACATCGCACTACTCTATACGCATTACGCCAAACGTTAAAATCTGTTTATCTGTGGCTTTCTATCTAGAACCATTAAGAAATTAAGGTAATTAAGTTTTGTTTCCATGGTAGATAAACGCCTTGCGCCAATCGCCAAGCGCTAATTCATTCACTCGTAGCTACGCACATCGCACTACTCTATACGCATTACGCCAAACGTTAAAATCTGTTTATCTGTGGCTTTCTTTTTTTAGAACCATTGAGAAATTGAGGTGGTTAAGTTTAGCTCTCATGGTAGATAAACATTTTATGCCAATCGCCAAACGCTAATCTATTCAGCGGTAGCTATGCACATCGCACTCCTCAATACACATTACGCCAAACGTTAAAATCTGTTTATCTGTGGCTTTCTATCTAGAACCATTAAGAAATTGAGGTGATTAAGTTTTGTTCTCATGATAGATAAACGCTTTATGCCAATCGCAATACGCCCTACGCAGTACCCAATACCACTCGCTACTCCAAAGAATTTGTCAAAGCCCAATACCTGAAACCCAATATGGCTTTCTGAAACGAGCTCAGCTTCATGGGGTCTTTTTTGTAATAGCTCGGCAACACCAGTTTGTTGAGCTTTACCAAAAGCTTAAATATTTGCTTCTTCATAACGCTTCAAATCCTTTTGTTTCTTGTTCCATAAAAAAGCAAACGCTCCGCAACCCAATAAAGCTATACCCATGATCAAGTAAGCCATGCCTTTTGAGCTTTCTGTTTTTTTGAGCTGTTTGCTCAGCGCCTCGTTTTGATCTTGCAGGGTCTTAATGCTTTTTCGGTAATTCAATATGCGTTCAGAAGTAGTATTGGCCGTAGTTTGTACCTGTTGCATTTGTACGTCTTTGTAATCAAGCAATACTTTGAGCTCTTGAAAAATGTTGTTGTCGTTAATGGCAATCTGTCTTAAGATCTCGTTCGAGTTCCTGATGTCGTTTTTGGTCTGAAAGCCAAATATGCCTGTACGTGCATTAAGGCTTTCTTCGTACTGGCCAAATTTGGCGCTTCTTTCGGCCAGCAAACCGTTAATTTTTAGCCGTTGGATTTGATAGGCGCTTGTATCCTGCGCAAAGCAACAAAAGCTCGATAATAAAAGCAGGAGTGAGAGGGAGATAGTTTTTTTGATCATCGTGTTTAGCAGGAAATAATTTAATTATCCATACAACAACACAATTCCTTGCATTGTTTAGAATTCGTTTAAGCTCCAGGCTTCGGCTCTGTGTGCAAAATTGGGCTTTACCTTGGCCCAAGTCTCTTTAAAAAGGTCGGAGGTGCGGTATTTTTCCAAATGATCGGCACTTTGCCAGTAACTGATGGTGAAGAATATAGACGGCTCGCTTTCGTGCTGCAACAGCTTCACCTCTTCACAACCTTCCGAAGCCTTGATTTTCGATTTTACGGCTGAAAACAATGTTTTGAAATCATCGATAAAACCAGGTTCAAAATGCATTTTTACCACGCGGACTAACATAGGCCAATCAATTTTAAGGATGGAATTCTACCCGTACAATATCGCTGAGGTGCAGGCCCAAAAGACCACTGGCCTTGCCTTTATTAATCGCAATTTCCAAATGGTTGCTAATGCCAAACAAGCATAGTTTTTCGCCTTCGGGTACCTCGTTGTAATGCCAGCTGAGCTGTGTAATGGTTTCGCTTTTTCTAAAATAGAGCGTAAAATCGCGGTTGCGCTGTATTTTTGTAAACAGGTCTTTCGTAATATTGGTAATTACATTGCAAAAAGTGTCGATGTAGATTACGCTTCCCCTGATAATGTCGCGCTCAATTACCGGGTGCAGCAGCATGCGTTGCTCGATGTCGTTGGCTGGTATGCCAATGTCTTTTAGTTTTCCTCCCTTGGCCAAGTGGATGGCCGCCTTTACAAAAATATCAACTAACGGAAAGTGCAGGTACTTCAGGTCCTGCATAATGTTCAGCTCCACAATTTCGTCTGGCTTTTCGTCAAACAGCAAAGAGAAAATGCCGTTGTCGGCACCCACAAAAAAGTGGTCTCTGTAGCGCAGTGCCACATATTTGGTTTTTTCGTTGTATACCGAATCGATACCGATCAGGTGTACCGTGTTTTTGGGGAAATAGGGATAGGAGTTTTTGAGGACAAATGCCGCATAAGAAATGTTGAATGAAGGAACTTCGTGCGTAATATCAACAATATTGGCCGTAGGCAGGATGCTCAGGATGCCCCCTTTGAGAGCGGCCTGGTAAAAATCCTTGGAGCCTAAGTCGGTTGTTAATGTGATAATCGCCATTAAAAATTCAATATTTATTCTTATTCTTGCGTAGGGGCAAATCGCCTACAAATATTCAAAAATTAAAATCAAAATAGACACTTCTAAATAAAAAATACAATATTTTGAACGAACTGAAGCTAACATTAGAAACAACCGATCAGGTACAATTTTGGGGCGCCAACAACGAACACTACGAGCTGATGAAGGCGGCTTTTCCCAAATTGAAGATCGTTGCAAGAGGAAACGACGTTAAGGCGTTGGGGGATGAGGCTGAGCTAAAGGCCTTTGAGCAAAAGTTCGAACAACTCGTTGCCCACCTCGATCAATACAGGACACTTTCGCATAACGATGTAGAATCGATACTCGGTGCCAAAAAAACAGTAGCCAAAACCGATGAAGCACCAGCCGTTGCGCCAGTGAGTAGCGGCGAAGTAATCGTTTATGGCAACCACGGACTATTGGTTAAGGCGCGCACGGCCAATCAGCGTAAAATGGTCGATAGTATCGGCAAAAATGATGTATTGTTTGCCATCGGTCCTGCAGGTACCGGCAAAACCTATACCGCTGTGGCCTTGGCCGTTAGGGCATTAAAAAACAAGGAAATCAAGCGGATTATCTTAACCCGTCCGGCTGTTGAAGCAGGAGAGAGCCTGGGCTTTTTGCCCGGCGACCTGAAGGAAAAGGTAGATCCGTACTTGCGTCCGCTATACGATGCGCTCGACGATATGATCGCGCCAGAGAAGCTAAAACTTTACCTGGAGAACAGAACCATCGAAGTAGCACCTTTGGCTTTTATGCGTGGCCGTACCCTCGATAATTGCTTTGTGATATTGGATGAGGCACAAAATGCCACCGATTTGCAACTGAAAATGTTCCTGACTCGTATGGGCCCAACGGCAAAATTCATTGTTACTGGTGATATTACCCAGGTCGATTTGCCTAAAAAATCGCAATCGGGCTTACATAATGCCTTGCGCATCCTAAATGAGATTAAAGGCATCGACATTATTTACCTGAGCGGCGAAGACGTGGTGCGCCATAAATTGGTGAAAGCCATCCTGAAAGCCTACGGGGATATTCAGTAGTTTAGTTGGTAGTTTATGGTTGATAGTCGATAGGGCTGAAGGCACTTTCAATTGAAAACTGTAAACTGAAAATTGGTCTTAAAATCATTCAAATGCAATTTGGGTTAGATGAACCGTTTAAATTGGCCATAGAATCTGAGGATGGCAAAAACTTGAGGCTGGTTGTTTTAACAGGTGATGAAGAATGGGTTTGCCACAAGACCAATGGCAAAACATTGAAAAAATTCTTGACCGAACCTGATTCGACCTTGTTTAAAGGGAGGCTGCAGCTGCATAAGATGAACGACCACATTACGGTACTAGTAAAGGAACAAGCCATAGGACATATTTTAGTGGTTGATTTTGAAGCGGTTCTACACAAATTGTAATAAAATTACGTCGTGAGGCAGGCTAAACGCTAGTGGTTTTGGTTTAAAATCGTATTTTTATAGGCTAATGAGAGCAATCAAAGAAACCCATTTTAATTTTCCGCAACAAAGCAATTTTTATAAAGGCAAAGTGCGCGATGTGTATACCATCAACGATGAGTTAATGGCGATGGTAGTGACCGACAGGATTTCGGCATTCGATGTAGTTTTGCCCGAAGCCATTCCTTTCAAGGGCCAGGTGCTGAACCAGATCGCTGCCAAGTTTTTGGCTGCCACGCAAGATATTGTTTCCAATTGGGTATTGGCCACGCCAGACGAAATGGTAACCATCGGTCGCATTTGCGAGCCATTTAAAGTAGAGATGGTGATCAGAGGCTATTTGGCCGGTCATGCCTGGCGCGAATACAGTGCGGGCAAGAGAACGGTTTGTGGCGTTGCATTGCCTGATGGATTAAGCGAAAACGACAAATTGCCACAGCCTATTATTACCCCAACAACCAAGGCTGCTGTAGGCCACGACGAAGATATTTCTAAAGAAGATATCCTGGCCAAAGGCATTGTTTCTTTGCTTGATTATGAAAAATTGGAAGCCTACACCCATGCGCTGTATGCGCGCGGTACTGAAATGGCCGCCGAAAGAGGCTTGATATTGGTCGATACCAAATATGAGTTTGGAAAAGTAGGAGATGCCATCTACCTGATCGACGAAATCCATACGCCTGATTCTTCGCGCTATTTTTATGCGGCAGGTTATGAAGAAAGGCAGGCCAATAAAGAACCTCAGAAACAATTGTCGAAAGAGTTTGTCCGCAAATGGCTTATCGAAAATAACTTTCAGGGCAAAGACGGACAAGTGGTGCCAACCATGACCCCCGAAATTGTAGACTCGATTTCAGAGCGCTACATCGAATTATATGAGCAGATTACCGGCGAAAAGTTTATTAAAAACCCTTCGGCCGACATTTTAAACAGAATAGAAAAGAACACCCAAAACGCAATTAACGACCTGTTGTCGAAATAATCGCTAATTTCGTTTACAATAAAAACTAAGAAATATGAAATTCTCAACTGATAAGCACGAAAAATATGTGGTTTTAAAATTGGACGAACCTAAGTTCACCAATGATAATACCCCGGCCTTAAAGTCGGAATTCATTTTGTTAAATACAGAAGGCTACCGCAACATCGTGCTTGATTTGTCTGAAGTGAAAGAATGCATCGACTCGCAAGACCTGAGCAGTTTGCTGGTAGGCGATAGGCTTTGCAAAAGTGCTGGAGGCGTTTTTGTGGTGTGTGGCGTTAATGAAAGCATTGCCAAGATCATCAAGATGTCTAACCTGCACCAATCGGTGGTTTTTGTGAACAAACTGGATGAGGCAACCGATTTGATTTTTATGGAGGAGATTGAAAAAGAACTCCGTGGCAGCGTAGATAAAGGATAAACGCTAAATGAAATTTGAGGTAACCATTTTGGGCAGTAGTTCTGCTACGCCGGTATACAATAGAAATCCCACTGCCCAACTATTAAACTGCAACGAAAAGTTTTACCTGATAGACTGTGGCGAAGGTACGCAGCAGCAACTCATTAAGTTTGGCCTCAAAGCCTCTAAAATAGATTTTATTTTCATCAGCCATTTGCATGGCGACCACTATTTCGGCCTGATTGGCTTGTTGTCGAGCATGCACCTGAACGGGCGCATTAAACCTTTGTACATCTTCGCGCCACAAGCCATACAAGAAATCCTGGCCTTGCAGTTTAAGCATTCGGATACAACATTGCGCTACGAATTGGTGTATTTTGCTATCGACCCCGAACAGCCGGCCGTGATTTTCGAAAACCGAGATGTAGTGGTAGAAACCATTATCCTCAACCATCGCATTCCTTGTACGGGATTTAAGTTTACCGAGAAAAAACGGCTCCGGAAATTGCTGGTCGACAAGCTCGAGGCCAAAAACGTGCCTTTAGAATGTTATCCCTTGCTTAAAAGAGGAGCCGATTTGACCCTGCCCGGTGGAGAAACCTTGCTGAACGCCGATTACACGACCGATTCTGCCGTGCCTAAATCCTATGCCTATTGCTCAGATACATTGTTCGATGTAGCCTATTTCGATAGCATCAGAAATTGCGATACCTTATACCATGAGGCTACCTTTTTGCACGATATGCTCGAAAGGGCTAAAGAAACGCACCATACTACGGCGTTGCAGGCAGCAGAAGTGGCCCAGGCTGTAAATGCCAAGAAATTGCTGATTGGCCATTTCTCTTCTCGCTATAAAACATTGGTTGAGCTTTTAGATGAAGCCAAAAGTGTTTTTCCTGCTACGCAATTGGCCATTGAAGGAACTACTTACGAGATATAAGTCTTTAGTCAATAGTCCATAGTTCATAGTCTATTGTCCATGGTTAATAGTTGCTAGCTATAAACCTTCAGCCTTCCACCTTTGGTCTTTTACCTTTGGTCTTTTATCTTTAGTCTTTCTTTTGCCTTCCGCCTCGAAGGACCCCTAAAAAGAGCAATCCCCCTTGTTGAGCGTACAAGAGGGATAATTTATTAAGGATTTGTTTATCTAAGAGAAGCTATGCTTCTGTTTTGTTCAAAAAAGAATACTCCTCTTACGACAATAAACATGCCTTTGGTGCTTAATCCCAAATAATTTACTAAATAGCTGTTAGAACATATATTACGGGTGGCGACTGGTTTTTTTCTTCAAAATAGAGTAAATTAATATGTAGAAAAATGAGTATATATTTCTACTAATGTGTATTTTATTTCTCAAATTTACCCAGTTATATTTTTGAAAACCTACAAAAAAAGCCGGGAGAAATCCCAGCTTTCAGCTATATCATTTGACTAAATTGCCTATTTATCGTCTTTTTTGCCACCGCCACCAAATACCGAGAAGTGTACATAGCGTTTAGGGTTGGCCTTAAGGTCGATCATCAATGCATCAAGGTTTTTGGCCGCGTTGGTCAGGTTGTCGTACATTTTTGTATCGTTAAGCAATTGGCCCAAGGTACCTTTTCCGCCTTTTAATTCGCTTACCATGCCTTGCAAATCGGCTATGGCTTTATTGGCGTTATCAATAGTCGATTTGAAGTTAAGCGCCGCGGCCTTATCCGTAACAGTATTCAAATTAGCTAAAATGGCATCTATTTTTGCGCCGTTGTTTTTGAAATTAACCGTAATGGCTTCTACGTTAGAAAGGATATTAGAAAGTTTAGAGCTTTCAGAACCTACCAAGGCATCTACTTTTTTAGAAGTAGCTTCCAACGAAGTTAGGGTAGAGGCAATGCTATTGAAACTGCGGTCAACATTTTTCTGGAAGTTCGGATTTAAGATCGAATTTACGCTGGTTAAAATCGAATCCATTTTGGTAATGATCAGCTCGGCCTTTTTTTGTACCGGCTGTACGGATTCCATCAAACCTTTTTCCACGTTTCCGTTTAGTACATAACCATCTTCTGCATATTCCTTGCTATCGCCCAAAACCATTACAATGGCTTTGCCACCCAATAAATCGGTGCTTTCTAAGCGCGCTATGGTGTTTTTTGGAATCTCGTATTGCGATTTGATTTTCAGCGTGGCTACAATGCCTCCGTCTGGTTTCAGCTCGAGCGCATCAACCCGACCGATTTGAAAACCATTGATCAATACTGGTTTAGATACAGTTAAACCGTCTACATGGGTATATTTGGCATAAAGCACGGTTTCGCTCGAAAAGATGGAGTTTCCCTTTAAAAAGTTGTAGCCGATAATCAATAAGGCTATGGCAAATGCGGCCAGAACGCCTACTTTAGTTTCGTTTTTGATTTTCACGTAGTTTGGGTTTATTTAGTTCTCAACTTCTTTTTTATATTGCTTAATGGCATCAACTATTGCATTTACAATCTCTTCCTGTCCGCTGGCAGAGTTGATGTAGTCTTCTTCATCGGGGTTAGAAATAAAGCCGATTTCGGTTAGTACAGAAGGCATGGCTGCCCTTTGTAAAATCAATAATCCTTGCTCTTTAACACCTCTGTTGCCCCTTTTGTTTACTTCGGTATAGTTTTTTTGTATCTTCTGGGCCAGGTCGAGGCTTTTTGCCCGGTACAGCGATTTGTACAAAGATAGCATAATTAATTCCTCGGGGTCGGTCGGATCATATGCACCTTTTTTCTTGTAGTCTTTGTCCTTTAAAATTTCCTCGTTTTCCCTAATGCCGGCATCCATTTCGTTAATGCGTCGGTAGGCACCTACAAAGGTTTCGGTGCCTTTGGTGGTTTTGTTTTTAACGTATTTGTAAATAGGCTTGCCTTTTTTGTCTTTGCCAACCAAGACCTTGTCGTCGGGCATAGAGTTGCAGTGGATCGAAATGAAAAGATCGGCTTTTAAATCGTTGGCAATTTCGGCCCTTCTGTACCAATCCACATCAACATCCGTTCTGCGTGTTTGTACGATTTTGATGTGCGGAAAGGTTTCTTCCAGCTTTTTGCCCAGTTTGAGGGCTACCTGTAGGGTTACGTTTTTTTCGAGCGAGTAGGAGCCCGCTGCGCCCGACCTGAAGCCGCCGTGGCCTGCATCAATTACTATCGTCTTCATTTTGTACCCTTGCGCAAAGCTTTGCAGGGTAAAACAGCAACATATAATAAGAATAGGCAGGTACTTCTTCAGGTTCATTTAATTTTGTTTGGTGCAAATTTACAATAAATAATGTGAATTAGATTTCTACACTTGCTTTATAAGCTTGTATGGCTTTTAAAAGACATTCGGTAATTTCTATTTGTCCGGCTTCTGAGTTCATGTAGTCTTCCTCGGGCGGATTGCTGATAAAACCGATTTCGGTCAGGATAGCCGGCATACCTGCACGAGCCAACACGGCCAGGCTTTTTTCTTGTACGCCTCGGTTTATTCTGCCTACTTTTACATATTCGTCTTGTACAAATTTGGCCAGTTTGAGGCTTTGCGTCCTAAAAGTGTTTTTCATCAGCGACAGGATAATGGCGCTTTCAGGATCGTCGGGGTTAAAGCCTTCGTAATTTTCCTTATAGTTGTCCTCTAAAAAGATAGAAGCATTCTCTCTTTTGATGGCATCATCTTGCTCGTTGATCCTGCCTGTACCCGAAACAAAGGTTTCCGTACCTCTGGTAGAAGTGCTTTTGGCGCTTCTGTATTTATAGATAGGTACCTTTTTGCCTTTTTTACGGGTATAGCCACTAATATAACGGGTGGTGTAAACCGGCATGTCGTTGCAGTGGATCGAAATGAAAAGATCGGCCTTAACCGTATTGGCCAAACCGATACGTTCATATAAAGGAATGAAAACATCGGTTGTACGGGTATAAACTACTTTTACATCCTTTAAGTTGTCTTCAATCAGCTTTCCAAGTCGCAATGCCGTTTTTAAAGCCACGTCTTTTTCTGCAGAGTAAAGCCCGCGCGTATTGCCGTCCCGGCCACCATGCCCTGCATCTATTACGATTGTTTTTATTTTGTATTCTTGTGCAAATGATTGGTTATCAATGCCTAACAATAGGATGGCAGAAATAAATATCATCAAAATCGGATTTGACCTAACCATTGGTATATTTTTCATTAATTTTGAACGTTTTGGGATAAACATTATTGCAAAAATAACATTCACGCACAAATTTGAAACTTTTACGGAATATCATTTTCATAACGGCTACTCTTTTATTTTCAGTTGCGGGGAATAAAGCTATGGCTTTGTCCAAATTTACTTTTCAGCAGGTAGTTAAACAAACCGACACTTCCAAAAAAGATACGACAAAGGTCAAAAAAAAGATGACCAAAAGCAGTTTAGACGCTAAACTGGAATATTATTCGCAAGATTCTATCCGTACCGACCGCAAAAACGGCATTATCCATCTGTATGGAAAGGCGCGGGTGATTTATGAAGATTTTGAGCTGGATGCCGATTACATCCGCTTCAATTCGAAAGACAATACCATTTTTGCCAGTGGCGTTAAAACCGACAAGGGCAAATATGTGGGCAGGCCGATTTTTAAGATGGGCAAAGAGGGCTCGTCTATTGCCGATTCGTTGACCTATAACACCAAAGATCATGAGGGTACTGTGGATGGTGTGTATACCGAACAGCAGGGCGGATTTTTCTCGGGTGGCAAAACCAAGGTGCAACCCGATAACGAGTTCCATGTGAAGGGTACCATATATAGTACTTGTAATTTGCCACATCCGCATTATGGCATCCACATTACCAAAGGGATTGCCACCGAAACCCAAATTATTACAGGACCGGTTTATATGGAATTTGAGGGGGTGCCTTTGCCCATCGCTATTCCTTTTGGCTTTTTTCCGAAGCCCAACAAGAAATCGTCGGGTATTATTTTGCCTACGCCCGGAGAGGATGCCACCAAGGGTTTTTCGTTGACCAATGGGGGGTATTACCTGGCACTGAACGATTATTGGGATGCCAAATTGATGGGGAACATCTTTACCAACGGTTCTTACGACCTTAGTCTGGCTACCAATTATATTAAGCGTTACAAATACAACGGTAACTTTAACCTGTCTTATTCCAGTACCCGAAACGGTTTGGAAGGAACGCCGGAATATACGCCTCAAAAGAACTTCCACATTGGGTGGACACACTCCCAAAATGCCAACGCCCGACCCGGAACTACTTTTAGTGCCTCGGTAAATGCGGGTACGGGCAACTTTTTTAGGACTACGGCTGCCAATGGTACCTACGATATCAATCAGATTGCACAGAATACCATGAGTTCGAGTATTTCTTATGGCAAGGTGTTTGGCGATGGTTTGTTTAACTTAACCGCTGCCTTGACCCACTCGCAAGAAACACAGAACAAAACCATCAGCTTAACGCTTCCCCAAGTGAGTTTAAACATGTCGACCATTAACCCTTTCGACATGAAGAACAGCTCTGGCACGCCAAAATGGTATCAGAAACTAAGTGTAGGCTATAGTTTGCAGGCCAGCAATACCGTAAATACCAAAGAAAACCTGCTTTTTGACAAAGACGGATTAAAGCGTTTTAAAAACGGCATGCAGCATTCTATTCCAATCAGCTTGCCTTTCAATGTGCTCAAATACCTCAATTTTAGTGCAAATGCCAATTACAACGAGCGATGGTATTTCCAGACCGTAAGGAACCGTTACATCCAATCGCCGGGCGTAGACAGTATTGCGGTTGATACGGTGAATGGCTTCAGGCGCGCGGGAGAGTATTCCTTGAGCTTGGGCATGTCGACCAAGTTTTATGGCCGGAAGGATTTCAAGAATTTGGGCAAGATCAAAGCCATCAGGCACGTAGTTACCCCGAATATCAGTTTCAGTTATAAGCCCGATTTTTCTACAAATAGCAACTATTACAAATATCAGGAAATTTATACCAACGACCTTAGGCCGGGTTTGAGCGTGCCAACTGGACAATATAAATTAGACAACAGGGGCAGACCTTTAAAATACTCGATTTTTGAACAAGGTATTTTTGGTGGGCCCTCGGCAGGCAAGCAAGCCAGCTTGGGTTTTTCTGTCGATAACAACGTGGAACTGAAGGTAGCTTCGGCCAAAGACACTACCGGTACGGGCGAGAAAAAAATCCCGATTATCCAGGGCCTGACCTTTTCGAGTTCATATAATTTTGTGCAAGACAGTATGAAACTGGCACCTATCAATTTTAGTGGCCGTTCGCAGTTTACCGATAAATTGGGTTTTAACTTTAGTGGGGTGTTTAGTCCTTATGTGGTGCTCGAAACGCCTGCTACTACTGCTGGTGGATCTCCTTCTTATCGTGAAATTGACAAGTTTGTATGGAGTGAGGGAAAATTGCCTCGTTTAACCAGTTTCACGTTTTCTTTCGACTACAGTTTGAATCCGGATGCTTTAAAAAGCAGGAACAAAAACATGGATAATCTGAAAAACCAAACGGCACAAACGGGTCGTACGCCAGAACAGATTGAAGAACTGGCGGCCATTAGTCGAGATCCGAATGCGTTTGTCGATTTTAATATCCCATGGAATTTTGCTTTCTCTTATAGCTTCAACTATAACAATCCATTCGGGCAAAAAACAACCCGAAACATCAGCAATACCTTGAACTTTAACGGCGATTTTAATTTAACGCCAAAGTGGAAGATCCAGTTCAATTCTGGTTACGACTTTAAGGCCAAAAACCTCTCTTATACTTCGTTTGCCATTTACCGTGACCTGCATTGTTGGGATTTGAGCGCCAGCTGGATTCCTTTCGGCAGCTACCAGAGCTATTCGATCGATATCAAAGTAAAGGCTTCTATCTTGCAAGACCTGAAGCTGAGCAAACGCAAAGGCTACTATACCAAATACTAAATACATAGAAAGATGTTAGCAGAAATCATCACTATTGGCGACGAAATCCTGATTGGTCAGGTTGTTGACACCAATTCTGCGTGGATGGGCCAAGAACTGAACAAGATTGGCGTAAGCGTTAAACAGATTACTTCGGTTTCAGACCAGGCCGAGCATATTAAACAGGCTTTAGACGAAGCCCAGCAACGTGCCGACCTGATTTTGATGACCGGCGGTTTGGGGCCAACCAAAGACGATGTAACCAAATTGACCTTGTCGAGCTACTTTAATATGCCCTTGCGCAGGGACGAAGCTACTTTGGCCCATGTAACCGATATTTTTGCGCGCCTCAACAGGCCCATGATCGAGGCCAACATCAAACAAGCCGATGTTCCAGATGGCTGTACGGTAATCCAGAACAAAAACGGCACGGCGCCTTGCATGTGGTTTGAGGTGAACGGGAAAATATTCGTGTCGATGCCGGGCGTGCCTTTCGAAATGATGTATTTGATGGAGGAAGAAATTCTGCCACGCATCAAAAAAGCCTTTAACCTTTCGTCAATTATCCATAAAACCATTTTAACCGCTGGTTTGGGCGAGTCTTTTTTGGCGCAACAGATTGAAGATATCGAAGATCAGTTGCCCAGCCATATCAAATTGGCCTACCTGCCAAAGCTTGGTCAGGTGAGGTTGAGGCTAAGCGGTACGGGTGCCGATGAGGAGGCTTTGGAAAAAGAAATCGAGCATTTTGCACAGCAAATCATGACACGGATTGCTAAACACGTAGTGATTGACCAGGATATTGCGCTCGAAAAAGCAATTCTTGACCAAATGGAGGCCAAAGGGCTTACGCTTTCTACCGCCGAAAGCTGTACCGGAGGCTATATTTCGCATCTTATTACCCAACACGCAGGCTCTTCGGCCGTATTTGCAGGCGGTGCGGTGGCTTATTCGTACGATCTGAAAGAATCTATTTTGGGCGTAAAGCACGAAACGCTGACTACTTTTGGTGCAGTAAGCGAGCAAACCGTAAAGGAGATGGCTCAAGGTGCTATTTCACACTTTAAAACCGATTACGCCATCGCGGTGAGCGGCATTGCCGGTCCGGGTGGAGGCCTGCCCGGAAAACCTGTCGGAACGGTATGGATTGCCGTGGCCAGCAAGCATAAAGTAGAAGCCAAACTCTTCACTTTTGGCAGCAAAAGAATTCAGAATATCGAGCGTTCGGCAATGGCTGCCTTAACCATGCTGCTAAATCTCTTGAAACAAGATTTGAATTAAATCGCTAAAAAAGCGTACTTTTGCGCCCGTATACCAATTATAAACACAAGTAATTACTATGGCACAATACGAATTATTGTTACCAAAAATGGGAGAGAGTGTTGCAGAAGCGACCATTATCAAATGGACGAAACAGCCGGGAGATACCATTCAGCTGGACGATACCATATTGGAAATTGCTACCGACAAGGTAGACTCGGAAGTGCCGTCGCCAGTTGCCGGAAAGCTGGTAAAGCAGTTGTTTGCTGCCGATGATGTAGTTCAGGTAGGAGCTGTAATTGCCATTATCGAAACCGAGGGTGGCGAGCAAAGTACAGCGGTTCAGGAAACGCCGGTTGCCCAAGAAGCACCAGCAGTTGCCGAAGCCAATATCCCGGGCATTAGCCAATTGCCAAGTACGCCAACAACATCGAATACTGCGCAGGATTTTAAAGATTCAGGTCGTTTTTATTCGCCGTTGGTGAAAAATATAGCTGCACAAGAAAATATTTCTGTGGCAGAGCTTGATCAGCTCAAAGGAAGTGGGGCCGATGGTCGTGTAACCAAGGATGATCTGCTCAACTATGTACAACAAAAAAATGGTGGCGCACCAGTTGTTGCTGCACAGCCTGCACAAACTAGTCAGCCTGTTGCCGCGCCAGCCAAGCCACAAGCAGCGGTTGCGCCAGCACCAAGCTTAAGTGGTGGCGACGAAATTATTGAAATGGACAGAATGCGCAAGCTGATCGCCGAACATATGGTGATGAGCAAGCAGACTTCGCCACACGTAACTTCTTTTGTAGAAGCCGATGTAACCAACTTGGTGAAATGGCGCGATAAGGTGAAAAAGACCTTCGAGCAAAGAGAGAACGAAAAAATTACCTTTACACCAATTTTTGTGGAGGCTGTGACCAAAGCGATCAAGGATTTCCCGATGATCAATGTAACGGTAAACGGAACGCAAATCATCAAAAAACGCGATATCAATATCGGTATGGCTGCTGCCTTGCCTAGTGGCAATTTGATTGTGCCGGTTATCAAGAATGCCGACCAATTGAACCTAGTTGGCCTGACCAAAGCGGTTAACGATTTGGCTTCGAGAGCACGTGCTTCTAAACTGAAACCAGATGAAACCCAAAATGGCACATTCACTTTAACCAACGTGGGTTCTTTTGGCAATGTAATGGGTACTCCGATTATCAATCAGCCGCAGGTAGCTATTTTGGCCGTTGGTGCTATTAAAAAGAAACCAGCTGTTTTAGAAACAGAGTTTGGCGATGTAATTGCCATTCGCCACATGATGTTCCTTTCGCTTTCTTACGACCACAGGGTGGTAGATGGAGCGCTAGGTGGCTCGTTTGTTCGTCGCGTAGCCGATTATCTTGAGAATTGGGATATCAACAGAGAGATTTCATAAAATAGACATGCGAAGTTTTTAAACTTCGCATGTCTTACTGCAATAAAGCAAAAGGCCCGAATATTTCGGGCCTTTTTGCATAGAAACAAAACAAAAATTTTTTTAAAGACCTGCGAAGTTTTCAAAACTTCGCAGGTCTAATAGCTCTAGTTTACAAGCAGTCCTTCTTCTGCTATGGCCTTAATATCTTGTTGGCTATAGGTTAGTTTGCCGGTTTGGGCAATAAACACGTCTTTGTTCAGCAGCAATTCGCGGTTTTCGATCAGGTTTTTCAGACTGATGCTACCAATTACGTATTTGTAATCATTGCGGGCAAAACGCTCCGAGATGTTTTCTACCTGAAGTTTTTCTACGGTGTACTCATGTACGTAACGCAGGTAAACTTCAATGCTTACCTTGTCGGTATGGATAAGACCGTTTTGTTGGTGGTATTTTTTATACTCGTAGCGATAGTCGTAGCGCAAAGCGGCGATATCGGAAAGTACAGCGGCACCGGTAGGATGGCCACCTGCACCTTTGCCAAAGAAAAACTGCTTGTCGGCAAAAGCAGCCTGCACAGTTACGCCATTGTATTCGTTTTCTACGTTGAACAAGAAATCGTCAGCCTTTACAAATTTGGGCAACACAAAGGTTACGATTTGTTTGGTGCTGATTTTACGTGCCGTAGGTACTAATTTAATCTTAAAGTTCTTCTCTCTCGCATATTGGATATCGGCATCTGAAATATTTTGGATGCCCACATTTAAAATATGATCTGGATTGATAAACAAGCCATAGGCATGTGCCGTGGCAATGGTCAATTTAAATTTAGGGTCGTAGCCTCCAACGTCCAGAATAGGGTCGGTTTCGGCAAAACCTAAATCTTGGGCCTGTTGCAAAGCGGTACTGTAGCTTAGGCCTTCGTTAAATATTTTAGAAAGGATGTAGTTTGATGAACCATTGAATATGCCACTGATTCCGTGCAACAATTCATTGTCGTAGTATTCTTCCAGGTTACGGATAATCGGAATACTGCCGCATACTGCGCCTTCGTACAGCAGGGAGGTACCATGCTCGGCCTGTAGTTTCACCAGTTCTTCCAAGTGGTTGGCAATCATTTTTTTGTTGGCTGATACCACGTGCTTGCCACTGCTCAAAGCTTTTTTGGCAATCTCAAAAGCGGCATCAGCATCGTCGATTAGCTCTACAATGGTGTTGATTTCCGGATTGTCCAGAATTTCATCATGCGAAGTAGTGAAAAGGTGCGCATCCAGGCTGCGTTTCTTCTCCGGATTTTTGATGGCGATTTTTACCACCTCTAAATTCAGGTTCTGTCCGCGGATGATATCATGAAGGCCCTGTCCAACCACGCCAAATCCAAATAATCCTATTTTAAGTTTCTTGCTCATTTTATGTTGTGTTAATTCTTTAGTAAATTTTAGTTGCTTAACCCATAGACCATGGTCGATGGACTATGGTCTATAAGCCTATCTCTAAGCTGTCTGGTGCAGCTTGATAATTTTCTTGTCGCTGCTTTCCTTTAAAAAGTTTCCGATAATATTGGTCAGTTTATCTGTCTCTATCAAAAAGCCATCGTGTCCATAGGCGCAATTGATGCTGCTGAATTGCGCATCTGTAATGTGCTCGGCCAAGAATTTTTGCTCGCTGATGGGGAAGAGGATATCATTATCGATACCGATAACCAAGGTATTCGCCTCCACTTCGGCCAATGCCGCTACAATACTCTTTTTGCCCCGGCCAACGTTATGGCTATCCATCGCTTTGCTCAAATACCAGTAGCTGTAGGCGTTAAAGCGCTTGCATAGTTTCTCGCCCTGGTAATTTTGGTAAGACGAAGCCCTGTAATTGCCGGTTTTGTCGTTTACGCTTTCCAGCTGCGTAGCGGCATAAGCTTCGTAGGTGCGGTAAGAAAGCAAGGCGATGCTGCGAGCGGCTTTTAAACCTTTCAATCCACCATCGGGCTGGTTGGCGTAAAAAGTCCTGTCGGTGCTGATGGCTAAACGCTGACTTTCGTTGAAGGCGATGCCCCAGGGCGAATGTACGGCGTTGGTAGCCACCAAAATCAGGTTTTCTACGTTTATGGTTTTGGCAATCGACCATTCCAAAGCCTGTTGGCCACCCAACGATCCCCCAATGAGTACTTTAATGCTGTTGATCCCTAAGTGGTTGGCCAAGAGCTGATGCAATCCTGCTAAATCCCTGATGGTGAATTCAGGAAAAGAAAGGTAATAAGGCTGTCCAGTTACCGAATTAATGCTCAGCGGATTGGTAGTGCCGTAGTTAGAACCCAAAATGTTGGCACATACAATAAAGTGTTCATTTGGGTTAAACAAAGCGCTGTTGCCGAACAAACCGTCCCACCAGTCCAACACATCGGCGTTGGCGGTTAAGGCGTGGCAGGCCCAAATTACATTGTCTTTGTTGGCATTCAGTTTTCCGTAAGTCTGATAGGCGATTTCTACATGACGTAGTTTTTTGCCGCTTTCTAACTTAAAGAGCTTAGGGTATTTATAGGTGGCTGTAGTACTCATTTTTTGTTGGTATGGTGGAGTTGGAAGGTTGTAGAGTTTAAATGTTGTAAAGTTGCAATGTTTTAAGGTTGAAAACGGTTAACTGAAAACCGCAAACTGTTCATTGACCACTGCAAAGGCCTGTTCAAAATCGGCAATGATATCGTCGATATGTTCGATGCCTACCGAAACACGCAATAAGTTTGGCGTAACGCCGGCAGCAATTTGCTCGTCGATGCTGAGTTGTTGGTGCGTAGTGGCTGATGGCTGGATGATCAATGTTTTGGCATCGCCTACATTGGCCAAATGGCTTACCAGTTTTAGGCTATCGACGAAGGCAATGGCCTGTTCCTTTTCGCCGTTCAGTTCAAACGAAAGTACAGCTCCAAATCCGTTGCGCAGGTATTTTTTGGCGTTGGCATGGTAAGGACTGCTTTCCAAGCCAGGATAATTTACCTTGGCTACTGCCGGATGGTTTTCTAACCACGTTGCCAAAGCCAATGCATTTTCTACATGGCGTTGTACACGCAATGACAGGGTTTCTAAGCCTTGAATCAGCAAGAACGAATTGAAGGGTGCCAATGCCGGACCAAAATCCCTCAAGCCTTCAACACGGGCACGGATAATGAACTGGATGTTGCCAAATGGGCCATCCTGACCGAAAACATCGTCGAAAATCAAACCATGGTAACCTTCGGCCGGTTCGATAAACTGAAAGAATTTGCCGTTGCCCCAGTTGTAGTTGCCACCGTCAACAATGACACCGCCGATGCTGGTGCCGTGTCCGCCAATCCATTTGGTAGCCGATTGTACCACCACGTGTGCGCCATGTTCTAAAGGCTTAAACAAATAACCGGCTGCACCAAAAGTATTATCTACGATTAATGGAAGGTCATATTGTTTGGCAATGGCCGCTATTTTCTCAAAATCAGGAATGCTAAACGAAGGATTGCCGATGGTTTCTACATAAATCGCCTTGGTATTGCCATCAATCTTGCTTTCGAAGTCGGCAGGATCATCGCCGTTGGCAAAGCGGGTTTCGATACCCAAACGCTTAAAAGCCACTTTAAATTGGTTGTAAGTGCCACCGTACAAATGGCTGGAGGCTACAAAATTATCGCCTGCCTGCAAAATGTTGTTCAAGGCAATGAATTGGGCCGCTTGTCCAGAGCCTACGGCCAAGGCGGCAACGCCACCTTCTAATGCCGCAATCCTTTTTTCGAATACATCGGTGGTAGGATTCATTAAACGGGTGTAGATGTTGCCGAATTCTTTCAGCGCAAAGAGGTTGGCGCCATGTTCAGAATTTTTAAAGCCATAAGAAGTGGTTTGATAGATAGGTACGGCTCTTGAGCCAGTTGTAGGGTCTATTTCTTGTCCAGCGTGTAGCTGTAGGGTTTCGAATTTATAGGATGTTGACATGATTTCTAAGTTTTAAATTGTAAATGCCTGAAACTGTAAGTTGATTGCGTTTGCCTGAAGTAGGCGAGGGCTATTTTGGCT
Organism: Pedobacter albus; assembly: GCF_036324255.1. Classification (NCBI taxonomy): domain Bacteria; kingdom Pseudomonadati; phylum Bacteroidota; class Sphingobacteriia; order Sphingobacteriales; family Sphingobacteriaceae; genus Pedobacter; species Pedobacter albus. The sequence continues at coordinate 1,136,023 of NZ_JAZDQT010000001.1, read as the reverse complement.
TAAAGCCAGCATGAGCCGTTAGCGTACCCTAATTTTTTAGGGCCTTCCAAATTGAACATACAAAGGGGAAGAATTTTGTGCTTAGTATATGCGACAGCACATACAACACATCAACTGTGCGTTACAGCAAAACTGATTTACATTTAAAAATGAAACCGACTGTTTGGGTTTTGAACCTGAATTTTCGCTAAGGAGCGATGATGAATTGAACTTTTTCATTTTCTTCAATTTATATTTCCAAACAACACCATGTTGCCCGGTCAGGAATTGGCACCTTCTCCGTTAGGGAGGGTTGCCAGTGGGTCAAAGAGCCTGTCTCTCGCCACTTCTTTATAAATCAAATCTTAAAAAGATATTGACTTGGAAATTCAGCTTTCGCCGAATAATGTTCCAAAGGTATGTGAAAATTTGAAAAACTACAAAATAAAATTTCGATTTATTTTTAAGTCGTTGATTTTTAGTTGTTTGTTGTAGTTGGTTATTGGCCAATAGTCGATGGTCAATGGTCCATGGACTATAAACTGTGGTTAAACAAATGCCAGTGCTTGGTCTAAGTCGGCAATCAAATCGTCTATATGCTCCAGGCCAACCGAAATCCGAATTAAATTTTGTGGCGTTTTGGTGTCCGGGCCTTCAACAGAGGCACGGTGCTCAATAAGGCTTTCCACGCCACCCAAACTGGTCGCTTGTGCAAATATTTTTACTTGGTTTACTACCGTTCTGGCTGCTGTTGCATCGCCGTTTACCAAAATAGAAAGCATGCCGCCAAAACCGCTCATCTGTTTTTTAACAATTTCGTGCTGTGGATGGCTCGTTAAGCCTGGATAGTAAACGCCTGCTATTTTAGGGTGTTGCGCTAGGTGACGTGCCAATTTTTCGGCATTTTCGCAGTGTCCTTTCATGCGGTAGGCCAATGTTTTGAGGCTACGCAACAGCAAAAAGCAATCGAAAGGAGAGGGTACGGCACCGCCAATTTGCTGGATGTTCTTGATTTTCTCCCAAAATTCGTCTTTACGCGCCGTAGTTAAACAGCCGCCCAGTACGTCGCTATGACCGCCAATGTACTTGGTGGTAGAGTGCATCACAATATCGGCTCCCAGCTTGATGGGGTTTTGCAGACTTGGCGAAGCAAAGGTGCTGTCGCAGGCAAAAATGAGTTGGTGTTTTTTGCAAATCGCGGCCAGCGCTTCAATATCCGTAATCTTCAAAAGCGGATTAGATGGCGTTTCGGCCCAAATCAGCGCCGTATTGGGTTTAATATGCTTGGCTATGGCCGAAAGATCGGTCAGGTCGATAAAATCGAAAGTGAGGGTATTCGCAAAAATACTTTGCAACTGTTTTTTAAAGCCCCAATACATATCGTCGGGGGCAATAATATGGCTTCCGGGTTCCAATGCCTGAAAAACAGCCATTCCGGCGGTGTTTCCAGAAGAAAAGGCACAGCTGTCTTCACCAAATTCGAGCGCCGTTATGACGTTTTCCAGCGCCGAGCGGTTCGGATTGCTCACTCTGCTATACATGTGTCCGCCAGGATAGCCGCCGTCTTCGCCCCTTAAAAAAGTAGTCGAAAGGCTAATGGGCATAGTTACATCGCCGGTGGCGCTTTGGGTTAATTGAAGAGCATGTATGGCAGTAGTTTCTGGTTTCATTTTTTCGACTTAATTACTAGGGATTTAAGGCAAAGCTAAATTTTAATCTTAAAAGTTGTAGATTTTGGCAAGATTTGTGTAATTAGCATATTAAAAAACAAGTATATGAAAAGAATATTTTTAATAGCGGCTTTAATTTGTAGTTCAATAATAGTTTTACAAAGCTGTTCTCCGAAAACAACATCAGGCGCGCCAGCCGTAAAAAGAAGCGGTGTAACCGGAAATTGGGTGCTCAACAACATTACTTTTGACGGTATTCCTGATATCGCGGTGAAATCATTCTTGGGCGAGAGCTCTTACAAATGTTTTATTGGCAGTACTTGGAGCCTGACCAATAGTGGCAATGGCAGCTACAGTTTACCGTCTAGTGCAACTTGTGCAGCCAAAACACAGACTATTTTCTGGTCGGTAAATGCCGCAGATGGAACTTTCCAGTTTAAAAAGCTTTACCAAGGCGATAAAGCTAAAAACGTAACCGAAGGCTACCGCTTAATGCTGGCCGCGGCCGATGATGTAAACATGACCATCAAATCGCCAATCGAATACGGCAACAAAACCGCCTATATCATCATGAACTTTTCGAAAGCAGCCAAATAAGCAAAGCTTAAATAAGATAAAAAGAGCCATAGTCGATTGATTATGGCTCTTTTTTGTTGATAGGCTATTAGTTTGTTTCATCGATACATTACCTGTCTTGGGGCCAACGCGATGAAATAAAGACTCGACCATAGATTCGCAGATTGATCATTTCTAAGGATTTTTTCCAGTTAAGTTAACGAATCTAGGGTTAAACCCACCTTGAAAACTGTCAACTGCCAACCGGCCACCGGATATCGTTTCTAAATAAGCCATTTTTACAAGAAAATGATGTTCAATTAGGTCATTGTTGTACTTTTGCCTAAACATTAACAAAGGATGGCAGTGCAAGCTTTAGATATTCTTCTCCATAATCCAACTATTTCGGCACCTCTACTCGCCATAGCCCAAAAGGTAAAAGCCGGCGAACGCATTACTTTTGACGAAGGCGTATACCTGTATGAGCATGCAGAGCTTGGTTATTTGGGCGTTTTGGCCAATTATATTCGCGAAAAGAAACATGGCGATTTGACTTATTTCAATCGCAATTTCCATTTGGAACCTACCAATTTATGCGTTTACGATTGTAAATTCTGTTCTTATTCGAGATTGATCAAGGAAAAGGACGAGGGTTGGGCGCTCACCATGGAAGAAATGATGGATGTAGTGAAGAAGTACGACAATGAGCCTGTTACCGAAGTGCATATTGTTGGAGGCGTTTTGCCTCAATACGATGTCGCTTTTTATTCGGCCTTGTTTACCGCCATTAAAAAACACCGTCCAGAGTTGCACGTAAAGGCTTTAACACCGGTTGAATACCACTACATTTTTAAAAAGGCAAAAGTTGATTACGCTACCGGAATGAAAATGATGAAAGACGCTGGACTGGAATCAATTCCAGGAGGCGGGGCAGAAATTTTTCATCCCGAAATACGCGAGCAGATTGCCAAAGACAAGTGCACAGCCGATCAGTGGCTAGCCATACACGAAGAATGGCACAAGTTGGGGATGCGTTCTAATGCCACCATGCTTTACGGACATATCGAAAAGTTTGAGCATAGGGTTGACCACATGGAGCGTTTGCGCCAGTTGCAAGATCAAACCGGAGGCTTCCAAACCTTTATTCCGTTGAAATTCAGAAACCAGCACAACCAAATGAGCAATGTGCCCGAGGTTTCGGTGGTTGAAGATTTGAGAAACTATGCCATTGCCCGTATTTATATGGACAATTTCGATCATATCAAAGCCTATTGGGCGATGATTAGCAGGGAAACCGCCCAGCTGTCGCTCAACTTTGGCGTAGATGACATTGATGGTACCCTAGACGATACCACCAAAATTTATTCGATGGCTGGCGCCGAAGAACAAAATCCGGCCATGAGCACCAAAGAACTGGTAGACCTGATCAAGCATGTAGGTCGCAAGCCTATGGAAAGAGATACCTTATACAATGTAGTAACCGATTATACCGAGGTGGTATTTGAAGAAGAGGTGAAGCCTCAATACTACAAACTGCCGGTGGTAAACTAGCGACTATTTTTAACCTTAAAACCCTTTAACTTTTAATCCTCCTCAATGAAAGAATTCTATATCATCAGACATGGCGAAACCGAATTGAACCGCCTTGGCATTGTACAGGGGCGTGGCGTAGACAGTGATCTGAATGATACGGGGAGAAAACAAGGGCAGGCATTTTTCGATCATTATCAAACCGTTCCTTTCGATAAAATCTACACTTCCAGCTTAAAGCGCACCCATCAAACCGTACAGGGCTTTATAGATTTGGGCCTGCCTTGGCAACAATTGGATGGTTTAGACGAATTGGCCTGGGGCCTATGGGAGGGGCAGCCTAATACCGAAGAAGCGCGCCGTGCTTTTATGCAATTGGTAGAAGCTTGGCAAAACGGCGACTATGATGCCAAATTTGAAGGTGGCGAAAGTCCCAACGAAGTATTGGCACGCTTGAAAGATGCCGTAGCGGTAATGCTAAACCAAAGCAACGAGAAAACGGTACTGGTTTGCATGCACGGCAGAGCCATGCGCTTGTTGCTGTGCTATTTGAGCAATAAGCCTTTGTCTGAAATGGCCGATTTTCCGCACCAGAATACGGTGCTTTATAAAGTAGGTTATGAGAATGGGAGTTTTACCATCATCGATTTTAACAATATAGACCATTTAAAGGATTTGTCGGCTGTTTAGGTTGCAAATAGATGCCCAAGACACGACGAATGAGAAAAGAATAAACGATAATACTTTGAACAAGATTAAGATTTCTGCAGTTTCCTATACCAACACCAAACCATTTATTGACGGAATTGAAAGATCTGAAGTGAAGAATCAGATCGATTTAAGCTTGGATATTCCTTCAGATTGCGCGCAAAAATTGATTAGTAACCAAGTAGATATAGGCTTGATACCTGTAGCCGCTTTTCCGCAGGTGCCCAATGCCAATATCATCGGTTCTTATTGCATAGGTTCGGTTGGTGCGGTAAATTCTGTTTTTATCTTTTCGGATGTTCCCGTGCAGGAAATCAAAACACTGAAGCTCGATCCGCAATCGCGCACCTCAAATAATCTGGCCAAGGTCTTGCTAAAGTTCCACTTTAAGGTTGAAGTAGAGTTTGTAAGCGATCAGGATGCGAAAACCGATGGCATGGTGCTGATTGGCGACCGTACATTTGGGCGCAAAGACGATTTTGCCTATGCCTATGATATGGGCGAGGAGTGGATGAAATTTACCGGCCTACCTTTTCTTTATGCGGCCTGGATAGCCAATAAAACCATTCCCCAAGAATTTATAGCCGAATTTGACGAAGCTTTGAAGCTAGGGCTGGCACATAGAAAAGAACTGTTGCAACAATTGCCTTCGGTTCCCAATTTCGACCTCGACGATTACCTTTTCCATAAACTTGATTTTGAGCTAACTCTTGAGAAAAGACAAGCCATGGAGCTGTTTTTGGGGTATATACAACAGCTTTAGCATATAACACTTGCGAAGTTTTTAAAACTTCGCAAGTGTATTTGTTGAATTATTAATCGGCCTTTTTGGCTTTCGCTGTAGCCGTTTTCGTGGCCTTAGCCTTTTTTGGAGTGGCTTCCGGTTCGGCAGCAACTTCCTTTTTTACGGTTGCTTTTTTTGCTTTTGCAGGAGCTTCTGGTTCAGTATCGGCTTGTTTTGCAGAGGTCTTTGCCTTTTTAACCACAACTTTAGGTTCCTCGGCAGCCGTTTCTTTCTTGGCTTTAGTTGCAGGTTTGGCTTTTGCAACAGGCTTTTCTTCGGTCGTTTCCTTTTTAACGGCTTTGGCTTTTTGAGGTGCTTTAACTACAACAGGCTCTTCCTTTGCAGGTACTGCTTTGGCATCTTTGTTTTGCAGGTAGTTTTCTAAAAGCTGTTTCAGGTAAAGATCCGGCTTTGGCATTCTTACAATGGTTCCAGGCTCTTTGTCTTGCGATTGTTTGATGTAGGCCGACTTTATTTTGCCCCAGTCTTTAGAATAGAGTTTGATAAACATTGCTGTAAACTCTTCTTGGGTATATTTTTTAGGCAACCTGCCCAACACTACCTGTATTTTTTCTTCTTTTCTGTGTAATACTGCCATTAGCTTTAATTTGTGCAAAGATAGCCTAATTATTGGCGATTTAAGATTTGGTTAATCAAAATAGCTGTAATTGGTTAGGAATGAGCCAGAAGTGGACGCGGATCGAACAATACTTTAAAGATTTTGATCTGGTTGTTTTCCAGTTCGTACCAGCCAGCTGAAAAAATGGTTTGCTTTCCCATGTCAATGTCGTAAAAAACCGCTACGCCCTTTTCGTCGGCAAATAGCCTTTGTATCTTGTATTTAAAGCGCATTTTTTCCATGTCGGCTATATAAGTATCGGCATTATCTCGTGTACCCATTACGCCGATAAATTTCATATTATCGTTTAAAAACGTTCTGGCCTTGGCAAAATCCTCGGCATTCAGTGCAGCTAAAAATTCCTGTACAATCGCTTTAGTTTCCATCTTTTTAAGTATTGGTTATGAATTACAAACAACGATAGAGGCTTTGGGTTTTAACAATCGGCTACCTCTTAACATTTCGCATAATTTCTCCACAAACGTTTTATCGCTACGCCACAAGATAGTATATTTACGGTTTATAAATTCAGAACAATTTTGGCGAAGGCAACAGCGAAAGAAACCCCATTAATGCAGCAGTACAATACCATCAAGGCTAAATATCCTGGTGCGCTATTGTTATTTAGAGTAGGAGATTTTTACGAAACATTTGGCGAAGACGCCGTTAAAACCGCCCAGATTTTGGGTATTGTGCTCACCAAAAGAGGAACCGGACCAAACGGAGCCTTAGAGCTTGCCGGATTTCCGCATCATTCGCTCGAAAACTACCTGTCTAAATTGGTCAGGGCAGGACAGAGGGTGGCTATTTGTGATCAGCTCGAAGATCCCAAAATGACCAAAACCATCGTGAAGCGCGGAGTTACCGAATTGGTTACGCCAGGTGTTGCCTACAACGACAACATCCTGAGCCAAAAATCGAACAATTACCTGGCGGCTGTTTTTTTCGACAAGCAAACCATGGGCGTGGCTTTTTGCGATATCTCTACCGGCGAATTTTTGATCGCTCAAGGCAGTTCCGAATACATCGACAAGCTTTTGCAGAGCTTTAGGCCTACAGAAGTGGTTTTTCAGAAGCATAAACGCCAGGATTTTTTCAATCTCTTTGGCGATAAATTCTATACCTTCGGCTTAGACGACTGGGCTTTTACCGACGATTACGCCAATGAAACCCTAACCAAACACTTCGAGGTCAACTCGCTTAAAGGTTTTGGGGTAGACAAACTACAAGCTGGCGTAATTGCGGCCGGGGTAGTGCTTTACTATCTAGGCGAAACCGAACACCGCAACCTGCAGCATATTACGTCGATTTCGAGAATTGAAGAGGACCGCTACATGTGGCTCGACCGCTTTACCATCCGTAACCTCGAATTGGTAAGCACGGCCAACGATAATGGCGTGACCTTGTTCAACGTGCTCGACCAAACTTGTACGCCCATGGGCGCGCGCCTGTTGCACAAGTGGATTGTAATGCCTTTAAAAGAGCTGAAGCCAATTCAGGAGCGTTTGGGCATGGTCGATTATTTGGTCAAGCATGAAGCCTTGCTCGAAGGATTTCTGGGCCACATCAAGCCCATCGGCGATTTGGAGCGCTTGATTTCGAAAGTAGGCCTGCAAAAGGCGGGGCCACGCGAGCTGCTGCAACTGAAAAGGGCATTGGGCCATATCGAAGAGGTCAAACAACTGGCCGAAAAGACCGAAAATCCATTTCTCACTACCTTGGCCTCGCAACTCAATCCTTGTTTGAGCATTAAGGAACGATTGGAAAGAGAACTGCAACCCGATCCGCCAGCACTGCTAATTAAGGGCAATGTCATAGCCGATGGCATTGACGAAGAGTTGGATCGTTTGCGCAAAATTGCCTACGGAGGTAAGGAGTACTTGGTCGAAATTCAAAAAAGAGAGGCAGCCAGTACAGGCATTCCATCGCTTAAAATATCGTTTAACAACGTGTTTGGTTATTACCTCGAAGTTACCCATACCCATAAGGACAAAGTACCCGAAAGCTGGATTCGTAAACAGACCTTGGTCAACGCCGAGCGCTACATTACGCCAGAGCTGAAGGAATACGAAGAACAGATTTTAGGTGCCGAAGAAAAGATACAGGCCATCGAAGTCAGGCTGTACAACGAACTGATGTTCCAGGTGGCGCATTACATCAAGCCTATCCAATTGAATGCCTTTTTAACGGCGCAACTGGATGTTTTGCTTTGTTTTGCGCAATTGGCCATCAAAAACCATTATGTAAAGCCAGAACTCAACAATAAGAAGGAACTCGATATTAAAGGTGGCCGGCATCCGGTTATCGAAAAGCAATTGCCAACCGGCGATGAATACATTACCAACGATGTGTTTTTAGACAACGAAGGGCAGCAGATTATCATCATTACCGGTCCCAACATGTCTGGTAAATCGGCTATTCTGCGTCAAACCGCGTTGATTGTGCTCATGGCGCAAATGGGTTGTTTTGTTCCAGCCAAATCGGCTAATTTAGGGCTTACTGATAAAATATTTACCCGGGTAGGGGCTTCCGATAACCTTTCGTCGGGCGAAAGTACCTTCATGGTAGAGATGAACGAAACGGCCAGCATCCTCAACAACATTTCGGATAGAAGTTTGATTTTATTGGATGAAATTGGCCGTGGTACGAGCACTTACGATGGGATTTCCATTGCCTGGGCCATTGCCGAATTCTTGCACGAACATCCAACGGCTAGGCCGAAAACGCTTTTTGCCACGCACTACCATGAGTTGAATGAGCTCGAAAATACCATGGCGCGCATCAAGAACTTTAATGTGGCCATTAAGGAAGTAGGCAGCAAGATCATTTTCTTGCGCAAGCTGGTGCCTGGCGGCAGCGAACACAGTTTTGGTATACACGTAGCCAAATTGGCGGGGATGCCTTCCAAACTGATCAGTCGGGCTAACGAAATCTTGAAACGCCTGGAAATTGACCGTACCGAAGGACAAAGCATTAAAGACAGCATTAAAAAAGTGCAGAACCAGGCCTATCAATTGCAGATGTTTGCGGTTGATGATCCGGTGTTGATTAAAATCCGTGATTCATTAAACAACCTTGATGTAAATACGCTAACCCCAGTGGAAGCTTTGCTTAAACTAGACGAGATACAGCGATTGATTAAGAACTAGTTGCGATGAGCAGTTAACGGTTGGAAATTGTCAGTTTCCAGTTGCAGATAGCTCAATTGAACTATCGAGTAGTTAAGGCCCAACAAAGCAATATAGCAATTTGACAGTTTAACAATTCAGCCATTCCACAATAAGAACGAATCAAAAGAAGTTGAAAAGTGGAAAACTGTTGACATTTTATCTAATTGAATTGAGTTATCTTGTCGACGTTCACCAAATCGTAATTTATGATCAAAGCCATAAACGTCAATTTGCAACGCACTCGATTTCTGAATCCACGTTTAGCCGTGCAACTCTGTTTGGGTTTGTTGCTGGCGTTGACATTGGCCTCTTGCGGCACTCGAAAGTATACGGCAAGGCCTGATATCAAAGCATCGAAGGTAGCCGATGCGATGGCCCAGCTCAAAAGCAGGGAGCTTTACCGTTTCATAACCGATTGGACCGGAGTGAAATACCGTTTGGGTGGCTTAGATAAAAGTGGCGTAGATTGTTCGGGTTTTGCTTTTTTGCTCGAAAAAAATATTTATGGCTTAACTTTGCCTCGACGTTCGCGTGATCAGGCTGAAGCCGTAAGAAAAAAGAGCATCGGAAATTTAGAAGAAGGAGATTTGGTATTTTTCTCTTTTGGTGGCAATGAAGTAGACCATGTTGGCGTTTATTTAAATAATGACTTTTTTGTACATGCTTCTACCACAAGAGGAGTAGTGGTAGACGATCTGAATTTGCCTGTTTATCAGAATGCGATTGTAAAAACAGGAACCTTAAAATAAAAACTCTTATGCGTAAAACAATTTTCTCTCTCTGTTTATTACTGGTAGCCAGTGTAAGCCTAAAGGCACAAAATCCTTTAAAAGCAGGCGATATCCTGCCAAATTTGGCCTTGCTGAGCACCAAAGGCACCGTGTACGACCTGAAGGCACAAAAACAGCCCAAAGGTTTTGTACTTGTTTTTATGACCCCAACCTGCGACCATTGCATCATGTACGAAGATAGGGTAATGGCGTTAGACAAGAAATACAAAGGCAAAGGCTACCCGATTGTAGCTATTGGGCCTTATGGCGACGATCCGATTAAATATCCGCTAGATGCGATGCCCGAAATGAAGAAAATGTCGGATAAAAAGGGTTTTACTTTTCCTTATTTGTCAGACGACAAGTTTAAATACACTTTCTTGTTAGGCATCAGGCAAACGCCTACGGCGGTAATTCTGCAAAAGAAACCTAATGGCTTTTTGATCAAATACATTGGTCGTATAGACGACAATGAGGATCCGAAAGCTACGCCAAAAAACAAATATGTAGAGCAAGAGCTGAATAAATTGCTGTAAGCCAAAATTTCGGTTCGCCTGATTCGTATTGTTGTTAAAATCTTTTATTCCCAAACCAATGAGGTACTTATTGGCTATTATTTTCTTTTTTGCAATTGCTGAAGCCAATGCTCAGGTTAAATTGTTATCTTTAAGTCAGTTAGAGCAAAGGGTGGCTCGGGGAAAAGACACCACCTATGTGGTTAATTTTTGGGCAACGTGGTGTGGGCCTTGTGTTGAAGAACTGCCAAATTTTGAAAAACTACAGCAACAGAACCAAGGTAAACCCCTCAAAGTATTGCTGGTGAGCCTTGATTTTAAATCGAAGCTGCAAAAAGAAGTGGTTCCATTTGTCCTGAAAAACAAGATCAAATCAGAAGTATATGTAATCAACGAACCCGATCAGCAACAGTTTATAGAAAAGGTCGACCCCAAATGGTCGGGCGCGATACCTGCCACTTTGTTTATCAACACCAAACGGCAGCTCAGAACATTTTACGAAAAAGAATTTACCTATCAGGAACTAACCAAAACCTTAGCAAACTTAAAATAGCTTAAAGATGAAAAGAATTCTATTCGTTTGTTTCGTAATGCTAGGTATTACGGCAAATGCACAAACTGGTTATCAGGTTGGGAGCGTAGCTACAGATTTTAATTTGAGAAACGTAGATGGTAAAAACGTATCGCTGGCCAATTATAAAGATGCCAAGGGCTATATTGTAGTGTTTACCTGCAATACCTGTCCGGTGGCCAGAGCCTACCAAGACAGGGTAGAAGCGCTCAACAAAATGTATGGGCCTAAAGGCTACCCGGTAATTGCCATCAACACCAATGATCCGGCGGCTTCTCCAGGCGATAGTTACGAAAAGATGCAGGAGCGTGCCAAAGAGAAAAAATTCAGCTATGCTTATCTGGAAGATCCGAACCATGTATACACCAAAAAGTATGGCGCCAATAAAACGCCACATGTTTTTGTATTGCAAAAAACAGCAAATGGCAATGAAGTAGCTTATATCGGTGCGATAGACAACGATCAGGAAGAAACGAATGCGCAGCGCGACAATTATGTGCAAAATGCGGTTAATCTGTTGTTGCAAGGCAAAAAGCCGATGGTAACCTATACCAAAGCCATTGGTTGCAGTATTAAATGGAAAAAGGAAAGCTCTTCTAAATAGGCTTGGTTGATGAGCAACAGACCATGGTTTATAGTCGATGGCCAATAGTCGTTACGAACGATGGACCATTGACAATCGACTAACAACTTTAAACTTTCTGCTTTAATCTTTCCACTTAAAACGATAATTTTATCCCGAAATCAAATTCGGGATTTTTATGGCTACACCTCAGGATGAAGGTTCTTTCTGGACCAAATACAAACGCTTTGCCACCACGGAGCTGCTCATGTACCTCATTATGGCTGTAGGCATAGCTTTGGGCATTATTTTTTTAAGTTAAGCTGAATTTCATTAACCATTGAATGGTTATTCTTCACGAATAGGTACGAGAATGCTATATTGTTTTTTTACCATTTAGGAATTAAGGAATCTGTCTGTTAAAGAAAATCTGTGTTCCTGTTGGTGTTTTCCACCAACAAGCTAGGAAAAATTATAATCAGTCGTTGGTGAGGAACACCAACGATAGCCTAGGCTTGTTTTGCTGGCTTAAATAAGACTTCTTGCACTTATTATTGCACTTGTTGGTGTTCTTCACCAACAAGCTATAAGTAGGTCGATGATAAGCAATACAAACGAAAAACGGGATATTGTTTTTACCATTTAGGAATTAAGAGATTTTTAGGCAAAAGCTCTTGTTGATATTCTTCACCAACAAGCCATGAGAAAATTATATAAGCCAATCGTTGGTGTTCCTCACCAACGAAAAGTGGGTTAAACCCAAAGTAAGCAGGATTATTTTTTGAAGTTAAGGTAAAGCTTAAGGTGGTCGCTGGTATTTACATCGGCAATAAATTTGGCAAATTCGGCATAAAGCGCTGGCGCAAAAGTACCTTCGTTTAATACAAATTTCCTGATATAGATCAATTTGTTTCCTTCTATGCTGGTTTTTGAGGAGTAAGAACCAAAGGCAGACTTGAATTCTTTCTCGTCAGGTGCAATTAGCGGAATTACATTCTCAGGCAGTTGATAGCTGATGGTATCTACATCCGTATAACCACGATTGATATACAATGGCAAGGTACGGTTCTTCGATTCGCTGACATTGCCCTTAATGTTGAAGGCATTCGGTTTGAGAAAAATCTTATCGTTGTTCAGCGTAGCATAATTTCTGATGCTGATTTCTATGTCTTCGGTAGCTTCGGGCTTGATCTGTTTGTTTTGCAAATAGCTGATCTGGTTAAAATCGATGTTGTCGATATCGTAAACTTCTTTTAAAAGCTTTTGTTGCTCGGTTAAGGGTTTGCCTACCATGGCCTCGTGATTATCATATTGTGAACCTGAAAAAATGGTTTTGACATGGCCGTTTACATTTCCATCCTTGCTTAGCGTTAATTGTGCCTCACGGATTTGCAGGTTTTGGCTGGCATTGAGTTTTGGCGTACGGAGTAGTTTGCCTCCATCTGGCGTGCAGGCCAGCACATACCTGTCGTCTGTAAAATCGCCCAGGTAACCAAAAGGGATTTTTTGCGAGGTACATTCCAGCCAAGTAGTATCGCCTTTTAAAGGCATGCACAGAATAACGTGATTACCTTGGTTCATGCTGGCATAACTTGGGTCGAGGCTTTTTTTCTCCGTTCCTGCCTCAACTACGCAATAATAGGATTCGATGCCGGCCACATTCAACAGGCTCTGCATATAATTGACCAAGGCCTTGCAATCGCCGTAGCCCAAACGGTCAACATCGGCAGCTTTGGTGGGTTGGAAACCGCCAATGCCAATCTGCACACTAATGTAGCGTGTTTTGTTTTGCAGGTATTGGTATATTTTTTTGGCTTTTTCCTTGTCGTTGGTTTCGCTTTTGACCAATTCCTTGATCATTTGTACGGTAGCATCGGGCAATAGGTTTCTCCCTTTCAACAGGTTGTCGTATTGCCATTTGCCCAGTTCCTGCCAATTCGTATAATCGCCCTTAACATTATAGTAGCTGAAGTTTTTTGGAGCAACTTTTACCACTGTCTGGTAAGTTTCGCGAAAAGGACTGTAGGGTTCAGGTTTTGAAGCCAGCAGGCTGCTTACCTTCCAAGTGGTGGTTTTTTGGTCTTTAACAAGCTGTTCTTCCGGTTGTGCACCAACGTTTTGGCTTTTCACCCTAAACTCGTCGCCAACCTTGCTGATTAAGACATAACTGCTTTTTTCAACCGCTACATCATTGGCCGTTTGGGGCACCCAATCAGGAATGATGAGGTTTTGCTTGTAGCGGATTTCGTAATTGTAAACAATGGTATAGGGATAGCTATTCACCAAGGGCAGGTAATGCTTTACACGACTGTCTTCAAACAACGAGAAATCGCTGATGGCACTTTCGTCCCTGAAATCGCTTTGCGAAAATCTGCTGCTCAACTTGCCTACTTCGTTGTAAACCTCGCCTTTGATACTCTTGATGCTGGTATTTTTATCGTAGAACAGAACCAAGCGGGCACTGTTTTCGCCATTTTTATTCAGTACGGTAATCGCTTTGCTAACCGTATAGCTCACATTGTCGGCAGCACGCATATCAACCGTAACTACCGAATTCCTGACGATAGCGTTAGCCCTGTTCCTCAGGTTCGAAGGAATAAGATCGGCATCGTAGTTGTCTTGCGCAAAAACGGCTGGTGCGACAAGCGCTAGCAGCAGGGTAAAGGTTAGCAGCTTCATTCTAATCGGCCTTTTTTAAAAGTACGTCGGTTTTTTGGTTTTGGATAATCTTGCTGTAGAATTCCTTCAGGTAAAGGTATTCTTCTGGACTGTAAATGGCCTTGTTAAATTGAAGGATCTGGTTAACCGTCAGCTTATCGTCAACCATATCGCTCTGTATAATATAACGGCCGCCACTTGCCGGCAGTGCTATGGCTATATCTTTTGGTTTTTCCAGCATTTCGTATTTGCCTGGCAAGCTAATCATCACACTTATTTTTTGATCAGAAGCCGAGCCAAGATCTACCGGATAGGTTCTTTCGTTGAGATTGAAAGGTTTTTTTGAAATCTTATTGATGAAAAAAGGGTTGATGTACAGCTGATTGTTGCTGGCGCCGTTGTGCGCGGCAAATTCTACCTCGTAAACCTCTACCAAAGGTTTCTCCACGCTGTCTACCGCCAAAATCTGATGTTTGTTGATGCTAAACTTAGGCATCGATTCGTCGATTTTTTCTACATACTCGTCAATAGAATTGTAACGCTTGATTTCCTTACGTTTGTTAAAAGCATCGTAGCCATAGGTGGTGGTGGTAATGGTACCCTTGATTTTGCCATCGGCCTCCAGTTTACCGATCAGCACATAATTGGTTACGCTTTTTTGCGAGGCCTTGAGGTCAATCCAATACGAAGGCTTTTTAAGGTTGATTACCCTGCCTTGATCGTTGATGCAGCGCAAAGGGAGCAAGCCGAAAGGCAACAAAGGCTCTGAAGCATCCAAAAGGTAGCTTGTACCGTCTATATTTACCTTGGCCACTACATAGTTAAAATCAGAAATAACCGGAAACAATTTGTTTACCGTTCCGTTTTCGCGGGTAGAAAGAATTACCGCTTCGGCATCCAGATTGGCTGCACTGAGGGCGGCAATCAGGCTAAAATTGATGTCGGCCACATTTCCAGACCGGTTTTCGAGTACCGCTTTGATATTGCCTTCGCTGTATTTGCCATAGTAATTGTTCCACTTGATCTGCTTTTTAATGTAGTTGTAAATGGCTTTGGCCTTGCTCAGCTCGTCTGGAGCATCTTTGGTCAACGTTGGAATTAAATCTTTAAAGACATCTTTGCGCTTCATCTGCGAGCCGAAGTTCTTATCGTTGGTCAGTTCGTAATCTACATCGCGCCAGGTTTTGGTTAAACTCTGTTTGGCGCCGCTCATGGCAATCACGTCGGCCAGCTCAAAGTAAATGGCCGACCTGAAATTGCTGGGTGCCGTCATGTAGTCTTCTTCCACAAAGGCGGGGATGTTCTTCATGATATAGGTCATTTTAGAACAATCTACAGGCGTACCGCTCAAGCGGAGGCATTCTTTGCTGATTTCCGATTTCTGGTCGCTCAATTTGTAAAACCCCCTCAGCGAAACATTGTAGTTATAGTTGCCGGGTATAAAAGCGACGTATTCGCTGTATACTTTCGGAATGTCCGACTGAAATTCCCACGTTCTGTAATTGAACAAGAAAGGCGTTTGCAAACGGTAGCTGTATTCGATGATCGAACCTTCTTTAATGTTGGGCAAGGTAAACTTAACCAGCGAAACGTACTTGCTTCTGTTTTCGGTAAACATGGCCTTTTTATCCATCTGGCTTTGTACAAACCCGCTTTGGTTGCGGTTGAAAGTTGAGGCATTGAGGTCGAGGATCAGTTCTTCTGCCCCGTCGCTTTTATGGATGGGGATAACGATATTGGCCTGTTTAAAGCCTTCTTTGTTGTTGATTTTAATCCGGGTGTGGTATTCGAAAATAAGCACCAGCCTGCCGGTGGCATCATCCAAATAAAAAGAGGTTGTTCCATATTCTTTCAGCACAACCGCATTGGCATTGCTATCGATGGTATTTCTGTCGAAATCGAAATCGGCATGGGTAACGGCACCAAACTCAAAATTCTGTGCAAAGGAGTGGAGAGATAAAAAACAAAGGACAATTCCGATAAGGATTTTCTTCATAAGGCGTTAGCTTGTAATTATCCGGCAATTTAAATCTAGTCGTTTAGATTAGGAAATAAATTAACAACTAAAATTTTGCAGAATTAACAGAACTAACAAACCTTTTTAGCATTTTTGAAAATAGAAACACTAATCCCACTTTCCATATTTCAAAACCCAAGACCACTTATTAAATGAAATTAAACCTAAAACGTCCATTGGCCTTTTTCGACCTTGAAGCTACTGGAGTTAATGTTGGCGCCGATAGAATTGTAGAAATTGCCATTTTAAAGGCCATGCCAGATGGAACCGAGCAAATACTGACCAAACGTGTTCATCCGGGCATGCCTATTCCGTTGGCCTCGTCGCTTATACACGGTATTTACGACGAAGACATTAAAGACGAACCGACTTTTGACCAAGTGGCCAAAGAAATAGCCGAATTTATTGGCGATGCCGATCTGGCGGGCTATAACTCGAACAAGTTCGATATTCCGATGCTGGTGGAGGAATTTTTAAGGGTTGGGGTCGATTTTGACATGAACAACAGGAAGTTTGTAGACGTACAAAATATTTTCCATCAAATGGAACAACGTACGCTAAAGGCCGCCTACAAGTTTTATTGCAATAAGGATATTATCAACGCACACTCTGCCGAAGCCGACATCAAAGCTACTTACGAAGTGCTGTTGGCCCAGCTAGACAAATACAAGGACCAGGAGTTTGAAGATAAACAAGGCCATAAATCGAAGCCGGTACAGAACGATGTAGAGGCTTTGCACCTTTTTACCAATATCAATAAGCCTGTTGATTTTGCCGGAAGAATGATTTACAACGAAAATGGCGAAGAAACCATCAATTTTGGCAAGCACAAAGGCAAAACCGTTGAGCAGGTTTTCGATGTAGAGCCTAGCTACTATGCCTGGATGAAACAGGGCGACTTTCCTTTGTACACCAAGAAAAAGCTTGATGAAATTTGGAACAGGTGGAGCAAAAAGAAAGAGGAGCAGAAACAGGCCAGGCTGCAAAGCCAAGCCCCAAAGCCCCAAAATCAGGCACCTAGGCCTCCAAAAGAGAACAAACCCGCTGCCCCGGTTACCAGCGATATGCTGGAACAGCTTAAAATGAAGTTCGGCAAATAAGCCATTCTTAATGCTTTAGCTTTTAAATAGTAAAGATGAAATCGATAAAACTAACCTTTTTGCTGGCCTTTGGCTTTTTGGTGGCGCAGGCCCAATTGCCTATTGCCCAAGAGTTTGAACAAGCCTACCAAAAG
Source organism: Pedobacter albus (assembly GCF_036324255.1). Taxonomy (NCBI): domain Bacteria; kingdom Pseudomonadati; phylum Bacteroidota; class Sphingobacteriia; order Sphingobacteriales; family Sphingobacteriaceae; genus Pedobacter; species Pedobacter albus. Next base: position 1,118,681 of record NZ_JAZDQT010000001.1, on the reverse strand, counting down.
GGCACCCGCGACAAAAGTGGCGCACCTGGCAAAAAATACTGGCAAAATACGGCCGACTATGATTTGAAGATCAATTTTAATCCCGTTACCCGCGAGGTAAGCGGCACGGTTGAAATCAATTACACCAATAATAGTCCCGATGTGTTGCAGGAGATCTGGTTCAAGCTATATCCCAATCTTTATCAAAAAGGGGCAGCTAGAAAAGCCAAAATCAATGAACGCGATTTGGGCGATGGCGTACAGATCAGTCAGGTATTGCTGAATAATGCCCCTAGGGAACTAACCAGCCTTATCATCGAGGGTACCAATATGCATACTGCCGTACCTGCCTTGGCGCCAGGTAAAACCATGAAGTTTAAAATCGATTACCGTTACATCCTGAACAAAGGCTCGCACATGCGTACCGGACAGGTTGATGATGGAGCGCATTTTATCGCCTATTCTTTTCCACGCATCGCCGTTTACGACGATATAGATGGCTGGAACAAAATCCCTTACAGCGGTGCCGAAGAGTTTTACAACGATTTCTGCAATTTTAAAGCGGCCATTACCGTGCCTCAAAATTATGGCGTTTGGGCTACCGGCGATTTGCTGAACGGCAACGAAGTATTTACCAAAGAGGTCTTCAAAAAATACCAAATGGCCAACAAAAGCGATGAAGTAATTGATGTAATAGACAGTGCAACCCTTGCTCAAAACAAGGTGACGGCTCCAAATGCCATCAATACTTTTAAATTCGAAGCCAAAAATGTGGTCGATTTTGCCTTTGCCACCAGCAATCACTATTTATGGAAATCGTCGAGTTTGGTGGTCGATCCGAAAACCGGTCGCCGTACCCGCGTTGATGCCGTGTTTAATTCGAAACATAAAGATTACTATGAGGTGATTGATTTTGCCCGCAAAACGGTACATGCCATGAGCTATGTTTTTCCGAAATGGCCGTTCCCTTACAGCCACGAAACTGTTTTTGATGGACTGGACCAAATGGAATATCCGATGATGGTAAATGATAATCCGGTTGACAATAGGGTAGATGCCATTACCTTGACCGATCATGAGATTTTCCATACCATGTTTCCTTTTTACATGGGCATTAACGAAACCAAATACGGCTGGATGGACGAAGGCTGGGCCACTATCGGCGAATGGCTCATCTCGCCTATGATAGATCCGAGTATTGTTGACGAATACGGCATAGCCCCAACTGGCTTTAGTTCTGGTACCAAAGATGATACCCCAATCATGACTTTAACCACCGAACTGAAAGGTAATGGCTCGTTTACCAATTCTTATCCCAAACCCGGCTTAGGTTATTTATTTATCAAAGATTACCTGGGCGACGAACTGTTTACCAAGGCCTTGCACCATTACATTACACTATGGAACGGCAAGCACCCCATGCCTTACGATTTCTTTTACAGCATGAACACCGGTGCCGGCAAAAACATGGATTGGTTCTGGAAACGTTGGTTTTTTGATGATGGCGTAACCGATATGGCCATTAAGGCTGTCAATAAGATTGACGGAGGCTATGCTATCGTGATTGAAAACAAAAGCACCAAGCCTTTGCCAATTGATTTGACCATTAGCTATGCCGATGGCAGTACCGAAAAGGTGCACCATACCATTGGCGTTTGGGAAAGCGGCAATCCAACTTTTACCAGTACGCTTAAAACCAGCAAACAGGTAAACAAAGTGGTTATGGGCAGCAGTCATGTACCCGATAAAAATAAAAGCGACAATACTTTTGAAGTGAAATAACAGGTATGCTTAAAAGCTAGGTTATCACCTCTTCGTTTAAATTTACAATAGCTAATAATTGTCGAAAACGGGGTAATAGGACTTTTCGATAATTCCTTCATCGCTTAACAACTGGCTTAGCAGCGGATCGGCTAAGATTTTAGCCAGAGTGGTCTTTTTGCCATTGAGCCACATCGTGTTTTGTACCAGTCGCACACCATGGCTGTAATCGGCCCAGGTATTGGTGTGCTTGTTGTACAAGGGTTGGATGGGTTTTCCATCGAGTTGATGCCAGCCATAAATAACCACACGGGGCGTTGTTTCGCCGTAAATCTTATTGCTGATCACAATATCCTTCTTATTGCCCACCGTAAGCGCGCCATTGGCATGTTGGCTAAGGTAGGGCTGCATTTGCTGTTTAACCAGGTCGTTATGGGTAATAAATACCGGAACTGTGGTCATGGCCTTGCTGGGCGGAATGGGCTGTGGCGTTAACTTGAGGGTTGCATTTTGATCAATCAGGTCTGTTATTTTTCGTGTTGGCAGACTACAATGCAACAGATTGGCTACTTTTTGGGCCAAAATGGGAGTCATGGGCATATAAAAGTAATCGTCGTTATGGCCAATAGCGAGGTAGTCGGGCAACACAAAAAAGACCAGTTCGTAGTCCTTGTTATCGATTGTGGCTTTTGATACGATTTTCTGGAATTTTCTCAAGAAACTCGGCACATTACCGTTTTTGATTTCCCTGAAAATGATTTCTTCGCGCGCCACTAAGCTTAAGGTACTGTCGGAAATGCTGTGGGCAAATGCTGTTCCGCCAAGCGCATCGGCTTTTCTCGGTTTTAACTTTAGTTCTTGGGCTTGTACCACAATGGCTAGTAATATACTCGCCAGTAAGCAGGTTATATTTTTCATTTTTTTAAATTGGCTTTAAAAAATCGATATTACGTTTCAGCCCGCTAAATTTGGTCCTTTTAACCGCCGAACCTTTGAAAACCTGTTTAAATACTTCATCTGTTAGGTCTACAAGTTCGGTCTTTTTCAGTTGCAACAGCTCGTGGGTCGGTTCAAAGGCGGGTTCCTGGTGTGGGGTGGCAAAACGGTTCCATGGGCATACGTCTTGGCAAATATCGCAGCCGAACATCCAATTCTCCATTTTGCCTTTAAACTCGGCAGGAATTTCGTTTTTCAGCTCGATGGTAAGATAGGAAATACATTTGCTGCCGTCGACGGTATAAGGCGCTACAATGGCATCGGTAGGGCAGGCGTCGATGCAACGGGTGCAAGAACCGCAATGGTCGGCCACAAAAGGCTTGTCGTATTCCAGTTCCAAATCAATAATCAGCTCGGCCAGAAAGAAAAAGGAACCTGCATCTTTGCTGATGAGGTTAGCGTTTTTGCCTCGCCAGCCCAATCCGGCTTTCTGTGCCCAGGCCTTATCCATTACCGGGGCAGAATCTACAAAGCACCGGCCACTCACTTCCCCAATTTCATCATTGATAAAGGCTAAAAGTTCTTTCAGTTTTTCCTTAATGACGGTATGGTAATCGGTACCATAGGCATATTTGGATATTTTCGGAGCTTCGCTGTCGAGCTGTTTCGCCGGCGTAAAGTAATTGAGCGTTAATGAAACCACCGATTTAGCGCCTTCAACCAACAAACGGGGATCGAGGCGCTTGTCGAAATGGTTTTCCATATAGGCCATTTCTCCATGTCGGTTGTTGTTGAGCCATGTTTCCAGTCTTGGGGCTTCTTCTTCCAAAAAATCCGCTTTTGAAATGCCACAGGCCATAAAGCCCAGCCTAAGTGCTTCGGCCTTGATCAATTGGCTGTATTTGGCGGCATTGTTGAACATGGAACTACAAAGATAGCCTTTTGGCCTAAAACCTTTAAAGCTTTGAGTTGTTAGTAGGTTAATAAGGTAAGGCTATTTCATTAAATTCTCAATATCATGGAAAATAACACGTCCAATCATACCGAAGATCCAAACAAAACTGCCCCTCCGATAGAAACCAATTATGGAGCCCATAAGGAAAATCCGGGACCTGCACCTACGGTAAACGAACCCGATAATGAAGGTGCCGGGCAAGCCATGAAGTGGATTATTCCGATTGTGGTGCTGATCTTGTTGGTTATCTGGTTTATATTTTTTAGGGATAACGTAACGAAGTAAATTAAACCACGGCTTAACATTTGAAGCCCACTAATTGGCGATTTCTAGAGGTTAAAACAGTTTTCCGGTTTGTCCCAATTTGATCCGATTGAGGTGTTTATAGGCGGCCTCAGTTACCTCGCGGCCACGGGTGGTACGCATCAGGTAGCCTTCCTGGATCAGAAAAGGCTCGTAAACTTCTTCAATGGTGCCATCGTCTTCGCCAACTGCCGTGGCAATGGTTTTTAATCCCACGGGGCCACCTTTAAACTTATCGATAATAGCCAGTAATATTTTGTTGTCCATTTCGTCGAGGCCGTGCTCATCTACATTTAATGCAGTTAGCGCGTAGCGCGCGATTTCGGTGTCGATGCTGCCATTGCCTTTAATCTGTGCAAAATCTCGGGTACGGCGCAACAGCGCGTTGGCAATACGCGGGGTACCTCGGCTTCGGCGGGCAATTTCGTAAGCGCCCTCGTCTGTAATAGGGGTTTTAAGTATTTCTGAGGAGCGAAGTACAATGGTGGTCAGTACTTTTGCATCGTAATAGGTGAGGCGAGAGTTGATGCCAAACCTTGCTCGCAGAGGCGCGGTAAGCAGACCCGAACGTGTAGTGGCGCCAACTAAGGTAAAGGGATTGAGGCCGATTTGTACTGATCGGGCATTTGGTCCGCTTTCGAGCATGATATCGATTTTGAAATCTTCCATGGCAGAATAAAGGTATTCTTCTACCAAGGGGCTCAGGCGATGAATTTCGTCGATAAAAAGGATATCGCCGGTTTCCAGATTGGTTAATAAGCCTGCCAAATCGCCTGGTTTATCTAAAACCGGACCAGAGGTCACTTTAATGTTAACCCCCATTTCGTTGGCGATGATATACGATAGGGTAGTTTTTCCTAATCCCGGAGGGCCATGCAACAATACATGGTCCAGAGCTTCGCCTCGCAACTTGGCGGCCTTTACAAAAATCCTGAGGTTTTCCAATATCTTTTCCTGTCCGGTAAAATCGTGGAATTCCTGCGGGCGTAATACTTTTTCAATATCGCGTTCTGTAGGACTTAAGTTATCGGCTGATGGATCAAGATTTTCGTTCATTGCTTAAATATAAGAATGGGCATCGGAATGATGCCCAAAAATACGGTTATTATTTAGCACTAACAATCTTAGAAAATAATCTATTTATTAGTTAATCGGTTAACGTTAATGAAAACCTAATGATGTGTTTTAAGCAAATTTTGAAGCCACTTTGGCATCTTTGGGGCCATTGCTGTAGTCGTAAAAACCTTCTCCAGACTTGATGCCTTTTTTTCCGGCAGTTACCATATTTACCAATAGCGGACAAGGCGCATACTTTGGATTGCCGAAGCCTTGGTACAATACATTGAGGATAGCCAAGCATACATCAAGCCCGATAAAATCGGCCAGTTGCAAAGGCCCCATAGGGTGGGCCATGCCCAGTTTCATTACGGTGTCTATTTCTTGTACGCCAGCTACGCCTTCATATAAGGTATAGATGGCTTCGTTGATCATCGGCATTAAAATCCTGTTGGCTACAAAGCCTGGGTAATCATTTACCTCAACAGGCATCTTATCTAGTTTTTGCGAAAGCTCCATGACCGATTGGGTAGTTTCGTTGCTCGTAGCATAGCCTCTGATCACTTCAACCAGCTTCATAACGGGCACTGGGTTCATAAAGTGCATGCCAATTACCTTGTCGCCACGATTGGTTACGGCCGCAATCTGGGTAATGGAAATAGAAGAGGTGTTGCTGGCCAAAATAGCTTCTGGTTTGGCAAATTGATCCAGATCCTTGAATATTTTAAGTTTAAGCTCAATGTTCTCGGTGGCTGCTTCTACAATCAGGTCAACGTCTTCCACGCCGCTTTGCAAATTGGTATGGGTAGTGATATTTGACAGCGTTTGTGCTTTGAGCTCTTCCGTAATAGCTCCTTTTGCAACTTGTCGCTCTAAATTTTTGGTGATTGTGGCTATTGCCCTTCCCAAGGCATCGATATTGATGTCGATGAGGTTTACTTGGTAGCCAAACTGTGCAAATGTGTGGGCAATTCCATTACCCATTGTTCCTGAACCGATTACTGCAATATTTTTCATGTACATATTTGATTAAAGCTTAAAAATGAGGCTAAAAGACCCATATTAATGGCAAGTTTAACTAAAATAGGTGATTTTCGCCTATTAAGTTGATAACTAAAAAAAATAAAAAAAATGTCAAATGTTGCATAAATGTTACATTTTCGTATTTTCGTTATAATTAACATATTATTTAACCTAAATTAACTTAAATGAAAAGAACTCTACTAAGTTTAATTGTTCTCAGCCTACTCACCATAGGCACCGTGCTCGCTCAAGGAAGCAGAACAATTACAGGAAAAGTTACTGGCGCAGACGACGGTCTGCCAATCCCATCGGCTTCTGTAAGGATTACAGGTACAGCCATCGCAACCCAAACCAATTCAGACGGTACTTATTCGATTGTGGCTCCGGCAACAGCCAAATCGATCGAATTCTCGTTTGTAGGTATGGGTACCATCACCGAAACTATCGGAACAAGAACGGTAATTAATGTTAAATTGGCATCAAATACCAATTTGGAAGAAGTTGTGGTAACTGGTTTTGGTTTAAGACAAGCCAAAAAAGACATCACCGGTTCAACCAGTACCATTTCGGGCAAAGACATTGAAAACATGCCTGTACAAAGTGTGGACAGGGCGATGCAAGGTAGACTTGCAGGCGTTCAAGTAAGCTCATCAAGTGGTATTCCGGGTGCGGCCATCAACGTTAGGATCAGGGGTGTCGGCTCTATCAACGCTGGTAACAGTCCTTTGTATGTAATTGACGGTGTTCAGGTAAATGCTGGCGATTTAACAAGAGCTACGACCAGTGCCAACGCTTTAAGTGCATTAAATCCTGATGATATCGAATCGTTGACAGTATTGAAAGATGCTTCTTCTGCGGCTATTTATGGTGCTTCTGGTGCTTCTGGTGTAGTAATTATTACGACCAAAAGAGGTAAGGCCGGAAAAACACAATTTGGCTTTAATACTTATGTTGGTTACAACGATTTGATCAGCAAACCTAAATTGTTGACCAGTCCGCAATGGATCCAGCTATCGTTAGAAGCTTATGCTAACCGTTATGGCGCTACTTCTACACAGTACACCAACTTTTACAACACTTATGTTACGCCATTTGGCTCGATTGACAATGTGCCAACTTATGACTGGGTAGGTGCCGTGTCTCAAAAAGGTTTAACCCAAAATTACGAACTAACTGCTAGAGGCGGTAACGAAAAAACTAGATTCTACGTTGGTGGTGGTTACAACAGCCAAAAAGGCCAAGTAATTGGTACTGATTTCTCTCGCGGAAACGTAAGGGTTAACTTAGACCACGAGGCTTCTAAAAAGATCGATTTCTCTACCAGCTTGAACTTGAGTACCATTAGCCAAAATACGACTTCAAGTGCTGGTGCATTTGCCAACGTGAGCAGAACTGCGCAGTTGCAATCTCCAAACAACCCTATTTATAACCCTGATGGAACCTACAATACTATTTTGCCAGGTGCCTATGATGGTTATAACGTGGTTCAATTGGTGAAATTTAACCAACAAAAAGCCACAAGTAACCAATTTACAGGTAACGGTGCCGGCCGCTATCACTTTACTGATGCTTTGGTATTCAGAAGCAGCTGGGGTGTTGATTATATTGATATTGCCGAAAACCGTTTCTGGGATCCAAGATTTGGCGATGGAAGATCGACTAATGGCGATGCTTTGGCAGCCAATACACGTAACGTGAACTTCCAAACCGACCAAACTTTGAATTACAACAATTCATTTGGCGGTAAACACAACCTTAATGCTATCTTGGGTTTCAACTACCGTAGCGAGGTGTATACCACTACAACTGCTGAGTCGCAAGGTTTCCCTTCTTACCAATTTACACAGGTATCTTCAGGTAGTACGCCAATTACTACAGGTGGTTCTTATACCACTTTCCGTACAGCCGGTTACTTCTTGAAAGCCGACTATAACTATGAAAGCAAATACTATCTATCTGGTACAGTAAGGTATGATGGTTCATCTAGGTTCGGTTCAAACAACCGTTTTGGTTGGTTCCCTGCAGGTGCGGTATCTTATAGGATTTCTCAAGAAGACTTCATGAAGGGCGTTAGCTTTGTTTCTGACTTGAAATTGAGGGCAAGTTACGGTACCACTGGTAACCAAGCTATCGGTAACTTTGACTCGAGAGCGCTTTATTCAAAATCTGGAGACTATATTTCTGGAACAGCACTAGCTGCTGGCCTAGCTCCTTCAAACTTGGCTAACGTTAATTTAGCTTGGGAAAAAGCAACTACTTTGGATGTGGCGATGGAGTTTAGCTTGTTTAAAGACCGTGTAAGCGGAACAATCGGCTACTACAATAGAATTAACTCTAATCTATTGTTGGCACAGCCGCTTCCGTTAACTTCTGGTTTTAGCTCGATTAATCAAAACGTTGGTAAAATGAGAAACAGAGGTTTCGAGTTTGAACTTTCTACCATGAATATCAAAACCAAAGATTTCACCTGGAGAACAGATGCCAACATCGCCTTGAACAGAAACAAGATTTTAAACCTGATTGATGGACAAACTTTGTTAGGTGGTAGCTTTGCTACTGCAGTTGGCCGTCCGATCAGCTCTGTTTATACTTATAGGTCAGCTGGTGTTAACCCTGCCGATGGCCGCGCAATGTGGTACGATGGCAATGGCAACATTACCTATACGCAAAATGCTTCGACCGACAGAACTTATATCGGCGATTTAAACCCTAAATACACTGGTGGTTTAACCAATACCTTTACTTACAAAGGCATCTCGTTAAGTACTTTCTTCCAATTCAGCTATGGCAACTTGGTGTTGAACCAGGATAAAACTTTCTTCGAGAGATCAGGTTCGACAGTTGACAGGAACCAATATGCGACTAACTTGGATCGCTGGACAACTCCTGGACAATTTACCGGTATTCCAAAACCTTATTTTGGTGGTACCGTGTTGAACATCAGCGGTATTAACCACAGTTCGTCTTACGCTATTTCTGACCGTTTTTACGAGGATGGATCTTACATCAGGCTAAAATCAGTAAGTGTAGGGTATGACTTGCCAAAATCTTGGCTAAGTGCGGTAAAATTACGTTCGGTTAAAGTGTACGCACAAGGAATTAACCTTTGGACCATTACCAAATACCAAGGAGTTGACCCTGAGTTTGTAAATGCTAGTGGCGACTTTGGTCAATATCCACAGTTTAAAAACTTTACGTTTGGAATTAATGTTGGCTTCTAATCTTATTAAAATGAAAAAAATACATATCATATCAATGGCGCTTGTAGCATCTCTTGCTATAACCTCATGTGAAAAAACCTTACAAACCGAGCCGAAGAACTCGATATCTGCCGAAGTAGCCTTGAAGGAGGCGGCGGGTGTAGAGGGATTGGTAAACAGTTGCTACGAATCGCTGCAGAGCGTTAACTACTATGGAAGAAACTTCTTTGTAGTTCCGGAAGTACTGTCTGACAATATGCGTATTGTAAACTCTAACTCTAACCGTTTCGTTAACGAATCGAACAATACCATCGGTTCAACCATCGATCTATGGGCTTTAGGTTACAGCACCATCAACCGCGCAAACGGCGCCATCAAATATGCGGATATTGCTAATGGCCTAACTCCATTGAGAAAAAAACAGCTTACCGGTGAAGCTTTATTTATCCGTGCGCTTGTTTATTTCGATTTGGTAAAATCATACGGTTATAACCCTAAACAAATCGTTTCTGGACGTAATTTAGGCGTTCCTATCGTGTTGACTTTTGTGGAAAACTATCCAACGGATATTGTTTACCCTAGCAGAAATACAGTTGACGAGGTGTATACCCAAATTAAAAAGGACCTAGATGTAGCTATTACCTTGCTAGACAATACAGCCGCTCCTAAAAGAGCTAACCTGGCTGCTGCTTATGCTTTGAGAGCTCGTGTAGCTTTGTTTAACGGCGATTGGCAAGATGCAGCTACTTTTGCTACATCGGCCTTGGGTGCAGGCGTGGGTACATTTGTTGATGCTGGCGCTGCCGCAACTCCAACCCAAAAATCAGATGCCTATAAAACCATCTGGACTTCGGCCAGCTCTCCAGAGTCTTTGTTCGAATTGAACTTTGAAGTAACCGAAAGCTTAGGTTCTGACGGATTGAGCTCAATCTATACCAGGTCTAATCCGATAACTACTGCTGGTGCGGGTTACGGCGATGCCTCTCCTCAAGCCAACTTGGTGGCCGACTACGCTACAGGCGATGTGAGAAAAGACCTATTGGTGCAATTGGTTAAAGGTTCTGAAACTATTTTGTGGAACCAAAAATACCCAGCTGCCAAAGGGCCGCAAATTGATAACATCAAATTGTTGCGTGTAAGTGAACTGTATTTGACCCGTGCCGAAGCCAATTTCAGAAACGGAACAACTATCGGTGCTACGCCACAAGCCGATTTGGATAAAATCAGGTTGAGAGCTGGTTTGATTAGCACTCCGGTAACGCTTGATGCGATTTTGAAAGAAAGACGTGTGGAACTAGCTTACGAAGGCCAAAGATGGTTTGATTTGTTGAGAACAGGATCTGCTGTAAACAAATCAACGACTACGCTTCCAGCAAATTCAACTCCAAACTCTACAATCGCTGCAACAGATTTTAGGTTATTGGCCAGAATCCCGCTTACTGAAGTACAAAATAATCCTAAAATCACTCAAAACTTCGGATACTAACCATAAGATTATGAAAACAAAAATATATATATTCCTCATCGCATTAATCAGTGTGTCTTTCACGTCTTGTATGAAAAACAGAGACAATCTATACGAAGGACCTGATGTGGTAGAATTTGTGCCGCTTACCGCTACTGTTAAAAAGGGAACGGTTGCAACACCTGGCACGGCTACTGCAGTGGTACAATTGGTGGGTCATCAACAAGCCGCTGCCACCGATATCAACTATACGATTTCAGGTACCGGCGTACAAGGAACTGACTACACACTTAGCGGTACCTCTGGCAAAGTTACCATTCCAGCAAATTCTAGTTCGGCCAATATCGTCATCACTGCAATTCCTGCCAATATCGCAACTGGCACAAGAACAGTGATTTTAACGCTAACCGGCAATAGCCAAATCGGCGTAAGCCAGAACTATAAAACCTATACCTTAACAATTACCCAATAGCATATTGAAAGGTATTTAGTTAATTAATGAAAGCCCTTAACGTAATGTTAAGGGTTTTTTATACTTTTAAACTAAAATGTCAACCATGAAGAACTTAATAGACAATAAATTTTGGATCGCCATGTTAGCTTTTGGCCTGCTGGGTTCGGCTACACTGAAAGCCCAACAGATAAACCTTACCGACCTCAAAGGCGAAGTACTGAGGACGATGAGCTATACCGAGGTAACGGGTTCGCCCTATTATATGGATGCCTGGACAAAAGGGATTGTTAGGTTTAAAGATGATAGGATCATCAATGGGGTAGACCTTAAATACGATCAGGTACAGGATTTATTGTTGTTCTTGAATGCCAAAGGCGAAACCCTAGAGCTTACCGAACCGGTACTAGAGTTTAAATTGGGCTTTTCGGGAATAGGCAATGCCAACGACAAACTTTTTAGATCGGGATTTAAGCCAACGGGTAAAAACACCGAAAAAACTTTTTATGAAATATTATCAGACGGGAATGTGAAGTTCATTAAAAAGACCTTAAAAACCATCCTGGAAAACAAAGAGTTTAATTCGGCTACAACAACCAAAAAAATAGTAAATAGAGACATTTATTATGTGGTAAAAGCCGATAACCTGCCGGTACAGGTAAGCAAGAACGAAAAATCAATTCTGGCTGCCATTGGCGACAAGAATGCCGAGCTTACCGCTTACATCAAGACAAACAAGCTCAACCTCAAAGAAGATAGCGATATCCTCAAGTTGTTCGAATACTATTTCGAAATCAGCAAATCAAAATATTAATCAACAAAAAATCCCCCGAAAATTTTCAGGGGATTTTTTATGCATATCGTTTATGGCGCCAATCGGCTAAGTTGCCATTTGCCATCAATCAGCTCATATTTCAGCCTGTCGTGCAGGCGGCTCGAACGGCCTTGCCAAAATTCAATAGCTGTCGGTTTTACTACATAACCGCCCCAATGCGCTGGTTTGGGTATGGTTTTATCTTCGTACATGGCAGTAAGTTCCTCTACTTTCGATTCGAGCATTTCGCGGTTGGCAATTACTTGACTTTGTGGCGAAGCAATGGCACCAATTTGGCTCCCTTGCGGGCGCGAGTGGAAATATTTTTCAGAATTTTCCTTATCCAATTTCTCTACCTTGCCTTCAATGCGAACCTGTCGCTCCAGCTCAGGCCAAAAGAAAACCAGACAGGCATAGGGGTTTCTCTTCAGTTCCTTGCCTTTTTGGCTCAGGTAATTGGTGTAAAAGTTAAAGCCATTATGGTCAAAGCCCTTTAAAAGTACAATTCTTGCATTGGGTTTGCCGTTTTTGTCGGCAGTGGCCAAAGTCATTACATTGGGTTCGTAAAGCTGTGCCTCCAAGGCATCGCTAAACCATTTTTCGAATTGTTTGATCGGGTTTTTGCTGGCATCGCTTTCGTTCAGCTGGGCAGTACGGTAATCCTGCCTCAAGTTTTGCAACATTTCTTTTGTGAGCTCCATGGCACAAAAATAGCCTTTAGTTTGTTTAATTTTTTCATCAGAATATAATATGTGACGAAGATCATGGTTTTACAGGATTTTGGTAAAATCGTAATGGTTTCTTAAATTGACCAAATGTTAAGCAAAATAGCACCTTCGGCAGGAAAATTATTGATTTCTGAACCTTTTTTGAGCGACCCCAACTTCAAGCGCTCGGTGGTACTGCTGGCCGATCATGGAGAGGAGGGAACCTTGGGCTTTATCCTCAATCAGCCAAGCAACCTGATTTTAAAAGACTTGGTGCCAGATTTGTGGGAGGCCGATTATCCGGTATTTATTGGCGGACCGGTTGAGGTAGATACCATCCATTTTATACACCGTTGCTACGACAAAATGGCCAGTGGCGAGGAAATTGCCAAAGGGATTTATTGGGGAGGCAATTTCGAAACGCTCAAGATATTGGTAAACAGCAACAGCATACAGCCACACGAAGTGAAGTTCTTTTTGGGCTATTCGGGCTGGTCGCCTTTGCAACTGGACGAAGAAATTGAACAAAATACCTGGATCGTTTCGGGGCAATATCATCCGGATGTGGTTTTTGCACATAACGAAGAGGAGCTTTGGCGCGAAGTTATCATCAACCTCGGTCCAAAATATGCCCACATCAGTAACTTTCCGAGTGACCCGAATTTAAATTGATTTTATTCTCTGGTTTAAATTATTTAAAATAAAACGATAAATAATAGTTGTTTTATTTTAATATATTTTTACATTTGTTTTATATTTTACGTGTGAATATGAAACTCTCTGAAAATAAAGTCATACAGGCCTTAGATGGCTTGGCCACTTTTGCGCTTATTCTTTATATTGTGTTTTTTATCGTGCAGCTTTTTAATTCGTCGCCAAAATCCAGTCATGCCGTTAAAAGCTACAAGGTTTATAACGTGAGGCTCGATAGAAAATATAAAGAAACCAATCCAGAAGATAACCTGAAATCGTGGTTCAACAATCAGGTTGTTGTCCAAGAAACGAATAAGGGGCTTGTGCACCTGAGATTTAAAAGTTATGCCGAAATGTTCTCCTTCTCTTCTATTTTATTTCAGGTGTCGATTTTTGTGTATTGGTTATTGATAGGAGCGGCTATCTATTTTGCTCGAGGATTATTCAGGTCTTTTCGAAAAGATGAAGTGTTTACCCAAAAAAATGCCTGGGCCATTATGGCATCGAGCTTGATTTTAATAAGCCTGCCAGTTTTTCGATGGATTAGTCAGGAGTTTTTCCTCAACTGCGTTAACACCTTGCATATCAACGATTCTAATTATACATTCAACAACGGCGAAAATTTGCTGACGAGCGAAACCATCATTGGCTTGGTACTGATGGCTTTTTCCTGGGTCTTTAAAATCGGGGTTGACATTAAAAAAGAAAACGAATCCTTTGTTTAGCTATTGATCATGCCCATAATTATTAATCTTGATGTGATGTTGGCCAAAAGAAAAATGTCTTTAACCGAACTGTCGGAAAAAGTAGGCCTAACCATTGTAAACCTTTCCATCTTAAAAACCGGAAAGGCAAAGGGCGTTAGGTTTGATACCTTGGAGGCAATTTGTAAGGCTCTGGATTGTAAGCCGGGAGATATTATTGATATCGATTAATATTGCTCTATAGATTCGGCGCTTTCTTCTACCTTTCTACGCAAATCATCTTTATAGGCCTGCATTTTGTCTGCCAAGGACGAATCGGCGGTAGATAGTATCTGAACGGCCAGCAAGCCCGCATTTTTGGCCGCGTTTAAGGCAACCGTAGCCACAGGTATGCCGTTAGGCATTTGCAGGATAGAGAGGATCGAATCCCAGCCGTCAATAGAGTTCGACGATTTTACAGGTACGCCAATTACCGGAAGCGTGGTAATAGAAGCCACCATACCCGGCAAGTGGGCTGCGCCACCGGCACCGGCAATAATCACCTTAAGACCTCTTTGCGCGGCTTCTTTGGCATAGTTAAACATGCGTTCTGGCGTGCGGTGCGCAGAAACCACCGTAATTTCGAAATCAACCCCAAAGTGCTTGCAGATGTCTGCGGCGTCTTGCATTACAGGCAGGTCTGATTTGCTGCCCATGATAATTCCTACTTTTACTGTGCTCATTTTTTGATGTATTTATGCTTCAATTTTTTTAATTGTTCATTAGTCATTGGTTCATTAGACCGAACCGCGTAACGCTTGGTGCTTATCGCGCTACGAAACCACTTTTAGGGTTTGCTGTACATATCTAGCCTTTTCAATGGCATGTTCGCGGTTCTGGTCTACTACGGTAACATGGCCCATTTTGCGGAACGGTTTGGTGTATTTTTTGCCGTAAAGATGAACGTATACGCCATCTATTGCCATAATTTTCTCTAAGCCATCGTATTTGGCTACGCCTTCATGGCCTTTTTCGCCCAATAAATTGATCATTACCGCATTGCTGATGGAACGGGTATCGCCCAAAGGCAGGTTAAAGATAGCCCTCAAATGCTGTTCGAATTGCGAAACGTAATTGCCTTCTATGGTTTGGTGCCCGCTGTTGTGCGGTCTTGGTGCCAATTCGTTTACCAAGATTTCGCTATCTTTGGTCACAAACATTTCTACCGCCAATATGCCGGTAATATTGAGAGCCGATGCAATATTGATTGCAATTTTCTCTGCTTTTTGTTGGATGTTATCCGGGTAGGTTGAAGGTGAAATCAGAAACTCGACCAAATTGGCTTCGGCATTGAATTCCATTTCTACCAAAGGGAAGGTCTTCATGTCGCCGTTGGCATTTCTGGCCACGATTACCGCAATTTCCTTGTCAAAATCTACCAGTTCTTCGATCAATGATGGTGCTTCAAAAGCGTTTTCCAAATCGGCTTGACTGTTGATTTTCATCACGCCCTTGCCATCATAGCCGTCTTTGCGTTGTTTCAGGATATAAGGAAAACTGAAATTGCTGTTGCTCATTTCCTCTCTTGAGTTCACCAGCTGAAAAGGAGCAGTGGGGATATCGTTTTCCTTGAAAAACTGCTTTTGTACACCTTTGTCTTGGATCAAACGAATTACCCGCGATTGCGGATAAACGAGTTTGCCCTCTTTCTCGAGCTGTTCTAGCGCATCGATATTTACTTTTTCGATTTCAATGGTAATGATATCGGCTTTCTTGCCAAAATTATAAACGGTGTCGAAGTCGGTAATAGAGCCACATTCAAACTTGTTTGCAATGTTTTTGCAGGGTGCGTCGGCATCCGGATCTAGCACTAAAGTTGTCAAATTATAATTGATAGCCTCTTGTATCAGCATTCTACCTAACTGCCCGCCGCCCAATATCCCTAATTTCAGCTCGCTTATCTGTTTTGCCATTATCGAAATGTAAATTTATGCTTATTTTGCACAAAAATAACAATATTAACCAATTGATGGATGCAGATGCGATAATTATTGGCGCTGGTGCCTGTGGCTTGATGTGTGCGGTACAGGCCGGTTTTCTGGGCAAGAAAGTGTTAGTGCTCGAAAAAAACAGTCAGCCAGGTGCCAAAATACTGATTTCGGGAGGGGGCAGATGCAATTTTACGAACCAATGGGCTACCGAAAGCCAGTTTATTACCGCTAATCCGCATTTTCTCAAATCGGCATTTAGCCAATGGACGGTAGAAGATACCATCAGTTTTTTCGAAGCCTACGGCATTGTTGGACAGGAAAAGACTTTAGGCCAGCTTTTTCCCGATGGCAAAAAAGCCAAGGATGTGGTCGAGGTTTTTACATCGCTTTGCCAAGACCTAGAACAGGAAATCAGGTGCAATGCCGAAGTTAAATCTATTGAACAAACCGCCGATGGCTTTAAAGTAAGCTATACCAAAGGCGATAAGCTCAAAACCTGCACAGCTCCTAAAGTGGTAATGGCCAGTGGGGGATTGCCTATTCCAAAAATGGGCGCTACCGATTTTGCCCTGCGTTTTGCCAAAAACAACGGACTGGCCATTGTTGAAACCGCACCGGCATTGGTACCGCTAACCATTACCGGCAAAGACGAAGAATGGTATGCGCAGCTTTCGGGCAATTCGGTGTTTTGCGAAGTCAGCAACGATAAGATGGCTTTCGAAGAAAATATTTTGTTTACACATTGGGGGTTGAGCGGGCCTGCTGTGCTGCAGATTTCGAGTTATTGGCGCAGGGGCGAAAGCATCAATATCGATTTGTTGCCTCGCCAAGATATACTTGCCTTGATGGAAGAGGAGCGGAAAAGCAATGGTAAAACCCTGCTTTCTACTTTGCTGAACCGTTTTTACGCCAAGAAATTTACGGATGCCTTAGGCAAGTTCCTGCCTTTGGGTAAACCAGTGGCCGATTTGAGCAAGGTAGAAATGGAAAGCATCAAACAGACCATCCACCAGTTTAAGGTAAAACCTGCCGGTGATAAAGGTTATGATAAGGCCGAGGTGATGCGTGGCGGTATTGATACCAATGAACTTTCTTCTAAAACGCTAGAATGCAAAAAAATACCAGGTCTCTATTTTGGTGGCGAATGTGTAGACGTAACCGGTTGGCTGGGCGGCTATAACTTTCAGTGGGCCTGGGCCAGTGGCTTTGTCATCGCACAAAATATTTAAAGCGGTTGCTATTGCTTTGATATTTAATAATATACAAAAAAGCCACAGCTTAACAGATCTGTGCGCTATTTGCAATTTAATCTGTTAAGCTGTGGCCTGTAGCGCTGTTTTTATTAATCGCAGTGTGGAACGGTAAAGGTCCAGGTATCAGATGCTTTGTAAGGAATAGAAAATGCTACGCCTTTATCCAGCTCGAACCATAGTTTGGAACGTACTTTTTCCCTGCTTCCGGTTTCGTTCATGGTCATGCTGTCGTACAAACGACCGTTAACCATCACATACTTTATTTTTTCAGAGTTCCTGATGTCGTCTAACGGATTAGAATCCATCACGATCAAATCGGCCAGTTTGCCTACTTCCAAGGAGCCTATTTCCTTGTTCATGCCCAAATAAGAGGCACCATTTAGCGTAGCGCAGCGGATAGCCTGCAATGGGCTCATGCCTCCCTGTACCAGCATCCAAAGTTCCCAATGTGCGCCCAAGCCTTGGATTTGGCCGTGTGCACCCAAATTAACCTTGGTACCGCCATCGGCAATCTGTTTTACCGCTTTCGATACCTCGATATGCCCATAATCGCCATATTCCGAAGTCGTTCTTCTTCTCGAACGGGCATCGATAATGGCACGTGGCGTAAAGTTCAATAACCTTTCGTTTTCCCAAACATTGGTTCTGTCGTACCAATAGTTTTCGCCCCATTGGCCACCGTAAGCTACAATGAGCGTAGGGGTATAGGCAACGTTGGTGTTGTTCCAAAACGAAACCACGTCTTTATAAACCGGAGCTACCGGAATGCTGTGTTCAATGCCGGTATGGCCATCGCCAATCATGTTCATGTTGGTAAAGAAGGTAGAACCGCCTTCTGGTACCACTTCCATTTTTAACTGACGGGCCGCTTCTAAAATCTGTTGACGTTGATCTCTTCTAGGCTGGTTGTACGATTTTACCGAAAAGGCACCTACCGCTTTCAGTCTTCTCAGGTGTGCCAAGGCATCGTCCAAACTGTTGATCACTACTTTGAAATCGCCTTCGGCACCATACAGGATAGAACCTGTAGAGTATAGGCGAGGACCAATCATCCGGCCGGCCTTTAGCATTTCGCTTTGGCTGAATACCATTTCTGTGTTGCTCGAAGGATCGTGCGAGGTGGTTACGCCAAAGGCCAGGTTGGCCAGGTAAGACCAGTCTTGTTGCGGACTAATGCCATCGGGACTGGTGCGCAGGTGGGCATGCACATCGATAATGCCTGGCATAATGGTTTTGCCGGTAACGTCAACCACTTTGGCGTTGGCAGGCACGTTTATGTCGGCCATTTTGCCAACGGCTACAATTTTGTTGTTTTCGAGTAGGATGGTACCTTCTTCAATCACTTCGTCGCCTTTCATGGTAATGATCCGAGCGCCTTTTAAGGCTAAACTTCCCGTAGGTATATCGGTTTTCAGTCTTAATCCAATTGAAATTCCAACGGTATCGAGTGCTGGCAGTGTTTGCGGTGCTCCTTCTACAAAATTGAAGGCATTCTTGATTTCGCGGCTGTAGTATTGTTCGCCCAATGTCCAGAAAAGCTTTTTGCTATCGGCGCTCCAATGCAGGTAGGTGCCTGCATCTTTAGTTATGCGGGTTAGCGGAATCGTTTTGTTGCTAGCCGATAGGTCTAAAGCCGATCCGGTAGTAACCATTGGCGTAATGTAGGCGTTGAAAAGCTCTGTAAAAGCCATCCATTTGCCATCGGGACTTGGCGCAAACTGTGTTGCATATTGCGAAGTATAATGCGTTCTTTCGTTGCCACCGTTCAAATCCATGCTTTTGAAGGCTTTTTTGCCGGCCTCGTAGCCTTGGAAATAAATCCGGCTGTCATCGCTGCTGAACATGGGCTTGATGCCGTTTTCGCTGATCAAGGTTTTAGGTCCACCGTTAGCCGACATGATAAAAATACCGGTGTTTTTGCCATAGGTAAGGCCCAAGGTTTCGTTGCCTACACCTTTTCTAAAAACAATTTTGTCGCCTTTGTTGGCGTAAGACGGCGAGTAGTAATAACCTTTCTCATCGGTTAGCGAGATGGTTTTGCCAGTTTTGAGGTCGGTACGCCTAATAGCACCTTTAAATTCGTCGCTCCAGGTAGTGTAAACCACAAACTTGCCGTCAGGGCTAAATTCTGGTTCAAATTCGAAGTCGATGCCGTTGGTTAATCGTTCTGGCGCACCATTAGGCAGTTCTTTTTTATAGAGATAGCCAGCTGCATTGAACACTACCAATTTGCCATCTGGCGAAGTGGTGAGCTGCCTGATCATTTTTGAGGTAAATTCTGGCGAAAAGACCTGGTTTTCGAAGTGCAGCGATTCTTGTACGGTTTGGTTGCTGTTTACCTCGAACGGAATATCGCTTACGTATAAATTGCTCAGGTCTATCTGTTTGATTTTCCCTTTGGCATAAAAAACAATGCGTTTCGCATCTGGTGTCCAGGCAAAGTTGGGATAAACGCCAAAAATGGCCCAAGTTTCCTGCTGGTCGTGCGTTAAGTCTTCATATAAAGGCCATTCTTCGCCGGTTTTGATGTTTTGGATATAAAGTACCGATTTCAGGCGAACCCTTTTTACGTAAGCCATCAATTTGCCATCGGGCGAAATCTGCGGACGTGCCGAGCCTCCTTGTTCGGCAATGAGGTTGCTGAGCTTGCCCGTGCTCATATCCAGTTGCCTAATGGCGTAAATCAAGCCATTGGGATCTTTGCTGTATTCGAAATTAGGACCTGGCGATACGTCTTCGCTAAAATAAAGGTAGCGGCCATCGGGCGAAACATTAGGCTCACCTGCATCCTGCTGGTCGTTTTTCCTCTTGGTGAGCTGAATGCCGTCGCCCCCGTAAATGCTGTACATCCACATTTCGCCTGCGCCCAAAGAACGGGTTCCGGTAAAATGTTTGCGGGCAATCAGGTATTCGCTGTTGGGCATCCAGGTAGCATTGTTCAACAGCCTGAAGGTTTCTTTGGTAATCTGTTTTTTGTTGCTGCCATCACGATCCATGATCCAAATGTTATCGCCGCCGCTTTTGTCGCTGGTGTACGAAATATATTTGCCATTGGGGCTGAACCTGGGCTGTACATCCCAGGCAATGCCACCACTCAACAATTTGGCGGGGCCACCGGTAATCGGGATGGAATAGATATCGCCCAACAGGTCGAAAACGATTTCTTTTCCGTCGGCGCTCACATCAAGGTTCATCCAGGTACCTTCGTTGGTGTTGATGCTGAAACTTTTGGTTTGTCCCTTGTATTTTTCTACGTCCCATTTGGCCGTTTCTTTCTTATCTTGTGCGATTAATGAAGTTGTAGCGAAAAGGCAGCTTAAAAAGAGTAAAGATTTTCTCATCGGATCAGATTGCTAATAATTGAACGCGCAATTTAATAATATCAGTCCGTTTTTATAGTTTTGAAGACACCTTTTTATGATAGAATCGGAGATATTAAAGAAATATTGGGGTTTCGATGCCTTTCGTCCACTCCAATACGAAATCATCCAATCAGTTTTAAACCAGCAAGATACCCTGGCCCTGTTGCCAACGGGTGGGGGCAAATCTATATGCTTTCAGGTGCCGGCTATGGCCATGGAAGGAATATGCATCGTGGTTTCGCCTTTGGTGGCCCTGATGAAAGACCAGGTAGAAAACCTTAAGGCCAAAGGCATACAGGCCATTGCCATTTATGCGGGCATGGGCAAGCGCGAAATTGATATCCTGCTGGATAACTGCATTTACGGACCGATTAAATTCCTCTATCTCTCGCCTGAGCGCCTGCTGTCGCAAATTGTGCGCGACCGTATTGCTTACATGAACGTAAATCTGATTGCCATAGACGAGGCGCATTGCATTTCGCAGTGGGGCTACGATTTTAGGCCTCCTTACATGCAATTGGCTAAGTTGCGCGAAATCCATCCTGATAAGCCCATTTTGGCACTTACTGCTACCGCAACGCCTTTGGTAAGGGAAGATATTGTGCAAAAACTGGAGCTGAAAGATCCACAGATTTTTGTGAAAAGCTTTGCACGTAGAAACCTGAGCTATGTGGTTTTTGATGTGGACGACAAGCATAAAAAGCTGTTGGAGATTATAAAAAATGTAAAAGGTTCGGGTTTGGTTTATGTGCGCAACCGCAGGGAAACCACCGAAGTTGCCCTTTTCTTGCAACGCAATGGGGTAACGGCCGATTTTTATCATGCGGGTATTGAAAGAGACCTTCGCTTTAAAAAACAGGAAGACTGGAAAAAAGGCCAAATTAGGGTAATGGTGGCTACCAATGCCTTTGGAATGGGGGTAGATAAAGCCAATGTGCGCTTTGTGGTACATTTAGACCTGCCCGATAGTTTGGAAGCTTACTATCAGGAAGCAGGTCGGGCTGGTCGCGACGAGCAGCGGGCCTACGGCGTATTGTTGGCCAATCAATCAGACCAGTTGATGTTAAGGGCCAAGTATGCCGAATCTTATCCAACGGTTGAAGAAATCAAAAAAGTTTACCATTATTTGGGCAGCTATTATCAGCTGGCGTTTGGGGCGGGCGAGGGGCTGAGCTTTGGTTTCGACGTGGCCGATTTTTGCCGGAAATTCAACCTCAACGTCATCAATACCTTGGCGGCTTTAAAGTTTTTGGAGCACGATGGTTACATAGCTGTTTCCGAAAACGTATACCTGCAATCGCGTTTGATGTTTACGGCAAGCCATGAAGACGTTTATCGTTTCCAGATCGAAAATTCGGGCTACGATTCGTTTATCAAAACCATTCAGCGTTCGTATGGCGGTGCGTTCGATAACTACGTGAAGATTAAGGAATCGGATTTGTCTAACCGTTTAAAAATATCATTCAACGATGTAGTGAAGCATTTGGAGCGCCTGCAGCAATTGGAAATCATATCGTATCTGCCACAAACAGACCAGCCACAGCTGCAGTTTATTTTGCCAAGGGCTGATCAGTACCATTTGGCGGTCGATGTCAAATACATTAAACAACGTCAGCAGCTGCAGATGGATCAAATCAATGCGGTTTTGGCTTATGCCGTTACGCAAACCTGCCGGAGCCAGCAATTGTTGCACTATTTTGGCGAAACCAATGCCGAAAAGTGTGGCTTTTGCGATATCTGTCTGGCCGAAAGAAAACGCGAAGAATCGGCACAGCTGAACGATCAGATTGATTATGAAATTGTTACGCTGTTGCAGGTCGAATCGTACAGCCTCGACGAATTGGTACAGGAAATAAAAATAGGGACTGCCACAGAACGCATAGACCGCATCAGGGAACTGCTCGATGCCGGCAAGATCAAGAGCGATGGCAGGAAGTATTACTTGTAAGGTCAGTTTGCAATTAGCAGTTGCATCAAATGGCTAATGAACCAATGAACTGATGAACAGTTTACAGTTGGCATTAATGACTGATGAACAAATAATATTTTTTACTACTTTTAGCGCTAATTATGCAAGCAAAAAACGATAAGAAAGTTATCCGCTCTTGGGCCTTTTTCGATTGGGCCAACTCTGCTTATAACTTGGTGATTACTTCTACTATTTTTCCGGCTTACTACGCTATCATTACAACCACAAAAGAACACGGCGATAAAGTTGTCTTTTTTGGTCGGACTTATACTAACACGGCGCTCTCTAACTATGCGCTATCGGTAGCTTATCTAATCATGGTGCTTATTCTGCCTATACTTTCGTCTGTTGCGGATGCAAAAGGCAAGAAGAAGTTTTTTATGAAGATATTTACCTACCTGGGGGGATTGGCCTGCTGTGGTTTGTATTTTTTTAAGCTCGATACGCTCGAATTGGGCATTATCTGCTTTGCCTTGGCGGCCATGGGCTATGTGGGTGGCATTTTGTTCAACAACTCTTATTTGCCCCTTATCGCAACCGTCGACGAACAGGATCGGGTAAGTGCCAAGGGCTATGCTTTTGGCTACATTGGCAGCGTGCTTTTACAGATCATCTGCTTTGTGTTTGTCTTAAAGCCAGAGTTGTTTGGTATCGTAGACCCTTCTTTTCCGCCACGTTTATCGTTCTTGTTGGTAGGCATATGGTGGATTGCCTTTGCCCAAATCCCATTTAAAAACCTCGCCAAAGATAAGCCTATCGAAAACACAGGTGCCAATATCTTTAAAAGTGGTTTTTTAGAGTTGGCAAAAGTTTGGAAAAAGCTGAAGGAAATGAAGTTTTTGAAAAATTACCTGATTGCGTTTTTCTTTTATTCGATGGGTGTGCAGACCATCATGCTCGTTGCAGCAAGCTTCGGCGAAAAAGTATTGAAATTAGGCACAACCAAACTGATTGCTACGATTTTGATTATCCAGTTGGTGGCAATTTTGGGTGCCTATGCCATGTCGGCCTTGGCAAAGCGGATAGGAAACGTAAAAGTGCTGATTTTTGTGGTGCTGATTTGGATAGGTTTCTGCATTTGCGCTTATTTCACCACTAACGAATATGAGTTTTATGGATTGGCTGCAGTAGCTGGCCTGATTATGGGGGGCATCCAATCATTATCGCGTTCTACCTACTCGAAATACCTTCCCGAAAATACGCCCGATACAGCATCCTTCTTTAGTTTTTATGATGTTACCGAAAAGCTATCTATTGTAATTGGATTGGCTACTTTTGCCTTTATTGAGGAGAAAACAGACAACATGCGAAATTCTATTATTGCTTTGGCATCGTTTTTTGTAATAGGTTTAATATTTTTGCTCATCTTAAAGAGAGTAGAGAAAAAAATGGCTAAAGCATAGCCTGAGAAAAGTGTTACGATGAAGATAGAGCTATTTGTACCGTGTTTTGTTGATCAGTTATATCCCGAAACTGCCTTTAATACCATCAAAATATTAGAAAAAGCTGGTTGCGAAGTATCCTACAATGCCAAGCAGACCTGCTGTGGCCAACCTGCCTATAATGCCGGCTATTGGGAACAGGCCAAGGAAATCGGCAATAAGTTTTTGAACGATTTTTCCGAAACCAATTATATCGTGGCCCCATCGGCTTCCTGTGTGGGCATGGTTAAGAATGGCTTTAACGATTTGTTTACCAATACCATGGTGCACAACAAATGTCGCAGCATGCAGTCGAATATTTTCGAGTTGTCCGATTTCTTGATCAATGTGCTGAAACGCGATTATTTTGGCGCCGAACTGGAAGGACGGGCGGTTTACCACGATTCGTGCAGCGGCTTGCGCGAGTGCAAGATCAAAGCAGAGCCAAGACAGCTTTTGGCCAAAGTTCACGGCCTCGAAATGCTCGAAATGAAAGATACCGACATGTGCTGTGGCTTTGGCGGAACCTTTGCCGTTAAATTCGATGCTATTTCATCAGCCATGGCCGAACAAAAGGTAAACAATGCGCTCGAAATGGAGGCCGATTACATCATTTCTACCGACTTGTCGTGCCTGATGCACTTGGATGGCTATATCCAAAAAAATAACATCCCGTTAAAAACGATGCACATTGCCGATGTACTGGCTAATGGTTGGTTGGATTATTAGCACACTGTTGAGGACGGCGTAAAAGACGTTGACCTTCTTTAGTCTTTCAGCTTTAGCCTTGTAACAAATATGTTCTAAAGAAATTAACTTTTTTTAACACTATTTGTCTAAAAACAACGATAAATTTGTAGTATAAAAAAGAGCAAAATAATATTAAATGAAAAAGATTCTAATTGCCTTTGTTGGCTTGTTTACCCTTGCTTTAACAGCTCAGGCACAAAAAAAATCTGGTGCTATACAATTTGAAACCACTTTAGATCCCGCTGCAATGGCTTCGGCCAATGGCATACAATTAAGCGAAGAAATGAAGGCACGTATGCCCAAATCAGTAAAAACCAATTTCGAACTCCTATTTACGGCAACCAATGCCAGCTATATGCCTGTTGAAGATAATGAAGACAGTAATGGTGGCGGTGGTGGCGGCATGGGCCGTATGATGATGCGTTTTGGTGGCGCCGGTGGTGCAAGAGAATACTATTATTCTTTTGCCGATCAAAAACTGACCGAAGTTTTCGATTTGATGGATACAACCTATGCCATGCCGAGCAAACTAACCGTTGCTTTGGGCAACCAAAACTTTAACATGGGCAACAGACAAAACAATAATGCCAATGCCACAGCAAATAACAGCGCCGTTCAGTTTTTGCCGGTTCCTCCAACCCAGGAAATCGTTAAAAGCGACGAAACCAAAAAGATTTTGGGCTTCAACTGCAACAAGGTTATCGTAAAAACAATCCGTAAAGCTAAAGTACTTGATGTAGAAAGAGATATCGTTGACGAAACCGCTTTGTGGTATACCAATGACCTTGGCTTTAATTTCTCGCCAAATCCTAACCTATGGACTGAAGGTACGGTACTAGCCATCGAAAACAAAGGCAACAGTACCTTGGCTAAAAGTATCGAATACAGAGGGGTAAGCAGTAAAGATGTGACGGCTCCTAAAAAAGCACTTCCGATTACTGCCGATCAGTACAAGGCTAAAATGGAAGCCATGATGAAAAGATTTAGCGGTGGCCAAGGCAGACAAGGCGGCGCAGCCCCAGCTGGCCAAGTGAGAAACATCGTAATTAACTAGATTTTACTTCCTACATAAATAGTTTTGAGCCCTCGGATTTTTTCCGGGGGCTTTTTTGTTTTAGGCTATCCATCAATTATTTTACGTGCAAAAAAGCCTGTTATGGCCTCTTTTTTTTGAACCTACGGCACAAATGGTTATTATTGGGCACACATTTACCGATGAAACCTAATGACTAGACTAAACAACAATCCTGAACTCTTACAAACAAAGCAACATTTTCAAATTTTAGACGGCCTGAGGGGAATAGCCGCCGTAGCGGTGGTGATTTTTCACTTTATGGAGATTGCCATCACCGATTACAGCCAAAATTTTATCGGCCATGGCTACCTGGCCGTCGATTTCTTCTTCTGCCTGTCGGGCTTCGTTATCGCCTATGCCTACGATAACAGGGCCGAGCAGTTGGGCTTTAAGCAATTTTTTAAACTGAGGCTCATCCGTTTGCATCCTCTGGTTATTATTGGCTCGGTATTGGGCCTGCTTACTTTTCTTTTCGATCCTTTTAGCGATTTCTTTTCGGTTTACGGTTTGGGCAAAACGGCGCTGATCTTTTTGGCCTCCGTTTTTCTGATTCCCTATCCGTCAATGCCCGAACGTTACTTGAACCTCTTTTGTTTAAATGCACCAAGCTGGTCGCTTTTTTGGGAATATATTGCCAACATTCTCTATATTTTTGTGCTGTGCAGGCTAAAGAATAATGCGTTGATGGTGCTTACGGTTTTGGCCGCGATCGTGCTCTGTTACGTGGCCAGCAAATCGGGTAACGTAGCTGGAGGTTGGGGCGGACCAAATTTCACCGATGGCGGCGCCAGGGTTTTCTTTTCTTTCCTAATGGGTATGCTCATTTACAGGTGCAACTGGATCATCAAAAACAAATTGGGCTTTGTAAGCATCGGGTTGATGTTGGTGCTCAGCTTTTTGATTCCTTATTCCGATAGGTATAATTGGGTAGTAGAGCCTGTTATCGTGCTTTTGTATTTTCCATTGCTGGTGTCGTTGGGTGCTGGAGCAAGCCTGGCCGATCGCTTCAAAAAAATCTGCAAGTTCTCGGGAGATATATCTTATCCGCTCTACATGACCCATTATCCTTTTGTGTGGGTATTCTTGACCTATGTGGCAGTAGTGAAGCCAAGCATGTCGCTGTTGTCGGTCGTTATTCCGGTTTCGGTGGTTCTTTTGATCGTTATCGCTTACCTGATTATGGTTTATGTAGACGAACCGTTGCGCAATTATTTCAAGAAGAGAATGGTCAGCGCCCAAAGCCAAAACCGCATCCAGCAAGCTGAACGATAAGGCTACAATCGAAATTATTTCAGATAACAAAGTAATTTTCTTATTTTTGCAATTGAGATGAAAATCACGTAGTAAGTGATTGATAAAACAATTTTTTTAACTTTTAAATCATAGTTGTAGATGATTAACATTACTTTACCTGACGGCTCGGTCCGTCAGTATGAGCAGGGTACAACTGCCCATCAAATCGCCTTATCTATTTCAGAAGGCCTTGCCAGAAACGTTTTAGCAGCAGAAGTGAACGGAGAAGTTTGGGACTCGTCGAGACCCATCGAAGCCGATTCTAATGTAAAATTGCTCACTTGGAACGACACAGCCGGCAAATCGACTTTTTGGCACTCATCAGCCCACTTAATGGCTGAAGCCTTGGAAGCGCTTTATCCGGGAACCAAATTTGGTATCGGTCCGGCTATCGAAACCGGTTTCTATTACGATGTAGATTTTGGCGACCGCGATTTCTCTTCTGATAATTTCAAGGAAATCGAAGCTAAAATGCTCGAATTGGCTAAGCAAAAAGAGGTTTTTGAAAGAAAAAGCGTGAGCAAAGCCGATGCGATCGAATATTTTGCCGAAAAAGGCGACGAGTACAAGCTCGACCTGATCGATGGCTTGGAAGACGGAAAAATCACTTTTTATACCCAAGGCCATTTTACCGATTTGTGTCGTGGACCACATATTCCGAATACTGGCTTTATCAAAGCGGTTAAGCTGATGAATGTGGCTGGTGCTTACTGGCGTGGCGACGAAACCAAAAAGCAGTTGACCCGTATTTATGGCGTAACTTTTCCAAAGGCCAGTGAACTGACCGACTATCTTCATATGATTGAAGAGGCGAAGAAAAGAGATCACCGCAAGTTGGGCAAAGAACTCGAATTGTTTACTTTTTCTGAAAAAGTGGGCATGGGTTTGCCGATGTGGCTGCCAAAGGGCACTGCCTTGCGCGAGCGATTGGTTAATTTCTTGGCTAAAGCCCAGGCTAAACATGGCTATGAGCAAGTGGTAACCCCACATATCGGCCATAAAAACCTTTATGTAACTTCTGGCCACTATGAGAAATATGGCAAAGACAGTTTCCAGCCGATTAAAACGCCACAAGAAGGAGAGGAGTTCTTCTTAAAACCCATGAACTGTCCGCACCATTGCGAACTCTATAAATTCAAGCCTCGCTCGTACAAAGACCTTCCGGTTCGTTTTGCCGAGTTTGGTACTGTATATCGTTACGAGCAAAGTGGCGAGTTGCACGGCTTAACCCGTGTACGTGGCTTTACTCAAGATGATGCGCACTTGTTCTGCAGGCCAGATCAGGTGAAGGAAGAGTTTATGAAGGTAATCGATTTGGTGTTGCACGTATTCAAATCCTTGGGCTTTAGCGATTATATTGCACAGATTTCATTACGCGATCCGGAAAACAAAGCCAAGTACATCGGCTCTGACGAGAACTGGAAACTAGCCGAGGCGGCGATTGTTGAAGCTGCTGCAGAAAAAGGCTTGCCAACCGTAGTAGAATTGGGCGAAGCCGCTTTCTATGGTCCGAAGCTCGATTTCATGGTTAAGGATGCCCTGGGCCGTAAATGGCAATTGGGAACTATCCAGGTTGATTACAATTTGCCGGAGCGTTTTGAACTGGAATATACTGGTAGCGACAACATGAAGCACCGTCCGGTTATGATCCACCGCGCGCCGTTTGGCTCGTTGGAGCGTTTCGTGGCTGTACTCATCGAACACTGCGCCGGAAACTTCCCGTTATGGCTTTCTCCTGAACAATATATTATTCTTCCGATCTCAGAAAAGTATGAAGAATATGCAAAAAAAGTTTCAGATGAATTAAATAATTCCGATATTCGCGGGCTGATAGACTTTCGAGACGAGAAAATTGGAAGGAAAATCAGAGACGCTGAAGTTAAAAAGTTGCCTTACATGCTGATAATCGGCGAAAAAGAGATGGCGGAAGGAAAGGTTTCGGTACGTAAGCACGGCGAGGGAGATTTGGGCGAAATGACTTTGGCAGAATTTAGCGCATTAATAATTAAAGAAATAACAGTTTAAAGAACAGACATTTGGCATTAGGTAGACCAGGATTTAATAGGGGACCACGTCCTCCTTTTAAGAAAAAAGAAGCAGAACACAATATCAATGAGCACATTAGGGCTCAAGAAGTTAGGCTGGCTGGAGATAATGTGGAGCCAGGGATTTATCCCCTGTCAAAAGCATTAGCATTAGCCGATGAGCTAGAGCTTGATTTGGTAGAGATTTCTCCTAATGCAGTTCCTCCTGTTTGTCGTATCATCGACTATAGCAAGTTCATTTACGAACAAAAGAAAAAACAGAAGGAAATCAAGGCCAATGCCAAACAAACCGTTATTAAAGAAATTCGTTTCGGACCTAATACCAACGACCACGACTTTCAATTTAAGCTAAAGCACGCCGTTGGCTTTTTAGAAAATGGCGAAAAAGTAAGGGCTTACGTACACTTTAAAGGCAGGGCCATTGTTTACAAAGAACAAGGCGAGATCTTATTGTTGAAGTTCGCACAGGCTTTAGAAGAAGTGGGCAAGGTAGAGTTGTTGCCTAAATTAGAAGGAAAGCGTATGTTTTTAACATTAGCGCCTAAAGTAGCAAAGAAGTAATAAATTATATAAATTAAAACAGGGTTATGCCAAAAATGAAGACCAATTCCAGTGCCAAAAAGCGTTTCTCGCTTACTGGAACCGGTAAAATCGCAAGAAAGAACGCCTACAAAAGCCACATTTTAACCAAAATGAGCACTAAACGTAAGCGTAACTTAGGCCATACTAGTATGGTAAATGACGCTGATATGGGCAACGTTAAACGTATGCTTTGCATCGGTAAGTAATTAATTTTTTAACCAGGTACGTCGGTTGTAAGATTGCTGCGCCAATAGGCAAAACGCAACACCGCTTATCAAAAACAACACATTATGCCACGTTCGGTAAACGCAGTAGCGTCTAGACGCAGAAGAAAAAAAGTCCTTAATATGGCCAAAGGCTATTGGGGATCAAGAAGCAAGGTATTCACCATTGCCAAAAACACGGTAGAAAAAGGTTTGCAATATGCTTACCGCGACCGTAAAGTTAAGAAAAGAGAATTCCGTAGCCTATGGATCCAACGTATCAACGCTGGAGCTCGTGAGCACGGTGTATCTTACTCTCAATTGATTGGTAAATTGGCCGCTAAAAACATCGGTTTGAACCGTAAAGTATTAGCTGATTTAGCCATGAACCACAAAGATGCTTTCAAAGCTATCATTGATGCAGTAAAATAAGATATTTCGATATCGAAAAAAGAGAGCCCCGATAAAATCGGGGCTTTTTTTGTTTTATATTCGTGCACTATGAAAAATTACTTTTTTACCTGTCTGGCACTCTGCCTCATTTCAGCCAGCTCATTAAAGGCCAGCGAACGCGATAGCTTAAGGCTGACGGTATTCGATAACATCGTTTATTACGATGGCTATGCACAATTGGTGCCTTTAAAGGTGCAAGAGGGCATCTATCGCAGCAATACTTCCTATACGAGAAAGCTCAACGACAGGGAAATAGCCTTGCTGACCAATGAAGATGTCAACATGCAGGTAGACCTGAAAGCTGCCTGCGACAATTACGACCGTATAGCCAATGTAGCCCTATTGCTGATTGAAAAAGGCAAAAACTATCCGGCTGTGACCAAGCGTATAGAAATTGGTCGCTATATTACGCCGTTTATGGATATGAACAAACAGCCCAATGTTAGGCCTTATGTTTGGGATGCTTCGGCTATTGGCAAAATAGTGGGCAATAAATCTTTTGCAGACCAATACGATTTTTATATCCAGATGAATGTATTCGGTGTGCCTTATGCTGCACAAAAACAGGTAAAGGGATGCGAAGGCAGAAACGACGTGTTTATAGGTAATCTTTATTTTGACGTTAAGGCTAGCCAGAAAAAATCAAAAGCAGTTTATCAGTTGATCCCGATTGCCTACAGCGATTCGCTCAACAACTACAAAGCCACAGATAGTTTGGGTAAAACCACGCGAACTTATACTTTTAAAGCCGAAAAGAACCTTAAAGACGTAGAGTTTTTTATTATCTCCTCTAACCATGGCGCCAATAAAAATGGCGAAGAATACAACAGGAGGGTACACTACGTTTACCTAGACAATGTTTTGCAACTGAAGTACATTCCCGGCGAAAATACCTGCGAGCCTTACAGGCAGTACAACACACAATCGAATGGGATTTATGGCAAAACGCCCAAAACCGACGAGCAATGGCAGAAATTTTCTAACTGGTGCCCCGGCGCGGTTATTCCCTTGCGCAAAATCAAGCTCGACCAACTGAAAAAAGGCGAACATTGCCTGCAGATTGTTGTTCCAGATGCCAAGTTCGAAAACAAAGAGGGTTATATTCCTTTTTCGGCCTACGCACTGGGCAGGTAAGTGTTATTACAAGTTTAAGCTTTCGCCAGCATTTGCAATGGCCGTTTTGTCGAGGTGTTGCATCAATGGAATATGCCCTAGGCAAGGAAGCTGGCTGTAGTTTAAAATATAGGTTTCGCTTTCGTGATTGGTTTCGCCATTAAACACGATGCCCCTTATTGGGATTTGATATTGCTTTAAGAGGTTGATGCTGAGTAGGGTGTGGTTTATGCTGCCGAGATAGTTCTGCGATACCAAAATCACTTCCAGTTCCAAGTGTTTAATCAGGTCAACAATGAGATGTTTGTCGTTTAAGGGAACCATCAAGCCACCTGCGCCTTCTACAATCAGCGTATTTTCGGTAGCGGGAAGTACGAGCTTGTCGAGTTCGATCGTTAAACCATCCAGCTTTGCCGACAAATGTGGCGAAAGGGGCTGGGTAAGTCGATAGGTTTCGGGATGGATAACGGTTTGGCTGTTGCTAATTAGGTTTTCGATAGCCAAGCTGTCGCTTTGCTCCAAATCGCCCGACTGGATGGGTTTCCAGTAATCGGCCTTTAATTTTTCGGTAATTACTGCACTGGTAATGGTTTTTCCAATTCCGGTTCCGATTCCGGTTACAAAATATTTATTCGGCATTTTGTGTCAATTCTTTAAGCTGTTGAACCAAAGTGGTGATTTCGGCTTCGGTATTGTAGGTATGTAAGCAAATTCTTAACCTTTCTTGGCCTACGGGTATCGTTGGACTTAAGATAGGCCTCACATCAAAACCTTTTTCCTGTAGTTGCAAAGCTGCGTTTCTGGCTTCGCTATTGTTGCTGAAAAGGAGGGTTTGAATAGCGCTTGTACTTTGAATATGATTACTGTTTAACTGGTTGATTAATAGATTGTATAGTTCTATTTTTTGATGTATTTGTTGAGGATGATTTTCCCTCATCAACCATTCGTAGGCACAGCGTATGGCAATGATGTTGTGCAAAGGCATAGCGGTGGTATAAATGAAAGAACGGGCAAAATTAATCAGGTAGCTGCGCAATGTTTCCGAGCCCAAAATGATAGCACCATGCATGCCCATGGCCTTGCCAAAAGTAACAATCCGTGCAAAAACAGCATCTTGCAGGCCTAACTGCACTACTAATCCCGCTCCGTTTGGTCCGAATAGACCTGTAGCATGCGCTTCGTCGACAATGAGGTTGGCTCCGTATTTTTGGCAGAGTTCGCTCATGTCTTTTAATGGAGCCATATCGCCATCCATCGAATAGATGCTTTCTACCACTACATAAATATTTCCTGTAGCTTGTTTTAGCTTTTGTTCGAGCTCGTTGAGGTTGTTGTGCCTGAATTTAAAGCGGTTGGCCAGGCTTAGCCTCGCCCCATCAATTAAGCTGGCATGAATAAGTTCGTCGGTTATAATGGTGTCGCCACGCTGTGGGATGGCGGAAAGTAGGCCTACATTGGCATCGTAGCCCGAATTTAAGATCAATCCGGCTTCGGCCTGGTGGAAACTGGCGATAAAGCTTTCGGTTGCTTCGGTGTAGGCGTAATTGCCACTTAATAAACGCGAGCCTCCAGAACCGTTTAGATTTGGAGCAATACGTTTGGTTTCTGCATTGATGTATTGATGCAACGCTGCCGAATGTGCAAAGCCCAAATAATCGTTAGAAGAAAAGTCTATCAGCGAGTTTTCTTGTTTCAGGGAGCGTAATAACCCTTTTTCACTTCGTTCTTTTAATCGTTGTTCCAAAAATGAATTGGCTTTGCTCATGGGCTTCAAAAATAAGCAATGTGCCGTATTTCTATGCTTTTAATGCCAAATAAAGTAAAGCAGCCAAGGTAGAACCGATAACCGGACCAATAATTGGCACCCAGGCGTAGCTCCAGTCGCTGTTGCCTTTGCCTTTCATGGGGATGAGGCTATGGATGATGCGAGGGCCTAAATCACGTGCCGGATTAATGGCATAACCCGTTGTGCCTCCTAATGATAGACCGATTACCCAAACCAAAAAGGCAACCGGAATGGCACCCATAGAACCCATGCCGATGGTGGTAAGCTCAGGCTTGCCAAAACTTGGGTCGGTAAAATAAAAGATCACAAAAATCAACACGAAAGTTCCGATGATCTCAGAAAAAAGGTTCGATATTTTATTCCTGATGGCAGGCGCCGTGGCAAAAGGAGCAGCCTTTAAGCCTGGATCGTCGGTGGCATCAAAATGGTCTTTGTACATCAGCCACACTAAAAACGAACCTAGCATGGCTCCTGCAATTTGCGACAATACATAGTACGGAACCAAATTCCAGGCAAATTTGTGGGCAATGGCGGCGCCTAAAGTTACAATAGGGTTAAGGTGCGCTCCGCTGTAAGGCCCCGCAACTACCACGGCCACAAAAACGGCTAATGCCCAGGCGGTGGTAATAACGATCCAGCCACTGTTGTTGCCTTTGGTACCCTTAAGTACAACATTGGCCACTACGCCGTTTCCCAAAAGGATCATGATGGCGGTTCCTATAAATTCTGCAAGATATGGTGACATTTGTTCTGGTTTTTAGTCGTTTTCGATAGCGTTAATTTTGGCCGCTTTGATGGCGCGGTTCCAGCCTTTGATTTTTGCGGTGTTGTCAAGCCCTTCGGTTGCGGTAAAAGTCTGGTCTATCTGCCACTGCGATTTGATTTGTGCTACACTTTCCCAAAATCCGGTAGCCAGGCCAGCCAAGTAGGCGGCGCCAATGGCCGTTACTTCGGTTATTTTGGGCCTGATGACCTTGCAATCCAATACATCTGCCTGAAACTGCATTAAAAGGTTATTAGCCGTAGCGCCACCATCAACCCTCAATTCGGCTATGCCAACCCCTGCATCGCTTTCCATGGCTTTAAGTACATCCATGGTCTGGTAGGCGATGCTTTCTAAAGCCGCCCTGGCTATATGCGATTTGTTGGTACCTCTAGTTAATCCGGTTATGGTGCCACGTGCATGCTGGTCCCAATGAGGGGCACCTAAACCCGCAAAGGCAGGCACAATGTACACACCCTGCGTATCTTTTACTTTGGCCGCCAGTTTTTCTACATCGGCCGATTTGGAAATGAATCCCAGCTCATCTCTTAACCATTGCACAATGGCACCGGCAATAAAAATACTGCCTTCTAAGGCGTAGTAAACTTCGCCATTCAGTTTCCAGGCAATAGTAGTTAACAAGTTATTGGTCGATATTTTTGGTGTCTTTCCGATGTTCATCAGCATGAAGCACCCAGTTCCATAAGTGTTTTTGACCATACCAGGCTCAATACACATCTGTCCGAACAAAGCCGCTTGCTGGTCGCCGGCTATGCCCGCAATCGGTATTTTAGCAGCCAGTATTTGTCCGGCGGTTTCGCCATATATTTCGCTCGATGATTTTACTTCGGGCAACATAGAACTTGGAATACCAAAAAGCTCGAGCAGTTCCTTATCCCAGGTTAAAGTGTGGATATTGTAGAGCAACGTACGTGAGGCATTGCTTACATCGGTTACGTGGGTTGTGCCATTGGTCAGTTTCCAGATTAACCAGGTATCGATGGTGCCAAAGGCCAATTCTCCCTTGGCTGCTTTTTCTTGTGCGCCAGGTACGTTTTGCAAAATCCACCTGGCTTTGGTAGCCGAGAAATAAGAGTCGATAATCAGTCCTGTTTTATCTTGTAAGGACTTGGCCAAACCTTTGCTTTTGATTTCATCGCAATAGGCTGAAGTGCGCCTGTCTTGCCAAACAATGGCATTGTATATGGGTTGGCCGGTTGTCCTGTCCCAAACCACGGTGGTTTCTCGTTGGTTGGTGATGCCAATAGCATTGATGTCTTTGGCCGTTAAGCCCGCTTTAACAATGGCTTCGGCCGCAACGGCCAGTTGGGTAAACCATATTTCGAGCGGATCGTGTTCAACCCAGCCTGCTTCGGGATAAATCTGCTTGAATTCTTTTTGCGCAATAGATACGATTTCGCCACTGCGGTTAAATACAATGGCTCTCGAACTCGTTGTTCCTTGGTCGAGCGCTAACACATAGTTGCCCATAAGTATATATTTGGTTAAGGTTTTAGTCTGTCAAGTATTTATTTGCCCTGATAAACATAGCCATTAGCTAATTTATTAAATTTTTCGATTTGGTCTGCTTCCCATTTTTGATCAAGACTTAATTCTGTGGCCATCAGCGAGGCTACCATTGTGCTCATTTCGATAGCGGCTTTGGCATCGATAAAAAGAACCCTCAATCTTCTGCTCAGCACATCTTCTACGGTCAAGGCCATTTCGCTTCGTACCGCCCAGATTACTTCTGCTACTATATAAGGGAAATTGGGATGCAATGGCGCCAAAAGCTCGGGTTTTTGCAGGCACAAAGCTTCAATATGCTTGCGGTCTGTGCCGTAGGTATCAAGGTAGTCGTTGCCTGTAGTCTGGCTATTGCCGTGTATGGGCAAATGCTGGGTAGCGCAGGGGCGAGGGGCAAGCCCCATTTCGTTGATGGCTAGGCTTACGGTATCTTCGGCCATTTTGCGGTAAGTGGTCCATTTGCCTCCGGTAATGGTGAGCAGACCTTTGGCAGAAACTACTAACTTATGGTCGCGACTGATTTCCTTGGTGCTATTTTTTCCTGCCTTAGCTGGTGCAGCAAGTGGCCTCAGACCAGAAAATACACTTAGGATATCGTGGGTACTAGGCTTGCTTTCAAAATAAGCACTCGCATTGTTCAAAATAAAATCGATTTCCTGTTGCAGTGCCCTAGGTTCGAGGCTATGTTCTTCAATAGGCGTGTCTGTGGTGCCAACCAGTAAATGCTCATGCCAAGGTACGGCAAAAAGTACTCTTTTGTCGCTGGTTTTGGGGATCATTAGGGCATAGCTGCTGTTTAGGAACTCCTTTTTAAGCACAATATGTAC
Source organism: Pedobacter albus (assembly GCF_036324255.1). Lineage (NCBI taxonomy): Bacteria > Pseudomonadati > Bacteroidota > Sphingobacteriia > Sphingobacteriales > Sphingobacteriaceae > Pedobacter > Pedobacter albus. The sequence continues at coordinate 1,082,242 of NZ_JAZDQT010000001.1, read as the reverse complement.
GCCTTGGCTCGGACGTACCATTTGGGGGGTATTCGGATTGTTGAGTTTTAGGATATCATCGACGAAGATACCGGTAGCATTGATTACGCATTTTGCGCCGAAATTGTAGTGGCCACCAGACAGTAAATCTTTCACTTCAACGCCACAAACGGTATCGTCGTTTTTGAGCAATTGGGTAACCTGCATATAATTGATGAGCAAGGCACCTTGTTCTTGCGCAGTCTGCATGAGGTTGATGGCCAGACGCGCATCGTCGAATTTGCCGTCGAAATAGCTGATGCCACCTTTTAGGCCTTTGCTTTTAATGCCGGGCATTAATGCGGTTATTTCCTTTTTGGGCCTGTAGCGCGATTTGCCAAAGCTTAGTTTGCCAGCCAGCCAATCGTACAGCGTGAGGCCAATACCATATATAAGTATCGACCACCAGGAATAGCAGGGAATGATAAATTCTTCCTTGTGAACCAGGTGCGCGGCGTTTTTGGCCAATAAGCCACGTTCTCTTAAGGCATGTCTTACCAATCCGATATCGCCCTGCGCCAAATACCTTACCCCACCATGTACCAGTTTGGTACTTCTGCTCGACGTACCCTTGGCAAAATCGGCCTGTTCAACCAATAAGGTACGTAGGCCTCGGTTGGCGGCATCAACGGCAATGCCCAATCCGGTTGCTCCACCACCAATAATGATGATGTCCCAGTCAATTTGGGTAGCAAAAAGATAATGGTCGGGTTTGCGCATCAGGATAAATGTAATCAATAAATACAACAACCGATAAGGCTTTTACGAAAGTTAACATTGGTCATCCCGTAATTAACTTTGAATTAAATGTCATTACTATTCTTGTTTTTAAGTTAAATATAAATTAACAAATGGATAACAATAGCTTTATAGCTTAGCCCATGAAATGGAACTTAATTACAGGGTGCTAAATGATGAAGATCTGATAGGTTTAATTAAGCTAAATGACAGCTTGGCGCTAGAAGCCTTGTTCAATCGGTATTACCAGTCGCTTTGCAAGTTCATTGCCATCCATTTAAAAGATTACAGCAAGGCCGAAGAGTTGATTGCCGATCTTTTTATCAAATTGTGGGATAATCGCTCTACACAAGAAATCAAATCGGTGAAGGCCTATTTGTTTATTGCGGCCAAAAATATGGCCATTAATTACATCCAAAGGCCTAAAACCAAAATCGACTACTGCGAAGATTACGAATCTTCTGTCGAGTTGCCACATACGGGTCCGAACCCATTCGATATCATTTCGAGCAAAGAAGCCTATCATAAAATCATGCAACTGATCTGGCTTTTGCCCGAGCGCCAACGCGAAGTGCTGCTGATGAGCCGCATAGACGATCTAGACAAAAATACCATTGCCACTATTCTCGGCATTTCGGTACGCACGGTCGAAACTACTTTGTATCAGGCTGTCAAAACCCTGCAGCACATCGTAAAAACCTCGCCAAATAAGCTTTGATGCGGTTTCTTGCCGATTAACCTTTTCTTAATATAAACTTAACTTTTTTAACTACGTATTAGGCTTCCAAATTCCTGTCTTAGCTATAGAACACGAATTTTAATGGAAGAACACTACTATCAGTTAATAGAACATTATTTTAATAAATCGATCAATGCCGAAGAGTTGCATCAACTCAAATCTTGGGTAGAAAGCAATGAGGCCAATCAGCATAAATTCCGCGAAGTACTGAGGATTTTTGAGGCTACAGAAATGTACCTGCAGCAGCCCACTGGTCAGGCCAAAAGCTGGGCACTTGTTGCCAATCATATCTCACAAAATTCGGCAAATGAGGAGCCAAAGCCTAAAATAAAAAAACTAGGCAGCTGGCATCGCTATGCTATGGCGGCTGTGTTGGTGATGGTTTGTGGCCTGGGATTGTTGCTTTTTAAATCCGATGGAGCCAAGACAAAGCCACAGGCCATTGTCAAGGTAATCAGTAATCCAAACGGCGAGCAACGTTCAATTACCATGCCCGATGGTTCGGTAGTTTACCTCAATGCCGGGAGCCGCATTAGCTACAATGCCCATTTTAGCGCCGATAAAAGAGAAGTAAAATTAGAGGGCGAAGCCTTTTTTGATGTGGTGCACGAAACAAAAAGGCCATTTATTGTCAAAACTGGCAAAGTATCGACCACTGTTTTGGGTACCTCGTTCAACATCAAGGCATTTCCGGCCAAAGCCGTAGAGGTTACCGTAGAAACCGGAAAAGTTGGCGTAGTGCTGCAACGCGCGAATAAAAAAGATACGCTCAATTTCCTGTTGCCTAACGAACAGTTGCTGATTGATACCACTACCGAAAAAATAGTGAAACAAAGCATCAATGCCACAGCGGTAAGTGGCTGGAAACAATACAAGCTGGCTTTTTACAACACATCGATGCAGGATATCGCGGCCTCCATAGAACGGACTTACGATGTAAAGATCAGTTTCAAACAACCTCAAACAGCCCAGCTGAAATTAACGGCCAAATTCGATAAATGCGGCATTAAACAAGTAATGGACGTGCTTTCAAGACTTAGCGGAAGCACTTATCAGATAAACGGAAACAAAATAACTATTTATTAAAAAAGAAACTATGGGATAAAAGACTTACAAGATTTCACGCACAAAAAAACCAGAGTTCGCTGGTAACGGCTCTGGCTTCCTCAAACACGCTGACAACGCATTTATTAGTAAAAAATTGAATAAATATATGAAAATTAATTTCCGATGGGCAAGAAATGTCCATCAACGTGCAATAAAGACATTAATTTGCATGATATTGCTCTTGGCGCAGCTCTTGCCTGCCCAAGTGTACGCACAAACCGATAAAAAAATCAGATTCAGTGCAAACGACATCACGATTAAACAGGCCTTTGAGCAACTCGAAAAACTGAGTGGCATGAGCATCAGCTATAACAACAGCCAGTTTAACGACCAAAGAAAGGTGCAGGTTGCACATAAGGAACGTACGGTTGCCGAAGCCTTAAACCTGATTTTAAAGGATCTGCCGGTTACTTTTAAGGTATCAGGCGATAAAAATATCCTGATTGTGAAGAAAGAAACCACTACGGGTAAATTGGTGGGCAGGGTAACCGACGATAATGGCAGCCCCATTCCGGCAGCGGTTATTCATATCGTTGAAATCAACAGAACGATCCAAAGTGCCAACGATGGTACTTTTAGCCTGAACCTGGAACCTAATGTTTATACGGTTGAAGTAAGGTATATCTCGTTCGAAACCGCAAGACAGCAGCAGGTTAGAGTTGTAGCTAACCAAACGACCACACTCAATGTAGTACTTAAAGCATCGAGCACGGCATTAGATGAGGTTGTGGTTACGGCATTGGGTATCAAACGCGAAGAACGTTCATTGGGTTACGCCGTTACCAAAATAGACAGCAACCAGTTAACAGATGCCATTTCCAGCAATTGGACCGATGCTTTGTCGGGCAAGGTGGCGGGACTGAACTTGGTGCGCAACAGCGGCCCTGCCGGATCGAACAAGATTATTTTAAGGGGCGAAAACAATTTAACCGGCGATAATGAAGCACTGATTGTGATTGATGGGGTAGTGGCCAGCAGCAGTTCAAGGCGTACGGCGGCTTCGTCGGGTGGTGTTTACGGTACTTCTGGTGATATTATGCCTCCTGATTTTGGAAGTGCCCTTAACGATTTGAACCCCGATGATATCGAAAGCGTAACCATATTGAAAGGCCCGGGTGCAGCGGCTTTGTACGGTCAGCGCGGTGCCAATGGTGCGGTCATTATCACTACTAAATCGGCCAATGCCAAAAGAAAGAAAATCGGCATTACCTTTACTTCCAATACGTCGTGGGAACAGGTAAACCGTGGGCCCGATGTGCAGACCGAATTTGGCCAAGGTCAATATGGCGTGCCTTATTTCTCTTATGGTGCTACCGAAGATGGTGCCAGTACCAACGCAACCAGTGCGACCTGGGGCGCGCCTTTTACGCCAGGGGCCATGTATTATCAATACGATCCGGCTACCAAAACCCGTGGCACAACCAGAACACCTTGGGTTGCCTACCAAAATCCTATCGATGCCTTTTTTAAAACCGGCTACGAAACTTCCAATTCGGTAAGCATTGATGGCACTGTTAAAAAAGTGGGGCTTCGCTTTTCGGCAAGCCATGGCAATAACGAATGGATTGTGCCTAATACGGGTTTAGAGCGTACTTCGGTGTCTTTATCGGCCAATTCAAAAATAACCAAAAACTTTAACCTGTCGGTAAAGGCAGCCTACAACAACAGGCACAGCGACAATTTGCCGGCTACGGGTTATGGCAACCAATCGTTGATGTATTGGTTCATGTTTGCCCAGCCCAATGTCAATGTGGATTGGTACAGAGATTATTGGGTGCCGGGCAAAGAACTTTTGCAGTTTGTAAACATCACCACCACCAACCCAGAAAGCCCTTATGCCATATCAGAGCAATACATCAACGCCCAACGCCGTAACGGCCTAACCGGAAACGTACAGGCTACTTACAACTTTACCAGAGAGCTGAGCCTAATGGTAAGGGCTACTTTGGATATGATTAAGGACGTGCGCGAAACCAAACGTCCGTATGATGCGGCCGGCAACAAATTTGCACAAGGTTCGTATAGGGAACAAAATATCAATTCGTACGAGGCCAGCGCCGATTTTATGCTCAAATACCAGAAACAGATTAGCCGTTCGGTTAATTTTTCGGTGAGTGCAGGTGGCAGTCAGCTGAGAAACGAATACAAAAAAGCCGAACTCCGTGCCGATGGGTTGGTTGTTCCAGGTGTTTACAGACTGGATAACAATGCCAATCCTTTAATTTCGGTTCCAGATACGGCAAGATATCGGATCAACAGCTTTTATGGCACCATGTCGGTAAGCTATAAAAACTACCTGTATCTAGATTTAACCGGTCGTAAAGATTGGAGCAGCGTATTGGCTACGCCAACCCGTACCGATAACGTTGGATTTTTCTATCCTTCGGCCAGTTTGTCTTTTGTACCATCAGATTTGTGGAAGATGCCAAAAGCCATCAACTTTGCCAAAGTGAGGGCATCGGTTTCTATCGTGGGTAGTGGTGGTACAACGCCTTACCGTACAGCCTATAATTATGCCTTGGCGGCCAACGGCATTTATCCGGATAGCGCCATGACCAATCCGAGCATATTGCCAAATCCAAATCTAAAGCCACTTAAAACAACGACTATTGAGGTTGGTGCTGAGCTGAGGTTGTTTAACAATAGGCTTAACTTGGATTTTGCGGCCTATATGGGCAATACCAAAAACCAGATCTTGAGCCGCCAAGTAGATCGCGCTACCGGTTATAGCATTGCTATTTTTAATGCCGGAAGGGTTGATAACAAAGGGATTGAGCTTTCCGCAAACGGCACCGTGTTGCAACGCCGAAGCTTCAAATGGACGTTGAACGCAACTTTCTCGGCCAACCGCAATAAAATCAAGGAACTGGCCGACAGTTCGGTTATTCTGCGTTCGGGCGCTTTGGGTGGTGCCCAAGTGGTAGCCAATGTGGGTGGCAGCATGGGCGATTTGTATGGCAGGGGCTTTATGCGCTCGCCTGATGGCCAAATTATTTATGATGCCGTTACCGGAAACGCCAGAATCAATACTACAGATCTTATTTACCTCGGCAACACCATTCCTAAATTCAGGTTCAGTTTTGGTACTGGCATTAGCTATGGTTCGTTTAGCACCAATGTGTTGTTCGATGCACAGCTGGGCGCAGTAGGCCACTCGCTTACCTTTTCGAGGATGGCTGCCTTGGGTAAACTCAAAGTAACCTTGCCGGGTCGCTACAATGGTGTCATCGGACCAGGAGTGGTTCAAAATGCAGATGGTACCTTCCGTAAGAATGATGTAATCGCTACCAATTTCGAAAATTACTATACTTCGCTTTACGGATCTGACCAAGCGGAAGGAAGTATTTTCAGAACAGACTACCTCAAGTTTAGGGAAGCAAACATCACCTACGCCTTGAGCAAAAGATTGGTAAGCAGCTTGGGACTGAACAAAGTTACTATCGGCGTATATGGCCGTAACCTGTTCATCTGGTCGCCATGGCCTGCATTCGATCCAGAATTCGGAACCCTGTCTGGATCAGATATTACCCAAGGTTTCGAAACCGGTCAGTTGCCTTCTACCCGCACTTTTGGAGCACGTTTAGTGGTTGGTCTTTAATGGAAAAAGAAATGAAAAGAATTAAAAATAAAATCAGTTATATCTTGTTGATGGCGTTTGGCATTAGTCTTTCGTCATGCGATAAAAATTTTGAAGCCATCAATACCGATCCGATCGGCAAGGGCACTACCACGGCAAATCAGCTGTTGGCACCCGCATTGGTCAATGTTTTGTACGCCAATATGTCGCGTAACCGTTCGTTTAACAACGAATTGATGCAGGTTACCGTGGCGCTTAGCGATGCAGAAGCCCAGGTTTTTAGGTACGATTACAGGCGTTCGTGGTCTGATTATACCTGGAACGTTTGGTACCCTGAGTTAACCAACCTGAAAGACATTTATACCATAGCCAGCCAGCCGGCTACTTTGAACAAGTCTTATCAGGGAATTTCGCTCATTACCCAGGCTTGGGTTTCCCAGCTCCTGACCGATACCTATGGTGACGTGCCGTATTTCGATGCCAACAAAGGCAAGGAAGGGGTTTATGAACCGGCATTCGATAAGCAGAAGGATATCTATCTGGACATGTTCAAAAAACTGGAAGAAGCAAATACTTTGTTAGAAGCCGGTACAGCCATTATTCCAACTGGCGATCCGGTATACAAAGGCGATGTAAATAAATGGAGAAGATTGGGTAATTCCCTGTATTTGAGGTTACTGTTGCGTGTTTCGGGCAAATCGGAAGTTTCGGCGCAGGCGATTGCAAAAATCAAGGAAATGATCGATACCAACCCGGCCAAATATCCAATTATGGAAAGCAATGACCATACCGCCAAAATATTATGGAATGGCACCAACAGCAGTACCGCGGTGTATTCGTCGCCATATATGATCGGGGTGAGGGCTGTCGATTTTAGGGGTACGGCCATAACGAGCTTTTTTATAGACAAGTTGGCGGCCTGGAATGATCCGCGACTGAATGGAGCCTTGGGCAAGGGTGGCACAAACCGTTGGGGCATAGCCCAAAGCTCTACCGGAGGTTATGTGGGTGTGCCAAGTGGCTACGCACCCGGAACAGGCATGCCTAAGCAAGCTTATTTTTATTCAGATGCGCAAAATGCAGGCATCACCTTGCAAACAGACCCATACACCGGTATCATCATGAACTGTGCAGAGGTTGATTTTATCTTGGCCGAAGCTGCCGTAAGGGGCTGGATTAATGGAAGCGCCGAAGCCTATTATAACAAAGGTATTGTGGATGGCATCAATTATTGGTTGCCTACCTACATCTCCAAAACAACAGATCAGCTCTTTTTAGATTACATCAGAACAGCTGATATTGAATGGCTGGATTATTTGCCATTAGATAATACCGATATCAATGGCAACAGCAAGCTGGAAATGATCCATCGCCAAAAATACTACGCCATGTTCCTGGTCGATTTTCAGCAATGGTACGAATATCGCCGTACTGGGCATCCCATTTTGCCAAAAGGACCAGGCTTGGCCAACGGCGGGGTAATGCCTGCCCGGATGAGCTATCCGCTCATTAGCCAATCGGCCAATCCAACCAGCTATAAAAATGCAGTTGCCGCACAAGGCCCTGACGAAATCAGTACCCGTGTTTGGTGGCAAAAGCCTTAATTTTTGAATAATAGACAAGATTTTTATGAAAAAAATATTGATAAATTGTTTCGTCCTCACAGCTTGTATTGCCGTTTGGATGGGTTGCAAACGAGATAGCGATTACATTATAAGTACACCGAGCGACTTCATATCCAATTTCGATTTGCGCAAATTATATACTGGTGCCGATGTTACCCTAACCAAAGAGAACATGCGGGCAGCTACTTCTTTAAAAGGCCAGGTCATTTCCGATCATTCGGGCAATAACTTGCCAGCTGGGCTTTTGGTGGTGCAAAACCTGCGTGCCACCGGCAATGGTATCGATTCGCTACGCGGTATAGCCATCAACATCGGTGCTGATGCCGCCAAATATATTCCCGGCGATTCGGTACATGTTAAGATAGAAGGTGGTATTTTGAAAAGAGTGGATGGTACTTTGGAGATTACAGGTGTTTCTGGTGCCAACGTAACCAAAATTTCCTCTGGTCGAAAATTGATCATCAACAGGGGGTTCATTAACCTGATTAATAGTCAGCCGGATAAATACGAAAGCACCTTTTTGAATATCTGGAAAGGTACCTATAATCCAAGCTTGGCTCCCTCAGCTGTATTTGCGGGTAGCAAGACGTTGAACGATGGTACGGGGGATATTACGCTTTTTACCCAGAACAGTGCGGTTTTTGCAAACTCAACGCCACCATATTCTGCCGATTATAGGGGGATTGTTTTAAACAACATGCAAGATGGCAAGCTGCAGCCACGGTTTTATATCCGCACGCTTGCCGATGCCTTCGTGCTCAGTTCAACACCCGATGTTCCAGAAATCATCATCACGGGTTTTATTAACGACCCTCAAGGCAGCGATACCAATGCCGAATACATCCAGTGCAGGGCCACAAAAGACATCAATTTTGCTGATACCAAATTCACCATCGTTACCAATAACAATGCAGGAGCCACATTGCCGGTTGGCTATCCTGCAGAGGGCTGGGCAACGGGAAGTGGCAAAACCTATAAGCTAGAGCTTACTTCTGGCACGGTATCAAAAGGCGAGTTCTTTTACGTAGGTGCCTCTAACAAATTGATTAATGGTCCTGGATCGACTTCTATTGCCGCTTCGAAATGGATCAGGTCGGCCGCCTACAATACCAATAGTCCGTTCTTCAATTCGTCAAATACCACCAGGGGAAGCTCTACCACCAATTTGTTGGCCAATAGTGGCAATGCTTTTGGTATAGCCGTTTTCCGTGGCATCTCGGTTGATAAGACCACGGTGCCGATTGATGTGGTTTTTGTGCACAATGGCGGCAGTTTGTACGACTCGGCAAATCAAGTCGGTTACCGTATCGGCAACACCGATGTTTACGATGTGGTTGACCATAACACCAATAAGGCACAGCCTTTTTTCCTTTCGGGATCAAACATTCAAAAATTCACCTACCAACCTAATGCCGGTGCTTCTGATGGCTCTGGTCAGGGCTACTGGTTTGCCTTGGGAGGTGTTTTCGATACCACTTTGGGCAAATGGGTAAAAGCCAGGTCGCATATCCACATCAAGCTGAGCAGTACTTCTGTGATCAGCGAGATTGAGACCACCAATGCAACGGAGTTAAAATAGAAACTTTAAAGGCATTCTGGTAAGTAACCGGGATGCCTTATCCATCCATTATTGCACATCCCTAACATGAATAGAAGATCATTTTTACAGAAAGCAGGTCTGTTTACTACTGCTTTTTTAATCAGCTTAAAAGGTTATTCCCTCGGCACTGCCAAAAAAACGGGCAAAATTACTGGCCGTATTACCGATAAAAACAAGAAAAGCATTGCTGGTGTAATCGTATCAGATGGCTTTAGCGTAGTGGTAACCGATAAAAACGGAAACTATGCTTTAGAACCTAACGAAAAAGCCAAGTTTGTTTGGCTCAGCGTACCCGCAGGTTACGAATTTATTACCGAAAAGCATATTTCGAGGCATTACCATGTGCTAAGCAACAAGACCGAGTACAATTTCGAACTCGAAAAACTTAAGCAAGACGACAACAAACATAATTTTATCATCTGGGCCGATTCGCAGGTGAAAAATAAAAAAGACGTAGCTCAAATGATGAGCACCTCGGTGCCCGATACCATCAAAACCATCAAAGCCATGAATACGCCTTTGGTCCATGGCATTGGTGTTGGCGATTTGGTTTGGGATGACCTGGCTTTGTTTCCAGATTATGATGCGGCTGTGGCGCAGATGGGTATCCCGTTTTTTCAGGCCTTGGGTAACCACGATATGGATTATCGTCAGGGTGGCGACGAAACCTCCGACAAAACCTTTAGCGAATACTACGGTCCAACCTATTATTCTTTTAACAGGGGCAAGGCCCATTATATTGTATTAGACGATGTTCGCTATTTGGGCAAGGAAAGAGAATACGACGGTTTCATTACCCAAGCCCAGTTAGATTGGATGGCCAAAGACCTGAAACATGTAGCTAAAGATGCGCTGCTGATTATTTCCTTGCATATTCCGGTACATAATGCGGTTAAAAACAACCAGGATTTTTATGCCTTGCTTAAAGGATATAGCAATGTACATATCATGTCGGGCCATACACATTATAACCGTAACGTAATTACCGACGGTATTTTTGAACACAACCACGGTACGGTTTGCGGTGCTTGGTGGACTGGGCCAATTTGTGGCGATGGCGCACCAAGAGGCTATGGGGTTTATCAGGTAGAGGGAACCAAGCTCAAATGGCATTATCAAGGCACAGGTTTAGATAAAAAAGAGCAGATCCGTATTTATGTTGATGAGCTGACCAATCAGAAACGCCTGATTGCCAATGTTTGGAATTGGGATCCCGAGTGGAAAGTAGAATATTTCTTAGATGGAAAGGCTATGGGCCAAATGGAACAGCAAAAAGGCGTAGATCCTATGGCAGTTCAGCTTTACCAAGGCGATAAATTGCCGGCAGGCAGAACATTTGCCGAACCAAGCAATACCGACCACTTGTTCTTGGCACATTTTGCACCATCGGTTAAAAAGGTAAAAGTAGTGGCCACCGACCGCTTCGGCGAGCAGTATGTTAGTGAAATTATTTAATTCATAATCAATTAATATATAGCTAGTCATGCTATTTTATCTTTAGTAAAAGTTAAATTAAATCATCAAAAAACATGAAAAAAATTATTTTATTATTCAGCATTGTTTTGTGTAGCCTAGTAGGCCGTGCACAGGTTTACGCCCATCTCGAAATTGAAGATGATTATACGGTGGAAGAAAATAATGGCGATAACTGGAGCACCGAAACACGCGGTAGCTACATGATCCGTTTTTACAAGGATGCCAACATGACCGAGCGTTTGGAGCCTACTTACGCCATTACCGTGTTGGTTGGTTTGGCGCCTGGTACAACCTCTCCGTTTTTGCCTCCAGGTGTTCACTCAAACGGTGTATATGTAATTCAGCCAGGTTATGACTTGCTGGCCAGCGACGTGCTTTTTTCCGGTTCTTATGGAAACGATGAAGGCAACAACTACTCGAGAACCTATAACCTGTGTTTGCTATCGAGCCCCGACTATATTATTATCCCATAAGGCCTGGGGTTGAACCATTAAAGAGCTAAGAGCCCGCTTTTTCTTAATGGAACTAAATGCCTTAATGTTAAAAAACGGGATTGAACCATTAAGGAATTAAGGCCCGCCTTTTCCTTAAATGTTAAAGGCAACCATCGCTTAAGCTAATTGCAAAGTTCAGGATTTGTTAATCTTTTGCTAATAGCGTTTGCCGAAATTTAAAGTATTAATGAGCCATTAATTTTAATGGCTCATTGTTTATTTAACCAGAACACATGAAAATTGCAAAAACACTATCTTTAGGCTTAATCGCAGTTTTAAGCTATTCTTCGCAGGTGAGTGCTCAAACAGTTGAATTTCCGGCATTTAGTGCCGAAGCGCATCGTGGTGGCAGAGGCCTATGGCCCGAAAATACCATTGTGGCTATGCTCAATGCCATGAAAATTGATGGCATTACTACTTTAGAAATGGACACGCACATTACTAAAGACAATTTGGTGGTGGTAACGCACGACGATTACCTGAGCCCAAGCTTTATGCTTACACCTGATGGTCAGGAAATCCCGGCCAGCGATGCCAAAAAGTACCCGGTTTTTCAAATGGACTACCAAACCCTGAAATCGTTTGATTTAGGCACAAAACCCTTGGCAGGTTTTCCGCAACAAGAGAAAATCAAAACCCATATACCTTTGCTTAGCGATTTGATCGATGCAGTTCAGGCCGATATCAAGAAAAACAAACGCAAGCAGTTTTTCTACAATATCGAAACCAAATGCAGTCCGGCGGGAGATGGGGTAACCAATCCCGAACCAGCGGTTTTTGTGCAATTGCTGATGGATGTGATTGAAAAGAAGAAAATTACGCCTTATGTGGTGATCCAGTCGTTCGATAAACGAACCATTCAGCTGATCCATGAGAAATACCCGGAAGTTAAAACCTCGTTCCTGATCGCCAATAAAAAAACGTTTGAAGAGAATATAGCCGATTTGGGCTTTAAGCCTTTTATTTTAAGTCCGGAGTGGCACACCGTATCCGAAGATATGATAAAGAAAGCCCATGAAGCTGGCGTTAAGGTTATTCCATGGACGGCCAATACCATCGACGATATGAAAAAGCTGAGGGCTTTGGCGGTAGATGGCATTATTTCAGATTATCCCGATTTGCTGGTCAAATCCAAATAGAAAAAGGGTGCTGCACATATTTGTTCAACACCCTTAAAAAATTAATTAATTGTTTGAAGCTGGAGGTGGCGGAGGGGTTTTGTCGCCTGGGCGGCCACCTCTTTTGCCTTTTCTGTCTTTCAGCTTGTCCCTCATTTCGTGGCGAGAGTTTTCCAAGGTTTTTTTCTGATCGGCAGTTAAAACCGCATCAATTTTATCTTTATTGGCTTTGGCAAAAGCTTTACGCTCTTCCATTTTGTCTTTCATGGCACTTCTGTCTTGTCCGCGCCATTCGTCGTTCTTTTTAATACGGTCTAATTCGATCTGCTGAATTTTTTGTTTCTGGTCGTCGGTTAGCGACAGTTTTTGCTGCATGGCAACGGCTGCTTTTTCGGCACGCTGTTCTGCACTTAATTTTGGTTTTCCAGCTTGCTGTGCGTAGCTGGCGGTAACTCCCATTACGACCAAGGCTACTGTGTAAATCATCCTTTTCATCTGCTTTTAAATTAATTGGTGTTTTATAGCATAGATGCAAAAAGTGGGAGAGAGTTTAAACGAAAGCTTGTTAAAATTTGTTAATTTTTGTTCAGTTGCGAAATCGATTTCTGCATTTGGGCCATCATGCTCGATAAGGTTTCGATGGTTGGCTCTGGCGTAGGTTCTGGCAATGCCGTAGAAATATAGGCTTTGGCTTTCCAGATTTCCAAGATGTCTTCGGCCGGCAGAGAGTAGGCGTCGTATACCTTATTATCTGATACCAGTTTCAGCTCCTTGTTTTCCTTAAACCTGTTTCCGGCTCTTTTGTAAACCACGCCTTCGTTTTTGCTGATGATGATATAGGTTTCACCGGTTTTTACGTCGTTCCAGTTATCCATATACTCGCCAATGATTACGCTGCCCGGCTGGATAGGCAACATCGAATCGCCCATAATTTCAAAAGCCCTGAAAGTGCCTTGCCTCAAAGCCGGCAACGGCAATTGGAATTTAGGCAGGTCTTGGATGTATTGCGGATCGGAGAAGCCATTCAGGTAGCCGGCACTGGCCTTAACCGGAACCAATTCTATGTTCTCGTTATCGTTCTGGTCGACAGAAATACTCAATATTCTCAAATTAGAGCCTTGGCTTTTGGGCTTTGGTTTCCAGTTATCATTGATGGTTTCGTTGATGAATTCATCAATGGTGAGATCAAAGTATTCTGCTATTTTTTTTAGTAAGTCGTATTTCGGTTCAGCCCTGTCTTCTTCGTAAGCGCCAATCAATGATCGCTTAATTTCCATTAAATCAGCAAATTGTTGCTGTGTATGGCCTTTTTTCTTTCTAAGGTATTTTAGGTTTGATGAAATGTTTGACATAAAAATAATTTTAAAATAAATTTGTTTTTACTAAAATTGTTAGTATTATTGTGCCAATAAAGTTAGTAATATTTATTGAAAGTACAAGAAATTATCTAATTAATTTAGTTTTTAACCTTTAAAAGCCGTTATCATGCAAAAGTTTGTTTATATCGTAACCGACAGAAATCGTACAAGTTTACATGTAGGAATGAGTGCAGACCTGATCAAAACACTCGATTTCTATAAGCAGATGCCCAATTTGTTTTTTGATAGCGGCCAGCAGCTAACCCGTTTGGTTTATTTCGAAGAATTCAAAACCGAAGCACAGGCCCTAAACCGCTTTAAGCTGGTAAGCCGCTTTACCCGTATGCAAAAAGAACGCATGGTACGCTCTTGTAATCCCGATTGGATTGACTTAACCATTGGTTTGGATTTTGAGCATATCCTTTCTCAGCCTAGAATCAATACCCAAGTGGCTTTGCCTCTAATGTCGTAATGCTATTTTAGCATCATCCATGATATCTGTTCCGATTGACTGGAGAGAATAAAAGGAGAGGAGCTGTATAGTTTATTTCCATCTTTACACAATTGCCCATAATTAGTTAATAGTTTCAATAAAAAAAAGCGTCCCGAATATCAGGACGCTTTTTATGTTTTTGTTGAACAGTTTGCTAACAGCAGACTGCCTATTGAAAACTTGTTTGCCTACCAGCCTGGTGCAAAGGTTACCCCAAACACGCCGTTCTTCACTTCCTTGCGTTGGAAAGGGAAGGCATAGTAAGGCTCCAATACAAAATAGCCAAATACGTTTACCCTTACAGATACGCCCACGCTCATGGCGGGCACTCTTTCGTTGGCAATTTGGGTAGTTACCTGCTTGCCGCTGCCATCTAAAATAGGATTGCCTTGAGAATCGGTTACAGGAACCGTTTTGTAGCTAGGCTGACTTTTAAAAGCTACTTTGCTGTCTTCGTTCCAAGCTAAGCCTGCATCAAAGAAAAGGTTCAAATCGGTAAACAAGAATTTTGAAGGGATTTGAGCCAGTTTTTTCGGACCGGTGAACGGCAAACGAAGCTCAAAATTGAATACCGCCAATTTGCTTCCCGATAGCTGATCGATATCGAAACTACCTAGGCTTTGATTTCTGATGTTATAGAAAGAACTGGCTTCGTAACCTCTAATCAGGTAATTGTAACCAGCGTAAAGCGGATAAAGGTTTTCGCCATCCTTACCCAAACGCATGTAGTTGTACGACCTCACCGCAATGGTAATAGGTTTGATTCTGAAATACTTCCTCACATCTACGGTAACTGCGCTAAAATTATAATCGCCAAAATATTGTTCAGCGCCAATCCTGTACCTAAAGCCATCCAAGGGCGACGTCACCCCAAATATGGAATTGTCGCCAATAAACGACGCGTTAACCTGGAAAACCGAGAATGGCTTCAATGGTACACCCAAAGAATTAGCAGCTTCTGCAGTAGATACCTTTTTACGGTCTGAACCCAAATAATAAGCCGCATAACCGTTCACATCCTGATAGTATTCGTTAAAGCGGTCTAAGCGATAACTATAACGCGAGAAAGCGCCTCCGGCTTCGAAACGATGTACTTTGTTAAACGGATAAGAAGCAAAGAGCTCGGCCTTGTCTTCAAACGTACGTAAAATATTGGTGCTGATGGTGTCTATCGGATTGCCGCCTGTGGCAGGGTTGTAGGCGCCATAGGTTCTGAAACCCGTAATGTAGGGCACGTGCGAAAGCGCAACGCCCCAGTTGATCCTGCTTTTTTGGTTGATGTAGCCAACCAAACCACCAAAATCGTAGATTTCGCCATTTACAGAAACATTGGCAATGATTTGGTTTCGACCCAAAATATCGCTGAACATACCAATAATACCGCCTTGTACACCTGTTCCAAATCTGCTGGTCGAAACACCAACACCACTATTGGCCAAGTAATCCAACCTGAATTTAGGTCGGTAAGGAATGGTTTTTAATGAATCGGGGATGGTTTTTTCAAAACGCTCAAAATTGCTCAAGTTAGAGTTGATGATGTTTACGCCAGAATTTTCCATCGGAGGCAAAATGGCCGCATCGAAATTAACTTCTTGCGGGTCTACGCTTTTTGCCTTGAAGTTGCTCAATGGCGAATTGTACAGGGTGTAGCGCTGGTAGCGATAATAGCTGTAAATGATATCGTCGTTTCTCGAAACGGTAATGGCAGGGGAGAACTCCGTGATGCCGCTGATACCAGTAAAATAGTCAGTTAACTGTTTTACGGTGCCATTATCCAAGGTGTATTCGTAAAGGTTCCTGAAACCATCGCGGTTGGAAAGGAAGAAAACACGTTTGCTGTCGCCAGAAAACTGGGCGTTCAAGTTGTTGGCACCTGGAAAAACCGGGATATTGGTCAGCGTTTTGCTGGCAATATCGTAAATGGTCATGTTGATCGGATTAACCGCATTGATGTTGCCACCCATAATGGCTGCGCGGTCTGAAGAGAAGATGATTTTTTTACCATCTGGCGAAAAGTTCGGCGCATAGTCAGAATACTCGTCGTTGGTGATTTGGGTAACGGCTTTGGTGGCCAAATTGTACGAAAAGATATCGCTTTGTCCCTCAATCATACCCGAAAAGGCGATTTCTTTGCCATCGGGCGACCAAGTAAGGTTGCCAAATTGTTCTACTTCGCCCATGCCGGTTTGCAAGACGGTACTTCCGTTATCAACATTTACGATAAGCAGTTGATTACGGCCCTTGCTAAAAATACTGAAGGCGAACTGTTTGCCGTCGGGCGACCAAGCTCCGGCCGATTCGATAAAGTTGAAATCGTCGATATGCGAATTGGAGATTTGGCTGCTCAGTTTCCTGATAATTCGGCCCGTTTTTGCATCGGCTAAAAACAAATCGATACCAAATAGATCTTTTTCAGAAAGGAAAGCCAAGTATTTGCCATCTGGACTGATAGCCGGGGCTACGTTCATGTTGCCCGCATTCTTGTTGTCGATGATTTTGGCGCCTGAAATCTTAATCTGCGAACTGTCTGCCTTTAGCAAAGGACGGTAGTGCTGTTCGATGGCATTTTTCCATAAACCCGATAAGGTTCTGTCGTCGTAGCCAAAAGTATATTTAATACCGTTTTCGTAACCAAATCGGGCTGTATTCTTAAATAAGGGAACAATGGTAGTATCACCATAAAGCGAACCTACAAAGGTCCAGAAAGCCTGACCGTAACGGTAAGGAAAGTATTTGTTCGAGTTGGTGAGGTCTTTTAGCGAAGGGATATCGCGATTGAGCAAGGCATCGCGCATCCACATCGAGGTGAAGGCGTCTTTTTTGCCCACTGAGAGATATTCGGCCATACCTTCTACCATCCACAACGGCGTATTGCCAATATTTTCTAAACTGATCGAATCTTTTTCCAGCAGCACATGGTATTGAAAAGCGTGCACCAACTCGTGTCCTAAAACGTGTCTGGTTTGGCTATTCAGTTCCAACACGGGCATAATTACGCGGTTTTTTAAGGCCTCGGTTACCCCGCCAGTCCCTACGCTGATGTCGCCGTTTAACGCGGTTGTTTGCTGGAAGTCTGGATGGTTGTTGTAAAGAATGATTGGGTTTTTCTTCAAGAAAGTATCGCGAAAAACCTCTTGATGCATCTTGTACCAGGTTTCTGCATCCTGTGCGAACTTTTTAAGCAGCTTTTCATTCTTAATGTAGTAATAGATTTCAAAGTGGGGCGTTTGCAGTACCTTGAAATCGGCATTTTTGTACCTTACGCGGTTTTGCCCAAAGTACTGGGCCTGCACCGAAACGGCAGATACAAGTATAAGCAATAAGAGGAGCCATGATCTTTTTCGAAAAGTAGCGTTTCTATTCATATGTTATAGTTTTTAGGACATAAGCTTATATTCAGTTACGGAAATCGACGAAGCGTGGTTTGCTCGGCTTAGTTGTCGCCTCCGTTTT
Organism: Pedobacter albus; assembly: GCF_036324255.1. Lineage (NCBI taxonomy): Bacteria > Pseudomonadati > Bacteroidota > Sphingobacteriia > Sphingobacteriales > Sphingobacteriaceae > Pedobacter > Pedobacter albus. The sequence goes on along the minus strand of NZ_JAZDQT010000001.1, from coordinate 1,064,446 downwards.
TCTTTCTTTCTTTTTCTTCCTGGCGTTGTTTTCTTTTCAATTCGCGCTCTTCTTTCCTGGTTAGCGGCACCGTAGCCGGTGGCGTTTGTTGTTGTTTGGGCTGTGGTTCGGTAGTCTTTTTTTCTTCTACTTTTTGCACTTCAGGCTCCACTTTAGGCTGTACGGGTTGTTGCTCTTCTATTATAGGCGTGGCTATAGTCAAAGAATCTATTTGTGTACTGTCTGTAGCCGTGGTATCGGTTTGCTGTACCGGAGTAGGGCAATCGATATTTCTGGTAATCGGAACCTTGGCCTTCGGAAACGGCCCATAAGTGTAGCCACTGTTCGGATCGTGGTAAACCTTTTCCATAAATTTGCCAAAAATAGGCAATGCGGTCCGCGAACCTTCGCCTTGTTCGCCATTTTTAAAGTGGGCCGTACGCTCGTCGCAACCCACCCAGATACCGGTAACCAAATCTTTGGTAATGCCCATATACCAGGCATCTACATAATCAGAAGAAGTACCGGTTTTGCCACCGATCTGGTTGTTCTTTTTCCAAAGGTCCCATTCCCATAAGGCCCTTGAGGTACCTCCGGGTTCGTCCATGCCGCCTCTAAACATATACAGCATGAGCCAGGCTATTTCTTCGCTCAGTACGCGCTTGGTTTTGGCCGTAAATTCTTCAATGACATTGTTTTCTTGGTCGGTAATGCGTTCTACCAAAATCGGGTCGGTTTTTACGCCTTCATTTAAAAAGGTACCGTAGGCTTTTACCATTTCGAAAACGGAAACATCGTTTGGTCCCAAACTTACCGAGGGTACCGATTGCAAATGACTTTCGATGCCGCATTCGTGTGCCCATTTCACTACATTATCCCAACCCACTTTTTCGGTTACTTGGGCAGTTACGGTATTCACCGACTTGGCCATGGCCCAACGCAGCGACATTTCTTGGTAGGTATTGTTCCAATCGGCATTTTTAGGTTCCCAATATTCGGTTTTGCCTTTGTCTTGGTAAGCAATTTTAACAGGCTTATCGGTAAATTTGTCGCAAGGGCTCATGCCGCTTTCCAAGGCAGCCAAATAGGCAAAAGGCTTAAAGGTTGAGCCAGCCTGTCTTTTGGCTTGGTTAACGTGGTCGTATTTGAAAAATTTATGGTCTATGCCTCCAATCCAAACCTTGATTTTGCCGGTTTTGGGCTCCATGGTCATCATGCCGGTGTTCATGATCTTGCCATAATAGCGGATCGAATCCATGGTAGAGAACAAAGTATCACGGTCGCCTTTGTAAGAAAAGATTTTCATTTTCTTCTTTTTGTTAAAATAGGCGTCTATCGAATCGGTATTGTTGTTGTATTTTTTTTGCAGCAAGGCATAGATGGGCAGGTTTCTTTTGGCTCTTTCGGGGTAGTCTACTTTTTTACGCTCCGAATCTTCCCAAGGATCTTCATTGCCCCAAACGCTGTAAAATCTTTTTTGCAGGATGCGCATTTCGTCTTGTACGGCTTCTTCGGCATAACCTTGCAATTTCGAATCGATGGTGGTGTATATTTTCAGGCCATCTTCATAAAGATCGTAATTGTTGTCGTTGCACCACTTTTCGAGATATTTGTCTACTGCAGCTCTCAGGTAAGAATCGCCATCGCTGCCATCGTCAACGCTGCCTTGTTCTATTTTTAAGGGTACGGCTTTGTATTTTTCGAGATCGGCTTTGCTCAAATAATTGTATTTGCTCATCTGAGAAAGCACTACATTCCGTCTTTCGAGCGATTTTTCGGGATTTTTGATCGGGTTGTAAGAGGTAGTGGCTTTGAGCATACCCACCAAAACAGCGGCTTCGGGCACGTCGAGCTCATTGGCCTGTTTGTTGAAATAAATTCGCGAAGCGGTTTTGATGCCGTAAGTATTGTTGCCAAACGATACCGTATTGAGGTACATGGTAATGATATCGTTTTTGTTATAGTTGGATTCGAGCTTAATGGCGGTCATCCATTCCTTCAGTTTTGGAATTAAGGTTCTTGCCAAAGGAAGCCGGCCCAATAAGCCCTGCGATTTGTTGTAGCGGATACGGTAAAGGTTCTTGGCCAGCTGTTGGGTAATGGTACTGGCGCCGCCATCTTTGCCCATGCCTACCACGGCGCGCCCCAAAGCCTGGATGTCGATGCCGTTGTGTTTGTAAAAGCGCACGTCTTCGGTAGCTACCAAGGCATTGATCACGCTGGGCGATATTTCGTTGAATTTTACCGGCGTTCTGTTCTCTTTAAAGTAGCGTCCAATCAGCACGCCATCGGCCGTATAAAGCTCAGAACCTACGCGCTGGGCAGGTTTCTTGATGTCGGTATAAGTGGGAGAATAGCCAAACAGCCATAAAAAGTTAAGCTGTAATGCGCAGAAGAATAAAATGACAAAGAAGATAAAAATCGTGATATAGCGAATGTATTTATTTTTTATTTCTTTAAACATGGGATAAAGATGGAAAAAACGTAAAATATTATCTGTTAAATTGTGTTAAAAGTACTGGTACAAATAACGCATTTAACTGCTTAAAGTTACTCAATTAAATTCAAATAAAGTTTTTTGACTTAACAGGGCCGAGCTAGGTTTAATTACTGCCTTGATTTACAATAATTAATGGCCAAATGGGGTTGAAATACTGGGTGTGGGTTCTGTTTGAATGCGCCCAACGGAAACCCCATAAAAAGAATGAGGCCTTAGTCAAGGATGACTTTGGCCCCATTTCTAAATTAACGCTCTCGGATATGTTTTAACAAAAGGTGTGCCAAATTTTTATGGCAGTTGTTTTTACGACAAAAGATTTCATTTACAGTGTTTTTGGTGGTGAAAAGATGGACTTAAGTTGAACAATTGATCAAAAAAATAGGCAGCCTAGATTGATTTGGTCTTTTCATTGAAACACTTTGACGGAAATATACTTTATTTGTAAGGATTGTTCACTATTATATGATGCAACTCGATTTCTATCGCCCTACAGATCCTGCACTCTTTGATTATATAGAAGGTTATTACTTTTTGCGTGGAACCGAAAAGGGCGAAGAGCTGAGTTATTATACGTTTCCGAACAATTTCTTCATCTTGTCTGTGCTCACTGGTTCGCAAGTGGCGGTAGCCGATGGTTATGCAGACTGTACGCCAACCGGCCTGTCAAATTTTCAATCCAACCTAACCTGTAATTATACGGCACCATTGCGGATCAACTATCAGGGGCCCGTTAACGAACTGACCATTTACTTTAAGCCGCTGGGTTTACATGCTTTTGCCCCGGTGGCCAATTATCACCAAAGGGCCAGCTTCGACAATTTTATGCCTTTTGCCGATTTTGAAGAAACCATGGGGAATATATTGGCTATTGCTGATAGGAGCGAACAAATCGAGCTATTGGAGCAATATTGGCTGTCGAAAAAGACATTTGAGCTAGACGAGCTGCTTTTACAAATGCTCAACTGGCTTGACCAAGGCAAGAGCATTTCGGCTATTGCGGCAGATTTGGGAATTTCGAGGCAGTACATGAACAGGCTTTTTTTAAGGCAATTGGCCAAAACACCAAGCGATTTTCGCAAAATCCAGCGCTTTAGAAATGCTGTGGCCGCCAGTGCAGCCACTAAAAACCTGACCGAATTGGCGCTGGGCAATTTTTTCTATGATCAATCTCATTTTATTAGGGATGTGAAGGAGCTGACTTCGCTTTCGCCCAAGGCATTTTTTGAAAAAGCAACGACCAAGCAAGAAAACCTTTGGCTGTATATCTAGTTTACATCCGTACAATTTTAGAATTAAACCGGTTGCTAATTTTGGAGTATGAGAAAGCTATACGTAATTGTTGTTGTCTTGATGGGTTTTAAGGCAACTGCACAAACCAATCCCCGCCTGGCCAAAACCATTGACAGCCTTTATACAGCAGATCAAGCGGTACAGCTTAAGTTTAAGGAGATGCACGAACAGAATGCCCCTGCAGACAGTATCAAAAAACAGGAAACATTAAAAAACGAAACTTTTGTGCGTAACATAAAAATCGTAAAGGATATTTATGCCAAATATGGTTATCCAACTTTTAAAATGATTGGCAAAGAAGCTTCGAACAATTTTTTTGTACTGATACAGCATGCCGATAAAGACCTCAGCTTTCAGCAGCAAATACTTCCTGTTTTAGACAAGCTTTCTAAAAAAGGTCAGGCTTCGAGAAGGAACTACGCCTATTTATATGACCGTGTGCAACGCAACAGTGGAGGAAAACAGCTTTATGGAACACAGCTTACTTTTTCTCCAAAAACAGGATTGTTTGATGCCAACAACAAAATCGTCTATCCGCCAGATTTGGCCGATCCGGAACATGTAAATGCAAGGAGAAAGTCAGTTGGACTCGAGCCCATAGAAGAATATTATGAAACCACTGCTGCATTTCTGGGCTGGAAAAGACCTCCATCGAAAAACTAGGTTTGAAAAGTTAAATGCCTGGCGATACTTTTACTGGCAGTTCCAAAAAGTCGGTTAGGCGCTCGTATAACAACGAAAGGGGACAGACAATTCTTCAAAAGATTTTCATGTAGCGCAAGAAGAATAAATTTTGCTTTATATTTAAAGCTAAAATGCAATGCTTATGAAAATCGACATCAAAAAATATCAGGCCTCTACTCAAAAGAAATTTAAACTTAAAGATTTCGCTACCAGCTATAGTGGCGATTTGGATAAGGAAAAAGGAAAGCTCGAGCTGGAGAAAGCCAAGCTGCAGCTCAGCAACTATCAGGAAAAGCTGTATGCTTCGGGCCAGCAATCGGTTTTGATTATTTTTCAGGCTATGGATGCCGCGGGTAAGGATAGCGCCATTGAACATGTAATGTCGGGACTTAACCCACAGGGCTGCCAGGTATACAGTTTTAAAACGCCAAGCAGCGAAGAGTATCGCCACGATTTTTTATGGCGACATTACAAGGCATTGCCAGAAAAAGGAAAAATAGGCATACACAACCGTTCGCACTACGAAAATGTGTTGGTTTGCAAAGTGCATCCGGAATATGTATTGAGCGAAAACATTCCTGCTTATACCAATGTAAAGCAAATGGATGCTAAATTTTGGAAAAACAGGTACGAAAACATCCGCAACTTTGAAAAGCAGCTGACCGATAATGGAACCGTTATTTTGAAGTTTTTCCTAAACGTATCAAAAGAGGAACAGAAACAGCGCTTTCTGGATCGTATTGAAGATCCTGCCAAAAACTGGAAGTTTGCCGCTGGCGACTTAAAAGAAAGGGCGCTGTGGAAGAAATACATGGAAGCTTACGAAGAAGCCATCCAAGAAACCTCTACCGCTAATGCGCCCTGGTTTGTAGTACCTGCCGATAAAAAATGGTACACCCGCTTGGTCATCAGTCAGGTGATTGCCGAAACATTCGAGAAAATGAACCTCAAATATCCCGTGCTGCCCAAAGAAGAAGCCAATCAGTTGCAAGTGTTAAAGCAACAATTGCTGGACGAAAAGTAAAAGGTTCGAAATAATCGAACAGAGAATAAATATGCGGATTTTTTCGCGTAGCTGGATTTTTAATCGCCATGCTAAAAGCTATTAACCCGTAGTTCTATTCAAAATAAACTGCCGTCTTTTTTTAATCAATCAGAAATAACTTACCTTTGCCTCGCTTTTAGGTTCCTGATCTTTGGATTGGGATTAAAAGGGAATACGGTGTAAATCCGTAACTGTCCCGCAGCTGTAAGCTCTATAACGGTTTTCAAATCTTGGCCACTTTTTCGATCAGAAATGGGAAGGCCGAAAATCGGGAGTAAGTCAGAAGACCTGCCTACGAGTAAATAATTCATAGCTTTCGGGGATTGGAGCTAGGAGTGGGACTAATTTATTTATACCTCATTTCTTTCATTGATTCTGTAGCTGTGGGCACAAAAAAACTCACTACATTGAACAAAACAACCAAATGTATTGCAGCAGGTCTGGGACTTGCGCAATTGGTGCTAATGGGCAGCCAAACAAAGGCCCAAGAGGTACAGTCATTAAACGAAGTCGTTATTGCTGCTACCAAAAACGATCAGAAACAGGCACAAACGGGTAAGGTAGTCAGCATCATTACCAGAGAAGAACTGGAGCGAAGCGCGGGCAGAAACTTGGCCGAACTATTGAACCAACAGGCAGGAATTAACGTGGTTGGTGCCGGCAGCAATTACGGCAAAGACAAAAGCGTATTTTTAAGGGGAGCCGGCAGTGCCTATGCCGTAATTTTGGTAGATGGTATTCCTGTAACCGATCCATCGGGTACCGGTGGTGCCTTTGACTTGCGCATGTTTGCCATCGACCAGATCGACCATATCGAAATTTTAAGAGGCGGACAGTCTACTTTGTACGGTTCTGATGCGGTGGCAGGGGTAATCAACATCATTACCAAAAAAACAGGTACTAAAGGCAATAATGTATATGGCGTTGCCAGTGCAGGAAGCTATAATTCCTACAAAGGAACCATTGGCTTGAGCAGCAAGGTAGATGCCTTTACCTATAATGTAAGCTACAGCCACTTCAAAACCGACGGTATTTCTGAAGCCGCTAATCCGGTAGGCAACACACAGGTGTTTGATAAGGATGGCGTGAAGCAGGACGCTTTAAATGCCAATTTCTCTTTGCAATTAGACAAGCGCTTGAGCATTAATCCTTTCTTGCGCTATTTTTATGGCAAATTTAATTATGATGCCGGACCTTTCGCCGATGCCAACAATACCTCAACGGTTAAGCACTTTAACGGTGGTTTAAATGCACAATATCAGCTGGATAAAGGCAAAATCACCTTGAACTACAGTTATGAGAATACCGGTCGTGTGTATAAAAGCAGTTTTCCTGGCCAATATCAAGGCCGTATGAACTTGGTTGATTTGTTCTATAACCAAAATCTGGGCGAAAAGGTAAATCTTTTGGTGGGTTTAGACAACAGATCGACCGATGTTACTTATTATGGCAACGTATTGAAAAGGCCTAATACCAACCTGTTCAGTACTTATGGCTCTTTATTTTTGCACGACCTAAGTATCTTTAACCTCGAAGTAGGTGGCCGTTACAACAAGCACAACAAATACGGCGAAAACTATACTTATGCGGTTACGCCGAGCTTGAACATTATCAAAGAAGTGAAATTGTTCGGAACGGTTTCTTCGGCTTTCAGGGCGCCAACCTTAGATATGCTTTTTGGCCAATATGGTGCAAACTTGAACCTGAAACCTGAAAAAGCAACTAATTATGAAGCCGGTGCCAGCTTTAATTTCCTCAACGAAAAAATAAGCCTGCGTGCGGTAGCTTTTAAGCGCGATATGACCGATGCTATTATTTATGGCGCTACTGGCTATGTAAATCAAGATAAGCAAAAGGATAGGGGTTTTGAAATCGAACCAGGTGTTACCTTTAGCAAGTTTACCGTAAAAGGCTACTATGCTTATGTAGAAGGCAAACAGACTTCGGGCAATACCGTAACCGATTTCTTGTTACGCAGACCTAAAAACACTTATGGCATCAACGCTGGTGTACAAGCGACCAACGAGTTGTATCTGAGCGCCAACTATAAATTTACCGGTCAGCGTGTAGACAGCGATTTTAGCACTTATCCTTCGGTAAACAAAATGCTGGGTTCGTACAAATTATTGGATTTTTATGCGGAATACGCTTTGGCTAAAAAACGCATTAAGATTTTTGCCGATTTGAAAAACCTAACCGACGAAAAATACACCGAAATTATTGGCTACAGCACCATGGGCTTCAACATGAATGCCGGTGTAAGCTTTAATTTTAAATAACGATCTAAGCTTCTAATCAAGCTAAAAAAAGCCCCGTAAATTAATATGGGGCTTTTTTGTATTTGGCCAATTGGTATTCATCAAAAATACCCATGGGTTTTTAAGGGGATTAGGCTTCCCAATCGCATCGCGAATAATACCTGTATTCTTCATAATTAGGGCAAAACGATTGCACAGAAGGGCACTCTTTTAAAATACAATTGCCTCCCGGTGGACAGCCTGCGCCTGGTCCATAAGGGTCGTAAAGACAAGTGCTAAAACAAGCTTCGCATGAAAAAAGGCCACCAACAACCTGTTTCATCTCATTTCTAGATAAAGTTTTTCCGATCATAACTTTGCGATTTAAAATTAGGGTGATTAATTTGGTTAGTTAATTCTAATATACTAAATCACAGGTTATTATGCAAGATAAAATGTAGAAGTGTTATTTGTTGCCGTAGTCCATTTTATACTTGTCCAAGTTGGGCAAGTGTTTTTTGTTACGGTTCAGTTCATACTCGTAAATGGTACGTCCCAGGTTTTTCATAAAAGGATAGCACACGGTTTCGTATTCGTATTTGCTGTCGTTGTAAATGCCGTCTTCGTTCGATTGCACAACAGCCGTTAAGAAAAACTCGATCTTGTTCTTGAAATCTACGAAATACGAATTGTCGATAATGTAGCCATAGCTATCACCATATTTATTGAAAATCCTGATGTTTGGGTCTAAAGCCACTTCTTTTTCTCGGCCGTAGTACAACATCTTGGCATAGGTTGGCCAAAATTCCTTCGGGTCGTACTTGGGGTAATCGCTTTCTGTTGGCAATTTGCTCATGTAGGTGTAAATGAGCTGGTAATCGGCAGGCGAGAGGTTGAATCTTTCCTTGGCTGGAAATGCTTCGGGCATCATCAGGCGTTTCATCAGCAATTGCTGGTCGCCAACCGTAAATACGTTTTTGTTGGCAAAGCTGTAAGGTTCGTTTACCAATTGCTCCTTGCTATCAATGTAGCCCTTGCCCACCAATAGGTTGGTTAGGGTTAGGGGGTAGTCTTTATCATCGTATTGGGCATCCTGATGGTAAACCAGTTTTCCGTCCTTGTAAAAATCGATGGGATTGGTATGCCTAGCCTGTTCGCCACCATCGCCAATGGCCAGCCTGTTTAAAATACGGCTGTGGTTCATGCCATATTTGTTGAGCTTGGCATTGATTTCGGCCCTGCCAATAAATTCGAACAAACGATTAAAAGCGTCGTTATCACTGGTGAGGAGTATCTTTTTGATGTAATGCGTTATCGAAGGCTTGCCGTTGGGTGCGCTTTCGTCTTTCAATACTTTGGTTTGACCTTTAAAGTTGCTGTCGGTTAGCATGGTGAGGTCGGCACTTAGGCCTTTGCTCTTCAAGGCATTTACTTTTTCGAGCGCAAAGACCACGGCGGCCAACTTAACGGTACTGGCCGGATAAAAATACCGTTGCGGATTGAAGTTATAGCTAAAGGTCTTAAAGCTTGGCTTGTTGTGCTGGTCGCGGTTAACCTGGGTATAGATTACCTGCACTTCGTTTTTGTTGGGATGGTTCAGTACACCTGAAAAAAGTTCGGGCTTGCCTTGCATGAGCTTTGCCAAGAACAGGGTGTCGGTTTGTTGTGCCATGGCTTGGATACTGATGATCAATAATAAAAGAAGGGATGATAGGTTGCGCATAGGCTTGTTTTTAAGTTTAAATATAGGGTTTTAAAATCAGACGCGGTGGGTGTACGGATAACTTAGCCACAGGTTATGATTTAAAATGAGGATATTTCTTTTTTTGTTGGTGAAGAACACCAACAATGGCTTCAAAAGAGCTATAAAACGCTTCATCAAATCTGTTTAGCTGTCGCCATGCTTGTGTTTAGGTTAACAAGATGTATTGGTAATTAGCCACAGGTTAGAATGTAAAACAAAGATGTTTCTTTTCCCGTTGGTGAAGAACACCAACAAGAGCTATAACACAGAGCTATAACACAAGAGCCATAATACGCCTTATCAAATCTGTTTAGCTGTGGCTAGGCTTAAATTGACTTGGCAGTGTATTGTTGGTTAGCCACAGCTAGACAGCTTATTGGCTTGATAGGATTGCGGTTAAAACCATCACAATCTTTAGCCGACCCTCTAATTGTAACATCTGTCTGCGTTTTTTTGCACCTCTGCCTAATTTGGCTATATTTGCATCGCTTTTGGTTCCCGATTTTCGAATTGGGATTAAAAGGGAATACGGTGTAAATCCGTAACTGTCCCGCAGCTGTAAGCTCTGTAACGGTTTTCAAATCTTGGCCACTTTTTCGATCAGAAAGGGGAAGGCCGGAAACCGGGAGCAAGTCAGAAGACCTGCCTTTAGCATTACGATTTCATAGCTTTCGGGGATTGAAGCTAGGAGTAAATGCTTGTTGATACATGCTCCTTCATTTCTGTTTGCTGTGGGTTTAACTCACAACAAAAATGACAAAAAAGAAATTGGCCTTTTTTGAAGGCTATGTTGCTTTTATTGGTTTCGCCGTAGTGGGAATGCTCTGCGCATTTCAAGGCATTGCCTTTGCCCAAAACACAGATACCTTGGGCAAGGTTAACCAATTGCAAGAAGTAAAAATAAACGAATACCGGGTTAGCCGACAAAGCCTGTCGCCGGCTCCGCTACAGCTTTTAACCGCCCAAGACCTCAAACGAATCAACAGTTTGTCGGTTGCCGATGCCATTCGGTATTTTTCGGGTGTGCAGCTTAAAGACTATGGCGGCATTGGTGGACTTAAAACCATTAATGTACGGAGTATGGGTAGCAACCATACTGCGGTTTTCTACGACGGCATTCAGTTGGGCAATGCGCAGAATGGTCAGGTAGACTTGGGCAAATATTCGCTCGATAACCTGGAAGAGATAGCCTTGGTTAGTGGCCAAAGCGACGAACAGCTGCAACCGGCCAAAAGTTATGCTTCGGCCAGCGCCATTTACCTAAAAACCCGCATTCCTGCTTTTGACAATAAAAAATACAACCTCACGGCTAATTTTAAAACCGGCGATTTTGGCCTCATCAATCCTTCATTGGTTTACCAACGTAAAATCAGCGACCATCTTTCGGCCAGTGTAAGCAGCGAATACATCAAAGCCAACGGAAAATACAAATTTAGGTATACTAACGGTGTTTACGATACCACGGCGATACGAAACAATGGCGATGTAAACCGGTTCAGGCTCGAAACGGCCTTATTTGGCCAATTGAACAAACAGGGCAAATGGCATGCACAGCTTTATTCCTTCTTGTCTGACAGGGGATTGCCAGGGGCTATTGTAGCAAATAAATTCGATTACAACCAACGTATTTGGGACAGAAATTTCTTTGCGCAAGGCAGTTTAACCCAAAAATTTGGAGAACGCCTTACGATTTTGGCCAACACGAAGCTGGCTTACGATTATACCCGTTTTCTCGATCCAGAATACATTACCCTTAACGGCTTTCTCGATAATCGTTTTCATGAAAGGGAAGCTTATGTTGCTCTATCGGCCAATTACAAGCTCACCGATAGCTGGCAAGTATCTTTTGCTTCGGATTACCAATACCAAGACCTTAAGGCCAATCTTTATCGATTTGCCTATCCTCGCCGAAACACCTTTTTAAATGTGCTCAGTTCCTCGTTCAAACTGCCAAGGTTCGAAGTGCAGGCCAACCTATTGAGCACCACGGTAAACGACGAGGTAAGGGAGTACAGCTCGGCTGGAAACAAACAGGTGTTTAGTCCGGCCTTGCTGTTTTCTTGGAAGGTTTTTGAAGAGTCCAATTTCAGGCTGAGGGGTTTTTACAAGGATATTTTGAGGATGCCCACCTTCAACGATCTCTATTATACCTTTATCGGCAATACCTTACTCAAACCCGAGTTTGCCAAGCAATACGATTTGGGTTTTACCTATCAAAATTCCTTCAAAAAACAGCGCCTTGCTTCTATAGAGGTTCAGGCCGATTTTTACTACAACCAGGTTAAGGACAAGATCATCGCACAGCCTGGAGCCAACCTGATCCGCTGGATCATGTACAATTTGGGCAGGGTTGATATCAAAGGAGCAGAGCTGAACCTAAAAACCGGCTGGAGTTTGGGAAAAGAACTCGCCGTTGGTACAGCCATCAACTATACTTTTCAACAGGCCATTGATGTAACCGATCCCTCGGAAGAAAATTATAGGCAACAGATTCCCTATATCCCTAAACACAGCGGTTCTTTCTTGGCCAAAATCGATTACCGCAACTGGCGCGCCAACTACAGTTTCATTTACACCGGTTATCGCTATAACCAAAAAGCCAACATCATTTACAACTATATGGAGCCTTGGTACACGCACGACCTGGCTTTGGGCTACGAATTCAAGCTCAAACAGGCCAGTTTTAACCTCAATGCAGAAGTAAATAACCTGCTTAACCAGTATTATGATGTTATTCCAAACTTTCCGATGCCCGGCAGGAATTACCGTTTAACCCTAAACTTTAAGCTATGAGCAAAAGTAAAATACATCGCCTTTTGATTGTTTTTCTGGTGCTAGGCTTCGTGGCTTGCCGGAAAGATCCGATGCCTTTGCCAGCCGAAGTCAGCAGGGTAGAACCCGAGCCCACCTCGGCGATTAAAGGTTTTTATTTGGTTAACGAAGGCAACATGAACATGAACAAGGCTTCGTTGGATTACCTTGATCTGGTGAATGGCATTTATACCCGAAACCTGTACAACCAGGTAAATCCCGAAGCAACCAAAGGCCTGGGCGATGTTGGCAACGATATTGGCATTTATGGCAATAAATTGTACGTAGTGGTCAATATTTCTAACAAAGTAGAAGTGATGCAGGCAAAAACAGGTAAACGTATTGGTCAAATCAACATCACCAACTGCCGCTATGTAACCTTTAATAATGGCAAGGCTTATGTAAGTGCTTATTTGGGCAAGGTAGGCGACCCCACAGCACCCAATGGCATGGTGGCCGAAATAGATACGGCAAAGCTAACCATTAACAGGACGGTAGAGGTAGGCCGGCAACCCGAAGAAATGGCCATCATAGGCAATAAGCTTTACATTGCCAATTCGGGAGGCTATAGTCCGCCGAACTACGAAAGTACGGTTTCGGTTATCGATTTAACTACTTTCAAAGAAATCAAACGCATTGAGGTGGCCATTAACCTGCATCGCCTAAAAGCCGATCGCTATGGCGACCTCTATGTAACCTCGAGAGGCGATTACTACACCATCCCATCGCGCTTGTTTGTGATCGATACCCATACCGATCGGGTGAAAAAGGTATTCGATATCGCGGCCAGCAACTTGGCCATTGATGGAGACTTGGCCTATTTGTACAGCACCGAATGGAACTATATCCAGGGCAAGAACACCATCAGCTACCACATGATCGATGTAAAGAACGAAATGCTGCTCGACCAGAAATTTATAACCGACGGCACCGAAAAAAACATCAAAATCCCTTATGGAATCGCGGTAAATCCGATGAGCAAAGATGTATACGTAACCGATGCCAAGGATTATGTAACACCCGGCAAATTGCATTGCTACAATGCGCTAGGCAAATTAAAATGGTCTGTTACCACTGGCGATATCCCAGCCCACATTGCTTTTGTTTATTAATTAAATCAGATATGAGAACTATTCACAACAAACAGTTTAAAACCATGGTGATCGCCATTTTATGGGGTACACTATTCGCCAGCTCCTGTAAAAAGGACCGTACACCAGCACCAATCCCAAAAGTTCCGGAAATAGCAGGCACTAAAGGCGTTTATATGCTTTGCGAAGGCCTTTGGGGCATGAACAACAGTGCCATTTCCTACTACGATATAGCTACCAATACCGTAGAAAAAGATAGGTACAAAAAGGTAAACAAAACCGATTTGGGCGAAACGGCCAACGATTTGAAAGCCTATGGCAGCAAAATGTACTGTGTGGTGGCCGGTAACCAGGGCGAAGCCAAGTCGTTTGTAGACATTATCGATATCGCTACCTGCAAATCACTGAAAAGGATTTCGTTTAACAGTGCCAACGATGGCTACATGCCAAGGTTTGTGACTTTTTACAGGAACAAAGCTTATGTATCGAGGTACGATGGCAAAATCAGTCGCATTGACACAGCATCTTTGGCGGTTGATGGCGAACTGCAGCTCATGAACGGCGCCAACAAAGCCGAAGGTCTCGAAGAACTGGCAGTGGCCAACGGAAAATTATACGTAACCAATTCATCGCATCCTTTTTATCCAAACGGCTTAAAAACCAAGGTTACGGTTATCGATTTGGCTTCGTTTACCAAGGTTAAGGATATTGAAGTAGGCAATAACCCGGTGAGAATTGCCGCGGCTGCCAATGGCGATCTGTATGTGGTTACCTGGAACGATTATATCATTTTCAACAATCCATCTCTGGTACGTATCAACAGTACAACCGATGCCGTGGTACAAACCGAATCTTACGATTTGGGCGCTGTAAACATTGTGAAAGACCAAGCTTGGGTAAGCCAGGATGTTTACACCAATCCAGCCGTTAAAGCCATCAACTTGGCAACTGGCAAATTGGGCAACAGCCTGATTACCGATGGAACAAAAATAACCACGCCTTATGGCCTCACCGTAAATGGTTTCGACCAGTCGGTAGCAGTTGCCGATGCCATGAACTACAATTCCTCCGCGGGTCAAGCCTACATTTTTGGAAAAGATGGCAAGCTGAAATACAGTTTCGCTACTGCGGGATTGCCACAACATGCCGTGTTTAATTATAGCTACAAATAAGATGAGGGAGTATTCATTAAAACGAGCCTTAAAAAGTTCGGCATTGTTGCTGTTGCTCTTTGTGCTTGCCTGTAAAAAGAACAAGGAAGAAGAAAAGCCGGCACCAATCATACAAAGTGCCTACATCAGTAAAATATACGAATACAAGCCGGCACCCGGCCAGTTCATTAACGATGCGAGCTATGGCACTTTGGCCAAAGCCAATGCGTTGATTGATGCCAGCGATAACGGCCTGTTGTCGTTGGGCGCTTTTGGAGGCTATGTGGTATTCGGTTTCGACCATCCGATTAAGAACGAAAACGGCAAAGATTTGGGCATTTTTGGCAATCCGTTGATTGGCGATGGAGGCGAATGGTCTGAACCGGGTATTGTTTGCGTAATGCAAGATCTTAATAACAACGGCTTGCCCGATGATGGCGAATGGTACGAACTGGCAGGTAGCGAATACAACGCAGCCGAAACCCGAAAAAACTACAAAATTACCTACTACAAGCCAAGTACGCTTGCCGATGATATCCGATGGACGGATAACCTGGGTAATGAAGGCTATGTGCTCAGGAATTCATACCACAACCAGGCTTATTATCCAAACTGGATCAACGAAACACAGCTTTCTTTTGAGGGCACCTTGCTCAAAAATACCTTGCTCGAAGGTGGCCTCATTACCAATCTGCCGTTTTCTTTTGGTTATGCCGACAGTGGATCGCCGGAATATTTGAATTTGCAAAGCCTTTTGGGCAGGGGCTACAATGCTTTCGACATCGATTGGGCGGTTGACCGAAACGGCAAAAAAGTGGCATTAACGCAGGTCGATTTTGTAAAGGTGTATACTGCGCAAAACTGCAATGGCAATCCCTATCATCCGGTAACTACCAATCCGCGTTCGCGCTACCTCGGCGAAATATCGACAGAAATTGCCGGTGCCATCGACATCCGGCTATACCAACAACAGAAAAAATAACAATTAATTTATAAGACAAGGCTAATCCTAAAAAAAAATGAGAATCATTAACTATCTATTGCTCGCTACCTTATTTGTTTCAGTGCTATCGTCCTGCAAAAAGAACGATGTGGCCAAACCCCCGGTGCCTATTTTGGGCAGCGTTTATCCCGATGTATCGGTTAAATTGGCAGAAAAATATGCCTTTAAAGTAACCACGCTCAATGGCGAAACCTTTAGCAACGAGTGGACACTTGATGGAAAAGTGGTGGGCACCGATTATACCTACAGTTTTACGCCAACCGTAGCGGGTACCTATACTTTAGTGTATAAGGCCACCAACGAGGGCGGAAGCTTTAGCTACACCTACAAAATCACCGTTCCGGTTCCCGTGGTTGCCACCACGCCAAGCAGCAGCAAGTACATCAGCAAGGTTTTCGAATACTTGCCAGCGCCGGGTCAGTTCATTAACGAAACGAATGTAGGTTCGTTAGAACAAGCGCAAAAACTGGTTGGCAATACCAACAACCTGTTAACCTTGGGTGCCTACGGCGGTTACGTTGTTTTTGGTTTCGATCACTCGGTAAACAACCAAACCGGTTACGATTTGGCCATTTATGGCAATCCGATAGGAGGTACAACGCCTTGGGCCGAACCCGGAATTGTAATGGTAAGCCAAGATAAGAATGGCAATGGCCTGCCCGACGACGAATGGTACGAATTGGCCGGAAGCGAATACAACGACCCTGCTACCATCAAGAACTACGAAATTACCTACAAAAATCCGAAGGCCTATGCCAATGTAACCTGGACAGACAACCAGGGCAACAGCGGTTCGGTAGACATCAATACCTTCCATAAACACAATTACTACCCAGAATTTGCACCCAATCAAGAAACGCTTACTTTTAAAGGCACCTTGCTCAGGTCTACCTGGGGCAAATATGGCAGCATCTTTATCAATTCGGCTTTTGCATGGGGCTATACCGACAGCTGGTCTATTGGCGACGATTACCAGAATAACCGCTACAATGGCTTCGATATTTCCTGGGCCGTAGATAAAAACGGCAAAAAAGTAGAACTGAAAACCATCGATTTTGTAAAGGTATATACCGGTCAGAATGAAAAAGGCAATACCCTTTTGGGAGAAATTTCTACAGAAATCAAAGGCGCTACCGATTTAAACATCAAATAGACAATACCTTCTTTGGGCTCCTGTGCTGTTTGCTGGCAGAGGAGCCTTTAACTGCACTTATCATACAATAATATCAACACAAATGAAACCATTTACACTATCCAAATCATTATTATGTGTAGCCTCGGCTGCACTTTTGCTGTTCTCCTGTAAAAAAGACCAAGTTAACGAACCGGCTCCAGTAGTTCAGGGCAAATACGAAAACGGCTTTTTTATGGTGAACGAGGGCTGGTTTGGACACGGTACCGGCGAAATCAGCTTTTACGACTACACCACGAAAAAGATAACCGACAGTATTTTTAAACGCGAAAACCCAAGCAAAGATTTAAACCCCACGAGTTCTACTTTACAGTTCGGGACGATTTTCAACAACAACATGTACCTGGTGAGCAAGGTTGGCGGACCTATGGTAGTAGTTGATGCCTTGACTTTTAAAGAAAAGGGGCGTATTGCGGCCAAGGGAGGCAATGATTGGCGAGCCTTTTTAGGCATCGACCAAAATACAGGGCTCTTGAGCAGTTCTTCGGGTGTGTACATGGTAAACCTGAAAACCATGAGCGCCTACAGCAAACTGGTTGGAGCCGATGGCCAGATTGGCGATATGCTAAAGGCCGGTAAATATATTTTTATGCACAGCGCCACCAATGGCATGCTGATTTTCAACGCCGACGATTATAGCCTAAACCAAAAGGTAAAAGGCGTAACCATGGGATTTGCCCAAACACCAAATGGGAAAGTGTGGTATACTGGTGGCAAGTACCTTTACGAGGTTGATCCGCAAACCTTGGCCAAAGATAGCGTTGACCTCAAATTTACGACCTATGCAGCCTGGGGTGCCTGGCATCCGAGCTCTATAGTGGCATCCACTAAAGAAAACACGGTTTACGTATTGAAAAATGCCAGCTTTAGCGGTGGTAACGAAGTTTATCGTTACGTATACGGCAATAAATCGTCGGTTGATGCACCATTGATCACCAATCCAGCGCAGCAAATATTTTATGGAAAAGGAATAGGTTTCGACGGCAGACAAAACCAGCTGGTTATCCAAACCGTGCAATCGGGTTTTGGTGCTAATTTTGCCATCAACAACCTGTTTTTTTACGATCCCAATGGCAGCCTGAAGCAAACTATCTCTTACGAGGGGTATTATTTTCCTTCGCTAAGCGTGTTCCATCAGTAAGGCTTTAAACTAAACTCTTTTATATTATCGATAAATAAGCTAGTTTTGTGAGTAAAATAAAGAATAATGGAAAACAAGTTTAACTCGAGAACACTAGTACTGCTATTGTTTATGGTTGTCATCATTGGATTAAGGGTAATTGCGCCGCTTTCTCCAGATTTCAAAGTCATTGCCAATTTCTCTGCAATTGGTGCGGTAGCCTTATTTGGTGGTGCTTATTTCAAAAATACGTTTAATGCCTTTGCCTTGCCTATGCTCGTTTTGTTATTGAGCGATATCGGCCTTGCACAGGTGATGGGCAAAGACTATGGTTTTTATCAGGGATGGTACTATACCTATATCGCCTTTGCGCTGATGGTATTGGTAGGTAGGGTTTTGATTAAAAAAGTAAACATCCAAAATCTGTTTGTAGCTAGCTTGGCTGTAGTTTTTATACACTGGATCGTTTCCGATTTCGGTGTTTGGCTGGGTTCTACAACCTATCCGCAAACCTTGGCCGGTTTTTGGGCCTGCCTGGTAGCCGCTATTCCTTTTGAGCTCAACTTCCTTTACGGAACCTTGGCCTATACGGCTTTGATGTTTGGCGTATTCGAAAGTTTAAAAGCGAAATACCCTGTTTTGAGCCTAAAAAGAGATATTGTACACTCGTAACAAATAAAATATTCGAAGAAGCCCTTTTGTACTAGCGTGCAAAGGGGCTTTTTGTTTAAATTAGCAGATTCAAAGCCGCCAATATGACTAGCAACCCTCGCCGGCTTTTGAGCGATAAGCGTATA
This sequence comes from Pedobacter albus, assembly GCF_036324255.1. Classification (NCBI taxonomy): domain Bacteria; kingdom Pseudomonadati; phylum Bacteroidota; class Sphingobacteriia; order Sphingobacteriales; family Sphingobacteriaceae; genus Pedobacter; species Pedobacter albus. The sequence continues at coordinate 1,045,802 of NZ_JAZDQT010000001.1, read as the reverse complement.
AACCGATGAAACTGCCATGGGCAAATATCCGTAAATAGGGTAATGCCAATGATTTCCGTTTGCAGCAATGTGCAATTTCATCGCCACGAAAAAATAGTGATGAAAAAAAGACTAGTAGTTTTAACGGGAGCAGGCATCAGCGCAGAAAGCGGCCTTAAAACCTTCAGGGATTCTGACGGACTATGGGAAGGCTATAACGTGAGGGAAGTGGCTACGCCAGAGGCTTGGGATTGGAATCCGGTATTGGTACAGCAGTTTTATAACGAACGCCGCAAGCAGGTACGCGCAGCCCTGCCCAATGAAGCGCATCTGGAACTGGCCAAACTTGAAGCCCATTTTGATGTCCATATCATTACCCAAAACATAGACGACCTGCACGAAAGGGCAGGTTCTAGCCAGATTGTCCATTTGCATGGACTCATTACCCTGGCGCAATCCGATCAAAACCCAGCGCTTGTTTATCCCATAACCGGCAACGAAATTAAAATGGGCGAATTGTGCGAACTAGGCTCGCAGCTAAGGCCTCATGTGGTTTGGTTTGGCGAAGCTGTGCCCATGATTGAAACCGCGGCCAATATTTGTGCAACTGCCGACCTGTTTATGCTGGTAGGCACCTCGCTGGCCGTCTATCCGGCCGCTGGATTAATTGACTATATACCCAAACATGTACCTAAATATATTATCGATCCTAAAATCCCATCGGTAGAGCGCTATCACAATTTGATCAAAATTGAAAAATCTGCTACTATAGGCTTAAAAGTGGCTGCCGATTTATTAAAACAACATGTCTAATCGCAAAAAAGCCGTATTTAACTGGAGCGGAGGGAAAGACAGTACGCTGGCCCTTCACTATGTATTACAACAAAAAGAATTCGAAATCAGCTATTTGCTCACCACGCTAAACGATTCCTTTAATCGTATTGCCATGCACGGCGTAAGAGAGGAACTTTTGATAGCACAAGTAGAAAGCCTAAAGCTCAACCTGCTGCAAGTAAGATTGCCCGAAATGCCCAACATGGAAATTTATGAGCAGATTATGGGAGGACAACTGAGCAAGCTTAAAGAAGAAGGCATTAGCCATGCCATATTTGGAGATATTTTTTTGGAGGATTTGAAGGTCTATCGGGAAAACCAATTGGGACAGCTTGGTATGTTGGCCGTTTTTCCGCTATGGAAGGGCGATAGTTTGGAACTGGTACGGGATTTTATAGAATTGGGGTATAAAACCATTGTAGTAGGAGCCGAAGATGGACTGCAGGATTTTTGTGGACGGGTAATAGACCACCAATTTTTGGATGACCTGCCCAACTATGTCGATCCTTGTGGCGAAAATGGAGAGTTTCACACTTTTGTGTTTGATGGCCCCATTTTCGAAAAACCGATTAATTTTACCTTAGGCGAAAAGGTTTTTAAGGCTTTCCCTAAATTTAACCAAGAAGACCTGCCTACGGGATATTGGTATATCGATCTTATCCCTGCCGATTAGCAAGCGCTTATTTGTTCTTTTTATTGAACAGCTTGCTCAGGTTGGGTTTAATGCCTACCGTAAGTGGTACGGCGCTAAAGCTGCGGTTCTGTATTTTGCTGAAACCCTGCATGTAGCTGGCCTCGATAAAGAGTGAAGCCCCGCCAATATTGTATTCTGTGCCCAATCCGGCTTCTATCATGCCCATGCCGTTGCTTTTGTTGTCGAGCGTAGCCAAGTGCCCGCTTTGATCGATGGTAACGCGTGGGGTAAGGATAATCCCGCCACCGCCACCGGCAAAGCCGTACCAGGCAAATTTACCGTTGATATGCCGATAGCCCAAAGCCAAGTTGAGCAGGTAGGTGGTAGTTCTCGCTTTTTTTAACGAATGGGTATAGCCTTCATCAGGGTTTAATTCCTGGTAACCGTAAGCATGCAAACTTACCTTGGGATAAAGGAAAAGACCTTTGTTGCCGAGCCCTAAATTTAAACCTAACGATGTAGAAAATTTGGGCTTTAAATAATCCGTGCTTTCCCCAACTGGAAAAGAGAAGCCGATGCCACTCATGCTGTAAAGTTTATCCTGTCGGGTAGGAGAATCCTGTGCTTTCAGTGTGGCCGTTATACAGGCCAATAAGCTACAGGCTATTGCCATAATATATTTTTTCATTCGATAGTTTTTGCTGTTTAAATACAACAGCATAGGCAGTGTTTTGTTTGGTTGGCTAGGTAGCAATGGTACTCATGGCGCAAAAACAAAAAATGCCCAAAGATGGTCTTCTTTGGGCAAACTTTGCATTTATTTGGCTAAAATAGTAACCAGAATAATGTTCTGTTTGTTATTATAATTTATTTATTATCAATAAGTTATAATTATTATCATGAAGTAATTGTTTTAATTTGGGTTATTGAAATAGGGTCTAGGTAGTTAAAAATAAAGAATAATATTCTGTATTGAAATTAAACTCCTTATTTTACAGTTAGTTATACTTCTTAAGTGAATGATTACTGTTTTCTTTGGTAGGCAGCGGAGAAATCACTTCGCATGGTTTTGAAACGCTCGGTAACTGTGTTTAAAAACTCCTCATCAAGCATTTGGAAAACTTCGTTTGCTCCTCCTCCCATCAGGTCGAGCTCGGCTAATTTGTAGCTTTGTTCCAGTTGTCCCTGTTCAAATTTGACAATGTATTTCTGGTTCATGCTAAACAGGGTGATCTTGAAATTCGGGTGTGGCAATTCGGCAACTATCCTCATGTGTTATGTTTTTTTTATGGCAAAATGGCGAAGCCTTTGCCTCGCCATTATCGCCTGTTTTTGTTTAAAGTTTAACGCCCATTTCCTTCAATAGAAAATCGGCATGGTCAATTTTTTGCGCTACCCAAAGTACGTACCTGATGTCTACGCCGATAGAGCGGCTGTAGCTTTCGTTCCAGGCATAGTCGTTGATGGTAGCTTCGTAGGCGCGGTCAAAATTCACACCAATCAATTCGCCGTAAGCGTTCATGATTGGAGAACCTGAATTGCCTCCGGTAGTGTCCATGTTGTAAAGGAAAGCTACAGGAACATCGTTCAGCTCTTTTTTGGCAAATGGTCCAAAATCCTTGGCTTCCCAAAGCGACCTGATCTGCTGCGGATAATTGAATTCGGGATTTCCGGTGGCGCCTTTTTCTAAAATGCCTTTAATGGTGGTGTAGGGTGCCATGTAACTGGCATCGGCAGGCGAGTAGCCACGCACATGGCCATAGGTAAGCCTTAGCGTGCTGTTGGCGTCAGGTATGAAGTCTTTCTTCAGAAACTTCTCTTTGACGTTTACATAATCGCCCATTAACTTGTTCAGTACGCCATCTCTACGGTCTTTTTCAGGCTTAAGCGTGGCAATTTGTTCGGCAATGCCCTTTTCGAACAATAAAATCCCGTCGTTGTAGTCGTTAACCGATTTGGCCGATTTCAGGATGTTGTTGAATACGTAGTTCTGGTCTTTCAGGCGACTCAGCCCAAAGGCGTCGTTAATGAAATCGTTGACCATGTTTTCGTTGTTGGTGCCACGGTTGGTGATTTTGTCTACCGCACTTACTCTTTGGTTGGCGGAGAAGGCTGTGGCATCCATCATCATTTTCTTCAATATCCTGCGGTCTACATCAATATCGTAAGCCTCGTAAACGGTATTTAAAGACTGTTTAAGCTTGGCAATATTGCTGTTGAAGTAGTTTTCCTTCTGGGCGCTTGGTTGTGCCTCTAAATCGCTTTTAAAGGCGTTAAGTTGCTTGGCCATATTGAGCAGGCTGGTAGAGGTGTAGATTTGCCCCAGCCAAAGGTCCCTGTTGGCGTCGCCGTTAATCTGTTGGTACAGTTGGTCTATATCGCTCATCAAATTGCCGTATTGAGCCTTTACGTCAACATTCGAATTGATGAAAGTAGCCAAAGCCGCATCTTCCTGCTTTTTCTGAGCCACCAAATCGATGCCTTTAATGCCTTTAAGTTTGCCCCTGTAGTTTTTCATTACGTTGGCATTTCTTTTGATACGGGTGGCGAGTTTAAGTTCGGTAGCTTTGTCTTTTTTGCCTACGCTTTCCATTGTGCTGTTTTGGAAATCGTACAATTGCGATACGTAAGGCAATAAAAACTGTTGCTGATAATTGATGAACTGCGCCGGACGGTGGCGGAAAGTTTTGCCCGGATAACCCAAAATGAACACGAAATCTTCTTCGTTGGTTCCTTTAGCGTTTACTTTCAGGAACTTTTTAGGGGTGTAAGGCACGTTGTCTTTCGAGTATTTGGCTGGCGAACCATCTTTGGCAACATAAGCACGCATAAAAGAGTAGTCGCCGGTGTGGCGTGGCCAAACCCAGTTATCGGTTTCGCCACCAAATTCGCCAATGCGACGATCGGGCACATAAACCAAGCGTACGTCTTGAATGGTTTTGTATTTAAACAGTACATAGCTTTTGCCGATAAACATTTCTGATACCTCGGCTTTGATGCTAGGGTCTTTTTTCTCAGCCTCTAAAGCCAAATTCTTCATGGCGTTATTGATGAGTTGCAGTCGGGTAGCCGGATCGCTGATGTTGGCTACTGCGCCTAGAACCTTATCGGAAACATCTTCATAACTATCAGTAATACGGCAAGTTAGTCCTTTTGCCTCAATTTCTTCTTCATGGGTTTTGGCTACAAAGCCATTGTTCAGATAGTCGTGCTCGGGTGTGCTGGCCAGTTGTACCGCGCTAAAGGCGCAGTGGTGATTGGTAATAATCAGCCCTTGGTCCGATACAAAAGAACCCGTACAGCCGCCTACATTGACAAGGGCATCTACCAAACTGATTCCGTTCGGATTGTAAACTTCGTTCTGGTCTATTTTAAGGCCTGCTTTTTTCAGGTCAACTTTGTGGATTTCGCTCAGGGGAAACATGCCCTCTTCGGGTGCACGGTAGGCGAATTGGCCTATGGCAGCGCAGAGCAGTAAAGTAATCAGTAAGGATTTTTTATTCATTTCACTTCGTGTTAGGGTAGTACGAGCCAAAGCTAATCAATTTGTTTAACCTAACGAGGCATTGTTGAATAGTCTTGCCATGTTGATACTTGCGCAACTGCACTTGAATAAATGCTTAACATTGCTTATCTTGGAGCAAAAGAAACGATGATGGAAAATGTTTTGGGCATTTTAGCCTTCTCCATATTGGCAATCATTGTGCTAGCCATTGATATTTGGGCTATCCTCGATATCGCTAAATTTCCTTTGGACCGTGGCCGGAAAAAATGGATCTGGACCAATATCGTGATGTTGTTGCCCATTGCCGGGGGCCTCATTTATTTTTACGTGGGCAAGAAAGACCTGCTCGCCACCAATAGGTAGTTTCATCTGTCAGTTGAACGTTATTTATTGATTCGAAAAACAAAATGAACCTTGTTATTTGCTAGTTTTGTTATTCAACATCACATAGCCATGGCAGAAGACTTAACCATTACCCGTACCGGAACCAAAGAAGAACAATACCAATCGCTTATCCCGCAAATTGAAGCCCTGCTTTTTGGCGAAACAGACCTGATTGCCAATTTGGCTAATGTTTGTGCGGCTTTAAAAGAGCAATTCGGCTGGTTTTGGGTAGGTTTTTACCTGGTTAAAGGCGATGAACTGGTATTGGGTCCATTTCAGGGGCCAGTGGCCTGTACGCGCATTAAAAAGGGCAAAGGCGTTTGTGGTGCTTCCTGGGCTCAAGCCGAAACCTTGGTTGTGCCGGATGTAGATCAGTTTCCAGGCCATATTGCCTGCGCTTCGGCTTCGAAATCAGAAATCGTGTTGCCACTTTACCAACAGCAAAACATTATAGGCGTATTGGATGTTGACAGTGAATACTTGGCTCATTTTGATGAAATTGATGCCAAATACCTACAGCAAATCGTAAATCTGCTAGATGCCTAAACTGCCTTATTCCTTTTATCAGCAAGACAATGTAACCGATTTGGCCGTACAACTGTTGGGCAAACAGCTTTTTACCTTGGTAAACGGTAAGCTAACCGGGGGCACGATTGTAGAAACCGAAGCTTACAATGGTATTGCCGACAAAGCTTCGCATGCTTATGGTGGCCGTTTTACGCCCCGCACCTCAACCATGTACGAGCCCGGTGGCATTTCTTATGTATACCTCTGCTACGGCATACACCACTTGTTTAATGTAGTTACTGCTTCAAAAAATACGCCCCATGCGGTGCTCATTCGTGGACTAATGCCTACGGTTGGCCTTGAAACCATGCTCGAACGCAGGAAAATGAATAGTTTGGCACCTCGGATAACCGCCGGACCGGGTGCATTGGCACAGGCATTAGCCATTAACAAGGCGCTAAATGCCAAAGACTTGCTGGGCGATGAAATTTGGATAGAAGACAATGGCATCAGTTTTGGTCCCGAAGAAATTGTAGCCTCGCCACGTATCGGTGTAGCTTATGCCGAGGACCATGCCTTGTTGCCTTGGCGGTTTTATGTAAAGGGCAATAAATATGTAAGCAAGCCTCATGCTTAAGTCGATTTGATTCTGTATTTTTAGGATACAAAATCAGATAATTTTTAAAACCATGATCAGGAAAACAGCCCTCATTGCCATCTTTTGTGGCCTGTTAGTTAGCCATAGCAGTAACGCACAATCCCTAAAAAAGAACGAAATTGCCAAAGAAACAAAGAAGTACAAAAAGGCAATGGTTGATTATCAGGACTTCAAAACCCTGGTAACCGAAGTTGAACAGCACCGGAAGAAGCGTCTGGTTAGCTTGGACGACTTCTTGAAGATAAGCAGCGGAAGCAATGTGGTTATTTTAGATGCCCGCTCTGACTTTCGCTACAACAGAAAGCGCTTAAAAGGGGCAATCCACCTCAGTTTTACCGATTTTACACAAGAAAATCTAAGAAAGCTGGTTCCAGATACCGCCACTAAAATATTGATTTACTGCAACAACAACTTTATCGGCGATCAAATTGATTTTGCGACGAAGAGTGTAGCGCCGGCAAAATCACTAAAGAAACAATTGTCGCAAGCTGATAAGCCGGTGATGTTGGCCTTGAATATCCCAACTTATATCAACCTCTATGGTTATGGCTATAAAAATATTTATGAGTTAGATGAGCTGGTTAATGTGAACGACAAAAGGATCAAATTCGAAGGTTCGGAAGCAAAATAAATTGTCCTGTTTATGGAAGCAAATGCAAAGTCTGGCCGAGAGGTTAGGCTTTTTTTTATTAATATTGGGACATGAATTTTGAGAACAATTTGTCTTTTGCCCAACAGCTGGACCAAGCCGATCCATTAAGGGAAATGCGCAGTCAATTTCTTTTCCCACAGCACAACGGAAAAGAGTTTATCTATTTGTGTGGTAATTCTTTAGGATTACAACCTAAAGTAGCACAAGAAGTAATGCAGGTACAATTAGACAACTGGAAAAACCTGGCCGTTGAAGGTTGGTTTGAAGGCGAAACCCCATGGATGTTTTACCATAAGGAGCTGAAAAAGCTGATGGCGCCCATTGTGGGAGCAAAAGCAGCAGAGGTTTGTCCGATGAATACTTTAACGGTTAACCTGCACCTGCTGATGGTGAGTTTTTATCGCCCTCAAGGCAAGAGGTTCAAGATCATCATGGAGGCAGGCGCTTTTCCCTCAGATCAGTACGCCATCGAAAGCCAGGTTCGTTTTCATGGCTACGACCCCAAGGAAGCCATCATTGAAGTGAAGCCGAAAGCAGGAGCCTATACTTTAGAAACCGAAGCTATTTTACAGGAAATAGCTGCCAACGGCGACGAGATTGCCTTGGTGTTGTTTGGTGGCGTTAACTATTTTACCGGACAATGGTACGATATGCCGGCAATTACAAAGGCCGGGCATGCTGTGGGCGCTACCGTAGGCTTTGATTTGGCCCATGCCGCCGGAAATGTGCCTTTGAAGCTACACGATTGGGACATTGATTTTGCCTGCTGGTGTTCTTATAAATATCAAAACTCCGGCCCAGGAGGCATCAGTGGCATTTTTGTACACGAAAAACACTTCGCCGATACTTCGCTGCATCGTTTTGCCGGTTGGTGGGGCTATCAGGAAGCACAACGCTTTAAGATGGAAAAAGGCTTTGTGCCCGAGGCCGGTGCCGATGGCTGGCAGGTAAGTTGTACCCAGGTCATGCCCATGGCGCTCTACCATGCTTCGTTACAACTGTTTGAAAAAGCAGGCTTTATCGAGCCTTTAAGAAATAAAAGTAAAACTTTAACTTCTTATTTGTTTTATGTTATTAATGAGGTAAATAAGAAATTAGGAGAGGAGCAATATCATATCATCACCCCTGCAACCGAAGCCGACAGGGGCGCGCAGGTTTCCATCATTGCTAAGGCCAATGGTAAACAGGTATTCGATCAGTTGGTGGCTCATCACGTACTCGGCGATTGGCGCGAACCCAACGTGATTCGTTTAAGTCCGGTGCCTTTGTACAACAGCTTTGAAGATATCTACAGAACAGGAGAACTATTATTGACCGTTAGCCAACAACTCAATGATTAACTACAATCCCAAAGAGTGGTCGCACTTTATCTTCCATATCCATAAAGCCGATACTTTTCGCAAGTTGTGGCCATTGATGCTTGGCGTAGCTATATTCTCTGGCCTCATTGCTTTTGTCGAGCTCAACTACCTAAAACTGGCCGAAACGACCTACATCAAAAACGTAGGCATGATGCACAACCTCTTGGGTTTTGTAATTTCGATGTTGCTGGTATTCCGCACCAATACTTCTTACGATAGGTGGTGGGACGGTAGGAAGCTTTTGGGCGCGCTGACCAACGTAAGCCGTAATTTTGCTATTAAAATCAAGGCGCTTAACCTGGATGAGGACGAAAATACCTTTTTCAAATATGCCATTCCGAAATATGCCTTTGCCTTGAAAGAGCACCTGCGCGAAAAGCAGTATTTTGGCAAAGACAGCTTCCTGATCGAAATTGATGGAGGCAAGCACATACCAAACCAAGTGGCTACCAGTATCATCAGCAGACTTTACGCCTTACAGGCCAGCAACAAGATTTCGCAAGAACAGCTGATCACCCTAAATACCGATGCTACGCAGTTTACCGATATTTGCGGCGGTTGCGAACGCATCAGGAATACGCCGATTCCCTTTTCTTACAGTGCTTTTATCAAGAAATTCATTTTCATCTATGTCATTACCCTGCCTTTTGGTTGGGTGTTCAGCCTAGGTTATTTTGTGGTGCCCATTGTGCCTTTCATCTTGTACGTATTGGCCAGTTTGGAGCTGATTGCCGAAGAAATAGAGAACCCTTTTGGCGTTGATGCCAACGATTTGCCTGTAGATCAAATCTGTAACAACATTGAAAAACACGTAGGAGAGATATTGGGTTAAAGTAGGGCTATTTGTCCCCATTCAATCATTCAGTCATCCATTCATTCTCTAATTCAATCACTCATTCATTCAATAATTCCGCTATTGATGCTAAAAATAGCCTATCACCGTCTTTATGCGCATCCGCTTCCGGCCGGACATCGCTTTCCGATGCTCAAGTACGAGCTGATACCCGAGCAGTTGTTGCACGAAGGCACGATTAGGGAGGACAACCTTTTTGCGCCAGCACCTTTGACCGAGGAAATCATCCTGGCTACACACGATAACGCATATTGGCAACAACTCAAAGATTTGACCTTGCCTTTAAAAGAGCAGCGTCGCATTGGTTTTCCGTTAACCGCCCAATTGGTAGAGCGTGAAATCAGGATTGCACAGGGAACCATAGACGGCGCCAGTTTTGCCCAACAGCATGGGATTGCCTTTAATGTGGCTGGCGGAACGCATCATGCAGGGAGTAACTGGGGCGAAGGTTTCTGTTTGCTGAACGATCAGGCTATTGCGGCTAATTATTTGTTGAATAAAGGTTTGGCTAAGCGTATCTTAATTATCGATCTAGATGTGCACCAAGGCAATGGCACCGCACAAATCTTTGCCAAAGAACCCCGGGTATTTACTTTTTCCATGCACGGCGACAAGAATTTTCCATTCAGAAAGGAACAGTCTGATTTGGATATTGCCTTGGCCGACGGCACAGGCGACGAAGAGTTTTTGGACAGGCTCAAAACAGCATTAATTGAAGTATTCGGCCAACATCAACCCGATTTTGTTTTTTACCTCTCGGGAGTAGATGTATTGGCCAGCGACAAACTGGGAAAATTAGCCTTAAGCAAAAAAGCCTGTAAGGAGCGCGACCAGCTGGTTTTTGAAGCTTGTCTTCAGCATCAGGTTCCGGTACAGGTAAGCATGGGCGGGGGCTATTCTGAAGACATCAAGGTCATTGTAGATACCCATTGCAATACCTTTCGCTTGGCGGCCGATTTGTTTGTTTAATCCTTATCTTCGCCAAATGTTAGAAATTGTGTATCAGGATGAACATTTGATAGCCATCAATAAGCCACATGGCCTATTGGTGCATCGCTCTAAAATAGCCAACGACGCCACGGAATTCGCTCTGCAGCTCTTAAGGGACCAGATTGGCCAACAAGTAAGTCCGGTACACCGCTTGGACAGAAAAACCAGTGGCTTGCTGCTGTTTGCCTTCGAAAAAGAAGTTGAAATAGCTATGCACAAGCAGTTTATGGAAGGCGAGGTGAGTAAAAAATACCTGGCCATTTTGCGAGGCTATGCACCCGATCAGCTAGATATAGACTATCCATTGGCCAAGGAAAACGGCACGATGCAAGACGCCTTTACCTCCTTTGTAACCCTGCAACGCGCCGAGATTGATGTAGCCTTTGGTAAACACGCCACTTCCAGGTATTCTTTGGTTGAAGCTACACCAAAAACTGGTCGCATGCACCAGTTGCGCAAGCATTTTGCGCATATTTTCCATCCCATTATTGGCGACCGGACGCATGGATGCAACAAACAGAACCGATTTTTTAAAGAGCGATTTGAAATGACCACCATGTTGCTGCACGCGAGCCAACTGGCTTTTGTTCATCCGGTAACTGGTCAGCAAATCGAATTGAAAGCAGGGGTACACCCCGAGTTTAAGCGGATGATGGAGCTGATGAAGCTGGCTTTTGAAAATTAGCAAGCGAAAACCGTCGTCTTTGATCAATAGCCATTAAAAAATGTTTTTATTTACAATTTGCTTCCTTTAGCACAATATTTGTTTGCCGTTTGCTGTTAAAAAAGACAAATGACGAAATACTTCTACCTGATCCTAGCCCTAGCTTTGCTCGCGCTGAGCAGCTGTTCCTCCATCTACATGCCAAGCGTACCCAATACGCCCATGCTGACTACACAGGGCGAAATTGCCGCCGGAGCCCATATTTCGCTAAAAGGCAATGCCAATTTCAATTCGGCCTATGCCATTAGCAACCACTTTGCCGTACTGGCCAATGGTGCCTACATGAACAATGAGGCTACCAAAAAAGACATCAAACATAAGATGATCGAATTTGGGGCGGGCTATTTTGATACTTTTGGACCAGACAATAACCGCATTCTCGAAATTTATGCCGGCGTTGGCAGTGGCAAAAGCAACAGGTTGTTTAGGGAATTCGATGCGAATAAAATTTTGCTAAGCACCGACCTTTACGATTCTAAATACGATAAACAGTTTATCCAGGTTAATTACAGCTCTAAGAAAAAAGACAAATTGCGTTTGTTCGGCGTAAATTTTGCGCTCAATTATGGCACGGCCCTGCGCATGAGCTTTGTAAAAACCAATGATTTTTTCCGTAATGGCGTGAGGCAACCCAACGAAGACAATGTTTTTCTGGAACCTGTATTTTTTACCCGCATGATTTTGAGCGACGAGGTGCAATTGCAGTACACCAGTGGCAGCAATTTTGGTCTAAAAAGCCGTAAATTCTTAAACGCAGGCAATTCGGTATTCAGTGTGGGAGCGGTGGTAAATTTAGGCCGAGCCAAGAAAAAATAGCGCAGGATTATTGTAGCTTTGTAGCTATGCGGTATCTGCTTCTCTTTTTCTTATTGCTTTTTCATGCGAAACTAAAGGCACAGCAGACCTTTAAAACGAAGTTCGATTCGTTTAAAAAGCTTGAGATAGACAGTGGCATCACCCTTACTTTCGATGAGCCCGATCAGCTTAATGCCAAGTTGCCCACTAAACTCATTATTTTCGCCTTGCCCAATGGCAATACCACGGCTCAAAGCTTTGGTAAGCAATTAGCCCCTGGCGACGATTGGCATTTTGATATCCAGCATATTGGGGCACAAACCGCTTTTATCAGAAAAACAGACCCGCAAACCAATTACATTGTGGTTTATGCAGAAAATTCGTTGAAGGCCTGGCCTTCATGGCGCAGAAAATTTGCCAACAGCGATGATCGCATAGCCGATTTGGTAAAACAGGTCGAGAATCGATATGCCCAATATCATCCTCAATTGATGTTAACGAGCCATAGTGGGGGCGGAAGCTTTATTTTCGGCTATATCAATGCCCAGCCATCGTTGCCGGCAAACTTGGTGCGAATAGGCTTTTTAGATGCCACTTATGGCTACGAAACCGAAAAACATCAGTCGAAATTGGCCAATTGGGTAAAGCTCCCTAATAAATCGCTACAGGTAATTGCCTACAACGATAGTGTGGTGTTATATAATGGTAAACCCTTGGTATCGCCAACCGGAGGCACCTGGTATCGGAGCCAGTTGTTAGCCAAAGATCTTGTCGTGGCTGGTCAATTGCAAAAACAGGAATTGGAAGATCGGATCAGCTTTAAAAATAAAAAAGGCACCTTATCGTTTACATTGATCAAAAATCCAGAAGCCAAGATTTTTCATACCGTATTGGTAGAAAAGAATGGATTTATCCAATTGGTTTTGGCGGGTACCAAGTTTGAAAACAAAGGCTACACGTTTTGGAAAGACCGTGCCTATACTTCTTTTATTTTGCCTTGACATGAAATCAGAAGATCCTCAACTGCTTAGAAAAATCATCCATATCGATATGGACGCCTTTTATGCCTCGGTTGAGCAGCGCGATTTTCCGGAGTACAGAGGCAAAGCCTTGGTGGTTGGTGGTCCGCCCGAAGGCCGGGGCGTAGTGGCCACAGCCAGTTACGAAGCACGTAAGTTTGGGGTCAAATCGGCCATGACCAGTCGTAAAGCCCAGCAACTCTGTCCACATGCCATTTTCGTTTATCCGCGTTTTGCGGCCTACAAGGAAGCTTCGCAAAAAATAAGGGAAATATTTAGGCGCTATACAGACTTGATCGAGCCACTTTCGTTAGATGAGGCTTATTTAGATGTGACGGAAGATAAATTGGGAATCGGTTCGGCCATTGCCATTGCCCAGGAAATTAAGCAGGCCATTAAAGATGAATTGCAACTCACGGCATCGGCAGGCGTATCCATCAACAAGTTTATCGCCAAAATCGCTTCGGATATGAACAAGCCTGATGGGCTGACTTTTATTGGTCCCTCAAAAATCGAGAAGTTTGTAGAGAACCTGCCGGTAGAGAAGTTTTTTGGCGTGGGTAAGGTAACAGCCGAGAAAATGAAGCGTCAAGGACTGCATACCGGACTAGATCTCAAACAATTGAGCGAACAGCGCATGATACAGCTGTTTGGCAAAACCGGCAAATTCTTTTACCATATTGTGCGGGGTGTCGACAATAGGCCGGTGCAGGCACATCAGGATATCAAATCAATCAGTGCCGAAGATACCTTTTCGTACGATTTAGATAAAGGCGAAGAACTTAACGAATGGCTCGACAAGATTGCGCGATCGGCCTACAAGCGCTTGCAAAACCATCAGGTATTTGGGCGTACGCTAACGCTTAAAATCAAATTTGGCGATTTTAAGCAAATCACCCGAAGCACTTCTTTCGCTACGCCCATTTTAGAATTGGAACAGGTGCTAGAAATTGCCAAAAGCCTTTTAGAACAGGCCGATTTTGACGGCAAGAAAGTAAGGCTGATTGGGGTGGGCTTTTCCAATTTTGGCGAAGCCAGAACCAAGAATAACACAACTGGCTACCAGACTTCCCTGTTCGACCTTTAGCCAACGATAATATAAACTTAACTTTAAGTAAACAATTTGCCTTTAATTTTACTTAATAATTAAGGCAGGTTAAGTCCTGCACAAGGGTATATGAAAATCAACGTTGTAGTTATCGCGATTGTTATTGTTGCTGTGTTAGCCTTTGTTTATTTTATTGTGAAACGCAATAGAAAAGACCAAAAGAGTTTAGAACAAGAACTTAACGAACGAGAAGTAAAACCAGAAAAGCACCGCGATCCGCAGGTTTAGCCTAACTGGCGTTTTCTAGCTGTTCTGCCAATACTTCGAGCAAGGCATCTATGTCAAAGGGCTTTGGTACCACTTCGTCTGCGCAAACTTCCTTCACTTTTTGTATCTGCGGATGCGTAGAGAGCACAATAACCGGTATATGGCTGGTTTGTTCGGCCTCTTTAATTTGTCGGCAAAGTTCAGTGCCTTCTAGGGTAGGCTTTATAATATCGAGCAAAATGGCATCGGGTTCAAATGCAATAATGTGTTCGAATATATTTTGTTCGGTGGTGTACAAGCTGGCCTCATAACCCGCTTCTTCCAATACCAAAGAGATCATATCAAGAATATCCCTGTTGTTTTCTATAACCAGCACACGCTTTTTCATTGAGGTAGCTTATTAAAATTTGCTACTAAATATAGCGTAATTCTTGTATTTGCCAACAAACTAAAATTCAGAATTATTTGGGCAGTTCTGGTTGCCTGTCTTTCCAAGGAGCCGTGGTAATAGCCTGCAGGAAAGCCACAACGGCATCTCTTTCGCCTTTGCTAAGCCTTAAGCCACGCAATAATTTGTCGTTTTTAGGCAATAACGGGTCGTTTTCCTGCTCGGGTTTTACCCTTTGCACCGGCATGCCCACGTTGTACATGTTCAAAATGCCATCCATATCACCAAAGAGGCCGTTATGGAACCAGGGACCGGTACGCATCACGTTGCGCAGGCTCGGCGTTTTGAATTTGCCTACATCTTCTGGCTTTTTGGTTACGTTGTACAAGCCCAAGTCTTCGTATTTGCGGCCATAATAAGTGAGGCCCACATTGTGGAAATCGTTATCGGTAAACAAAGGTCCGTTATGGCAGTTTACACAGCGTGCCTTGGTCCTGAAAAGATGCAAACCTACCAATTGCTGATCGGTAAGGCTGTTTTTGTTGCCTTCTAAAAACCTGTCGAAATCAGATTTCCTGCTGACGATGGTTCGTTGAAAATCGGCCAGGCTCTTAAAAATACGTTCGGTATTGATTTTATCGTCGCCAAAGGCGGCCGTAAACAGGGTTCTGTAGCCTTTAATCTGTTTCAGTTTTTTCGGCAACACCTTCATGTCTTGGTGCATTTCTATTTTAGAGGTCAGCGGACTTTCGGCTTGCTCTTCCAAGCTATTGGCCCGGCCATCCCAGAACAGGCGTTTAAAGAACCAAACATTTTCGAGCGATGGCGCATTGCGGGTATTGGGGGCATGATCGTGGCCGATAGATACCTCGCGACCATCGGCCCAGTTGAGGTCGGGTACATGGCAGCTCGAGCATGATATCTGATTCGATTCGGAAAGACGCGGATCAAAGAACAGCATCCTGCCCAAATCGACGATTTTCTTGATCGAATCGTTTTTGAGGTTGATTGGTGAAGGCGGCAAGATGCCCAGTTCGGTATACTTTACGCCCGAATCGATAGTTGGCTTTGGCCATTGGCTCGGCGGTTTGGAGTAGATTTTTCTGAGCGAATCGGCAGGAATATCATCGCCAAGCCTAAACTCGGTCGACCTGAACGAAAGAAACAACAAAAAAGCGAACGTAACACTTAATCCAAACAAAATCTTCTTCATGGCATCAAAAATACAGATTTAAGCTAATATTTGTGGCAAAACGATCCTTCCCCGGCAAACTCGGATAAACACTTTCGATCGTTTGTTCTTGCAGTTTTCTGAGGTAGAAGGTATTGATGGCAATAGCCGATCTCATGGTCCTGAAAATTGGAAATCCATAAGCCATTTTAAGTTCGCCACCAAGCGATGTGGCGGTATTGAAAATATAATCGCGATTGATGACGTTTTGGGTAAAATAGCCCGCCTGCTGCACTACCTTGAACGCACTGGCCAAAGGCAGGTTGTAAGCTCCAGTTAAGTTAACGGCAAAATAGGTGTGGTTGGCAAGGTTATGGTTCAGTCCGTAGCCCAAAGACAAGAGCAGGTTGTTGTAGTACACATTGTTGCCACTGATGCCGTCGGTTCTTTCTTCGCTGTTTTGCTGACCAGCCAAATAAAAACTATGGGTATTGGCTACGGTATATTTATTGACAAACAGCTTGGCCATTACCTGATTGCCGTTGTAAATGTAGTTGTTGGCTTGGTAGGTGAGGTTAAAATCCTTGCCGGTCTGGCTTTGAAAGTTAACGGTAGCTCCATAACCAAAGCTATTCGATTTTTTGAGCCATAACAGGTTAACCTTGGTGGTTTCGAGGCCATAGCTGGTGTAGTCTGTAAAGCCGCTGCTGTTGCTGTAAAAATAGCGTTGGTTTTCTTTGAAATAGCTTCCATTTAGGTAAAAATCGCCTAAAGTATTGGTGTTCAGGTCTACAAACAAATCGGCACCGTTTCTTACCATTTTATCGTCGTAGGTTCTGTTTTTCAGGGCATCGTCCCATTCCCGATAACCGTTTACCAAATGGTTGTAGTACTCAGGAAAAGCCGAACTTTCGTAATACCTGGGGTTTTTATAGCCTATGTTGAAGCTTTCGCGACCGTAGCCATGTCCGTAACCCACGCCGGCTTTAAAGGCCTTCGAAAAGCGATAGCCCACAATGCCTTTTAAATTGAATTGGTATTCTCCAACCGAACCCCTTGGATCGTTGGTAGAGAAGTGGTCGCCAACCTTGTAGTTGGTTTCGAACGAAAAAGTCAACTTGTCTTGCCAAATACTCTTGCTGGCCATGGCATTAAAGGCATAAATGGTACGCTCATAATGCACATAACCCGGCGATCCAAAATAATACGGTGTAGTGGTGTTGCTTCGCGTTTGATGGGCGTAACGCGTGCTGTCTTCGAAAATCTTTTGATAGTTTAAGCTGCCAAACAATTTAACAGAACCCATTTTGGCTGTTCCTTCAGTAGAAAAACCACCACTATTAATGGTCGTTGCACCTTGCGCAGGAATAAAATGGCCGCGTTGAAAATTGTAGGCCACACCGGCACGACTCACCCTGTCGGGCATCAGATCGCTCAGGTAGTAGCTACTGGCTTGTGCAAAGCGCATTTTGGCCAGCTGTACCGAATCGGCATAAATAAATTGCGAAAGATTGGCATTGGCCATGCCTATAGAATCCTTTTTGCCCTGTGCAAACGCGGCAAAAGGCAAAAGGAGCAAAAAAAGAAAACAATATTTGTTTTGGTGCATTGCAGAATTAAAATTGCAAGCCGTTTAAAGCTGGCAATGGTTATGTTATTTAAAACCTCTTGGCGTAGCTACGTTGAGGAAAGTGAAATCTTCGGTACTGTTGTTGGTATCTTTTAATACGATACGTCCGTTTACTGTTTTTTCGGTTTTTCTGATGATCGACTGCGAAGTATAAGACCCCAGTGGTACGTAGGTAAAGCCCGCATCTAGCGCCGAGTTGTATTTTTTAGGAATACGATCATCGGCCTCTACCGGCTGAACTTCAACGGCATCGATTACGTATTTGTTTGGAATTTGATAGTATTTGGTGGCTGTTGACGAAGGAGTAGCCTTGGTTGGATAATTGTACATTGGCCAATCTTTAGGGCTTTGAGTGCCATCCGCTTTGATCAAGGCGTAAGAATACCTGCCTGGATTGTCGAAAATCATATCAGTTCCGAAATACGAAAGCACGGTAAGGTTTGGCACATTCGGATTGTCGATATCAGATGCCAAAGGCTTGGCCAATAATGGGGCATAATAGGCTTCAAAATCGGCGCCGCTCAAATCAACGGTCAATGCCGGATTGATTACTGTAATCTGCTTGCCATCGGCACCGGTAAACGGTGCCTTGTGGTTAATAGCGGTTTGCGCTACTACAATGCTTTTGCCTGGCTGTACAGGATATTGTTTGCCGGTTCCAGGAATCATCAAAAATGCACGGGCATAGATGTAATCGTTATTGGCATCGATATTGGCTGGCATATTTACCGATTTAGACCAGTCTAACTGGCCTGTTGAGGCCAATAGATTGTAGGTATTGGCGGTAGATTTGGTAATCAGGCCTACGGTTTCGGCAAAGTAAAGGCTATCGGCATACAATACTTTATCGCTGTTGTTGTAAAACTCTATAAATTGATCCCTGTACAAGGCGCCGTTAACACGGTCTGAACCTGCAAAGTATACCTGCTTGATTACCCAATCGCCGGTAAAACCAGCCGTTAGGTTCAGCGAAAGCGTTTCGCTAAAGCCAACCACGATCTGCTTGTTTTTGAGTGAAGCATTGAAGGTTACGGCTTTATCTACTGGAATAGCGGTAATGGCCGTATAATCTGCGGCCGAAATCGTTGCCGAAGCATCAATATCGTAGGCACCTGGCGATAATTGCGAAATCAGCAAAGTTCCTTTTTCAGAAACATTAAACTCGCGAACGGTTTTGGTGCTTACATTGGTTACCTTAACTTTTACAACGTTTAAAGGCAGCTTGTAAGTGCTGGTTTCGAGGTTGTAAGATACATTTACGTTTACGTCGATAGGTTGTATCTCTGTCGTGTTATTTTTTTTACAGGCCGTTAGTGCTAAGCTGGCCAAAAACAGGTAAAGGTATTTTTTCATGTTGTTGCGATTAAAAAAATTAAAGTTTTAACGAAATCTCAGCCCCGAAAGTTGGAGCACTGTTAGGGAAAGTATAATTATTGGTAGTCGAAATATAATAAGGCTGATAGTTGAATACATTGTACACGTTAAAGGCAAACCTGAAACGCTTCCTGATTTCTTTGGCTAGGCTCAAATGGAAATTGGGAATGATTTTAGGCACATTGTTCTCGTTGATTTCCGACGAAGGCTTGATCAAATGGCCATAATCCAAATTGCTTGGATCTGGATTTGTTACCGTAATGTATCTGCCATCGCGGGTAAGATAGCCCAGCGGGATGCCTGCTGTTGGCGATTGCACGGTTTTTTGAAGCAACGAAAAATCGGCAATAAAGCTGACGATCAAACTGATTTTCGGAATATGCGTAGACGAACTCAACGAAGCATTGCTCAAATACGAAGTACGGTTGGTCGGTTCGTAAATGCCGATGATAGCATAGTCGGGTCTGGAGGTACCCTCGTCGGTAAAACTCGATTGCCTCGGACTGTTGGTACGGTATTTTGTTCTGAAAATACCCGCGGTAAGGTTAAAGCTGGTAGCCAGCGCACTGATTTGTGGCGTGTTGGCAATCAGTTCAATCCCATCGTTATCCGACCTCAAATCGTTGTTGAACGTAGAGTAGGTGAAGCTATAGTTTTTGGTACCTGTTTGTGTAATGATTGGTTTTTGGTTGGGTACCGGCGTAACCGTATAAGACGGTAAAGTAATATATTCTCTTTGTGCAACAGTGCTGATACCATCTCTCGATTGTTTGCTGAAAACGGCCAATGAAATGCGGTAATCCTTAAGCTTGAGCTGGGAAGTGAATTCGAAAGTCTGGCTCTTCGACGACTTGATGTTGCTGGCCGTAGGATCGTAACGGTTAACGTAAACGAGGTAAGTGCTTTCGGCCACTTTGCCGTTGTAAGCGTTTACCAAGGGGATTTCATTGTATACGGGTCCAGGATATCTTTGCGCCAACGAAGGCGATTTAAATGCCAAGCCGTAAGCCAAGCCTATCCTCAGGTTGTCGCTCAACGAATAGTTGGCATTAATCCTAGGCGAGAAGGATGGCAGGGCATTTTGGATATCGTAGCGCAAACCCCCACGTACGTTCAACTCCCTTTTAAAGAGGTTCAGTTTAAACACATCTTCTACGTAAAGGCCAACGTTTTGTTGCGGTATCGCCAATGCAAAATCGTAATAGCGCTCAGAACGGTTAGAAGTGAGTGAAGTAGGGGTAATGGACGTCTGTGCGCGAGGCCTTGTAGGGTCTAAAACCTGTCCCAAGCCCTTGTTGGCGCCATAATCATAGCTCATGCCAAAACCTAGGAAATGGGTAGTATTCCCGATTTTAAAATCAGCATTGAAATCCAATTTGGCCGAAGCGTTAATTGGTCGGCCATCTATTAGCGACTGGGCTGTATAAATGCCCGGTACATAGCTTCCTTCATGTATGCCGGTGGTAGTTGCATCAGAAATAATGGCATACGGATCGTTTCTGTATTGTTCTTTATAGCTCACCTGATGCCCCTCGGCATAACGCAGGTTAAGTGAAACGCTTTTGAGGAAATTGGTGTTTAGGCGGTAAAAACTGCGATTAGCTACGCTGAAATTCCAGCTGTTAAACTTGGTTACGGTTTTGCTGATATCGTCCGGATCGCGTTTAATGCCATCTAGGTTTTGGCCGTAATCGATGCTCAATGTGTTTTTTAGGCGTTGCTCCTTGCCAAAAGTATTGGTATACATGGTAGAAGCATTGATTCTGCGGTAGGCCTTGATTTTGTCGCGGTTATCGGCAAAAGAATTAACGTAGTTGAGGCCTACGTTCAACGCCCCGGCTTTGGGCGAGAGCTTAAAGCCCTGCGAATAGCCATAAGAGGTGGCATTGTCGCGCAATTGCATGCGCAGGTAAGCCGGCGCTTTGCCCGCTTGGCGTTCAACAATCAGCGCGCCATCGCTTAAATCGCCATATTTGGCTGGTGCAACACCAGAAATCACTTCGATGCTTTCGATGTTATCGGCAGGTATCTGTCGCAAATCCGTTCCACCAAAGGCAAAGTCGCCAGAGTAGGATGTGGTGCTTGTACCGCTTAAGCCATACGAATTGCCACTTGACAAGTAGGAATTGCTTACCCCCAACATACCCGGATTAAAGCTCTGCATGTTCATGTTGTTGCTAATGGCATTGCCATCAACAATAATAGCCACGCCAAAGGCATTGTTCATTTCAAATGCGCCTCTGTTGTTGGTGGTAGGTGCAAAGGTAGAACGCAAAGTAAGGTTCTGTACGTTTTGCAAAGACGGAGGCGTCACTTTTCTGTTCGGGATTTGGTTGAGCAGGTCTGAAAGGCTCAATGCCGGTGTACGTTCAATAATATCTCGACTGATGAGGAGCGACGAGTTGGATGAACCTTCGTAGCTTCTCTTGGCATTGATGTCGATGGTGGCTAGGCTCAGGTTGAGTTCCTGCATTACTAAAGTGCCAAAATCAAAACCATTTGCGGTAGGCTTAACTTGTCTGGTCAGTTTTTGGTAGCCAATGTAGGAAAACTCAAAAGTGAGTATCGCATTGCCAATATTGCTAAGCTGTACCTTGAATAGGCCATCCTTGTTGCTGTTTAAGTATTGGTTAAGCTCTACAATTTTAATATTGACAGCTTCTAGCGCTTGACCAGATGGGGCACTTACTTTGCCCGAAATAGTAGCGTTTTGCTGACCAAAGGCACTAAACAGGCTGCACGATAAAAGTAGGGTATAAAGTAGTTTCAATTAAGACTAATTCTAATTTGGCGCAAAGATGTAAAAATTATGGACGCCAGACAAGTTATTTAGAATAATTCTTAATTATAATTTGGATTTGTTACACAAAAGTTAAACGGCTTTTTTATGAATTGGCCAAGAGCTTGGTGCGGTGTTGAAACCTGAAAAACAATAGGATAGAGGCCGTTAACAAGCCAATGGTCAGGCCGTACCAAATGCCTTTTACGCCCATGCCAAGGTGCATGCCCAAGAAATAGCCTACCGGTATGCCAATTACCCAATACGAAAGAAAAGTAACAAAGGTTGGAATATTTACATCGCCAATGCCACGCAAAACACCCAAGCCAACTACCTGTGTACCGTCAAACAACTGGAAAAAACCGGCAATGATTAAAAGCTGCGCCGCAATTTCGACCACGGCAATATCATTGGTGTAAATGTAAGGCAAAATACTGCTGGCCAAGATAAAGAGGAGTGCCGTGAAGCTCATAAATGCCAATACCACATGATAGCTGGCTACTGCTGAGATGCGCAGGTTAATCAAGTCTTTCTTGCCCAGGTAATTGCCCGTTTTAATGGTAGCTGCCGATGCGGTTCCGCTGGCAATCATGTAGGTAAAAGCCGCCAAATTAATGGCAATCTGGTGTGCGGCCTGTGGTGCGGCGCCAAAAGTACCAATCAGGATGGCCGCACCGCTAAATGCGCTGATTTCGAATACATACTGCATAGAAACCGGCGCACCAATTTTGATGATCTGTCTGCTTCTTACCTTATCTATAAAAGTCCACTTGAATTTTTGGAGGTATTTTTTGAAGTTCTTAGAGGTCAGCACATAATAGCACATCACCAAGGCCATCAAACAACGATCGACCAGCGTACTGATACCTACGCCTTTTACACCCATCGGCGTAATGCCGAATAAGCCTTTGACCAAGATGATGCCCAAAATGATATTCAGCAGGTTGCCAAATATGGAGATGAACATGGCTTGTTTGGTAAAGCCCAATCCCTCGGCAAATTGCTTAAAAGTTTGGAAAACCATCAGCGGAATAATCGATATAGACAACAGGCCCAGGTAAGGCTTGGCATATTTGACCACTTCCGGCGATTGGCCCAAATGATCGATGGCAGCCAGTGTGCCAAAATGGAGCAGGCTGTATAAGATTATTCCTGTAAAAATGTTAATGAGCAAGCTATTGGAAAGCAACCGGCCACACTCTTCGTGGTTTTGTGCACCATTTTCCTTCGCAATCAAAGGCGTTAAGCCATAAGAAATGCCCAAGCCCAAAACCAAAATCAGCGTAAACAAGCTGTTCACCAAAGAAACAGCTGCCAATTGCACCGTTCCGGCAAACTGGCCCACAATAATGCTGTCGGCCATGTGCACCAGCATGTGGCCAATCTGCGAAACCACAATCGGACCGGCCAATATGAGGTTTTCTTTGTAGTAGGGCTTGTATTTAGTGTAGAGGGCTTGTAGCATAAGCTTACAAAAATGAGGTTTTTATCCCACAAATCGGCCCGTTTTGTGTCAAATTATTTGAGCCCGGCTACGGTAAAATACTCTTCTTTTTCTGAAGTATGGGGTAGGATTACGCCGGTTAAAATGAGGCTTACAATAATTTTCTGTGCCTTTTTGTAGGCGCTTCGGGTCAGTTTGCTGTATTCTTTCAGGGTAATGCGGCCATGTTCTTCCAAATATTCGAGCAGCTTCTTTTCGTGTTCCGAATAGGCAATAAGCTGGCCTGTTTCCTGGTTGTCCTGCTTCAGTACATCTACAATAATCTTGCTGGCCAAAATGCTTTTGTCTTTTACCCTGAAATAAACCCACCATTTTTTGTTTTCGTCCATGGCATAATGGGGTTTCGAATCGCTTTGCGGGATATCGACTACCAGAACCACCTTGTCGTCGATATAAACTTCTTCAAACTTGGGTTCTATGGCTGGTTTGCAAAACTGATGGGCCGCCTTGTTGATCATGTATTTTTCTTCTTCCTCAGATTTAACGCCTTTGATGGCGCCATCGTCGGTAACGCCGATCAACAGTTTGCCGCCTTTGTTATTGGCAAAGGCAACCAGGGTTTTGGCGATTTTTTCGACACTGCTAATGGTCTTTTTAAAATCCAAGCTTACGTTTTCGCCTTCCAGGATCAGTCTTTTGATGTTCATAACCTAAGCTTTAAATGTTAAATGGCCACTTTTTGTTTTTCGCCTGGAAATTTGGTGCGCAGGTACACTTCGTTCTGTACAGTAGCGCAAAGCTCGCCCTGTTTGTTGTAAAGCTCCATCGGATACGATTTGACAAACTTTCCGGTGGTGTTGAGCGCTGTTTTGGCTTCGGCTATCATTTCGTCGGTAACCACCAAGGTAAAGTAAAGGCTGGTTAACCCGGGCTTCAGGTATTGGATGGAAGCGCTCTTGAGCCAAACGCGTACCTTAAACCCGCTGCGCTGCATCAACTGGTCGAAAAGGATGGCATAAAAAGGATCTGTTGCGGCATAGATGGAACCGCCAAAAATAGAACCGTTGTAGTTTCTGTTCAAAAAGCTGTTGCTGATCTTGACATCAACGCCCCTAAAGCCGGGATGGAACCTTCTGACCCAAATTCGCTGAAAAAATAGTGGTGGATATAAGCACAAGGCCCATTTAAGGGTTCTCTCTGAAACTATCATGATGGTTAAATATCTGAAATACTATTGAGCTTTGAAAGTTTTATAACGGAATTTAACTGCAAATTGATGGCTTGTTTAAGTCAAAAAATAGTAAATTAGGCTATGCATATTTACGATACCCTGAGCGGTGCCTTGTCAGACCTCGAGCAACGCGGCTACGAATACGATTTTAACCTGACCGACGATAGCATCGAATGCAAGGCCCTAGACCTTAAACTGATGCCAGAAGAGTTTGAAATAGACGAATTCTACCGTTTTGAGGGCATGACCGATCCAGGCGACAGTTCGGTAGTTTATGCCATTTCTTCGGCTGTAGGCAATTTAAAAGGCGTATTGGTTGATGCTTATGGCGCTTATGCAGAAAATATCTCGGCAGAACTGATCGACAAGCTTAAAGTGCATCATGATTAAAAGTGCAATTGTTTGATTGTTGAATTGCTGGCGACTAAGTGATTGTGTAATTAAGTTTCATTGCTACGATTGTTAAATTGTTAGCTCAATGAATAACAGTTTAACAATAACAACAATTTAACAGTTTAGCAATTTACAATAGACAACAATTCCAGTCCTAACAAATCAACTTATAACCCATACCACGCACGTTGATGATCTGCACTTTTTCATCGTTTTGCAGGTGCTTGCGCAAACGCGTGATGAATACGTCCATGGTACGCGTATTGAAAAAACTATCGTCGCCCCACAAAGACAGTAGGGCCATTTTTCGTTCGGTTAAGTGGTTTTTGTTTTTGTAGAGGAGCCAGAGCAGTTCTGCTTCCCGATGCGAAAGCTGTATGGTATTGTCCTGAAAAGAAAGTTCTTGTTTGGGATGGTTGAATAAATAATCGCCAATCACAATCGATTCGGCAATGGCTTTGTCTTCGCGCCATGTTCTTTTCAGCAGTTCGTCTATGCGGAGAAAAAGCTCTTCCAAGCTAAAGGGTTTCTTGAGGTAATCGTTGCCACCGCTTTGGTAGCCTTCAATTACATCGGCAGTAGTGGTTTTGGCGGTAAGGAACAAAATAGGGATATGTTCGTTGCTTTGCCTTATCTGCTTGGCCAGGGTAAAGCCATCGGTGTATGGCAGCATCACATCTAAGATCAGCAGGTCGAACAGCCCGTTTTGAAAGAGGTTATAGCCCTTTTTGCCATCTGCCGCATGACTTACGGCATAGCCTTTTTGTTCGAGGCTATCGGTAATTACCTTGGCCAGGAAAGGTTCGTCTTCTACCAGCAACAATCTTTTGTTTGTCATTTAGATGGGGAGTTGAATGATAAAGATACTGCCGTTTGGCCGGTTATCGCTTACCTTGATTTGTCCGCGGTGCTGCATAATAACCTTTTGCACATAACTGAGGCCTAAGCCATAGCCTTTAATATCGTGCACATTGCCCGTTGGCACCCTGAAAAACTGATCGAATATCTTTCCTTTAAATTCATCGGCAATGCCCGGTCCATTATCGGCGATATAAATGTTAACTTCTTTGTTTTTAACAAGATAGTAAATGGTAATTAAAGGATTAGTAGCGGTATTGTACTTGATAGCATTTTCGACCACGTTGCTCAATGCCCTGAACAAATGCAACTGGTTGCCCTTGATAACCAAGTCTGGACTTGCCTCAAACTGGATATGCGTACCTGTTGGCAAAGGCACCGAATCGATTACTTCCGTTACCAGATGCCTGAGTTTAATGGTTTCGTTGGTTGGAAAGGCAATATGCTCTAATTTGGCATTGCCTAGTATCTCTTTGGTTAAATGCGTGAGCTTTTTGGTCTGGTAAAGAATAATATCGAGGTATTTATTGCGCGTTGCCACATCCTGGTCAAACTGTTGCATGGCTTCGGCGGTAATCTGTATCGACGACAGGGGCGTATGTATTTCGTGGGTCATGTTGCTGATGAACTGGTTTTTCATCGCGACCAGTTTGCTTTGATTAAGCAGGGTTTTAACGGTATAATAAAAACAGAAAACGGTAATACCGATCAGCAGCAGGGAGCTGATGATAAGCCACCTCATCTCTCTGAAATAATAGGCATTCGGATTTTCCAAACTGGCCCAAACCATTTCCTTCTCGTAGGGCCTGCGCAGGGCCGTATTCACTTTTGGGGTAACGAATATTTTCTGGTCGTTTTTTTTGACATTGAGCTTAAATGGCGTATAAATGCCCTTTTTGGTCAGTTCTTTTTTAAAGAGAGTGGCCAGGCTATTTGTATTGGCTTTGGTCGAATTATAAATGCGCGAAAGGCTGTCGCCCAGGCGCTGGGTATAAAAATAAATAATGCCTTTGCGCAGATCGCCACCAAGCGTATTGTCTGTAAAGTGATTAATGAAGATATTTTTGGCTTCGGGTGTAATTTGTCGCACCTTTTCCTTAAAATTGGCAATGCCGATGCTTACCGGTTTTGCGTCTTTAAAGTAAGGATGGGTATCGCGCATGTGGAAAACCGTATTGCTGTCGCGGTTATTGATGTCGCAGGTAATGGTGATGAAAGCGGTATCGCTCAGCCATTTTCTGACAGCTGATTTGATCAGTTGGTGCCTGAGGCCTATTTCATCGTCTACGGCCTTTGTCAATGCATCGTTGCTGTCTTTCTTAAAATTGGTTACCGTAGTCTGATAGTTCTGGTAGTTCCAATACAGCTGCAGGCCGGTAATGCCCAGCACGCAAAAGCTCATCAGAACCAAAACCCAGGTTATCTTTTTCTGCATATTGCAAACATAGTACTCCTTTCAGTTAATCCCTGCATCAGTTAACACTAATTAACTTTACTTAACTGCGCTTAACCTGAAGGCCTGCTTTTTAGCCCCATGTTTGTAGCGGATAAAATATAACAAATGATGAAAAAGATGATTCTGATGGCGCTGTTGCTGGGCAATGTCGCTTTTGCGCAGGTTAAAAAAGGCGAGCAAGTACCCAACTTTAAGCTGGAAACCATTTTAAATGCACCGGTTAAAACCGCTAATCTGCAACAGTTTAAAGGCAAATTGGTATGGATAGAATTTTGGGCTACCTGGTGCGGGGCATGTATAGAAGCCATGCCTCATTTACAGCAACTACAAAACAAATATAAAGACAGGCTGCAGGTCATCAACGTAACGCAGGAAACTGCCGAGCGCACCAAACAGTTTATGAAAGCAAGGCCCTCTAAGCTCTGGTACGCCATCGATACTGCCGGCAAGATGGGCGAACTGTTTCCGCACCGCTTGATTCCCCATAGTGCGCTCATTTCGCCCGATGGCAAACTGATTGCCGTTACCAACCCCGAAAGCATTACCGAAAAGGTGATAGACAGTTTGCTGGCCAACCAACAGGTTCACCTGCCGGAGAAAAAAGATAATCTCACCGCCGATTATATCAAGACTTATTTTTTTGCCGAAGACACGGTTAGAAACAGGTTGGTTATACAGCCTGAAATCAAAGGCGGTCCGGGTATGCGACTGAATTTTATGGATCAGCCTGCATTTGCAGGCAGGAGGCTTACTTTTATCAATGTGGGCATAGGAAATATGTACCAGGAAGCATTTGGCAGTTTCGGTTATGGAAGAACTATTAATAAGGTTGACGACAAAGAGAAGCAGCGCTATTGCCTCGATATCATCGTGCCCCAAAAAGAACAGTTGTTTCCGAGCCTGAAAGCCGCCTTGGCCAAGCAGTTTGGCATCAAAGCCTCGATACAAAAGCAGGATAAGGAAGTTTATGTGCTCAAGATCGTAGACCAGGGTAAATTTGGCCAAATCAAGCGTAATACCTCCGGCAACAGGACCTATTTTTCTATGCATGGCAAAATTGATCAACAAAGTATCACGATGACAGATTTTGCCGACTATTTGGAAACCTTTGGCGTTTACAAAAGTCTTGTGGTAGATGAAACCGGCAACAATGAAAAACTCGACATCAAATTCTCGTTCCAGCCCGAAAAACCCGAAACGCTGAACGATATTTTAAAAGACATGGGCCTTGGTTTGGAAAAGGCAAATAGGAAGGTTGATTTTCTTGTGCTCGAAAAGTAGGCGCAAAGCCTTGCGAAGTTTTAGAAACTTCGCAAGGCTTGTTTTCGTTTTTTTTTGTAGCTTAATCGCTCCAAACTAAACTGTATGAAAGAAGTCGCTCCAAACAAAAAATTAGTACTGCTCATTATCGTAGCCGCACTGGGCTATTTTGTAGATATCTATGATCTTATTCTCTTTTCGGTAGTAAGGTTAGAAAGCCTCACCGAATTGGGCGTAGCCAGTGCCGATATGCTTAATGTAGGCACCTCGATTATCAATGCCCAGATGTTTGGCATGTTGCTGGGCGGTATCTTATGGGGCGTTTTAGGCGATAAAAAAGGCCGTTTAAGCGTGCTGTTTGGTTCGATTATCCTTTATTCTCTGGCTAATATCGCCAATGGCATGGTAACTTCGGTTACCGCTTATGCCATTATCCGTTTTATTGCAGGCGTAGGCCTTGCCGGAGAGCTGGGGGCAGGCATTACCCTGGTTACCGAAAGCATGGACAAAAAGAACAGGGGCTATGGAACCATGATCGTGGCTGGCGTAGGTTTGTTCGGTGCCGTAGCGGCCAATCTGATCAGCGACGCGTTTTCTTGGCAACATAGCTACTATGTTGGCGGCGGCATGGGTTTGGCCTTGTTGCTGTTGCGGGTAGGGCTGGCAGAATCGGGCATGTTCAAGGAAACCAAAGAGGCTAATGTGCAGCGAGGCAACATGTGGATGCTGTTTAACAATGCCGGCCGGTTTAAAAAATATCTGTGCTGCATCTTAATCGGCTTGCCTTTGTGGTATGTAGTAGGCGTGCTGATTACCTTTTCGCCAGAGTTTGGCAAAGCCCTCAATGCGAGTGGCGTTTTAAATGCTGGCGAGGGCGTAATGTATTGTTATATAGGCATAGCTATAGGCGATATCGTGGCAGGTTTCTTATGCCAGATGCTCAAATCACGCAAAAAGGTAATGTTCATCTTCCTTGCCTTAACGGCCATTGCCGTTATGGTTTACTTGAGAGCCGAAGGACTCACGCCAAAAACGTTTATTTGGCTCAGCCTTTTCTTGGGTTTTGCCTCTGGGTATTGGGCTACTTTTGTGACCATTGCCTCAGAACAGTTTGGCACCAACCTAAGAGCCACCGTTACCACCACGGTACCCAATTTTGTAAGAGGCTCGGTGGTATTGGTTACCTCGTCGTTCCTGTTTTTGAAAAGCCATGTGGGCATCCTCGAAAGCGCATTGATTGTTGGAGGCGTGTGTTTGGTAATTGCGCTTGTTGCCTTAAGCATGTTGAAGGAAACCTTTCACAAAGACCTAGATTATGTAGAGGTTTAGTTCTCTTAATAATATTGAAGCCACAGCTCGACAGATTGCAAGTTGAATCTGCTAAGCTGTGGCTTTTTGTTTTTAGCAAGGTACACAGCCCTCTGTTTGATAATTGCGTTTGTTGCATTAAGGAAACCTTTTGTAAAGATTTAGAATTACGTAGAAGTTTAGCTTCCTTAATATTGAAGCCACAAATTGAAAGATTTAGTTTACA
The DNA here is from genome assembly GCF_036324255.1 of Pedobacter albus. NCBI lineage: Bacteria > Pseudomonadati > Bacteroidota > Sphingobacteriia > Sphingobacteriales > Sphingobacteriaceae > Pedobacter > Pedobacter albus. The sequence goes on along the minus strand of NZ_JAZDQT010000001.1, from coordinate 1,016,074 downwards.
ATCTGTCAATCTGTGGCTTTTGTTTTTTTAGCAAGGTACGCAACCTTCTGTATAGCCACCATAGCCATTTGAGTAGCAAACTGCCCAATTTTCTTGTGCGCCACATTCGCCAACCTCGATTTTAACAGGTTTATTGGCATTTACGTCAAAACAAAGTACAACTGGTACACAAAACGATATTGGATCGTCGCCACCCCGTACGTTTTTCATTTCAGCTTTGCTGATCAGGTTCATTTTTTTCATCTGTTTTTGGTTTTATGGTTAAACTTAATCTAATGTAATCATAATCAAAGAGATAAATGCATCTGTCAAAAAAATGTACTTTCTCTATATTTGCGGCCGATTAGCTCGAATTAGCCGTAACTTTACAACAAATTAATCAACCATGTTTAGGGACGAAGTAGCAGCAGCATATCAGCAAATTCAGGACAGTATTTGTGAGGGTTTGGTTCAGGCCGATGGCGGGGCAAAGTTCGAAGAAGAGCTTTGGCAACGTGAGGGTGGAGGCGGTGGCAGAACCCGTGTTATGCAAGGCGGCAACGTTATCGAAAAAGGTGGCGTAAACTTCTCTGCCGTGCATGGAAAACTGCCAGAGGCCGTTAAAAAAGCATTCAAGGTAGAAAACGATGATTTTTTTGCTACTGGTGTTTCTATCGTGATGCATCCCGAAAATCCTTTCGTGCCGATCATCCACATGAACATCCGGTATTTCGAAATGGACGAGCAGACCCGCTGGTTTGGTGGAGGCATCGATCTTACGCCACATTACATCATCCCAACCGATGCCCGTTTCTTCCATCACCGCCTTAAACAGACCTGCGATGAGTTCGATGCCTCTTTTTATCCCAAATTCAAGGCGCATGCCGACGATTATTTTTTCATTAAGCACCGCGAAGAAACCCGTGGCGTAGGTGGTATCTTTTACGATAGGCTCAAACCCGAAAACACCTCGCTGGATTTTAAGCAGCTGCTTGATTTTTCTTTGGCCGTGGGCAATACCTTCATTCCCGTATATAGCGAACTGATCGATCGTAATCGAGATAAAGAATATAACGACCATCAGAAAGAATGGCAATACCTGCGCCGTAGCCGTTATGCCGAATTTAACCTCGTTTATGATGCCGGCACCAAATTTGGCCTCGAAACCAATGGCCGTATCGAAAGCATCCTGATGAGCCTGCCGCCAACCGCCAAATGGAATTATAATCCACATATCTTGGCTGGTAGCGAAGAAGAACAGACGAAAAACCTGCTTAAAAAAGGCATCGACTGGGTGTAATGGCATTTATGGTGCACTAATGATTAAAACGGTACTAAGCTGTTATCTCTAATTAAAATCTGTTAATCTGTGGCACTATTTAAAGCTAGATAAATCTAAACTTTATGCACTTGTTGGTGTTCCTCACCAACAAGCCATTTGCTAAACCATGCTACCTATGCGCTCTCTACTCGTTGGTGAAGAACACCAACGAAAGCCATGATGCTATGCTTCTAGTTAAAATCTGTTAATCTGTGGCCACTATTTCTAGCCCGACTACCTCTTTATCTAAAAGCTAATTATTTTAGCAAAAATTAAATCAAGATGGATAATACTAATTTTATGCACTTGTAGGTGTCCCTCACCAACAAGCCGTTTGCTAAACCACGCCATCAATGTGCGCTCTACTCGTTGGAGAAGAACACCAACGAAAGCTAAAGTTCTTCTCCAAAAAGCCATTTTTTTGCCATTGTTGGTGTTCTTCACCAACAGCATGATTGAGGTAGACCTTATTAATTTAAAAGCTAAATAATTTAGTAAAAATTAATATTAAGTATATAATACTAATAATATTAGTATTATATTTGTCTTGATTTATGCAGTTGGCCGATAAACATATCATCCACATGGACCAGGATGCCTTTTTTGTTTCGGTAGAGATTAAAAAAGACAGCAGACTGGCAGGAAAAGCCGTCATTATTGGCGGGCTTTCCGACAGGGGAGTGGTATCTTCCTGCAGCTACGAGGCCCGCAAATTTGGCGTACACTCGGCTATGCCCATGCGGATGGCCCGTCAGCTTTGTCCGCATGCCATTTTCGTTAAAGGCAGCATGGACGACTACAGCTACTATTCGCACCAGGTTACAGAACTCCTCCAAGAAAGAGTGCCCATTTTAGAAAAGGCTAGTATTGATGAGCATTACATCGACATGACGGGCATGGACCGCTTTTTTGGCTGCATGAAGTTTGCCCAAGAGTTGCGTAAAACCATATTAGATCAAATTGGCTTGCCCATTTCGTTCGGGCTTTCCATCAACAAAACGGTGTCAAAAATCGTGACCAACGAGTGCAAGCCCAATGGCGAAAAAGAGGTGAGCAAACCAGAAGTGCAGCCTTTCCTCAATCCGCTTTCCATTAAAAAAATTCCTGGCCTGGGTGATTCTACCTTTATCAAACTGAGCGAAATGGGCGTACGCAAAATCCATACGCTCACCCAAATACCGCCCGATTTGATGTTCAAAATTCTGGGTCAAAACGGACTCAGCCTCTGGCAAAAGGCCAACGGTATCGATCTTTCGCCCGTGGTGCCTTACCGCGAGCAAAAATCCATCGGCAAACAAAGCACTTTCGATAGCGACAGCATGGACGTAGCGGGCATGAAAGTACTACTCACCGATATGGTAACCAAGCTGGCCTTCGAACTGCGCCAGCAGCACAAACTGACGGCCTGTGTTACGGTAACCATTCGCTATGCCAACTTCGAAACGGTTACCCAACAGGCCAAAATTCCTTATACCTCGCTCGATTCGATATTGATTACCAAAGCCAAGGAACTTTTCGACAAGGTTTACCAAAAACGCATGTTGTTGCGTTTGGTCGGCGTTAAGCTGTCGCATCTGGTAGGTGGCTATGAGCAGATTTCGCTATATGGTCCTTCAGAAAAAATGTACAATTTATACCAGCGTATGGACAAAATCCGCAACCTGTATGGTACGGATGCCGTTCGGTTGGCTACGGTTTTTCCCGATAAAATAGGTCGCTGATGTTGCTCAATGTCCACTCGCAATATAGCCTCAGGTATGGCACCATGCACATCGAAAACTTGTTGATGGAAGCAAGGGCAAAGAATATCCATCAATTGGTACTTACCGACATCAACAACTCTACGGGTTGCATGGAATTTATCCGCGTTTGCAGGAAACACGGCGCAGGCTTTGAAGATCGCCATGGCGTATATTGGCCCCCTTATCAATTTAAGCCCATAGTGGGCATAGAATTTAGGCGCGACGAACAGTTGCTCTATATCGGCATTGCCAAAAACAAAGAGGGAATGAAGGAACTAAACGATTTTTTGACCCTCCATAACCTCAATCAAACCCCTTTGCCTTTCGAGCCGCCAAAGTTCCAGAACGCTTACCTTGTTTTTCCTTATGGCAAGCGCAACAAATTAGCCGAAAACGAATTTATAGGCATCAGAGCCAGCGAACTGAACAGCCTGGCCGGAAAGCCTTTGGGGCATTTGCAACATCAATTGGTGGTTCTTCATCCGGTTACCGTAAAAGACAAAATCGAATACCGGCTGCATCAATACCTGAGAGCTATCGGACTGAATACCGTGCTGGGCAAGCTCACCGAAAAAGACACCTGCAAACCCGACGAGGTTTTTATAGACGAGCTGGAATTGCGTGCCAAATTCGAATGCTACGATTTCATTGTGTCCAATACCCAAAAACTGCTAGACAGCTGCAGTACCGACGAATACACCTTTGGCAAGAAGAACAAAAAATACTTTACCAGCAGTGCCGAAGAAGACCTGAAACTGCTAATCCAACTGGCCATGAAAGGGCTTGGCTACAGGTACGGAACCGATAACAAGGAAGCTTTAATGCGTATACAGTCGGAATTAAAGGTAATTGCCGACCTCGATTTTTGTGCGTATTTTCTCATTACCTGGGACGTAGTACGTTATGGCATGGAAAAAGGCTATTATCATGTAGGCCGTGGTTCTGGCGCCAACAGCATCGTGGCCTATTGTCTAAAGATAACCGATGTAGACCCCATTGCGCTAGGCTTGTATTTTGAGCGTTTTCTGAACTACAAGCGAAGTTCGCCGCCCGATTTCGACATCGATTTCAGCTGGGACGAACGCGAAGACATCCAAAACTACCTTTTCGAAAAATACGGACGCAATCATACCGCTTTGCTGGGCACCATGAGCAGCTTTAAAACCAGGGCCGTGATTAGGGAAGTGGGCAAGGTAATGGGTCTGCCCAAAAGCGAAATAGACGATTTTGTTGACCCAAGCAAGGAAATAGCCAACAGGAACAATCCCATTTTCAAAAAAATCATGGCTGTGGGTACCTTTATGAACGATATGCCCAATCAGCGTTCTATCCATGCCGGTGGCATCCTCATCAGCGAAGAGCCGTTAACCTATTATACCGCTTTAGATTTGCCCCCAAAAGGTATGCCCACCGTACAATGGGATATGTACGAAGCAGAAGCCATCGGCCTCGACAAGTACGATATCCTGAGCCAGCGAGGCATTGGCCACATCAGGGAAGCCGTAAAGCTTATTGCCCAAAACCAGCAAAAACAAATCGATATACACGATTTTAAGACCTTTAAAGAAGATCCCAACCTCAATGCACAGCTTAAGGCGGGCACGCCGATCGGTTGTTTTTACGTCGAATCGCCGGCCATGCGCCAATTGCTCAAAAAACTGGGTTGCGACAACTACCTCACTCTGGTAGCGGCCAGTTCCATCATCAGACCAGGGGTGGCCAGTTCGGGCATGATGAAAATGTACATCCAAAGCTATCATGCACCCGATAAGGTGAAATACCTGCATCCGGTAATGGAAGAACAGTTGGGCGATACTTTTGGCATTATGGTGTATCAGGAAGACGTAATCAAGGTTTGTTGCGCCTATGCGGGCCTAGACCTGGCCGATGCCGACATTTTACGCCGTGGCATGAGTGGCAAATACCGTGCAAAGGTTGAGTTTGACCGGTTGGCCCAGCGTTTTTTTAGCAAAGCCAAGGCCATGGACAGGGAAGAGGCCGTTACGGCAGAAGTTTGGCGACAGATATCGAGTTTCGCCGGATTTAGTTTTTCCAAGGCCCATTCGGCCAGTTTTGCCGTAGAAAGCTACCAGAGCCTATTTCTTAAAACCTATTACCCCATGGAGTTTATGGTAGCCGTGCTCAATAACTACGGCGGTTTTTACCAGCGCTGGGTATATGTACACGCCTTGCAGCAAACAGGAGCTCAGGTAAACCTGCCTTGCGTAAACCATAGCGATGCCGAAGTAAACATTGAAAAAGACCAAGCCTATTTGGGCTTTATTGGTATTCAGGGACTGGAAAACAGACTGGTGGAGCTCATTCCGAGAGAGCGGAGAGCCAACGGCAACTATGCCGATTTGGAAGACCTGATTAAACGTACCGGCCTTACCTTAGAGCAGGCCCTGATTTTAATTCGCATAGGCGCTTTGCGTTTTACGGGCAAAAGCAAGAAAGAACTGCTTTGGGAAGTACACAACCATTTGGGCAACTCGAACAGGCCTGTGGCAGGCAACGAATTGTTTCGCCTGCCTGTTAAGCCTTATGCTTTGCCTGCCTTGGCTACCGATTTGGTAGAAGATGCCTATCAGGAGCTGGAGTTGTTGGGTTTTCCGCTCAGCATCAGCATGTTCGATTTGCTCAAAACCCCTTACCGTGGCGATGTGCTGGCCAAAGACCTCGACCGCTACGAAGGCAAAATCGTTAAAATGCTGGGCAATTATGTGTGCGAGAAAACGGTGCATACCTCGCAAAATTCTAAAATGTGGTTTGGAACCTTTATCGATAGCGAAGGCGATTTTTTCGATACCGCGCATTTTGCCAACCGTACGCCGGTTTATCCGTTCAGGGGCAAGGGTTGCTATCTTATTTTGGGCAGGGTATTGATGGATTTTGGCGTGCCCAGTATCGAGGTGATGCAGTTTGCCAAGCTGCCCATTGTCGATAATCCGGTATTGCAGACCTAAGGTTGAAAAGCACGCCTGCAAAGTTTTCGGAAACTTGGCAAGGGTGCTTCATAGTCAGTAGTTTAACAATTCTAGTCCTTGTTAAAATATCCACATTGTTGGCATGGTGCATTCAAAAAAGGAGTAGCCGAATTAAGGACGCGACATTCGTTTTTAGGCCATTGTCCCGCCAAAAGAACAGGTTAAAGCCGATTATCCCCATGTGCAAAACTTTTCCACATCAGTGCACAGGTTGGCGCTTATTTTGTTAAATTCGCAAGGTTATAACAATACCTAATTTAAATTTCGTTTTTAACGAACATTATTATTTATGGCAGAAGATTTAGAAAATCAAGAGAACGACAAGATAGTCCCGATTAACATAGACGAGCAGATGAAATCTGCCTACATCGACTATTCGATGTCCGTTATCGTAAGCAGGGCCCTGCCCGATGTACGCGACGGTTTAAAGCCGGTACACCGCCGTGTTCTGTACGGGATGCTGGGTTTGGGTTTAGGTGCCGGAAAACCATATAAAAAATCTGCACGTATCGTAGGTGAGGTACTGGGTAAATACCACCCGCATGGCGATTCGTCGGTTTACATGACCATGGTACGTATGGCCCAAGAGTGGAGCTTGCGTTACCTGATGGTAGACGGACAAGGAAACTACGGCTCGGTTGACGGCGATTCGCCGGCAGCGATGCGTTACACCGAGGCGAGATTCAGCAAGCTTGCCGAAGAAATGGTGGCAGATATCAATAAAGACACCATCGATTTTCAGTTCAACTTTGACGATACCGAGCAAGAACCAACTGTTCTTCCTTCTAAAGTTCCCAACTTATTGATTAACGGCTCATCTGGTATTGCCGTAGGTATGGCTACCAACATGGCGCCGCACAACCTTACCGAAGCCATCAACGCCACAGTGGCTTACATCGACGACAATGAAATTACCATTGCCGAGTTGATGAAGCACATCAAAGGTCCTGATTTTCCAACCGGAGCAATCATTTATGGCTATAACGGCGTTCAAGAAGCTTTCGAAACCGGTAGGGGCCGTATCGTGATGCGCGCCAAAGCCGAAATAGAAAGCAACAGGGATCGCGAAAGCATTATCGTTACCGAAATACCTTACCAGGTAAATAAAGCCCAAATGATTGAGCGTACCGCCGAACTGATTGGCGAGAAGAAAATCGAGGGTATTTCGAACATCAAAGACGAATCGAACAAAGACGGTATCCGTATCGTTTACGAAATCAAGCGCGATGCCAATGCAAGCATCGTATTGAATAACCTGTTTAAGCAAACCGCTTTGCAGACCTCGTTCAGCGTCAACAACATTGCGTTGGTAAACGGCCGTCCGCAGTTGCTTAACCTTAAAGACATCATCCGCCACTTTGTCGACCATCGTCACGATGTGGTAATCCGCAGAACCAAGTTCGAATTGGCCGAGGCCGAAAAACGCGCCCATATTTTAGAAGGCTTGTTAATTGCCCTCGATCATATCGAAGAGGTGATTAAACTGATCCGTGCTTCGAGCACGCCAGACGAGGCAAGGGTAGGCTTGATGGAGAAATTCGGTCTGAGCGATATCCAGGCACGTGCCATCCTCGACATGACCTTGCGTAGGTTAACTGGACTGGAACGCGACAAGATCAAAGAAGAATATGCCGAATTGATGAAAACCATCGAATATTTGAAATCTATTTTGGCCGACGAAGGTTTGCGTATGCAGATCATCAAAGACGAATTGGCCGAAATGGCCGATAAATATGGCGATGAGCGCCGTACCACCATCGTTCACTCTGCCGAAGACATGAGCATGGAAGACTTCATCGAAGACGAAGAAGTGGTAATTACCATCTCGCACGAAGGCTATATCAAACGTACACCTGCTACCGAATACCGTACGCAGAGCCGTGGTGGCAAGGGCTCAAAAGGCAGCGATTCGAGAAACGAAGATTTCATCGAGCACTTGCTGATTGCCTCTAACCATAACTATATGCTGTTCTTTACCGAAGCCGGACGCTGTTTCTGGCTCAGGGTTTACGAAATTCCTGAAGGAAGCAGAACCAGCAAAGGCAGGGCCTTGCAAAACATCATCAATATTCCGAAAGAAGAAAAAGTTAAGGCCTATATCAAGGTAGTTAACCTGAAAGACCAAGAATATCTAGAGAACAACTTCATCATCATGTGTACCAAAAAAGGTACCATCAAGAAGACTTCGCTAGAGGCTTATTCGAGGCCGAGGGTTAATGGTATCAACGCCATCAACATTAACGAAGGCGACCAATTGCTGGAAGCCAGCTTGACTACCGGAAGCAGCGAAATCGTAATGGCATTGCGTTCGGGCAGAGCTATCCGCTTCAACGAAAGCACCGTGAGGCCGATGGGCAGAACCGCTACCGGCGTAAGGGGCGTAACTTTGGCGCACGACCAAGACGAAGTAGTTGGCATGATTGCTGTAGACGATAAAGAAGCTACGGTTTTGGTGGTGTCGGAAAAAGGCTATGGCAAACGTACCGATATTGACGATTACCGCGTGACCAACAGGGGTGGTAAAGGTGTTAAAACCATTAATGTTACCGATAAAACCGGCGCATTGGTAGCCATTAAAAATGTAACCGATGCCGACGATTTGATGATCATCAACAAATCAGGTATCGTCATCAGGATTGTGGTAAGCGAGCTGAGGGTAATGGGAAGGGCTACGCAGGGCGTTCGTTTGATTACTTTAAAAGGTAACGACGAGATTGCTTCGGTAGCAAAAATCCAGCATGAAGACGAAGAGGAGGAAACAGAAGGAAATGTAACGGATGCTGCAACAGGTACCGACGAAAATCCAGAGAATAATAACAATCCTGCTGCCGAAGGCGAAACAGCAGATAATTAATATAATTTCGAAAAAAACTAAAGAATAATGAAAAAATTGCTTTTAAGTACATTGCTTGTAGGTGTTGCTACGCTTGCAAATGCGCAAAAGAGTGAAGTAAACGAGTCGCAAAAATCGTGGAACTTGTATGTAACAATGATCAGCTCTCAAGGCTATGCCAAATCTATGGATGCGCTTAACAAAGGTCTTGCCCATACCGACCTGGCCATTGCCAACGAAAAATCTAAGGTAATGCCGGAAGCCTGGTCATACAGGGCCTTGCTTTCTTCGGAGATTTCGAGGTTGGACACGGTTGACGTAAACAATGCTTTGGGCAAACAAAAAATTGCCGAAGAAGCTATCAGCAAAGCCAAAACTTTAGATACCAAAGGCAGCGAAAAAGACAATATCGCTACGGCAGAGATCAACCTCATCAATGCCAAAAGAAACAGAGGAGTTAGAGCTTACAATAGCAAAGACTATGCTGGCGCGATGAGCATCTTTAAGGAATTGCTGGCTACTAATCCAAAAGACACCGCCATGTACATCAATGTTGGGGTAACAGCTAATCTAGTTGGTAAATATCAGGAAGCTGTAGATAACTTTAAGAAAGTGGTAAGTTTCAACGTACCTGAATCCAAAGATTTCTACATCCAGATCATCAACCTGCAAACCGATAAGCTAAAAGATACTACGGCGGCTTTGGCTACCATTCAAGAAGCTTTGGCCAAATTTCCTAACGAAGCCAACTTTATTGGTGCAGAAACAGATTTGTACATTGCCAAAGGCGATATTGCAAAATCTCAGGAATCATTAACCAAGCTGATTGCCAAAGATCCTAGCAAAGAAGTTTACCATTACCTCATGGGCGATACCTATTACAAACAAGCCTTGGCCGTTCAGGAAACAAGAAATAAGCTTGATGCCAAAAAAACCAAGGAATATGAAGCGCTTTCTGCCAAAATTGTAGGTTTGATCGACCAATCGATTCCATTCTACAAAAAAGCGTTGGATATCAACCCTAAATATGTACCGGCATTGGAAACCTTGAAGCAAATCTATGCTTTCAAAAACGATACGGCTAATTGGGAAGCCATCAAGAAAAGATTGGACGCCATTCCGGCAAACTAGGAATAGCTTAAAGCCTAAAGGAAAGAGGGATAAATTTTTTTATCCCTCTTTTTTGTTATTTTTGTTGACCAACACCCCCTGTGAAGCATGAACCAGAAATTTGTATTTGCCCTTGTTTTCGTTTGTTTAGCCCATATTCATCAAAGCTTTGCCCAAAAATCGCAGATCCAGTTGGCGCAGAACAGCGTAGGCAAGCTGCAGGCCAGTATCGCTAATAAAGAAGAGGTTAAAAAACAGCTGACCATTATAGGAGAGGGGATTAAGGCGGTAGAAGCAGCCCAGAACGATAAAAAAACAAAAAACTGGCCCGAAACATGGTCGATAAAAGCCTATTTGAGTTCTTATGTGGCCTTGATTGACGAGAACGAAGCCAATTCTGACAAATATTACGGACTGGCCACAGAGGCACTGGAGAAAGCCAAGGAACTTGATAAATACCAGGCCAATTCTACCTTAATTAAAGCGGCCCACTACAATATCATCATCAAAAAGCAGGCAGAAGGCAACAAGGCTTACCAGCAGAACGATTTCATGACGGCTTTTGGCTTGCTCAAACAGGTGAGCGATTATCTGCCTACAGATACGGCCATAGCGGTAAATGTGGCTTTATGTGCCCAAAATATCCAATCGTATGATGAGGCATTGACGTATTTTAAAAGAGCGAAAGACAATGGCATCAAAAATCCGGTTGTTTTTCAGCAAATGGCCAATATTTATGCGTCCAAATTTGAAAGCGAAATGGCGATCAAGATTTTGGAAGATGGCTTAAAGCTTAATCCGTATCATCCGTTTCTGACCAACGATTACATCAACTTGCTGCTGGACAACGAAAAATACACGCAGGCGGCCAAAATTATCGAAGGTTCTATAGCTACAGAAAAAAGAAACAAGCTTTTGCTGTTTTTATACGGCTATTTGCAACAATCGCACCTGAACAACAGTACGGGCGCCGAAACCACGTATAAAAAAGCGCTGGAAGTTGACCAGAATTATTTCGATGCCTTGTATCAGTTGGCTTTGGTTTACGTGAACAATGCCAATTCGAGCCTGAAAGACAAAAACAAGCAAAAGTTCAATTCTTATGTAAACCGTGCCGAATTTACGTTGTTGCGCGCACACGAAATCAATCCGAACGACAAGAATACCATTCAATTGCTGATTGAAATCTACACCAGGAAAGACAGGTTAGACAAGGTGCAGGAACTCAAAAGAAAACTCAACGAATTTTAAGATGATTATAATCGTAAAAATAGGAGGAGTTTGGGTAATGGTAAATATTAGTTAACATAACATAAATTATAAGACAAAACAATTGTATAATTTGAAAAGGCAATAAGCACCACATCTTTAGCCAAACCAACAAAGTAAATGGTTTATTTTTCTTTTAGCCTTTCCGAAATCAGCGATGAAAAGCTTCTTACACCAACTTTTATACTTTCTTCATCAACATTGAAATTTGGAGCGTGGTTCATGGCCACAATTCCTTTCTTAAAATTAGAACCACCCAGCAAAAAATAAACGCCTGGCACTTTTTGCTGATAATAAACAAAATCGTCGTTAAAATATGGAACCTGGCCATAATCTGGCACCATTAAATCGTTTCCATAGATTTTATTCAATGTTTTTATGGCTTTATTGGCTAGTAGTTCGTTATTAACCACTGTGGGATTTCCCTGTACAAACGAAACAGAAACCAGTTTTTCTTTATCAATGTTGGCCACAATGAGCTGTTCTATCTGAGGAATGATTTTTTGGAGATTTAACCGGTCAGTTTCATACAAATAAGCTTCCAGAAAGATTTGGTCGTTTTTTGTATAACTGTTAAACTCGTCCATAATCAGATAGTTCTTAAAAATAGTATTGGGGTTTGCCAGTCCGTTTTGCGGATCTAAAATCTGTTGTATTTCCCAAGGCTTGCTATTGTCTTGCACACGAACCAAGGAATTGCGTATTTTCTTTGCCAGTTCTTTGACCTCTTCTTTAGAAAACTCGTTTTTGAGTTTGATACTTATCCTTTTTTGGTATGCAAACACTTCATTGGGCTTAGCCATAATTTGTCCAACCGGCAAAGCAGTTACATGCAGACCATAAATTTCATCAGGATGTATTTTGGAAAGCAGGCCGTTTTCAATCAGTTTTTTTGCACCGATAAATGTTTCCTCTTCGGGCTGAAATATAAAGTACACGGTCCCGTTTATTGCTTCCTTGTGTTTGGCAAGAACTTCTGCTATGCCAAGCCCAATAGCCATATGCACATCGTGGCCACAACCGTGCTGTACTCCTTTAACTGTAGATTTGAACGCTGCTGTATCGGGAAAATCATTGGGCAAAGCATCCATATCGGCACGCCAAGCTATCTTTTTTCCTTCTTTTTTGCCTTTCAGAATGCCTATCACACTATGTCCGTAGATGTCTGTTTCTACCTCCATTCCTAAATCGAGTAAATACTGTTTTATATAGGCCTGGGTACGTTTTTCATGGCCTGCCAACTCGGGATTGGCGTGAAAATCTCTTCTGATTTTGACGAGTTTCTCATAGATTTTGTCGGTTTCCGTTTTAATCAGTTCGTGAGTTAAGGTTTCTTTTTCCTTCGGTCCCGCGATAAGGGCTACTAATAACAGGCCTGTGGCAAATTGTATCTTCATATAAATGTTGGCTAAATCTTAAAATGAGATGGTAAATACAAGTCGATGTTACACTTTTTGAGCTTGTTTTTTAAAGCGCTTCATTGTCTGTGCGTTAGAGAAAGATTGGCAGATTTGCTTTTGTCCCAAATACACCTGTTAATCGTCTTTTTTGTGCCGTAAATTATTCAGGTGAAACAATAGCTTTGTAAAATCGGTTATAGTAATCGGCAGCTTTAATTTTTTACTTTAAACAAAATCTCATGAAACCAAAAATGATATGGGCCAATCTGGGCGTAAGCAATCTCGAACGGACTACAGCATTCTATACTGCACTGGGTTTTAAGCCTAATGGCTCGAACAGCGAATTAACCAGCTTCATATTTGCCGAGAACAATTTCATTATCCACTTTTTTTTGAAGGATATTCTCGAAAAAAATACTAAAAGCAAGTTCGCCGACCCACAACAGGCAAACGAAGTGATATTCACGATTTCGGCGCCAAGTAAAGCTGAAACGGACAACTGGGCCAAAGAAATAGAAAATGCCGGCGGAAAGCTCATTACACAACCCGAGGAATTTGGCGAAAGCTATTACGGCTTTGTTTTTGCCGATCCGGATGGCCACCGCTTCAATGTTTTTTATATGTAAACTGGCTAATTTTCAATTACGATGGAGGTGTAAAAACTGTGGAGCTCCCAACCCAAAAACTGGTATAGCGATTTGCCTTCCTCGGTGGCCACCAGGAAATTCTTGAAAATGCTCTTCGACAAGGCGATTTTTTCAAGTTCTTTCATCAGTAAAATGGCTAGTCCCCTCCTTCTGTATCCAATTTCGGTCTGTATGCGGTCATAAACAGCCAAGTCGTCTGTAAGTACAAGATGGCCAGAGGTTGCCAAATCACCATTTGGAGCTATGATTTTTAGTGTAGAAACTACTCCAGAAATAGTAAATTCCAGTTTAAAACCTTCAGGCAGTTCGATATTGGGTATTTTCATGGGTTCAAAGCACGACATCATATAGCCCTGAGGCTGTATAACCCATTTTTCAGGTATTTTGCCTTTCAGTGCTGTTGGCTGAGCACACACTTTGAGAAATATCCAGGCTTCGTCGATATGATTAGCCAGCTCGAAAAAATCTTCGTAGAGTTGTGGAAACACATAGCGAACCTTTTGCTTTTCGTAGCCTACGTCTACCTTAAAACCCGATTTAAATGGAACCGGCAATGGTAATTTTCTCGACAGGCACCAAGCTTTGAGCCATTGTTCTAAAATAAGCGGAGAAATAACATGAGCCATGCCCTAAAAATAGCTAATCAGCTATTAAAAGAATAACAAATAAGGCAATAACTCGACCATAGTTTTACAATTAAGCTTCTCGTTGATGTTTTTCCGGTGCGTTTTAATGGTGTAGCATGATACACAAAGCATATCGGCAATGGCTTCGTTGCTGTAGCCTTGCAAAATTTGATGCAAAACCTGTTTCTCGCGACGCGTAAGCTGTTCGAAACTCGACTTGTTAGAACCTAGAAAATCCAGTTGTTTGGTCAGCGCATTGGTCAGCTTCCGATATATTGCCAAATCCTCGATAGCAATTTCCAAACTGATGAGTGCCTTTTGGCCATTCACCAGGGCAATCTGCCAATCGTTGTTGGGGGCAATTGTGGTTAGGGTTTCCATTTGGGTTCGAGCTGCTTTGCATTGAATTTAGCGACTTTGGATACAGTATTTTAGGGCCAATTTGCCTGTTTGCCCTATAGCTTTGCCAAACCCGCTTTTCGCTTTGTGAAATTTAAGGCATCCACTTATTTTTTTCCTATTTTTAAGATGTGATGCCCTCTCCTGCCAAATATTTGTGCCTGTTGCTTATCGGGCTGTGTATGTCGGCTTTTGCCTATGCGCAAAAACAGGGACAGCAAAAGATAGATTCGCTGCAACGGCAACTCCCCCTACTGACCAAGGATAGCGATAAAGTTATTGCGCTGAGCCACATTTCATTTGCCTATTTCCCTATTGATCCGAGCCAAGGCGTTACTTATGGCGAGCAATGCCTGCAGCTGGCCAAGCATATTGGCTTTGATAAAGGCGAAGCCTTGGCTTACAATGCATTAGGTGCCAATTATTGGGCCAAGCGCAATTTTTTAAAGGCGCAGGATTACTACCTCAAGGCCCTAAAAATCAATACCCGGCTTAAAGACAAGGCACAGATGGCGCGCAATATCCATAACATAGCCGATATCTATTTGCGTTTTGATCCGAATAAGGCCTTGAGCTATTACCAAAAAGCCGTGGCCATTGCACACGAAATTAATGATCAGGAAAAGGTTTTGGGCTATCAGGCCAATATCTCCAGCGTGTATCAGGTTCAGGGAAATTATCCCGAGGCCTTAAACTACCTGCAAAAATCGGTAGACCTGGCTAGGAAACTCCACAGGCAAAGGGATGTAGCTGCCTACGAAAGCCTGATGGGGATTATCGAAATGGAAATTGGCCATTACAGCCAAGCCTTGCAATTAACCACCGATGCCTTGGCTATTTTTAAACAAATAGCGGCCACCAATCCGGCGAAAGACGATATTCCCCGTACACTGCTCAACATAGCCAAGATCTATGGCAAGAAAAACGATTTGAAAAATGCGTTGCTGTATAATCAGGATGCTTTTCGCTTGTTCGATCAGTTGCCGGGCAATATGGGCAAGGATTACGCGGCCGAATGCCAGAACAACATCGGTCAGATTTACCTCGACATGGTGCTTCGAAAAACAAAGCCAGACACTCGCTATATTCAAGACACCGTGCTGAAAAGCCATCTGTACCAATCGGAAGCAGCCTTTCGCAAATCCATTTCCATTTCGCTCCTTGTCAAACAATGGGATGCCTTGACCATTGCCCAGCACGGCTTGGTTAAGGTACAGAAATTATTAGGCCAGCCCTATGCGGCGTTAGATACCTATGAGGATTATTCGAATTTTAAAGACAGTATCTACAATGCCGAAATGAACAAGAGCATTGCACTGCATCAAATGGATTTTGAATACAACCAAGAAAAGGATTCGTTAAATACGCTGAATAAACTGCAGGCCAGTAAAATTCAGTTCCTCGACCAGCAAAGGGTGTTGGACCATTTAAAAGTAAAGCAGCAATGGCTCTATTTTTTTCTCACGCTCATTATTTTCTGCCTCATTGCCTTCTATTTCCTTTACAGGTACAGGCTGGCACAGGTGCGCCTGAACAACGATTTGCACAGCGAAAAGATAAACAAGCAATTGCAAGAGGCCGAGTACAAGAAAAACATGAACCAGAACACACTGGCCACGCTCATTTCGCAAATGAACCCGCATTTTATCTTTAACGCCTTAAATACCATTCAGAGCTATATCTATTCTGACAATAAAAAACTGGCGGGCGAGTACTTGGGCAAGTTTAGCGACCTGACCAGAAAAATATTGGACAACAGTAACAAAGCCACGATATCATTGGCCGAAGAACTTGCCTTGCTCAACTTGTACCTCGACATCGAAAAAACAAGATTCGGCGAGGAACTCAATATCGTTTTAAAGGTATCGCCAGCCATCGATCCAGAAAATTTCTATATCCCTCCCATGTTGATCCAGCCCTTTGTTGAAAATGCCATTAAACACGGACTGCTACACAGCAGCAAAGAAAAGCAGTTGCGGATTGAAATAAGCGTGCCCAACGAAATCGAAGATACGCTTGAAATTGTCATAGACGACAACGGCATTGGTCGCGAGCAGAGCAGGCAGCTCAACAGCAAGCGCAATGGCCACCGGTCTTTTGCCAACGATGCCAACGAGAAAAGAATCGACATCATTAACCTGCATTTGGAAACGCAAAAAATTGCCCTCGAAATCATCGACAAAAAAGCCGACGATGGTTCTCCGTTGGGTACCAAAGTTGTGTTGTTTATCCCCAATTCCTTAAATTAAATCGCTCAAAACCATGTACAAAGCAATTATTATTGAAGACGAATACCATGCCGCCAAGTTGCTGGAAAGCATGTTGAACGATATCGAACCTTTGGTACAGGTGCTAGACAAATGCGTAGACCTGCCATCAGGCGTACGGAGCATCAGGATGCACAAGCCCGATGTGGTTTTTCTCGATATAGAACTGCCGGTGTACAGCGGTATTCAGTTGCTGGAGTTTTTTGATCCAAAGGAAATCGACTTTCAAATCATCTTTACCACAGCTTTCAACGAATATGCGCTCAAGGCTTTCGAAATGTGCGCTATCGACTATTTGATGAAACCTTTGCAGGAACACAAATTGAGGGGCGCCCTAGAAAAACTGTCTTCCGTAACTCCTCATACCGCCAAAGAATTGCTGCCTGCATTGAAGCATAATCTTTTAAATGGCACGCAAAAAAAGATGGTGTTGCCTGTGGCTAGCGGATTTGAAATCGTAAACGTTGAAGATATCTGTTTTTTCAAGGCCGAAGGAAGTTATACACACATCTCCGTCAAAGATGGAACCCATCATTTGGTCAGCAAGAATTTAAAGCATTTTGAGCAACTGCTCGAAGGAACCAAAAACTTTTTAAGGGTACACCGAAGCGTAATGGTCAATGTGTTGTTTATTAAGAAAATAGTTAGGAATGTTGGCCATACCATCCTGTTAAACGATAAAACCGAACTGCCCGTTGCCGAAGAAAGAGTACGCGATTTATTAGCTATTTTACAAGAATTATAATAAACTAATATTTTTAGTATTTTATTTTTGATTTTCAAGCTAATATACTAAATTTGTTAGTGTTATGAAAAAGGCAGGCACAGCAGATTTACCCTTGCATCATGGTTTTGTTCCCCTGTGGCTGGCAGAGCGCATGGCAAAACTAGGCCGTGCCATTGTCGAAGAAATCTTAGCTCATCAAGGAAAAAACGAATTATTGAGCCGGTTGAGCGATCCCTTTTGGTTCCAAAGCCTGGGTGCCGTTATGGGGATGGACTGGCATTCGTCGGGTATCACGACTTCGGTAATGGGTGCCCTCAAACGCAGCATCAACCCCAATGCTAAAGAATTTGGCCTGTATATTTGTGGTGGCAAAGGCAACCAGTCTAAATTGGCCCCTACCCAGCTGCTAAAATATGCCGAATCGAATGGTTTGGATGGTAATTCGTTGGTGAGGTCGAGCAAGTTGAGCGCCAAGGTCGACAATACTGCCGTTCAAGATGGTTTTCAGCTCTATCAGCATCATTTTGTGGTAAGCAACGAGGGCAACTGGACGGTTATTCAGCAAGGGATGAGCAATGCCAGTGCCACCGCCCGTCGGTACCATTGGCACGCTCCTTCCCTACGGTCGTTTACAGAAGAGCCTCACACCTTTGTGTATGGTGAAAATTGTGGGGCCATCCTCAACCTGACCGATAAGCAGGCCCAGCCTTTAAAACAATCCATCATGGGTATCGCTTCCGAATCGCCGGTTAAAATGCTTGCCGAAATTGAACAGGTAAAAAGATTGGTGATGCCCAATCATCACGATGTACGTGCCGAAAACATAGACATGAAACGTCTGGGTGCAGTTTTATGGCTGGCACAGGAAAGGAATGTCGCCAATTTCGAAGAATTGTTGTTGTTGGAAGGTTTAGGGCCCCGAACCCTGCAGTCGCTGGCTTTGGTAAGCGAAGTGATCCATGGCAGTCCTTCAAGGTTTAAGGATCCCGCTCGGTTCTCTTTTGCGCATGGTGGCAAAGACGGTCACCCCTTCCCTGTTCCTACCAAGGTTTATGATGAAACGATAGCCACACTGCAAAATGCCATCTATAAATCGAAATTGGGCCGTTCGGAGCAATCGCAGGCCATCAAAGCCTTGTCTAAAATAACCGCAAGTATAGAAGACGATTTTGTGCCCAATGGAAATTTCGAAGAATTGATAGCCAAAGAAAGAGCCGATTCGTGGAAATATGGCGGTCGAACGGTTTTTGGCAAGGCCAAGCCGCCAGTGTCAACCCAATTAGCCCTATTCTGATGATCGATTACAATCAATTAACCGTCCCCGAAGTCATTGCCCTGCAAAAGGAAATGAGAAAGGACCTGAGATTTGAAATACCAGACCAGCAGCCTATCCATACCATTGCCGGAGCAGATATTTCGTACAATAAAGACAGCAACCTGTTTTACGCGGCTATTGTGGTATTGAGCTATCCCCAAATGACTTTGAAGGCCTATTCGCTGGCTACCGGAATTAGCGATTTTCCCTACATACCGGGCTTTTTGGGGTTTAGGGAAGTGCCAACTTTACTCGAGGCTTGGGAGCTGCTTCCCGTTAAGCCTGATGTAGTGGTGTTGGATGGCCAAGGCATCTTGCATCCCAGAAGAATGGGAATTGCTTCGCATTTCGGCGTTTTGACCCATCAGGCTACTATTGGCTGTGCTAAAAATTCGCTTTATGGCAAATACAAGGAGCCTAATGGCCTCAAATATTCTTTTAGCGAAATGCACGAACAATCCACTTTGCTCGGTTATGCATTGCGCACCAAAGAAAATAGCAAGCCCGTATACATCTCTCCAGGCTATGGATTAAGCTTGCCCAAAAGCCTTTTGATCATGAAGAAATGTGTTGGCAAGTACCGAATCCCAGAGCCTACGCGCCTGGCCCATGAAGTGGTGAACGAGTTTAGAATCGGAAAACTGAAAGCCGGTTTTAAGCTTGTTGAACAAATTCCCGAACTATTTTGAACCTGATAAACCCAAATCAACTATTTTTACGGCATGACAACTAAAAAATCAACCCTAGGCTTCATATTCGTTACCATTTTAATCGATTGCATCGGCTTTGGCATCATTATTCCGGTCATGCCAAATCTGGTTAGGCAACTTTCAGGGAAATCGTTAGCCGTAGCTTCAGAATATGGTGGTTTGCTATTGGTGGCTTATGCGCTTGCACAGTTTGTTTTTTCGCCCATTGTAGGTGGCTTGAGCGATAAATTTGGCAGAAGGCCGATTCTCCTGATTTCTTTATTGGGACTGGGCATTGATTATATCCTCCTCTCCTTAGCACCAACCATAGGCTGGTTGTTTGTAGGACGTGTGATTGCCGGAATTACCGGGGCCAGCTTTACGACGGCCATGGCTTATATTGCCGATATCAGTACGCCAGAAAAGAAAGCGCAGAATTTCGGAATGGTTGGTGTGGCTTTTGGCATTGGGTTTATCATTGGGCCTTTGATTGGCGCCTTGTGCAGCCATTTTGGACTTCGTGTTCCCTTTATGGTGGCGGCTGGCTTGGCACTTTTAAACTGGCTATATGGTTATTTTATCTTGCCAGAATCGTTAGCGAAGGAAAAAAGGCGCGAATTTTCTTGGAAAAGGGCTAACCCGGTTGGTTCCTTGGTTAGTGTTTCTAAATACCCAACTATTATTGGATTGGTTTTCGCCTTGCTGTTGCTCTATATCGCCAGTCATTCCGTGCAATCTAATTGGGGCTATTATGTGATTGAGAAATTCAAGTGGGATGAAGCCATGATCGGTTACTCTTTAACTGTGGTAGGTATTGCCGTTGCCATCGTGCAAGGAGGCTTGATTAGGATTGTTATTCCTAAAATCGGCAATAAAAAAGCCATCATTTTTGGCATGACGATGTATATTATTGGCTTTACCTGCTTTGCTTTTGCACCCAACGGCATCATGATGATGATTTTTATTCTGCCCTATTGTTTGGCGGGTATTGGAAATCCAGCCATGCAAACCATCATTTCCAATCAGGTACCCGATAATGCCCAAGGCGAAATTCAGGGCATCCTGACCAGTATGCAAAGTGCGGGAGCCATTATCGGGCCATTTTCGATGGCTTATATTTTTGCGTATTTCATAGGAAAGAACCACAGTATTTATTTTCCTGGGGCTCCTTTTATTTTTAGCGCGGCATTAACCCTGATTGCCTTGTGCATCATTGTGGCCACGCTTAGAAAACACCATTAGAGCAGTTCGTTGGCCAAATTGGCCAGTTCGCTCCGCTCCCCTTTTTGTAGGGTAATGTGTGCATAAAGCGGGTGCTTTTTGGCATTCTCGATGAGGTAAGAAAGTCCATTGCTTTCCGAATCGAGGTAAGGCGTGTCAATTTGGTAGATATCTCCCGTAAAAACGATTTTGGTATGTTCTCCAGCCCTAGAAATAATGGTCTTGATTTCGTGCGGGGTAAGATTTTGGGCCTCGTCGATAATAAAAAATATTTTGGTAATGGTACGGCCACGGATAAAAGCCAAGGGCGCAATCTCTATTTTTTCGGTGCGGATCAGCTCGTCAATCTTGGCCAGCATCTTGTCGTCGCCGTTAAACTGCTCTTTGATAAACTTGAGGTTATCCCATATCGGGGCCATGTATGGGTCCACCTTGGCTTTCACATCGCCGGGCAAAAAACCGATATCCTTATTGCTAAGCGGTACAATGGGCCGGGTAATGTAAATCTGCCTGAAATCTTTGCGTTGCTCTAATGCACTGGCCAAGGCCAACAGGGTTTTTCCGGTACCTGCATTGCCTTGTATGGTAACCAGCTTGATATCGGGATTAAGCAGGGCATCGATGGCAAAAGCCTGCTCAGCATTGCGCGGGGCGATATTGAAAACCGGTTCCTGATTTACCAAACGCAGCGTTTTGCTAGTTGCGCTGTAAGCCGCAATGACAGTTCTTTTTTTGTTTTTTAAACTGTAGAAATGATTGGAATCTTTATAGGGCAACTCTAAACCAGATGCCTCTATAATCGTGTTTTTTTTTAGATCGTCGAGGAGCTCGAGCGGAACATCTTTCAACTCGGTTTTACCGTTATAAAGTTCGTCGGCATTTTTGATTTTGCCGGTTTCGTAGTCTTCGGCGTGTAGGTTCAGCGATTTGGCCTTCAACCTCAGACAAATATCTTTGGAAACGAGAATGACCTTTTGCTTTGGATTTTCCTCTTGGAGGGCCAATGCGGTATTTAAAATGCGGTGGTCGAATTTGCCTTCACCGAAGAGCTTTTCGGCATCAATACTTTTGGGACTTTCGTTCAGTACCACCTTAAATTTGCCCAAACTGTTTTTGCGCAAGGAGAACCACTCGTTAATGAGGTGTTTTTTTGAGGCCTGGTCTATAATCCTGATGAAGTTCCTGGCTTCGAAATTGCGTGTGTCGTTGCCGCTTTTAAAATTGTCGAGCTCTTCTAAAACCAATACCGGAACGGCTACATCATGTTCCTGAAAATTGTTGACGGCATCATGGTCGTATAAAATAACCGAAGTGTCGAGTACAAATATTTTTTTTGACGGACTGGAATCTGGTTTGCTCTTCGTGGACATAAGGTAAATTTAAGCTTTATTGAGGTAAAATCTAAGCAAGGAAAACATAAATTTTATCATCAGTGGGTTTGTAGCTTGTTGCATGGACGTAGTTGAATAGCTTGAACTGGCGTCATTTAGCTAGTCCTTTTGTCTTGAAACAAAAGCGACCAAAAATTCAAGTCTGTATAGCTTCGTTGTGTTAGCCGTGCTGATCTTAAATTGCGCAATCTGGAAGACGCGGTATTAGTGTGCAAGACGTGTGTTTGTGCGTTTTGCTTATGCCATCTTGCTTGCATAGTGCAAAATGAGCGTCATTGATAAAGATCAACCCGCTACCACTGCCGAATCTATAAAGGCCATCTGCAACTAGCAACGCGATGCTTGGTTGTATAAAAAGCAAAACGGAGACCTGCCTCTTTCGATTTAGATCTCCGTTTTAACCTTAAAACTAACCGTAGTTAGCGGTAAGGCATCAATACCATACTTGACCTTGTTCGTTACCGTTTGCTTTCTTGCGAAACCAATCGTCCGTTTTCAAATTTTTGTCAGCTTGCTTTACTCCGTAAAATGCCACAACCTGCAATAATGTTTGATACGAGCTGTTCAAATAAATATGGGTCATGTGACCTAAGTTTTCTCTAAATCCATCTGTTCTTTCAAATGATCTGATTTGCGAGTTGCTTTATTCTTTATAAAAATGCCGTCGTTAGACTTTATTTGTTATAAACCGACTTTAGCCTTTCGACGTTCTGTCAGATTTGATTTTGCTTTTTGAATGCTCCCAAAAATTTTAGCCTTTCGACTTCATTTCTGTTTTGGATTATCCTATCAAACTGTCAAAGTACTTCGTGATTGATATTATCTAAGTTAGTAGCAGAAGCAATGCTTGTCAAGAAAAAACGATTTATTTTCTTAACAAGTTATAAACCTTTATAAATGAATTTGTTAACATGATTTTTGCTCAAAAAACTGCATTTTATTGCTCCATTTGCTTTATTGTTGTAAATCAGCGTGTTGTTATTAACAATCTGATTTACTGGGTTCTTCACAAAATCTTTTTAAAAACGTATTTTTTTGAATCGGAATTCTGCTTATTTTTAGTCGAAGCGCACTAACTGTTGGAATTTTATATGTTAAAATGACCTAGCCTTTAGGGCCAAATCTGTAAATTTGTATCATGCTCCAGCAACCCGTTAGAAACATACAGGATTTTTTACTCAGTACCTATTTCGCCGACGGTTTGCGTATCACTTTTGGCGTGCTCTGCCCTTCTCTCGTTTTGGCGCAGTTTGGCATGCTGCAATATGGCATGACCCTGTCGCTGGGGGCTTTATGTATTAGCGTAGTAGATTCTCCCGGCCCCATCGTGCATCGCCGCAATGCCATGCTCGTTACCACGGCACTCTTGTTTGTGATTTCTATTGTGGTGGGCCTAACCAATAAGAGCGTTTATTTTACGGGTACTTTGTTGGTGATTTGCAGCTTTATTTTTTCCATGTTCTTTTTGTACGGCGCCAGGGCTGCTTCTGTAGGCACTTCGGTTCTGCTGATCATGGTATTGAGCATAGACGATGTGAGGCCTTGGCAACAGGTTATTTTTTATGCCATGTTGGTTTTTGCCGGAAGTATTTGGTATACCTTGCTCAGCTATTTCATGTACCGCATACGCCCCTATCGATTGGTACAGCAAACTTTGAGCGATTCGATATTGGAAGTGGCTGAATTTTTAAGGGCAAAGGCCAAATTCTACCATGAAAATACCAACTACGAGAAAAACTATGCCGAATTGCTCCAGTTACAGGTTGATGTGCACGAAAAACAGGAAGAGGTTCGCGAGGTACTTTTTAAAACCCGCGAATTTGTAAGGGAATCGACGCCGGAAGGCAGGTTTCTCCTCTTGGTTTTTGTAGATATGGTCGATTTGTTTGAACAGGTCATGTCTACCTACTACAATTACAAGCAATTGCACGAACAGTTCGATTCGGCCGGCATTTTGCCGAGGTACGAAAGGGTAATCAATAAAATCGCGGTTTCGTTAGACGAGATTGCCTTTGCGCTTAAAAGTGGCGGAACGCCTTCCCTCGCCCATCGTTTGGTAGAAGACGTGGCTAAGCTGAAGGCAGAAATTACCGAAATGGAAAGCAATAGCGAGCAGAAGTACAATACTTTGGGCTTGATTGCCTTGAAAAATATCGAGGTCAACATCGAGAATATTGTGGGCCGCGTTAAGACCATCAACAGCTATTTTAACAAAAGCGAGAAGAAAAAACTAACCAAGCGCGAAATAGACGTAGAAAAATTTGTAACGCGCCAAAGTTTTGATGCCAAGCTCCTGCTGGATAACCTGACTTTCAGTTCATCAACCTTTAGGCACTCGTTGCGCGTGGCCATTGTGATGCTGATTGGATTTGTGGTGGCCAAAAGCCTCGATTTTGCCCATAGTTATTGGATTTTGTTGACCATATTGGTGATTTCGAAGCCTGGCTTTAGCTTAACCAAAGAAAGAAACTATCAACGTTTGATCGGAACGGTAGTTGGTGCCTTTATCGGGATGGGTATTTTGGTGTATATCCACGATAAGAATACGCTTTTTGTGATCTTGCTGATCTGTATGATCGGGTCCTACAGCTTTCAGCGTAAAAACTATGTGGTGAGCGTGCTGTTTATGACCCCTTATATCCTCGTGCTCTTCGATTTCTTGGGCATGGGTAGCTTATCCATCGCCAGGGAAAGGATTTATGATACGCTGATTGGTTCCGGAATTGCACTTTTGGCCAGCTACTCTTTATTCCCCAACTGGGAACACGAGAAGCTCAAGGAAGCCATGATTGAAATTATAGCGGCCAACACCAAGTATTTTGAGCAGGTTACGCTTCTCTATTTTGAGGAAAGCCCTAACCTTACCAATTATAAATTGGCCCGAAAAGGGATTTATGTAAGTTCGTCAAACTTGTCGTCATTGTTTCAGCGCATGTTTTCAGAGCCTAAGAGCAAGCAATTGTACATTCAGGAACTGCATCAGTTTACCGTGCTGAACCATTTATTGTCATCCTATACCGCTACCTTATCGTTATACAAAAAGGAACATGCTTTTGTACACCTCAATTTTGAGGAGCTAAGACCCATGATAGATAATACGGTTTACCTGCTTAACCATTCGGCCACCAATCTCAAAAGCCATAAGGAAGAGCCAAGCAACGTACCGCTGATCAGGCGCAAGCACGAAGAAGGCCTGACCCGTGAAAATCAAACGATGATTATCGAAGAACAGTTTGATTTGATTCAAAAGGTAGCCTACGATATTTTTAAGTTGAGCGAAAAGATCAAAATCTAAGTCGTAAACATTCATTTTCAAACAAGTTCATGTCCATTTTGTTAATTAAGGGATTAACACGAAACGATATGGAAAAATTATATACGGCATCTGTTACAGCTATTGGCGGTAGAGATGGACACATCAAATCAAGTGATGGCATTTTAGATTTTGATTTAAGGAAGCCCAAAGAGTTGGGTGGCCAAGGTGGCGCCAGCAATCCCGAACAACTTTTTGCAGCGGCGTGGGGCGCTTGTTACTTGGGCGCTTTAGGCAGTGTGGCCGCACATGATGGCATTGATGTAAGCGAAGCCCATATCAACGTACATGTTTCGTTTAACAAAGACGGCAATGCTTTTGTACTCTCTGCCGATTTGGATGTCCATGTGCCAAACATTAGTCATGAGGAAGCACAACAATTGGCCGAGAAGGCCCATCGGGCATGCCCCTATTCAAAAGCCACCCGTGGCAATATTGAAACGAGGGTTACCGCAGTATAAAACAAAAAAAGGCCGGAGCACATTGCAACCGGCCTTTTTAATTAGGGATGAAGAGCTATAGTTATTTGTCCCACCAAACTTTTCCTACCAGCTTATCGCCACCCGGCACAGCTGCAGAAGCGGTGCGGTAATTAGCCGCATTAGATACGCCTTCTGATAACGGATAAGGAAAACGGCGTGGAATAGAGCCACCGGTATTGGTATTGGGGTAAACGATTGGTACGAGGGCTGGAAAACCGGTTCTGCGCCAGTTAGACCAGGTTTCGTAAAAATCGAGCATGGTAATGGTGTGCGCCCAATATTGCGTGGCAATCATTTCGAGACCGTTGGCGGCCACGTAAGGATGTGCTGCCAAATAAGTAGCCGCATCGCCAGCGCTTACGTTCATGGCCGCATCGTACTGCGATAAGAAAGTGATGGCAGCGGTTACGCCAGCATTGTAATGTGTGGCTGCCGGACCATTAATACCATAACGTTGCGCCGCTTCGGCCCACATCAGTTCGGTTTCGGCATACGTTAAAATAAAAGTATTGCCATCTTCCTTAATCATGCCTGGATGTGGTGAAGAATAGTCGACAAAGGCCGTAAACGAAGGATCTTGACGTACATCTCTCCCGGCAATGCCACTCAGGTCTTTGCCATTTGGCATTCCCTTTTGGTTGGCTGGTGTGGCATCGTAGGCCGGATTTTGGCCTTTAATGCTTTTGTCGCCATCGGTTAGATACAATTTGGTTACGGCTACTTTGCCCAAACGTGGGTCGGCATTGCTTTTGAGGTAATTGATAAAGGTATTGCTCCATCTTACATAAAAGTTTTCCTGACCGCCATCACCCAACAGCACTTGGCTATTTCTGTTTTTGGTTACGCGACCGCCAGAGGCATCGTGATGCACAAAGGCATTGTCGTCGTTGCTGGTCATGGTTTTGCCAATGGCCTTGTTGATGTAGGTTTGGGCCATCGTGGCATCGGCTTTGCTCAATCGCATTGCCATGCGCAACATCAGGCTGTAGCCAAAACGTTTCCATTTGTTGATGTCGCCGCCATAAATCAAGTCGCCACTTACGGCGCCACCGCCTGTAGTCAGTGCCGAGCTGGCTTCGTCTAATTCCTTTAACAGATCGGCGTAAATGGCCTGTTGGCTATCGTATTTTGGATAAAGGTTGCCGGTATAATAGCCTCGGCCTGCATCAAAATAAGGAACATCGCCATACAAATCGGTGAGTCTTTCGAAAATTAGCGCTTTCCAAATCCTGCCCACTTGGTAAACATTGTTGTATTGAGGCTTTGTTTTGGTCGATTCAACTAAATCTACAATGTATTTAACCTGATCTGGATAAGCTTTTTCCCAATAGGCCGCGGTATAGCCTTCGTTGAGCATGTATTTGTCGCCAGCCCAATAGCTGATGACCGATGAAAAACCCTGCATCATGGTTGAGGCATAGATGAGGTTGCCCCTCCAGGTTTCGTAGGCAAAATCGGTGCTTCCGGTATAGGTTAATTGGGCGGTAGATAACAGGTAGTTAGGGTCGTATTTATCTTGTCCAACCGAAACAGGGTCGGTATTGATTTCTTGAAAGTCTTTGGTACAGCTTGCGGTTAAGGCTAATCCAAACACTGAAAGTACTAGATATGATTTTCTGATCGTTTTCATTTTCAATTTTTTTAAAGGATTATAACTTAACACTTAAATTTAGGCCATAGGTGCGCACCGGCGGTACACCGCCCAATTCCAAGCCTGGAAAAGTGGCGTTATAGCTCGATTCGGGGTCGATGTTGTCTGTTCTCTTCATCAAGATAAACAGGTTACGCCCTACAAAACTTAGGTTTAAGCCCTTAATTTTATTATTGAACATTTTGGCTGGAAAGCTATAGCCGATCATCAGCTGCCTGAACTTGATGAAGCTGGCATCCTGTACAAACTGTTTGGAAACATTGTTGGCATAGGTGCTGTAATAAGTAGCCGCATTTACGCCCAAAGCATCCCTGTTTTCGAGCGTAGCCTGATGCAAGCCAAAAACATAGCCATAGTAATCGGTAGCAGAAAATATTTTACCGCCCCATTTGCCATCTATTAAAAACGAAAGGTTAAATCTTTTATACGCAAACTCGTTGTTCCAGCCTGCGGTGTATTTGTTAAAGGCCGAGCCGTAGGCTTTGAGGTCGCCCCTTTCTGGTGCGCCGTTTACATCTTTAACAATATTGCCACTGGCATCGTACTTAAAGTCGTAGGCCATTACCTGGGCAGCCGCTTTGCCAGCCAAATTTTGCAAGAAGCCTACACCGGTTCTTGAAGTGGCAATGGGTTGCGATACAGTTCCAGGAGCCAAGGTAAGTACCTTGTTGTCGTTATACGAACCGTTTAAGGTAGAGGTCCAACTGAAATCCTGGTTCTTTAAAACCACGCCCGACACCAAGGCTTCAATACCCCTGTTCCTTAATTCGCCAGAGTTTAGCACCGCCCCATTGTAACCTGTAACGGTTGATGTGGTGACGTTGATGATTTCGTCTTTCGATTTTTTGTTGTACCAGGTTACGTCGACGTTCAAGCGGTCGTTCAAGAAACGCATTTCAGTACCTATTTCCAGCTCGTTGGCCTTAGAGGCTTTCAGACTTGAATTCGGAATGTACGGATTTACAATATTGCCAATCGGTTTGCCGTTGATGGTTTCACTGCGCAAATTGTAATAAAGCTGGGTTTGGAAAGGGTCTGTGGCCTGACCAACAATGGCATAGCCAGCCCTTATTTTACCAAAGCTTAAAAACGATGGTTTCCAAAGCTCGGTAAATACAAACGAACCGCTCACCGATGGATAGAATACGCTCAGCTTGTTGTCTTTGCCCGGTGTAGCCAAAGTAGAGAACCAGTCGCTACGGCCACTTCCGGTTAAATACAAGATGTCTTTGTAAGCCAATTCGAGCGTTCCATAAACCGACTGTACTTCTTGGTCACTTTGCGTATAGTTGAGGGCCTTGGTTTTAGTATTGGTGAGTTTGTAAACGCCAAATATGGCAAATTCTCCCCCCTGATTGGTGGTTTGCGTAATTTTGGTACGCCTAAAGCTGGCACCTACGTTTGGCGTAATCGAGAAATCGTTTACCTTAAAGCTTTTGCCAATCAAGGCATCGGCATTGACATCGGCAAACTTGGTTTGTTGCTCGGTCATGCCTCCCAAAGGGTTATAGGCCGTACCCGAAGGCGTAACCGCGGTATATTGGTCGTTATAGGCATCGCGACCTACCCTGCCTTGTAAAAACAATCCGTTGTCGAAAGTATACCTGGCATTAAAAGAGCTTAGTAAACGTTCTCTTTTGGTATTATGGATAAACTCGTAGGCGGCAAACCAAGGGTTGGTTGCATAATTGTTGCTGGTATTGTAAGACAGCTCGTTGCCATCTGGCTTTTTGCCGGGCTTTAAGTTGTTGATATCAACGCTTGTAGGTAAAAAAGTAGCGTTGTAATTGGCATTGCCCGCTCCGTCAGAAACCATTGGCCTGTTTTTGGCCTGCTCTAAAATATAGTTGAAGCGTGCATCGATTGTTAGGTTTTTAATGGCATCAACCGTTCCGGCCAAGTTAAAACTCTGTCTGTTTAAGCCAGAATTAGGTACTACCGAATTGTTGTTGAGGTTACTGGCCGAAATGCGCATTACTCCTCCTGTAAATGATTTGTTGAAAGCCAAAGTATTGGTAAAACTGCCACCCGTGCGGTAAAAATTGCTCACATTGTCTTTTTGGGCAGTGTAAGGTCTGCTTACCCCATCAAATTGGATTACGTTGCTGCCATCGAGCCTGGCACCCCAGCTCGAACCGCCAGTGGTACCGGCATCTAATTGTGTAGATGGTTTTACCCCGTTGGCGCCTTGTCCGTAAACATATTGCCAATTGGTACGATCCATTACCTGCTCGGCTACGTAATTGCTGTTAAACTCGATGTTATTGCCCTTGCCACTTTTGGTAGTGATTAAAATAACACCTGCTTTGGCTCTGTAGCCATATAATGCCGAGGCGGCCGCTCCTTTCAATACCGAAATGCTTTCGATGTCGTCGGGGTTTAAATTACCAATCGCATCGCCCAAATCGGGAGAATTATCATATTGGGTGCCATTGTTGCCCGAAGGATTGAGGTTGTTGATCCCAACCGGTTTGTTTTCCATCGGTACGCCGTTAATTACATATAAAGGCTGACTGGTTTGGTTTAAGCTGGAAACACCCCTGATGGTTACGCTGGTAGCCGAGCCTGCGCCACCGGTACTAGAGCTGATATCTAAACCAGCTACTTTACCCACCAAGGAGTTGGCCACATTATTTTCTCGGGCTTGGGTCAAGGTTTCGCCACCGATTTGGGTAACCGAATAACCCAGGGCCCTGCGTTCTCTTTTAATACCCAATGCAGTTACCACTACTTCGGCTAATTGCTTGGTGTCTTCTGCCAACACGATATCAACATGGGTTTGTGTGCCCACCACAATTTCTTTGGATTGGAAGCCAGCATACGAAACAACCAAAGTAGCATTTTCGGGAATATTCAACGCGAATTTGCCGTTCACATCGGTAGAAACGCCGGTGGTGGTTCCTTTTACCCTTACCGATGCTCCTGGCAACGCGCCGCCATTGGCATCTTTTACGGTTCCGGTTATGGGGATGTCTTTGTTTCGGCTAATGATGACCAAGCCACCTGCCGAGATAGAATACTTTAAATTCGTTTTGCCTAAAACCGTGGCCAACACATCGGCTACCGGCGTATTGGTTACGGTAATGCTGATCATCCTGTTCACAGGCACATACGACGAGCTATACACGAAATGGTAGTTGCTCTGCTGTTCGATGATCTGTAATACCCTGGCCAACTTCGTTTTCTTTACATCAAGCGTTATTTTCTCCTGCGAGAAAACCGATGCAGAAACATTAAGGCAAGTAATGAAAACCACTATACAGGTTAATTTCATTAGCATAATGAATTTAAGGAGCGCTTTGTAGCGAGAACGCTCTTGCGGTAAGTAATAAATAATCATATTTTTGTTTTTTTTGGTTGCATAAGTTTTTGGCAGCGATCTGTTTCCGCATAAACTGCCATCGATTTAATCAAAAAGAATTCTTAAGGGCGGTGCGCCAACACCGTCCTTTTTTTATTCTATTTGGAAATGATTACCTGGTTTCCCTTGATTTCATATTTGAAATATTCTACTTTTTGTAAGGCCTCTAAGGCTTGGTTTAATGTTTCGTGACTAAATGTTGCCGTAAAGCGGTATTTTTCTACCTCAGGGCTCTTAAACTTGATTTCTATATTGTACCATTTTTCGAGTACGGCTTTGATTTGGTCAAAATCCTGATCGTAAATTTCGATGCGGTTTTGGGTCCAGGCGGTTTCTACAATAGTGCTATCCTTGATCAACGTATAATGATTGATGGTAATTTCGGGATGCGACGCCATCGGTTTCAGCACTTTTGTTTTTTCTTTTGCAGGAAGGGTTCTGTAAACGGTAACTTTTTGACTTGGTTTTAAAGTAATAATCCCACCCTGACCATTTAAAGCTTCCATGGTAATGAGGCCACGGATGAGGGTAGCTTCAGAACTGATTTCGTCGGGATAGGCTTTGACGTTGAAGGCTGTACCCAGCACGTTGATATTGAAATCGGTGGTATATACCTTAAAAGGCTTGTTCTTATTATGGACCACATCAAAATATGCTTCGCCTTTTAATATCACCTCGCGGTATTTTTGGTTAAACTCGGCACCGATAGACAAAGAGCTTTTGGCATTAAGTAATACGGTAGAACCATCGGGCAAGGTAATCTTTTTACGTTCGCCGCTGCAGGTGGTAAAAACCCTGGCTGTTGCGGTTTGTTGGTTGAGGGAACTTGCGCTTGGTTTGAGGTAGAAATAGGTGCCACCAGCAATCAGCACAACAGCAGCGGCTACTTTTAGCCAAAGCAGTTTTCTGAGCTTAACGGGTTTGATTTCCTGGTTGATTTGAGTTTCCAAAGCCTCTACCTGTTGGTTCAAAGGGCGTTTGTTGCCACTCAGAATAACATAAAGCCTCTTGGCTTCGGCAATGGTTTGCGCTTGGGCTGGATGGGCTTTCGTGTATTTTTCCCAATATTCGATGCAAAGCTTGTCTGTTCCCGCACAATATTGCTGAAAGGTGCTGTCTACAAGGAAATCCTCTGCATTGAATTGACTTCTATCGATCATTGTTATCGTCGTTTATATAACAGTGCCGAGAAGCGGTGTTTTTTCCTAAGAAAAATTTAACTTTTTTTTAACATTGGAGCTACACAAATCTTTTCTCTACGCTTTTAGCTCCTTTCGCAGGATCTTAAGCGCATCGTAAATGGTGTTGTAGGCTGTTTTGACGGTTTGATTGCTTTGGGCAGCAATGTCTTCGTAGCTCAAGCCATCGAAAAATTTGAGATGGATCAGTTGCTTTTGTCTGAAGGTAAGTTTGGCCAAGGCGTTTTTTAATTGATGTTTGATGAGTTCGTCCGTCTGCACTTTGACGATAAACTCTTCATAGCTCATTTCCATCCAATCGCCATCTTCGCCGGCATTGAACAGGGCATCGTTAATTTTGCGCTTGCGCTCCATGATGCGCAGCAATTTGCGTTTTAGAAAAGTACGCAGATAGGCTTCTACATTGTCAACACGGTTTAGGGTATCATGTTTTTCCCAAATGGTGGTAAAAACCATATCGGTAGCCTCGCCTGCCATATCTGCATCGGCACATACACGAATGCCGAAATTAACCAATGGATAATACAGTGCTTTGTACAAATCAAAAAACGCATCCTTATCGCCAGAACGTAACCGTTCCCACAGCAGGTGATGCGCTAATTTATTGTCCATTGGGTTGATTTAGTTAACACAATATTAACTAAAATCGGCAAGATTAGTAACATAAAAATTGCTTAGGGCTAAGTGCTTCTATGTCAGTATTTTTTTAACAATAAGAAACAGCGGTGGTTGAACCATTAAGGAAAACAAGAGAGAGCTTTAGCCAAAAGCCCAAAGGTTAAAATAGTTTGATTTAACTATTAGTGAAATCAAAAACCCGCCCTGTCTTAATGCACCTAAATGCCTTAATGTTAAAAGCATTGGTTGAACCATTAAGGAATTAAGGAAAATAAGGGAGCTTTAACCAAAAGCCCAAAGTTAAAACAGTTTGATTTAACCGTTAGCGAAACCAAGAACCCATCCTGTCTTAATGCAACTAAATGCCTAAATGTTAGAAGCATTGGTTGAACCATTAAGGAATTAAGGAAAATAAGGGAGAACTTTAGCCAAAAGCCCAAAGTTAAAACAGTTTGATTTAACAGTTAGCGAAACCAAGAACCCGTCCTGCCTTAATGGAACTAAATGCCTAAATGTTAAAAAGCGTTGGTTGAACCATTAAGGAATTAAGGAAAATAAGGGAGAGTTTTAGCCTAAAGTTAAAACAGTTTGGTTTAGCCGTTAGCGAAACCAAGAACCCGTCCTGTCTTAATGCAACTAAATGCCTTAATGTTAAAAGCATTGGTTGGAACCATTAAGGAATTAAGGAAAACAAGAGAGAGCTTTAGCCTAAAGCCCAAAGTTAAAACAGTTTGGTTTAACCGTTAGCGAAACCAAGAACCCGTCCAGTCTTAATGCACCTAAATGCCTTAATGTTAGAAGCATAGGTTGAACCATTAAGGAATTAAGGAAAATAAGAGCTTAATTATTTTGACCGAGCCAATGTTTAACCCCTATTCATTAAAAAAGCCAGTGAATAAACTGGCTTTTTGTTGTCGATTAAAAAGTTAGGAATTAAGCAAATACTTCTTTTTTCTGCGTATTGTCTGGTCGGCCGTTTTTAAAGGCTTCGCGGGTTTTTAATCCCAACAATTCGAACATGGCCATATCTTCGTTAAAATCCGGATTTGGCGTAGTTAATAATTTATCGCCGGCAAAAATTGAATTGGCACCAGCCATAAAGCAAAAAGCCTGTTCTAAAACACTCATCTCGTTTCTTCCTGCCGAAAGACGTACGACCGATTTTGGCATCACAATGCGCGCGGTGGCAATCATCCTTACCATATCCCAGATTGGTACACGTGGCTGATCTTCCAATGGTGTTCCTTTTACGGGTACCAAAGCGTTAACCGGCACCGATTCTGGATGTTTTTCCATATTGGCCAAAGTCTGCAACATGGCAATACGGTCTTCAGTAGTTTCGCCCAAACCAATAATACCGCCACTACATACCGTTAATTTGGCTTTGCGTACGTTTTTAATGGTGTTTAAGCGATCATCGTAAGTCCTGGTAGAGATAATGCGTTTATAGTCTTCTTCCGAGGTGTCTAAGTTATGGTTGTAGGCATATAAACCTGCATCCGCTAAGCGCTGCGCCTGGTTTTCGGTGAGCATGCCCAAGGTACAGCAAACCTCCATATCCATATCGTTTACGGCTTTTACCATTTCTATTACACGGTCGAAATCGCGGTTGTCCCTTACTTCGCGCCAAGCTGCCCCCATACATAAGCGTGAGGCACCTCCTTCTTTGGCCTTAACTGCGGCCGTTACCACATCGGTCAGTTTCATCAAGGCATGTACATCCACGCCTGTGTTGTATCTGGCCGCCTGTGGACAATAAGAGCAGTCTTCTGCACAGCCTCCGGTTTTAATGGAAATCAGCGAACTGATCTGCACTTCCGAGTAGTCTTTATTCTGACGGTGAACGCTTGCCGCTTCGAAAACCAGGTCTAAAAAAGGTTTATTATAAATCTCAGCTATTTCTTCTTTCGTCCAATCGTGTCTTAATCCTTGCATATATCGATAATATTTAGAGTAATAATTTGCTTGCTAATCCTAATAAAAGTAAAAATCCGAAAACATCGGTAAAAGTCGTAATAATTATTGAAGAGGCAATGGCTGGATCGATGCCAATGCGTTTTAAAATTAAGGGAATGCCCGAACCGGTGATGCCGGCAATGATCATATTTCCCGTCATGGCCAAGAAAATAACGACGCCTAGCATCAGGCTATGGTCGAAGAAATAGGCAAAAACCAATACAATCAATCCGTTAACCGCCCCATTGATCAAACCAACGGTAAATTCTTTTAAAACAGCGCGATAAGCCTGATTATCGGTCAAGTCGTACAGGGAAATACGCCTTACGGTTACCGCAAGCGCCTGTGTAGCAGCATTGCCACCCATACCGGCAATAATGGTCATGTAGGCCGACAAAAGCGGAATGAGATCGATGGTCGGATCAAAATGCCTGATTACTGCCGATGCCAAAAAGGCCGTACCCAAGTTGATGATGAGCCAAGGCAAACGCGATTTTACGGCTTCAATCCAGTTACCGCTCAGTTCCTCGTCTTCAGATACACCCGAAATCTTCAAGATGTCTTCGGTATTTTCGTCTTCCAAAACATCGATTACGTCATCGAAGGTTACGCGACCTAAAAGCTTCATGTGGTCGTCTACTACCGGAATGCTGGTCAGGTTGTATTGTGAAATCAGCCTGGCTACCTCCTCCTGATCGGTTTCAGCCTTCACGTAAACAGCATCGGCATTCACCATTTCGGTAATCTTGGCATTGCCTTTGGCTTTGATGATGTCTTTGAGGGAAACCACGCCTTTAAAGGTATTTTCGTCGTCAACCACGTTTACGGTATAGAACTCCTCCATTTCTTCGCTTTGGCGGATAATTTCGTCAATAGCGTCTTTTTTGGTGAGGTTGAGGTTGATGCGGATAACCTGGGTGTTCATTAAACCGCCCGCGGTTTCTTCGTCGTAGCTCAATAAGGTCCTGATGCTCGAAGCATCATGCTCGCTTAAGTCTTCGAGGATTTCCTTTTGCTCGTGCTCTTCGAGTTGCGAAATGATGTCGGTAGCATCGTCGTAATCGAGCTCCTCTACAATTTCGATCCTTTTTTCGGGATGCAACTGCAGCAAAAGTTCTTCGGGATGCGACTCTTCGTGCATTTCTGCAATAACCTCCGAAGCGGTTTCAACATCGAGCAAATTGATGATCCTTTGGCGGTCTTCTTTGCTGATGCTTTCAAATAGAATGGCAATTTCAGACGCGTGGTATTCTTCAAGCGTAGCCTTAAGTAGTTCGTTATCACCACCTATTGCCTGCTTGAGCTTGGAAACGTCGGTTTTGTCCAATTCAAATGATTGCATACTAGGGTTTAAAGATAGGCAATAATTTGTTTTCGCAAAGCGGACAAGGCGCATTTAGAATGCTTTTAAAAGCATATTTGATATTGCAGGTGCAATAGAGAAAGCGCTTGCATTTCTTTTGTTGCAATGTTGTTTTGTAATCGGAAAACATAAACAACAATGTGATGCAGTTATTATAGATTTTCAGTTCTATTTTATATATAATAAAAGGGATTAAGATATTCCTAATCCCTTTTACAGTTTGTTTTAAGGTGTTGTTGGTGCGCCAGGAAAGCTGCCACAAGGTTTTTCTACCATTTCTCCAATGCACATGTAAATCGGATAACTACCAGTTCCTTTGCATCCTCCGTTTGTAGGAGTCCAGTTTCCACCTACAGGTGCTCCATTTGCATCAAGCTGGTTCATGTTTCCCGTACATTCAAATGCTACAAGATCGCCATCGCAAGTTAAGCATACGGCTTCTCTCCTGCCACCCATTACTTTTTTCATCTCAGCTTTGCTGAGTAGGTTCGTTTTTTTCATAGATTTTAAATATTTGGTTGATGTAAAATACACTTTTACATGGAGATAAAAAACAAAATCAACTATTAATTTCGTTTTACCGTTTTTAAATGACAAAGCTCAATCTTAAGGTCTTAACGTGGTTGCTAACATAATCATCATTGAGCCTCTGTTTCTACCATCTAAGACGTCTTAGTTCATTTAAGGATAATAATATTTAATACTAAGATGCTCTTAGGTTTCTTAGGTGGTTAATCAGATATATTATTATAAAGCAAGGCTTATCTTTTACCATTTAAGACGCCTAGGCCATCTAAGAGTGGTAATCTTTGGCCTAAGATGCCCTTAGGTTTCTTAGGTGGTAATTGGTAGTGGTAAATCAGCTGTCAATTACTTGAACCAGCCTTTTCGCCAGAAATAGATAATTTGCAATATGGCAATCACTGCCATTATAACTAGCGCCCATACATAACCGTGTGCCGAGTAAAGTTCGGGCATATTTAACGGCATCACCTTGCCAGTCACCGGATCCTCGCGAGAGAAGTTCATGCCATAGATACCGGCAATAAAGGTCAGTGGAATAAAGATAGACGAAATAATAGTCAGCACCTTCATGATTTCGTTCATGCGGTTGCTGATGATGGAAAGATACATGTCGATGTTGCTGGCCGCAATCTCCTTCATCGATTCGACCATGTCTATAATCTGGATGCAATGATCGTAGGCATCGCGGAAATACATTTTGATCTGCCCGTCTATAAACTGGCTGTCGGTACGCAAAATATCGTTCATTTTATCTCGCTCAGGCCAGGCCACACGACGTAGGGTAATGAGGTTGCGCTTGATCATCTGCGTATCGTACATGATGGTTTTGTCGGGTTTGTCGAGCAAACGGTCTTCGATAGAATCCAATTCCTCGCTCCATACGCCAAGTACCGAAAAGTAATTGTCGACAATCATGTCCATCAGTGCATACATCAAATAGCTGCTGCCTCCTATCCTGATGTTCCCCTTGCCCAGATCAAGGCGTTTGCGCACCGGGTCTAAACAATCTTCATAGCGGTCCTGGAAAGTGAAAAGCGCGTTTTTGGTCAGGATAAAAGAAACCTGTTCATTTTCTAGCGCACCATCGGTGTCTAAACAAAGCATCCGGCTGATCGAAAAAATATAATCGTCGTATTCTTCAAATTTCGGTCTTTGGTAGGTACGCGTAATATCCTCCAAAATCAGTTTATTGATGTGCAGTTCCTTGGCCAAGGTTTCGAACATTTCTACCGAGTTAAAACCTTTCACCTCAATCCAAAAATTAAAATCTTTGTTATCGGTACGTGCCTTGATGCCGTTGAGGTTGTGCAGTTCCTCTACCTTGTAGGTTTGTTGATTATAGGTATAAAGCGTGATTTTAGGCTTAAGAGAATTCTCGTCTATATAAATCAAACCCGGACTCGAACCCGGCGTAGGCAACGCATAATGGCGCTTTTTGTGTGGCTTGTGCTTCGTATTTCTTCCCATTGGCTAAAAATAGGTCTTGCTTTGTGGCCCCTGGCTAAACAGCAGGTCTACCATGCTTAAGTTAGGAATAAATTCATTCCTGTCGCTAAACACCTGAAAATAACTTTTTGTTTCCTGCTGTGGCACCTCCTTTTTAGTCATTCGGTTCCTGTAGTCCATCAACCCAACCCACTCCTTTTCATAGCTTTGGGTTTCGGTGATGGCCAAATCTATTTTCAGTTGTTTGCCTAACCAGTGCAATAATTCAAGGTTGTAATCGTATAGAAAGTCGAATTTGCGCTCGTAAAACGGACGAAGGCCATCTTCATAGAACTCGAAATAAGCTGAACTGCGGTAACAGTTTTGCAGGCTGAGCCAATGCAGGCGTTGCCAGCGAGTATCGTAACTGATTTTTACGTCCTTTAAGGCAGTATGTACCTTGGCGCCTTTAACAACCGGAATGATCAGATCTAAAGTGCCATCGGGCGATGCGATGCTGGTTCGGTTGCGATAGGTCTGCTTCGGGAAATGTTCCTGTTTTTCGAGCACGAAATTGAAGTTGTGCGCCTTTAAGGCAGAAAAATAGCCAACCGGAGGAAGATAAAATAGCGGAAATATAGCTGAACTTTGCATCTGATAATTTATGTTTGCATTCTAGAATCCCCAAATTTACAATTATAAAAGGCTTTTTGTATACAGCCTGTTCTTTTGGAGACAAAATAAGAAGATTGAAGATATGGAACCAAGTGTAGCTGTGGTAATCCTTAACTGGAATGGCCGGGCACTTTTAGAACGTTTTTTGCCCAGTGTTGTTCAGACCGAATACCCTAATTTACAGCTCATTGTTGGCGACAATGCCTCTACCGACGATTCGGTGGCTTTTGTACACGAACATTACCCGCAGGTTGCCATCTTAACCAACGAACAGAACTATGGCTTTGCCGATGGCTATAATCGCATTCTTTCCCGTGTAGATGCCGATTATTATGTACTGCTCAATTCGGACGTTGAAGTGCCCCAAAACTGGATCAAGCCTGTGATAGACCTGATGCAAAGCGACCAAGCCATTGGCGCCGCACAGCCAAAAATCAAATGGGCCACGCAAAAAGATCAGTTCGAATATGCCGGTGCAGCAGGGGGCTTTGTAGATGCCGATGTATTTCCGTTTTGCAGAGGACGTATTTTTGATCAGGTAGAAACAGATCATGGCCAATACGATGACAATCTTGAGGTTTTTTGGGCCAGTGGCGCTGCTTTTTTCATCAAAAAATCGGTATGGAACGAAGTGGGTGGTCTAGATGTAGACCTCTTTGCACACATGGAAGAAATAGATCTTTGCTGGCGACTGAAAAACATGGGCTACAAGGTAATGTGCTGTGCCGGTGCCGAAGTTTACCATTTGGGAGGCGGTACGCTGAGTGCCAACAATCCTTTTAAAACCTACCTCAATTTCAGGAACAATCTCATTATCATGCAGAAAAACCTGCCTAAAGGCGAAGCCTACCGACGTATTTTTATACGTTTATGGTACGATTTGGCAGCATGGCTACAGTTTCTTTTAAAAGGAAAACCCAAATTTACCTTGGCCATTAGCAAGGCACATTTTCATTTCTTTAGGCAATTAGGCAAAACTGCACGTAAAAGAGGTACTAAGCAAATAGCCTTAAAAAAGCACCAAGGGGTTTACAAAGGCAGTGTTGTTTGGGCTTATTTCGTGCACAAAGTGAGGAAATTTAGCGAACTCAATTTAAAGAGCTAAGCTCCCTAAAGCTGCTCTTTAATGGTTTTTTCGATCCAATGCATGGTATGTGGCGCTAAAC
This sequence comes from Pedobacter albus, assembly GCF_036324255.1. Lineage (NCBI taxonomy): Bacteria > Pseudomonadati > Bacteroidota > Sphingobacteriia > Sphingobacteriales > Sphingobacteriaceae > Pedobacter > Pedobacter albus. Next base: position 976,417 of record NZ_JAZDQT010000001.1, on the reverse strand, counting down.
CAACGGTACTGAACTTGATGAGGCCGTCTTTGCCAATAATGACATGGGTTGGATAACTTTTTACACCGTATTTATTGGCATAATACCTGCCGTCGTCAACAATGTTATAGCTAAACGGCAAAGTTTTAAGGAATTGCTTGATGGTGTACCTGTCATCTAAGGCAATGGCCAGAAAAACAACGTCTTTATTGTCTTTGTATTGCTTCACCAATTCGTTCAGTTCGGGTATTTCGTCTCGACAGGGCGCACAGTCGATGAACCAGAAATTAATCACATAAATTTTGTCGCTGATTTTTTTCAGGTCGAATTTATTGCCGTTCATGTCGGTTATTCTTTCGCCGACGAATTTATCGCCTTCTTTAAAGCTGCTGCTAGCCATCGGTTTCCCCATAGCAGGGATCAATGCCTTCAAGCGTTCGGCTCTAATCGATTTTTCGATTTCTGTAAGTTGATAAATAACAAACTCCTTGCTCCCTTTTTCCACAGGCTTGACCGAATATTCGCCCGTTTCCAACATTTTTTTCCATACGGCATAAGGCAATGTCAAGCCGTCAGGGTCCTTCACCACCGAAGTTTGCTCCAGCTTTGGAACTATCTTGGTGGCTGGCGCTTGTGCTAAAGCTTTAAGTGACAGGCCCAGCAGTAAAATCAGTAAGTATTTTTTCATCAGCTGTTATTTTAAAAAACTTTCTAGTGCCAAACGGTAGCCATCGAGGCCAAAACCGGTTAGCACACCTTTGCAGTTTTTGCCAGTTAAAGAAACATGGCGGAATTCTTCACGGGCATAAATATTGGAGATATGAACCTCTACCACTGGCGTTTTAATGCCCGCAATGGCATCGGCAATGGCAACCGAAGTATGGGTGTAGGCACCGCCATTAATGATAATGCCATCGTAAGAAAAGCCAACTTCGTGCAGTTTGTTGATCAGCTCGCCTTCTACGTTGCTTTGGTAATAGGCAATCTCAATAATGCTGTATTGCTCGCGCAATTGCTCCAGATATTCGTCAAAACTTTGGCTGCCATAAATTCCTGGTTCGCGCAGGCCCAGCAGGTTAAGGTTGGGGCCGTTAATAATTTGTATCTTCATGCCTAATATTATGTAACATTGCAATGTTATAAAAAAAACTCCATAATCTGAATGAGCATACAGCCCTATCTCAAAGGTTTTAACGATTATTTAAGGTTAGAGCGTTCGCTTGCTGCAAATTCTATAGAAGCCTACCTGGGCGATGTACAGAAGCTTTGCCAATATTATGAATCTATTGGACGCGATTTGCTTTTAAAGGAGATACAGTTAGACGATTTAAGGGCTTTTATTACTTGGCTTAACGATTTGGGCGCGCAGGCCACTACCCAAGCCAGGGTTATATCGGGTATCAAAGCTTTTTTTGGCTACCTGATGCAGGAAGAAATATTGGATGAAGATCCTGCCGTATTGCTAGAAGCACCCAAATTGAGCAGAAAACTGCCCGATACACTCAATATACACGAAATCAACAAGATGATTGATTGTATAGATGCCTCTAAACCAGAAGGTATGCGAAGCAAAGTGATTGTTGAAATATTATATGGTTGTGGATTAAGGGTGAGTGAGTTAACCTCTCTTCGTATTTCGAATATCTTTCCCCAAACCGAATTTATCAAGGTGCTTGGAAAAGGCGACAAAGAACGTTTGGTTCCCATTGGATCGACTGCCTTAAAATTGTTGGAAATCTACATCAACGAATGCCGGGTTCACTTGAACATCAAAAAAGGAAATGAAGATTTTGTATTCCTAAACCGTTCAGGCAGCAGCTTATCGCGGATTTCTGTGTTCAAGTTGCTCAAATCGCTGGCAGTAGCAGCCAATATCCGTAAAAATATCAGTCCGCATACGCTAAGGCATTCTTTTGCTACGCATTTGATTGAAGGAGGCGCCGATTTAAGGGCAGTACAGGAAATGTTGGGCCATGCCAGCATTACCACTACCGAAATCTATACCCATTTAGACCGCGATTACCTGAAGACCGTCATCACGCAGTTTCACCCAAGATCGTAAGTTTAAAGGTTAAAGCCTGCCACAAATCATTCGGTCTTTGCCCTGCATGTCTTTTCTTAATTCAATGTGGTTAAATCCTTTATGTTTTAACAAATCAACTGTTTCTTGACCTAAATGTTCGTTGATTTCGAAAAATAGCAAACCTCCTTCTGTCAAATTCAATACAGCAAAATTGGCAATGGCTTCGTAAAAGACCAGTGGTTTTTCGTTGCTCACAAACAGCGCGCGGTGTGGCTCGTTGGCTAGCACGTTTTGGTGCATGCTTTCTTTTTCAGTTTGGGTAATGTAGGGCGGATTGCTTACGATGATGGCATAAGGTTCCTGCGATTTGACAGCTTGCGTTTGGAGGATATCTTGTTGCCAAAACCCTACTTCAACCTTGTTTAGTTCGGCATTTTCCTTCGCGATGTCCAAGCTCGGCGTTGCGATATCCAACCCTTCTACCTCAAACTGCGGCAAATGCTTTTTCAAGGCGATGGCAATGCAGCCGCTTCCCGTTCCGATATCTAACAGGCGTTTATTACCTACTGCCAACTGAGGGCTATTAACTGTTTTAATGATCCAGTCGACCAGTTCTTCGGTTTCGGGCCTCGGAATAAGCACTTCAGGATTTACCTTAAAAGAAAGTCCAAAGAAATGAGCCTCTCCAAAAATATATTGAATGGGCTTACCAGTGATCAATTCAGTTAACAGGTCTTCGAACTTGGCCAAATCGTTAGCAGCCAATGTTTCTTCCTTTTTAAGCAGGTAAGCATTGTATTTAATCTGCAGCAATTGCTCCAAAGCCATCAAGAAAAGGGCTTGGCTTTCTGCGACATCATACAAGGCACTTAATTCCGAATTAAATTTGATTGCCAGTTCTTTAAGCTTCATTAGGGCAAAAATAGCTAATCGTTGTTACAAAATACAATCGGAATAAATTAGGCTCTGATGACTGAATTGTCGGCCAATCGACTATTTTTGCAGTGATGAACGACGAATTTTACATGCAGCGTTGCTTGGAATTGGCTATCCTAGGTATGGGCCAAGTTAGTCCTAATCCGATGGTGGGCTGTGTGATTGTTCACGAAAACCAAATCATCGGCGAAGGTTATCACCAGAAGTTTGGCGAAGCCCATGCCGAGGTTAACGCCATTAATGAGGTGTTTAGCCGTCATGCCGATAAAGCCCCGCTCCTGCTTAAAAATGCTACGGCATACGTAAGCCTCGAGCCTTGTGCACATTTTGGCAAAACGCCTCCTTGTGCCGACCTCTTGGTTAAACATCAGCTCAAAAAAGTGGTCATTGGCAGTCCCGACCCTTTTGCAGGCGTAAACGGCAAAGGGATCGAAAAACTAAAAGCCGGTGGCGTACAGGTACAAATCGGTGTTTTAGAGGCACAGTGTAATCAGCTGAACCGTCGTTTTTTGACCAGGATAAAAGCGCAGCGTCCGTTTATCATCTTGAAATGGGCCCAAACCGCCAATGGTTATTTCGCCCCTGAAAATGGCGGGCAAACCTGGATTTCAGGGCCATTGGCCAACCAGCTAAACCATGTATGGCGTACCGAAGAAGATGCCATTTTGGTGGGCAAACAAACTGCCTTGAACGACAATCCGCGTTTAACGGCCAGAAATGTGTCTGGCAAAAATCCGGTGCGTATCCTCATCGATAGAAACCTGGAGGTGCCAAGCTCTCATCATCTTTATGATACGGAGGCCAAAACCATTATTTTTAACGAAGTAAAAACCGATGTGCAAGACCATATCCACTTTGTGCAAATGGAAGACATGTCGTTTTATTTGGCGCAAAAAATAGCCTTTCAGCTTTACCTGATGGATATCCAATCGGTAATTGTTGAAGGCGGCGCACAGATCTTAAAGCACTTCATCGATGCCTCGCTTTGGGACGAAGCCAGAATATTTACTTCGCAAACCACGTGGCCAAATGGTATATTAGCACCTGCTATTACCGGAACACTGGTTTCGGAAACAGCAATGGGAACCGACGTACTTAAAATTTATACCCCTTTATAAAACATGATTTATTTAGCGCTAAGCATTATTTGCAGTGTTACCGTGGGCGTATTGCTCAAACTAGCCAAACGTTACGAAATTGATGTGATGCAGGCCGTAACCTGGAACTACTTATTTGCCATTGTGCTGAGTGCCGTATTTTTTAAGCCTAATTTGGGCGATATCAGCATGGGTAGCATTTCGTGGGTATTTCCGGCCTTGGGTATTTTGTTGCCTTCCATCTTTTTGTTTCAGGGTATTGCCGTTAGGCAGGCCGGCTTGGCCCGCACCGATATTGCCCAGCGTTTGTCTTTGTTTATTTCGCTTTGCGCTGCCTATTTCCTATTCAATGATAGTTTTGACCGCTTGAAATACGTGGGACTTATTTTCGGCTTTGCGGCTATTATCTTTACCATGTACCGCAAGTCTGAAGGCGTTTCGTCAAAAAAATCGTGGCTGTACCTCTTGCTCGTTTTTGTGGGCTTTGGGGTCATAGATGTGTTGCTGAAGCTGGTCAGCCAAATTACGGTCATGCCTTTTACCACGTCGCTTTTTGTGATATTCTGTATTTGTTTTGTGTTGTCGTTGGCTTATATCCTTTATTTGGCATCGATTAAAAAGACCAAACTGCAACTGATCAACTTTATTTGTGGCTGCGTGCTTGGCTTCTTCAACTTTGGGAATATCCTTTTTTACCTCAAGGCCCACCAAGCTATGTCGGAAAATCCATCTACGGTTTTTGCCACCATGAACATGGGTGTCATTATAGCCGGAAGCTTTATTGGCATTGTATTGTTTAAGGAAAGATTGACCAAGCTCAATTACCTGGGACTGGTTTTAGCATTGGCGGCCATTATTCTGATTACTTTATCCAAGCTGCATGCTGTTTGATGATACCTACCAAACCATAAAGGGCCCCGCCGAAGGGATTTTTCGCGACAAAGGCAGCAAATTCATTGCCTACGCCTACCCTTTTACAAACGAAGCAGAGCTGAAGCCCATCTTAAGCAAGTTAAGGACCGAGCATGCCAAGGCCAGACATTTTTGCTGGGCTTTTCGTTTGGGCCAGGATCGCAATGTATTTAAGCTGAACGACGATGGAGAGCCTTCGGGCACAGCAGGCCGACCTATCCTCAATTCATTGCTTTCGGCCGATGTAACCAATATCTTGATGGTAGTAGTCCGCTATTTCGGTGGCACCTTATTGGGGGTTCCGGGCCTGATCAATGCCTACAAATCGGCCTCGGTTGAAGCTTTGCAGGCCAGCGAAATCATTGCCAAGACCGTAAACGATATTTACGAAGCCGAATTCGATTACCTCGAAATGAACCCAGTGATGCGCATCATGAAAGAAGAAGAACTGCAAATACTGGAGCAAAACTTCGACATGAAATGCGTACTGCGCTTCGAAGTGCGAAAAACCAACCTCAATACGGTTCTGGGCAAACTGGAAAAGGTAAACGGGCTAAAAGTGAAATACCTCTATACAATTTAATATTTCTAATTATGGTTAAATTGCTATATTGTTTATGATGGTTGATGCAAACCACCAATTATGCACTAATCAAACAATATAACAATCAAACAGTATAACAATTGAACATATGCAAAAACTATCAGAAGCCGATTTGATTATTAATCCCGACGGCAGCATTTATCATTTGAATTTATTGCCCGAAGATATTGCCGACACGGTAATTACCGTTGGCGATTTGGACCGCGTACCCGAAATCAGCAAGCATTTTGATTCGATCGAGCTTAAAAAAGGCAAAAGGGAGTTTGTAACCCATACCGGCTATTTGGGCAAAAAACGCATTACCGTAATCTCTACAGGCATTGGCACCGATAACATCGATATTGTTTTTAACGAATTGGATGCTTTGGTTAATATCGATTTTGTAACCCGAACCGTTAAAGAGGAATTAAAATCACTGGATATTATCCGCATTGGTACTTCTGGAGCTATTCAACCCGATATCCCGATGGGTACCATACTGGCTTCTTCATACGGCTTGGGTTTTGACGCTTTGATGAACTATTACATCCATCAGGCATCGGGAGAAGAACACAGTTTGCTGGAAAGCATCAAAACGCATTTTTCGCACATCAGGAGCATTCATCCCTACCTCACTGCAGCCAACGACACCTTGCTCAATACCATAGGCAAAGACATAGTACAGGGTATTACCATTACCGCTCCGGGCTTTTATGCACCGCAAGGCAGACAGGTAAGAGCCAAAAATGCAGTGCCTGATTTCATTAGTCAGCTCAACAGCTTTGCACAAGGCAAACACCGCATCACGAACCTCGAGATGGAAACAGCCGGCATTTATGCCTTGGCCAAAACCTTAGGACATAAAGCATTGTCAGTTAATGCTATTCTGGCCAGTCGCGTAAAGTTTGAGTTTAGCAGCCAGCCAGAAAAAATCGTAGAGAAAGCCATCAAAACCGTTTTAGAAAGACTAGCCTAAATGCACCGGGTCAGGGACTTTATTTTAAGCTTTATCGACTTCTTTTATCCGCCATTTAGGAGGCTAATCGGAATACAAACATTTAGATATGCCTTTTGTGGCGGCAGCAATGCCCTGCTCAACCTGTTGGTTTTCTCGGCCAGCTACAATTTTCTCTTTACCGATAAAGTGATCTATGTACTCGGCTTTGCCATATCGAGGTATATCGCGGCCTACCTGCTGGCTCTTTCCATTAGCTTTCCCATTGGTTTTTGCCTCAATAAATATGTGGTATTCCAATCTTCCAACCTATTAGGGCGCGTACAGTTTATCCGCTATGCCAGCCTTACGGTAACCAATATCTTTCTCGATTATTTCTTGTTGCACTTATTGGTGGGCTACTTCAAGTTTTGGGCAACACCATCACAAGCATTCATTATCGTGTTGCTTTCCTTGTTCAGCTATTTTTGCCAAACCTATTTTTCGTTCAAAACGGTCAAGAAAGAGGCTTGATTTTCTTTACAAAATCGGCTATAGTGCTGCTTTTATAACCTTTTTGGTTTACCCAGGCCAATAGTTTGTCCATTCTTGCAATCATTTGTCCTCCAGAGTTTTTGCTGACGTAGCCCGGAAAACCAAACTTTTGCTTGTTGTTTAATGGCGTAAATTCCCAAGGGTGAAAATAGATATTTACGTAGCCGTCTTTCTGGTAAGCCCTCTGCAGCAAATATTTGTACAACCCAAGCGGGAAATTATGAAAAGACAGCCAAAACAATGGTACACGAAACATCGGGCTAACCGATGCCGGTAATTGCAATACCCCTTCCTTCTCAAAGTAAGTCCTCGAAACGCTCAGGTTATTATACCTGCCCGGCAAATAAGTTGGGTTGATAGAACTATTGTACAAATAACCAGCCTTGGCAATCTCCTGCTCGTCAACCGGCATCATTCGGGGCATCCGAAAGCCTGTTATCGGCAAACCCGACAGTTCTTCCAGTTTCTGCTTGGCCAGTGCTAGGTCTTCGGTGGCAAACTTAGAATGGTAATAACTATGGGAGGCCAGTTCGTGGCCCTCCCTCTTAATACGTTCGATGATTTCGGGAGCATGCGTAGCAAATACGACCGTAGAGAAAAACGTGGCTGTAATTTGATGCTTCTTTAAAAGATCGAGGATTTGATGCGACCCTTCAACCGAAATACTGATTTGCTCTTCGAAAGTGATAGACTTTCCATATTCGAAGGCCATATCGAACTCTTCAATATCAAAACTGATCAAAAACACTACAGTATCCCCTCTATATTAGTTGAACGGATAATGTAATTCGGCCTGTTTTTGGTCTGCATAAACATTTTGCCAATGTAAATACCAATAATCCCCAGGATGATGAGCTGCAAGCCACCGAAAAAAGCAACCGTCATAATGAGCGACGCCCAGCCATTCACCTGTTTGCCTACATAAAACGCATAAACTACATAAGGAATATAGAGTAGCGACATCATGGAGAAAAAGAAGCCCAAATAAGCCGCCGTGTGCAACGGTTTGGTGCTAAGCGAAGTTACGCCCTGTATGGCCAACTTGCGCATCTTGCTGACACTGTATTTGCTGGCACCGGCAAAACGGGCTTCAGGGATATAATCTATTGGACATTGCCTAAATCCTAACCATTTAACCAATCCCCTGATAAACAAATCATTCTCTTTAAAATCCCTGAATATTTTGACGGCTTTTTTGTCTAACAACCTGAAATCGGCTGTACCTTGTTCGATTTCAATATCGGAAAGCGAGTTGAGCAACCTGTAGAAATAATAAGAGGTTTTACGCTTCTTAAACGGTAGTTTTTTGTCTTCCTTTCGGCGGGTGTAGACAATGTCGTAGCCTTCCTCCCATTTTTCGAGCATTTGCCTGAACAGTTCTGGCGGATGTTGCAGATCTGCATCCAGCGAAATTACGCAGTCGCCGTTGGCATAGTCCAAACCAGCTTTTAAAGCAGGCTGATGACCAAAATTCCGCGAAAACTCGACGTAAAAGAAATTGTCTTTGGCCTTGGCCAGGTTTTCGATTACTTCTAGGGTCTTATCCGTACCACCATCGTCTACTACCAGAATTTCGAACCGGTAGGGCAAGGTGTCGAATACTTTCTCTATCCTGTCTACAATGACGATGATGTTCTCTTCCTCATTGTGGGCTGGGATAACGATTGAAACTAATTTATTCATTTGTGTGTTGTATAGGTTTTAACTTAAATTTCTCTACTATCAATTGGTAGATGATAGCCAGCCAGATGAGTATGCATGGCAATGCCTTTAGAGAATACGGCTTTACGTAAGCCTCTTTCAGGTACCTCGGGAACAAATCGGATGGTGATAAACTGGTTAATACAAAGGCAAATATGAATAGGAAGATAACAATCGGTTTGAGTGGCCTATCTTGTACCACAAACCAAACCGCAACTCCGGTAAAGGCCACAATATAGGTAGGCGATTCTGAAGAATTGCTGAAGATGACCGTAAAAATGAGCGTGGAGGCCAAAATCAGGAGCCTAAACACTTCGTTTTTATAATATTTGATACGTAGATAAGGCAGGCCAAACAGCAAAAGCCCCCCTAAAATAAAAGGCAAGTTGGGCAAGCTGGCATAGCCGCTGATGCGTCTGGCCATACCCATTACCGAAATATCCTGCATAGAATTGAGCGAAGCATTGAGGTTCTGTTTTTCGCTTAACGAAACAAACCAGTCGTGGTAGCATTGCAAAATGTAGGCCGGCGAAAAAAACAGCATGGGCGCCGCAAACATTACCGCTGCCCAAAAAATGCAATACAATATAAACTTGGGCTTTTGTTTGGCAAAAAAGAAGAAAGCTAAACCTACAATGCCATAAAGTTTTACAAAAGTACCCAGCATAATGACAAATGCCGCCCAGAAATTCTTGCCTTGGACAATGAATACATAAGCCAACACAATAATAGCCGTAATGGAAATGTTGAACTGCAGGCCGAACATGGCTGTTAAAAGCTCGTGGGTAATGATCCAAAAAACCAAATTTACCTTGTTCTTGCCTAGGGGCAATTGCTTAACGGCGAAGAACAAAAAGCCAATATTAGCCAGTTGCCAAAACAACATCCCCAAATAATCGGGCAATTTTGCAAATGGCGCAATAACCAAACTGAAAAAAGGTCCGTAATGGTTCGAATCCTGATACTGGCTGAAATAGAAATCGTACAACGGCAATCTCTCTACTGCATGCAGGTAAACGTATTTAAAAATCAGGTAGTTGTTGTTGGTTGGCTGAAATGCCTGCTTTATCGACACGGCTAGCGCCAATGCTACCCAAATTGCAAGTATAAAGTTCTGGTTGTTTAATAAATTGCATAAACTTGCCTTTATACGCAAGTTGTTTTGCAGGAGTGATTTCGTCACAGAAGGTTATATTTGGTGTGTTAATAATTGTTCATTATTTTAACAAATATATAACTTACAATAACATTTCTGTTACAAAACAATAAATATTTTTAAACACTTAACTAGAGCGCGATTTCTTCTATAATCAGTTCCTTTCCGCTTGTATCCAGATACGCTACCGTGCCAACGTTCAGGTCTATAATCCACTTTTCTACACCGGCTGCGGCGGCTTGCCTGCAGAATGTTTGATAATCGCTCTGGCCTTGCTGATGCGTTTTCAGCGCTTGCTGTAAGGCTTCCCTGTCCGACTTCTCTTCAATCAGCAGATTTTCATAAGCCGGGCCACTTTCAATGCTCTCTTCGCCATCGCCAAAATACACGGCCATGCCATTCATTACATAAACATCGTTTCTGCGCACGCCCATTGCTTTGAGGGCTTTCGCAAACTGAGGAAAGTCGGCACCGGAAGCCACTTTGCTGGCTGCCTGCTCGATGGCGTCTAAAGTAAACATCGCTATTGAAGTTGAAGTTAAATTGCGGTTAATTCATTCCGGCATTAAGGCAAGTCTAGTTATGCAACAACAAAAAACGCTAAAGGTTTGGCTTAAGTTCCAACTTTGTAAATGGTAACCTGGCTATAAACTTCATCGGGTCTTAACAAGGTTGAAGGAAACTGCGGCAGGTTAATGCCGTTCGGATGGTGCTGGGTTTCTACGCAAAAAGCATCGAACTCGTTATAATCCTGATTTCCCTTGCCATTTTTTACATTCAGGTATTTGGCCGTATACAAATGTGCAACAGGTTCGGTGGTATAAATGCTTAAGGTAAGTCCGCTGTTGGCTTCGCTGGTTTTGCTGGCTAAGGTCAGTTCGCCATAAGTTTTATCCAGCACATAGGTTTGGTCATAGCCTTCTTCGGTATTCCAGTTCTCTCCTATTATTTTGCCTTTTCTAAAATCGTGATAAGTGCCCTCAACCGGTATCAATTTTCCGGTTACCACATAATTGCTGTCTTGCTCCAAATAGTTGGAAGCATTCATTTGGTGCACGTGCCCGGTAACTTGCCCTAAAGTTGGCGATAAATTGAAATAGCTATGGTGGGTCAGGTTAATCGGCGTGGCTTCGTCTGTATCGGCCTGGTAGGTCAAGATCAGTTCGTTGTTGTTGGTCAGTTCGAAAGTAAGCTGCACAGCCAAATCGCCAGGGAAATTTTCTTCGCCATCTAAGCTGAAATACTGGAACGTAACGCTGGCATTCGGTTCTTCGCTGGTAGCCACAATATCCCATATCTTTTTGTCGAATCCCTTCATGCCGCCATGCAGGCAGTCTTCGCCGTTGGTTTTGGCCAATTGGTAGTCGACGCCATCGATGCTGAACTTTCCGTTCTTGATACGGTTGGCATAACGGCCGATAATGGCCCCCAAATATGGGTAATTCACTAAATATTCATCGCTTACGTATTGGTCAAAATTATCGAAGCCCAACACGATATCCTGCATTTCGCCCTTGGCATTTTGTACTACAAATTTGCTGATGATGGTACCATAATTATAGATGCTTACCAAAGTGCCTTTGTCATTGGTCAGTTCAACCGCAATAACTTCTTTTTCGTCAATAATTTTACCTGTGTGTATTTGCTTTGTTTTCATAAGTTGTATCTTAGGTGCTCTGCTAAAATACAATTTAAAATATAACTCTACCAAGAACTAAAACATGAAAAACCAATTAACCGACGTATTTAACGAACATTACCAACAAGATCCAGCTGCTACGTATTTTGCCCCGGGCCGGGTGAATTTAATTGGCGAACATATCGACTACAACGGAGGCTTGGTGATGCCTTGTGCCATTACGGCCGGAACCTGGTTGCTCTTGGCGCCAAACAACGAGGGGGTGATCCGTTTTAAAAGCATGAATTTTAAGGACGAAGGCAACTTTGCCCTGCAAAACAGCTATGAAAAGACGGGTGGCGAATGGTACAACTATCCTTTGGGCGTTATTAACGAACTTCAGGGCAAAGGTTGGAAGCTGGCAACTGGCCTCGATTTGCTTTATTATGGCAATATTCCCATCGGCTCTGGCCTTTCGTCGTCGGCTTCTATCGAGGTGCTTACCGCCTATGCGCTTAACGATTATTACCAATTGGGCCACGACAAACTCGAACTGGTTAAGCTTTCCAAAAAAGTAGAAAACGAATTTATAGGCGTTAATTCTGGCATTATGGACCAGTTTGCCATTGCTTTTGGCGAAGCCGACAAGGCTTTGGTGCTGAATTGCGATACCTTGAAATACAAAGTAGTAGATTGTCAGCTTGGCGACTATATTTTGGCCATCATCAATACCAATAAAACCCGCGAACTTTCCGAATCGAAATACAATGAACGTGTTGCCGAATGCCAGGAAGCCTTGAAGGCACTGCAACAGGAAATCAACGTCAATAACCTTTGCGAGCTCAATGCCGAAAAATTCGCCTTGCATAGCCATTTGATTGCCAACGAAACCGTATTGAAAAGAGCAACCCACGTGGTTAGGGAAAATGATCGGGTGCACTTGGCAGCCAAAGCGCTCAATGCCGGCGAACTTGAAGAATTTGGCCGTTTGATGTATGCTTCGCACCAATCGCTAAAAGAGCTTTATGAAGTTACCGGAAAAGAGCTGGATGCCGTGGTAGATTTTTGTAAGAACTACGCGCATGTGATCGGCGCGCGCATGACCGGTGCCGGATTTGGCGGCTGTGCCATTGCTTTGCTTCAAAAGGGTTATGAACAAGATTTCGCCAAGCACCTAACCGAAGATTACGTGGCTAAAATTGGTTATCCGGCAGCCATTTACGTGCATGCCATTGGCGACGGCGTAAAGGCCCTGGCTGTTCCGGTTAATTAATTTACCCGTGATGCCATTCAAAATAATTAGGTTTTTCTAAGTTTGTACATGCGAAAACTGAAACTCGACGAACTGAACCGTGTAGGCGTACAGGAATTTAAGGAACAGGAAAAACTGCCTGTAGTAGTGGTGTTGGATAATGTGCGGAGCATGCACAATGTAGGTTCGGTATTTAGAACGGCTGATGGTTTTGCCATCGAAAAGGTAGTATTGTGTGGCATTACGGCGCAGCCTCCGCACCGCGAAATCGAAAAAACGGCTTTGGGCGCTACCGAATCTGTCGATTGGATTCATTTTGCCGATACGCTAACGGCTATTAACAGCCTAAAGGCACATGGTTATGAAATTATAGCCATTGAGCAGGCCGAGAACAGCACCATGCTCAATGTTTTTAAACCCGACACGAATAAAAAATATGCGCTGATTTTCGGAAACGAAGTAAATGGCGTAAGCGACGAAGCCATGAAAAACATTGATGGCTGTATAGAAATACCGCAATTTGGCACCAAACATTCTTTTAATATTGTGATTTCTGCCGGCATCGTACTTTGGGATTTCTTTGCCAAACTCAGATTGTAGCTCATGGAACACGCACTTTTCAAAAAACTGCAGGTAAAACCTGGATTTAAGGTAAATATTGTCAATGCGCCGGCTAATGCCAGTGCCATTTTCGATCCTATACCTACAACTATTGACGTTTCTTTTGCTCCACAGGCCGATTTTGATGCCATCCTGATTTTCGCGCAAACCAAAACGGCCATGATGGATGCACTAAAAGCAAACGCTATTTCGATTGGTGCCAAAACCATCTGCTGGATTTTATATCCCAAAGCCAAATCAGGGTTAGCTACCGATTTAAACCTGATGCAATCGTGGGATGATTTAAAGGTGTTTAACCTGGCACCCTGCGCTTCGGCCGCCATTAACGAAACCTGGACGGCCTTAAGGATCAAACCTGCCGATGCCCAAAAGAAATCAGGTGTTGGCAATCAGGAAATTACGGGCAATGCCTTTGGCGAGTACATTGACGTGGCCAACAAAAAAGTGAAGCTTCCGGTCGACCTTAAAAATGCCTTGGAAAGAAGCACAAAAGCCTTGGCTTTTTACGAGCAGCTCTCCTATTCTAACCAAAAAGAATACGTGCTTTGGATCTTAACGGCCAAGCAGGAAAAAACGAGGCTCGACCGTATCGAAAAAGCCATCGAAAAACTAGAAAACAGTTTGAAGAATCCCAGTGCCAAAAGCTGATTTTGTCTAGTAAAGTATACAATTTTTACCTTTTTTTACGTTAAGCCCAAAATGTAAGGCTTTTCAAAATAAGCCGGCTAACTTACTGAAATCATGTAAGTTGATGTTGTTCTGTACCTTTTTGGCAGGGTTTTTTCTTTGTGGTGGATGTAACAAACTTGTTGAGTTACGTTTAAGAACACTTACAAAAACAAAAAAACATGAACACAAAAATTATCAAATCGACAATGCTGGTTGCAGCGCTTGGCTTATCTACTCAGGTATTTGCGCAAACGCCTACGGCAGATCGCTTCTCCACCCAAAGTTTCCGTACTTGGTCTGTTGGAGTTCATGGCGGTGTATTGACACCAAGAACATTATTTGATGGAAAATTCCGTGATTTCCAAACCGCAAAAGAAAATATAGGTTATGGTGGTTATATCAAAAAACAAATTTTGCCTTCTTTGGGCATCCAAGCCGAATTCTTGGCCGGTAAGGTTGAGGGTTTAAGAAGCCAATTTGGTGTTGATGCCAATGGAGATCCTACCTATATTGCCAATTCTGGCTTCAAAACCCACATCCAGTGGTCTGGTGCCTTAACTGCGGTTTACAACATTGCCAATATCAACATCAACAATGAAAATGCCGTGTTGATCCCTTACGTTAAAGCTGGTGCCGGCTATATGTCGTCGGGTGCAGATTACTACAACGGTGCTGTACAAAACAACCAGAGCTATATGGAAAACTGGTTTATTCCAACAGGTATCGGTTTCAAAGTTGGCGTAACTAAAGGCATCAACCTTGATTTAGGCTACGATGTAAACTTTGTAAAATCGGGCAAATTTGACGGAAGCAATGGTTTAAGAAACGATAAATTTACTTATGCCCATGCTGGTTTAGAGTTTGCATTAGGCAAAAAAGAGAAACCACAATTGCAAAACTACAGCTCTTTGGCTAGCGTACGCATCCAAAGCAAAGAAGAAAGCGATGAGTTGAGAAGAGCTTTGTCTACTGCTGAGCAAAATGCAGAAAGAGATAGAGCGCAATATGCCAAAGATATGGGCGATGATGACGGTGATGGCGTAGCCAACAAATTCGATAAATGTCCAGGTACCCCTGCTGGTACTGTAGTTGACGGTTCAGGTTGTCCGTTGGTTACTCCAAAACCTCAGGTAATTAAAGAAACCAAAGTTGTGGTAACCGAAGCTGATCGTAAAGTAGTTGCCGAGGCCATTAAAAACTTGGAATTTGACTTGGGTAAATCTACCATCCGTCAAAAATCATATGCAAGCTTAAACAATGTAGCTTCATTATTGATGACTAAAGATTTCAGCTTGAAATTAGCTGGCCACACCGATAACACCGGTTCAAGAGCATTAAACTTGCGTTTGTCTAAAGACAGAGCAGAAGCTGTGAAAGCTTACTTGGTAGGTCAAGGTGCCAATGCTTCACGTATCGAAGCTACTGGTTACGGTCCAGACCAACCAATTGCAACCAATAAAACTGCAGCTGGCCGTCAAGCCAACCGTCGTGTAGAGTTCACTTTGTACTAAGCATCAAACGTTAAGCCGCTTTGCAGCGCGCTTCGTTTAAAACAAAATCCCGTTAGTTTATTCACTAGCGGGATTTTTTGTTATTCTATTTAAAGGAAAACATTATGCGGTTAGAATTTTATCGGGTGTGATAGGCAGGCTCCTGATTCTTTTGCCAGTAGCATTGAATACGGCATTGGCTACGGCAGCAGAAAAACCGATCAAGGCAATTTCGCCCATTCCTTTGGCGCCCATTGGGTTGATGACCGGATCGGGCTTGTCGATAAAAATCACATCGATATCGGGTACATCGGCATTGACCGGCACATGGTAATCGGCAAAATTGTTGTTTACATAACGACCATAGCGGTTATCGAGGATAGCTTCTTCGGTTAGCGCCATCCCAATACCTCCTACCGCGCCTCCTATCATTTGGCTTCGCGCGGTTTTTGGGCTTACTATTTTTCCGGAATCTCCCACCGAAACGATTTTGCTTACCTTAACCACGCCTGTAGTTTGATGCACTTTTACCTGCACAAAGTGGATGGAGAAAGAATACATCGAATAATTTCTGGCTTCCGAGCTGCCCTGCGACTGCTTGGTCACTTCAATCATAGGCAGGTTGTTCTTTTTAAGCACCTCCACAAAATTTGAAGTGGCGGGCATATTGGAATTGGCCGCCAATTCGGCAATGGTCGATTTTAGGGAAACGCACACATCATTTACTGCCGAACCTACCGTAGAAAGCGTTGCAGAACCTCCCTGGCTTGGCGCGGGTGGCAACGATGAATCGCCTAATTCGAAAGTAATTTTATCTACCGGAAGTCCCATCAGCCTACTGGCAATCAAGGTCATGCCTGTTCCCGTACCTGGACCAATATCGCTGGTTGCACTTTGCAAAACCAAAGTTCCATCAGCCTTGAGTATGCCTTTTACGCTTGCCCTACCACGGGAAGCGTTAAACACACCTACACTTACGCCATAGCCCAATTGCCAAGGGCCATCGCTGAGGCTTCCTGGTTTGTTTTTTCTGTTGCTCCAGCCAATTTTAGCAGCGCCCAAACGATAGGCTTCCTTTACATACTTGCTAGAAAAGGGCCTGTTTTGGGCCAAATCGGTTTCGGGGTCATTTTTGATCCTGAAATCGAGGGGATCCATATCCAAGGCATGCGCTAACTCGTCAATGGCACTCTCCAACGCAAAAGCGCCCGTGGCCTCGCCCGGACCACGCATCCAAATCGGTACGCCCATATCCAAGGGTACCACATAATAATTGGTGTTCACATTTTCAGAGGCATACATAAACTTGCTCATGTTTACCACGCCTTCCGTAAAGTTCTCATAAGTTGCCCCTTGCCCGAAAGCAGTATGGGTAATCCCCGTAATTTTTCCGTCTTTACTGGCACCCAAACCTATTTTTTGGTGCGATGCTGGTCTATTGCCTACCATCGTAAACATTTGGTCGCGGGTAATGACCAGCTTAACCGGCTTCTTCAATTGCTTGGAGGCCATTACCGCTGCGATTTCCAATGGCCAAGTTCTTAAAGCCATCCCGAAGCCACCACCTACGAACTCCGAATTCACCTGAATATTTTCTGCCGGGATCTTAAAGGTATTGGCCACCGTATTTTGGGTCGATTTTACGCCTTGCGTCTTGGCATAAAGCGTTACTTTATCGTTAGGCCCCCAATCGGCAATAATGCCATGCAGTTCCATGGGGTTATGGGTTTCTACCGGCAAGGTGTAAGTGGCCTCGATTTTGACTTCCGCCGTTTTGTAGGCGTCTTCAAGACCACGTTTATAAGGTGCTTGTCCTTGTAGCTTTTTTGCTTTTGGATCTTTGATGCTGCCTTCAAAATCGGTATTGAAACTGGCTTTTTCGTAGCTTACTTTAACCAATGAAGCCGCGTAGGTAGCTCTTTCAAAAGTATCGGCCACTACCAAGGCAATAGGCTGTCCGTTAAAAAATACCTGATCGGTATAAAAAATCTTCATCGGCGAACCGCCTTCCTGTTCGTAGGCAGGTACCGAAGGTTTGTTCAAATGCGATAAGATGCCTAAAACCCCAGGCGCATTATTGGCCGCTTTGGCATCGATGGCGGTAATTTTGCCTTTGGTGATGGTACTGGTTACCAAAACACCATAAACAAGGCCCGGCAACTGAAATTCGGCAAAGTATTTGGCTTTTCCAGTTACCTTTGCTACGCCATCAACACGATCGTTTTCGTCTAAAAAAAATAAATCTTCCATATCAGGCTGTTTTCGCTTGGGCTAAGGTTAATGCTTCTACTATTGCATGGGGTGCCAAGGTGAGCTTGAAATCGTTCTCGCCAAAGCTCTTGGCACCATTCATGGCTATTTTGGACGCTTGTTCAAAATTGGTTTTGTTAGGGGTTTTTCCTTTCAAAAATTGCTCGGCTTCGGTTAATCGCCAAGGTTTGTGTGCCACACCACCCATAGCGAGACGTACATCGTTAATGAGCCCGTTTTTAATATCCATGGCTGCCGCAACCGAAACCAGTGCAAAAGCATACGAAGAACGGTCGCGTACCTTAAGGTAATGATAGTTTTTATGGAAATTATTGGCCGGAATTTCAACGGACTTGATCAATTCGCCTTTTTGTAGCGTATTGTCTTTTTCAGGCGTGTTTCCGGCCAGTTTATGAAAATCGGCAAAACGGATTTTGCGTTCGCCCTTGGGGCCCACAATGGTTACCTGTGCATCCAATGCAACCAAACCAACGCACATATCGCTCGGATGAACGGCAATGCAGTTTTCGGAAGTGCCAAAAATGGCATGCATCCGGTTATAGCCTCCAATAGCCCCACAGCCACTACCGGGTTCGCGTTTGTTGCAGGGCATTGTGGTATCGTAAAAATAACCACACCGCGTGCGTTGCATCATGTTGCCACCTACAGTAGCCACATTGCGCAGCTGCGCCGAAGCACCCGCCTGGATAGCGAGGCTAAGCAAGGGGAACTTCTCTTTTACAATCGAGGCTTCGGCCAAGGCCGTATTCGTAGCCAGTGCGCCTACCTGTAACAGGTTATTGGCATAACTGATTTCTTTTAAGGGCAGGCTGTTGATGTCGATCAGTTTTTCTGGCGCCGTTACGCCCCTTTTCATCAAGTCGACGAGATTAGTACCCCCAGCAATGAAAGTAGCTTTAGAATCCTTGGCAATCAGTCCCAAGGCTGTTTTGACAACCGATGTTCTGAGGTATTGAAAATTGATCATACTTTGGCTCCTTTCTCTTTTACCTCTTGTATGGCATCCACAATATTGGGATAAGCGCCGCAACGGCAGATATTGCCACTCATGTATTCCCTGATTTCTTCTCTCGAATTGGCATGTCCCTCCCGTACGCAGGCCACTGCGCTCATGATCTGACCGGGTGTGCAATAGCCACACTGAAAGCCATCGTGCTTGATAAAAGCGGCTTGCATGGGATGCAAATCATCGCCATTGGCCAAACCTTCAATGGTGGTTACGCTCTTCCCATCGTTCATCACGGCCAAACTGAAGCAGGAATTTACGCGTTGTCCATCTACGTGAACGGTACAAGCCCCACATTGGCCATGGTCGCAACCTTTTTTGGTGCCTGTAAGGTGCAGTTGTTCCCGTAGCAAATCTAATAAGGTAACCCTAGGTTCAACTTTGAGGCTGTAGGCCTTATTATTCACCTTTAAATTCAACGGTATTTTTTCGAACAGCTCCGCAAAGCGTTCGTCCATTTTTTGATCGGCTGCCTTTAAAATGGTAGCTGGTGCCAAGGATAAAGCGGCGGCCAGAGATGTTTTTTTCAGGAAATCGCGACGGGTATCGCCTGCTTGATTGTGAGCTGCTTCAGACATAAGGTAACGGCGTTTAAGGGATAATTACCTAATATCGGAATAAGAACGTTGGTTTAAAATGGCTCGTAATTATTTAGAAGGAATCTAAAAGCTCGAAAGAACCAAAATCACGACTCATTTCGTTTTTAAGGTGCTTTCTGTAATGCGTTTAAGTTGGCTATCGTACAGACGCACAGTAATCACATTTGATTCGATGACCTGATTACCCAAATTGATTTGAATCTTATACTTGATTTTATTTTTGCCCTTTGTTAAATCTTCATTATCCAAATGAAGGGTGAGCTGCCTATGAGGCGCCAGTTTACTGTCAAAGTAACTATTTCCACAAGTCGATGTTCCGTTTGTTCTATAAGCCACCCATTTTTTGTTGATGAAAAAATATTCCTTAACCTTATTAATTGTAGCGTCTATCCTGGCAATATGAAGCGAATCGGAAGTATTGTTTTGCAGATAAGCCTGTGCATATTTATTGCCATTGGGCATGACGATTTGGAATTTTTCGGGAAAGCGAAGGCTGAGCTTTTTGGTACCGGATTTAACGACAATCGTATCTTCAGATTCTATCCATAAATTCAACTCACTGAGAACTCCAGCTTCGCTTTTAAGTCTTGAATAGTACTCATTGTCGGATATTTTCTGTTCATTTCTCTGCTTGCCCAATGCAATTTCTATTTGGCGAAAATTGGTTTGAGCCTGCAAGCCATATGAACATAATACTAGGAGTAAAATAAGTAGTTTTTTCAGTAGCATTTTTTGAGTTTAATAAAATGATGATTGAAAATCACAAATTCCATAAAGCCATCAGGAGTCTTCCAATACAATTTAGATGATAATGCCAAAATCAGCTACAAAATCGCATTGCTGCAACTTCCTCATTTTTTTATTGTAGATTTTTCTCACTCCATTTTTTCACTAGGATACATATCCCTAATGTAAAAAACACCATCGTAAATATTGGTCCATAGCGCATAAGCATTAGAATGCCCAATGCCTTTCATGAAAAAATACGTTGATTGATTTGGATATTTTTCCCTGAACTTCTTGAAATCGACAAAAGCAAACTTGGTATCATCAGGTATCCAGGTTTCAAAACCAGTTGCTTTAGGAGCTTGTATGGCGTATTTGCTTTCTTTTGTCAGCCTGCCAGCCGTACCTTGCCTAGCATTGAAACCCAGTATATAGGTACTTTTGGCCAACAGCTCATCCTGTGTAAAAAAGTTACCCATTGGCTGTCGATCGGCTTTAGGTACCTTGATGAAAATCTGGTTTTTAAGGATATGCGCATTTGCCGCCCAAACGATGATCTTCTCATTCGGATATTTGTACTGTACCAGCCATTTTAGGTTTTCGGCCATTTGCTGGTCTCTGATATCGCTATATTCCTTGGGGTTGGTTCTATACTGCATCGTGCTCCTACTATTCTCCCGCATGCTTTTTAAGACCATCATTTCAAAGCTGGTGCTGTCTTTTTTAGGCAACTGACTAATAATGGTATTGATGGCATTTACAAATGACGCGTGTGGTTTGGCCCAGGATATGAGCGGTTCTCCATCCATTACCGAAAGGAACTCTGACTGATAGTTGGGTGTCTTCACAAAATCGATATTTTTGTTTTTCAAGTAATTATCAATAAAAGTCTTCAGGTTTTCCTTGCTGTAATTGGCATGTACCTGGCTATCAAAACCGGCTATAATTATGAGATGGCCACTTTGTAGCGTGCTTGGAATATAGGAGTAAAACAGATTTTCACACTCCTTACTGTTTGACCATAACGAGAAAATATTGTTGCGTATAAATTTATTGGTTGCCGATTTTTCTTTGTTCAATTTTTCCCATCCTTCCGTAAGGGCAAAAAAATCACTTTCGAAAGCCACTACATTAAAGCCCTTTTTTTCATGTAGGTACTTGATCAACCTGGTTTTTGCCAAAAATGTGGGTGCATCTCCATGATCTTGCTCTCCAAGCATAACTATTCTCGAATCGCCAATTGCATTTCCAATAGCTTCTAAGTCTTTAAAATTTAAAGAATCAGGTTCAATAGTGGCAATTGTTGCCATGTTGTTTTGTACATATTTTTTGGTTGGCTGTTGCCCGTAGCTTAAAAGCGAAAATAAAACGAGCGTTAACAAGAAGAACTGTTTGGTCATGGGTTTAATGATTTCCGGTCAATTCTTAAATGTACAGAAGACTTTGTGTAAAAGACTGTAAATTAACAGCTTTTAACATAATATTTTAATTACAATGCTACTTAGTTTTGATTGCTTGCTTTAGAATTGCAAAACAAAAAACCACAGTCAGCAAATGCTTAACTGTGGTTATCGTTATAATTTGGGAAAAACTATACTTATTTAGGCGTAGGCAATCGCGTCTTTTGAGGGCAGTTTGCTATAGCCCATCAGGTATTCGTCGACCTTGCGGGCAGTTTCGCGACCTTCAGAAATGGCCCAAACCACCAAAGATTGGCCTCTACGCATATCGCCAGCGGCAAAAACCTTCGGAATATTGGTTTGATATTGACCTTCCACTGCTTTTACATTGCCTTTGGCATCTAGTTCTACGCCTAGTTTTTCGAGCAAGCCTTGTTTTTGAGGATGCAAAAATCCCATGGCCAATAAAACCAATTCGCATGGATATTCTTTTTCGGTGCCTGCAATCTCCTTAAAACTCACTGGTCGGCCAAGCGCATCTATTTCCCACTCTACTTCTACTACACTCAATGCTTTTAAGTTTCCTTGTTCGTCGGCAATGAACTTTTTGGTGTTCACGGCCCAATTCCTGCTGGCTCCTTCCTCATGCGAAGAAGTGACCTTTAACAGCATCGGATATTGTGGCCAAGGCATGTGTTCGGGCCTGCTTTGCGGCGGCGTAGGCATGATTTCGAATTGGGTAACCGATTTGGCACCGTGACGGTTAGAAGTACCGATACAGTCAGAACCCGTATCGCCACCGCCAATTACAATCACGTTTTTGCCAGTTGCCATTAGCGGTTTGTCGGTCACTTCACGTCCACCAACGCGCTTGTTTTGTTGTTTGAGGAAATCCATAGCGAAATGGATGCCGTCTAACTCCCTGCATGGCAAATTCAAATCGCGCGGAATGGTGGAGCCACCAGCCAATACAATGGCATGATAATCTCTCAACAAAGTACTCAGCTCTACGTTTTCGCCCACATTGGCATTGCATTTAAAGGTAATGCCTTCTTCTTCCATTAATTTAATCCTTCTTTCTACGACATCTTTTTGCAATTTGAAATCGGGAATACCATAGCGAAGCAAACCACCCGGTACATCGTCGCGTTCAAAAACTACCACTTCGTGCCCAGCCTTATTCAGCTGTGCAGCAGTGGCTAATCCGGCTGGACCTGAACCGATAACGGCTATGCGTTTTCCGGTTCTGATTAATGGTGCATTGGCTTTGATATAGCCTTTCTCGAAAGCAATTTCGATAATATGTTTTTCAATCTCCTCGATAGATACAGGTGGTTTATTGATACCCAATACGCAAGCACTTTCGCAGGGCGCTGGACAAATCCTACCGGTAAATTCAGGGAAATTGTTGGTGCTGAGCAAAATCTCCGTCGCATTCAGCCAATCGCCACGGTAAACGGCATCGTTAAATTCTGGTATGACGTTGCCCAACGGACAACCCGATTGGCAAAAAGGCACCCCACAATCCATACAACGCGCAGCCTGTTTGTTCAACTGTTCATTTGGCAAAGCCTGTAAGAACTCATCGTAATGTTTAATGCGTTCTGCTGGTTCCTGTCTTGAAGGCGAAACTCTTTCGAATTCAAGAAATCCTGTCACTTTTCCCATGGTTAGTTGATTTTAACTTGTTGACGTTGTAATAAAACTGCTTTGTACTCTTTAGGGAATACTTTCACAAAATGTGCCGACTGCGCTTCCCAATCACTTAATATAAACTCGGCAACCCTACTGTTGGTTAACCTAATATGATTTTTAAGTAAAGTGATTATTCTTTCTTCGTCCTCGGCTTGCAATGGATCTAAATCGACCATTTCGGGATTGCATTTCTTGGCAAAAGTTCCGGCAGTATCGTAAATCCAGGCAATGCCTCCACTCATTCCTGCGGCAAAATTGCTTCCTGTATCGCCAATTACCAATACTTCGCCACCGGTCATGTACTCGCAGCCATGGTCGCCCACACCTTCTACCACTGCCGTAGCACCCGAGTTGCGTACCGCGAAACGCTCACCCGCTTTGCCACGTACATACAACTCGCCCGAAGTGGCACCATACAGGGCTACGTTGCCGATAATGATGTTCTGTTCTGGCACATAGTTGATGTTGCCAAATGGATAGATGACCAATTTAGCACCCGATAAACCCTTGCCTACGTAGTCGTTACCTTCGCCTTCTAAAGATAAGGTTAAGCCTTTAGTGGCAAATGCACCGAAACTTTGTCCGGCAGAACCCACGCATTTAAAGTTGATGGTATCGGGGGCCAATCCTGCGCTTTGATGCACTTTCGAAATCTCATTCGAAAGCATGGTACCAATAGCCCTATCGGTATTTTTAACCTCGAAATTGGCAAACACAGGCTCGTTGTTCAAAATGGCTGGCTGTGCTTTTTCGATCAGTTGGTGATCCAATACATTTCCTAAACCGTGGTCTTGGAACTCGGTTTGGTACAAAGGTTCGCCATGATCAGGCTCTTTGTGCAAGATTGGTGCGAGGTTTACATATTTCAGTTTCCAATCGGCATTGTCAATTGGCCTCATGCGCAAGGCATCAGACTGACCAATCATCTCGTTTACGGTTCTGAAGCCTAATTCGGCCATGATTTCGCGCAGTTCTTCGGCCAGGAAGTAGAATAAGTTGACTACATGGTCTGGATCGCCAGTAAACAATTTCCTCAAATCCGGATCTTGTGTGGCCACGCCTACCGGACAGGTATTCAAATGGCATTTGCGCATCATGATGCAGCCCGAAGTAACCAAGGCCGCCGTAGCTACGCCCCATTCTTCGGCGCCCAATAAAGCGGCAATGGCAATATCGCGACCGGTTTTCAGCTGGCCATCGGTTTGTACTACTACCCTGCTTCTCAAGCGGTTTTTAACCAAGGTTTGGTGCGCTTCGGCCAAGCCAAGCTCCCAAGGCAAACCGGCATGTTGGATAGATGTTAAAGGCGAAGCTCCGGTACCGCCATCGTAGCCAGACACCAAAATTACATCGGCATGTGCTTTGGCCACACCAGCTGCAATGGTACCCACACCTGCTTTTGAAACCAATTTTACGTTGATTCTAGCAGCACGATTGGCATTTTTCAGGTCGAAAATCAGCTGAGCCAAGTCTTCAATCGAATAAATATCGTGATGTGGCGGTGGCGAAATCAAACCTACACCAGGTGTAGCGTGACGAACTTTGGCAATCCAATCGTCTACTTTGTGGCCAGGCAACTGGCCGCCTTCGCCAGGCTTGGCGCCTTGTGCCATTTTAATCTGCAATTCGTCGGCATTGGTCAAGTAATAACTGGTTACCCCAAAGCGTGCAGAAGCGATCTGTTTGATGGCCGATCGCATCGAATCGCCGTTTTCCAGCTTTTGGTAGCGAATTTCGTCTTCGCCACCTTCGCCGGTATTGCTCTTGCCGCCAATGCGGTTCATGGCAATGGCCAAAGTGGAGTGTGCCTCGTGCGAAATCGATCCGAACGACATCGCTCCTGTGGCAAAACGCTTTAAAATCGATTCGATAGGTTCTACTTCTTCCAAGGGAACCGACGAACGGTTATAGTTGAACTCCAACAAACCACGGATGGTATAAGCTTGTGCCGTTTGGTCGTTAATGAGTTTGGAGTATTTCTTAAAGGTTTCGTAGTCTTTTCTGCGTGTCGAGTTTTGCAACAAGTGGATGGTTTCGGGATTGAACAAATGTTTTTCGCCCCTTCTTCTCCATTTATAAGTACCTCCTGCCGAAAGCAAATGCTCGGCCTGGGTTTGTGGCCCAAAGCTACGACGGTGCTTGATTAATGTTTCGTAAGCAATTTCATCCAAGCCTAAGCCACCAATACGCGATACGGCACCTGTAAAATGCGTGTCCACTACTTGCTCATTGATGCCTAAGATTTCGAAAATCTGTGCGCCGTGGTACGACTGCAAGGTGGAAATTCCCATTTTAGAGAAAATCTTTAACAAGCCATTGTTTACGGCATAGATATAGTTCGAAATCAGTTTTTCTGGTTTCAGGCCACTTTCTTGATCAAAATGGCTGATGGTTTCCAATGCCAAATACGGATTTACTGCCGTTGCGCCAAAACCAATCAAGGTAGCGAAATGGTGAACCTCCCAAACATCGCCAGCTTCTACCACAATGCCTACGGCGCCACGATAGCCTTTTCTGATCAGATGATGATGCACCGCCGAAACCGCCAATAATGACGGAATAGCGGCATGTTCTGAGTCGATTGCCCTGTCTGAAAGCACGATAACCTGAAAACCATCTTCTACGGCATCAACTGCATAACGGCACAAGCGATCTAGGGCTTTAGCCATCGATCCAGGCTTATCGTTAGCCCTGAAATAGGTTTGGAGCGTTTTCGACTGGAACAATCCGGTATCGATACTCCTCAGTTTTTCGAGTTCTAGATTGGTCAAAATCGGGTGCTTGATACCAACACAATGGCACTGCATCTGGTTTTCTTCCAGCAAGTTGCCGTTGTTGCCCATAAATCCGGCCAAGCTCATCACCACTTTTTCGCGGATCGGATCAATTGGCGGATTGGTTACCTGGGCAAACAACTGTTTGAAATAAGAAGAAAGATGTTGTGGCTGTTTCGATAAAATGGCCAAAGGCGTATCGGTACCCATCGAGCCAATCGCTTCTTTGCCTTCAATAGCCATGGGTTTGAGCAACAAATCGATGTCTTCGCGGGTATAGCCAAAAACCTGTTGGTATTTAAAAATCGAATCCTGCGATAAATTGGTAAACATGAGCCTTGGCTCTGGCAATTCCTCCAATTTGATCTGGTATTGGTTAATCCAGTCGGCATAAGGCCTGCGGCCACATACCTGTTTCTTGATTTCTTCGTCGCTGATGATACGGCCTTGCTGCATATCCACCACGAACATCTTGCCAGGGGTTAAACGCCCTTTTTCGATGATGGTACTTTGATCAATGGCCAAGGCTCCAGATTCGGAAGCCATAATTACGCGGTCGTCGCTGGTTAAGGCATAGCGCGATGGACGTAGGCCGTTACGGTCTAAAGTAGCACCAATCAGGTTGCCATCGGTAAAGGCAATTGCCGCCGGACCATCCCAAGGCTCCATCAATGAGGCGTGGAATTGGTAGAATGCCTTTTTAATCGGATCCATGTCTTCGTTGCCATCCCAGGCTTCCGGAATAAGCATCATCAACACATGTGGCAAAGAACGGCCAGCGTGTAATAAAAGTTCCACCACGTTATCTAAACAGCCAGAATCCGACTGGGTTTCGTCGATAACCGGCAAAATCATGTTCAGTTCTTCTGGTGTAAAATACGGCGAGGTAAACGATTTTACGCTCGACCTGAACCAGTTCAAATTGCCTTGCAAGGTATTGATTTCGCCATTGTGGGCAATAAACCTGAACGGCTGGGCCAATCGCCACGATGGGAAAGTATTGGTGGCAAAACGCGAATGTACCAGGCCAAAGGCCGATACCATACGTTTATCGCTCAATTCGGTAAAATAAGTGCGCACCTGCAAAGAGGTGAGCTGACCTTTATATATAATGGTACGCGAAGAAAACGAAGCAATATAGAAATCCTGCTTGCTGCCTGCTACGGTACTGTAAATGGTTTTGGTTAAATAGGTTTTGAACACAAACAGCTTGCGCTCGAAATCGGCACCCTCGGCAATTTGGTATGGCCGGGCCACAAATACCTGCTCAATTTCAGGCTCGACCGATAGGGCCATATTGCCGATATCGGTGGTATCTACCTGTACCTTTCTAAAGCCGAGCACTTCGAGGCCGAGTTTTTCGGCGGTGCGGTAAATAATCTCCCTGCATTCTTCGCGGGCCCTGATTTCTTTGGGCAAAAAGAGCATCCCTACGCCATAATCGCCATAGGCCGGCAGGCTGAAGCCGGTTTTTAAACATTCGTCGAAAAGGAATTCGTGCGGAACTTGAATCATGATTCCGGCACCGTCGCCCGTGTTGGGTTCGGCACCGCAAGCACCCCTGTGGTCTAGGTTCTCAAGAATGGTAATCGCATCCGAAATAATCTGATGAGATTTACGCCCTTTCACGTGGGCAACGAAGCCTATCCCGCAGGCATCGTGCTCAAAGCTTTCACGATACAATCCTTGTGGTTCATTCAAGTTTTTCATCTGGTTTGAGTTAGTGTATATGAAACACTAAGATAGCGAAAATGAGCATCAAATTAGATTATCAGCAATACTTTTAGGAATTATATATATATTATTCAAAATACGGGACTATAATTGTCAAATTGATTAACGAAATCGTTTTCATTTATCAAATTCGTAATATCATATTTAATATTTATGCATAATAAAATTGCAATAGGTGGCTGTACAACATTTTGGAGCTGGTTAAAAAATCGTTAAATTCAAACTACTACTAATCAATCAGATACCTGATTTCTTAAAAATAAACGCATTTCCTTTTTGAAAAACGACTGTATTTGCTACCTTTGTGCCGGGCAAGTCTTTTACGATCAGCTCCCTTTGAACTCCCCCAGGTTGGGAACAAAGCAAGGGTAGAAGGTTGTAGCGGTGCGATAAAAGTTGCTTGCCCTTTTTTTTACCCCTAACCCCCTGAAGGGGCGACACAAATCAGGGTTCTTCTCATCATAATTTTTCCTTTTCAGGATTTAGGTACTATGAAATTTTTTATCGATACCGCCAATTTAGACCAGATTAAAGAAGCACAGGATTTAGGCATTTTAGACGGTGTAACCACCAACCCAAGCTTAATGGCCAAAGAAGGCATTTCTGGCGATGCCAATGTGATTGCGCACTATAAAACCATTTGCGATATTGTTGACGACAACGTAAGTGCCGAAGTTATTGCGACCGATTTTGATGGCATTGTAAAGGAAGGTGAAGCTTTAGCGGCCCTTAATCCAAAAATCGTAGTGAAAGTACCGATGATCAAGGACGGTATCAAAGCCATTAAATATTTTTCGGGTAAAGGTATCAGAACCAACTGCACGTTGATTTTCTCTCCTGGTCAGGCTTTATTGGCTGCCAAAGCCGGTGCAACTTACGTTTCTCCATTTTTGGGCCGTTTGGATGATATTTCTACCGATGGCTTGCAATTGATTGAAGATATCCGTTTGATTTTTGACAACTATGGCTATCCTACTCAAATTTTGGCTGCTTCTATCCGCGGGCCGTTGCACATTGTAAATTGTGCCAAATTGGGTGCCGATGTCATTACTGCGCCATTGTCGGCCATTACCGCCTTGCTGAAACATCCGTTAACCGATACGGGTTTGGCTACTTTCTTGGCCGATCACGCCAAAGCAAATGCAAAATAATTAGAACACGTTATTACAAAATAGAAGCCTCGATAACTCGGGGCTTCTTTTGTTTTTAAGGCTTGGGGGTTTTACCGCCTAAGACACCTAAGTTCGCCTTAGGTTAGCGTAATAGTATGCCTTATAGGATTAAACCACGTAGGCACATAGATAGCGCATTTACCATTTAGGCATATACGTAAATATAAAGCTTATGTTTTTACGTAATACTACAAAACCGTCATATCGTTTTACCGCCTAAGAAACCTAAGTTCACCTTAGGTTAGGTTTGCAGTTCTTATTTGATCCAATATGTCTTATATGATTGGAGAGTAGACGCATATTTTCACTATCTAAAGGTAAATATAAAGCTTATGTTTTTTTTGCGTTAAACTTTGTAGTCGCCACACACAAGCCGTCATATCGTTTTATCGCCTAAGAAACCTAAGTTCACCTTAGGTTAGGTTTGCAGTTCCTATTGATTTAATATGGTCTTATATGGTTGATGGTTGAGCCATATAAGCAAATATAAGGCTTGCTTCTTTACATATTTACGGTTATAGTGGCATAGTCTTAGCTGTCCTAAGGTGTCTTAGGTGGTAAAAAGCCCAAAAAACTAGTCTAGCAAAACCGCCTTCACTCGATCATAATCGATTTGTTCGTCGGGTTCGATCAGGATGCCCTTCACCCCTGCTCCGTTGGCGGCTTCTACATCGCGGGGCTTATCGCCAATCATAACCGATAGCGCTGGATCGATATCAAAAGCAGCAATGGCTTCGAGCAACATGCCAGACAGCGGCTTTCTGCAATTACATGGTGCCGAAACCGTTGGGTGGTGCGGACAATGGTAGGCCTTGGTGATTTTAGCGCCCTGGGCTTCAAAGGAATCAAACAGAACCTGGTGCATTTGAGTCAAAGTTTCTTCCGTATAACGATTTAAGGCTATGCCACCCTGATTAGTAATGATTATCAGCAGGTAGCCCTCGTCATAAAATCGCTTGAGTGGCGGAATTTGATATTCCAAAACCTCAAAATCTTCCATCCTGCAGATGTAATCATAAATTTCATGGTTAAGCACGCCGTCGCGGTCCAAAAAAATCGCTTTGTTCTTCATGGCGCAAATATCTAAAAATATTGGCTTCTTTTCAGGCTTGCCAACTCATCAAAAAAAATTACCTTTAACCTTTAAAACCTTAAATCAAATGAGCAAAGAAGAATTTAAGCCTTTTGTACCAGCAGAAAGCAAAGTGGCAGAATTTACCATCAAGTCGATCTTGTTGGGCTGTATTGCCGGGATTATTTTTGGCGCGGCCACCGTTTACCTCGCCCTGAAAGCCGGACTGACCGTTTCGGCCTCTATCCCTATCGCTGTTTTGGCCATTACCTTGGGCAAAAGGTTCTTCAAGACCACCATTTTAGAGAACAACATTATCCAAACTACGGGTTCTGCTGGCGAATCGATTGCAGCAGGCGTGGTTTTCACCTTACCGGGTTTCTTGTTTTTGAGTACCGGTGTTGGTGGCCAAAGTTCTGGCGAAGCCTTTTTCAATTACATGACCATTTTGATTTTGGCGATATTGGGAGGTATTTTAGGAACCTTGATGATGATTCCCTTGCGGAGGTCGCTCATTGTCAAAGAACATGAAAACCTACCTTACCCAGAAGGAACGGCTTGTGCCTCTGTACTGCAGGCTGGTGAAAAAGGTGGCAGTTTTGCCCGTACGGCATTCTGGGGATTGGGTTTTTCATTAACTTACGCGCTATTACAAAAAGTATTTCACTTAGTAGCCGAGGCACCAACCTGGGTTTCAAAGCAGGCTAATAAATTTTTGCCATCGGCACAGGTAAGTGGCGAGATTACGCCCGAATACATGGGGGTTGGCTATATCATTGGACCAAAAATCTCGGGTATTTTAGTAGCGGGTGGCGTGTTGGCCTGGTTGGCTTTAATTCCGTTGTTGTCAACTCTGATCGATCCTTTAATTGCAGCTAAAAAATTATTTAACCTTGGCTTATTAGCTGATATTAATAAAGCTGGTGGTGTTGGTGGTTGGGATCCGGTCACACATACCTTTGCCGATTACCCCCGCGCTATTTACCAGGCCTTTGTGAAACAGATTGGTGCAGGAGCAGTAGCTGCAGGTGGCTTTATCACTTTAATAAAAACTATCCCTACTATCATATCTTCTTTCAAAGAGAGTTTAGGAGCTATAAAAGCAGGAAAAACTGGAGGTGAAGTTAAACGTACAGATCGCGATTTATCTATCAAACTGGTTGGTATAGGTAGTTTAGTATTGATTTTATTAATGGCTATTCTGCCCCAAATTCCTGGCGATAGTATCGTTAATAAGCTATTGATTGGGGTCTTGGTGATTGTGTTCGGTGCCTTCTTCGTCACGGTATCAAGCCGGATTGTGGGTTTGATTGGCTCGAGCAACAATCCGATTTCGGGCATGACCATTGCCACCATTATGGGTACCTGCTTGGTATTTATTGCTGTGGGCTGGACCGGAAAACTTTACGAACCAATGGCCCTGGTTGTAGGTGGCATGATCTGTATTGCGGCGGCCAACGCCGGAGCAACTTCGCAGGATTTAAAAACGGGTTATTTGATTGGAGCTACGCCAAAATACCAGCAGATTGCCTTGTTTATTGGTGCTATTGTTTCTTCGATTATGATTGGAATAACTGTTCGTATTTTGGATACTCCTACAGCTGAAATGCTGAAACAAGGCATTCATCATGCCATTGGTACCGAAACCTATGCCGCACCACAGGCGACTTTGATGGCAACTTTAATTAAAGGGATACTAGGAAATCAACCTGATTGGCAATTTATAATGATAGGTGCTTGTATAGCAATTACTATTGAATTGTGTGGCATTAATGCGCTTTCGTTTGCAGTTGGCGCTTATTTGCCGTTGTCTACTACCCTGCCTATTTTTGCAGGTGGCGCCATTAAAGGCATTGTAAACTGGCGCGAAAAACAAAAAGTAAAAACCGCCGAAGAAGAAGAAATTGCGCCCGGCAACCTCTTTGCAACCGGTTTGGTGGCGGGTGGTGCCATCGCTGGTGTAATCGTTGCGATTTTGATGGTTATTCCGGCAGTACGCGATAATTTGAGCAAGGTAAATATAGAACCAACTTTTGTAAACTGGTTCGGACAAGGTGGTTACGAAATCCTGGGCGTACTATTCTTCTTGTTTATGGGCTTTGTACTTTACAATATCGGCATCAAAAAGCAGGACAAGATAGATTAAAAATCAAAACATAATAAAGCCACAGACCGAAGTTCAATATCCCTCAAAGGTAAAATCTTCAGTCTGTGGCTTTTTCTATTTAATTACAAAGCTCTGTCTAAATGTACGTAGCCTCCATCAACATGGATGAGCTGGCCCGTGGTATGGCTTGATTTATCCGACAATAGAAAAGCCACCGTATTGGCAATTTCTTCTGTTTTAGTCATGCGCTGCTCTAGTGGGATTTTTTGGGTAATGCTTTTAAGCTTTTCCTCTTTATTTTCGAAGGTGTTGATCCAGGTTTCGTATAACGGGGTCCAGGCTTCGGCTACAATAACTGCATTTACACGAATACCATAAGGCAAAAGTTCTACCGCCCACTCACGAGTAAGCGCATTTCTGCCCCCATTGGCGGCCGCATAGGCCGAAGTACCGCCCTGCCCTGTTTCGCCGGTTTTGCTGCCAATGTTGACAATGGACCCCTTACTTTGTTTGAGCGCCGGCAAGGCATGTTGTGCCAAAAGATAGTAATGCACCAAATTTTTATGTAAAGAAACCATAAAAGCTTCATAATTGCCATTTTCCAGTCCAACGCCATCATTAACTCCGGCATTGTTTACCAAACCATCTATGCCGCCATATTGCTCCAATATCATTGCGATGGCACGTTTACACTCATCAGGTTGCGTTAATTCGGCGGTAACATGGCTTGCCTTGTGGCCTTTGCCTGTTATTTCTTGAACAAGTTTGGCATTGTCTTCTTCATTACGGCCAATGATTACGGCTGTTGCACCCTCTTCGGCCAAAATTGCGGAAATAGCCGCTCCAATTCCCTTGGCGCCGCCAGATACTACGATTACTTTATTGCGAAGATTTAAATCCATTTGTTTAGTCTAATTTGTAAAATTTAATGGCATTATCGCCAAAAACCAATTGTTGTTCCTGCTTGCTAAATTGTTGCATATATTCGCCAACCATTTGCATCCAATAGCTGTACTTTTTGCTGAGTAACATAACTGGCCAATCGCTACCAAACAGCAATCTATCTGTACCAAAACTTTCAAATACAACATCTAAACATTTAAAAATTAATTGTTTATCTGGATTATTCCAATCTCCTTCAGTAAGCAGACCCGAAAGTTTGCAATACACATGAGATGCTTGGGCAATGGTTTTTAGCTGTGCGGTCCAGGCACTGATGTCTTTGTTGTTGAGGTCGGGTTTGGCACAGTGATCGATAACCAAGGGTTGTTCGCCAAGCTGGTCTATAAATTGCATTACTTCAGGCAATTGATTGTGCTTAACCAAGATATCGTAAGTATAACCATGGTTTTTCAACGCCCTTACTCCTCTTATAAATTCGGGTTGTAATAAGAAACCTTCGTTTTCGGCTTGTACAATATGTCGCCAGCCTTTAATCATTGGCTCTTTTGCGTAAAATGAAAGCTTTTCTTCAATTACTTTCGATTTGAGGTCAACCCAACCAACTACACCTTTGATTATAGGGTTATGTTTGGCCAAATCAACCAAAAAAGCTGTTTCCTGTTCGCTTTGATCGGCCTGTACGGCAATACAGCCATCGATGCCATTTTCCGTTTGCAAGGCACAATAATCTGCAGGAGAAAAATCACGTTGCAAAACAGCCATTTCCTCATTGATCCATGCATCTTTAACGGGATCGAACTGCCAAAAGTGAACGTGCGAATCGATCATTACAAACTGAAAATCTTATCCATTAATAACCATTTCTCGCCAGGTTTGGCAAAAGGCAGAGCCTGTTGATATTTCCACATCAAAGTTTCCCATTCTTGCACCTTGGCATTTCCAGCATCGGCTTTGCCCTTGGCTTCAAAGCTAAAGCTATCATTCACTTCCATAATCATAAATAACCTATTTTCAATACGATAAATCTCCATATTCGTAATACCGGAATCTTTGATGCTGGCTATAATTTCAGGCCAAACGACTTGATGGTAGCGTTCGTAAGCTTCGATCAGTTCTTGGTCGTTGATCAAATCGAGGGCTAAAGCGTATCTTTTCATCTTTTTAATTTTTGAAGGAATAGTCGATTGAATTTTGAATGGAAATACCCTATTTCAATCATTCCCTAATTTATACTCCGTAGGCTTTAGCCGTTTGTTTGCTTGATCCCAATCCATCAATTCCCAGTTCCACTACATCGCCAGGTTTAAGGTACCAAGGTTCTGGCTTTTGGCCTAGGCCTACGCCCGCTGGTGTTCCGGTGGTAATGACGTCGCCAGGCAACAAAGTCATGAATTGGCTAATGTACGACACTAAAAACGGCACATTGAAAATCAGGTTCGACGTATTGCCATCTTGCAAGGTCTTGCTATTTACGGTAAGCCATAGGCGAAGCTGATGCACATCGGCAATTTCATCTTTGGTCGCCATAAACGGGCCTAGCGGCGCAAAAGTATCGCAACCTTTGCCTTTGGCCCATTGCCCATTGCGCTCTAGCTGAAACTCTCTTTCGCTATAATCGTTGTGCAGACAGTAACCGGCAATATAGTCTTCGGCTTCGGCTTCACTTACGTACGATGCTTTTTTACCGACTACAATAGCCAATTCTACTTCCCAATCGGTTTTTACACTGTTTTTAGGGATAATCAAATCATCATAAGGGCCAACGATGGCCGTGGTCGATTTGAAAAACAAAATGGGTTCTTTCGGAATTGGCGCATTGGTTTCGTGGGCATGGTCTAAGTAGTTGAGCCCTACACAAAGTAACTTGGAAGGTCTGGCCACCGGCGATCCCAAACGTACATTTGGATCTATTTTTTTAAGTTCGGTATCTTTCAGGGCGTTTTCAAGTTTCTCGAGACCGTTTTTTGCAAAAAAGATTTCGTCGTAATCGGTTACGATAGAGGATACGTCGAAATATTCGCCATTGAGGATTACACCTGGTTTTTCTTCTCCAATTTCTCCAAATCTGATCAGTTTCATGCTTATGCTATTCTAGTTCTAGTTTGATAATCGTGTCTATTGTTGCCGGATCTTTCTTAACCAGCAGGTGCAGGCCATCGGATTCCAATTTATAGGTTACTTTTTTGCCACCCTCAAAAAAAGTGGCGCTTTTTAGTTTTTTGTCAAATTCGGGAATAACGATTTGGTCGCTGCCACTGTCGTTTAAAATGTGGATGTAAATCGTTTTGCCTTTTCGAGTAGCCAAACCCCATTTTTGAGGCTTGATGACGTTGCCTGTGGTGCCATAAACGGTTTCGCCGTATTTGGCCATCCATTTACCGGTTGCCTCGAGGGTATCTACAAATTCTTCCTGTATTTTGCCGCTTGGCATTGGGCCTACGTTAAGCAATAGATTTGCATTTCTGCCTGCAGCGCCTACTAAAAGATGGACCACCTGTTTCTCGGATTTGTATTTGCTGTCGGTGATATTGAAGCCCCACGAATCGTTCATGGTTTCGCAGGTTTCAACCGGCAGTTGGTCTGAAGGCTCCTGAAAGCTCAATCCGGCTTTGTTTTCGCCAGGCAAGTCTTTTTCGAACATCTGAAAATCTTCGCCCGGAAACGGACTTAAATGGTGATTGTTGCCAATCAATGCCCAAGGCTGCAACTTGTGGATGAGGCCATAAATTTCGTCGTATTTCCAATCAATTCTCGACGACCTGTCTTTTTCTCCCTCCGGAGCAGTTTGATCCCAGTGCCCATCGAACCAAATTCCGGCAATTTTGCCATAGTTGGTCAACAATTCGGTCAGCTGGTTTTTCATGAACTGCAAATAAGAAGCATAATCTCCTTTTTTACCAATCCTTCCAGTCTTTTGCCCTGTTTTACCGGTTTCGTGCGGATAATCTTCCCTGCGCCAGTCTAAGAGCGAATAGTACAAGAAGAGCTTGATGTCTTGTTTGTGGCACTCGTCGGCCAACATTTTGACGATATCTTTTTTGTAGGGCGTATTCATGATGTTGAAATCCGAATACTTGGTGTCCCACATGCTAAAACCATCGTGGTGACGCGTAATGAGGGTAATGTATTTCATGCCGGCTCTTTTGGCCAGGCTTACGTATTCTTTTGCATCGAAGGCCGTTGGGTTGAAAAAATCCTTTAAACGCGTGTAATCCTTTACCTTGATGTTGCGGTTGTTCATCACCCACTCGCCACTACCCGGAATACTGAATGGCCCCCAATGGATAAACAAGCCAAAACGCATGGCCTCGAAAGCTTTTCTGGCTTCAAGATTTTCTTTGGTAGGCACATATTGGGCCTTTGAACCAAGCGCAAGCAATGCCAACAGGCAAACCATCAGAATTCTTTTCATAACTAGTTGTTTAAAGTGGTAAATCCGCCGTCGATTGGATAATCTACCCCGGTAATGAACGAAGCTTCGTCGCTGCATAAATATAAGGCTAAATATCCAATCTCTTCGGGTTTGGCCATACGGCCTATCGGTTGCGATTTGGAGAGCTTATCAAACATTTCGGCCTTGTTATCGGCATAGTTTTTTTCCAGGAAACCGTCCACAAATGGCGTATGCACACGCGCCGGTGAGATAGAAACACAGCGGATATTTTCTTTCAGGTAATCTTTGGCCACGCTCATGGTCATGGCTTTTACGGCACCTTTGGCTGTGCTGTAAACAAAACGATCGGCCAGTCCCACCAAAGCGGCTATGGAAGCCATATTGAGGATAACCCCGCCCCCGCTTTGACGCAATTGCGGAATAGCGGCCTTGATGCAATTGTAAACGCCTTTTACGTTAACGTTCATCACACGGTCGAAATCGTCTTCGGCAGTGTTATCGGCCTTGCCAATATGGGCAATACCGGCATTGTTCACCAAAACATGAATATTGCCAATCTGTTCGAAAATGGCATTGACAGCCACTTGATCGGCTACATTACAGGCATGGGCTTCGGCTTTAAAGCCTAGCGCCTTAATTTCATCAACCGTTTGGCTGGCACCGGCCACATCCATTTCTAAAATATGAACCATTGCGCCGTTTTTGGCCAATGCCATGGCTATGGCTTTGCCAATACCGCTTCCGCCTCCAGTAACTATTGCTTTTTTATGTTCGAATGAAAACATGGTTGTTAGGTTAAAGTTATAAACTCACTCCTCTTTTCCAAGGAATAAAATCATCTTGGTTCAGTTGTACGGCTTTCGGAATTTCCTGGCCACTGGCTACTTTAATGCAGTATTCCAAAATATCTTCGCCCATTTCGGCAATGGATTTGTCGCCGGTAATAATTGGCCCTGCATCAATATCAATGATATCGCCCATGCGTTTGGCCAATCCTGAATTGGTAGCCACTTTGATGGTTGGGCAAACCGGATTTCCGGTTGGCGTACCCAGGCCGGTAGTAAACAAAATCAGCGTCGCCCCTGCAGCGGCCTTGCCGGTAGTGGCTTCTACATCATTTCCAGGCGTGCAAACCAAGCTTAATCCTGGTTTGGTGGCCGGTTCTGTATAATCCAATACGTCAACAATGCTGGCGCTGCCTGCCTTACGCGCGGCGCCTACCGATTTAATGGCGTCGGTAATGAGGCCGTCTTTAATATTGCCTGGCGAAGGGTTCATGTAAAAGCCAGAACCCACCTGATGGGCCAATTCGTCGTATTCGCTCATCAGACGCATAAATTTACGTGCCGATTCTTCGGTTTCGCAACGATCGATCATTTCTTGTTCTGCCCCGCAGAGCTCCGGAAATTCGGCCAAAAGTACTTTGGCACCCAAGGCGACCAACAAATCGGCGCAATGGCCTACAGCCGGATTGGCAGAAATACCGCTAAAGCCGTCGCTCCCCCCGCATTTTACGCCTACACAAAGCTGACTTAAGGGTGCCGGCTTACGTTCTATCTCATTGATTTGGATCAGTCCTTTTAGGGTTTGCTTAATGGCATCTTTAATCAGTTCTTCTTCGCTCTGCGCCTTTTGCTGTTCAAAAACCAGCAAGGGTTTATCGAAAGAAGGGTTTCGCAACAGCAGGTCATTTTTAAAGTCGTTTACCTGCAAATGCTGGCAGCCAAGGCTCAATACGGTTACTCCGGCCACGTTGGGGTGGTCGGCATAGGCCGCCAAAAGCTGGCTCAAAGTATGACTGTCTTGACGGGTACCCCCACAGCCACCATTGTGGTTCAGGAATTTGATGCCATCAACATTTTTAAACAAACGGCGTTGTTGCGGGTTGGGAACCGACAATACCGCGTCTAAATCTTCCCCATTTTGATACGCACTGATCAAATCGTGTGCGTAGTTCTTGTATTTACCACCAACTGCATAACCTAGCTCATTGTGCAATGCTTCTCTAATCATGTCGAGGTTTCTGTTCTCGCAAAAAACAGTAGGTACAAAAAGCCAATAGTTGGCTGTACCTACCGTTCCGTTACTGCGATGATAGCCTTGAAATGTGCGGTTTGCATATTTATCAATGTTAGGCTGATGCCATTGATAGTTTGTTTTTCTGTAGATATAGGGCTCGGTAGCATGTTTGGTATTGTCTGTGGTCATTCTGCTTCCCTGAGGCACTTCATATTGGGTTTTGCCAACCAAAACGCCATACATGAGCACTTCATCGCCTTGCTGCATGTGATGCATAAAAAATTTATGCTTTGCCGGTATGTTTTCCTGGAGCTTGTAGGTTGTGCCTTCAAACTCGATCAACTCGCCTGCAACAAGGTCGCTTAATGCCACCAATACATTGTCTTTTTTGTTTATTTTTAAAACTTTGTGTTTCATTCTTAATTTTCTTTCGGGCTCCATTTCTTCCATCCGAATACGAATACAACAAAGAAACAGATCAATGGAACCAAATAGCCATATTGGATATGACCGGTTTGATCAGATATATAACCTAAAGCCAATGGCAACAATGCGCCACCAACGATTGACATTACAATTAACGAAGAAGCTATTTTTGTGTCTTTGCCCAAACCGGCAATGCCTAAAGAGAAAATGGTTGGAAACATGATCGACATGAAGAAGGCTACGCCAATCAGGGCATATACGGTAATCATGCCTGAACCAAAAATAGCAACCAAGGTAAGCAACATGCTCATCACGGCATAAAAAGCCAATAAACGGTTAGGTTTTATAAAGCTCATGAAGTAAGTTCCGGCAAAGCGTCCAACCAGAAAAGCCAAACCTGCCGCACCTGCATACCATTTAGCCTCTTGTTGGGTAATTGAAGCCGACACCGTACTGAAACGGATAAAGAAGCTCAATACACAAACCTGCGCGCCAACATAAAAGAATTGGGCTATAACGGCCCATCTGAGATGAGGATGCACCCACGCATGAGCAATTTTTGAATCTTCGTTTTCATCTTCATTTTTAATATCCGGCAATTTAGTAAAGAGAAATAAAATAGCTACCAAAACAATCACAATGCCCAATACCAGATACGGGCCTTTTACGGTAGCTGCATCTTCTACTAAATAAGCATGTCTAGCCACCGGGGTCATAGCTGCCAACGCTTTGGGGCTAATTTCATCCGTTAATATAATGGCACCACCAACAATCGGTGCCAAGGTAGCGGCCAGGCCGTTAAAGGATTGCGAAAAATTCAAACGTTGCGTAGCAGTTTCTGGGTTACCCAAAATGGTAACATAGGGATTGGCTGCTGTTTCCAAAAAGGTTAATCCGCAGGCAATAATAAATAAGGCACCCAGAAAAAAAGGATATTGCATGGTATCGGCAGCCGGCAAAAACAAAAAGGAACCTAAGGCAAAGAATGTAAGCCCAAGCACAATACCTGTTTTATAGCCCCACTTCCTCATTACAAAGCCTGCAGGCAAAGCCATCACAAAATAGGCGATAAAAACAGAGAAGTCGACCAGCGAAGTTTCTAAATCGGTCAGCGTAAATGCTTTCTTCAGGTGCGGGATTAAAACCGGATCGAGGTTGTGTACAAAGCCCCAGAAAAAAAACAGGCTTGTAACCAATATGAGGGCAAAAAGGTACTTGTTGCCGGTTGCTTTGTTCATAGTTTAGTTTTATTTGGTTAGGTGGTTGTTGCAAAGCCGAAGCCCTACGGTATTTACAAATAAAGGCAATGCGCAGTGGAGTTCATTTAAAAATATTGTCTAAATATTAAGGAATTTTATCATTTATATCTTATTTTTAGTTCCATATTGCCAATTTGCTTAATAAATGAAGCCCCAGTTATTAAAAGTTACTACCGATCTGATCCACTCTTTTAGTGCGCGGAAAGATACCGTGGCCGATACCAACAGCCATTGGCATTATCATCCTGAAATTGAGCTGATCTATTTTGCCAAGGGCAAGGGCATGCAGTTTATCGGCGACAGCATCCAGTCCTTCTCCTCTGGCGATGTGCTATTGGTGGGCAGCAATGTACCCCATTATTGGCGTTTTGATGCAACAGGCGAAGAAAACAGCGTAGATGTAAGCGTAATCCATTTTAATGAAGATTTTTGGGGAAGTTCTTTTCTGGATTTGCCCGAGCTCAAAGACATTAAAAAGCTATTGCAACAGTCCCAATTAGGCATACAGGTAACCGGTAAGGAAAAAAAGCAGATTGCCGCGCTCATTTGCCAAACCGTAGCGGCCAAAGGTAGCCGAAAAGTAATCGGTTTAATGGAAGCCTTGTTAGCCATTGCCGATTGCAAACAAACGAAAACCCTGGTTTCGGTAGGCTTTCGCTATCACTTTCAGGAATCGGAAAAAGACCGTATGCACGCCATTTACGAGTATACCATTTCTAATTTCAAGGAAAGGATAAGCTTAGAAACCATTGCCGGTATTGCCAAAATCAGTCCCAATTCTTTTTGCAAGTACTTTAAGTCGCGCAGCAAGAAACCCTACTCGAGGTTCATCAACGAAATCAGGGTAAGCCATGCCTGTAAGCTTTTAATGGACGGACAGTTAAACATCAAGGAAATCTGCTTTGAAAGCGGCTTCAACAACTTTGTAAGCTTTCATCAGTATTTTAAGCTGATTACCGGAAAAAGTCCATTGCAATATCAAAAGAACTTTGTGCAAGGCGATGCCTAAACCTCGAATTTACCTTTGCTTAACCTGAGCTTTACAATTAATTTCCTTATAAATCAACAAAGTACGGCTTTAACAAAAAAAAGTCTTGCAGGAAATTAATCATAACCCTATATTTGCAGCACTTTAAAACAAAGCGACAAGCTTTTTAATAAAGTAGATTCCGTAGCTCAGTTGGTAGAGCATTACACTTTTAATGTAGTGGTCCTGGGTTCGAGTCCCAGCGGGATCACAATCTAAATTATCAATGCCCTGTCACTTAAATAGTTGCAGGGCATTGTTGTTTAAGGTAAAACAATCTTTAACGTTCTTTTCTTTGGCTATTATTCTGCCGACAGTTCGCGGGTTGCCTTGGCAATAAATGTGGCTACTTTTTCGGGTTGCGAAACATATACTACATGACTGGCTTCAATTTCTGTAACCATCGTATTTGAACGTTTGTATACGTTGCGTTGGATTTCCGGATTGATGCTTTTATCCTCGACACCAGGCAATACACCGTTTCCAGGAGCAGGTTGTGCGGTTTGGAACCATTGCAAAGCAGATTCGTCATTATCTGGCTGGAAGGCTGCTATATATACCAAGCCGGCAACATTCGGGTGGTTATCCGCTTCGGTAATAACGGCGTCTCCCCAAGAATGTCCGGCGAGAATTGCTGGTCCGTCTTGGGCATCCAAGGCAGTACGGGTTGCGGTTACATCGTCTTTTAGCAATGTCAATGGATTTTTTTCTTGGCTTGAAACTCGTTGCTTTTCTGGTCTTGTTGTTTTCTTCCTGTGCCGTTCTTTTCTGCCGACTTCTTGATGCTTTAATTCTCGTGATTATCGAGGATATTATCTATCCTCCGTTTCAGTGGATTATTGTCAAGTACCCAAAGTTAGCATCGTCTAAATTAAGGGGTGACGGACTCTGCTCCAAACAAAAAATATGGCACAGACCGCTATGGCCGCAATGGATGCATACTCATCTATTGGACACTCCAGATAGTTTTCCGCTAGTACTCCGCATGCATAGCTTCCCGATATCCTTATTACGCATTGTCTTATGGGTGACGTTCCCGGTGCTCCGTTACCTGGCTCTACCATACTGCAGCCAGCTGGGATTGGAGTAGATGCGCCGTTGCTATCGTACATGGGAAACGAGCCACTGCTAGTAGCGCATACATTTGATGGAGAGGTGCCAATGAGCGTTGAAAAAATCTTATTGGTTTGCGGAATCGGATAATTGTATGGATATACAACGCATCCGCTTTGCGCCTTGACCATACCGGAGCACAGGGCAATTGCAAGCAACAATAAACTCGATTTCCTAAAAAGAGGGCAGGATATTACCTTAGACATATTTTATCTTTATTAAAAATTGGGAACAAATATGCAATAAGGAGATTATCAGCAAAGATGCATATTATTACAGTACCTTAGAATGAATTATGGGTAGAAAGGCATTATTATGGGGTAGATTGGCCCTTATATTGGGCCTGTATCTGCATTCTGACAATGTCCTACTTCTTTGCCTGTGAGGAGAATGTGGTGAAACGCGGGATTGAATATTTCATCTCTATGTAAATAGCCGAAAACCGGCCAACCCACGTCATTGTTGCATCTTCCAGCAGCCGAGGCAAATTGCCTCGGCTCGCCTTAACTTCGGATCGGGACCATGTAAACGTCTATTCCATCAAAACTGCTAAATATGGTTATTTTGGCGCTAGAATGAGTGCTTTTAGGTACCTACAGGCCTACTATACATTTGGGAACTCCGTTTTATACAGTACAGAAACACAAGGCTGTTTTGCTCCTCTCGAGTGCTACTTTAGCTTAAACTCTCTTGGAAATTCCCTAGGGCCTCGCGTTGAGCTTCCTGATCAGTTCCGTTTCCTCTCGTCTATACGGCGTTCCATCCTGGCGGAAAATATCGTGAAACCATTCTGCAGGTTCGCCACCACTGGCAACGGGTGTGTCCCATGCATATTTTGTATTTGTTTTTCCGTCAACAAATCCCCAATTTATTGCGCCGACGTTCTTCTTTTTAAGCAAAGGCAATATGTTTGAGAAACGGCTGTTCCTCGTACGTGCCATATATTCTGTACAAATTATTGGTCT
The DNA here is from genome assembly GCF_036324255.1 of Pedobacter albus. Taxonomy (NCBI): domain Bacteria; kingdom Pseudomonadati; phylum Bacteroidota; class Sphingobacteriia; order Sphingobacteriales; family Sphingobacteriaceae; genus Pedobacter; species Pedobacter albus. Next base: position 933,229 of record NZ_JAZDQT010000001.1, on the reverse strand, counting down.
GTCGTAGATCTTTAGCAAATTGATTGTGCGCTCATGCCAATTAGGTTCTTCATAGCTGTGATAGGTGATCACATCGGAGTTTGCCACCTGGATGGCATTCAGCTTCTCTAATTCCCACCTCCATAGGCCAATGGTGATCGGCTGCTCCGGGCGAGCGGCCCTTGCCCACTTGATGACATTCGTTAACAGGGGAATGGTACTGTCCCCCTTTCCACTATTTCCAGGTTCGTTGTTAAGGTCCCACATCAACACGCGTTTGTCCTTTCCGAAACTGGACAGTATATCTGTCACATACTTTTCTAAGAAGGGGTAATTTAGCGACTCCTTAGAAGCAGGATCTCCGGGGTCCTGCAACCAGCCAGAATTGTGCACCCCGGGCTTTGGTATTGGCTGTTTTCCTTCCAATGCGGTCTTGTTCCAGCAATCGTCAAAGAAAACAAACATCGGTACGATCTTATGTCTTGCACAGATTGCCAAAAATTGGTCTATCCTGGTCTTGAAGCCTTTCGGATCTTGTTTCCAGGCAAGGCTGTGCAAGAATACCCGCATGGTGTTAAAACCTATGGCACTTATATACAAAGCTAACCTAAGCGTCGTATAGTTAAAAAATTGTTCGTTGTTTTTTGGATTATTTCAGTGGCTTTTTAATATTTGGTTCATGAATTACGAGATTGCTAATGAAATAAAAGACATTTTCTGTTGTTTAAAAGGAAAAACCATTGATAATAAAACCGTCAATATAGTTTTTATTGCCCCGACTTACAAGAATGAACTCTTTGAAGAGTTCTTGAAGAATGCAATGCTTGGCAGAACTCATAGAAACCAAGCTTTAATACAGGAAAATGACGATATATCAGTGTTTGTACAGTATATTTCAAAAGGAGATGAGACGGATGAAATGAAAGCTGTTACATTAATAGAGTTTCTGACGTGAACCATAAATGGGGTTTAGCCTTAGGAATGTTCTGTTTTTTGACTTTTTAGGATTCTTCTGTCGCTCTGGTTAGATTGTATTTCTAAATCTAAATTAACATGAGCGAAGAAAAACAAATCTATGCTAACGAAATCCAGATAAGGGATTTTAAAAACGGACAGATGCCATTAGTGTTGATCTGTCCAGATGAATCGGCTGCTGTAGGATTATCAGGAATGATAAAATCTACTGGTGGCAACTTCAGTGTTAAATGCTACCTCAACAAGGATTCCGAACTTACGGTTGGGCTGCTATTGGCAATGCCTGAATTGGCAGTAGAATTGAAGGTGCCCACGACAAAAACCGAAGCGAATTATCCACCAGTGGCATGGTTGCTGAATGGCCAAGTCAATTTTATTTCAACTGGTTGGCTGGATGATAAACGGCAACTAACTTACACTGATTTAATACCTCTTGACAATGTTGATCTGCCTGATTAGAATTGTTTAGTAAAACAAGTGTTGCGGGATTGGCTTCTTTTTCATCAAATGAATGAGGATCTACTCCTGCAACATAGATTTTGTTTTTTTTCTTTTTCATGATTTTAAATGGTTAAATGATTGAAATACTATAAATTTGAATTATTGTTAAACATTTTAGAACGTTACATAAATCTTAGAAATACATAACTAGAACATATTCAAAACAGAAGCGTTAGCTTTTATTCTTGCCCTTAGAATCTGGAAAATTTAAAAAGTGCAACAAGAATGAAGTACCTACCGCTCACGCATAGCGTGGGCTGGACTTTGTTCGTTGTACAGGCTTTTCCAGAGCCTTAAGGGCGGATGATGCTTCCAGTTCCACGCTTCTTTACTTTAGCGCCTATAGGAACTGTACGGCAAAAAAATCTAATGAGCTCTTTTGTAAAATTCTTTCAACAACCAAGAAATTATTGGTTAAGGTGGGTACTGTTGCTTCCAATTGTTGTGGTGACTTATGTTCTTATATCGCCACTTGTAAAAATCATATTTGAACTTCCTATGTTTCTTATTGAATTTGGACCATGGTACAAAAGATTTGTGGTTGCGGCCGTTGCTGGCTTTGCAACAGGAAACGGAAGTATAGGAATAGTACCATTAATAGCCCCAAAAGCTAAGAAGGCAAGTGCCCTTGTATTTTTGATAATCCTGTGCATTTCAATAGGAGCCGTTATGTTTACGGGCTATACAAACTCAGAATACAGCCCTATCACAGAAAACATCGCCTGTTTGTTTGGCGCATTGGCGTGTTATTCAAATATTGATAAAGATGGCAATACTATAGTAGACTAAATATGTGCAGTATGTCAAGCAAGGTCGAAACAATAAAGGAAACCGCAGACGAAATAGCCACTGAAATATTCAAGGCTGTTGACGAAGATGCCATATTTGGCCATGATTCGGTAAGAGAGATTATCCTATATGCCGTAGCTAAAGGCTACGAAGCAGGACTAAACGAAAAGCCTTAGGAAGAACTTTTCTTCTTCTTTGGAAACATCTTGTCTATAGCCTTGTCGAACTCGTCATCACCGCTAGTCTCTACTGGCTTGTCCTCTTGTGGCTTATCCGGACTAGAAACATGGCTTATATCCTCATCTAGGCACTCTTCCTTCGGTTTCTTTATATGCTGTTTCTTCATTTGATTAGCTCCTTATATTTCAGTCTGCATGCAAAGTTATTGAAAACAACGTTCATCTGCTCCTGTACTGGTAAATTTCTGTAGTTGTACTTGAACACGAACTCCTGAACGTATCTGTTAAGATGGGTTCTACTGGTCTTGTGGTATACGCCTATGATGCCACGCTTCATGTGGGACCAGAAGTTCTCTAACCCATTAGTATAGCAGTCGCCATTGACATACTGGCCTTTGCCGTGCTCTACAACATTTCTCGTATAGTTGGTCTCTAATGACTTATATACGTTGAACTCGTCGCACATCAAGGTAGTACCCTGCTTGATATTAGAATAGATGATAGGTCTTAATACCCTTGCTGATGTACATGATATTGCCATTGCTACCAATCGTCCGTCTCGCTGTAGCATTCCGAATACTGGCGTCTTGTCTTTGTAGGCTCTTCCCTGTGAGTTTTTTACCTTCTTATTGTAGTGTCTGTTCTTGTTCTTGCCACCTACATAGCTCTCATCAAGCTCAACTACTCCTTCTAGCTTCTCCTTTTCCTCGTTCCCGAAAGCATGTCTTATACGATGTAGTACAAACCATGCTGTCTTTTGTGTCGTACCTATGTCTTTAGCTAGTTGTACCGAGCTGATTCCTTTCTTATGTAGAACCAGATATATTGCTATGAACCATTTTAGTGTTGATAGCTTGCTTGCTTCCATGAACGTTCCTGTCTTAGCGGTATAGACACGGTTGCAACAGGTGCATTTGTAGCGAATGCCATCTTTGAATACGTAGGCTATATCGCCTTCGCAATCTTCGTAAGGGCATTCCATATAGCCATTCCAGCGCCTAGAAGCTAGGTATTGATGGCACGAGCGCTCATCTGGGAACCTCTGCACAAGCTCTAAGATGTTGTTGAATTTAGGTAGCATAACGAGTAATTATAATACTAAGATACGAACTTATCTATAGTCTTGTCAACTTTTTTTTAAAAATATAGAAACGTTTCTTGGAATCTTCAAAATGAATCCTCAGATTTGTCTCAACAAACACAAAAGTTATGGAAGATATTGTTAAAATTTCAGAAATAGAAAAGGCTATTGAGCATCACCTTTCTGTGGCAAAGAAGCTACAGGAAGCATTGGATGTTATCAAGAGCTTTCAAAACCCTGCTTTTATTCCAATTACGCCAAAAAAGAATATTAGTGTCCCCGAACAATTAACGGTGCCAGGCATTGAACCAAGTATTAATTTGACGTTCGCAGATAGAGTTAACGCGATTATCAGTTCAGAGAACAGGGTAATGCTTGGCAAAGAAATTTATGAAAGAGGCGGATCGGCATTTAATGTAAATTATAAGATATTTTCCGCTCAGCTTTCGGTTAGGGTTAAACAGGGGTTTTTAAAGAGATACGTTAAAGAGAATGCCAGAAACGATGAAAAATACTATTATGGAATGCTTAAGTTCTTTAATGGCGATGCTCTTAAAGAAGAATACAAGCCATAAAAAAGCCCGATGCTACTAACAACGGGCTTAATGATCTTCGGGGATGTGGTGAAACGGTATCACAGGGGCCTCCTAAGCTACCAGTTGTGGGTTCGAATCCCATCATCTCCATCTTTTAAACTAAGGGTAACTCCGTGTGAGGCGGTTGTACAGTGCATGAGGTTCTAGCCTCTGCATCCCCTTGGTTTTAAAGTGCAAACAGTCGGCAGAAATGTCGGCTGTTTTCTTTTAATGCTACCTCAAAGGTATTCTCTTACTTCTTAATATCCAAATATAATTGTAGGAAGTCCACCATGCCAGCATCGAAATTTCCTAACGTCTAAATCCATTCATCGCGCGAAAATGCCCATTCGTCCCTGAAATATACCTTTCTGTATAAAGTTTGTTTCTGCCTGATTGCATTTCCATAATTTAATAGGAGATAATTAAAAACCTAAAACCGAAAAATTATGAAAAACACAATGAGAACACTATTGGCATTGCCATGCCTTTACGCCGTTATCTTTCTTGCCTCTGGATGCAAAAAGGACACACAATTAAACAGCGGTTCAGAATCCACCCCACAACCAACGAAATCTGCCTCGTTACAAAAAGCTCAATTGACTGCATGTGAAGAGGAGGCTGGTGTCACCATGGCAGCGATGGAGCCTTCAATTGACAACCCAGACGGCTTCGACGGCGACGGGTCTGTTACGGGAACGGCCACAGACATTACCAAAGTAGTTGATTGGGTTGTATCGAAGCATACTAACGATTTTTGGTGGGTTACCTCTTATGAAACTATCACATATAAAAAGGTTGTGCCCGCCAACCCCACCAAGCCATATAAAATGACTGGAATAACCCACAATGGTTCTGATATAGGAACAACTGTTCCATTGCCTATGTCATGGACAGAGGGAAGCGCAACCCCATACTATAGTTATGATGTTGCCAGCATGAGGGTAACCGGAAATGTTTTTTTCTGCGGAATGACGCTTGGGCCTGCTAAAAATGGATATAAAATCTTTACCTTGTAGGCATGTTAAGGATAATCGTATTTCTACTGGCTTCCTTCATCAGCTGTAGCCACACAAAAGATGGCTATAATGGCAAGGTACGCATGACCTGTGTTTCAGATGGCACTCCATTGACCTTTGGAGACAAAGAAGGATATCTGGATGGCGACTATCTGTTTGAAACGATGAGCACGATAAATTCAGTAGAGAAATTTAAGGTAAACCCACAGACTGGCGAACAGTCTTTGATCAAATCTTCGGAACAGCTCGTGCTTACCAGTTATGTCATTACCAACTTGAAAACCAAGGAATGTTTTGAGTTCGATACCTCAAGTGTTGCTCCAAAGCTTGTAAAAAAGTATACGGTGGACAGCAAAAAAGTCGGTCTTGACCTGAACATGGATATAGTATCGCTTTACGGCATCAATCTTGATAAGATAATGGTTAAGGACACCATAATGGATGGCAATAACTACAAGCAGTTAAAGGATACCGTTTTTCGTGCAAATGGCGTACCTCCAAACTGGCCGTTGCATTCGTCAAAGACATATGTCAATACCGACCTGAAAGGTTTTCCCGTAAACCTTAGCCCCTCGCTGGCGAAAAATTATGATGGATTTGTAAGTCAGATAGATTTGGAGACAACCTTTCCAAACAGCAAGAGGAAGATGATAGTCAGCTTCAAATATACTTACGAACAAGGACTATCGGACGACGAGAAAAAACTGATAGAGAAGTACAAGGCATTAATCAGGTAGGCAGACCTTAAATCAATGAAAGACGGCTAGCAACCGTCTTTTTTTATCAATTGGCGATACCAAAATGCTTGGCGTTGGTTAGCTTTGTATATAAGTGCCTAATTTAAAGTAACAATGTCCGGGTTATCAGCTGCCATGCTTTTATCGTTTGGCATTTGCATACCCGCCATTTCAGTTTTTTTGCTTTTTGCTTTCGGATTTTCCTCGCCTGTTACTTCAGGATACATCACTGTATTCATATCCATGACCTGATTCTGCATTTTCATCCCTTTCATTTCGATCATGTTCCCGCTCATGTCCATCATGTCATTCATCATTTTCATTCCAGCAAAATATTTCAGCTTAGGCAATTTCTGAGCAGGTACCTTTTCCCCTTTACCTAGCCATAAAGAGGCCGATTTGGTACGGTCTTCAGGAGTTATCAAAAATTCATAACTCTTATTTTCAGGAACGGTCACCACCACATCATACGTTTCGGATACGGCGATGATCAACCTGTCCACCTCTACGGGTTCTACATCATTTCCATCAGTAGCTACCACGGTTATTTTACCACCTGAATAAGTCAACCAGAAATAATCAGAAGCACCGCCATTGGCAATGCGTAACCTTACCTTATCGCCTGCTTTAAATTGGGGCTGATGATTCTGGTTTTTGCCATTGATCAGAAAGGTGTCGTAATATACATCGCTTACATCCATAGCATTCATCCGCTTCCATTCATTATTGATTTTGGTTTTAAAATGTCCTGTTCTGATCGCCTCCGCATAACTTTGGGTCGTTCCTTTTTTTATGGCAAACCAATCATTGGCATTCTTCAGGCTTCGGTGTACCTCTTCTGGTTTCATATCTGTCCATTCACTGATGACCACTGGAATCGTTGGGATGTCCCATTCTTTCCTTTTGTTCATAATGAATGCGCCATACATCCCAATCTGCTCCTGCAATTCACTATGGCTATGATACCAATGTGTACCATGTTGAACGATGGGAAATTTATAGATATAGGTAGAATGAGGCTTAATAGGCATTTGCGTAAGGAAAGGTACCCCATCCATTTTGTTTGGTAAGAACAGGCCATGCCAATGCAAGGACGTTTCCTCATTCAGTTTATTATGCACATATATCAATGCCGTATCCCCCTCGGTAAATGTTAAGGTTGGCATTGGTATCTGCCCGTTAACTGCAATTGCCCTTTTTGTTTTCTTTCCATAAGTTACAGTCGTATCAGCAATGTAAAGGTCATAGCGAACGGTACGGGGTGGTAAATTACTTGAAACAGTATTAATTGAGCCTAAATTTAACTTTGCCTTTTTGATGTTTTCCATGGTGGTACTATTGTCCCCCATATCCATATCACCCATATCTTCCATGTCGTCATTCTTTTTGGAAGTATCTTTCTTGGGCATTTTCATTTGGTCAGGCTTAGGTATAGTTGCCTTAGCTTTCTCTGGTACCAATTTCATTCCGCACTTAGGGCAATTTCCGGGCTTACCCGATTGAATTTCAGGGTGCATGGGACAGGTATAAATAGTCTGCGTCTGTTTAGGACTTCCGTTGTTAGGCATTTTCATTCCCTTCATATCCTGAGCAGAAGCTATGGAATAAAGGATTAATAAAAAGGCCGTTAATATATTTTTCATTTCTTTGGTGATTAAGGGTTAGTTATATTTTTTTAAACTATCCTTTGATTTTTGAACCCAGTTAATAATTTGTGATTTCTCCACCTCGCTCAAGATGGCATTCCTATGGATCAGTGTGTAAGAAGACAGGGGCATCGTACCATCTTTTAAACTATTTTCTATGGATCGCAATTTACTCTGCTGTCTTCTTGGGGTATAAGTGCCAAATTCGTTAAAATTCAGTTCTTCTTTACCAGAAACGATATGGTAATTCATAAACCAATGTATTGGCTGTATATTAGTATACCAGGGATACTCCGTATTGTTGCTATGGCAATCATAACAGGCTTTTTTTAAAATCCCCTGAACATCTTTGGGTATGGCAACGATTTTGGAAATATCATTTGGCATAGCCTGCCCGCTTTGGTTGCGGGCAGGGTGTATAAACTGAATAACCACAACTATAACCAATATGCCAAGAAGTACCTTTTTTGTGCCTTTCATAGCCTATTAATTTAATTCCTCTTTAACGGTACCGCAAGTTGGCATGGCTTTCCCCAGGTAGGGATTTTTGATGTCTTTTGTTTCGCTCAGCCAGATTGCTCCCTTTTTGTTGTTGTACATTGGACAATGATCAACGTATAATGGTTGTCCAACCCCAAGCAATTTTACAAGGTCATACATATCCTTGCTCAACATATCGAAGTGTTCACGCTGATGGGTAATATTTCCTGCATTAGCGCCAATGTGTTCGGCATGTTCTTTTGCATCATCCTGTATATCAGCATAGGTTTTTCTTTGAGCACTTGTTAATGAGGATTTATCAAAACTGGCAAATGCTTTAACCATTTCATTGCCCGCCGCTGCTGCATCCTTGTCATGATCACTAGTAAAAGCATTTTTGAGCTTAAGGTAAGATTCAAGAAGCGAAGCCATTGGTGCTACTTTGGCGATGGCATTTGAAGGGGTAGTTTTGTTTTTAGAGGAATCTGATGTAGAGGGAGTCTTGGTATTGCTATTGTTGCATGCTGTCATAAACAATAGAGAAAATGCCAGACTATATAATAATGTTTTCATTGTATGATTGATTTTAAATGTTTAAAAAATAGTTAATGTAGAAACTCAAACTGGAATACAGATTAGGCTTTTTACAAGGGATGCCAAATCAAAAAGTCAATTGTACAGCCACAGCAACATCTTATGGGCTAGCTATACAATTAACAATCAGCACTATTTCAGGGTTTCTTTTATAGAACCACAGGTAAGCATTTGGTTTCCGAAATAAGGGTTTTTTATCGCAGAGTTATCTGAAAGCCAATAGCTTTTTTTCATAGGACAATAGTCGTAATAAACCAGTGCTTTAGTCGGTTTTATCACTTTGGCCAGTTTAAAGAGATTGGATGAGAAATTTGCAAAGTGCTCACGTTGATGGGCAATATCTTTGCTCTCGGAGATATGTTTTGCATCAAAGGCAAGCTTATCCTGAAAGCCCATAAAAGCATTCATATCTGCTGTTGGCATGGCTTTCATATCGACACTGCTTAGTGCTTTTGAGAATTCGGCTGCCTTGGACGCCGCCACGGTTGCATCAGAATTCACTAACGCATTTTTAATGTCGTAATAAGAGGTTAATAAAGCTTGTGTCTGGTTACTTTGAGCAAAACTAGGTTTGATCAATACAGTTGCAATTAAAGCAACTATTAAAAATATCTTTTTCATGATGTAATAACTTAATGTGCATACTTATTTTCTGACATAGCAGTAGCTATGTGAACATATTTGTGCAATAACAGCAGTAAATAGACTGTTAAGCAACTCACATTAAATCTTATATCTGAAGACTTTGAATAACTATGCGAATGTCCTTGTTCGGGGGGCTTTCTCTTTGGTCTACATAGAAGCCTTGATCAAGTTCAAGAACTGTTTCTGGAATTAATAAAGCATAAGAATAATCAGGAAGCCATAGTATAGGTAAAACAACAAGTACTTTACTACTTTCAGGAACTAACTTGCTTTGAGTAACTAAATCGTTTACTAAGGTTTTACAACAAAGATCTTGTTTTGAAAAATTCACACTCGGTACAGGAGCACTTTTGTGTGCATGCCCCTCTACACGATGATGGTCATGATCCTTATGTATACGACTAGCAGATTTTACATGAACATGGGTTTCATCATGATGATCCGTCTCCATTCCTAATGCACATCCAAACCCAACAACGGTGTTGAGCAAAAATATCACTAACAGAAAGACCGCTTTACTTTTCATGACTATGCAAATCTATTAAAAGGATGCAAAAATAAATTTACATAATTCCATGTTTTTTTTACATCATTATTAAAAAAAGGCGCGTTATTCGGGGAGCCGAATTTCAAAACTATCCTACTGCTTAAACGTTGATTTTTGCACTAGGTGCAAATCCCCCCCAGCGGGATCACAGCTAAAGTATCAAAAAACATAAAAAGCCTACAAACTGCAAGATTGCGGGCTTTTTGCATTTGGGGGAACGCCAAAATGTGCACCAATTCTCAAAAACTGGTGAGTAATTTGGTGAGTAAATCAAAAGACTTCCATTCTACTCACCAAAAACAACACAAAACACTATTAATCAATAACTTAAAACAAAAAACATCTTAAGCTATTTAGCCGGCAAAACTAAGTTTACGTTATTAATAGAATTGTTTTAGCTCCTAGCCCAAACATTGGGTCTTGTGTTGTTTCACTTTTAATAAAAATGTTCTTTTTTGAAAAAAGCATTTTTATCTACGAAATATTTCGTAATATAGAATTTCGAACCAAATAAACCTAGTTATGAAAACTAAACATCAATTATTTCTAATATTTATTCTGCAGTGTCTCCTGACAGGCAAGCTGTTTGGACAAATGCTTTCTACGACCGTTGTAGGTGATAAAGCATATTTTTCACAAAACATAGATGTGGAGAAATTTGCGGGAAAACGATTTCAGCTTAAAGCGGTTACTAAAGTAAAGGCAGGTACAAATAATTCAAAATCTGCGGTAATAGCGTTAATCAGGAAAAAGAACAACACCGTGGGTTTTCACACAGACCTTACCCAAAGCTCAAAAAACAATGCAAATTGGGAGGTCACCAACATTAAAGGGAAAATCGATAGCGATGCAAAAACGATTGAAATTGGAGGCTATTGTAGCAGTGATGGCATCTTCTCATTTGATGATTTTAAATTAAAAGTAGAAGTATCACCAACTAAATGGGAACAAATACCAATCGGCAATTATGGATTCGAAAAAGGAGATTTCCAAAATTGGATTGCTGGTTCAAATAATAAGCCCCTAAATTTTGATGGTGTTAAATTCGGTGTCGAATCCAAAAATCCTTTTAACGGAAAATTCTCGTTAAGGATTGAATGTAAATACACAGATTATGGCAACAATGACAAAGCCGGAAATTATATAACCGTCAATGGAATTAAGCTGTATTATGAGATTTATGGCAGTGGAAAGCCCTTGGTTCTATTGCACGGCAATGGAGGTTCGATTTCGGGCCATAAAGTCAGGATCGCTGATTTTAAAAGCAAATATAAAGTCATTGCCATAGACAACAGAGCACAGGGAAAATCGGGGGATGATGGCCAGGAACTAACCTACGATTTAATGGCAGATGACATAAACAAGCTTTTGGAAAAAACAAACATAGACAGCGCCTATATCTGGGGGCAGAGTGACGGAGGGATAATAGGCTTACTGTTGGCTATGAAGCACCCTGATAAAGTGAAGAAATTAGCCGTTTGGGGAGCTAATATTCAGGCAAATGAACAGGCGTTTGCTCCTAAAATCTACGAGAGTATTATAACGGGCTCAAAAAATGGAAAAACCATAAAGGAACGACAATTAAATACATTAATGGTGAACTACCCGAATATGCCTTTTTCGGACCTGAACAGCATTAAGGCCCCTGTTCTTGTGATGTCTGGCGACAGGGATGCTATTAATATAGAGCATACAATAGGTATTTTTCAGCATATTCCCAATTCACAGTTGTTTGTCATGCCCGGAGCCACACATTTTGGAGCATACGAAAAACCCGGCTTATTTAATTCAGTACTATTGGAATTTTTCAATGCCTCTTTGAAGAAACCCTGATTAAATCAAAATGAATTTATTAAAATCATGCTTTTTAAGAGCTTAAGTAATTAAAGTTCTTCGGCGAATGCCTTTATCCGGTTCGATATTTTGGAAATTCAAAAAAAATGCGAAAATTTAATACGTTAAAACAATCTTGATGAAAGCAATCAATCCCTGGATCAATTTCAACGGCAATGCCGAAGAGGCCTTCACTTTTTACCAATCGGTTTTTGGTGGAGAATTTACAAAGATTGTCCGTTTCAGAGATCTCGCTAGTGATGAATTCCAAATCCCGGCAGCTGATTTAAACAAAATCATGTACATCGGTTTGACAATTGGCCAAAATAATGTTTTAATAGCCAATGACGTTCCCGGATTTATGGGCCGGGTAGACGAAAACGAGAACCGCTCCAAAATACACGTTGTTGCCGAAAGCCGTGAAGAAGCCGAGCAATTATTTAACGGGTTATCGGCAGGTGGCGCTGTTGAAGGTCCTATGAGCGATAGTCCCTGGGGTACCTATGCCGGCATGTTCAGAGATAAATATGGTATTGAATGGATTGTAGAGTTTAACTCCAATTATAACGGATAAAGTTAACTGTTAAAGCAAGTCAGCGCTTTTGTTTTGGTGCTGTTGCCAGCGCCTTTCCACTCCTATTCAAAGCTTTGCTATTCTGTCAATCCCATTTTGATGGCAAACTTTACCAATCCGATGGTGCTTTTGCACTGGGTTTTGACCAAGATGTTTGTCCGGTGATTATCTACGGTCTTTTTACTGATAAATAATTTTTCAGCTATTTCTTCGCTGGTCAATTCTTTTACAATAAGCACCAGTATTTCTTTTTCCCTTAACGATAACTGGCTCGTTTGCTCATCCTGTATCTTTTGTTTGTGGTACTGATTGAAAATCATCGGGATCACATCATGCGAAAAATAGGTGCTGCCGTTAACAATACGGTGCATGGCATTAAGCAGTTCATCCCGGCCCGCATTTTTTAAAATGTAGCCATCTGCTTCGGCAAATACGGCCTCGCGCACTGCAGTGGCGTTGTTGTACATGGAAAGGATCAATACCTGTATGTGCGGAAACTGGTCTTTTACCATCCGGCAGAGTTGCGTACCGCTAAGCAAGGGCATACTGATGTCGGTAATCAGTATATCAAACTTTTCGGGCTCGGCGGCCAACATTTCATAGGCCATTTGGCCATTATTGGCTTCGGCTATCACCTCGTAGTTGTCGTCCCTTTTTAACATGTCTTTTACCCCATCAATCATCATCTGGTGGTCGTCGGCTAATAGGATATTGATTTTAGATCGCTTCATTTGCAGGTAAAGTTATTTCTATTTGAGTGCCTGATAATTTTTCAGACTGTACGCTTATTTTTCCATCGAGCATGTTCACCCTTGCATTGATATTTTTCCAGCCCATGCCTTTAGACTGGTCAATATCGCCTACATCCAAGCCATGGCCATTATCTTTCAAGGCTATTAATATCTGGTTCTCTTTAGCTTGAATAGAGAGGCCTATTTCGCTTGCACCGGCATGTTTAATCATGTTGTTCACCACTTCTTGCACAATCCTATAGATGGAAAGTTCATTTTGCTTTTCGAACTGAATTTTTTGTATGTGTTCTGGAATATCAATACTCATTTTTGTCTGGCCCGACTCGTTTACTTTTTCGGATAGGTTTTCCAATGCCCGGAAAAGACCAAAATTCAGTTCTTGTGGAATTAGGTTATGGGATACGTCGCGTACTTCCGCTATGGTTTTATCGGTAAACAGGATTGCTTTTTCAACGGCTACATCGCTGGCGTCAAGGGTTGATAAACTCATTTTAACCAGCGATAGCATTTGCCCCACGCCATCATGCAGATCGCGGGCAATACGGATGCGTTCGTTTTGTTCGCCATCAAACAGCGCCTTTGCCTCTGCCGCCTGGCGATTAAAAATTTCCTGCTGCAATTTTTTCTCCTGTTTGTTTTTATTGATTTTATAAAGCAGATAGGCCGCAATGCAAACCAAGATCAATCCCATGCCCACCAACCAGAGCCATTGATTTTTCTGCGCGATTTCAAATTTTTGTTGCTCGATAATTTTTTGTTTTTTCTCGGCCTCGTATTTTTCCTGAAGGTTAAGGATAGCTGTGGTCTTTTCCTTATTGAGCAAAGAGTCTTTCAGGGCAACAAATTTTTCAAGATAACCCATAGCGGGTTTGTACTGCTGCATATCCTTTTTGAGCTGGTAGGCATATTCGTAAGCATCCAACAGCTTCTCGGGGCTCTCGCTCTTTTGCGAATGGTATAATGCCGAGTCCAAAAAAACATTAGCCACCAGGTATTTCTTTTGAATACGGTTTACATCGGCCAGGTTACCGTATACTGTGGCATAGTTATAATCCATTGCCCAACCAGGAGGGTTGTTTTCAAGGCTCTCCAACGATTGGTGGAGGTAATAAATTGCAGAATCCAAACGACCCATTTTCTTGTAAGAATTGCCCAGGTTATTATAGGTAGAATGAATGCTTTTGTCGGCATAAGGCAAAGCCTGAAGATGAGCCTTTATCGCTTGGGCATAGTCCTTATTATCGTCATAGTTGATGGCCAGTGCATTAAAAGCCGCCCAGTGATAATAATCTTTGATGCCAGGATGTGCGGCCACCTTTTTCAAGGCCAATTTGGCATAGGCAATCCCTTTTGCATAGTTTTTAGAATCGTGGAATGTATTGGAAATATTGACGTACGCCGAAACGACCATACTGCTATCGCCTGCCTTTTCAAAATCCTGCACGCTCTTGATGAGATAGCCAAACCCTTTTTCGAAATCGTATTGCTGACTGTAAAGAATACCCATATTAAGATTGGCATAACCTTTCCAAAGATAATTTTCGGCCTTTACAAAATACTGTTGCGCTTTATTATACCATTCGGTGGCTTGGGCTGTTTTTTTCAGCGCCATGCGGGTAGTCGTAATTAGCGTAGCGCCCCGCCCCATGTAATCGTCATTTTCCATTTGCTGGGCTTTGGAAAAATAAACGACAGCAATAGAATCGGCTTTGGCCGCATTTTGGTTAACGATGTTATTATACTGAGTAACCAGCTCGGCAAAGGCCAGGGAGTCTTTGCGACTTATTACTTTATTTTGCGCCAATCCCTTGATGCAGCATAGTGCTAGGATAAGCAGCAAGAAGATTGTTTTAGATTGAATTTGAGCCATAAGATATACAGTACAATTTACGAATACATTCTGGCCATTTACAAATATTTAAGGCCAATAGCTAATGCCATTTCTTACTATTGGAGCAGGTAGGCTGAAGATGCTTTTTGAGGGACTTACATCATCTTCTCCAGTCCTCGTTTCATGGTTTATACCCTCACGGCCCCGAACAAAAATAGATTTCGCCTGCTTTACAAAGGTGAAATAGATGCTAAGCGATTGCAATAGGAATGCATCCCCTATTTTATGGGTATAAATACCCATCTCCTGTTGCAGGCATTCTTTTAAAACCGGATGTTATCGTAGACAGCTATCCAATAGGAAAGAAAAAACACCCTTTTATTGTCGCGATTGCACTACACTTGCGCAACAATTCGCACTTAGCTTTGTATAGATAAAAACAACTTAATCGAAACAAAATGAGAAAGATCAGAATTTTCGAACACATCTCGCTTGATGGCGTGATAGAACACGATGGAGATTATACCTATGGCGCATGGTCCACAGCCTATAGAAGTCCTGCCGGAGCAACTATGCTTTTTGAAGCCTATGGGTCGAAATTCGACCTTTTGCTTGGTCGTAAAACCTATGATATATTTAGCAATTTTTGGCCCAATGCCGGCGATTTTCCGATGGCAAATGCTATAAATGCAGCCACCAAACATATTGCTACCCATAGGCCCAAGAGCTTGGAATGGGGTCCGGTACAAGGTTTAGGCGATGATGTTATAGAGTCGATCCACAAGCTCAAGCTAACGGATGGTCCAGATTTGATCGTGGTGGGAAGTTCTACCCTAACCTCCGTGTTGCTTGACCAAGGCTTGGCCGACGAGGTTATCCTCATTACCTATCCAGTTTTGTTGGGTCATGGCAAACGCTTACTGTCTGATGCCATTGATGCCCGAGAACTTGCTTTTGTCGATTCGAAAGCCACACCTACCGGTTTGCTGATCAATACTTACAAGCATCTCGGACCGTTAAAGAAATAGGCGGAAGTATTTGACATAAAAAAAGTCCTTTCGACCATGCGAAAGGACTTGAGAGACTATTAATTTTCGATAGGAATTATTTCAACAACCACATGATTTGGTTGGTATCATCCGTACCGCCATACTGACTTGAAATAGCCGCATTGGTGTTGGTTGCATTATAGCTTGTTTCATTTGAAGGATAGGTCCACCTTAAAGGGAATGAGCTTGCCGGTATGTTTAAGTTTGTACTTGCATTTAAAGTAAAGCTCGGATAGCCCGTTCTCCTATTTTCGTACCAGCCTAAATATTTGCTGCCTTGTAAAAAGTTGGCCAAATATTTTTGTGTAATGATTTTTTCTATTTGCTGGTCAACCGTTCCGCTTAAAGCTACCGCTGCCGAAGCAGTATAGGTTGCGATATAAGTGGCATCCATTTTCATGTTATGATGGTAATCGGCAACATCAGGTGTGTAAAAGGCAAGAAAATTCATCGAATTACTAATCCCTGCAGCATAATAAGTTTGGGCAGGAGTTCCGATGATCCAACCACGAACAGCGGCTTCGGCTAATACAAACTGTAAATCCCAATAGCTAAAAACACTAACGGGCTCTGCATTTACCAATTGCGAATAGCGATTATTAAAGTCGGAGTAATCTTTGCCGTTTTTCATGGTTAGCAAAGTTTGAAAATTGGTAGCTGGATCAGCGCCAACATAGGCATTGTAATTGCTTTCCGACATTCCTCCCGTTACTTTTACCGGTGAAGGTTTTGCATAATAGAATAACCTTCTGTCTTGCAGCTGAATCAATGGATTGATCAGGTATGAGCTTAACATGGTATAGTTAGAACTTGCAAAAGCATTGCTACCTGCGGGCACGTTGCTCCAAGGATAGTTCTGGGTAGCTGTTGCCGAATAAACCAAGGCAAAATTATCTTTATAATCGCGCATTAATGGCCTGGTCATTACATCCTTAAAGCGTTCCACAACCTTTAATTCGGCATCAGCTGTTTTTTTGTACAAGTTGATGAGAACGTGTAGTTGAAAACTGTTGGCCAACCTTCTCCAATTGTCTACTTTTCCGCCATAAATCGGGTCGCCATCAAAATTAGTTCCGGCTGCAAATAGCGTATTTGCCTGGTCGAGCTCATTCAGTATGCCTAAGAACACTGTTTTTTGGGTATCGTATTTAGGCTGGATAATACCCGATTCTTCTCCTTTAACGGCATCTGTATAAGGAATATCACCCACCTGTATGGTAGTTTGGAAGAATTGCCAAGCCCTGATAAAATGGCCCAAAGCTTCGTACGATTTTCTTAAGCCCTCATTTGGAGCAGCATCAATCATTGGCTTAACGTTTCTCAGCAGGTTAATCCTGGCAAAATCGGTAGCGCCTAGCCTATTGTACTGAAAGCCTTCGATACCCTCACCCCACGTTAAATATTTGCTCAACAAAAAGCTTTGCATAAAAGATTTTGTAGTGCTGATGTCTGATCGGGTAATATTTAAGATCATGCCTGTAGCCAGCATACCCGAACTTACCTGGGTAGCGGCATGTGGGTTTTCGTTGATTTCGTCAAATTTTTTGCACCCATTGCTTAACAAGACCAATAATGGTAACATCAAGCTGTATTTATAGATCGTTTTTTTCATAAAATAAATTCTTAATTTTTATAAACCCAATTTGATGTTAAAGCCTACAATACGTTGCGAAGGCGAGTTCAAGTCTTCCGAATTCACATCAGGATCTGAATATTTGAAATTGGTCCACATGAACAGATTTTGGCCTGTTACCGCAATCGAACCACGCTTTAAGCCTATTTTGCTCAAAACTTTTTGAGGAATGCTGTAGCCCAAAGACAATTCGCGCAACTTGATGAAGGTTTTGCTTTGGATGCCCCTATCTCCACCTCTATAGCTACGGGCATAGGTTTGGTAGCCTACTTTCACATCATTTGGTGCGTAAACCCTTGTATCGCCAATAATGTTGCCGTATTTATCGTAGGTTGCCGAACCAGAAACCAATTTCACGCCCTGTCCTACATAATTGTTAAGCTTATTAACTACTTGGTCATACCTGTAGGCATTATCGGTTTCTGGAGCCGTTCCGGTTTCGAACATGTAATCGTACAAATAGTTATACATGTAACCACCTACGCGACCATCAAGGGTCAATCCTAAGTTCCAGTTGCCATAGCTAAAGTTATTGATGAAGCCCACGGTAAAAGTTGGATCGCTATAGCCATATTTTTTAACATCTCTTGAGTTGCCTGTCGTACTTAGCAAAGGCATACCGCCAGCCGTGTGTACCAGGTTTCCGCTGGCATCGGTTACCCAATAGGCTGCGGTGTAAACATCGGTTCTGGCCCCTTTGTAAACCCATCTGCTGTCAGGAGAATAAAGCGGGTCTAAGTTTTCATAGTATAGATGTTGGTTAGACCAGTTGATCATCGAATTCCATTCAAACTTCGAATTTTTGATGATGCTGCCATCAACCGTAACTTCGAAGCCTCTACGTACCCTGGTTTCGGCAGTGTTAACCAATGTTGATGAAAAGCCCGAACTTTGCGGAATACTGGCCGTTGTTTGAGTATTGAAGTAGTATTTGTTAAAGTAGTTTACATCAACATGCAATCTCTTTTTAAACAAATAAGCCGAACCTCCAAGCTCCCAAGTACGTTCTGAACTTGGCAACAAGGTTTCGAAATCCAAGATGGTAGTTGGATAAGATGCCGAGTTTAAGCCATTCCAAACGTTGGTAGAAGTACCGTAAGTTTTATTGATTTCGAAAATACCTGCCGGTTTTTTCACCAAGGCTAAGGTTCCCCTTACCTTCAGCATGTCAATCACCTTAGGCATTTTGATCAGCTCGGAAAGGATAACACTTGTACCCGCACTTGGATAGAAATAAGATCTGTTGTTGGCAGGTTGGGTCGACATCCAGTCGTTTCTGCCTGTTAAATCTACGAAAACAGCATCTTTCCAGCCAAAGGCCGCCCTGCCGTATACACTGTTGTTTTTTCTTGGCGAAAAGGATTGGTTAACCGTTACAGGCTCAACCGAACCTCTTAGCGAGAAAAATGTTGGAGAAATCAATCCGTTTTTGGTGCTTCCCGAAAAACCTTCGTCTTCTTTATAAAACAAGTTTGCCCCAGCAAGCGCCTCAATAGAGAAATCGCTGATTTTTTTATTATAGTTCAAGATTACATCATTGGTAATGCTAAATCCGGTAGTGGTATTGATACTGTACATCCCTTTGGCATCCCATCCACCCCTGTTCGAATAGATGTTGGAAGTAGGGTTATGCATGGTGCTTTTGTTGTTGTAATTATCGTAACCCATGCGGACCAATAAATTCAAATCTTTGCTGAACTTGTAGTTGGCCGAAAAAGTAGCGTTCATGGTGTTCTCTACGCTACTGTTTATCTTTTCGTAGGCAATTAAGTAAGGATTATCGTACCAGTTGGTATACATCCAGTTTTGGGTTTTATTTGGAATTACCCAATAATCTCTATAATCCCTGATGTCGTATTCGGTACCGGTCCACATGATCAACTGGTACAAATAACCCTGGTTATTATAGCCAGAGCCCCATACTTGTGGCGTAGATTGGCGGCTCAAACCGAATCTTCCCTCGATCTTGAACTTAGGCGAAACGATAACTTCGCCACCACCGGTTACGTTGAACATGTTCAGTTCCTGATTAGGGAATTGGCCTTTGTTATAAACCTGATTTACACCAAGCCTAAAACTGCCGTTTTCGCTACTTTGGGCAATTGAAATATTATTGCTTGAAATGATACCAGTGCTCATGAAGTTTTTCAGGTTGTTTTTTCCAACCGACAGTAAAGGACGATTAGGCTCCATTTGCTTGGTTTGCGGGTTCCAGTCGGTTGCCGTATTGCCGGCATCCAGTTTAGGTCCCCAAACGTAGTCGTTGCCAATTACCCCATTTAAGCCACGGCCATAGCTCGATTGTACTTCTGGTATAGACAAATATCCCAGCTGGAACATGGTATTGCTGTTAAAATCGGCCGATACGCCATTTTTACCTGCACCTTTCTTGGTGGTAATTACATACACGCCATTGGCAGCCCTGGAACCATAAAGCGCCGAAGCAGCAGGTCCTTTTAAAATGTTGATGCTTTCAATATCATCGGTCGGGATATCACGCAGACTTAAATTGTCATAATCAACTCCGTCTACAATCAGCCTTGCAGTTTCTCCCCTCAACACTAATGTTGGAGTTGCATTAAATTCTGTCGAGTTTCTTACTTCCAAACCTGCTACACGACCAGAAAGCGAGGTTCCCAAATCTACCCCCTTAACGGTTTGCAGGTCTTTTCCATCTAATTTTTGGACAGAGTAGCCCAACGATTTTTCAGAGCGTTTAATACCCAAGGCGGTTACGACTACTTCGGTTAAGCCATTGGTGGCAGGCTCTAAACTTACATTGTAATATTTCTCTTCGCCTACGGTTATTTCTTTGCTGGTATAGCCGATAAATGAAACAACCAATACAGAGCCTTTTAGGGCGTTAATCGTATAAGAACCATTATCGTCGGTAACGGTGCCAATTTTGGTGCCCTTAACCACTACGCTTGCGCCGATGATGGGCTGGCCCGTTTCGTCGGTCACCTTGCCGCGTATGTTTTCAAAGAAGTTGGGATAACTGAGCTCCTCTTTTTTGCGGAGCACAATCGTTTTTTCAAATACCCTATAGCTTAAGGGCTGATCTTTAAAGCAAATGTTCAGCACTTCGTCAATCGAGGCATTTTTAACGTCGATATTTATTTTTTGAGCTTTTTCAAGTTCCAGGTTATCGTAGAGAAAAACATAGTCGCTTTGTTTTTCAATAGACTTAAAAATTGAACTTATCGAGGCATTTTTCTGTTTTAGGGTAAGATTTTGGCTATAAACACTTGCGCTAACCTGACAAAGGGCAGCAAGTAAGAGTATTGTTGTTAGCTTCATTACCAGAATAATTTGTTTTGGCTTATGCTGTAGCCGAAATACAGCACAAAAAGATGTACTAAAATTCATAAATTTGAATTTGGGTTTAAAACATTATAGGTTAGACAACTTGATGTACCTGCAGAGGATCGATCCTGGCAGGGTAAATTATTCCCAAAATCTTAAGACGGGAAGTGGTACGAACACTTCTCGTTTTTTATTGATAGGGAGAATTAAGTGGGTAGGTTTGTTTAGTATTTTTTCTTCATAGGTAATTTGTTTTAGTTTGCTAAGGTTTTACTGTGATTTGGTTATTTTCTATGGTACAGTTGATGCCCGAATAATGGAGCATCTCGATTAATTTTTCAGCCGTAGTTTTTCTTGGTATCTTACCAGAATATTCCTTGTTTAAAATAGGTCCTTTATAGCTTACGCTTACATTGTACCAGCGCGAAACCTGGCGCATAACCGATTGCAAATCGGCACGATCAAATTGGAAATAGCCGTTTTTCCATGCAATTATGGCATCCAAATCGTCTACTTCCTTAATAGCGATATGCGAAGACGATTTGCTTAAACTAGCCTGGAGCCCAGGAGTTAAGAGGGCCTTGTCTGCTCCTCTTTTAAGTTCGATGGCTCCCTCCAGCAAAGTTGTTTTTTCAAAGGCTTCGTCATCATAGGCATTCACATTGAAATGCGTACCCAGCACTTTGATTTCAGATTGGCTGGTATTTACAATAAATGGTTTGGCCTTATTTTTAAAAACCTCAAAATAAACTTCTCCAGTAATTTCAACCTGGCGATTGTCGCCTGTAAAAGCAGCTGGAAATTTGATGGAAGAATTGGCATTCAGCCAAACATTGGTGCCGTCGGTCAAGATCAGGTGGTACTGCCCACCCTTTGGCGTACTTATCGTGTTAATTGCCGTAGTTTTGGCATTCGTATTTGCGGCAAACGAATACACCAGTTCGCCACTTTTGGTTTTGGTGATGCTGGCACCCGATTGCTGGCCAATTTGGCCATTAGCCACCTCATTCAATATAACGGTAGAACCATCGGCAAGGGTTAAAACCGCATTGTTATCGCCAGGTTTAATTGTCGATTTTTTTGTCTTGATGAACGAAGCAAAGGAAACAGGCTTGTTCTTATGCAGATAGAAAAAAGCACCTACAGAAAAAACCAGCAATAATACAGCGGCCTTGGCCAGAAAAGCAGTACTGATTCTGAGCCTATTCTTAAGAACGGGAACCTCCTTTTCTGCTTCTATTTTAGACTTTACCCGATTAAAAATTACTTCTTTAAGTTGCGCTGCTTCATCAGCGGTATGTGCTGCTTCTGCTCCATTTACGGTTTCATACCAGGTCTCTACTGCCCTTTTCTCTTCGGCACTTGCTGTTTTGTTATTGTATTTTTTGAGTTGCTCTTTGTTCAAAATGAGTTGTATTTGCCATTATATCCGTTTAGGTCATATAAAGTACCATACGGTTTTCATATTTTTTTTCGATACCAGTGCAAATACCTGTAGATAGTACTTATTTACTTGAAATAAATAGTTGACTATAGCAATTTAGATAGGATAATGGACAATATGGCCAAGGAAGAATCATAGTTTTTTAAGCGGTTCCTTAAACGCTGATAGGCCATTTGCAATTGGTTTTTGATGGTCTGTTCGGATATCGATAAATCCTCGGCTATTTCTTTTATAGAGAGCTCATCTTCTTTTTTAAGGATATAAATTTCACGCATCCGAGGAGGCATCCGTTCTATTTCTTCATTGATAATCGCGGTCAGCTCTTTTTCGAGCAGCACATTTTGGGAATGTTGGTCTGCCACGATTTCGTTTCCGGCAACACTGATGGCATAGCGCAGCTGCACCTTGTTCTTCTCGTAAAGCTGCAGTATTTTATTCCGCAAGATGGCATAACAATAGGCCAATACGCTTTGCTCACTGTCGAGCATGTCTATTTTATCCCAAAGGCAAACAAATACATCCTGAACCAAATCCTTGGCCAGGTCGGCGCGCTGTACCTTTTTAAAGGCCTGCTTATAAAGTGGGTGCCAATAGATATCAAATACAAGCTGAAAGGCTTTTTCTTTATTTAGCTTTAATAAAATAAAAAAATCACTATCTAATTCCTGACACATATTACCTTGAACACCTCAATTAAGATTGGCAACCAAATATAATCGAAAAATCCAAATATAAAATTATCGTGACGTTAAAGAAAAAATTAAAAATGACAGGAATAAAAGTATTGCTTTTAGCTCCTTTAACCGACCCTTACAGGAATCAAAAAAATCCTTTAATTTTTCGTTAAAGGATTTTTCGGGCTGTGTTTTAGCTGTTTTTAAACTTTGCAACCGCTTCGGGAGTAGCGGGCGTAAAGAGATTGACCAAATTGCCGTCGGGATCTCTTAATAGCAGCGATTTATTTCCCCAAGGCATTAGGGTAGGCTCTTGCACCATATAGGTCTTTAGAAAGGCCGCCGATTCATCAAATTGTTGTTGTACGTCGTCAACCAAAAATTCAATAATCGTACTCCGGTTATGCGCAGGCTGCGCGATGCTGTCGCCACCAAAGAACTGTAAAGTTTGGGTACTTCCAATAGCCAAAGTTGCTGTTTTGGTCTTTAACTCGGCAAAATCGGGCGTATACCTTGTGGCCGTTGCTCCTGTTACCTGTTCATAAAAATTGATGAGTTCTTCTACCTTGGCGGTAATGATTCTGATGGATATTAAATTCATGGCTTACTAATTTTGTTAGGTGGCCAAGGTAGTTGGCACTTGTGACAACGGTTTTTCAGTGCTTATATTTTTTTCTCTTTTTTGTGGGCAACAAGCCATCAAATCTGTTGCCTAAACCTAAAATGCCCCGTTGCTTTAATGGCAACAGGGCATTGTTATTTAGCCGGTAAAGATTACCGCTAATATTCTACTTTATAATCTTTTTTAAGTGCGGTACCACCCCAAGCTTTAACCGAAGTCCATGGCGCGGGTGGTCCAGTCCAAAAAACATTGTCGGCCGGCAAACCAAGGGTAAGAAAACCCAAAGTAGCCATGTAAAGGCTGCCAGTTGAAGTATAGGTATCGGCAATCATGGGTTGATGTCCGTTAAAGCCCAACACCAGCCAGCCGTCTTTGTCAAAATTCTGGTTGCCATCGTACATGTTGTGCATCACCTTGGTTAGCGCGGCACGTACTTGTGTAGGCTGGATCCATTGAGGCAGTTTTTCCATCAACGCTACCTGGGCCAAGGCCTGAAAAGCGGCGGTTCTGTAGGTAATTGAACGTCCATAAGCGGGATAAGTGCCATCAGGCGCAATCACACGCTCCAAATATTCAGCATAACGGATCATGCGTTTCAAGGCAGAATCATAGTCGGTTTGCGAGGCCCTTCCCTTTTTGACCATGATGCCCAACAAATCGACCAGCATGGGATGGATCACATAAGAATTGTAATAATCCATGCTAAATTTTGCACCATCGCTGTACCAGCCGTCGCCCACATACCATTCTTTCATTTTGTTGAGCGAAAACTGAATGCGGGCTGGGTCATACTGCTCGCCAATGCTCATTAAAAAGCCTTCTGTGAGGCCAGCAAAAAGCAACCAGTTGTTATAGGCCCCGCTCCTGTCGCGCAAAGATTTAAACTCTGTTATAAAACGCTTTTTGGTTACTTCATCTAAAGGCTCCCAAAGTGCTTTTGGGGCACGCAAAAAAGCATGAGCTACATAAGCGGCATCTACAATAGGCTGATATTCGACACGATAATTGATATAATCGGGATTGGCTGGATCGACCGAATTAGTCAAAGCCTTTAACAATTCGGTACGCAATTGCTTACGCATTTTGCCTTCTTCGGTATCATCATCAGGCAAAGCAAGCCAGGGTGCTACACCGGCCATGGTACGTCCCAAGGCTTCCAGGTAGGTTACTTTTTCGCGGTTGCTATCATGATTTTCTGGTGTTTCAATGGGCATGTTTTTCTTCAGCGTGCCATTGGCCAGATTGTGGATTACCGGATAAGAAATCCTGTAAAGCGTTTTAGCCCAGAAAACCCGGTCTTGTGCACCGGTGCTTTCCTTTGTTTTTTGACCGGCTACCGCAAGCGCGATACAAACAAGCATTAAGGTGGATAGGAATTTAACTTTCATCGTGCTTTCTTGTTTGAATTATAGGTACCATTTTTTATAGCGCGCCAATGCTTCTAAATAATAATAGTCGGCATAAATAAGGGGCACGTCTATTTCGCTGTTCATTGGATAGGCGCCTGTGCTGTGCATCAACAAAAAGCCTCCATTTTCGCCAAGCTTAGCCCTGTAATCCGGACTGGCTAACGACTGCAACATGGTTTCGGCAGCTTTTATAAATTCCTTCTTTTCTTCTTTGGCGGTGTATTGGCCTAGTTCAAGCAAAGCCGAAGCGATGATGGCGCCTGCAGAAGCATCGCGTTTGGCAAACGGGATGCCTTGCGCGTCAAAATCCCAAAACGGGATTTTATCGGCAGGCAAGTTTGGATGATTTAAAATAAAATGAGCAATTCCTTTGGCCTGTTTCAGGTACTTCTGGTCTTTGGTAAAACGATACATCAAGGTGTAGCCGTACAGTGCCCAGCTTTGGCCACGCGACCACGAAGAACAATCGGCAGCGCCTTGCCAAGTGGCTTTTTTCTTTACTTTTCCGGTTTCGAGGTCGTAATCTACCACGTGGTAGGAACTAAAATCAGGGCGGAAATGATTGGCTAGTGTAGTGTTGGCATGTGTAATGGCTATTTCCTTGTATTTTTTGTCGCCCCCGTTTTCGCTTGCCCAAGTCAGCATTTCCAGATTCATCATGTTGTCTATAATTACCGGGCAGTTCCAATATTTGTTCTTGTTCCACGACTGTATAGACTTGATACTTGGCCTGTAGCGGGTTGACAACGATTCGGCCGAACGCAGGATAACCGACTTGTATTCTGGCTTATTGGTTAGTCGGTAGGCATTGCCGAAGCTGCAATACATCATAAAGCCCAAATCATGGTTTCCGGTAAAGGTTTGGTTAGGCTCAATGACTTTTAATGCGTTTTCTGCTTCTTGCTTGATGCTTTCATCGCGGGTTTGCTCATAAATATTCCATAAGGTACCCGAGTAAAAACCGCTGCACCACCATTTGATATCGTAATTGATGGGCTTACCATCTTTAAATGATTGTGGCGTTTTGCCTTCGGGTATGTTTTTGGCTAAAAACTTATATTGTTTGCCTGCAAATTCAAATTCATCTTTGATCAGCTGCGCCCAAGGCTTTTTGGCCTCTTGGGCATTACTTTTAGAAAACGCAGCTAAAAAAGCAAAGGCTATCAGTAGTCTCTTCATGTTTCTTTGTAGTTCGATAAAATTATTTCTCTTGTTCTTAAATATAGGATAACCTTTTGTTTTGTTGTATTCCTTTAAACCGGCGACTCATTCTATTAAGGCTTTAAAGCGATGAAAAGGCACCTCCCTATGGAACAAAGGGAGATGGCCTTAACATTACTAACCAAAAAAATAAGCGTTCAAAATTACCAACCCGGATTTTGAACCAGCGCAGTACTCCTTCCAATTTCTAAACTCATGATCGGAAACAAGTAGAATTTTTCGGTAAAAAGGTATGGTGTGTAAACATTTCTAGTACCATAGGTATAGGTGTTGTTGGCATTCTTGGTTACCGTAGTACCAATTGGCGTGATGTTCAGCTCCTGCATAGCCGTTTTCCAGCGACGTACGTCCCACATCCTATGTTCTTCGAAAGCAAGCTCCACCTTATATTCATTCTGGATTACTTTACGCATTTCTTCTTGGGTCATACCAGCTTTTAAACCATAGTTGCCAGCAACACCCGCGCTTACGCCACCACGTATACGAAGCTGTTTAAGGACATCGTAAACTTCTGTAGTTGGGCCGCTGTATTCGTTTTTGGCTTCGGCATAGCCCAATAAAATTTCTGCATAACGCAACAATGGCCAGCAACGCTCGGTAGAACCTGTTCCATCTTCGTTCAGCATCTTCCTGATGAAATAACTCGAATTAACCGATGAGTTGGTATAAGCATCTGCTGTTCCAGAATTAGCATAGCTGGCAATTTTGATCTTCGCGTTGCTGGTGTTGAACCAGTCGGCACCATTAAACAAGATGCTGTTGTAAAAACGCGGATCGCGGTTGAGGTAAGGGTTGTTTGCATCATAACCCGAAGTCGGATCGTCGATAGGCAAACCATTGCTCATGCCATAAGAATTTACCATCTGCAAAATTGGCACAGCCCGATAGCCATCGCCCAACGAAGGTACGCGCAACCAGCTTTCTAAGGTAGTGTTGTTGCCCTCCATCTTGGCCAAGATGTATTCGTTGTTGTAGCGTTTCTGGAAAACCTTGTAATAGCCGTAACCATTTCTGGTGGTATTGTCTACATACAGGTTATAGCTTCCCAAATCCATCACCGCTTTCATGGCTTGAAGCGCGGTATTCCACCTTTCCTTGTCGTAAGTTGGATACGAAGTAATGGCTTTTAGCGTGGCGTCGGTGGCAATTGAACCGCCGTTAAACAAAGGACTTGCGGCATACAAAAGGGCTCTGGCTTTTACGGCCAGCGCGGCTCCTTTGGTGGCTCTGCCATAATCTTGCGCAATTTGCGTTTCGAAGCTTGGCAAACCTGCTGCAGCGGCATCCAATTCGGTAGCGATGTACTTTATGCAATCGCTATAGCTGCTGCGCGGCACTTCGATCTTGTCTTCGATGTCAAACACCTTATCTCCAATCAAAGGCACACCTGCATAGCTTCTTACGAGCAAAAAGTAGTACCATGCTCTTAAAAATCGAGCTTGTGCAATCCAGTATGATTTGGTTTGGGCCGAAACAGGAGTTTCGTTAATGCGTTGCATCATCAAATTGCATCGTCTGATATTGGCCCAAGGCACATTCCACATTTCGGCAATTCCGGCCACCGATGTTTCTGGCGACATGTTACCGACAGCCATCAACGGTGCAGTGTTTTGAAGTCCGTTATAGCGATATGGCGAAGCTTCTCCACCAACCACCATGTGGCCTCCGGCGGCAAACCTCGACAAACCCTGGTAGCCATCGCTCATCTGGAAGGTAAATCCGATATCGTAATAGATACGATTAAGGAACATCGAAGTGTACGTACTGTCTTTAAATACGGCATCTCCGTTAAGGTCGTTCGAAACCTGAGGGTCGAGGAAATCGCTTCCTTTTTTACAGCCCTGTGCAACAATCAGAGAACCAATTATTGCAACAAATAAAATTACTTTGCTTTTCATATCAAATTTCTTAAAAAGTAACATTTACGCCTAAATTGAAAGTACGTTGGGCAGGATAACCGGTATTGGCACCTCCTATCGACTCTGGGTCTACCTGGTACTTTTTGTTCACGTTGGTTTTGGTAAACAGCATATTGCCGTTGGTGTATACCCTCACTGCTTTTAGGCCAACTGGTTTAACCCACGAATCAGGCAATTGGTATGAAAACTCGGCGGTTCTCAAACGAACATACCAGGCTTCGAGCAACCAGAAATCAGAGAAAAATGTTCTGGCATCGTTGATACTGGTACCACCCAAGGCCGGATATTGCGCCGTAGCGGCTGTTTCTGGCGTCCACCTTAATAGTTGCAGCGGCTGGTAGTTGTTAAAGCCCAGACCTTCAGAGTTCAATGCAATTGAGAAATTGTACGATCCCTGGAAGGCCAAATTCAAGCCAAAGCCTTTGTAATTAAAGCCCAAATTCAAGCCAATTACATTTGAAGGCAAGCTTGGCGAACCTATAGCTCTTCTGTCGTAGGCATCGATTACCTTATCGCCATTGATATCAAGATATTTCAAGTCGCCAGGCCTTGGAGTGATGCTTGGCTTGGCTACGTTCGGATCGGCGATATCAGCTGCACTGTAAAAGCCGTTAAACAAATAACCAAAGTTCTGGCCGATAGAATGGCCTGTTTCGGCCAACCATGGATATCTCGGCTGCGCTTCGTCTTTTTCGATGATCGTGTTTTTAGAGAAACTGTAGGTCAGGTTGATGCTATAGCCAAAATCCTTTAACTGGTTTTTGTAGGTTATTTCGCCATCCCATCCGTTACGTTCAACTATACCCAAGTTTACAGGTGGCAAGCTGGCCCCAAAAATACCCGAGATACTCGATCTGTTGGTCAAGATGTCATAGCGTTTGCCGTAGAAACGGTCGGCTACGATATTCAGCTTGTTCTTAAACATGTTCAGGTCTACCCCAAAGTTGGTTTGCAGGTCTTTTTCCCAAGTCACGTCCAAGTTGGCCAAACGCCCTTCGGTAACGCCGTTAAAGGTAGTCCCTTGGGTTTGTCCAAACTGCGTACCGTTGCCTGTGGTATAGGTTTGCTGATACACATAACCGAAGTTGCCGGCTACCCCATCATTACCCGTTAAACCCCTCGATGCGCGAAGTTTGAATACATCAACAAAAGGCAATGCTTTTTGGAAGAATTTCTCTTCGGCAATGTTCCAGGCCACCGAAGCCGCCGGGAAGAAGCCATAACGTTTGGAAGTTTGGAACCTATCAGAACCATTGTAGCCACCAATAAACTCAACCAAGTATTTTTGTTTGTAGTTGTAGCCAAAACGACCGGTATATCTTCTGTACACCCAAGGCAAGTTTGTGCCATCGCGACCAACATCCGATTTTTGGTCAATCAAAACCGTTCCGTATGCACGATGATCTTTAAACGTGTTGTCGTAGTTTAATATTCCCTGTAGCTGCAATACCTTTAAGGCCAAGCCTGTAGAAGTAGAAAGCGACGGAGGTGGCAACCTGTATAAGTTTGCCGTTGCCAAACGGTAAGAACCATCGGCCGAGTTGTAATAGTAAGAAGGGAAACTAGAACGACTTAACGTACGGTTGTTGGTTTGGCTGCTGGCATAAGAGATATTGGCTTTGGCCGAAAGTCCCTTGGTTAAAAAGTCTAATTTTTGTGTCGCGCCAAATACGGCATTCAAATCGTTGGCATAATCGCGGCTATAACCGTTGGTGGCTAATTTGGCTACGATGTTTTGCGATGAATTGGTAGCCTTGTTCTCGCCATAAGTACCATTAGGATTATAAATTGGATAAGCATAAGGCGCCAAGATAAACAGCTCGGTCATCAAAAGCCCGCTATAAATCGTTCCGTTGTTCAAAGGTCTGTTGGTGGTACCAAAACGACCGTTCACGTCAACCCTGAACGACAGGTTTTTATTGGCCTGAATGTCTAAGTTTGAGCGGAAATTGTAACGGTTGTACCAAAAAGCACTGTTATATCCCGATTCCTGTCCAAAGTTCTTGAACATACCATCTTGCGAAATGTAGCCGCCCGAAATGAAATATTTTACGGTATTGCTACCTCCCGAGATATCGATGTTGGTACGGTACTGTGGCGCCGATTTTCTGGTCAGCGTACCCCACCAATCTACATCAGGGTGTCCATAAGGGTCGGCACCGGTGCGGAAAAGTTCCAAATCTTGCGGCGTAAAAGTGGTTGTGGTCATTCCCGAATTTTTTTCGGCCTCTGTCAACAACGAAGCATTTTCGTACGACCTTAAGAACTTAGGCTTGTACGACCATGTTTGTAGCGCAAACTCTTGTCTTAAGTTGATAGACGGTTTGCCGGTTTGACCACGTTTGGTGGTAATTACCAAAACACCGTTCGCACCCCTCAATCCGTAAATGGCTGTGGTAGCTGCGTCTTTTAAAATCGAAATGCTTTCAATTTCATTCGGATCAAGGCGCTGTACGTCGCTCATGTTGTATTCGATGTCATCCACAATAATCAAGGCATTGTTCGAACTTCCAAGCGTGGTTGTTCCGGCAACACTACTCGACGTACCGTTGGCGGCGGTTACCCCTACATAAGAAGATACGCCCCTGATGAAGAACTGCGAAGCATCTAAACCAGGCTGGCCGCTACGCTGTACGGCAAAAAAGCCAGGCAAACGTCCCTGTAACGAGTTCTGCAAGTTTGTGGTCGGGTTTTGCTTCAGGTCCTTACTGGTGATACTGCTTACCGAACCGGTATTGGTCAGCTTTTTTTGCGTACCATAACCCAACACCACGATTTCTTCCAGGCCTTTGGTATCTTCGGCCATGGTAACATTGATCGTTTTTTGGTTAGGCGAAATACTCACCTCTTTGGTTAAATACCCCACCAGCTTGAACACCAAAACCTTTTCTTGTTTTAGGGTCAAAACGAAATGGCCATTATTATCGGTAGAAGTACCGTTTGTAGCAAGATTTTTTTCATAAACACTTACACCAACCAACGGTCCTCTGTCGTCAGCGACGTTTCCCGAGATTTGTTGCGCTTGGGCAAGGATAACAGGCAACATAAAGAGGCCTATTAATAGACTATATATAGAAATTTTCATAGTTTTTTCAGCTAAATGTTACCAACCAGGATTTTGTTGAAGTCTGTTGTTCTTTACCATTTCTCCATAAGGGATTGGGTATTGATACATCTTCGGCACCGTAAAAACAGCCGTAATTACAGGTACACGGGCATAGCTCAGTACTCCTGTAGTTGCATTTTTGGTGATGCGTATGCCAGTTAACGGCTTGTTCATCACTTGCTCGGCTATTTTCCAGCGACGGATATCCCAAAAACGTTGCTCTTCAAAAGCCATCTCTACACGGCGCTCGTGGCGAATCACATCACGCATTTGGGCTTGGGTTAAACCAGCAGCAAGTACGAAAGGATTTAATCCGGCGCGCTGTCTGATAGACTGGATGGCCGTATACACCGTTGCATCAGGACCCGAGGCTTCATTTTTAGCTTCGGCATAATTGAGCAACACTTCTGCATACCTGAAAATTGGGAAGTTATGGGTTACCGAGGCATAGGTTGATCCGGTGGTATTACTGCCCATAAACTTGCGGGCGTAATAGCCGGTACGGGTTTGTGTAGATACACCCCCTGGCCTATCGCGGCCACCATCAAAGGTTTCAACGCCTCTGCCCAACCAAGTCATGCCGTTATGAAAAATGGTTTGGTAAAATCTAGGGTCGCGGTTTACATAAGGATTGGTATCGCTATAGCCAGAAGTAGCATCGGTAATGGCTTTGCCATTGGCCATTTCAAAGGCATCAACCAATTCTTGCGTAGGGCTTGTTCGGCCTTGGCTCACCGTATTGTTGGCCAAATAGCCCATCGGAGAATTTGCATACTCGACGGTATTGCTGTTGGCGGCCTGAAAAGCGAAAATAATCTCGCGACTGGTACGCGATAAGAAAGCATTGGCATAAGTAGCTTCCAAGGCAAATTTGCCACTCGAAATATCCATAATGGCTTTGGCGGCATCGGCTGCTTTGGTCCATTTGGTCAAATCGTTTTGGGTATTGTACAAAGGACTTGCGGCATAAAGCAACATTCTTGCCTTTAAAGCCATGGCTGCGCCTTGGGTGGCCCTACCCAAATTGGTATTATCAATAGGGTCTTTACGCAATTGTGGCATTACAGCATCGCATTCTGATACAATATAGTTTACACACTCATCGTAACTGTTGCGAGGTATATTCAAATCGTCGGTAAAGTTGAATACCCTATCGCCAATTAGAGGCACTCCGCCAAAACGTTTCACCAGCTCAAAGTAAAACAGCGTCCTCAAAAACCTCGCTTCTGCCTTCCAATAACCTTT
Organism: Pedobacter albus; assembly: GCF_036324255.1. Taxonomy (NCBI): domain Bacteria; kingdom Pseudomonadati; phylum Bacteroidota; class Sphingobacteriia; order Sphingobacteriales; family Sphingobacteriaceae; genus Pedobacter; species Pedobacter albus. Next base: position 900,864 of record NZ_JAZDQT010000001.1, on the reverse strand, counting down.
ATTGGCCGCATTGGAACTGATCAGGTTAATCTTATCGATATTAGCCAGCATAATATTGGCCAACCTGATGCCTGTGTAGTTTTTGCTATAGGCATCGTCGGGATTGTTGTTGGCCGTCAAGGTTGAACGGGTAAAACGTTCAATAGACATGTTCAGGCCAGATGCGATGGCATCGTCAGATCCGGCATCGAGGTAATTGTTGTCAATTCTATTGTATCCATTAGGCACATAAGAATAGATGTTGTTCAAAAACTGTTCGGTATAGTACCCAATCGAGTCGGTCGTATCAAAAACCACATCTTCTTTCAGGTTCTGCAATGGCTCTTTTTCGATCAGGTTCTTTTGGCAACTGGCTATGGTAAAAACACATCCTGCCAGTATCAAAATATTTAGATATCTAGTTTTCATAATTTTAAAACTTCACGTTAACACCCATGTTCATTACTCGTTGCAACGGATATTGATTGGTCAATCCCTCAGGATCTAAATAATCAAGCGGCGTTGCGGTCAACAGGTTTTGTCCGTTTACAAAGAAGCGTACATTGCTCAATTTTAATTTTGTTGACCATTTGAGCGGCAAGGTATAGCCGATTTCCGCGTTTTTTAACCGAACATAGCTGGCAGAGCGGTACCAGAAAGACGAGGTAGCCTGATTGTGTGCCGAGTTGGCAATAGACAGCCTCGGAAAGGTTGCTGTAGCCGCTGTTTGAGGCGTCCATCTATCCAAATCGATTGGCCAGGCTTGTCCTTTGCCATTGTTGGTAAAGGCAAACGTCCTGTTACCCGCAATGTTTACATAGCGATTGCCATTGCCCTCAACCAAAACAGACAGGTCTAAACCTTTCCACGAGAAGCCTAAAGAAACGCCGTAAATCAAAATAGGTTTGTTCGGTGTAATCGGTGCCACATCTAAATAATTGATCACGCCATCGCCGTTAAGGTCTGCATACTTGATGTCTCCGGCTTTGGCCACATAACCTTCTGTACTTGGCGAGGCGGCAGCTTCGGCATCAGATGAGAATAATCCTTGGGCAATATAACCAAAGGCCTGCCCCACCTGCTGACCGGTTCTGTTCATGTAGCTATAGGGTTGATTAACCTCGTCAAAGTAAAGCGACTTGCTTCGTCTTGCGGTAAAGTTTCCTGAAACAAAATAGTTGAAATCGCCGCTTTTTCCATTATAGGTAAGTTCAAATTCTGTACCTGTATAGCGCTCGCGACCGATATTTTCATTTGGAAAGGCAGTACCCAACAGCCCAGTGTTTTTACCCCTTACCTGGGCAAGGTCAAAAAAGCGGTTGTTGTAGTAATCTACACTCAATGTGAATTTGTTTTGGAATAGGCCCAAATCCATGCCTACGTTAATTTTATCGGATTTTTCCCAAGTAATGTTGGGATTGGCCAAGGCGCTCATGGTTACACCCGAAACGCTGGTAGCTCCACTGCCGATGATATAGCTGTTGCCACCTCCGTAATATTGTCCATAGGCAAAATAACCAACGTTGATATTCCCATTACGGCCATAAGTTGTTCTTAATTTCAGGTTGCTGAGCCAGTTTTTTGTTGCCGCCATAAAAGGCTCGTCAGAAATGATCCAGCCTAAGCCTATTGCAGGAAAAACTCCCCATCTTTGGCCTGGTGCATAGCCGTTAAAGCCACTGTAGCTCAAGGCAACTTCGGCCAAGTAGCGGTTTTTATAGGCATAACTGGCCTGTGCTCCAACTACATTGTAAATAGCCGGAAGGTTTGCATAGGCGTTAACCACGTTTTGTGTATTGCCAATCAGCAATACATTCAACGAATGGTCGTTTGCCCAATCCTTGCTGTAGCCGGCTCGAACGTCAAAATAAACGTTCCTTGAAATGCTTTGGCTGATGCCACTTGGGTTGCCCAATTGGCCATTGGTACTGTATTGTTGGTAAGTAACCGCATTGGTGCTGCTGTTAACCAATCGTTGAAAAGAAGCGTAGGTTTTGTTCCTGTTGGTTACTTCAGATAAGCTCGTATTGTAGGTTCCGGCCACACGTACCCATAAACCTGGCAATACGGCATCTAAAGTCTTTTTAAGCGCCACATCGAAAGAAAGATCTCTATTGTAGCGCTGGGTATAGCCCGATCTGGTAGAAAGACCCCAGATGTTGCTTTGATAATCTGATGAGGTACCCAAGCTATCGCCCCTGGCAAAAACCGGATACGCATTGTTTGGCGTGTTGTACAAAGCATCAAAAATATTATCTGACGATGTACCCGGCTCGTTGCCACCCTGTATCCTGCCGTAAACGCCAACGTTTAGCGACAAGCTTTTGGTTAGGCTCGCTTCAATGTTTGAACGGATAGAAACACGGTTAAAGTTGGTATTGGTATTATATGGATTCTTGTCGTCGGTTTTGAATAAGCCGTCGTTAGAAAGCAAATCAACCGAAGTGAAGTATTTAGCAGTTTTAGAAGCACCAGAGGCATAAAGGTTGTACCTCGAGTACCACGATTTAGGCTCAAGTATCGTGTTGAACCAATCTACGTTGGGATGTCCTAGCGGATCGGTGCCATTTTGATAGGCCTGTATATCGGCATCGCTGTATACACGCGATCCTCCGTCGTTTACCATGGCTTCGTTAAAAAGCGTTGCCCATTGCGCGGCGCCTAACGGACGCTGCAGCTGCAATGGTTTTTGTACGCCGGTTTGCGCTTTTAGCGAAATCTGGAGCTTTCCTGGCTGGCCGCTTCTGGTTTTGATAGATAAAACGCCGTTAGAACCGCGCTGACCTAGCAAAGCTGTCGACAAACCGTCTTTTAATACGGTTATCGATTCGATTTCTTCGGGTGCCATAGAAAGGTAATCGCGGAAAACGCCATCTACCATAATGCCTGGGCTTTGCCCTCTCAGCGTCAACGAAGCTCCGTCGAAGATCGGATTACCACTTCCGTTGTTCACCTTTAAACCAGCCAAACGACCAGCAATGGCATTACGCACATTGTTTACAGGCGCTTTGACCAGGTCTTCAGTTCCCACTTCAGAAACCGACTGGAGCAGCCTGCTTTTCGGCACTTTTTGGTACAAGAGGTTAACGGTTTTGCCACTGGCCTGTTCAAGCCTAATTTCTTTGAGGTTTTCTTTAGATGCCGATACCGTTTTGGGCTGATAGCCATCGAGTGAAAAACGAACGGCAGCACCCAATGTGGTGCTCAGCTGAAAATGACCTAGGCGGTCGGTCGTTAAATCGTTGCCATCAACCGTAATGGTTACGCCTTCTAAGGCTTGGCCATTCTGATCGAGCACAATGCCTTCAAACTGGACAGACTGTCCGTAACTTGTTGCCGGAAGGTTAAACAGCAACAGTAAGATTGCATAAAATAGATAGATGTTTCTCATACTTTAAGGTTAAGTTTATTGGTTAGAAGCTTAATCGCATTGTTCCACCTGCCTTTAGGTGGCGCTTGTTGTGGGTTGGTTTCTTGCTCGCTCTCCTTTCTTTTCTATAAAAACAGTAAATAACTCTTGAAGCGCTTTCGGTAATCCGATTGCCACATTATCCAAAACTATAGGTTCGTTGAAGTTCGACAGGGTGAAAATCCTATCTAAATGGGGTAAAAATTCTATTCGGGAATAATTTAATAGCCATACGAATCACTTTAGCAAAAATTGTAACTTAGTTTTTATATACCTTAATCGGTGTGTATCTACCCAAGATGATGACTAAGCGCTCGATACTTTTTTTTGTACTACTGTATTCGTCGGCACTCTTTGCCCAGAATAATATTGCCTTCAAACAGCTGAATTTGGAGAGCGGGCTTTCGCAAAGCTCTGTCCTTTCTATTGGCCAAGACGGCAAGGGCTTTTTGTGGTTCGGCACCAGGTTTGGCCTTAATAAATACGATTCAAGAACCATCAAGACCTACATTAACGAAAAAGGCAAGCCCACCAGTTTAAGCTCCTCCTATTTTCTGGCCTCTATACTCACTACTAAAAGCGGCAACATTTGGGTGGGCAGTTCTTACGGTGTAAGCATCTACAATGAGCAAAGCGATGATTTTGAACGAATATTGAATGACCCCAAGAACCCAAGCAGCCTGAGCAGCGACAAAGTGAACTGCCTGTTTCAAGACAGCAAAAAGCGCATTTGGATTGGTGCATCAGACGGATTAAACCTGCTCGAATCGGAAAAAGACCGTTCCTTCAAAAAATTCTTAACCAATCCGGCTCTTAAAATTTGGGCCATAGCCGAAGACCATTGGGGAAGAATTTGGGTGGGAACAAATTCCGGCCTCCTGTGCATCACCATCAGCAACAACAAAGCCACGTTTAAGCAATATCCTGATTTCAACAGCAAAATGAACCAGGCGGTCGACAACAGGGTAACTACCTTGGTTGAAGACCATGAAAACAACCTTTGGATAGGCACCAAGCAAACAGGATTGAGCAAACTGAACCTGCTTTCCGAAAAATTCACAACGCTCTCCTATTCCGATAAAAACCAGGTGGGCATTGTTAGCAACAACATCCGGAAAATCATTGTCGATGCCCAGGGCAAGCTTTGGATAGGCACCCTGCACGGCATCAACGTGTACGATCCTGCAACGCAAAAGCTGGCCATCTTACAAAATACGCCCGGTGATATTGCCAGCCTGAGCCAAAACTCTGTTTACGACATATTTCAAGACAAACAGGGCATTATTTGGATAGGCACCTATTTTGGAGGGGTAAATATGGTTTACCCTAACCATACGCCATTCAGGATTTACAGCAGCAAACCCAACGACAAAGGCTTAAGCGGCAGGGTTATCAGCGCCATTACCGAAGACAACCAAAATAACCTATGGATTGGAACCGAAGGCGAAGGCGTCAATTATTTCGATCGGAAAACAAATACCTATCGCCATTATCTCTTTAGCCCCAACAATCCCAACAGCGTGGGCTCAAATTTAATAAAAGCCATTTTAAAAGATAAGAAAGGCCGTATTTGGGTAGGTACGCACTTAGGTGGACTTAACCTGTTCAATCCCGCCAGCGAAAGCTTTACCAGGTACAAAAGCAAAAAAGGCGACAGCACGTCGATCAGCTCGGATGAAATTACCTCCTTGTTTGAAGACAGCAGAGGAAGATTTTGGGTGGGCACCAACGGCGGCCTAAACATTTTCGATCCTACAACAGGCAAATTCAGGCGCAACCAGATAAATGGCAATACAGACCCCATTGCGTTCATCTATGAAGATTCGCGCAATCAGATTTGGCTAGCCACTGTCAACGACCTCTATCTGCTAGCCAACAACAGTCGCTCTTTTGTACCCATGAAGATAAATAACCAAGAGGTTTTTGCCGGAAGTGGCGCCAGTTGCATTTTAGAAGATAAAAAGGGCAACTTTTGGATAGGAACAATCCGCAATGGAATTTATAAAGTTGATGCCAAGGGCGATAGCTACCTTCATTTTAGCCGGGCCGAAAGCTTGCCGAGCAACAATATCGTGGGCTTGCTGGAAGATGATCAGGAAAACTTGTGGATCAGCACGGATAATGGCTTAGCCAAGTACAATCAAAAAGAAAACACCTTTAGAATCTATAATGTCAAAGATGGACTTCCATCAAACGAATTCAACTACAATTCTTCTTTAAAAGACAGCAAAGGAGAGTTTTACTTTGGTACGCTTAGCGGCTTAATCAGCTTTTTCCCCAACCAGATCAAGGAAAACAAAGCTGCGCCCAAAGTAATTTTCACTGGACTTAAACTTTTTAACAAACCTGTTGAAATAGATACCAAAAACAAGCTGTTGCCCGAAAATATCAGTATTGCTCCGTCTATAACCTTCGAATCGAGGCAAAATGTATTCTCCATCGACTTTGCCATCCTCAATTTCATCAAGCCAGAAAAAAACCGCTATGCCTATAAGCTCGAAGGCTTTGAAAAAAACTGGAACTATGTGGAAACGCCTACCGCTACCTATACCAACCTTTCGCCGGGCAATTATGTGCTCTTGGCCAAAGGTTGCAACAACGATGGAATTTGGAGTACGGAAATATCGAGGCTGCTTATCGAGGTTCGCCCGCCGTTTTACAAAACCTGGTGGGCCTATTTGTTTTACCTGATCGTAATCTGTGCCGTTGTTTTCATTGTATTGAGGTACCTTTTCATCAGGGCGCTTTTGGCAAAGGAAAAGGAAACCGGACAGTCGAGGCTTAATTTCTTCACCAATATCTCGCACGAAATCAGAACGCCTTTGACACTCATCCTTGGTCCCTTAGACAAACTGCTGAACGAAAGCCAAAGCGATTATGGACTGAACAAACAGTTGCTCGTGGTTAAAAACAATACGGATAGGCTGATGCGATTGGTAACCGAACTCTTGGATTTCAGGAAGGCCGAAGCCGGTAAAATGCGGCTTCACGTTAGCCCCGAAAACATCGTAAGCTTTTGCAACGAAATTTACCTTGCCTTTAAGAATATGGCCGAAGCCAGGAACATCGACTATGTCTTTAAATGCCAGGAAACTGAACTCACTGTTTACTTCGATAAGCCTCAAATAGAAAAGGTGCTCTTCAACCTCCTTTCTAATGCCTTTAAATTCACAAAAGATGGAGGTAAAATTGTATTAGAAATCGTTAACGAGCCAGATAAGGTCAATATTTCGGTAACCGATACCGGCAAAGGCATATCGGCGACAGACCAGGCGAATATTTTCACCAATTTTTATCAGGCCGACGAACCAAACAACATCGGAACCGGTATTGGACTGGCCTTTTCAAAAAGTATAGTCGAACTTCACCATGGCCAAATTAAAGTGCTAAGTCTTGACCAGTTGGGCGGTGGCAAAAAAACCTGCTTCGGATTTTACCTGCTCAAGGGAACAGCGCATTTTAACGCAACAGAACTCCTGCAGCATCAGGCAAGTCCAGAAAACGAAACCTATTATCCGCAACAAGAAGCCCATTTGCACGCTACGGAAGATGTGGTTTCGAAAAAAGGAAAAAAGCTGCTCATTGCCGACGATAATATTGAAATCAGGAAGTTTATTATCCACCTCTTTCAGCAAGAGTATCAGATACTCGAGGCTTCTTCTGGTTTGGAAGCCTGGCAAATCTGTAGCCAAAAACTACCCGATCTTGTCATCAGCGATGTCATGATGCCTGGCATGGATGGATTTGAGCTTTGCCACAAGCTTAAAACCGACGATCGGACCAGCCACATTCCCGTTATATTGCTTACGGCCAGGGCGGCTTATATCCACCAAATAAACGGTCTAGAAACCGGTGCAGATGCTTATATCACCAAGCCTTTTGATGTAAACCTGCTCAAGCTCAATGTCAGGAACCTGATTGCTTCGAGAACATTGCTGCAGAAAAAGTATGCACAATTGCTCTCCCTCAGTCCGCAAATACCCGAACCTATTGGGCTAGACCAGGTTTTCTTGAAAAAACTGATCCATATTTTGGAAGAAAATATCGCAGACAGCGATTTTTCTATTCCCAAGCTCAGTGGCATCATAGGCATCAGTCAGGCCGTACTTTACAAGAAAATACGTGCAGTAACCGGGGTTTCTGTAAACGAATTCATTAAAGCGATGCGGTTAAAGCGTGCTGCGCAACTTTTAAAACAGGGGGAGCTCAACATTAAGGAAATAGCCTACGCCGTTGGTTTTAGCGATAGAAAGTACTTCAGCAACGAGTTTAAAAGAGAATTCGGAAAAACACCAACCGAGTTTATCCAAGAGATGGATGATAGCGAACCCGAACCCAGCGACGAAGCCTAATTCTTAATAAATCACCTCATTTTAAAATGAAAAACAACATACGAATACGTTGTTATTTTATTTTAAATTTTCACATACCGATTGGTATGTATTTGCTATATTTGTTGTAGAACCATCGGCAAAAAGATGAATACCAACGAATTTATATTGGCAAAAGTTGCTCCCATTTTTAACAAACAGGGCTATGTTGGCACCAGTTTGGCCGATATTACCCAGGCTACCGGGCTAACCAAAGGTGCTATTTACTGTAATTTTGCCAACAAGGAAGATCTGGCCCAAAAGGCTTTCGAATTGAATGTGAGAACAGCAATTTATCCGCTTTTTAGGCTGATTGCCACTACACAAGGCGCCATTCATAAACTATATGCCATTACGACCTACCAACGCGGCTATTATCATTTGGTTAAGGATTTGGGGGGCTGTCCGATGTTACGGGTTGGTGTCGATACCAAATACATCAATCCGCTCCTATTTAAGCAGGCCGAAAATCTTTCGAAAAGAATGCTGGATGGCCTTGCCACCATTATAGAGGAAGGAAAACTAAGCCAGGAACTGAAACAGGATATCAACCCACTGGATTATGCCAAGGTTATTTTATCCATGATTGAAGGAAGCTCACTCCTGGCCTTTACCCATAACGACGAAAGCTATATCAGTAAAGCCATGGATTTTATAGACAACGGAATAATTGCTAAAATAAAGAACTAAAATTTTTTAACCCAGTACATACCGATTGGTATGTGACCTAAAAATCCTCAACAATGGAAAAAATATTAAAGACCAAAAGAAAAATCAGGTTTCAAGACTGCGACCCTTTCAACCATTTGAACAATTCGAAATACCTGGATTATTTTATCAATGCCCGCGAAGACCAAATTGCCGAGAGTTATGGGCTTGATGTATTCAAATTCTTAAAAACGAGTGGCATAAGCTGGGTGGTGCTCTCCAACCAAATCAGTTACCTCAAGCCTGCATTTACCATGGAAACCGTGGTTATCGAATCGCAACTGATCCAATACACCGACAAGATTTTGCTGGTAGAGCTGAAAATGTGGAACGAAGACGAAACCGAACTAAAGGCCCTACTTTGGACAAAATTCATACATTTCAATATCCAAACCCAGAAAATAGCCAATCATTCGGCCGACTTAATGGAACTGTTCGAAAGTGTAGTAATGCCTTTACAGGAAAGTACTTTCGACGAAAGGTCTTTAGCTATCATGAAAAAGACAAGAAGCCTAGCCTAGCGTCAATTTATTTGGTCGGGCAGGCCTATTTTTTAATGCTTTATGCTAAATTGCAGTCTAAACCCAGCTAGCGCAGCATGTATTTCACTAGTTTGCCCGACCATAGTAAACCTGGATTTGACGAGCAGAGGCATTTTGAACAATTCAAGAAGCACAACATCATTTTCAATGCGCTTAGCCAGCAGAGTTATTGCGATAATCATGTAGGCTGCCTTTCTTTCAAAACCGTACTTAGCGGCGAAGAATGGTACGGCGTTAACCGAAATCAGCTCGCAGTAAGGCCCGGACAGTTCCTGCTCTTGAACAACGACCAAAATTATTCGTGCAGGATCGATACCGAACAAAGCTCGCGGTGTTTTTCCATCTTCTTTAAAAGCGAATTTGCTTCGACGGTATTCCAAGATGCCATTTCTAGTGAAGAAATCCTATTAGACGATCCATTTCGCTTGAGCGAGAAGCCACTCGAATTTTTCCAAACCTTAAACGCAATCACTCCAAAACTGCAAATGCAACTTGATGATTTGTTGCTTTTTTTGGATCGATGGGGCTATAATGCCTATGGCATAGACGAAAAATTGAGCAGCATATTATTGGAGTTTATCGGCATCCATAAAATAGAGCTCAAGCGTTCCAAACAGGTAGAGGCCATCAAAACAAGTACTAAAACAGAGCTGTACAAACGGCTGTGTACAGCTAAAGACCTCTTGCATTCTTCCTACATGGACAATCCGGATTTAGCCACTATCGGCAAAGCTTCGTGTTTATCGATTTCGCAACTGGTTAGACAATTTAAGGCTGCTTTTGGGCTTACGCCTCATCAATATCTCATCCGCATCAAGCTGAACAAGGCTGCCGAACTGCTACAAAACACATCCATGGGCGTTAATGAAATTACCTGGAGCTGCGGCTTCGAAAATCAAAGTGCCTTTTGCAGGGCATTTAAGGAAAGCTATGGACTGCAGCCCAACATTTTTAGGGCGACGAAAAAATAATTGGGCATTTTTGCACAGTTGCTTTCTTGGCTTAAGCCTAGCTTAGGGATAAATTTAGTCGACCAAGAAAATGAAAAAAATTACCCTTTGCGGCCTCCTCTTCTCCTATTTTGCAACAGTTCAAGCTCAACCTCAGGTTATTCCTCTTTATGAAAAAAACATTCCCAATTCCAAAAAGACACCAGCCAACTACGTGGAGCAAACCGATAGTTCGGGCCTGATTACCAAAGTCTCTGTACCTACTCTCACAGCCTATTTTCCCAAAAAAGTACGAGCCAATGGAACGGCCATCATTATTGCACCGGGTGGAGGCTACCGGCTACTTGCCCCAGAAACCGGAATTGAATTGGCCAAAGCCTTCAATGAAATAGGAATAACCGCTTTTTTATTGAAATATCGCCTACCAAGCGATGAAATTATGATTGATAAATCAATTGCCCCCCTGCAAGATGGACAAATGGCAATCAAAATAGTGCGGGATCGAGCCAAAGAATGGAATTTATTGCCTCATAAAATAGGCATGGTGGGCCTTTCGGCTGGGGGACATTTGGTATCGACCCTAGGAACCCAGCTTGACAGAATTGTTATAGAAAATGCCGAAAAAGCCAATTTGCGACCAGATTTTATGATACTGCTATACCCAGTGATTATTTATGATACCAATATACCTAGAACCCGTGAAAATCTGATTGGCAAAACACCGAGCCAACAGTTGCTCAAACTTTACAGTACAGATCAATCGGTAAACACCCATACACCTCCAACTTTTTTGGTACATGCCGCCGACGATGATGTCATTCCTGTACAAAACAGCCTGGCCTTTTTTAAGGCTTTGCAAAAATCAAAGGTAAAGGCCGAAATGCATATCCTGCAATCGGGTGGACATGGTTTTGGTCTAACTGATCTTAACAGCAAAACGATTTGGTTCGAACTTTGCAGAAGCTGGCTGACTGAAAATGGATTTTAACTGAAATAGCAACGGCTATCCAGCAAACATTTCGAGCATGTTTTTTAAGCCATCGGCTGTATGCATCGATTCGGTTTGATCTAAAGTGTCTTTGGCTGTAGCACTTGCCCTTTGGCGCATCTCTTTCTCATACCGGGAAATGGCTTCGACTACGCTGGAGTATTTGGCCAAACACTCGCTCAATTCCAAAGCATCGAGCATGGCCATGTTTACCCCTTCGCCTGCAAATGGAGGCATCATATGAGCGGCATCGCCCAGCATCGTTAAATTGGGCAAAGTTTCCCAGGTTTGATCTAAGGGCATGCAATACTGGGGCCTGGCTATCAAAGGCAGGCTGGCCTTTTCAAAGAGTTCTAACCAAGCCTCGCTCCAACCGGCAAAAGCGCTTTTAAACCATTGCAATACTTGGGTTTTATCTGAAAAATCTATTTCCTTGCACCAATGCTCGTCGGTTTTGCAACCGGTATAAAACACCAGGCTGGCATCGCCTTTTGAGCTCACGATTAAGGTTTTGCCTCCTTCGAGCGCAAAAATCTTTCCGCCGTTGAGTAGTTGATGCAGGTTTGGCGCCTGCACGGCCGACTGATACACCACGCCTTCTACCATGGTAACTCCCGAATAAAATGCCTTGATAGGTGTAATAAAAGACCTGATTTTAGAATTGGCGCCGTCAGCTGCAATTACAATATCGGCAAAAGCCGAAGTACCGTTCTTAAATGTGATGGTCCAGCCGTTTCCATTTGGTACGAGCGATTTAAAATGACTATCCCAAACTACGGTTTCGGGCTGCAGCGAATCCAATAATATTTTTCGCAGTGGACCGCGATCAATTTCTGGCCGGGTTTCTTCTCTTTCATCTGTCGCATCGTCGTGCCATATCGTACCATGATGGTCTACAATTCGCATTTTACCAGCCCCAGGTCTGTAATTGGCCTTAAAGGCATCCATCAGCCCCGCTTTTGCTAACGCCTTTAAACCCGATTCTTCGTGCAAATCTAAAGTGGCACCTTGTACGCGTACCTCCTTATTGGCATCTCTTTCATATACTTTTACTTTGACGCCCTGTATTTGCAATAATCGGGCTAAGGTTAAGCCACCTGGTCCACCGCCAATAATGGCTATATTTTTTTGAGTATCTAACATTGTCGTTGAAATTAGTTAGGCAAAACTATTTCTTTGGCAAAGTAGAAAATTGAATAAATCGGTCGTTTTTATTTTTATTGAGTGCTTTAGGTGCCACACCGGCATATTTTTTTACGGTTCGTATAAAATGCGCCTGATCGGCAAAGTTCTGTTCGGGGAAAAACTTTCCGGCCTTGATCTGGGCAAAGGAAGCCCTAAACCTTAAAATATTGCAGTAGGCTTTTAAGGAAAGCCCGAACCATTGGTTAAAATAACGATTGATCTGCCTGCTGGTCCAATGTACCTTACTGGCCATTTCATGAACCAGCAAATCGCCGTTGTTGTTGTAAATCAGGTTAAACAAAGCCAATTTTCTCGGATCGGGTTCTTTGTTAAGCAGGATCTTTATTTTTTCGGAAACTCGATTGCAACAGGCCTCAAAATCGTCCAGATCAGCGACCGACATCCCCCAAAAATCGTCAGGCAAGCGCATACCGCCATCGAGTAAGGATGCTACCGAATGTTTCAACACATATTCGGCTGCCAGCAATTTAAAGCTTACGGCAAAAGTAAGGGTCTGGGGTGCGATAATCGCATTCGATGTACCGCTTTCTAACCCCAATAGTACTACGTGAAAAGGTGATGTAGCCGTTTTGGAAAAGAAAAGGTCAATTCTGCCATCGGGCATAATGCTTACTGTTTTCTCTTCGTCGGTAGTATTGGCCAACAGCCAAAAGCTTTCTATACAATGTGCCAGCGAAGCATCGGGCTTTTTAGCTTGGTATGTAATTCCAGCTATCAAATGGAGATCGGTTGCAACCACATGGGTTTGTGCTTCAGTATTTCTTGTTGAACTTTACAATGCTCGTCGTGCGCGCCGGGCAGGTAGCCTGTGCTCATCAAAAATTCGTTCACAATCTCGCCACCGGTAAACTTAAAGGTCTTTTTAAACAGCTTTACCCACTCCGCTTTGGTTTTAGGATGATGGTGTTCGATCCATTTTTCGAAAGAACCAAATTCTTGCTGCAGGCCCAAAATGGTTTTGGCATTCTCGATAGCCGCATTTACCTTAAGCCGATTGCGTATAATTCCCGGATCGGCCAACAGCCTTTCGCGGTCTGCTTCCGTATAAGCCGCTACTTTTTTGATGTCGAAATTGCTGTATGCCTTTTTAAAGCCTTCTTCCTTTTTTAAGATGGTTTCCCAGCTTAGGCCAGCCTGGTTGATTTCGAGCACCAAACGGCCAAACAACTCGTTGTCGTTGTGTATGGGAAAACCATAATGGTTATCGTGGTAGTTTTTGTGGAGCGCCTTTCTATCGGCGGTCATGGTTTCTATAGCGGTGCAATACGACATATTTTGGGGTTAAGCGATTCTGAATATCCAAAAATAAGAAAAACGAAGGGCTATTTATACTGCAATTTGTAGCAAAAAGAAAAGCCTCCAACTAACTTGAAGGCTTCACTAGTTATCAAAAAAATCTACAGCATCATACCGCCCGATACTTCAATGCGTTGCCCGTTGACCCATCGGCCTGCCTCGCTGCAAAGAAAGGCAACTACGCCGCCAATATCTTCGGGCTGGCCTACCCTACCCAAGGCAGTAACGCTGGCAACGCCTTTATTAACTTCGGCATTATCCCTTACTACGCCACCGCCAAAATCGGTTGCAATAGCACCTGGCGCCACTACATTTACGGCAATGCCACGGCTACCCAATTCTTTGGCCATATACCTGCTCAACGTTTCGATGGCACCTTTCATCGAGCCGTAGGCCGCTTTGCCAGGAAAGCTGAAACGAGCCAATCCGCTAGAAATGTTGATGATACGGCCACCATCGTTAAGCAAAGGCAAGGCCTTTTGACTCAAAAAGAAAACACCTTTAAAGTGGATGTTCATCAGTTCGTCGAAAACTTCCTCGGTTGTTTCGGCGAACGACTGATCGGCACCAATGCCTGCGTTATTTACTAAAAAATCGAATTTTTCGGTATCGAATTTCTCTTTCAGTTTAACACCAACCTGAGCAAAAAAATCGTTAAAAGCCTTCGAATCTCCAACATTCAGCTGTATGGCTACCGCTTTTTGGCCCAATGCTTCAATCTGTTTTACTACGGCCTCGGCTTCTTCCTGTTTGCTGTTGTAGGTCAGTATAATGTCGATACCATTTTTGGCGAGGTTAAGCACCATATCTTTACCTAGTCCGCGACTGCCGCCGGTTACCAGTGCAATTTTGTTTTGTTCCATTATTTTCTATTGATTTAATACTCCAAAGTTAACAACAGACCATGCGCAAGTGTTTGCAAACATCAATCCATTATTTGCAAAATTCAAATCTGCATCAAGACCTAAACTTTAAGGGCGACATTTCGGTTTGTTTTTTAAAGAAGTTGGAGAAATGGGCAACCTCTTCAAAGCCTAAGCTGTAAGAAATTTCGGATACGTTCCATTCGGTTTGTTTGAGCAAAATTTTGGCTTCCTGTACCAAACGTTTGCCAATCAGCTCTGAAGTGGTTTGTCCGGTATGTTCTTTAAGCACTTTATTCAGGTGATTAACGTGTATGGCCAAGCGATCGGCATAGTCTTTTGGCGTACGCAACTTCAGTGTTTGCTGGGGAGATTCGATGGGAAATTGACGCTCCAACAATTCTACAAAAAGCGAGGAAACCCTGGCCGAAGCGCTGTGCGCTGGATAGAGTGCCGTAGCAGGCTGCAGTTTTTGTCCATAATGGATAAGCTCGATGACATAGTTGCGCAAAAGATCGTATTTAAAGGCGTAATCAGACGATAACTCTTTGTGCATCTTCTCAAATATACTCCTGATTTCCAAGGCACTTTCATTGCTCACCTCAAATACAGGATAACCACCCACTTTAAAGATAGGAAGTTCGTCTAGCAATACGCCACTTTTGGCAGGTGCCAAAAAATCGGCTGTAAAGATGCAGAAATGCCCTGCCTGGTTATCGTCCTGTGGCAACCAATGATACGGAATTTTAGGTGTGGCAAACAGCAGCGCATTTTGCTCAATAGTAATAACCTTATCGGCATACTCTGCCCGGTTGCGTCCATTAATCAAGCTGATTTTGTAATAAGCCCTTCTATTGTAGGGCATAAAGGCCTTTTCCTGGCGCTTTTTAAAGAGTTCGTTGGTATCAAATACGTTGAAGTGGCCTATTTCCTTGTTGATGCCTTCTGGTAACAAGGTCCTTAAATCGTTATTGGTGCCACGGCCAATCTGCTGATAAAAATCTTCCAATGAATCCATCTTGCTCCTATTTGTAAAAATCAAATTTACGTAAAGCAAATCAGATTAAATATTTTAGGCTCAATATGGCTACCTAGCGATAATCGGAGTTTAAGCTTGTTTTCTTTGAAACAGGCTTTCTACCCTTTCCTCCTGACCAAAACCGTTAAAAAAGTTCAGGAAACCAATCAATATTATTTGTGGCCGACTTTTATATACTTGCAAGAGCCGAGGTTTTATTTTAGGCAAAAGCTACAGCTATTGCAACATTTGTAAATGCGGGCTGTCTTTTGTACATCAACTGAAATAAACAGCTATGAAACGAATTCTCCTTTTGCTTTTCCTTTCCATTTTATCCTTGGCTTCCTACGCGCAGCATGCCACACAAAAAATAGACGAACTGTTGCAAAAACACCAACAAAAGGGTCGGTTTGATGGCACGGTACTTCTCGCTAAAAACGGCAACATCATTTATCAGCGTCAATTTGGTTTGGCCAACCGACAATTTAACGTACCCATTTCGTCAAGCACCAGATTCCCTGTGGCTTCCATTACTAAATTATATGCGGCTATTTTGGTGCTCAAGCTTCAAGAGCAAGGCAAACTGCATATCGACAGTCCGATTTTCAATTATACACCCCATCTTTTGCCTAAAAACAACAAGAAAATAACCATCAGGCAATTACTGGTTCATACCGCCGGACTTCCCAACGAAAGAATAGCCGATTATACCACGCAACTCAATGCAAAAAATTTCATTCAAAAGCGCATAGCCGATACGCTGTTGAGTACGCCGGGCATTACTTATCGCTACAACAATGTCAATTTTATCCTATTAACGGCCATTATGGAACAAGTAAGCGGCAAAAAATGGGCAGATTTGCTTGCCGATGTGATCATCAAGCCACTAAAATTGCAACAAACCGGTGTAGTTAAAAGAGATTCGGTGATCAAAAACCTGGCCTATGGCTACCATAATTACTCTTTTGGCAACGAAAAGGTCAAAGATCCGCTAGAAAACGACGATCCGCTCTTTTTAGAGAACTATGCCGCTGCCGGAGCTATTTTCACCACACCTATCGAATTGCTGAAACTCAATCAGGCTTTGGCAACTGGAAAAATCCTAAATCCTGCCTCGCTCGCCCTGCTCTATGAGCCAAATCTCAAAACAGGAAAAGGCATTAACACCGAAGAAGTTACGCCAGGTGGCTATCTTAAAACGCTTAGCATTGGCGACAAAAAAATTAAAGCGATCGAACGCAACGGAAACATCATGGGCTACAATGCCACCTACCTGCAATTGCCCGAAAGCAAGCAGGTGCTGATTGTTTTTTGCAATACCGATGCCAATGACCTCTCGAAAATAGCACTTGAAATACTGGCCATAGCATTGTAATCAAATTCATTTCCATTTACGCCCCAAATCAACTAAATTAGTAGTTTAAATATTTGAACTACTAATATGCCCTATTTACTAAAATATAAAGCCACAATTATCGGCTTTATATTGCTTGCTTTCCTCTTTTCTTGTTCGCCCAAGCTGCATCAGAACTATGTCTATAATCGCTATCAGCGCAGTTTCAACATCCACATTTTAAACGATAGTTTGCAACTGCACCTTACCTCGCCTGCCGATATCAAGTACAGTACCGATAAAAAATCGTTTAAGGATGCTTGGCCGCAAAGCCGATTCAAAACCGCCAACGAAATCCTATTGTTGGGCACTACCACCACGCCTCCCTATGAATTTGCGGTATCTATTGGCAATGCCAAGGAACCTGTACAAAGAGGCGACTACAAAACAATAGATACCCTGCTTAACGGTTACGAGCTTCATTTTATGGCCAGAACCGACAGCGTAAGGGCAGTTAAAGCTATGGAAGCCGATTTAAATGCCATGGTCAAATCGTTAAAATCGGGAGCAGATTACAAATTAGGCACCAGTTCGGTAATGGATATCGTTTCGGCATCGATGAACAAGAACCAGTTCTACCAAACGTTGAGCGAAATAGAACAGTTTCCGATACCTCAAAAGCAGGGCAATAGCCTCGAACTGCAGATGCAGCTCACTTATGCTTCTTTTTTGTTGCCCAACCAGCAATACGACTATTTAATTGGCTTGCAGGAATCTAGTTTTAAGCCCAACGATACCGTGTTGAACAAAATAAAGACCAACAGCATCCATAACAACGAGGCTATTGATCGCATACTTGCCGAAGCCCAAAAAGCACAGGTGCTCATGATCAACGAAAATCATTACTATCCACAGCATCGCTTATTGGTAACCGAGTTGCTCCCTCGACTAAAATCACTTGGCTATGACTATTTGGCCTTAGAAGCCTTGGCTACGCCGAACGACAGCTTGCTGAATAGCCCAGGTGCCTTCCCTACCTTAAACACGGGTTTTTACACACGTGAGCAAAATTATGGCAACTTGTTACGCGAAGCGATTAAGCTTGGCTTTAAATTGGTAGCCTACGAAAATACAGACGACAAACAAGACCGCGAAATTGGCCAAGCCGACAATTTGTATAACCGTACCTTGGCAATCGACCCCCATGCCAAAGTTTTGGTATTAGTGGGAATAGACCATTTGTTGGAAAAGCCAACCACGCGAGGCAAAAAATGGATGGCCACTGTTTTCAAGGAGAAATATCAGATCGATCCGCTCACCATTAGCCAAACACATCTTAACCTTTACCGAAAATACAGTCCATCAGCCTATAGTTTACTTAGTCAAGCTGATTTAGCCGATGAGAAAAAATATGGTGCCATTGATTTTTATGTGCTCAACAACCAGCAAAGGCCTATTGTACAACATGGCGTAGCTTATCGCAACAAATTTGGCGTTCCGGTACAAGTGGCCTTGTTCTATGCGAAAGAGCAGAAAACGGCAACTGATTTTTACGGACACATTCCCTATTTTACCCAGTTGGTAGCTAAAAACGAAAAGCTTAAACTGCCCATTGAACCCCAAACCAATGCGCTATTAGTCGTTTATGATGCCCAAGGCTATATCTTAGCAAAGAAAACAATAGGCAACCCGTAGATTATCACACTCACAATCAATACATTTCATATTTTTACGAAAAATAGTTGGAGTGTTTTATTTTAATTTCTATATTTGCCCCTCCTTAAACAAAAGGAATGATTCCGTAGCTCAGTTGGTAGAGCATTACACTTTTAATGTAGTGGTCCTGGGTTCGAGTCCCAGCGGGATCACAAAAGAACTAATCCAGTTCGCTGAAAGCCACCCCTAGAGAGTGGCTTTTTTCGTTTAGCGTATGCCCAGCGTCGATTTACTGAAAAAACTATATCAAGAACCAATGGATGTAGTTGCACTGCGAACAGACCAGACAGGTAGCTTCCTTATTGGCCCAGTCTAAATTGAAAAAGCTGGCGACTGCCGTATTAAGTTGCGCCCTTCTTGACCAAAAGGTATCGTTGCTACAGTTGTGACAGCGTAATACGCGCTCGTTAATTTCGTAGGTTTCAGGTTCGTTTTCAGAGAATAGGCTCATTTTCTTATAATTAGATAAACCTAATTTAGAAAAATCCATTTTAATAATGCCATGATGACAAAAAAGTAAGGTGGTCTACATTTAAGCCAGCACACATTAGGCAAGCTGTTCCTCATCACTGTTGAAGACGATGGCAAAGGTTTCGATCCCTCCAGTTTAATGGAAAACAACGGCATGGATATACGCAACTTAAAAAAACAGGGTCGCCTACCTAAATGGCCAGCTAGAAATCCTTTCAGCAGCAAACAAGACCGGAACATCCATCAATATAGAACTAAACCTAAATTAGCCGGTTCGATATTTTGATAGGGCCTATCATCTTGCCCGAAAAGTTTAAATAAACACAGAAAACCACTATATTCACGACAGTATAGGCCAATTACAGGTCCTTAAACCCAACTTATGAAAAGAAGCTTTCTCATCTTATTCTTTTTAGCTGTTTCAAATTTAGCGCTTGCGCAATTTACCATAACCGGCAAAGTATTAAACGCAGCAGATAACAAACCTTTAGAAAACGCTACAGTATTTTTAAACAAAACGAATTATGGGGCAAAAACAGATCAACAGGGCAATTTCACGATCAGTAATGTGCCACCTGGCCATTATGAGCTCGTCGTTTCAATGATGAGCTTTAAAGTTTATAACGTTGCCCTAGCAGTGAAAGCTGATACAAAAGTACCAACGGTAATTATGGAGGAAAAAAGCACTTCCTTAAATGAAGTAAAAATTACGGTTGCCAAAAAGGTCGAAAGCAAATATATGGAGATGTTCAAGCGAGAGCTATTGGGGACTTCGAAATTTGGCAGACAATGCCACATCCTCAATCCGAAGGTAATCCAGCTCAACTTCGACCCAAAAGAAAACAAGCTTACGGCCTATACCTCGGATTTTATGGTCATTGAAAACAAAGCCCTCGGATATCGCCTAAAGTATTTGCTCGAAGACTTTGAACGGAACGAAAAAACGGAGCTTATATCCTATGTAGGCTACGTCTTGTTTGAAACGATGGAAGGTAACGAACAGCAGCGCCAAGAATGGAACGAAAACCGTCTTGAAGCTTATACGGGCTCATTGCAGCATTTTTTAAGGTCTGTGCTCGGAAACAATATCAATAAGGAAGGAGAATCTGGCTTTGTAGTAGCCACAGATACGCGATCGCCCAATATGAGTCGCCTTGCAGATACCCTGATCAAAGAAAAGATTCGCTTGTACAGTGGCAAATACAGTAAAATAGACAAAGATTCTCTTTTTTTCTGGACCAGTATGTTTCAGCAACCTCGCTATATCGAAGTTGTAGATACGACAAAGCTGATAGCCAAAGAAATCGCTCAGTTAACAGATCAGAACGGCTTATATGCGCTCCGCATCAACAACGACATTAACTATATTAAAAAGTGGATATATATAAAAGTGCCCGGCAAAAAAGGCTCAATAAGCTTTACGTGTGATACCTGCGAATTTAAAAACTCGTTATATGTAACTTATATTAAAAACATCCCAGCAAGGCTCGGAAATGGATATAAAATGCCTTCCCCACGCTTCAAGGAGTCTTTCACGCCTAGTCCTGAGCTGGATAAAATGGCCAGTTTAATTTCCATTTATGATGGCCATGTTCTCTTCGACTGGAATGGCGTTGTAGTTAACCCCATGAGTTTAAAAGTAGAACGATACTGGGCAACGCAACGCCTCGGCGATCTGTTGCCTATCGACTATATGCCAACTACCGAAAGTTATGCCAAATGAAACAAACCAAAAAACACGGATTTATCTCATTTTTTGGACCAACAGCTAACGGCCTTCGATCCCTATTCGATCGATAATGCTATTCGACAACTCGTTCAGTTTGACTTGAGAATCGGCCATTACCACATTGGTTACAATGAATATTCCAACTTTTTGATTAGGATAGAGCGCTATCCACGAGGAATGCCCGAAACTGCCTCCATTATGGTAGAGCATTTTCATTTCCTTATCGTAATTATAAGTGTTCCAGGCATAGGCCCTTCCGTACTGCGCCGTACCCGCCAAGCGATTCATAGCCTGTCTAACCACCTTATCGTTGCTTTCCAAGTACATTTTCATATAGGCAAGCATGGCACTTGTAGAAGATTTCATGCCTGCCGAATATTTATAATAGCCGTTGATTAAAGGCATTGGCCTGCCGATACTGTCTTTGCCAATAGATATGTTTGCATCTTTATTGTAGGTCAGCTCTGAAAAAGTTTCTTTTTCTCCAGAGCGCGAGAAGATATATTTTTGGAACAAATCCTGATACGACAATCGGTAAACATGTTCCAAAATATAACCGATCAATTGGGTACCTACACCTGAATAATGGTAGTTCCTGCCTGAATTATCCACCAGTTTTACATTTTTAAGCGCAGCAAAAAAGTCGCTTTCCGTCAGGTTCTTAAAACAGTCTAGCTGTTCGGCTACAGTTGCCATCCCATCGTAACAGTTGTTGTGCAAAGGGAGCCCCGAAGTGTGGGTTATCAAATGACGAAAGGTAATTGGCCGTCCGCCACTCAAAACCAGGTTTGGGTATTGGCCGTCAAGATAAGTTCTCACATCGTCATCAAGGCCAATCTTGTGGTCGCTCACCGCTTGTGCAAGCAACAGGCCTGTATAGGTCTTTGTAATGGAGCCTATTTCATATATCGTATGATTGTCTGGCTTCTTGCCATTTTGCAACTGGCCAAAATGGAAGTGATGAGCTTTACCTTTGAGATAGATTACTCCAGAAACCGCTGTGTAGCCAGGCTGTTTCATCAGTTTGGCTACTTCTTGGGCTATAATCACCTCAACAGAATCTTTTGTCGAGCTAATTTGTGCAACACTGGAATCGGGAGTTTTTGCCATCGTGCAAAACACGAAAAGAATGAAACAGGCCAAGAAAAATAAGCCTTGAGGTCTGTACTTCAACCCGGTTATCTTATTCATAAATCACATAGTTTACCTTATCAATACCTGTATTGCCCGACTTTTCATGGTAGGCATACAGAATCAGCTCATAGTTTCCGGCAGCCGTAAGTTTTATGTCGCCTTCGAACAGATTGGTCGAAACCAGCGACAGCTTAACCTCGCTCAGGTATTTTCCGTCTTTTTTAAGAATGCCCTTCACTTCCATCTCTTCCGAATTCCATATTCCTCCTTTTTCTACTACGCAACCACACATCATCACCACATTGGCCTGAAACTGAAAAGGCTGATCTTTAACCGATTTTAAGGCAATGTACTGATGGGTACGTGGTTTTAATATATCAATAATGAAACCCGGGATTTCGAGCACAATGCCGTCGCCCAATATATCTTTTCCGGGAAGCAGCCACAGTTCGGTGCTCACTTTGGCCTGGGCCTGTTTCTGATTAAAGGGCGAAATAACCTCTATGCTTACAAAGGTGGGTTCATCGATATCTATCTTGGCCAGAAAACCCGCCGTTTGCGCATCGGCAATAGAAAGCCCCCTTGTTTTCGGCACTTTCATAATCAAATCGGTATTTCCGGTGCTTCCGGTTGTTTTTCCTTCTGCCAAAATCTGTTGGTTAACTTTATTTCTGATGATCACATAAGCACCACCGAGCGAACTTCCGATAAATTTGGCATCCCTGCCTTTTGCCCTTACCATTACCTTGGTTTCTACTGCGCCAGCCGTCAGGCCAAGCAGCAAAAGGCTCATTAAAGCGAATGTTTTCATTACAGAGTTGAATTAAGATATTCTTGCTTATACCTTTGTTGAAAAGAGCTGGTCTTTAAGGCCAGGTCTATGCCGTCGAGATAACTGAGAATGGCCAAATCGCCATCAAGCATTTTGAGGATGGCCCTTTCGCAGCTTTCCCAAATCTTCGACAACTGGGGCAACATTTCCAGGGCCTTGTCTGACAAGGAAACCATTTGTTTCCGTTTGTCCACATTGTCTTTTTTCAGTTGCAGATAGCCTTTATCGGCCATCTTTTTAACAATAATGGCCACCGACGGATGGGTATAGCCCAAAGGTTCGGCAATGGCCGTAATCGGCACCTCTCCCATTTCTTGCAAGAGCATGAATACCAAGTACCAGTTGGGTTCGATGTCGATGCCGATTTCTTTGTAAAAGCGCCTTACGTCGTGCGACATGCGGTCGCTTATTCTTTTCAACCTGCTGTCGAGGGCCTTATAGCCCATAGCTTTGATGATGTCTGATTCCATTTGTTATTTTCTCGCCAACAAACATACAAAAATAAAGTCAACTATATAGTTAACTTTATTTTATTTTCGAAACCTACGAAAATCACCAAAATTGCAGGCATTAATTAATAAAAAAGGGAAAAGCCTACTAACTATAGCTTTTCCCTTTTATGCAAGAAGCATTGACTATAAGTTATTTTTTTAGCGTTTGACTAAATTGCTTGCCATCTAGTTCTGTTTCTACAAGCATAGCAGTTCCCGAAGGCAAAACCAAAAGTTTCTCAAGTTGCTTGCCGTTGTTTCGAAGGGTTTCGACAGGCAAGCCGTTAATCGATTTGACCTTCGCCCCTGGCTTAAGCTGGTTTTTTGAATCTTCCCGGGCGACCAAATCCAATACCGTCAGGTTTCCATCGGTATCAAAGCCAAAAATGTAGCCTCCAAATGCAAAATCGAAAGGATAAGCCGATGATTTGTTCGGCACCAAGTGGACTTCTCTTTGACGGCTGTTGAGGGTAAAATTATACCTCGACAGCAATCGGTTACCTATAGAGCCATCATAAGGGATATTGGCTTCGCTGCCACCCGCCATGAGCGTAATCGGCATTTGGCTGAGCACAGGCAAATTGGCCATGGCAAAAACTGCCCTACCCGAGAATGTTGGCGAATTTACACCCATACTATTTGTATTGCCCTGATATTCGGGTTTGAAACCGCTAACCAGCAATTTGTTTTTTCTTACGAAAGGCCTGAAGCAAATCAGGTTGTAGCTTGCGCCGGTGTCGAACAAAAAGTTTCCCTGGCAGGGTGCTCCATTGGCCACGGTTAATACACCAGTAACTGAAAACATACCTTTAGGTTCTGTTAAAGGTAATATGGTTCCTTGCTTTTCGTAAGTATAACCTTCAAAATCAAAAAGCGAGAGCTCTTTACGGTCAAAATCGACCTTAACCACATAGCTTCGGGCTATGATATTGCCTATAATGCCATCCAGTTCGTTGTGCATTTCCTTAAAAATCGCAATGTTCTGGCTAGGAAGATCGAAAGTACCCAAGTGTACCGTGTTGCCTTCGGCTATGCCAATATCGGCAGCTCCCCCAACAACAGCAGCTTTGTTCCAACGGCTTGCCTTAAGACCGATTTTCTGGGCCAATGCCTCGCCTATGGCCATACCGTCGGCTCCGGTATCAAACAACAGCTTCAATGGCTGTTCGCTGTCATTGAGCTTAACCGTTAATATGATAGCGCCATTGCGACTCTCGAAAGGGATCACGGCCTTTGGCAAAGGATTGGTTTGGGCCAAAACCGACGAACCAAGCAACAGCCAGATGAACGCGAAGAAATATTTATTAAAAAACCTGTTTTTCAAAGTGCGTAAGACTAAAAATGAAAAATAGGCACGGGAAGCTAGCCTCCCGTGCCCTACCTAAATTAACTAATAGAGAGCATTAGATTTAAGGCAGTATTATTTGGCCATGGCTTTCTCTAACAAGGCCTTGAGTTGCGGGTCCGATGGCCTCGGCGCATCAATTGTGACGATCTTGCCTTGCTTATCAAAAACCATAAAACGAGGTATTCCCGAAATCCTGTAATATTTCATCAGGTCGTTTTTAGCCGAAGCAAACAACTGTGTACCGCCTAATTGTTCATCCACAATCATTTGAAGCCATTTTTGTCTGTCTTTCTCGGCATCAACCGAAATGCTGACAATGGCCAAGTCTTTACCCTTCATTTCTTCTTCCAGTTTTTTTAGGAAAGGGATCTGCTCTTTGCAGGGCCCGCACCAAGTAGCCCATACATCAACCAAAACCACCTTTCCCTTTAAATCGTCTAAGCTTACGTTCTTACCGGTTTTATCTGGATAAGTAAATTTGAAGGCCTCATCACCAGGCTTGAGTGGCACTACTTTGGCCAATATTTCAAATTGTTGCGCCTGCTGACTCTTGGTTAACAAGTAATGTCCATATTTATCCTGCAATGTTTTGAACTGGCCGAAATCCTTTATACGAGTTGCCTGCTCCAAAACAAAGTCGCCTTTTAAGGTATCGTTAGTTAGCATGGCGAGTTGCTTGTCTACAGCATCTGGTGTATTGAACCTGAACCCTTTAAGCGTCATGTTGGCCGATAAAGCCATGTTGATCAGGCGCGAACCCCAGGGGTAGCCATAAATCTGAGCAGCATTTTTAGACAGCTCTTCTGCTTTAATGCTCGAATAGAAAGGATGCCATTCTTCGGTGCTGGGGTGTGCCATACGTGGCGTGTAGAGAAAGTACAACGCATACAAGTCGAGATCTTGGGCCACTATCTGTTTTAAGCGTTTGTTAAAAACCGGATTATCGGTAACCTTGTCCTTTAAAAACGCCTTGGCCTGTGGCAAGACCTTGTCCAGTTCAGGAAAAAAGTCGACAAAGGTGCTCATGGACCTAATGTTTACGGTTTTTCTAACCACAGGTTGCAAAAGCTTGTACCACTGTGTAAGCAGTACGTTTGCTTTCGAGTTGGTATTGCCGGTAAGCACATAGGTAGTGTCTAACAGGGTAAGCGACAGCTTTTCTCCGCCTTTGAAGTAAAATTTATAGCCATCCAAAGCATTGGCGGCTGTGGTAGACAGTACGTAAAATCCTTCGTAATCGGGATAAAACATAAAGCCAAATTTGCTATTGGATGCGGGGTTGGTGCTCGACAATTCGACCAATTTGCCTTCTTCTACCTTGTAAAGCTTTACTGCAGTTTTGTTTTCTTTTTTCAACAGACCCGTAATCTCTACAGGCTGTTGGGCCAAACTATGCAAAGCGACAAACAGGCAGCATACAGCCATATATATTTTTTTCATTTTAGTTTTTTATAGGGTTAATCAGGTTTATTCTCTATAGCTTACATCTATAATTTTGCCCAGTCCATCAAACGACCTGTAAAGGCTTAAGGCCCCATTTAGGCTTGGAACGGTATACAGTTCCATCTTGCCAGAAGTAGTTGGCGAGGCTTCGTCATAGCTGCATACGATCAGTTTTCTCGAATATTCGGTTAGTCTTGCATCGGAAAAAGAACCCGTTAAAACCAGTTTCTGGTATTTGATGAGGCTTACCTTGCGAGTTCCCAAATCGAGCACCAGCGTATTGCTTTGGTCAGATGGATTATAACGGTAAATTTTAGAGCCTACCAGATACATGACATAGCCTTCTACCGGATCGATAGCAAACTGTGTAGCATTAACAAGTTCTGGAGCGGTTTTAACCTGATCGAAAGCTACGGGGCTAAACGTAGAATAATTGGCCACAATACGTGCCAGATAAACCTGGTTTTGACTGTTTTTGAACAAGGCATAGGCTTGGCTACCCAAAGCTGGCGTATTGGCCAGGTAAAGCAGATCCATGCCCATGTTGCCAGGAACAAAGAGTTTATTTTGGCCGGTAATTACCGGTATCGTAGCATAAGCATTTGACATTTTATGCTCCATGAAACGCTTATTGTCGGTATCATACATCAACACATAGTTCTGTCCATCACTCCGGTACGATTCGCAGAAATAAGGCGAAATAGCAAACTGGCGCCCATTGCTTTCTTTATTTACCCTGGTACCAAAAGGAGATGAATATAAGGCGATTTCGAATGACAGATCGCCTTTGTTGGTCAACATGTACACTACCCTGTTAGTGCCTCCTAAGGAAACTACCCTTTCTGGATAAAATGGGGCCGGATTATAGGTGCCAAAAATGCTACCAAGCAAAGCAGGTGAAACAAAATTATTGTTCTGCGTATTGATTACATAAGATTCCTCGTCGCTGGCCACGAAAATACACTTGGCACTTACTAGGCTAAAAGCATCTCTGCGTGGACAGTAATAAACCAATTTCGGCTTACCTTTTAAACTTAAATTCGCCTGAATTGCCAATATATCCTGATAGTACTGGAAGTTGCTGCTGGCCGGCGAATAGTTAAAGAAATCGAGCCTGGCCATACCGTTGATATCATTCATCACCAACCAGCCATCGCCAATATTGCTGGTAACCTTAAGGGTCATTTCTTTGCTCCAGCTTAAACCAGTAGCTTTATCTGTAGCCGAAAAATTGAATTTGTAATCGGCCGATGGTAAGTCTACCAGCCAGTCTAACCGAAGCGTACGGGCAATTACCTTTCTGTTTTCGGTGGCTGGATAGGTAATCATCCATTGGTAACTGTACTTCGTGGTATCGTTGGTTTGATCGAGGGTAAACGACAATTCGGGCATAATCTGCAGGCGCTGTCCTCTCAGCGCAGTATAGGAAATTTCAAGTTTTGAAATCGTGCCTTCGTTTACTTCCTTATAGCTGTAATTGCCCAAATCTTTTTTACAGGCTACCAGGTTAATGGCGCATAAAAAAAGGCAAAAAATCCATAGGTGGTTCTTTATTCTCATTTTGCTTAGTTTAGAGGTGAATTAAAAATGTACTGCTCGCTTATCGGGCGTAACGTCCCATGGCCATTAAAGTACCATTGGCTTCATATATGGGGGTTTTGTCTAGCTGCATTTGCTGCAGGTAGGCTTTAAGTCCGCTGCTATAAGCTACAATTCTCGAAAAATTGTTTTTGGACCAGTTGGGATCCATTAAATCGACCGCATTTAAATTATAGCGGGTTAGCCAAAGTTGGAATTTTAAAGTGCTGTAAGCCCCAAAGTAGTCGGTCATTATACTTAGGGCTGGGTGACCCGCTATCCAATAAGGCGGTGGACCGGCAATATCATCTAATTTGATCCTTAAGCGGGTAAAAGTCCTGCTAGTCCCATTAATCTTGCCGGTTTGATAGCGTTGGGCAAAATATTCGTTGGGTTGTAGCTCCAGGTAAAGAAAAAGACTGTCGCTTCGTATCTGCTGGGTACGTTTCAACTTGATTTTTAAAGTATCGGCTACCAAACCGGCCTTAATCGCTGTTGTCGGGTTGAGGATATCGTAATCGGTGCCCGCCTTCATGGTGCTATTGGCCCCAATATCGAGCTTATAGCTTTGGTCGGCTCCCACCGGTGCACCAATGGTACGGATGGGGATAGCGATCAGCGAATCGCTTACCTGCGATTGCGCATAGCCAAAACTGACGGTGACGGTATTGGTGGTTTCGGCCAGTGGAAAATAAACGCTTCTTTCGTCCTTTTCGTTGCTATAGGTAGCCAGACTGTTTTTTTTACAAGCGCCACAAATGACGCCAACCAACAGGATAAGGCTGATTTTTTTTAAGGTTTCTATTTTCATTTTTTTGTTTTTAATGATTAACACCTTGGTTTAATTGTCTTTTTTTATCGTGGTCGTGTTTCGGATAGCGGGATAGGAAACGTATAGTTGCTTGGGCTCATACTCACGATTACGTTGTTGGTAGCCCCTGCAACAGAGGTCATCTGTTTCCTTTTGTAATAGAAAAACAATTGGCCTTCGCCATAAAATTCTTTGCGGTATTCGCGCATGATCCTGTCGTTTAGCTGCGTTGTGCTTAAGGATCCAACAAGTGCGGCAATACCACGGTGCGTACGCAAGGCATTGAGGTTATCCAAGGCTTTTGCAGGGTCGGTTTCGCACTCGGC
This sequence comes from Pedobacter albus, assembly GCF_036324255.1. Lineage (NCBI taxonomy): Bacteria > Pseudomonadati > Bacteroidota > Sphingobacteriia > Sphingobacteriales > Sphingobacteriaceae > Pedobacter > Pedobacter albus. Next base: position 872,323 of record NZ_JAZDQT010000001.1, on the reverse strand, counting down.
CGCAATCAGGTACATTTCACCCATCTTGATGAGCGGAATGGTATTGTTGCAGGACTGCGAAACATTGCTTCCGTTTTTATACTTAAAGAAGGTATAATAAGGCTTGCCGTCTATTTTCCAAACAAACTGGAACCTATAGTCGCTGGCAAAGCCTTCAAATATGGTAGCCGAAATAAAAGCCCCCGTTGGGTTTCCGGCAAGTATCTTTCCATCGAGTAATGAGGGGGCAAAATTGTCATTGAATGTCTTGGTCAGTTCTGTACTTTCAATCCCAAAAATCATTTCGGTGGCAAATACTTTGTTAGACGACTCACTGATATTCAAGTCGGAAAATTCTGTCCATGGAAATTTAGCCTGATTGGCAATCAAGGTCTGTGCGGCAGCCAAAGCGGCAGGCTTGTCGTCTTTCCATAGGTTTACCCTAGCCTGTAGGGCTTTAACCGCATAATAATTCATGCGGTAATTGCGCGAATTGCGAACTAAGCTTAAGGTGGCCTTGCTTACCTGTGCCTGTGTTACCGCAGGGTCGTTTTGTTGCAACAGCTGTTCTGCATCACCCAGGTCTTTGAGGATGCGCTCCATGATAAAGGCGTTGCTTTTAAAATCGGAGATTTCATAAGTAGCTTTATCGTAATAAGGCAGCACATTATCTGTCGGGCTAAGCGCATAGGGTTTGGTAAACATGCGCATCAAATCGAAATAACAAAATGCACGCAGGGCCAGCACTTCGCCTTTGTACATATTGCGTGTTTTAAGATCAAGTACGTTGCCATAGGTTTCTAAGCTTTGCAGTAGCTTGTTCATGTTAAGGATAGCCTTGTACAGGTTAGACCAAGTGGCATCGATCTGCGAAAGCGAAGAAGCATCGCCATAGTTATAGTTGGCTATTTGGTAAAGATTGTTTTCGCTGGTTAAGTGGTACAGCTTGGCCAAGGCATCCATGGTGGTCATGGTAAGCCGGGCGCCGTACATATTGGTGCTGCTGCATTGCAAGTAAAGTCCGTTCATGGCGTCTTCAAAACCAGAGGCATTGGTATACAGGTCTGCTTCTGTAAATTTATCTTCGGGCCTTACATCGAGCCATTTCTTGCAGCTTGGCAAACTGGCCAAAGCAAGACACAAAAGCATATAATTAAACCATTTTTTCATCTTTCTATTCGTTTAATGGTGACAAAATCTTTAAGTATCACAGGGGTGGATATTATTTAAAAGTGGCTCGCAAGCTAAAGGAAACCGAACGCGCAAAAGGATAGTCGATGCCACGCTCTCTCCTGATATTCGAAGCATAAAACAAATCATTTGAATAGGCATTGAGCGAAAGCCTTTCCAAGTAGGCATATTGCAGCCATTTCTTATCCTTAAACTCATAACCTACATTGAACGATTCGCCGATAAAGGCATTTTCCTTTTGCAAGAACCTCGACGACATTGGTGTAGTGGTCGTGCTCGAAATCTTTTTGAACTGTGCCACATCTCCTGGATTTTTCCAACGGTCGTAAAGCGCACGTTTATCTTGGTTATTCAGCAAATCGGCCGCCGAAATATTCTCTACCTTTTCGTACAACGCGCTATTCATGATGGAACGGCCCAATATGTATCGGATTGATATGCCTGCCCTAAAACCCTTGTATAACAGGCTCGAGCTGATTACGCCTTGGATTTTGGGCCTTGAGCTACCTACCACCACTTGGTCGCTGGTATTGTAAACAAATGTCTGTTGGCCATCTTTGCCCAAAAACACTTCATTGCCCGTAGCAGGATCTATGCCCAATGAGGGTACAGCCCAAAGATCATAGCTGCTATAGCCATCTCTGTACCTGGTTAACGAATTGCTGTTTCTAAGCGTAGTATTTAAGGCTTCTAGCTTTTGATCAAACTTGCTGAACTTCTGTCTGGATACTTCCCAAGTGGCGCCTAAAGTCCATACCAATTTGCCAGGTTTGTAAATAGGCGAAAAAAACAAGCTTCCATCTATGCCCTTCGTGGTACTTGCACCTGTATTAAGAGGGTAAGTGGCCAAAGCCGTCGAGCTAGGTAAACTAACGGCCACTACCAACGGATCGGTTAGTTTTCTGTAGGCGTTAAATTGTAGCCTCAGCCTATTGTTCCATAGCGTTGCATCGATTCCAACACTGGTTTGCAAGGTCTTTTGGGCCTCTAAATCTGATGCACCCAAGGTTTGCAGGTACACGCCCTGGCCAAAGGTATTAACGGTAGCATAATAGGCATAAACAGACTGGTTAACATTATTGAAGTTTTGGTTACCTGTAAGCCCCACATTACCCCTCAACCTTAATACATTGATCCATTCTATTCCTTTCATGAATTTTTCTCTGTTGATATTCCAGCTCAAGCCTGCACTATAAAAAGAAGCATAGCGCTTTGATGCGCCATAGGCCGTAGAACCATCAATATTTAGGTTAAAGTCGGCATTGTAGCGCTGATCGTAAGAGTAGCTCAGCGAAGCTATGTTAGAATTGCGTCGTGTAAGCGAATTGGCCACCGTTGGCCTGGCCCCTGCGGCAAAACCGTAGGCAAAAGACGGGTTGCCATTGCTGTTATTTGGGAAACCCAAAACCGAAAAGCCCTTTAAATTCAAATCATTCTGCGCAAACTCTACTCTTGCAAAGGCATTTACCATGTGCTTGTCAAATACCTTTGCGTAAGTAACGCTCAAGTTCGCTGTGTAATTCAGTCCACCATTTCTCGTATTGCTGTACCTCCCTTTTAACGTAGGGTCTTCTATGTTTTCATATTGTGTATGGAGTGGCGAAACAAAGGAAACATCCTCGGTAGCCGATTTGCTGATCTGTGCATTTAAGCCAATTTTCCAAACTCTGTTAAACTCAGCATTCATCGAAAAATTATTCTGTACGCCAAAAGACGAGCCCTTGCTAAAACTTCGCAAACCGGCATTGTAAAAAGGATTAGGGGTCATCAGCAATTTTCCTATTCCCGAGTAGTGGGACAATCTTACATTTTCAATGTATTTTTGATCAGCTCCCTGCAGACGTAAATAAGGGTTGGTTTCTACCCAATCTGAAAAACTGCCATAAGGCGAATCGACTTTGTTGTACCCATTTACATAGGTCCTGTTCGAAATGTTAAAAGCACCGGTCCGATATGACAAGTCAACAAAGGCACCCCAGTCTTTACGTTGTGTTCCGATCATGGTGGCGTCGTTCTGGCGTATGTTTGCGCCAATGCTATAGCGTATGGCATTGTCGCCCCCACTTGCACTCACAGAGTGGCGCAAAGAAAAGCCGGTTTGCAAAGGCTGCGAAAGCCAATAGGTGTTTACTCCTTTTAAAACTTCTCTCAGGTGGTTGTTGTACAAGGTATCATAAGCTTGTTGATAGCCATCGGTACTGGTATACCTTCCCGCCAAACGTTCGTATTCCAGTTTCTCTGAGGCATTCATCATGTTGTATGAGGAAAGGTCAGGCATTTCTATGTTCATGTCTGAGGAATAGCTTAACCTTATTTTTCCCGATACGGGCTTTTTGGTTTCTACCACAACCACTCCATTAGAAGCCCTTGAGCCATAAAGCGCTGTAGAGGCCGCATCTTTGAGGATGGTAACCGAAGCAACTATGTTCATATCAAGGTCGACGATGGTACGTAAATTGGTTTCAAACCCATCCAAAATGAACAGGGGTTGGTTAGGGTCGCCCAAAAACTGATCGCGCAGCTGCTGGGTAGCGATACTGGTTTGGCCCCTTAATTCGACAGTAGGCAATACGTTTGGATTGGAGCCGGCCGAGTTGTTTTCAATTTGGATAAATGCAGGGTCTAGGGTAGCCAGGCTTTTGATGAGGTTTTGGTTGCCCACTTGCTTCAGCTCTTCGCCGGTAAAAGTAGCTGTTGCACCACTAAAAGCCGTTTTGCTCTTGTTTACCATCCCCGTAATTACCACATCTTTCATTACGTTTTCTTCTGGAAGCATTTTCACAATTAACAGCGCAGCACCACCTTGAAGCTTGATTTCCCTAGTTTGGTAGCCCACATAAGAAAATACCAAGGTTTCGTTGCCGTTAGGCACGGTAATTGAAAATTCACCCTTCTCGTTACTTGCCGCAAGCAGGGTTTTGCTGTCTTTTATTCTGATGTTTACACCAGGCAAGGGCTTGTCGTTTTCGCCCAACACCTTACCGGTTATCACCTGGGCCTCAACCGTTTGGGTTAGCCCCGTTGGAGCGGCGTAACGCACCACAATGGTTTTGTCTTCAATTTGGTACGTAAGGGGCTGGCCTTTGAAACAGAGGGCCAATGCATCGGCCACGCTTACATTTTTTACCACGATGGTTACTGGCTTGGCCTTGACCATTACTGCTGTTTGGTAGAAAAAATCGTAGCCGCTCTGTTTCCTTATCTTCGTAAGCACAGTTTCTAGCGTTGCGTTCTTTTCGTTCAGTGTAATTTGGGCATAACTGCTCGCGCTTGCCTGAAGAATGGCAAAAATGAGCACCACAAGTATCAGTTTGAATTTGATTAGTTTTCTGGCATAGGTATAGCAGGGGCTATGCCTAAAACCCTTTTGAATTTCATACATTTGTTTGTTAGGTTTAGTTTCGACTTGGTTAATTCGGAGCGACATAATAAACCCGGCAATAAAAACAACTTACCGCCCAATAGCATTGCGACTGCTATTGGGCTTGGTTTTTTGCCGGCAGTGAGCAATAAGAGCTAAGGCATAACGACTACCCTCCTTCCTTCTATCTTAAAGTGGATTGCATTTGTGAGTTCTATTTTGTTTAATATTTGGTTAATGTTATAACTGCGGGGCCCCGAACCCGAAAAGGTCATCGAGGCCAATTGTGGCGGACAAAGCACTTCTACGTTGTACCATCTTGCAATCTTTTTCATCATGCTACCCAGTGGCTCATTGTTGAACATGAAATAGCCGTTTTTCCACGCTACAGCATCATTTGCAGGAACGTCGGCCACATTGATTTCCTCGTTTTCGCTAACCGCTTGCTGACCTGGCTTAAGCAGCACAGCCGTATGGTCTTTCGTTTCCTCAACCTGCACCTTTCCGCTTAATAAGGTTGTTTTGGTGATAGCTTCGTTTTCGTAAGCTTCAACATTGAAGTGAGTACCCAACACCCTAACTGTTTGATTAGCAGTTATCACTTTAAAAGGTCTTGTGGCATCGTGTGCCACCTCAAAATAGGCTTCGCCTTTAAGGTCTACTTTTCGCTCGCTGGCATCGAACACCAATGGATAGGTCAATGTTGTTTCGGCATTTAGCCATACTTTGGTTCCATCAGGTAGGTTAACCTGGTATTGACCTCCCCGTGGGGTGGCAATGGCATTTGTTTTTTGGGCAAGGGTTACCTGTTGTGAAATGGGTAGCAGGGTGTAAACCAATGCCCCGCTTTTGTCTTTGCTAATGGCAATACCATGGTCTTCGGTCAGTTTTCCGGCAACCGAGCCGTCTAATGTTATTTGGGTTCCATTGGCTAAAGTAAGGGTAGCTTTGTTGCTTCCCGGTTGGATAACTGCCGTTTTTGCTGATTGTACAACTTTTGTATTGCGTTGCTTAGCCAGCCATAACGCTACAGATGTACACAAAACAAGCATGGCTGCCACAACAAGTCTAGGCCATAGCTTAGCCATAGGCTTGTTGTGCCGATAAAACGGCAACTTTTGCCAAACTTCCAGTTTAGCCTCTAGAAGTTCTTCGGCACTTAACTGTAGTTCTTCATCTTCGTGTACCAAATACCAATTTTCTAGCAAGGCTAGTTCTTCGGCAGAACATTTTCCCTGTCTATAATTGTTCAAAAGTACGTGGGCTTCTTTGTGCTTGTTCATCTATACAAATTTTACCTTTGGTTATTAAATGTATAGACGGCCATGTGGCTTCTTAGGGGGGTACGAAATGTAATCTTTTTTTTACATTTTTTTATTTATAGCGCTAAACATAGCATTAGGCCCAATTCTTTGCGCAACTTTTTTAGCGCCAGCTTTATTTGGGTTTTTACATTTTGCTCAGAAATGCCAAGCTGCTCAGCAATTTGCCTATAAGTTAAGCAGTGGTTTCGACTCAGTTCAAAAATTTCGCGCATCCTCGGCGATAGTCCTGCAATGCCTTTCTCAATCAGCTCCTTTAGTTGGCGCTCTCTGATCAAATGGTCTGCCCCCGCATAGCCTTCATCAATAAAGCGCTGCAACGAATTGATGTACTTATCGGCTACCTGCTTGTGCGAAATGACATCCAGCACCTTATTTCTAACCGCTACATAGAGGTAGGCTTTTAAATTAGACTTCAGCTGAAGCTCAGCACGTTTGTTCCACAAAGCAGCAAACAAATCCTGCAACAGGTCCTGGGCTTCTTCATTATCTCCAAGCCTTTTGCGTGCATGCAGGTAAAGTACATCAAAATAGCGGTTGTAAATGGCGGTATAGGCCAGGGCATCTCCTTTTATCAGCAACTCAACAAGTGCCTGGTCAGGATTTGAAGCATAAGTAAACGTTTCGCTCAGCAATGTAATCAATCAAAAGATGTATCTGGGATATAGGAATAACTCGATAGGGGCTTGGATTAGGCGTTAGCTATTTTGGCTTTTTACTTAGCATTTTATGGCTGTCCAACAATTTTTGCATTAGGCGAACAAGATTTCCAAGCGGTTTCTGATTTCAAGAAGCGATGTTTTTGGAGGAAGAAACTGAACGGCTCCAACCAAAAGCATTTTCTGTATACGGTTAACATCCGTTTCATTGTCAGAAAAAACCACAATGGCCGTTTCAAGTGCCAAAAGCCCAATTAGTTCTTCCAAATTTTCGCCTCCGGGCAACGAAATGTCGATAATAGCCAGATCAAAATCCCCATCACTGATGAGTGCTACGACTTCGTTTATAGCTGAGGCTTCCTTCATGCTTACATTTGGCCACATACTATATATTAATGACCTTAGTCCCACATGGACGGTTTGATGCTGATCTGCCAGTAATACATTCATTTCACAGTGTTATAATTAAAGCACAACCATGCAAAAATGTCTGAACGTGCCCTGCCTAGGCATTGCCAACAGGTACTTTACTCCATTCAAAAGTTTTTACTTGGTTACAGGCGGCGCACCATCCTTAACGGGTTGTGCAGTTGTACGTAACTTTACGTTGCCTTACTTAGCATGACACTGCAATGTGGTACTGATGGGGGGATGCCATAAAAAAATAAACACAAAAAAACTGGCTATCAGCCAAATAATTAGCCAATACCAGCAATAAGGAAATAAAAAAGGCTATTTGAATTTAAACAGTACGGCAATAAGGATCTGATAGCCCGCACCGTTCTTTTTAAAATGAATCCGTATTTTTTGTAGGGCCAATTTCATGTATTCGTGAACGGTTTGTGGCGATATACTCATTTTTTCGGCAGCTTCGGCATATTTTAGGCCTTCTTGGTGGCATAGCCGATAAACTGTTCTTTGCTGTGCCGAAAGGGTATTGAGGGCATCGCTGAGCAAGCGCTTGGTTTCTCGATAGTCGAGTTCCTTGTTGGTGCTTTCTTCGAGTTCTGTTTGGTCTAAGCTGAGCTTTAGGTTGAGTTTTGCATGATGCGCCAGTTGCCTCAACACATTAAAGGAAGTATTACGCACCGTTCGGTTCAGGTAGGCTCCAAAATTTTCTATGGCGCCAAGGGTCTCTCTTTTTAGCCATAGCTTTAAAAAGATGTCCTGTACAATTTCTCCAGCCAGCTCTTCGGAATGCGTAATTTTCTTGGCAAATGCAAATACGTAGCTGTGATAGTGCTTAAACAGCTGCGCGAAAGCCGCTTGGCTCCCATCGGCTATTTGAAGCAATATTTCTCTTTCATTTAACAGCTGTTCGACCGCCATTGGTTGGATTTCTTTATCAAAAGTGTGTTTAAACCTTATGTAGGGAGCTCAGGGCTAAGTTAATAAAAAGATCAAGCATACCTAAGATTAATAAAAAACGAAGCTTATATTTTTAAATAGATAGGTTAAGTCCTAAGGGTTTTGAGGCATAGCTGGGTTGGCCGCCAAAATATACAGTGGCAGCCTCAACGTAAATCTTTCCGGCTTTAGGGCATAGCTTGCTACTACATTGCCATTGTCATCATAAACCTGGTGTGATTTGCCCACAGTGGCCGCATATTCGGGATCGACGGATAACCTGCGCATATCAAACCAACGCGCCCCATCGACGGCAAATTCACGGATACGTTCTTCTAAAATAAACTTGGTTAGTGCTACTTTATTGGCCGTTGCCGATGCCGGAATAACTGCCGCTGCTGCCGGCATCCTGTTTTTTCTAAATTCCAAGAGTTCTGTGGCTGCCGTACCTATATCCCCCATGCGCGACCTGCACTCGGCTCGCAACAGGTAAATATCCGCTACGCCTATGCCAAAATTGCTATAGCCTTTGCCATAGGCTCGCCTCATGCCCAAGGGATAAGACTGCGCTACAGCAAGCGGATATGGGCTCAGAAATTTAAGTCGCTGATCATTAGCCCCAAAGAGCGCCATGGTTTGCGGGTTGACTACCATCGCCGAAAGCAAATAATAATACTGGTTAGTGGCCCGCTTCAAATACAATATTTCCTTGTCTTTGTAGGCATCGCTTCTGGGCGGTCCGGTAAAGGAATTGATGGGGTACCACACTCCTCCGGCAAGCAGTTCTTTGTTAAAATCGTACAAACCTACAGCCACACTGGCATTTTGTAAATCTGCCACTGCCCTATCCAACCAAGGCAAGGCTTTATCAAAGCTGCCCATAAACATATAAACTTTGCCCAACAGGGCCTCGCCTGCGGCTTTAGACATCCTTACCCTACTGCTTACCTTAGCAGGCAGGTCGGGCATGGCTTCGTTCAAATCGGCCAAAATCTGGTCATAGGCTTCCTGTACGCTTGCCCTCGTAAACTTGGTTTGAGTGGCATCGGCTATTTTGAGCAAGGGTACGCCCAAATCTGAAGCAGCCGTAACGGCCTGATAGGGCTTGCCATAAAAATTAACCAGCATAAAATAAATATAGGCCCTGCCAGCAAGCGCTTCTGCCCTCAGCATTTTTTTCTGTGCCATGTTATCGCCTTCCGAATCGAGCACCTCATTGATAACTTTGTTGTAGAGATAAAGTTGCTGGCTAAGTACAAAAAACTCAGACCTAGGTGCCGTAACAGTATAAAGATCGTCGGCCCACTTAAAGGCATTCTGATCGAGCAACCTCGTATCTGATTCAAAATAAAATGCCGAAGTGGCCAGCTCGTCGGACATGAGCACGGTAGAAACGCTTGAAATCTCGGCCAAGGTGCTTACGTCATTTAAAATCAGGTCGTAATCCTCGGTTTTTTGCGCAATGAGGTAGCCTTTCGGGTCAATATCCAAAAACTTTTTCTTACAGGCAATGAGCAACATGCCACAACACAGCAAGTAAATTATTTTATGGTATTTAAAGTATTTAGTATCCATAGCTAAAGATTTAGGGAAAGGCCAAAAGAGATCGTATTCTGATTGGAAGGCATTTGGCTTGTGGTGGCAAACCTTGCATCCTGAAATTCGGGATCTATTCCATATTTATTGGTTTTCCAGAGCATTACATTAGACAATTGGGCCTTCAGGCTCAATCCGCCAATTTTCATTTTCCTAACTATTCTTTCGGGTACTTGATAGGACAAGGCAAGCTCTCTTAGCTTAACATAGGCCGCGCTCACTACATTCAGGTTGCCACCGGTATAAAAATCGGTGAAACGCCTGCTTGAAGAGAGGTTGCTATTGGCAACAAAAGCTGGGATATTGGTCAAAGCCTCGTCGCCGGGCTGTTTCCAGCGATTGGCAAAATCTGCATGTAGGTTGCCAGCCTGAAGGTTTTGGTTCGAAATAAATCCCCATCCGGTAAATACCTGGTTCATGTTCCTGTACATCACATCGCCAAGACTATATGACAGGTTAAGGTTAAGCGAAAAATCCTTATACCTGAACATATTGGCCAAACCGCCATTCCACACTGGTTGTATACTGCCCATGTATAAAACGTCGCCAGGCAGTACATCTATATTTCTCTTGGTGAGCGAACCATTGGCCAGCCTCACCATGGGATCGCCAAGCTGATCGAGCCCAGCATAGTTGTAGGCATAGATAGCAAAAGCCGATTGGCCCATGGTATACAACGAATTTACCTGCTGTGCACCAGTAGTAATCGGAATGGCCAATGCGCCAAAATTAGTGACCTTATTTTTGTTGTAAGATAGGATAAAGCTGCTGTGCCAAGCAAAGTCCCTGCCTTTTATATTTGTGGAGTTAAGGGTAAGTTCTATACCCCTATTATTCATGCTCCCTACGTTGCCGTTGATGGCATCGGCACCTACAATCGGGTTTACCGGCATCCTACCTAGCATGCCTGTTGTTTTTTTGACATAGAAATCGATCGCTCCCGAAATACGGTGGGTCAACAGGCCAAAATCGAGGCCTAGGTTATAATTGGCTGTGCTTTCCCAAGTAAGCTTTGGATTGCTCAAAGTAGAAATGACCAAGGCCTGCCCACCCGGTGCATTGGTTAAGGGTTTTGTGGCAAACACATCTTTTGAAGAAGCAAAGCCTGGCTTGGGCGCATTGCCGGTAATGCCGTAGGTAGCCCTGAGCATCAAAAGGCTGATCCAATTTTCGGACAGCCATGGTTCGGCGCCCAAATTCCATTTTAAACCGACGCTCCAAACAGGCCTTCGCTGCGCAGCGCGGTCAGGCCCAAACAAGTTGCTCTGGTCGTTTCGCCAGCTGGCATTTAAGGTGTATTTACCATTAAAGGTATAGCCTGCGTTGGCATAATAAGAGATGTACCGGGTTCGCGGCACGCTTTCAAATTCGGAGAAATAAACATTGGGGTCTAAAACAGAACCGCTTACGCCCTTATTTAATATCGGATTTTTCACGCCCGTTGAGCTTAGGATCTTATAATCGACCATGGCATAGGTTTGCAGGTTAAGGTTATAGCCAAAAACGGCGCTGGTGGTATTCAGGGTGCGCTGTTCCTGCAATTCGTTACCAAACAAGACCACCAGCTGATGCTGACCGCTGTTCCAGTTTTTAGTATAATTCAGCTGGTTGCGAACTACCCAGTTTTGCAAATCGATATTGCTGGTGGTGTATTGGCCACCAAAATTGGGCAAATTGTAGGTTACAGAGCCATCGGTGTTGGCTACTGCAAAATTAACTGTGTTTATCCGTTGCTGGTAATTGCTTTGGTCGAGGTATTTTTTGTAACGGCCAATGCCTTTAATGTAGCCGTAAAGTCCTTCGAAGTGCAGGCCTTTAATGAGCTCCATATCCAATCCGGCATTAAACCTACCCTTGAAATCGTTGCCTTTGCTAAAGCCACTTTGCGCATCCTGCAAGGGGTTGTAATTGAGGCTCATCTTGCTCTGGTTCTCGATTGATGGTCGCTGCGCCTCACTTAAATAGCCAAGATAAGGCATCGCAAGCGCATTGCCATTGGCATCTTGAAACAGCTGATAAGGCAGAAAACGATTGTCGACCGGCTTGAAATTGGCCGTTGCGGTTAGCTGATAATTGAGGTCGGCTATAAAATAAAGCTTTAACCGTTTGCCGACTGCAAAATCCTGCCGGGTATTGATTTTAAAAGTCTGGTCGCTTTCGCCGGGCGTAGAGCTCTGCGCATTGGTGTAGGCAAACGAATTGTAAAATGTATGCTTGTCGGTGCCACCCGCAACAGCAAGGCTGTGGTTCATTAAAATAGCAGGTCGGTACCAAACCTCGCCCATTTGGCCTACATTGCTGATTCTGGACAGGCTATCTAGCTTGGCATTGCCCTGCGCTGCGCTGAGCACTCCCCTGTTCATATCGTAGAGGATCTGCCGATCGGGCGAAATGCCGATGGTTACTGTAGGCTGGCTGTACACCGTTGCTTTGCTGTAGGGCCAATACACTGGATCGAAGGTTTCTCTCGAGGCTTGTATGTACTGCGAGCTATTGAGTACCGGGAAATAGTCGTATTGCGGCCTACCCTGAAAATTCACAAAGAAATTGTAGTTGACTTTGGTTTTGCCTGCGCCCCCTTTCTTAGTAGTAATTACGATTACCCCATTGGCAGCTCTCGAGCCCCATATCGAAGCCGCTGTAGCATCTTTGAGTACCGTAATGTTCGCTACATCTTGTGGATTGATAGCCGAAATATTGCCAACATCCATAGCCAATCCATCTACCACAACCAATGGCGACCGGTTGGCATTAAGTGTTGACAAGCCACGAACCAAAATAGTATTGCCTTCTTTATGGGCCGTTGGCGAATTATTGATAACCATACCCGCCACCAAACCATCGAGCCTTTGCAATACGTTCATGGAAGAAGTACGTGCGGCCATCAGTTCTAAGTTTGGAATAGCAAACGAGCCGGCACTTCTCTCGCGGGTAAGCGTTTGATAACCCGTATTGACCACCACTTCTTTTAAATTGCCGGAAAGAGTCAGCTTTAAATTACCCAGTTTTTCGACGGCTCTTATCGGCAAGGGTTCGTAGCCTACATAGGTGATGTACAAAAATGAACTGTCGGCAAGGCCGCTGATTTGAAAACTGCCATCGGCAAGCGTGGTGGCCAGCACTTTGCGCAAATTGCTTTCCTTTTCGGTTCCGGTGGGCAACAGGCTAATTATCGCGCCTTCCAAGGGTTTGCCTTCCTCGTCGAGCACACGGCCATTGACCTCTATTCTTTTAAAATAGGCAACGATTTTGCCCAACAGGCTTTTTTCCTTTGTCGAAACAACAATCGAGTTGTTTTCTAATTCGTATCGGAGCGGCTGTTTTTCGAAAATCAGTTGGAGGGTTTCTTTTAAATCGCGGTCTTTCACGTCAATAGTGACCGGAATGGCAGTTTTCAAGGCATTTTCGGTAAAAAGAAAACCCACGCCAGTTTGCTGGCGCACTTTGCGAAGCACCTTTTCCAATGCCAAATTACGCTCGTTCAAGGTAACCTTTTGGGCATCGCAAATCTTAAAAAATAATGTAAACAGGATGATTAACAGTATTTTTTGTTGCTTCATATACACAAAACTAATTTACCGTCAATAGGAATTGCTTGGTTTAACCACCTTATCCTATTTACAAGATAATGGATATTTTTGGCTTGCCAACAATAAATAAGGAAAAATATGTCCTTTTAGCAAGTTAATGGCTTACTTCAATCGTTCTGCCTTTGATTTTAAACTTGACGGGTTTGGCTTTGGCGATAATATCCAGTACTTCGGCTAGGCTTTTTGTTCTCGAAATCTGACCGGTAAATGTTTCTTCCGAAGGCGGATCCACGAAATCTATTTTTACATCGTACCACATGGCCAGTTGGGCCATAATTTGGGCAATCGTTTCGTTGTTAAAGTTGAAATAGCCTTCTTTCCAGGCCACCACATCCTCTATATCTACATGGTATACCTTGAGCTGTTTACCGGTTACGCCGGCCTGTTCGCCTGGTTTAAGTACTCTAGTTAAGCCATTATCGGCCAGTGACACTTTTACTTTTCCTTCTAGCAAAGTAGTCTTCGCCGTTGTTTCGTTCTGGTAGTTTTGGATGTTGAAATGTGTACCCAGCACTTCTACGCTTTGCGAACGGCTGTTGACCACAAAGCTATGTTTTTCATCTTTGGCTACTTCAAAATAGCCCTCTCCGCTAAGCTCTACGCTTCTGTTTCCGTTAAAGACGGCAGGAAACCTGATAGAAGAAGACGCATTGAGCCAAACCTTTGAACCATCGGGCAAAACCAGCTGATAAGTACCTCCCTTAGGCGTGCTCAACGTATATTCTTGCCCCACATCAGCGGAATTGATACCCGAAAGCGATGTTCCGTTACTGTAAGACAGTTTATTGTCTTGCAATTTAATTCCGGATTGGCTTTCGCTTAGCACAATACGTTTGTTATTGGCCAACGTTAGAAATGCCTTGTTGCCACCGGTCTTTATGCCACTACGTGCCACCTGATCGGCCAACGAAAGTTCGGTTTTCTGTTGGTACAAATAAAGGCCAAGCCCCAATACAACCGCTATGGTTGCAGCCACTCCAATCCTTGTCCACAAACGTTTAAGCTTTGGTTGCCTTTGTGGCTCTTGGCTTGTGATAACCGGATTATCAGCCTGAAAAATATGGTTAAGTGCCTGCTCTTGTTGCAGGGCCGTAAGCTCGACAGGTGCTACCTGGTAGAATGCCTCGGAAAGCGAATTCTTGATTTCTGCTTCAAATACCGGATCGTCGACATAGCCCCATAACTCGATCTTGTCTGCTTCGGTAATGCTTTGCTGCAAATAAAGTTCGATCAGTTCCTGAAGCCTCGAATTGGTTCTTTCCATATCTTTTTAGCCTAAAATAGGCCTGTTCTTTTAACAAGGCTTGGCGGGCTAATTTAAAGATGCTACTGGTTGCCAAGCCTTAAAGTAAAAGTAAGATTTTAGAACATTTTTAGCGATAATTTTTTTAACGTTCCAATCAGGTGGCCCAATTGCTTGCTAGCGATTGCCAGATAAAAGCAGTTTAAGCCCCAGTCTATCATAACCACGCTCGCCACTCATTTAAAATTACTTAGATTCGTAAATAAGCTGTACTACGCCAGACCTGAAAACATTGGTTTTGATCAGGTTTAGTTTTACCCTTTCTTTCAGGTTTTCGAACAAAGGCTTACCGGCACCCAAAGCTATTGGATGTACCGAGATCCGGTAAACATCAACCAGCTTCAAATCTATAAATGTTTTGATTAAGCCTGCACCACCGTACAGCCAAATGTCTTTTCCATCCTGTGCTTTAATTTCGGCCACTTTATCAGCAATAGCTGCATGGACAAAGGTGGCTTTTCCATCGTTGAGGTTCTGCTTTGAAAAAACAAACTTCTGCTTTGCGTGTACAGCCTGCCATAGTCTTTGTTCGGCCTCGCTGGCATTGGCTTCCGGACTGAAATTGCCCCAGGCATCGTAGCTTACCCTACCGTAAAAGATGGTGTCTATGCTCGACAGGAAGCTATCAAAATCCATATCATCGTCCATGATGCACCAATCTATCTCTCCGTTCGGGCCTTCGATAAATCCATCTAACGTTACGGCCAAATCTAAAATTACCTTTTTCATTTCATCAATAGTTTAAAACTGTTTTACCAATACCCTTATGTTTAACAAAAATAGCTCATACCAAAGCATTATTTGTTTAATTTTATCAACGTCGACAATGTCGGCACGAGCTACATTTAAATCAAAAAAAATGAAACGTTTCACTCTCCTTTTTTTCTTTTTGCTGATCGGTTCGGTGGCTTTTGCCCAAAACGGCTATCAAAAAAAGTATGCCTACAACCAGTACAACAAGGATTGGGCCTTGGTAAAAACGGTTAGCGGCACTTACGGTTTCATCGACAGAGACGGAAAAGTTGTAGTACCTGCCATCTATGCCAAAATAGAGAAATTCGGAAAATACAACGAAAATCTGGCCATGGTCAAGTCAATCAGCGATACTTATGGCTTTATAGACCGAAACGGCAAAGTGGTTATTCCGGCAACTTACAAGCTGAAAGATATAGAACAGAATTTTCAAGCCATCTATAAAAACCACAGCCAAGCAAATTCAAAATAGCAAACATTGTTTTGCTACTCGCTCGCAATTTTCGGGAAGCACAACGGATGGTTATTTGGTTTTGATTTTAGAAATGGTTTGGCCTGTTGCCTTGCTTGGTTTGTCTTGATGTTTCAAGGCCAAGTCAATAGCAGCCTTAATCAGCTCCTCTACCGGCTTGTTTCGATAATCGTTTTGACTGCTTATCGGAATATGCCTAATCAGGTTGCCTGTGCCCTGCAACAGCGAATGTGGATCGGCAAGCAGCGTACCTTTGTTAAAACCCAAATTTAAATGGTTGGTGTATATCGGAATCATGCAATAGGCATCGCCCAGCTTATCAGAAAGCGAAAATACAGCCGTTAAGGCATGTGTATGGTACAAAAGCTCATTGCCTGCCGGATACAGTTCGAGCATAAACGTTCTTAAATCGCTGAAAAGTTCGATTAGCGCGCGTTCTTTAAAACCTAAATGGTAAAGAAAATTTGGATGTATGGGTTTGCTGGCAGCCATGTCATCATTCGTTATTTGGTATACCGGATCATTACCTTAACTAAGATAGTCGCGAAACGCAACAAAACCAGCATTATTGAAGAAAAAAACTAATGGCTTCTTAGTAAATCCATCAAAAAGCCCGACCTAGTTACGATCGGGCTTAGTTTATTAGGCATTTTGTAAGGCCTCGATATCGAATTTTTTCATTTTCATATAGGCCTGCAATACGTTTTGCGCCTTTGCGGGATCGCTCAGCAATTTAGGCAAAATGGTAGGCACTACTTGCCACGACACGCCAAACTTGTCTTTAAGCCAGCCACATTGGCCCTCGCTTCCGCCATCGGCAGTGAGTTTTTGCCAGTAATAATCAATTTCTTCTTGTGTTTCGCAATCGATAACAAAGGAAACCGCTTCGTTAAATTTAAACTGAGGGCCGCCATTGAGGCCCATAAAGCGCTTGCCGTTCAATTCGAAGGTAACCACCATCTGGTTATCGGCTGTAATTTTCGAATCCTTAAAAATAGCGCAGTAAAATTTGGCAGCTGCCTGGGCCTGACCATCAAACCAGAGGCAAGGGTAAATTTGATTTTTCATTGTTTTAAGTTTTAATTTCTACCACAAAGAAAGGCAGAGCAACTATGCTAAAATAGAACAAACCCGACAATCTTACTTTAATCTTGATTGCCAAAGTTCAGGTATGTTTTTGGTGTAATGCGTGTAAATTCCTTAAAACTCCTGATAAAATGGCTCTGATCGGCATAACCATTATCGAAGGCTACATCGGTTAGTTTATTAAAATTGCGGTTGTTCAGTTGCTGAAAGGCCGCATTGAATTGGCAGATGCGCCTGAAAAGATTAGGCGACAAGCCGATATTGCGTTCGAACAAACGCTGAAAAGTGCGTTCGGTGAGATACAGCTCTTGTTGAACCTTTACCAGTACATCTTTGCTCGAATTGCCGGCAATGGACAAAGTTGCATATTTGATCAGCTCGCAATCGACCTTGGTTTTCATGATGAGGCTGAATACATAATCGTCCAACAAAGCCACCATGATGGCAACAGATGGAGCATTGAGCAAACGTTCCTGAAACTCGTAGGTTTTTGCAGGAGCCAACAGGTTCAGGTCAATCGGATTATCAGTTAGTTCCTGCGCCGAAACTCCAAACAAGGCATACAGGGCAAAAGGCTTGAAAAAATAGGCAATCAGGGTAAAATCGTCTTTAATCAATAGGTCTTCGGGGAAAACAGTTTGCCCAAACAGGGTTAGGTTGTTGCTGCTGTTTTTGATCTGTCCCTTTGCCGTTTGAAACAGCAGGGTTGGCGACCCATTGGCATAAAGCGGCAGCACAAACGGATTGACGACCTGAACATCTTCAATCACCAAAATACGTTCTACATAGTCGGCAATTTTGGGGTTCGGTATGGGCTGACTAATTTTCATGGGCAAGTTTGATAGCCAATACGAATATACGCAATAGCAAGTTAAAGCTTAAAATAGGATGCTAACCATTAAAAACCACCAAACTTTGAGATGGTTAACCGCGAACTGAAAACGGCCTATTATAGCGTAACCATAATCTTTCCGGTAGCTTTTCCTTGTTCCAGTTCGGTATGGGCCGCTCCCATTTGCTCAAAAGGATAAACCGAATTGATGAGCGATTTCATTTTGCCGCTAGCCAATAGTCCGGCCAAGAGCTGCATATCTTTTCCATTGCTTTCTACCAGCATTGCCCTTGCATTGACGCCTTTGGCCTTGGCCTGCGCTTCAATATCGCCAGACATACCCGATGGAATGGAAATAACCCAGCCATGGGGCTTAACGGCATCTAAAGACCTGACAAAGTTTTCGCCACCAACCGTATCGAAAACCAGATCGGCATCTTGAACCAGCTCTTCAAATTTTTGGCTTGTATAGTCGATATGTTCGTCGGCACCCAAATCCATTACAATATCTTTCTTGGCTGCTGACGAGGTACCAATAACATAAGCGCCCAAATGTTTGGCTATTTGTACGCCATAATGGCCAACGCCACCAGCGGCCGCATGGACCAGTACTTTTTGGCCAGCCTGTACATTGCCATAGGTAACCAATACCTGCCAGGCAGTTAAAGCAGCCAAAGTAGCAGCAGCGGCCTCTTCATGGCTAATATTGGCTGGTTTCAGGGCCAGATGATCGGCAGGCGCGGCTACGTATTCGGCGTAAGCCTGGCCGTGGCCGGGAAAATTGACCATCCCGAAAACTTCGTCGCCAGACTTAAATGCTACGACGTCCTCGCCTACGCTTTCTACCACCCCGCTTACATCCCAGCCAATAATCAATGGATTCAGATCTTTTAAACGGCCATAAACTCCAGTTCCCCTGCGTGTTTTCCAATCTACCGGATTAATGCTGATGGCTTTTACTTTAATCAAAACACCATTTCTGGCCACTTTTGGCTTTTCAACTGTAGTTAATTTAAGATTTTCTACGCCACCTGGCTGGGTTAATATAATTGCTTTCATGTTGCTGTCCTTGAATAATGGCTGATACGAAACAAACATAAGGCCTAACGAAGGCCAAATCTGTCATCAGAGCGCCAAAAGATTTGAACGTTCGACATTGATAACCCTTATGTATCAAAATTTGTTTGGCTAAATAAGCCGTAAGGAAGAGCCGATCAGGGTGAGTTGCTTCACTTGCGCCGCGTTATCGAGATTGCTCTCATCGCGTTCTTGCTGAAATTGCAGAAACGAAGGCACATGCAAAATCTGTTGCTGTATTTCCTCGTTTTCGTACATGGAAAGGTGCATAAAGGTAAGGCCATCGTCTTTGAGATACACCTGGTAAAGGAAATTAAGGTGGGTCAATTGCCTGAAATCGGCCAAGAACAAACTAATATTTCTCTTGTTCTGTTCTAAAAACGCTGGTTTTACAGTATAGCTTACTTCTACGGAAATCATGGGTTACCGGATTATGATTTACGTCTAAATTACAAATTTGTTGAAATAAGAAAATCTATTTGTACAAATTTAATTTCATAAAAAAAGACCCTGCCAAAGCAGAGTCTTTTATAAAATTCGAGCACTGAGGCTTATTTTGCACTGTTTTTTTTCTCAGTTACTTCAGTACGGATCTCTTGAGCCAATACTTTTAGGTCTTGCATTGCTTTACGTACACGAGTACCAGCTGCTGCATTACCTGCGTTATAAAATTTTTCTGCGTCTGCTTCGATAGCAGCAATTACTTCTTTAACTTTTGAGAATTTTTCCATTGTAATAATTTTAATTTAGTTTCAAATATATCATTTAAACTAAAGAAACAAGCATGCCTTGCCGTTATAATATAGCGTTTACAAGCCCTGTAGGGCACTTTTCAAAGCAAAACTACTGACTGGCAACCGGTTAGCTGATTATTGGATTTTTAAAAAAAATTAAAAAAAATGCCAAAAAGCCTATTTAATCATGGTTAAGAGGCATATACAGTCGGTTGTGGCCGTTGCTTTAAACGACAATTGCTGATGCAAAGTAAGCAGTTCGCCGGTTTGCAGCTTCACATCGGTACCCATGCTTTCGAAAGCCAGCTGACCATCTATCACCTGCAAACTCATGATGGCTTCTCCCTCCTCGCTTCCCGGCCTGATGGTTTCATCCTGTTGCAGGGCAATCAAGGTAATGGTAACCTGGTCTGATTTGAATACCGTGATGGCATTTTTCCTGTTTTTGGTATAGGCTTCTTCTGTTTTGATGAGGCCAATGTACTTGGGCAGGTTTATGGGGATGATCCCTGCATCGAGGATACGGGCTCCAGCCGGTCGTTGCGACGTAGCGTTGTTGCGTTTCTCTTCCATTTTGAATTCGTTTTAACTAAAACAGTATTAGCCAACAGTTGTTTCAATCTGTTGGAATGTTTATAAAATTGCAAATTTAAACTCGATTTTTCCCGTATTTTTGCAAACATGGCCTTGTTTATTAGTTCATTGAATACCGGAAGCAACGGAAACTGCTTTTATATTGGCAACGACCAGGAAGCTATATTGGTTGATGCCGGTCTGAGCTGCAAGGAAACGGAAAGTCGTATGCAACGCCTTAACCTGAGCATGGAAAAGGTAAAAGCCATCTTTATTTCGCACGAACACAGCGACCATATCCGTGGCCTGCCTGTACTGGCCAAAAAATACAAGCTTCCGGTTTACATCACCCAACGTACACTGATTAGCGGACGGCAACAACTGCCTTCTGAACTGGTTACGTCTTTTGGAACGTATGCACCCATAACATTTGGAAATTTGGCCGTTACGGCCTTCCCCAAAAAGCACGATGCGGCCGAGCCTCATAGTTTTGTGGTGAGTTGCAATGGGGTTACCGTTGGTGTATTTACCGATATTGGCGACCATTGCGAACATGTTATCCATCATTTTAAGCAATGCCATGCCGCGTTTTTAGAAGCGAACTACGACGACGAACTGCTGGATAAGGGAAGATATCCTTATTTTTTGAAAAACCGCATTAGGGGTGGTAACGGGCACTTGTCTAACCAAAAAGCGCTTGACCTGTTCCTCAATCACCGACCGGCCTACATGAGCCATCTTTTTCTTGCGCATTTGAGCAAAGACAACAACTGCCCGCAGTTGGTACAGGAGCTGTTTCAGCAACATGCCAACGGTACTGAGATTGTAGTGGCTTCGAGGTTTCAGGAAACGCCTGTTTATTATATTAAGGCTTGTTAAATAGTAGATTTTTCTATTATTTAACCACCTCAGACACCTTAGATTGAGTTTTTCACCGCCTCAGACACCTTAGGGTATTTTTAAAGATTCCTTAAGCTGGTTTTCACCACCTTAGACACCTTAGGGTATTTTAGAGCTTCATTAAGCTTTTTTTTACCACCTCAGGCGCCTTAGCGATGGAAAGCTTAAGTTGTCTAGATTTCTTCCAACCTTGTTCCGCTGGCTCTGACATCCAGCCAATGCTGTACGCCACATTTTAGTGCAAAATTGGCCCGTTGGTGTCCTACCGGAAAATCAAAACTGATGGGATAATCATATTCTTTTACCTTTTCGAGTACAATATCAGTTAAGGTTTTGCCAAAGGCTTCTCCTTCATCGTCGGGTTTTACTTTAAAGCAACCTACGATAAGACCTCTTAACTTGGCCAGCTTGCCACTACGTTTCAGGTTATAAAACATGCGGTCTATGCTGTACAGGTATTCGCCAGTATCCTCTACAAACAATATTTTTCCGTCGGTTTCGATTTCAGAAATACTTCCTGCCAGGTTTTCGATACAGCGCAGATTGCCTCCAATCAGCTCGCCTTGCGCACTCCCCATCCTATTGTTGTTATTGTAGGGAGCCGTATATTTCATTTTTTCGCCTTTTAGCGCTTTTTCGATCGAATTGATGGTGTCGACCTGTATGGGTTCGGCTTTGGTCCAATCGGTCGGAAAGCTATTGCACATTTTAGAGTGGATGCTGGCTACCCGATAATTGCTGTTGATATGGCAATGCAGCACCGTGATGTCGCTAAAACCGATAAGCCATTTTGGCGATGAGCGATAGGCGCTGAAGTTGAGCTGGTCGACAATGCGCACGGCACCATAGCCACCCCGGGCGCACATGATGGCTTTGATTTGAGGATTATCCAACATTTCCTGCAAATCGGTCAAACGCTCCTGATCGGTACCGCCAAAAGTAAAATCCCTGGCACCTACCGTTTTGCCTACTACGATATTAAAGCCCCAGCTTTTCATTTGGGCAACCGCAGGCTCTATTTCGACCTGGGTAATGTATCCGGCCGGACAGGTAATGCCAATGGTATCGCCCGCAACTAGATACGAGGGAATTTTCAGTTTTTTGGAGGCTGCTGTTTCGGACCGTACCGTTGCACTGCTTTTGAGCGAATGCAAGAGCAAAGTAGCCGGGATAATGGAAGAAAGGAAGTATTTGCGGTTCATTGGAAAGCAAGTTAGCAAACTCCGGCTATTCGCCCAAATGGCTGCCGTAACTAAACCGTTGCTGGTGTTTCGGCCAGTTGTGCCGAAAGGCTTGCCCCTGCTACCAACAGCTCTTGCGTAATGTTTTTGGTGTATTCGGCTATTTCGGCCTTGAATTCGGTTACTGAGGCGCCTGCCCTGATTTCTTCCAAACGTTTTTCCCACTGACCGGTAAGCTCGGCCTGCGCAATCTTCTTGTCTTTAACGATTTCGTAAACCGCCAATCCTTTAAGGGTGGGCACCAAGTTTCGTTTTTCGCGACTGATGTATTCCCTGGTGAGCAGGGTTTCGATAATGGCTGCGCGGGTTGCAGGCGTACCCAATCCACTGTCTTTCATGGCATAGCGCAATTCCTCGTCTTCAATTTCCTTGCCCGAAGTTTCTAGCGCCTTTAGCAAAGAAGCCTCGTTGTATAAAGGTTTGGGCTTGGTTTGTTTCTCCAACAAAGCCTTGTTTACGATGGGCAGCAACTCTCCTTTTTTTACTTTAGGCAAAGCCGGATTGTCTTCGTCCTTTTTATCGTCTTCTACCTCGTTAAACACCGAACGCCAACCGGCAGAACGGATTACCGTGCCATTGGCCTGAAACGTGGTTCCAGATTCGATGGTAATTTTGGTCACTTCTTTTACGCATTCCTGATGGAAGGCTTCCAACATGCGGCCTACTACCAAATCGTAAATGGCCTGATGATCTTTGCTCAGGTGCTGCGGTTGTATACCCGTTGGCAAAATAGCATGGTGATCGGTCACTTTTTTGGCATTCACACTCCGTTTGCTCAAGGTAGCGGTCTGCAAAAACGTTGCGGATCGGCCAAATTCCGGATGCACCACGAGGTTATTGATCAAAGCGGGTACGGTGGCGAAAATATCGTCGCCGATATAACGACTACCCGTACGCGGATAAGAAACCAACTTGCTCTCGTACAGGTTTTGCAACAGATTTAAGGTCTGATCGGCCGTAAATCCATGTTTTTTATTGGCTTCCTGTTGCAAACTGCTCAAATCGTGCAAAAGCGGCGGTGGCTCTTTTCTGGGCTTGGCTTCTACGGCTGTAATGTTTCCGCCCAGTGCAACGCCAGAGGCTACATCTTCCACCTTGTCGAATATGGCCTGTGCTTCTTCCTGGGTTTTGTAGTTGGCAACAGAAATGGCCTTGAACAGTTGCCCGTCTTTATCCAGTTGGATGCCAATTTGAAAATAGGTTTGTGGCACAAAATTCTTGTTCTCCAGATAACGGGCGCAAACCATGGCCAAGGTTGGCGTTTGTACCCTACCTAAAGAAAGTACGCTTTTGTTTCCGGCCGAAATACTCAGGGCCTGGGTTGCATTCATGCCCACCAGCCAATCTGATTCGGAGCGACAATGTGCCGAATTGAACAAGGTATCGTAATCGGTACCTGGCTTTAGGTTTCTGAAACCGTCTTTAATGGCTTCGTCGGTTTGCGACGAAATCCATAACCTTTTGAAAGGCTTTTTGCATTTGAGAAAGTAGTAGATGTAGCGAAAAATCAGTTCTCCTTCGCGCCCCGCATCAGTTGCCACAATAATTTCAGTAGCCTCGTCGAATAGTTTTTTAATGATATCGAGCTGTTTTCTTACGCCCGGATCTTCTACAAAGCCATCTTTGGTTTTGATTTTGCGGATAGCCAGTTTGAACTTGGCCGGCAACATGGGCAAATGCTGCTTGCGCCAGCCGATAAAGCCGTAGTCCTGTGGCGGTGCCAACTGAAGCAAATGCCCAAAAGCCCAGGTAAAAGAATAGCCCTTGCCTTCGATATAACCGTCTTTTCTGGTGGTGGCACCAAACACTTTTGCTAACTCACGACCAACGGAAGGCTTCTCGGCAATTACGATCTTCATCTTTCAAATATTCAGTTTTCGGAGTTTAAATATCTAAAAAATATTAGAACCGACTTAAGAAAAGTTTTCCTCATTTTGGCTTTTAAGACCTATCTGCTTGGCGACAAGGGCTATAAAATAACACATGAACAAGTACGACTGTTGGTGAAGAACACCAACAAGGGGCACCAAGAAAACTTACAACAACCGTAAAGAATATCAAAAGGGCAACTATGAAATGTAGAGAACAACTGCCTTATTATTTTCATCTTCATGACCACCCCGCCTTGCAGGCTTCCCTCCGGTGGAGGGGAATTAATACTTCGCCAAAAAAGCCACTGCGGAACAATTCCAGCAAGTTCGAAAATTCTGACGGTTCCTGCTGGTCGGGAAATGCTTTCCTGACCAAGCGAACTGCGGATTTGTAATCCGTTTTTGACTAGGCAGATTAAAAATCCATTGTTATCAAGGTCGAGATGTGCACATCCCGACCAGCAATAAATTACGGCCGTTGGTGAAGAACACCAACAAGGGGCACCAAGAAACTTACAACAACCGTGAAGAATATCAAAAGGGCAACTATGAAATGTAGAGAACAACGGCCCTATTGTTCTCATCTTCATGACCACCCCGCATTGCAGGCACCCCTCCAGTGGAGGGGAATTAATATTTCACCAAAAAAGCCACTGCGGAACAATTCCAGCAAGTTCGAAAATTCTGACGGTTCCTGCTGGTCGGGAAATGCTTTCCCGAACAAGCGAACTGCGGATTTGTAATCCGTTTTTGACTAGGCAGATTAAAAACCCAATGTTATTACGGTCGAGATGGCACATCCCGACCAACTTTTTCACAAAAAAGCCACTGGATTATGTCCAGTGGCTTTAAAGCTATCATTTGATTGCGATTATGATTTTTTAGGCTTGGCACTCATGTAAAACGTCAGTTTGCCACCATTGGTAATATCGCTATGCTTGATAAAAGGCTTAGCCAGTTCTTTTCCATTCAGCAATACTTTTTGTACATACACATTTTTATCGCTTTGGTTAATGGCTTCTACCGTAAAGGTTTTGCCGTTTTCTAAAGTCAGCGTAGCATTATTTACTGCAGGCGACCCCAGGGTATACTCATCGCCACCCGGTGAAACCGGATAGAAGCCTAACGAAGAAAACATATACCAGGCACTCATCTGACCACAGTCGTCGTTGCCACCCAAACCATCAGGCGTTGGCTTATACTGCATTTTTAGGATGTGGCGTACCTGAGCCTGTGTTTTATAAGGCTGGTCGGCCCAATTGTAAAAATAGGCTACGTGGTGCGCCGGCTCGTTGCCATGTACATAGCCACCGATAATGCCTTCGCGGGTAATATCTTCGGTATCGGCAAAAAACTCGTCGGGCAGGTGCATGGTAAACAAAGTGTCTAACTTGGCTGCGAATTTCTTCTTGCCTCCCATCATTTCTATTAAACCGGCAGGATCTTGAGGCACAAAGAAGCTGTAGTTCCAGCTATTGCCTTCAATAAAGCCCTGACTATGTGTGCTCAGCACATCGAAATCTTTTTTAAAGGTGCCATCGGCCAATTTCGGACGCATAAAGCCGGTAGCTTTGTCAAAATTGTTCTTCCAGTTGGCCGAGCGCTTGATAAATTCATCATAAACATCCATGCGGTTCAGCTTTTTGGCCATTTGGGCAATCGCCCAATCGTCGTAGGCATACTCTAAGGTATTCGAAACCGATACGCCGCTACGTTCGGCCGGAATATAGCCCAAATCCATATAATAGCCAATCCCTTCATAATTGCGGTGCTTTGCCGTAGCCACACAAGCATCTAGTGCTTTGTTGGCATCACCATTAAATACCCCTTTAATAACGGCATCTGCAATAACCGAAACGCTGTGGTAACCACTCATACACCAGTTGTCGTTGGCATAATGCGACCAAATAGGCAACATGTGCAGGCTGCTTTGGTCGTAATGGGCCAGCATCGACTTCACCATGTCGTTATTACGCGTTGGTTGAACGATATTAAAGAAAGGATGCAAGGCTCGATAGGTATCCCAAAGCGAGAATGTAGTGTAATTGGTAAAACCCTTGGCCGTATGCACATCCTGATCCAACCCCTTATATTGTCCGTTTACATCGGTATAGGTAGTTGGATTGATGAAAGCATGGTACATGGCCGTGTAGAAATTGGTTTTGTCATCTTCGGAAGCCGAAATGTTGATCTTGGCCAATTCTTTGTTCCAAGTAGCCTGTGCTTGGGTCTTTACCTTGTCAAAATCCCAGCCTGTAATCTCTGCACGCATATTTTGCAAGGCATTTTCTTGGCTCACCGGCGATAGGGCAAACTTGATTTTGATTTTTTCTCCTTCCTGGGTATCAAAATCGAAGAACATCCTTACTTTTTTGCCCGCTATTTCAGGAAAATTCTTGTTTTGATCGAATTTGCCCCAAAAGCCTCTGTAGGCCTGACGTGCATCATAATTCCTTTGTCCGTAGTTTTTGAACGGTTTAGAAAAGCTCATGGCAAAATAAACCGTACGGGTACGTGCCCAGCCATAGGTTTGGCGGTAACCAGTTACCAAGGTATCGTTTACTACCCTTACATAGGTCCAAATCGTTTTATCGTCATAATTATAAATGCCCGCCATCAAGTCTAAAATGATATGGCTTTGATCCGATTTGGGGAAAGTATACTGGTGCATGCCCACGCGGTTGGTGGTGGTCATCTCGGCCAATATATTGTCATCGTCTAATTTTACTTTGTAATAACCGGCCTCCGCTACTTCGTTGGCATGAGAAAATGCCGAGCGATAGCCTCCTTTCGGATTGCTGGCTGTACCCGGGTTCAACTGCAATTTGCCTTGCGTGGGCATAATCAGAAAATCGCCTAGATCAGAATGCCCCGTGCCACTAAAATGGGTATGGCTAAAGCCCACGATGGTTTTGTCTTCGTACTTGTAACCTGCGCAATACTTGTACACATCGCCATTGTATTTGCCATTCATCTCGTAAGGAATGGTATCTGTTTCGGGACTAAGCTGCACCGCGCCAAAAGGAACGGTGGCACCCGGATAGGTATGTCCCATTTTTTCGGTACCGATAAGCGGCTTTACATATTTAACCAGATTTTGTTGCGCCTGCGCTGCCATGGCAGACAATACAAGACAACAGAGCAGTGTTTTTTTCATTTGTTTAATTCGTGTAGCAATGATTAGAAAGCCTAAGGTATTAATTTTTCACCAACCTCAAAAAACTATCTCTGCTTACAACTAAATGGTTTTAGTAAAAACATAGCGACCAAAATGCCCATTCGCTTTAAAAACGGCAAAATTCTGTATCTTTAGCCCTGAAATCCTCTAAGGAGGCGACTGAAAATGAACAATAATATTACCTTAAGCGATATTGCCAAAGCCTTAAACCTGTCTGTTTCTACCGTTTCGCGGGCGCTGACAGACAGCTACCAGATTGGTGATGAAACCAAGCAGAAGGTTTTGGCCTATGCCAAAGAGCACCATTATGTACCCAACCGGATGGCCCGAAGCCTCAGGGAAGGCAAAAGCCGCTCTATTGGCGTTATTGTATGCTCGATAGACAATAGTTTTATGGCCCAGATGCTGGATGGCATAGACCGTTACTGTTCGGAAAGGGATTACCAGATCATTATCATGCAAAGCAAGGAGCTGTACGAACAGGAAAAAGCCAACGTAAGCCTGCTCTACGCCGGTGGCATCGATGGACTGCTCATCTCCCCTTCTTACCAAACCACCGATTTTAGCCACCTGACCAACCTGCAGCAGGCCGGTTTGCCCGTGGTGCTTTTCGATCGTTTAAGCAACCATATCGAAACCCACAAAGTAGCTGTCGATAATTTTAAAGGAGCCTACGAAGCCACGGTACACCTGATCAATAATGGTTACCGCGCCATAGCCCACCTCAATTGGAATACGCAACTGAGCGTAGCGACGGAAAGGTTTAAAGGCTATCAAAAAGCGCTCGAGGATTTCGGCATTGCCTTTAATCCCGACTGGGTCAAATTTTGCGACACCACCAATGCGGCCACTTTAGACGAGGAACTGGCCACAGCCTTGCAAGAATTGATGGCCTTGAAACAACGGCCTCAGGCTATTTTCACGGCTACCGACCTGCTCAGTACCAAATGCCTGGCCCATTTGCATCAATCAGGACTTCGCATTCCAGACGATATTGCCCTGATTGGTTTCAGCAATACCGATTTGGCCGAAGTGCTTAATCCTTCATTGAGCACTATCCATCAGCCTTCATTTGAAATTGGCCGTTTGGCGGCACAGCAGTTGCTGACATTAATTGCCGACAATAACACCCAGCCTTTCGAAACCATCCTCTTGCCTACCAAACTGCAGGTAAGAGAGTCGAGCCAGGCCAAATTCTAGTCTTTTGACATTGTTAAGACCGCCCATTTCCCATAATTAACTAAAAACCTGTATTTTTGCATCTTTATTTACAGCAATGAGCAAACACGGTAGAATTTTGGTGGCCATGAGTGGCGGGGTCGACAGTTCGGTAGCAGCAGTGATGCTGCACGAGCAGGGTTATGAGGTAATTGGCCTAACCATGAAGACCTGGGATTATGCAACATCGGGCGGTACCAGCAAGGAAACCGGTTGCTGCAGCCTAGACAGCATTAACGACGCCCGTACCCTGGCTGTAAATTATGGCTTTCCGCATTATATTTTGGACATCCGCGACGAGTTTGGCGATTTTGTAATCGACAACTTTGTAGACGAGTATTTGGCTGGCCGTACGCCAAATCCTTGCGTATTGTGCAATACCCACATCAAATGGGAAGCCCTTTTAAAACGTGCCAACAAATTGGACTGCGAGTTTATCGCAACCGGCCACTACGCCAATATCCGCCAGCAAGACAACGGCAGGTATGTAATTTCTAAAGGCAAAGACGAAAACAAAGACCAATCGTATGTGCTTTGGGGCGTTTCGCAAGAAAACCTAGCACGTACCCAATTTCCATTGGGCAGTTTCTCTAAAGCGGAAATCCGCCAGATGGCAATGGATATGGGCCAAGAAGAACTGGCCAAGAAAAGCGAAAGCTACGAAATCTGTTTCGTACCCGATAACGACTATCGTGCCTTCTTGAAACACAAAGTGGAAGACTTGGAAGAACGTGTAGCCGGTGGTAATTTTATCAATAGCCAAGGTATGGTGATTGGTCAGCACAAAGGCTACCCTTTCTATACCATTGGTCAGCGCAAAGGCTTAGGCGTTGCTTTTGGCGAGCCAATGTTCGTTACGCAGATTTTGCCCGAAAGCAATACCGTAGTATTGGGCCGTGCCGAAGAATTGGAACGCAGAGAGGCTTTGGTAAGAAACGTAAACCTGATCAAATACGAAAGCATCCAGGAGCCCTTAGCAAATGTGGTCACCAAAATCCGCTATAAAGATGCGGGCATGCTGAGCACCATTGTTCAGGAAAAAGATAAAATGCGTGTGGTTTTCGACCATTCGGTATCGGCTATTGCTCCTGGCCAGTCGGCTGTTTTTTATGAAGGAAACGATTTATTGGGTGGCGGATTCTTGATCTAAACAACCCATTCGAAATACAAAAAGCCATGGATCGAAAGATTTGTGGCTTTTTTATTTTAACTAATTTCTTAATTTTCCGAATAAAACTAAATTTCAATGCGTAAACGGGTACTTGAGCAGGAAATGCTGGAAAAAGAGCTAGGGATAGGCAGTGATATGTACTGGGCAGATTTGGATAGCAATGGTCATATCATCAACCTCAGCCTATTTGATCCGGAGTATTACGAGGCCATGCCTATAGCAACCGATATCTTTGAAACCATCTGCAAATTTCCATTCCTCCAATCAATAGAGATAGATTTGAATGATATTTCAAAAAGCAGGAATATCAATCAGCTTGCTCAGCTAAAGGACCTTAAACATCTCACCATTGAAGGCTATAACCAAATTGAAGATATCTCCAAGCTGGGTACGTTAACCGATTTGCTTGAGTTGAGGATAACGCATGCTAAAATAAGTGATATCAGCGTGTTAGCTGAATTAACCAATCTGAAAACAATCGAGCTAAGAAGCTCAAAAATCGAGGATATTTCCCCCTTAAAAGGGTTGAAAAGTTTGGAAAGCCTCATTTTAGACAACAATTGTATCAGTGATATTTCTTCGCTTGAGGGTCTTAAGCACTTAAAAGTACTTAGTCTTTCTTATAATCCGATCAGCAATCATGGGGCTTTGGAAAAACTGGAAAATATCAGTTCGCTGTATATAGGCAAAACCAATTTGGATAACCTGGCTTTTCTAAAATACATGCCACAACTAGAAAATCTAGATGTTGGCTTTAATACTATTGAAGATTCTGTGCCACTATCGTATTGTTTAGCGCTCAGTGCACTAAACATCAACAGCAACTTGATCAGCGACTGTAGCTTTTTGGCACATCTACGCAAGCTAAGGAGTGCTAACATCTCAAACAATCCAATCAGCTCTTATCCGGATGTTATTGATCAAGAAAACCTATTCTCCTTTGCGGCCTCCAATATCCCCGCTTTTAAAACAGGCATCTTCAAGAGCCTAAACAAGCTTGCCTATTTGATCCTCGAAAATTGTGGGCTAACCGACATCCATTTTTTGGAAAATGTTCGCGCAGTAAGTACACTAAACTTAGCAAACAATCAAATAGCGGATGTTCTCCCTCTTCAAAGACTGCGTTTTGCAAAACATATAGACCTAAGCAGCAATCTTATTGACAGTGTCATTGCCCTATCTAATTTCTCCGATTTGGAGTATTTGGATTTAAGAGGCAATCCATTTGGAAATCTTTTGCTAACCAAATACAAAAGCAACGACAAAGCGCAACAATCAACATTTGACGACTATAATAATGTGATTGGCGACTATTATTATCAACATGGCCATTTTGATCAGGCTCTTGCAATTTATTATGGCAAAAACAGTTTTTTCGATATCCAGGACACTCATCAAATCCATTTAAAAAACAGATTTTCAATTAATTACCAAAGGTTCATTGCTTGCGACATCGGCGAGGATTATTTTTTAAAGTTTTATTTTGTGATGTGCCTGAATATTGTCAACCAAAACAAGCTTAAATACACGCCTGAACTCATCAGTGATATCGCCCAGCTCTTGAAAAAGATTACCGACTCGCAGATTTATGATAAAGAAGTACTGTATGAGAGTTTGCAGCAAAGAAAACAATATCCTTACAGCGCCATCAGCGAATATGCAAAATACAAGGAAGACAATCCTGATACGCCCATTCACGCAGAGGCGATTTTTATCCACGCCATCAATACCCTCAAAACAAACACGATTGATAAATGCCTTTCTATTTACAAGGAACTGGTGCAACTCGGCAGTCCGTTTAAAGACAATTTGTTCGAAAGGCTTTCCACCGTGTTGGAGTACAGTCCGTTAGAACCGTCCGGAAAAATGTTCCTCAGAAAAATCCTTAACCAGCCGCTCGAAAACCATATCGACTACTATGATTATGTAAAAATGTATCGAAACAGCCATCAATCTGCTGTCAGTCCTGTGGTTTCGGGCAAGGGCTACTCGGCTGCCGTAGACCAAAACAAGGCAATCGCGGTTCTACTGGCCCTGTTTGTCTTCATCGCCCTCATCATTATGCTGGCTTGGTATTTTATTGCCTCCTACCCGGGATAAGGCTTTTGTATTTTTGGGCCATTTGGTAGCTCTCTAGGCCTTAACCAGCGGGATGTTGCGCAAATATCCGGCTTAATTGCTCATACAAACCAGGGTGCTTCTCCTTAAGTATTTCTGGCTGTTCGA
This sequence comes from Pedobacter albus, assembly GCF_036324255.1. Taxonomy (NCBI): domain Bacteria; kingdom Pseudomonadati; phylum Bacteroidota; class Sphingobacteriia; order Sphingobacteriales; family Sphingobacteriaceae; genus Pedobacter; species Pedobacter albus. The sequence goes on along the minus strand of NZ_JAZDQT010000001.1, from coordinate 840,643 downwards.
AAAAATATTCTGAAGCCACGGCAAAAAACTCGGCCTCGTTGGTCATGGCGTAAGGATCGATATCGGATTGGTCTTTATTGATACGGCTGATTTCCTCGTGCATCATTTTAAGCCAAGGAATGGTGTATTCGTGTGCCATCAAATTTTGCGGAATGCCATCGGTAGCGCCATCAGACTTATCCAACAGGTGCACAAATTCGTGGATGCCGGTATTCGATTTGCCTGCATTGGCCGAAAAGCCGTGTCGCAATGCACTTTTCGATAAAATCATCTGTCCGTTCATATAGCCCGTGCCCACCATGCCCAAGATATTGCGCTTGCCGCCTTCAAAGGCAAAGTCTTCGTTAAAAGTATCGGGGTAAAGTACTACACTGCCCAAATTGCTGTAGGCCCAATTGTCAAAGCCAAAAATCGGGATTACCGCGCTACTGGCTACTAAAAGACGATCTAAAGGCTCCACTTCTACCCCAACACCTTCTATTTTTACGGAGGCCAGGAAATCGGCTATTTTTTGAACAAACCGTTTTTTCTTTTCCTCGTCAAGCGCCTGGTAATAGGCAACGTGTGTGGCCAACAATTGCAGATCGGAAACAGCCAACGGAACCGGTGTTATTTTCTTTCGACGAAAAATAAAATAAAAGGCCAATAACAGCACCAGCGCTATAAAGAATACGGGATATAAATTCATAATCAAAACTAAGGCATTTAAATTAGATTTCTTTTCGATGCAAGTAGTAAATTATTTATATATATTTAATTTAATATTAGTCGTCCCTGTATAATTTTTTCGCGTTTAAATTAAACTACAATTATATGGAAACAAGTAAATTCTCAAAATTTGGCGCCGAATTTATCGGCACCTTGGTTTTAGTGTTAATGGGTTGTGGGAGTGCGGTTATTGCGGGGGCTAATGGAACAACTGGCGTAGGCCTGTTGGGCATTTCCTTTGCCTTTGGCCTTTCGGTGGTGGCTATGGCTTATGCCATTGGACACATTTCGGGCTGCCACATCAATCCGGCTATTTCTATCGGCATGGTGGTAGCAGGCCGCATGAAAGCATCTGAAGCTGTCTATTACATTATTGCCCAGGTGCTTGGTGCAATCGCCGGTGCAAGTATCCTGTTTTTTATCGCCTCGGGCAAAGCAGAGTATTCGCTCACTGCGGGACTTGGCCAAAACGGGTATGCCGAATTCTCTCCACAGCACTACAGCATGGTATCGGGCTTTATTGCCGAAACCGTATTTACCTTCATCTTCCTGTTGGTGATATTCGGTGCTACTTCTACCAAAAACATCAACGGCGGTTTTGCGGGTTTGGCCATCGGGTTGAGCTTGGTGCTCATTCATATTGTGGGCATTCCGGTTACTGGCGTATCGGTAAACCCCGCCCGTAGTATTGGCCCAGGTGTTTTGGTTGGCGGACAAGCCATTAGCCAATTATGGCTGTTTATTGCGGCTCCTATTTTGGGCGCTATTTTGAGTGCGGTTTTTTGGAGATTTATACTCGAGAAAAACTAAAACATAAAAAATGGAAAACGTAAGGTGGAAACAATCCATCTTACCTTTTCCATCTTCTCCTTTACCTGCTTACAGGTTTTTGGTAATTACCGGATCTAAAGGTTTTACGGCCGAACGGTAGCGGTGTACCAATTGGCCTTTTTCGTTGATCAGGAATTTTTCAAAGTTCCATTTGATATCTCCCGTAAAATCTGGGTTTTCCTGTGCGGTGAGGTATTTGAACAACGGCGTAATGTCATCGCCTTTTACGCTGCTCTTTTCGGCCAACAAGAAAGTGGTTTTGTAAGTTCCGGTACAGAATTCTTTAATGGCCACGTTGTTGTCTAATTCCTGTCCGCCAAAATTGCCTGCCGGGAAACCAATCAGCACCACATCTTTGCCATATTCTTTGTGTAGTTTTTCAAGGTCTTCGTACTGTGGCGTATAACCGCATTTAGAAGCCGTATTGACAATTAAGATCTTCTTGCCTTTAAATTTTGAAAGCTTAACGGTTTTGCCATCCAATGTTTTGAAAGAAAAATCGTAGATGGTTTGAGGCGGCTTTGGTGCAACCCACAAACTGATGATGAGTAATAAGGTATTGATCATGGTTTTGTTTTTTGAGTATATACGAAGATAACAACAAATTGGTTGGCTTGAATAATCAAAACGTCAAGAAAAATTTGCCGATTGCTTAAACTAGATAGTCTTTATGGCAAACAACAACATCTTAACATCCCTAATTCCTTCATGGTTCAAAAAACAACCACCTTAGGCGCCTAAGAGAGGCTAAGACGCGTTTAATCGGCTAAAGTTTTGAATAATTCAAGACATCAAAAAGGATTTTCTGCTACTTAAACCCAAACTAACGGCTCGCTGTCTTTATGACAAACAACAACATCTTAACATCCTTAATTCCTTAATGGTTCAAAAAACAACCACCTTAGATGCCTAAGAGAGGCTAAGAATAAATAGATATGATGGTTCTTAGCTGGCAAGATTCTAATTACTCCATATGTAATACGCCAAAAAAAATATTTTTATTAGCGAAATAACCTGTCTAAAACTGCCTATACCTCATCAAAAAGAGATAGTTAGGCTATTGCGTGGCTATGTTAATTAAATTCTTAATTCCTTAATGGTTCAAAAAACAACCACCTTAGACGTCTAAGGGAGGCTAAGAATAAATAGATAAGGAGGTTCTTAACTGGTGAAAGTCTAATTACCCCAAAACGCTTTACGCCATAAAAAAGTAAATAAAATTATTTTTAGTCGCGAAATAACCTGTCTAAAACCGCCCATACCTCATCAAAAAGAGGTAGTTAGGTTATTGCATTACCCTATTAGTTTTAAAATAAATACGGCGCCAATTTTGAATTTAGCTTAATTTATAGTTTTATTTGCAGCAAAAGCGTTCTGAATGGCAAAAAATTTACTGATCGTCGAGTCACCTGCAAAAGCTAAAACCATAGAAGGGTATTTAGGAAAAGATTTTTTAGTGAAATCTAGTTACGGCCATATCCGTGACCTAGTAAAAGGCGATATGGGAATAGACATCAGCAATGATTTTTCTCAAACCTACGAGGTACCTGCCGACAAAAAGCAGGTGGTTACCGAACTCAAAAAACTAGCTAAGGAGGCCGAAATGGTATGGCTCGCATCCGATGAAGACCGCGAAGGAGAAGCCATTTCCTGGCATTTGTTCGAAACCTTGGGCCTGAAGGAAGCCAATACCAAACGCATCGTTTTCCACGAAATCACCAAACCAGCCATTTTAAAGGCTATAGAAACTCCACGAACCATCGATTATAACCTGGTACATGCCCAACAGGCGCGCCGCGTGCTAGATCGTTTGGTAGGTTTTGAGCTTTCGCCAGTATTGTGGAAAAAAGTAAAGCCATCTCTATCCGCCGGCCGTGTACAATCGGTGGCGGTACGCTTAATTGTAGACCGCGAACGCGAGGTTAACCAGTTCAATGCAACGGCAGCTTTTAAAATTACAGCTCAATTTAGCACGGGCAAAGGCCGCGAAATTGTAAAGGCAGAATTGCCACAGCGTTTTGAAAAGGCAGCAGATGCCGAAAAATTCCTACAAGACTGCGTAAATGCCAACTTCTCGGTAAGCAATCTAGAGGTAAGACCTGCCAAGAGAAATCCGGCTGCGCCTTTTACCACTTCTACGCTGCAACAGGAAGCTTCCAGGAAATTGGGCTATTCGGTGGCCAGAACGATGCAAATTGCGCAAAAACTCTACGAAAGTGGTAAAATCACTTATATGCGTACCGATTCGGTGAACCTTTCTGAAACCGCAATCGCTGCCGCTGCGGCCGAGATCAAATCGGCTTATGGTCAGCAATACCACCAGCCAAGGGTCTATAAAACCAAAACCGCTGGTGCCCAAGAAGCGCACGAAGCCATCCGTCCTACTTACTTTAATCAGCATACCGCTGGGAGCGACAATGCCGAAAAACGTTTGTACGAACTGATCTGGAAACGTGCCATCGCCTCGCAGATGAGCGAAGCTATATTCGAAAAAACAACAGCCAACATCCATATCAATACCCGAAAAGAAGAACTGATTGCCGAAGGCGAAGTATTGAAATTTGATGGCTTTTTAAAGGTATACCTCGAATCGACCGACGAAGAGGAAGACGATAACGACGACAACAACTTGTTGCCACCATTGACAAAAGGCCAAACGCTATTACTTAAGGAAATGGCCGCCGTTGAACGTTTCTCAAGACCTCCAGCGAGGTACACAGAGGCCAGTTTGGTTAAAAAACTGGAAGAATTGGGCATCGGCCGACCTTCTACCTATGCTCCAACCATTTCGACCATCCAAAACCGTGGCTATGTGGTAAAAGAAGACCGTGATGGCAAAAAACGCAATTTCGTAAGCATGGTATTGGCCGATGGCAACATCAGCAAGCAAACCAAAACCGAAGTTACCGGAGCCGAAAAGGCCAAGCTCTTCCCTACCGATATCGGCGAAGTAGTAAACGACTTCCTGGTAGAACATTTTAAGGGAATTGTCGATTTTAACTTCACCGCCAAAGTAGAAAAGCAGTTCGACGAGATCGCGCAAGGCCTGCAAGAATGGACCAAAATGCTGCACTCGTTTTATAAGCCTTTCCATACCGAAGTAGAAACCACTTTAGAAACTGCCGACCGTGCCAACGGCGAACGTTTGCTGGGCGTTGATCCAGTTTCGGGCAAAAATGTATATGCCAAAGTTGGCCGTTACGGCCCGCTGGTACAAATTGGCGACTTAACCGACGACGAAAACGACAAGCCACGCTATGCCAGCCTGTTAAAATCGCAGTCGGTAGGAACCGTTACGCTTGAAGAAGCTTTAGACCAGTTTAAACTACCGTTCCAGCTAGACGATTACCAAGACAAGGAAGTTTCGGTGGGTGTAGGCCGTTTTGGTCCTTATGTAAAATGGGGCGATGCCTTTATCTCCATCCCTAAAAACGAAGATCCATTAACGGTTGACATGGACAGGGCCATCGAAATCATCCAAGAAAAGATGAGTGCCGATGCACCGGTTGCCCAATACCAAAATAGGCCGGTAACCAAAGGCACAGGCCGTTTCGGACCATTTATTAAATGGAACGACTTGTTTATCAACGTACCTCGTGCCTATAATTTTGAAAACCTTTCGCAGCGCGACATCGAAGAACTGATTACCAAAAAGATAGAAAAAGAGAACAACCGTTTTATCCAGCAATGGACAGACGAGAAAATAGCCATCGAAAACGGTCGTTGGGGACCATTCATCCGTTTTGGCAAGGAAATGCTGAAACTGGGGAACAATTCGGCCACCAAGCAAAAATACACCGCCGAAGAATTGGCCTCCATCTCTTTAGAAGACGTTAAAAAACTGATTGTTGCCCAAGTGCCTGATGCTTTTGAACCGAAAAAGAAAAAAGCTCCAGCCAAAAAGAAAACGGTAGCGAAGAAGAAATAATCAGTTGACAGTTTCAGGTTGGATAATTTAACATTCCAACTTTTAAACATTACAATTTTGAAAAAGGACCTGCCAGAAAATATTGTAGAAGACGTAGCCATTGCGGTAGTGCTGATGAGCGAAACACCAGAGGTAAAGAACTGGAACGTGTATTTGGTCAATTTCAAAAAAGAGCCCATTACCAACGTCCTCATTACCTCTAAAGGGTATGGCGAGAAAGATGGCAAACAGGTAAAAACATCATTATTAAGGCATTTTGTTGGCGATTTGGCCCCTCAGTCGTACGCCGCGGTTGAAGCCATAGATCCAGCCGTGTTTGGCTTAACCAACGAATACTGGCTCAGCTATTACATCGGAAAAGATATTTTTGATAAAAAGTTCATCTTCCTTCCCGAAAGCATTATCGACAATAACCTCATCCGCATTCCCCTACTCAACAAACCCGGGGTCATGATCAAGTAATTGATGCGCTCCGCTTTCGAAATTTTAAAAACTTCGAAAGTAGAAGCTATTTTTATTCTTTGTAGTCAGAACTGAAAACTATTGACTGTAAACTACGAACTGAAAAGAATCGTTGATAAATAAATTCTTCGCTACAAAGCTTTTTCGCTAATTTTCATACATCACCCACAATTTATTGTATGGAAAATACCGGAAAACCCATCGCTTCAACCTCAAAAAAGTATATCCTTATTGGTGTGCTGGTGGCCATTGTAGCCGCAGCAGCCTTTTTGATCTTTAAAAAGAAAAAACATCAGGACAACCAAGCCTATGCCAAGTACATCGAATCCTATACTTCGGGTACCATTTCTAAAAAGAGCTTTATTCGTGTCCATTTGGCCAGCGCCGTAAAAAACCTGAGCGATCTAGGCAAGCCCGACGAGCGTGAATTGGTCGATTTTTCGCCGAGCATTAAGGGAAAAACCTATTGGATTGACGCCCAAACCATCGAGTTTAGGCCTACCGAAGCACTTAAGCCCGACCAAAAATACGAGGCAACCTTACATCTCGATAAAATTACCACAACCGAAAAAGGCCTCGAAGAGTTTGATTTCGACTTTAAGGTCATCAAACCTGGACTTAGCTTGAGCCAAAATGGCTTGGTATCGCAAAACAATACCTCTTTGGCCTACATGAAACTGAGTGGCGAGGTAAATACCGCCGATGTAGAAGAGCAGCAAAGCATAGAAAAGGCCTTGAACGTTGATTTTGCCCAAAAACTCAAAATAAAATGGCAACATAATTCAGAAAAGCACTTCTCTACCTTTACCATCGACAGCATCAAAAAAGGAGGCAACGAACAGGCACTCCTGCTCAAATGGAACGGCGATGCCATTGGCGCTTCAGATAACAAAGGCGAAGAAAAAATCGTGGTGCCAGCCAAAAACGTTTTCAAGGTACTCGATATCAAAGCCATTCAGGGTGCTGAAGATTATGCCTTGATCCAATGTGCCGAACCGGTAAACGTGGGTCAAGACCTCAACGGATTGATTACTTTGGGAGCCTTGCAAGACCTTCGCTTTACCATAGACGGCAGTCAGATTAAAGTTTATGCACCCGACGAACTACAGGGCAATTACAACGTCACGGTCAATGCGGGCATCACCAATATTGAAGGCAAAACGCTGCAAAGCGCAAAAACGGCCAATATCATTTTCGAAAACAAACAGCCTTCGGTTACTATTGCGGGTACCGGAACCATATTGCCAAACTCGGGCAAATTGGTATTGCCTTTCGAAGCGGTTAACCTTAAAGCGGTTGATGTAACCATTATCAAGATTTATGAAGATAATATTCCGCAGTTTTTCCAGGTCAACAATTACAAGGAAGGCAATGAATTACGTCGCGTAGCGAAACCCGTGGTTCAAAAAACCATCCGACTAGACGAAGACAAAGCCATCAACCTGCACAAAAAAACACGTTTTACACTCGATCTCGATAAGCTCATCAGAACCGAGCCGGGCGCCATGTACCGCGTAACCATTGGCTTTAGGCAGGCTTACAACGTTTACGACTGTAAGGCCGACGAAACCAAGGCCACCGATGGCGATGAAAGCGATGAAGACTATGGCAGCTATGGCGAGAAAATAGATGAAGACGACGAATTTTGGGAGCGCTACAACAGCTACTACCCAAATCACTACCGTTGGGACGACCGCAACAATCCCTGCACGCCTTCTTATTATACCAACGAACGCTGGGCCAGCAGAAACCTTTTGGCTTCGAATATTGGCTTGATTGCCAAACGTGGCAACGACAACAGCATGTTGGTGGTGGCCACCGACCTGCTTACGGCAAAGCCTCTAAGTGGTGTTGATATCGAATTATTGGATTACCAAAGACAGGTACTCACTACAGTAAAAACTGACGGCGACGGCTGGGCCAGCTTCGACCTCAAACGCAAGCCTTTCCTCTTGATTGCCAAAAATGGAAAAGAAAGAGGCTATTTAAAGCTTGATGATGGCAATTCGCTGCCTTTGAGCCGTTTTGATGTAGGTGGCGATGTAGTGCAGGAAGGCATCAAAGGCTTTATTTACGGAGAGCGGGGCGTTTGGCGTCCGGGCGATAGCCTTTACCTATCCTTTATCTTGGAAGACAAGCTGAAAAAACTGCCCGAAAATTATCCGGTTACCTTCGAGTTTTACAATCCGAAAGGCCAGCTGGCCAAAAAAATGGTAAGCGCGCAGGCCCTGAACGGTTTCTATACCTTTAAAACAGCTACGGAAAGTACGGCGCCAACAGGCAATTGGCTGGCAAAAGTTAAAGTTGGGGGCGCTTCTTTCTCAAAAACCATCAAGATTGAAACCATTATGCCCAACCGCTTAAAAATCAATTTCGATTTGGGTGGCAAAACCTATTTGGGCAATGGAGCCTCATCGGCCACTACCCTTTCGGCTAAATGGCTTTTTGGTACACCAGCCCAAAACCTCAAAGCCAAGGTAGATGTGAACCTGAATACCATGCAGACCAAGTTTAAGGGTTTTGACGATTACAGCTTTGATAATCCGACCATTAACTTCCAATTGCAGGTCAAAACCATTTTCGAAGGTACGCTCAATGCCAATGGCATGGCTACCGTTAATACCAACTTAAGCGAAAATAATACTGCTCCAGGCATGTTAAGGGCTAATTTTACCACCAAAGTATTTGAACCGGGTGGTAACTTCAGTATAGACAATTTCAGCATCCCTTACCATGTTTACGACAACTATTTGGGCGTGAAAACACCAAAAGGCGATCGACTGAGCGGCATGCTGGTTACGGGCCAAGACCATCAAATAGAACTGGTAAATGTTGACCGCAATGGCCGTTTAATGACTGGTAGCAAAACCGTTGAAGTAGAACTGTACAAAGTGCAATGGCGTTGGTGGTGGGAACAAGACAATCAGGAAAGCTATGCCAATTTTACGCAAAATCAATACAACAAACTGGTTCAAAAGCAATCGGTTATGCTCTACAATGGCAAGGGCTCTTGGACCCTGCGCATCAACGAACCCGAGTGGGGACGTTACCTCATTTTGGTGCGCGATGGTTTTGGAGGCCATACTACCGGCAAATCCGTTTACGTAGATTGGCCGGGATGGGCACAACGCGAGCAGGCCAACAACCCTACCGAGGCTTCTATGCTTTCGTTTACGGCCAATAAAGAGAAATTTAATGTAGGTGAAGACGTGGTGCTTACCATCCCTACCGGAGAAAATGGCCGTGCCTTGATTTCGATTGAAAACGGCAGCCGCGTGCTTAAAACCTATTGGATTGATACGCAAAAAGGCCAAACCCAATTCAAGTTCAAGGCCGAAAAGAATATGGCGCCTAATGTTTTCGCCAATGTAACCCTCCTGCAGCCACATGCGCAAACCTTAAACGATCTGCCGATCAGGATGTACGGTGCTATTCCATTGAGCATTGAAGATCCAGAAACTATACTGAAACCGGTCATCAAAATGCCTTCTACCCTAAAACCAGAGGTAGAAAGCAGCATAACCATTGCCGAAGAAAAAGGAAAAGCAATGACCTATACCATCGCTTTGGTTGATGAAGGCCTGCTAGACCTCACCCGTTTTAAAACGCCAGATCCGCATAGTATTTTTTATGCCAGAGAAGGCCTGGGCGTTAAAACATGGGATTTGTTTGATCAAGTATTGGGTGCCTGGGGAGGCAATTTGGAACGCATCTTGAGCATTGGTGGCGACGGCAGCGTAAACAGGAACCTTAATCCTGCAAAAGCCAACCGTTTTAAACCTGTAGTTAAATTTATGGGACCATACAAACTCGGCAAAGGCGAAAGCAAAACCCATAAGTTTACCCTCCCACAATACATCGGTGCCGTTAGGGCCATGGTTATTGCGGCTCAAGATGGGGCTTATGGCTATGCAGAGAAGAGCGTCGAGGTGAAAAAACCTTTAATGGTCTTGGCCACGCTGCCAAGGGTAATTGGTCCAGGCGAAAGTTTTACGTTGCCAGTAAACATTTTTGCCACCAACAATAACCTCAAAAATGTAAGCGTGGCGCTTCAAAGCGGACAATTGCTGGTGAGTGGTGCTAAAACGCAACAGCTAAGCTTTAAACAGGCTGGCGAACAAATGACCTATTTTCAGGTAACCGCTCCGGATGCCGTTGGTGTAGCCAAAGTGAAAATCGTAGCACAAAGCGGTGCCGAAAAGACCGTTTATGAAGTAGAAATGGATGTACGTAATCCAAATCCTTATGTAAGCAATGTCATTGCGGCTACCTTGCAGCCTAAACAAACCTGGAAAACTGCTTATAGTCCAATCGGCATGGCGGGCACCAACTCGGGCACGGTTGAAGTATCCTCTATTCCGCCAATCAACCTGAACAAACGATTGGGTTATTTGATCCAATATCCGCATGGTTGCGTAGAACAGACCACTTCGGGTGTTTTCCCACAACTCATGCTCGATAAGCTCACGCCATTGAGCAACCAGAAGAAAGCCGAGGTTGAACGAAACATCAAATCGGGAATTAACCGCCTAAAAGGTTTCCAAACCACAGAAGGTGGCTTAAGCTACTGGCCAGGCGAAGGTTCGGCCGACGAATGGGGAACCAATTATGCCGGACATTTCTTGGTAGAAGCCCAAAACGCTGGTTACACCCTACCCGTTGGCCTGATCGACGAATTGATCCGTTACCAAAAAAGCAAAGCCAATAACTGGGTGCCTAACAGCAACAATTTTTATGGTGGCGATTTGAGCCAAGCCTATCGTTTATACGTATTGGCTTTGGCCAAAAAACCAGAAATGGCCGCCATGAACAGGTTAAGAGCTTTCGAATACCTATCGGTAAGTGCCAAATGGCGATTGGCCGTCGCTTACCAACTGGCGGGTCAAAGCGCTGCAGCCAATGCCCTAGTTAAAGGTTTGGCTTTAACCGTAGAGCCTTACAACCAATTGGGTGGCACCTACGGCTCTGAATTGAGGGATGAGGCCATGATTATGGAAACGCTGACCCTGATGGGCCAAAAAGCCAAAGCCGGCCAATTGTTGCAAAGCGTTGCAGCTCGTTTGGGCAAAGATACCTGGTACAGTACGCAAACCACGGCCTACAGCCTATTGGCCATTGCCAAATTCTGCGGACAAAACAGCAGTTCTAACAAACTGCAGTACAATTTTGTAATCGATGGTCAAAATGGAAACGTAAACAGCGAACAATACCTGAACAGTAGTCAGCTGGGCTTTAAAAACAACAATGTCAGCATTACCAATACTGGCAACAACGTGTTGTTTGTGCGTTTGGTGCTGCAAGGACAACCTGCGGCGGGTCAAAATAGCTTCCTGCCTAACAATCCCGATGCCTTGGGCTTATCAGTAAGCTACAAAACCTTGAGAGGCCAAACCCTTGATCCAAGTGTACTGAAACAGGGAACCGATTTTTATGCCGAAGTAACCATCAAGAACCCAGGCAAAATGGGCTATTACGAACAAATGGCACTGACGCAGATTTTCCCATCAGGATGGGAAATTATCAATACCCGCCTAAACGACAACGAAAGTATGCTGGCTTCGTCGCCATATACCTACCGCGATATCAGGGATGATCGGGTATTTACCTATTTCAACCTCCGAGAAAACGAAACCCTCACCTACAAAGTATTGCTCAATGCTTCATATTTGGGCAAATACTACCTGTCGGCCGTACAATGCGAAGCGATGTACAACAACAACATCAGCGCTACGGTAGCCGGCAAATGGGTGCAGGTGGTTAAGTAGTCTTTTAGTCCACAGTCGATAGCCCATGGTTCGGATAAGTTGACTGTGGACTATTGATTGATGACTCCAGACTAACACCTAGAGCCTCGGCCAAATATTAATCATCAAAAAACGAATAAACCCTGCTGCAAATCTTAAAAAAGTAACAATCTTTTCCATAACCTTGATTTTTATATACATCAAGCGTTACCGCAAAATGTTACCCTGCTTGCCTATAAAAAATGATCAGAATACCCAAAGCATTTCTAGTTAGCGATAGCATTTGCCTTTTAGGGGTACTGGTTTTTCTGTTGGCTTGGCCCAAGCAGTTGTTCAAAAGTCCTACCTCTTATGTAGTAGAAGCCAGCAACGGCGAACTGCTCAGTGCGGCGATTGCAAGCGATGGACAATGGCGTTTTCCGGTGGCTGATTCGGTGCCTGATAAATTTGCAAAATGCCTAACCGCTTTCGAAGATCAGCGCTTTTTGATGCATTTTGGCGTAGATCCAGTGGCTATGGGCCGTGCCATGAAACAAAACCTGCAATCGGGCAGTGTAGTCAGTGGTGGCAGTACCATTAGCATGCAGGTAATCCGTTTATCGCGCAAACAAAACCGTAGCATTTGGCAGAAACTGATTGAAATGTATTTGGCCATGCGTTTGGAACTCGGCCATTCTAAAAAAGAGATATTGGGCCTCTACGCCGCCAACGCCCCTTTTGGCAGCAATGTGGTTGGCTTGGAAGCTGCCAGCTGGCGATATTATGGCCGAAAAGCAAAAAACCTCTCCTGGGGCGAAATGGCCACTTTGGCCGTGCTGCCCAATAGTCCATCGTTGGTACGCCCTGGCAAAAACGCTCACAAGCTCATCAAAAAAAGAAACGACTTGCTGGATAAATTGGCAACCCTACAGTACATTGATCAGGCTACGGCCAATCTTTCCAAAGCCGAGCCCATCCCTACGCAGCCCCTGCCTTTACCACAGTATGCACCACACCTGCTTAACCGTTTTAAGGAGGAAAGAAGAGCATTGGCTTTGCCTTCTACCAAATTAAGTTCAACTTTAAATTACGATTTACAACTTAAAGTAAACGAACTACTTAAAAGATACAACAACAGATACAAAGCCAACGGCATCAATAACATAGCCGCTTTGGTGCTCGACGTAAAAAATGCCAAGGTAGTCAGTTATGTGGGCAACAACTATCAGCCCGAAAACAAGGAACTCGAAAGCCATGTCGATATGATCAAAGCGCCTCGAAGTCCGGGAAGCACGCTCAAGCCCCTGCTTTACGCCAGCATGCTGAGCGACGGTTTGCTGTTGCCTCATTCGCTGGTGGCCGATATCCCGACGCAAATTGCAGGCTACACCCCACAAAACTACGATTTAGGCTATGATGGTGCCATTGCAGCCGACAAGGCCCTAAGCAGGTCGCTCAATATTCCGGCAGTAAAAATGCTGCAGCAATACAAGTACGAGCGCTTTTACGACCAGCTTAAAAAACTACATTTTAGTACGCTCAACAAACCGGCCGACCATTATGGCTTATCGCTTATTTTGGGAGGCAGCGAAGTTACCCTATGGGATTTGGCCAGCAGCTATATGGGCATGGCCCGTACGCTTAATCATTTTAACGAATACCAAGGCCGGTACAATCCGCACGACTATGATGCACCTTCCTATGTTAAAAACAAGGAGCAAACAAGCACCAAGAAGGAACTGGAACCCAATTCTGTGCTAGACCATGGTGCCATTTGGGCAACTTTTAATGCCATGGAAGAAGTGATGCGCCCTGGCGACGAAGGTTTGTGGGAGCAGTTCTCCTCATCGCAAAGGATAGCCTGGAAAACGGGAACCAGTTTTGGCTTTCGTGACGCTTGGGCTGTTGGCTTAAATCCAGATTATGTGGTTTGCGTATGGGTAGGCAATGCCGATGGCGAAGGTAGACCGGGTTTAATGGGTATTGAAGCGGCCGCCCCTGTTCTTTTCGATATTTTTAGGCTCTTGCCCAATGCCAATTGGTTTCAAACGCCCAAAACCAAGCTCAAGAAAATTACCGTATGCAAGCTAAGTGGCTTTAAGGCCGGCGAAAACTGTCCCGAAAAGATAAGCGAATTGGTACCTTTTGCTGGAGAAAAAACCAGGCTATGCCCTTATCATCAACTTGTTCACCTCGATGCAACTGGTACTTACCGTGTAACCGACAAATGCGAAAGTCCGGCAAAAATGCAACACGTAAAATGGTTTGTATTGCCTCCGGCCATGGAATATTACTACAAGATCAAAAATAGCGACTACAAGCCCTTGCCTCCCTTTAAACCCGGTTGCGACGAGCCAAGCAATCAGTTGCCCATGGATATGATTTATCCCAAAAATAATGCGGTGGTCTATATTCCGGTTGAACTGGATGGCACCCGAGGCAAGGTTATTTTCAATGTGGCCCATCGCAATCCAAAAACAAAAATCTATTGGCACATCGACGAGAACTACATCGGCAGCACCCAATCTTTCCATCAAATGGCCCTAAATCCTACTCCTGGAAAACATACACTTACGTTGGTAGACGAAAAGGGAGAACGCCTAGTGCAGGTTTTCACCATATTAGACAAGGAAAAACACTGATTGCTAAACGCTACATCGCCGATTTCTTCTTCATCTTACGCTCTACGGCGCCCATTGTAATGAGGTATTGCGCCAGCATGTAGGTAGACATGATCCAAAGGCCAGAAGTTTCGAAAGGAAGCACGAAACGGTTATAGGCCAATATCGCATCCGAAATAATAAACAGTACGGCACCCCACATCACCAGCTCGAAACTCAAGGTGTTTACCCTGCCTTTGCGGTTGGCCGCCATAATGCCCATCAGCGAAATCACAAAGGCATAAACCATGACCGGTATTTTCATTTCGGCCAAATAAGGGCGCAGATAAATATAAAACACGATGCAGAATACACCAAAAATAGCCAGTGCCCAGCGCGTATAGCCCTTCTGGATGCGAGAATTCCAAATATAATCGAGGTAAAATGCCATAATGTATAGCAGATGGCCAATAAGGAAAGAAGCCAATCCTAACAAAAAGAATGAGGGATGAGCCGTTTGGAACATCAAAAAGCAATCGCCGAACAGCCCAAACAACAAACCGCCAAATACACGTTTGGCAAAACGGCCCTTAAGCTGGGTGTGGTAAACCAGAAACAACATTAGCGAAATGGTAATGAGCGGCTTTACCAAATAATGAAAATCCAACAAAACCAATTTAGAAGTAACCGGATCAGATTCTACCAAAAGTTGGACAATAAAGATAATAACAAAGGCAAAATTAAATTGTAGATGTTTCTTTAGCATGTATGATTTTGTTTTGTATAAAGCAGAACCAAGTGAATGAACCTGCTTGAACTAGCGTAAAAACAATGGCTAAAGTATTAAAAATAGCCATATCCTTAAACAGGTAGAGCCCAAGGAGGCTTACAATGAGGCGAATAAATTCGAAATACTTGAGCCAGGCCTTGCCTTCTAGCAGCGCGCCGCAACTTAAGAGCGTAAAAAGGGTAAAAACAGCGGCTATTACAACAGTTTCGCCGGTCATTTTGGGATATAAAAACAGCAGCATAGACCCAACGGCCAAAGCTACCACAAACTGAAACAAGACATAGCCTACCAAAGCCTTGCTGTAATAGGCATCGTATTTTTTGTAGTGGAGCACATCTATTTCGGGAGCCGGCTTAAAGCCACCCAAAGCAAGCGGAAACCAGCCCGGAGGTTTGATAAAAACCCTTATTTTATCAGCAAACTCATCGGTTTTGCGTGCGGTATCAATCAGCTCTGCCCAATAATGCACATTAGCCCAAACAGGGTTCCAACTGGCCAAGGGCTTGGTAATGCCATAATAAACCTCTTCTTCTTCCCGCTGGAAGGTGCCGAACATCTTATCCCAAATGATGAGCGAACCCGCATGGTTTTTGTCGATATACTTGGGATTGGAGCCATGGTGCACCCGATGATGCGAAGGCGTATTGATGATATGCTCCAAAAAACCCATGTTTTTAATGGCCCTGGTGTGGATCCAGAACTGATAGAGCGTATTAAAGGCACTCAAGGTTAAGAACATCAGCGGGTCAAAGCCAATTAAGGCCAAAGGCAAATAAAACACCCACGAAAACCAGCCTTGAAACCACGACTGGCGCAAGGCTACGGTAAGATTGTATTCTTCAGACTGGTGATGCACGATGTGCGCCGCCCACAAGGCATTAACCTGATGGCTCATGCGATGAAACCAGTAATAAAAGAAATCGACCCCGATAAAAAGGATGATCCAAACCCAAATGGTATTGGGCAGATCGAACAGTCGCCAATGCTCAAAAATATATTTGTAGCCAAAAAACAGTGCTGTTTTCATGAAAAGGCCCGTCACCTGTTGCCCGATGCCCTGGCTCAGGTTGGCAATCGAATCGTTAAGCCGGTAATAGCCCAGTTTTTTATAAAACGAATAGCCCAGCTCTACGCCAATCAGCAGAAAAAAGACCGGTACAGACAAGGCGATATAATCAACTTTCATGGTTGCTCAATTTAAAGCAGAATTTAACTTATTTAGCTCGAACCAACAAATACTGACAAAAAATAGCACATTTTATGCCTTGGCCAACAGCTTGAGCAGCTTTACCGCAGAAGCGTTTTTAATATAGGCGGCTACGTCTTCATGGGCGCAGTTTTCCAACTTATTGAGTTCTGCTAGGCTCACTTCCTTAAAATCCATGCTCCAATTGCTGTAATAACGTTCTTCGGCATGTCCTGTTGCCATGGTTTTGATGGCTATCAAGCGTTGGTCTTTAACAATAGATTCATAAACTTCTTTAACAGCGGCTTTGTTGCCTTCCAGCAATTGTATAAAAGTGCCTTCGCAATGCAAAAGCTTGCCGGTAATGTCTAAAAAAGCGTTTCTCGATCTGGCTTGTTCCAATAATTCCTCAAAATCGGCTTCAGTAAATTCTTTGCTGGCCACGGCAAAGTACAAAAGGTAGAAGTACATAGATCAATTATAATTCATTCAACAATTTTTTGGGTGCCCTGTTTTTCCAGGCCGTTAACAGCAGGGTTTTAAGGTCGTCGGGGTCTACCCTTTCCAAATTCACCAACATGTATTTATAATTGACATAGTGGTCTGTAATAAAGAAAGTCTGCGGATCTTTTTGCATCCATTTTTCCCGTTCTACCGTATGTACCACCAGGTTTTCACCATCTTCTTTAAGCCTGGCAAAAATATGCTTGTTTACATAGAAGGCCGGCGTTTCAAAGCAAAGCTGTTCGGTAACACCCGGAAAAGCCATTACCGTGTTACGTATAAACGTCAGCGCCAGCCAGGTATTGTTTTCCATATTTAGCCCCTTCCGGCCATCTTGATCATGCGATGGGCCAAATCCTTGCCTAAATAACCATCTATGATGCCATGTACGAGGTACAGGATAGGCGTCATGAGCAAGGCCACGATAAATTTGTAAATATATCCTACCAAACCAATGGCAGCTACCATCTGCCAGCTCCAATGGTACTTGGGGTTAAGGTAAAAGGCAATAAAAATAACCACAAAGCTGTCAATCAGCTGCGAAACCACCGTAGAACCGGTAGCCCGAAGCCACAAAGCACGTTCGCCGGTAACCTTTTTTATGCGATGAAAGATGATTACATCGGCCATCTGCCCAATTAAGAAGGCAATGAGCGACCCAACGATAATCCACATGCCCTGGCCAAAAATATTGTCGAAGGCATCAACCATGTTCAGGTTATGGCCATTTACATCCTGGTTGATCCAAAAATCAGACGGACTAAGCTGCATAGAGGCCCAAGCCACAAAAAAGGCAAAGGCAATAAGGATGCAAGTGAGTATGGAAAGAAAGCGCACCTGTTTTACCCCGAAATATTCATTGATGATATCGGTCATGATGAAGATGATGGGCCAGGTTAAAACCCCTGCCGACATGTTGAAGGAGAGATTGGGTACACCAAATAAATTGATATCGAATTTCTTGATTCCCAACGTGCCTTCTACCGAAAAAATCTTTACTCCAATAAACTCTGATAAAATGGCATTAGCCACAAAAAATGCCCCCAGAACGAGAAGCAAACGGCTTTCTTTGGTTTTAAAAGTCATGAATGCTAAAATACAATTATTTTGAG
This sequence comes from Pedobacter albus, assembly GCF_036324255.1. NCBI lineage: Bacteria > Pseudomonadati > Bacteroidota > Sphingobacteriia > Sphingobacteriales > Sphingobacteriaceae > Pedobacter > Pedobacter albus. The sequence goes on along the minus strand of NZ_JAZDQT010000001.1, from coordinate 822,799 downwards.
ATAAACGAAATTTTGCTTCCTGTTGCATTGTCACAATTTAAAGCGTATTGAGTATAGCGTTGAGCGTATAGTGTTGGGCCCTTAGCCTATCTGAGGTGTCTCAGGTGGTCCAGAAATTGAAACATGAAGGAATTAAGATTGTCCTGTAAAGCTGATAATTAAAATCTTATATCTGTGTATGCCTAATCAAACTTAGTGGTTATAGAAACCATTAATCCTATGGCTTCAAGTTGAAAAATTTAATATGTTTTGCACCTTGTGGCTAATGGACCTTAGCCCATCTGAGGTGTCTAAGGTGGTCGCTAGTTGAACCATGAAGGAATTAAGTCTAATTTTGACATGATTTAGACGGCACTTTTTTTTCTAATGCCCATCTTTGCCTCCTCTTAAAATCACCCTATGGCTAAATCGAAATTCCTGCTTATTTTCATTTTGGGTTTGCTGGCTGCGCTCGGTCCTTTTTCTATCGACATGTACTTACCGGGCTTTAAGGCCATAGCCAAAGATTTACACACCGATGTAGCCAATGTGTCGCTGTCGCTTTCCAGTTTTTTCATCGGCATTTCGGCCGGACAACTACTGTACGGTCCACTTTTAGATAAGTTTGGACGGAAAAAACCGCTTTATTTCGGACTTGTGCTATACATCACCTCTTCGTTGGGTTGTTTGTTTGTAACTTCGATAGACCAGTTGATTGTTTTGCGCTTTGTGCAGGCCATGGGCAGCTGCGCCACAGCAGTAGCTTCTGTAGCCATGGTACGGGATTTATTTACCGTAAAAGAAAGCCCGAAGGTATTTGCCTCACTCATGCTGGTTATTGCGGTTTCCCCCATGCTCGCACCTACTGCGGGAAGCTATTTCATTACCACCATGGGCTGGCCTTCGGTATTTGTTTTTCTAAGTTTTATGGCGCTGGTTATGCTTGTATTGTCCATTTGGAAACTACCAGAAAGCTACAAACCTGACCCCAACTATTCGTTAAAACCCAAGCCCATCATCGGTAATTTCCTTGTCGTTATCAAAGAGCCTTCGTTTTATACCTATGCCTTGGTCAGTGCCATCACCTTTAGCGGTTTGTTTGCCTATGTATCTTCCTCGCCCATTGTATTCATGGATATCTACCAAGTTAGCGAAACAGGATATGGATGGATATTCGCCTTGCTATCAGTATTTTTTATTGGCTTTAGTCAAGTAAACAGTTACATACTCAGATGGTTTACCAGCAAGCAGATTATCAACTGGGCTTTGATGGCGCAGGCCATAGTCAGCATCTTATTTTTAGTGGCTGCGCTGAACAACTGGCTTAATTTATACACCACCGTTTCGTTTATCGCCTTATTTTTGGCCTGCCTTGGTTTTATCAATCCAAATGCTTCGGCATTGGCCTTGGCGCCTTTCAGTAAAAATGCAGGTAGTGCTTCGGCTTTAATGGGTGCCCTGCAAATGGGTTTGGGTGCACTGGCTTCTGCCCTAATCAGCGTATTCGCCGCCGATGCGGTATGGCCTATGCCCGCCGTAATGACCATGGCTGCGCTAATTGCCCTGTGCTGCCTCTTCATTGGCAACAGTCAAATCAAGTCAAACGCGGTCAACAACCCATAATTTGCCCATCATTTTAACGTTAATGGCTATATTGAAAGAGATTATTGCTATTTTCGTTGTACATGATGCTTATAAATTCTAAACTACCTACAGTAGGCACCACTATTTTTTCGGTGATGTCTAAACTGGCCCAAGAACACAATGCCATAAACCTCTCGCAAGGTTTTCCAGACTACCCAGCTGATCCAAAATTGATCAAATTAGTGGCCGATGCCATGAAAAACGGCCATAACCAATACGCCCCAATGCCCGGTTTAATGAGCTTGCGGGAGCTGATTGCCGAGAAAACCGCAAACTTTTACCAAGCAAACTACGATCCCGATACCGAGATTACCATAACAGCCGGTGGCACCCAAGCCATTTTTACCGCATTGGCCGCTGTTATCAACCCTGGCGATGAAGTTATCATCTTCGAACCGGCCTACGATTGCTATTCGCCAACCGTAAAGCTATTTGGAGGTTTGGTTAAGCCTTTCGAGTTGCATGCGCCCGATTACAAAATAGATTGGGAAATGGTTAAAAAACTGTTTACGGCCAACACCAAAATGATTATCCTGAACAGTCCCCAAAACCCAACCGGAAGTATCTTAAGCAAGGCCGATATCGAAGCGCTCATCAAACTGACCAAGAATACCGACGTCATGATCTTAAGCGACGAAGTGTACGAACACCTCGTTTTTGACGGAGAGCAGCACCAAAGCGTAGCCCTTTACCCCGAGTTGAGGGAAAGGAGCTTTGTAGTGGCCTCTTTTGGAAAATTACTACATACTACCGGCTGGAAATTAGGCTATTGCTTAGCTCCAGCCAAATTAATGAACGAGTTTAGAAAAGTACATCAGTTTAACGTATTCAGTGTAAATACCCCGATGCAGGTAGCCATTGGCAACTACCTCAAAAGCGAAAATGTTTACACGGAACTGCCACAGTTTTTTCAGCAAAAAAGAGATTTCTTCCGCAAGCTGTTAAATGAGACTAGATTTAAATTACTACCTTGTAAGGGTGCCTACTTCCAGTGTGTAAGCTTTGCCGAGATCAGCGAAGAAAAAGACACCGACATGGCCATCAGGCTAATTAAGGATTTTGGCGTAGCCAGCGTTCCGGTTTCTGCCTTTTACACCAAAGGAACCGACAACAAGGTATTGCGGTTTTGCTTTGCCAAAGAACAAGACACCTTGGAAAAAGCCGTTGAAAGACTAATAAAAATATAATTTTCATCCCTAAAAAAATTATAAAAATGGAAAGTCCACAATATTTAAACATCCCAAACCTAAAAGTGACGGTCTTCCAGGCCTACCTCTTCTGGGAAAATATTGACAAGAACCTTCAGAATATTTCGTTGCGCCTATCGGGCGGTGTGCGTGAAAAAACCGACCTCATTGTGCTTCCAGAAATGTTCAGTACGGGTTTTACCATGAAGGCCGAAGAAATGGCCGAAGAAATGGACGGCAAAACCATGCAATGGCTCGCCAAAACCGCGGCAAACTACGACTGTGTGGTTACCGGAAGCCTCATTATTAAAGAAAACGGCAAGTACTACAACCGAATGATCTGGATGTTGCCCAATGGCGAATTCCAATATTATGACAAACACCATCTTTTTGGCATGGGCGACGAAGACGAAAACTATACGGCTGGCCAAAAACCGCTAATTGTAGAACTCAAAGGATGGAAAATCCGTTTGGCAGTTTGCTACGACCTTCGTTTTCCGGTATGGCTGCGCAACAAAAATGCCGAATACGATATCCTGCTGCTGGTAGCCAGTTGGCCCGACAAGAGGTCTTCGCACTGGCGTACGCTCATCCACGCACGCGCCATCGAAAACCAAAGCTATGTAATCGGTGTAAACCGCGTAGGCCACGATGGCAACCAGATTTACCACAGCGGCCACTCGATGTGCATCGATCCTTATGGCAATACCGTTTACTACAAACCCGAGGACGAAGATCTATACACCTTCAGCATCAATTATCCCGATCTGGAAAAAATACGCAGACAATTCCCTTTCTTGAAAGATTCGGATAATTTTACCCTTATACCTTAACCAAACACCGACTAACCAAATATGTTTAACCGAAGAAAGTTTATCAAAGCCAGTGCCCTATCTACGGCGCTTTTGGCCATCGACAAAAAAAGCATGGCCAATGTTGTTCCATCGGCAGTTGCCCCAACCAACAAGCCCATTGTCATTTCCACCTGGGACTTTGGCGTAGCGGCCAATGCGGCGGCTTGGAAGGTATTAAGCGCCAACGGAAAGGCTTTGGATGCGGTTGAACAGGGAGTTTGGGTTCCGGAAGCCGACGAAAGCAATCAATCAGTTGGTTATGGCGGATTGCCAGACCGCGACGGCAAGGTAACTTTGGATGCCTGCATCATGGACGAAGCCGGCAACTGCGGTGCAGTACTGGCCCTTGAATATATTGTGCACCCTATTTCAGTAGCCCGCAAGGTGATGGAAAAAACCCCGCACGTGATGCTGGCTGGCGACGGTGCCCTGCAATTTGCCTTGGAACAAGGATTTAAAAAAGAAAACCTCTTAACGCCCGCTAGCGAAAAAGCTTGGAAAGAGTGGTTAAAACAGGCCAAATACGAGCCGGTAATGAACATCGAAAACAAACTTTACGATAAAGCTTCGCCACAAAAACTGCCGGGCAATCAATACAACCACGATACCATCGGCATGATTGCGCTCGATGCCAAGGGCAACCTTTCTGGTGCCTGTACCACCAGTGGCATGGCCTACAAGCTTCATGGACGTGTGGGCGATAGTCCGATTATTGGTGCCGGCCTCTACATTGACAACGAAATCGGCGGCGCTACTTCAACCGGCGTTGGCGAAGAAGTGGTCAGAAACGTGGGTTCGTTTTTGGTGGTTGAGTTGATGCGACAAGGTTATTCGCCAGAAGATGCCTGCAAAGAAGCCGTTATGCGCATCATTAAAAAGAAACCAGAAACCGCCAAAAATATTCAAGTGGGCTTCTTAGCCATGAACAAAAAGGGCGAATATGGCGCTTATGCCATTCAAAAAGGCTTTACGTATGCCGTTTGCGATGCCAAGAAACAAGACCTGGTAATCAAGGGAAAAAGCTATTACTAACTATTAAACACCTACAAATGGGTTTATTCTCCAAAATTTTCGGAAAAAAGAACGTGGTAGAACGTCAGGGCGAACCAGATATGGTACGCGTAGCCAATGAAGACGAAGGCATGAATTGGGCCATAGAAAAAGCCAAGCTTACGCTTTGGTACTTTGCCGCGAGCCTCCAAAATCCGCAATCCTATCAATCTTATTTTTCGGTGAAGGTAAAAATCATAGACGGCGACAACTTAGAACACATTTGGCTTACCGAGCCGCACTTTGATGAAGACGGCAATCTTTTCGGCACCGTTGGCAACGAGCCTGTTGATGTAAAAACCGTAAAAATGGACCAGAAAATCGGTGTAGATCGTGAGCATATATCAGATTGGATGATTGTTGAACATGGCCGTTTGATTGGCGGTTATACCATTAGGGCCATCAGAAACAATATACCGGATAGCGAGAAACCAAACTTCGACCAAAGCATTGGCTTGTACATAGACGAGGGCGTTGATTACTTTAAGCCGGGCTTCGACACGCCAGAAGGTGCTATTTTAGCGATTGAAGAAGCCTATAAAAAAGAAGATTTGGAGGCCGTATTAGCCTGTAAGGATTTTACGGCCGAGGCAAGAGTGATGATGGCCAAAATGAGCATCGAGCCCGACGAAGAAACCACCAAGGGGTTAGCCGATGTATTGGAAGCCTCCTTTATCAACAGCATGAACGAATACGGTTTTCCGAATTTTAACGGCATAACCTGCGCTTTTCCGGCCAGAGAAAAAGTTACCGAACAGCATTGGATCATTACCGAAGTGTGCTGGTATGCCGATGGTGGCAAATCCGTCCAAAAAATAAACGTGGCCAACACGGCAAACGGCTGGAGAGTGTTAAACCCGGTAAGTGATGACGAATAACAATTTACCCAAGCTAGAAATCTGTGCCAATTCGTTCGCCTCGGCAAAAGCGGCCGCCATTGGTGGCGCCAATCGGGTAGAATTGTGCGAAAACATGGCCGAGGGTGGCACCACGCCAAGCTATGCGCAGATCAAGTTTTCCAAATCGCTCCCAAACATCGAAATCTGGCCAATCATCAGGCCGCGTGGCGGAGATTTTCTGTACAGCGACGACGAGTTCGAACTGATGAAAGCGGATATCCAACTGTGTAAGGAATTACATTGCGATGGTGTAGTGATGGGCATTTTAACAGCAAACGGTGCCATCGATAAAAAACGCTGCGCCGAACTGATTGCGCTAGCCTCCCCTATGCCGGTGGCCTTTCATCGCGCTTTCGACATGAGCAACGATTTAAGTCGAGCGCTTGAAGACCTGATCGAACTAGGCATTGTACGCGTGCTTACCTCTGGCGGTAGTCCAAGCGCACAACAAGGCGCCCAACGAATTGCGCAATTGGTTAAACAAGCCGATGGCAGGATTGAAATTATGCCCGGTGCTGGTGTAAATGCCGAAAACATTGTACAGCTGCGCAAAGAAACAGGCGCGCAAAACTTCCATTCTTCGGCAAGGGCAAAAGTGGGCAGTAAAATGCAATATCGCAACGAAGCTACAAAAATGGGCAGTATTGACGACGAATACCAGTATGAGCAAAGCGCCCCAGACAAAGTGAAAGCGCTTGTTGAGGCCTTAAAATCAAGCTCATGAGCCTTTTTCCATTCCGCACTGCCCTTATTGTTCCATAATTCAAATTAAACCGATGTAAAATCAGATGAAATATATCTTTACGTTTATCCTCTTATATCCGTTACTGGCTTTGGGTCAAAACAAGGAAATCAAGGCTCCAGCTTTTGCCCTAGGCACTTTTGCCGACGATTATGGCATCAGCTATACCATTAGCGACACTTTATGGGTGCAACATCCCAACATCAAGTATCACATCATCAAATGGAACCCCGAAAAACAATATTTGGTAGCCCGAAACGATGCAAAGAACAAAACCGACGGCAACAAGTATACCCGCATCGATTATATGACCTTTAACGGTATGGAACCTTGGCATTGGGGCTTTTGCCTAACGGTTTATGATGCAGAAACCAATCAGCAAGCCGAACAAACTGCATACGTAGACAGGCAGAACCCCAAAAAGGGATGCAATGGCTACCCTTTCTCTCGCATGAAAAAAACCGAACCCAAACCTGAAAAATAAATTGATGAAATTCTCGAAGCTATGCTTTGCCTTTATCCTTATCGGCACCGCAACCTTTGCCCAAAGCAAAAAGAACTACAACCAATATGTAAATCCCTTTATTGGCACCGGTGGCCATGGGCATACCTATCCTGGTCCTGCTCTGCCATTTGGCATGATCCAACCTGGCCCTGATACCCGTTTGGAAGGATGGGATGGCTGTTCAGGTTATCATTATAGCGATTCGGTGGTTTATGGCTTCTCGCAAACCCACTTGAGCGGTACCGGCGTAGAAGATTATTGCGATTTTCTGCTCATGCCAACTGTCGGCAAGCCCCAATTCCTTAACACCGAATACGCCTCTCCTTTTCAAAAGCAAAACGAGAAAGCCAGTCCGGGTTATTACACTACTTTTTTAGACAAATACCAGGTTAAGGCCGAAGTAACTGCAACCCGCAGAACCGGATTATACAAATTCACTTATCCAAAATCCAGCGAATCGAATATTATCATCGATTTAAAACACCGCGATAAAGTACTGGATAGCTGGGTAGAAATCGTTAACGACAGGGAAATCAGGGGCTACCGCAAGTCGAGCGCATGGGCAAAGGCCCAGGAACTGTATTTCCATGTACGTTATAACAAGCCTTTTAAAGCGTATGGCATTGCTGTTAACGACGAGCTGCAGCCTAATTTAAAGAAAGCAAGAGGCACCAACATCAAATTATACATCCAGTTCGAAACCAGCAATCAAGAAGCAGTACTGGCCAATATCGCCATTTCGGCAGTTGACGAAACAGGTGCACTCAAAAACCTCAACACCGCTATCGACGGATTCAACTTTGACAAAACCCTGCAAAAAGCACAACAAGACTGGAACAAGGAACTGGCTAAAATCGAGGTAGAAAGCAACAATACGAAAAACTTAACTACTTTTTATACGGCACTTTACCACAGTTTGCTTAATCCAAACCTCTATATGGATGTCGACAACCGTTACCGTGGTTTAGACAACAAAATACACACGGCCAATGGATTCGAGTACTATACCGTTTTTTCTTTGTGGGACACCTACCGTACCGAAAATCCGTTGCTGACTTTAATCGATCGCAAACGCACCTTAGATTTCATCAAAACCTTTTTGGCCATGCACCAACAGGGCGGTTTGTTGCCTGTTTGGCCATTGGCAAACTATGAAACTTACTGCATGATTGGTAACCACGCCATTCCGGTTATTACCGATGCCTACGCCAAAGGCATTCGTGGCTTCGATACCAAATTGGCACTACAGGCCATGAAACATGCCGTAAACCGGAAGCAGTTTGGTATTGACGTTTATGCCAAAAACGGTGCTGTTTTGGCCGATGTGGAACATGAAAGCGCTTCGAAAACTGTTGAATACGCTTACGATGACTGGTGCATTGCCCAATTTGCCAAAATGATTGGCGCAACAGCCGATTACCAGACCTATATGGCCAGGGCACAAAACTGGAAAAACGTTTACGATCCTTCAACAGGCCACATCAGGGCGCGCAATAATGGTGGCTGGTGGAAGCCATTTAACCCCACCGAAGTTAACAACAACTATACCGAGGGCAATTCGTGGCATTACAGCTTTAGCACCCAACAGGATGTAAACGGACACATGCAAATGATGGGTGGCGAAAAAGCCTACCAGGCAAAACTCGATGAACTTTTTACCACCAAACAAGGCCTCACCGGCAGGGACCAAAGCGATATTACCGGATTGATTGGCCAATACGCTCATGGTAACGAGCCGAGCCACCACATGGCCTATTTGTTCAACTTTACTTCGCATCCTGAAAAAACGCAGTACTATGTGAACAAAATCATGAACGAGCAGTACCACGATCAACCCGATGGCCTTTCGGGCAATGAAGATTGTGGCCAAATGAGCGCCTGGCTGGTGATGAGTGCCATGGGCTTCTACCCTGTTTCGCCGGGCAACAATATGTACATTATCGGCACGCCCTGGTTCAAAAAAATGAGTATCAGCCTCGAAAACGGCAAAAAAATAGTGATTGATGCCCCAAACCGTACCGAAGAAAACTACTACATTAAAGGAATTTCGATCAATGGCAAAACGCATAACCAACTTTACCTTGATTTTGCCGATTTAGCCAACGGTGCGATAGTTAACTTTAACATGAGCGCACAGCCAGACATGAACTACCTGAACAGCCTTAAAAAGCCGGTCATGAAAATCGGCGGTACACTGATTGTTCCCAACCCGATTATCGAAGGTCCGCAGGAAACGTTTAAAAACAAGGCTACCGTCACGCTAAGCGATGCCTTGGCTAGCGCAAGCATTTACTACACCACAGACGGAACACAACCAAATCCGAGCTCGAAAAAATATACGACACCTTTCGAAATCAGCGATGATATCACCATCAAGGCCATTGCCTATCAAAAAGGCTATCAAACCAGCTATGTAAGCGTAGCCGTTTACAAAAGAATTAACAACAATTACAGCATCAAGGTAAACAGCGAAATCAACAAGAGCTTTACCGGTGGTGGCAACGATGCCTTGATCGATGGCGTGAGAGGAGCCATCAACTGGCGCATCGGCAACCGCTGGCAGGGTGTTTGGGGTAAGGATTTTGAAGTGGTTTTAGACCTGGGCAAAAGCCAACACGTCAATTCGGTAAGCGTGGGCGCTTTGCAGGATACACAGGCTTGGATCATTTTTCCACCAACAACCGAATTCTTGATTGCCGGCGACGACATGAACTTTAAATCGATAGGTACGGTAAAAGCGCCTGCCGAGGCCAAAGACTACAACATTCAAATCAAGGAAATTGGCACCAAGGTAAACAGCGATTGCAGGTATATTAAAATTGTGGCCAAAAATTATGGTACATTGCCTAGCTGGCACGAAGGTGCTGGAGGTCTAGCCCATACGTTTTTTGATGAAATCACGGTAAAATAATAGCTGTGATAGGCTGTCATCGATATCCTTTCATCACGGGCTATCGCTGGTGTTCTTCACCAACGATTAACAGGCAATTAAAGCTAAAACTTGTTGGTGAAGAACACCAACAAGTGCAATAGTGGTCGGAAATCGAATTAAATGATTTGGCTGGTTGGGAATTCAATTCCCGACCCCAATAACCCATATGCTGTCGTTGATGCTCTTCATCACGGGCTATCGTTGGTGTTCTTCACCAACGATTAACAGGCAATTAAAGCTAAAACTCGTTGGCGAAGAACACCACGGCAAGTGCAATGTTAAATATGGTTAAATAAATCATACTCAAAGCTAAATGGCTTATTTTAGGTCAAAAATTAACGTTATGCCCTTAAATAAAATCAGCATTTCAGTTCTAATTTGCGTTTTATTTTTCATTAGCCTAAATTCTTCAGCGCAAGAAAAAAGCGAAAAAATTATCAGCAGTTTAAATGAGCTTGTTAACCCTATAAAAACTTTAAATGCTGATAGTAGTTTCGAGGATCTTCTATTTCTGAAAGAACCTTTAAAAGAAAAAGAAGTAATTGCACTAGGAGAAGTTACGCATGGAACTCGCGAAGTATTCGATTATAAAGATAGATTAGTTCGATTTTTAGTGATCAGCCTAGCGTATAAGGCAATAGCTTTTGAAAGTGATTTTATAGCGCTAGAAAAGATTGATGATTACATTAACGGCAAAATTGCTGTATTGGGCAATTTATCAGGAACACCCCTACATTTAAATAATGTTAAAATGATTGAGTGGCTAAAGAAATATAACCTATCTCAATCTGATGAAAACAAAGTACATGTTTATGGTTTAGAAGCTAGAGGCTTTAACAATATCAGTGCTAAGATTCTGGAACAATTTACAGACCTGGACATAAACGACAAAAAAACGCTCGAAAAATTTAAGGCTACAAGTTATACCGACCTAAAGAAAGATGATATCAATCTTATAAAGAAAACCATTGAAAACCTGCGAAAAGTAAATGCAAGTGCCATGCAACAGCATTATGTAAACTTACTTGCTCAAAATGTCGATTATTTTCATGAGAAAAAAATTGGATTAAGAGATGAGTACATGTCTAAAAATGCAACTTGGATTAAAGAAAAAACCAGCAATAACAAATTGATAGTTTGGGCACATAATGGCCATGTAGCTAAAACAGCCTTGTACAATGAGCCATCTATGGGCACTTTTCTTTTTGAAAAGTACAAATCAAAGTATTTTGTAATTGCCACCGACTTTAATTATGGCGAAGTTTTAGTTAGAAAATATATTGCCAAGAATAAACCAATCGGAGATTTTAGCCCACTTTATTATCCAGAAGTTACTTCTGATAAAGCTTATGAGTATTATTTTAAGCAGTGTAAGTATAAAAACTTCATTATAGATATAAATTCATCAATCAAAAACCCAATTCTAAACACGTTTTTTAACCAAGCCCAAGATATGAGAATGATTGGGGCAACAAGTACCCCAGTGAACAAGAAACTCTCTATCGGTGCAAATTTTGATTTAATTGTCTATTTTGATAAGAGCACTTCCTCGTAAAACCTTTTAGAAATTTTGCAACAATACATAGTAGCACAAGCCTTTGTTATTTAAACCGGATTGAAGCGAAAAATCCTTTTTTGATGAAATCACGATAAAACAATAGCTGTGATAGGCTGTCGTCGATGTCCTTTCATCACGGGCTGTCGTTGGTGTTCTTCATCAACGACTAAAAGGCAATTAAAGCTAAAACTTGTTGGCGAAGAACACCAACAAGCGCAATAGCGGTCGAAAATCGAATTAAATGATTTGGCTGGTTGGGAATTCAATTCCCGACCCCAATAACTCATATGCTATCGTTGATGCTCTTCATCACGGGCTGTCGTTGGTGTTCTTCACCAACGACTAACAGGCAATTAAAGCTAAAACTTGTTGGTGAAGAACACCAGCAAGTTCAATATTGGTCGGAAATCGAATTAAATAATTTGGCTGGTTGGGAATTTAATTCCCGACCCCAATAACTCAGGATTTGCAATCCTGCCAGAATAGAAATCTCAACCTTTCCCCTTAAACCCGGTTAAAACGGCATCTTTTTCGGCCTCCACCCTTATACCCTCTACCTTCCTGCCTTTCTTTAACCTTTAATTATTTATTTGCGCTTTCCAATCGACTTTGTATCATCTTGATTTTGTTTTTTTCGGCATTGTCAATCCTTACATCAGGGGCGATGCCGATGTTATCTATCGGGTTTTTAGGCAGGCGTTTGGAACGCGATATCGGTATAGTCAAATTGTAGGCATCGCAGGGGATATCAAAATACTGATAGTTGGCATAATCTAGCATGCCATAAGAGTTTTCGCCATAAACAGTTACCTTTTTGCTTTGTTTAGCCAGCAATAAAAAAGATTCGGACGAACTTGCCGAGTTACGGTCAATGAGTAAGGCTACTTTTTTGGGATAATCGTAAACCTTGTTTAACGTAATCAATGCCGTATCGCTACCGGCAGGGTTTACAAATTTGCCAATGTTCTTCTTCATTAACGAAACGATATTGGCAATGTAGCCAGCGGCGTCTTTATTGAGGTTTTTATTGTTCAGTTCTTGTTCGTAAATAGCGATATTATCTGCTGTAGCCCAATACTCCGAGGCCAATGTAGCCATGGGATTGGTGTAGAGATAAGGCAAAAACGGACTGTAGGTAAAATCGCTCCCGCCCATATTCCCCCTAATATCGATGATCCAATTGGGGCTTGTCTGCAGTTCGGCTTCATATTTCTTTATCAGGCTATCAACCTTCTTTTTTTCGGCATAATCAAAAGAAGGCAAGCTGATGAGCAAAGTTTGGCTGCTTAACTGCCTTATGCTGGTTTGGTTTACCAGCGTATCTGTGGCAGGCGGAGGCAACACTTTAAACTTGGCAAAGTGCTTGTTTAACTGCCCTAGTTTCTCTGGATATTTTTCGCGGTAGCGCCAATCCAACTGTACCCTCAAATGCTGATCCTTGAAATAATTAGTCCATTTGCGCAATAGTACATAACAAGTATCGACATTATTGGTCGTTTTTGCCTTTTCGGCTAATTGCTGTGTAAAGCTGTTAAATTCCTTTAGGTTCGACGAATTGACCTTATCGTTATAACCCGCATAGTTTTTGCTTACCTTTTCTACGGTATAGTTAAAATTAAGGGTACAATTACAATCTTGTGCCACTAAACGGGTAGCCAACAACATACATACAAGGATCAGGGCATTTCTCATCAGCATCTTTTAAGTAAAGACGAAAGTATCAAACAATAGTTGCATTTGAAACAATTATTAACTCCGTCACCTGCGCTTTCTGCCATTCTTTTTAACCTTTGGTCTTTCCACTTTAGTCTTTCAGCTTTAGTCTTTTACCTCTAGTGGCTTGTCCCATTTTCCATCTGGCTCCTTACCTTCTACCTTTACGCTTTCTGCCTTTGGTCTTTCCGCTTTTTAAAACTATCTTTGCACAAAATGAAGCACATACGTAATTTCTGCATAATTGCACATATTGACCACGGAAAGAGCACTTTAGCCGACCGTTTATTAGAATACACCAATACCATTAGCCAACGCGAGGCACAAGCGCAGCTGTTAGACAATATGGATTTGGAGCGCGAACGTGGCATTACCATCAAAAGCCACGCCATCCAAATGAACTATAAAGTGAATGGCGAAGAGTACATATTCAACCTGATTGATACACCTGGCCACGTTGACTTTTCGTATGAAGTTTCGCGCTCTATTGCTGCCTGCGAAGGCGCTTTGCTCATTGTAGACGCTTCTCAGGGCATCCAGGCCCAAACCATTTCCAACCTTTATCTGGCTTTGGAACACGACCTGGAAATTATCCCGATTTTGAACAAAATGGATCTTCCGGGCGCTATGCCAGAAGAAGTTAAGGATCAAATCATTGACCTGATCGGTTGCAAACGCGAAGAAATCATCCCAGCTTCGGGTAAAACCGGAATGGGCATTCCAGATATCCTACAAGCCATTGTTGAGCGCGTACCTGCGCCTGTGGGCGATGCAAACGGTCCTTTACAGGCCTTGATCTTCGACAGCGTATTTAACTCGTTTAGGGGCATTATTGCTTACTACAAAGTGGTAAACGGCGAAATCAAAAAAGGCGACAAGGTAAAGTTCATCAACACCGGCAAACAATACATTGCCGACGAAGTGGGTATTTTGAAACTGGACATGGCACCACGCAACAGCGTAAAAACCGGCGACGTAGGCTATATCATTTCGGGTATTAAAGAAGCGCGCGAAGTCAAAGTTGGCGATACCATTACAACCGTAGAAAATGGCTCTGCAGAAGCTATCCAAGGTTTTGAAGAGGTAAAACCGATGGTATTTGCGGGCATCTATCCAGTTGATACCGAAGATTTCGAAGAACTGAGAGAGGCCATGCACAAGCTGCAGCTAAACGATGCTTCTATCGTTTTCGAAGCAGAAAGCTCGGCAGCCTTGGGCTTCGGCTTCCGTTGCGGTTTCTTGGGCATGTTGCACATGGAAATTATCCAAGAGCGCTTAGAACGCGAGTTCGACATGACGGTGATTACCACGGTTCCCAACGTATCGTACATTGCGTACACCACCAAAGGCGCCGAAATTGTAGTCAATAACCCATCCGATTTGCCAGATCCGAGCAAGCTCGATTCGGTAGAAGAACCTTTCATCAAGGCCAACATCATTACCAAGGCCGAATTTGTGGGGCCGGTGATGTCGCTTTGTATACAAAAAAGAGGAATTATCGTCAACCAGTCCTACCTCACCTCAGACCGCGTAGAACTGGTTTTCGAAATGCCAATGGGCGAAATCGTATTCGATTTTTACGACAAGCTGAAAACCATTTCTAAAGGCTATGCTTCTTTCGATTACCATCAGGTGGGCTACCGCAAATCTGATCTGGTAAGATTGGACATGCTATTGAACGACGAACCTGTTGATGCCTTGTCTTCATTGATCCACCGGAGCAATGCTTACGATTTTGGCAAAAAGATATGTGAAAAACTAAAGGAGCTGATCCCTCGCCAACAGTTCGAAATCAAGATCCAAGCGTCAATTGGGGCCAAGGTTATTGCCCGCGAAACATTGAGCGCACTCCGCAAGGATGTAACGGCCAAATGTTATGGTGGCGATATCTCGCGTAAACGCAAGCTCTTGGAAAAACAGAAAAAAGGTAAAAAACGCATGCGCCAAGTGGGCAACGTAGAAATCCCGCAAACGGCGTTTATGGCGGTGTTAAAATTAGATTAAACTAGTATTGCGTATGGCGATTTGCGTATGGCGTTTGCTTTACGGAACCTGATCTCAATACGCGTTAACCTATACTCATTACTCCATGCAACTACTCGACGGAAAATTTGCCTCAGAAAAAATCAAGGCCGAAATAGCTGAAGAAGCGGCTTCATTTTTAGTACAAAGCGGACGTAAGCCCCATTTGGTAGCCATATTGGTTGGCCACGATGGTGGCAGCGAAACCTATGTAGCCAGCAAAATGAAGAACTGCGAAAAGGTAGGTTTTCAATCGTCGTTGGTGAGGTATGAAGATACCGTTACCGAAGCCGAGCTGTTGCAGAAAATCCAGGAAATAAACCAAGATGCTGGTGTAGACGGCCTAATTGTACAACTGCCTCTGCCTAAGCATATCGATCCGGAAAAAGTAACCGCGGCTATCGACCATCGCAAAGATGTAGATGGCTTCCACCCTATCAATTTGGGCAGAATGATGCGCAATTTGCCGTGTTTTATTCCGGCTACGCCTTATGGCATTTTATTGATGCTGCAAGCCTACAACATTGATACCACCGGCAAGCACTGTGTGGTAGTTGGCCGAAGCAATATTGTGGGCAGTCCGATGAGTATTTTGATGGCCCGCAATGCCAATCCGGGCAACTGCACCGTAACCCTTACCCACAGCAAGAGCCAAAACCTGAAAGAAATGATATTGCAGGGCGATATTATTGTAGCCGCCATTGGCCGCAAGAACTTTGTAACAGCCGATATGGTTAAACCGGGTGCGATTATCATCGACGTGGGCATTAACCGCGAAACTTCTGATACCACCAAATCTGGCTACAAACTTTACGGCGATGTGGATTTCGAAAATGTAGCGCCTAAAGCCTCGTGGATTACTCCGGTACCGGGTGGCGTAGGCTTAATGACGATTGTAGGTTTACTTAAGAATACCTTAGCTTCTGCGAAAAAAGAGATATACAGCTAATAGTTTATGGACCATGGTCGATGGTCGATTGTTTATTTAACAAGGCACTCATTGGTGTTGATGTTTCTTCATCAAGAAACCAATTATTTGAGCCTTAAAAAGCTAAAAACCAGTTGGTGAAGAACACTGATTTTAGCAAATTCTACTTACAAATCATCAATAAAGCCAATTGTTGGTGTTCTTCACCAACAAGCTCCATCATTCTGATTACCAATTTTAGCAGGATTTCTTCATCAA
Organism: Pedobacter albus; assembly: GCF_036324255.1. Taxonomy (NCBI): domain Bacteria; kingdom Pseudomonadati; phylum Bacteroidota; class Sphingobacteriia; order Sphingobacteriales; family Sphingobacteriaceae; genus Pedobacter; species Pedobacter albus. The sequence continues at coordinate 806,528 of NZ_JAZDQT010000001.1, read as the reverse complement.
TCTGAATTATCCTTCCAAACCATGGACTATTCACTATGGACTATCAACTATTAAAAAATCCTCTTCCACCAGCAGGGAAGCATTTATTGGTATTCTTCACCAACAAACCAAGTATCTAAGCCTCAAAAAGCTAAAAACCAGTTGGTGAATAACACCAACTTGAGCAGATTCTACTTATTAAATCATCAATAAAGCCAATTGTTGGTGTTCTTCACCAACAAGCTCCATCATTCTGATTACCAATTTTAGCAGGATTTCTTGATCAACCCGAATCATCCTTCCAAACCATGGACTATTCACTATGGACTATCGACTATTAGAAAATCCTCTTCCACCAGCTTTCTTTCAGGCCAACATACAAGCCGTCTTCCCGCTGTTCTGTAGGATAGATATCAATATAATCGCCTTGACCAGGTGCGCCCCTTCCGGTGGTTAAGCTATACTCGTAGCGGTGAATGGGACAAACAATGTTTCCTTCCTTGCACCAGCCACCACTTAAAATTCCACCGGCATGCGGACAGGTATTCTGGATGACGTAGATTTTCTGTTCGTATTTGATCAGGCAAAGCTTTTTGCCATTTACTTTAATCTGCTCTACAAAATCATCCTCGGGCAGTTCAATATCAACCTTGAACCATTCCATCTTAATATTCGATTTTAAAATTCAGCAATTCAGGTTTGTCTAAAGCTTCGAGCATATCCAATTTTAAGGTAAACTGCTTTTTATCGGCCGATAGCACTGCATTCGGATTGCCAACGCTTTTGGCCGGCCGAGGCAAATTGACTACAACTGTGCTTATCATTTTCATGTTCATGCCTTTCAGCATATCAAATGTCTGCCTGTCTTTTTCCTTAACACTGGCAAACACATCTAGTTTTACCTTTCGCTCGAAAACAGTTGGCGTAACCACATAATCATACTCCTTGTTCTTAAATGGCACCTCGGGTTCTCCGCCGGCTTCGTCAGGAACGCCTTTGGGTTTCATCATATCGCCCACTTTGCCTTTTTCGAGAGCATTACCAAAGTTGCGCAGGAAATAGCTCAGTTCTTTGGCCGATTTGCCTTTGTTAGAAAAACCGATGTTAAAAATACCCTGGGCCATGTTCATCTGCATGCGTACATCGCTTTGTTTCATCATGGCCAATTCTTCGGCACTGAATTTCTTTTTGATGCTATCAGGCATCGACCCCAAATTAACCAAGGTATCTTTTACAGTGGTATATTCTTTTGTCTGTTTTACCGAATCTGGCGTCATGCTGTTCACCATATTTAGCAACTGGCCCATGTTGAGGTTGTAGTTCGCCGCATAAGAACCATCGGCATTGAGGTTATAGGTTTCCTCTACATCAAAGCAAGAGCTCAGAAATAGGCACAATACAGACAGGACAAGGAGAAGCTTGGTTTTCATAGCGGGTTAAATTATTGCTTTAGCAAGATACACATATTCGCATAACGCGCATAATTTTAGTAAATTTGCCGAAATTTATGGCACATCAAATACCAGAAGACGGCACATTGCTTCCACTAATGGAAGAATTCTATACCATACAGGGCGAGGGATTTAATACGGGAAAAGCGGCTTATTTTATCCGTTTGGGCGGTTGCGATGTGGGCTGCCATTGGTGCGACGTCAAAGAAAGCTGGGATGCCGAACTGCATGCTCTCACTTCTGCTGACGATATTGCTGCCAAAGCCGTAACCTATCCCGGAAAAGCCGTGGTGGTAACCGGTGGCGAACCCTTGATCTATAATTTGGATTACCTGACCAAAAAACTGCAGGAACAAGGCATATTGACTTTTATTGAAACTTCTGGTGCCTATCCGCTTTCGGGTTCGTGGGACTGGATTTGCCTTTCGCCTAAAAAATTCAAGGCACCGCGACCAGACATCACTCCTTTTGCCAACGAGCTTAAAGTAATCGTATTCAACAAAAGCGATTTTGACTGGGCCGAAAAATACGCGGCTACCGTTTCGCCAAGCTGCAAGCTGTATCTGCAGCCCGAATGGTCGAAAGCCAAGGAAATGACCCCGCTGATTGTAGACTATGTGATGGCCAATCCGAAGTGGGAAATCTCCTTGCAAACGCACAAATTCCTCAACATTCCTTAATTTAATTCCAGATTTTATTTACATTAGTCTATTACCAAGTGGCGATGGGCTAATGAATAAATACCTGATCTTGTTTTTATGCTGTTTGATGGCTTTGGGCGCAAAAGCCCAAAATTCTGCCGTAAAAAAAGCCCAAAATAGTTTTGACGATGCACAGCAATACCTCAGGCAAAACATCTACGACGAGGGCATCAAATATTTGGAAGAAGCCGTAAAGGCCGATCCCAAATTTCAGCTGGCCTACATCCAGTTGGGCGATGTGTACCGCAGGATGAAAAACCACGAAAAAGCGAAGGAAAACTACACCAAAGCGGTAGCTTCGGCACCTACTGTTGAAGCGAGGATTTATTATGTGCTGGGCGAAAGCGAGCTCCTGACCGGAGATTATGCCAACGCCAAAAAACACTTTGAAAGCTATAGGCAACAATATACCGGCGATGACCAGGATCTGGTTAAAAAAGCAACCAAATACATTGCTGATTGCGATTTTGCCGTTGTAGCCATCAAAAATCCTGAAAAGTACGAACCCATCAACATGGGCTTTTACATCAACAGCGCCAACCGCGATTACTTTCCGGCATTAACCGCCGATGGACAGACCATTATATTTACCCGCGTGGTTGATGGCAACGAAGATTTCTATGTCTCGACCAAAAAAAACAACGAATGGCAAAAGGCACAGCCCTTAAGCAATAACATCAATACACCAAACTATAACGAGGGGGCACAATCCATCTCTCCCGATGGCAAATACCTGTTTTTTACAGGTTGCAATCGCCCCGATGGCATGGGCCGATGCGATATCTACGTATCGAGAAAAGAAGGCAACGATTGGGGAAAGGCCATTAATTTGGGCAAAGTCATCAATTCGGAGTATTGGGAATCACAACCTTCTATCAGTCCAGACGGAAGCACGCTTTATTTTGTAAGCAACAGGCCTGGTGGCTTGGGTGGTTACGATATTTGGAAAAGTACGCTTACCGACGAGGGCCAATGGACCGAACCGGTTAATTTAGGTCCCAACATCAATACCCCTTACGACGAGAATACGCCATTTATGCACGCCGATGGCAAAACGCTCTACTTTTCTTCCGATGGCTGGCCGGGTTTGGGCAACAAAGACATCTTTTACAGCCGGATGAACAAGCAAGGCGAATTCGCTAAACCTATCAATCTGGGCTATCCCATCAATACCTTTAACGAAGAAATTGGGCTTATCGTTACCGCCGATGGCACCGAAGGCCTTTTCTCGTCGAACATCGCTAATGGAGGCTTCGGCGATTTGGACATCTACCATTTTAAAATGCCCGAAAAGTACAAGCCTTTGCCGGTTACCTATGTAAAGGGGATTGTAAAAGACAAGGAAACCAAACAATTGCTCGAAGCTAATGTCATGGTAATCGATTTGAAGACCAACAATGCGATGTTCAACGATTTTACCTCCAGCGAAACAGGCGACTTTTTGGCGGTTATGCCTATCGGAAGCGACTATTCTTTTAATGTAGAGGCAAACGGCTATCTGTTCTACTCGCAACATTTCGAACTCAAGCCGGCCAATACCAACAAACCGTACGAAGTAGAAATCCTGATGGACAAAATCAAGGTGGGCGGAGAAGTAACCATGCACAATATCTTTTTCGACACCAACAAGTATGAACTCCTGCCCGCTTCAATGGTCGAGCTGAACCTTTTAACCGAACTGCTCAAAAACAACGAAAACGTGGCAATAGAAATACAAGGCCATACCGATAATGTGGGTGATGCCAAAATGAACGAGAAACTGTCGGAAAACCGTGCAAAAGCCGTTTACGATTTCCTGGTTAAAAACGGAATTGCTGCCAAACGCCTCACTTTTAAAGGCTACGGCGAAACCAAGCCTCGCTTTGACAACAGCACCGAAGAAGGCCGTCAACAAAACCGAAGAACAGAATTCAGAATAACCAAAAGCTAGCCATGTCACAAAACTTCAACAACCACAAAAGGTTTAGTCCGCCTTACCATTTCTTTACGGTTCCGTTAATCCTTACCGGATTGGGATTTGCCGTTTACGCCTTTGTAAAAACACCAGACCTCACCCATGGCCTAATCGTATTGGCTTTTATGCTCATTGGTATAATCGGACTTTTTGCCCGTTTCTTTTCGCTCCGTGTGCAAGACCGCGCGGCAAGGGCCGATGAACGCTTGCGCTATTACATCCTTACGGGAAAAATGTTGCCTGCTACCTTGCGAATGGGACAAATTTTGGCCTTGCGCTTTGCCAGCGACGAAGAATTTCCAGCTTTGGTTGATCAGGCATTGGCCGAACAGCTATCGCCTACCGATATTAAAAAAGCCATTAAAAACTGGCGTGGCGATTACCATAGGATTTAGTGATTGACGATTTTGGAATTACAATTTTAGATTGGTTCATGCGTCAATGCCATGCCAATACGCTTGCCATTCCGATTATAGAAAGAATCTATTCAACAAAATCTGTTAAACTGTGGCTATTATTGCTAACTAGTTAACCTACTGCCCTTTAACAACAGGGGTTGAAAAACTCTCGACCAAGCTCACAAATTATTTGCCTCCCCAATCATCCAGTTCGGTAAAGGGAGGCAAATAATTAAGCAAAATCTCTTTATCGACAGCATAATTGGCCAAAGCCAATTTCTGCCATTCGTCACTTAAATAACAGCTTGCCTAATTCTGACCAATTTCACCAATAAATCCTCCAATAGGGCCAAATTAAGCATATTGGCGCCGTCAGATTTGGCATTGGCCGGATCGGGATGCGTTTCGATGAACAAACCATCGGCACCTACGGCAATAGCTGCTTTGGCAATGGTAGTAATCAGTTCGGGCTTGCCACCAGTTACGCCGCTGCTCTGGTTAGGTTGCTGCAAGGAGTGCGTACAATCCATCACTACAGGTACGCCAAAACCTTGCATTTCTGGCAAGCCACGGTAATCAACAATCAAATCCTGATAGCCAAAAGTGTTGCCACGATCGGTTAAAATCACTCGGTTATTTCCCGAATCGTTGATTTTCTCTACGGCAAATTTCATCGAACCCGCCGAAAGAAATTGGCCTTTTTTTACGTTAACCACTTTGCCTGTCTGCGCAGCCGCAATCAGCAAATCGGTTTGTCTGCACAAAAAAGCAGGAATCTGCAATACATCAACATAGGCGGCGGCCATGGCAGCCTCCCCGCTTTCGTGGATATCGGTTACGGTAGGTACATCAAAGGTCTTGCCCACTTTTTCCAGAATTTTCAAGGCTTTTTCATCACCAATACCGGTAAAGGAACTGCCTTTGCTTCGGTTCGCTTTGCGGTATGATCCTTTAAAAATATAGGGAATATTCAGTTTATCGGTTATGGTTACGATTTGTTCCGCAATGCGCAAGGCAATGTCTTCGCCTTCGATGGCGCAAGGGCCAGCCATTAAAAAGAAGTTATTTGAATCTGTGTGTTTGAGTTTTTCTATTTGTAACATCTTGGGATTTTAGATTTTGGATCTACGATTTTAGATTTCTGACCGAAGATTTCAGATTGAGCATAATCCCAAATCCAAAATTGCAATCGCAAATCATCAATCTTAAATCGTAAATTAATTAGTTTCCTAGTTCCGACATGAATTTGATACGCATCAGCTGTATCTCTTCACGGGTATAATCGTTTTCGCCCAAATCGCTCAGGGCATCGTCAATCGAATCGTTATCGGCCGCTCGGAAATAGTCAAATACTTCATCTTGCCTGTCTTCGTCAATTACTTCATCAACAAAGTAGGAAAGATTGAGTTTGGTTCCCGAGTTGACGATGGCTTCAACCTCCTTTAAAATATCAAAATAAGTTAGGCCTTTTGAGCGGGCAATATCTTCCAAACCAATCTGGCGGTCAATATTTTGGATAATCGATACCTTAAGCGCCGATTTATTGGCTTGGGTTTTAATCACCAAGTCAATTGGCCTTTCAATGTCGTTATCGCCCACATACTTCTTGATGAGCTCGATAAACGGTCCGCCGAATTTGAGCGCCTTGCCATTCCCTACTCCCGAAATCTGTTTCAGCTCGTCCATGGCAATCGGATAGTGGGTACACATTTCTTCCAGCGATGGATCTTGGAAAACCACAAAAGGTGGTACGTTTTTCTGTTTGGCAATTTTCTTGCGGAGGTCTTTCAACAAGCCCAGCAACTGCGTGTCTAACGCACCGGTTCCCTGTTTCACTTCCTCTTCGTCGTCTTCGCTCACATTATCCAACTGCTCGTTCAGGATAAATTTGAGGCTGTACGGGTTTTCTATAAAGTCCTTGCCTATTTTGGTCAGGTGCAATAAACCATAGTTGTCAATGTCCTTGGCTACAAAATTATTGAGCACAGCTTGCCTAATCAGCGATTTCCACAACAGCTCGCCATCTTCCTTGCCCTGTCCAAATTCGGGCAGTTTATTTTGCTCGTAGGCAATGGTCTGGGCCGTTTCGTTGCCCATAAAGATATTGAGCAAATGCGCATCATCAAATTTCTGTCCGGTGCTCTCAATCAGTTTTAGCAAAGTAAGCAAATGTGTTTCGGCTTCGAACTGCTGTTTAGGCTTCTTACAGTTGTCGCACATGCAGTTACAGCCGGTTTCGTTAAAGTTTTCGCCAAAATAATGCAAAATCTGCTTACGTCGGCAAACGCCAGATTCGGCATAATCGATTACTTCTTTGAGGATTTGCGTACCGATTTCGCGCTCAGACACCGGCTTGTCTTTCATAAACTTGGCCAGCTTATCAACGTCTTTTTGTGCGTAAAAGGCAATACAAACACCCTCGCCACCATCGCGACCGGCCCTGCCCGTTTCCTGGTAGTAGCCTTCCATGCTTTTCGGAATATCGTGGTGGATTACAAAACGCACATCGGGTTTGTCTATCCCCATCCCAAAGGCAATGGTGGCCACAATGACCTCTACATCTTCCATCAGGAACTTGTCTTGCGTTTCGGCACGCACCTTTGGCTCTAAGCCGGCATGGTATGGCAAAGCCTTGATGCCGTTAAGATTAAGGCTTTCGGCTACCTCTTCTACCTTTTTACGGCTCAGGCAATAAATAATGCCCGATTTTCCGGTATTGTACTTGATGTAGCGGATCATTTCCTTGATTACATCGCGTTTTGGGCGGATTTCGTAAAAAAGGTTGGGCCTGTTAAACGACGATTTGAACAAAGTCGCATCGGTCATTTGCAGGTTTTTGATGATATCTTGCTGTACTTTTGGCGTAGCAGTAGCGGTTAGGGCAATAATCGGGATTTCTTCTCCCAAGCCTGTAATTACCTGTCTGATTTTCCGGTATTCGGGCCTAAAATCGTGGCCCCACTCCGAAATACAGTGAGCTTCGTCAACCGCCACAAAAGAAATCTTGAGCAAACGCAAAAACTCTACGTTTTCCTGCTTGGCCAGCGATTCTGGCGCTACATATAATAATTTGGTCTGTCCGTTCAGCAAATCGCTCTTAACCTGGGTAATTTCGGTTTTATTGAGGGACGAGTTCAGGAAATGCGCAATGCTATCGCTGCCACCAAAGGCCCTCAGCTGGTCTACCTGGTTTTTCATCAAGGCAATCAGGGGCGAAATCACGATGGCGGTACCCTCGCTCATTAATGCTGGCAACTGATAGCAAATGGACTTGCCACCGCCAGTAGGCATGATTACAAATGTGTTTTTGCCTTCTAAGATATTGGTAATAATGGGTTCCTGATCTCCCTTAAAATTGTCGAAACCAAAAAAAGTTTGCAGGTTATCAAACAACGACTTTTTCACGTCCATTTTTTGTGTCAAATATTCTGTGCTATTATTGTTCAAAATAACATAATTTTGCAGTAATTGAAAGCATTAATATACTAATAAATTCTCTTTGAAAAGTAAAAAATCGATTATAGAAATAGCTGTTTCAACGCTCAAGCTGGAATCAGATGCCATTTTAAACCTTTTACAACATGTTAACGAAGATTTTGTAAAGATCGTTGACCTGATTTTAGAGAGTAAAGGAAGGGTAATTGTTACAGGAATAGGCAAAAGTGCCATCATTGCCCAAAAAATCGTGGCCACTTTTAATTCGACGGGGACGCCGGCCATTTTTATGCATGCCGCCGATGCCGTACATGGCGATTTGGGCATGATCCAAAAAGACGATATCGTGATGTGCCTTTCTAAAAGCGGCAATACGCCCGAAATAAAGCTCTTGGCTCCCCTTTTAAAACAATCGGGCAATGTGCTAATCGGCATGCTGGGCTCGTTGGATTCGGATTTGGCTAAGCAGGCCGATCTCATCCTCAATACCAGTGTTGAAAAGGAAGCCTGTCCGCATAACCTTGCTCCAACCACCAGTACTACGGCGCAACTGGCTATGGGCGATGCCTTGGCTATCTGTTTATTGGAAGCCCGCGAGTTCAATACCGAAGATTTTGCGCGTTACCATCCTGGCGGTTCACTGGGCAAGCGTTTGTACCTCAAAGCTGGAGATTTGGCACTTAAGAACGAAAGACCCAGCATCTCGCCTTCGGCATCTGTAAAGGATGTCATTATTGAAATTAGCAAAAACCGTTTGGGCGCCGTTGTTGTTATTGCCGATAACAACATATTGGGAGTGATTACCGATGGCGACATCAGGAGGATGCTCGAAAAACATACTAACATCGAAAATATTACAGCGGCCGACCTGATGAACAGCAACCCCAAACAAATTGACAAAAACGAATTGGCCCTGCTTGCCTTGGAGGTGATCAAAAAGAACAACATTACGCAATTGCTCGTTACCGAAAACGGGCATTATTACGGAATGATACATTTGCATGACCTTTTGCAGGAAGGAATTATTTAATTAAAGTCTATCTTAGCTACATGAATAAAAACAACTACGCATTAATCATGGCTGGTGGCGTTGGTAGCCGTTTTTGGCCAGTCAGCAGAACCGAATTCCCTAAACAGTTCATTGATTTTTTCGGCGTAGGAAAAACGCTTATCCAGAGTACTTACGATCGTTTTTTACAGATCTGCCCTGCAGAAAACATCTTTATCGTAACCAATGAGCTTTATGTTGACCTGATTAAGGAACAACTGCCCGCTTTAAGCGAGAACCAGATTTTGGCAGAGCCCATTATGCGCAATACAGCCCCTTGCATTGCCTATGGATCGATGAAAATTGCCGAACTCAATCCCGATGCCGTAATTGTTGTAGCCCCATCCGACCATACCATAGCCAACCAAAAGGAATTTGTGCGCGCCATCGAACAATCGATGGAGGCCGCGGCCCAAAACAAATGCCTCATTACGCTTGGCATTAAGCCCAACAGGCCCGATATCGGCTACGGCTATATCCAATACATAGACGAAGTGCTGCAAAGCGATGGCAGCATCCATAAAGTAAAAACCTTTACAGAAAAACCAAACCTGGAATTGGCACAATCTTTTATTCAAAGTGGCGATTTTCTGTGGAATGCAGGCATTTTCATCTGGTCGGCCAAAGCCATTGCCAGCGCCTTCGAAAAGCATTTGCCAGATATGTACGACATTTTTAGGCAAGGCACACCTTTTTACAATACCACCAACGAAATTACCTTTATAGCCAATGCCTACCTGCAGTGCACCAATATTTCGATCGATTTCGGAATCATGGAAAAAGCGGACAATGTGTACGTATTGCCCGCCGATTTTGGTTGGTCTGATTTGGGCACCTGGGCATCAATTTACGAAATGGCAGAAAAAGACTATGTAGGCAACGCCGTAATCCCTTCTAAACAAGTGATGATGTTCGATTCGTCCAATTGTATGGTCAACGTACCTGAAGAAAAACTGGTGATTTTACAAGGCCTGCATAACTACATTGTGGTCGAAGCAAACAATACTTTGCTCATTTGCCCACGTTCGGAAGAGCAAAACGTAAAAAACATCGTAGCCGATGTCAAGGCGAAATTTGCCAACAAGTTTATTTAGTATTTTTAACCGCAAAGTATTCGCAAAGTACTTTTGCCTCTCCTTATCTTGAGGGTTAATAATATGATTTAACTTCTACATTAAGTTTATCCAATGGAAAACCAGCTCGTTATTAAACCCGCTAGCTTAGCCGATATGGCGACTTTGCAACTTTTCGAACAGCAAGTCATTACAGCCGAAAGGCCGTTTACCAACAACATCAGGCCAGAAAAAGTACATTATTACGACCTCAAAACCTTAATAGAAAGAGAAAACAGCTATCTGGTAATTGGCTATCTCGACAATATTGCGGTTGCCAGTGGCTATATCAGAATAGAAAAATCAAAACCCCAGCACCAACCCGATTACTACGGCTACCTGGGCTTTATGTATGTAGATCCTGCACATCGTGGCAAAGGACTGAACAGCCAAATTCTCGACCATCTAAAAAACTGGGCCAAAGAAAAAGGCATTTCCAAGCTTAAGCTAGAAGTTTATGCCGAAAACCAGAACGCCATTAATGCTTACAAAAAATTCGGCTTCAACAACCACATGATCGAAATGATGATGGATATTTAGATGGAGTTGACAGTTTTTCAGCTTACAATTGGCAATGATCAGTTAGCACCAAAGAAACGAAGCAATTAATCAAATAATTATCAATAACTTGACAACAATTTAAATCAACATTCAGGCATTTAGCGTAACAACCCTTAGACGCTCTTAAATGTCTAAGGTGGTAAAATCAACCGAAGAAACGAAGTTCTTAATTCCTTAATGTTTAATTCTTTTGCCAACATTTAACCCAACATTAAGGCATTGAGCATAATACCCTTAGGCGCTCTTAAATGTCTAAGGTGGTAAAATCAACCAAAGAAACAAAGTCTTAATCCTTTAATGTTTAATTCTTTTGCCAGCATTTAACCCAACATTAAGGCATTTAGCATAATAGCCCTTAGGCGCTCTTAAATATCTAAGGTGGTAAAAAGCCTACAAGAAAACCTCGCTAAACCGTTCTCTGCCTCACTGCCTCGTACAAAATCACCCCAGCCGCTACAGATACATTGAGGGATTCTATTTTGCCCGCCATCGGTATTTTGGCCAGGTGGTTGGCTACCCTCAACAAGTCATTAGAAATACCCTCGTCTTCCGACCCCATGATAATCGCCGTTGGCAAGGTATAATCGGGTACATAAATCAAATCGCTGGTTTTTTCGGTACAAGCCACTAGTTGCAAGCCACTATCCTGCAAAAACAGACAGGTTTTATGCAGATTCGAATGCCTGCAAATCGGAATACTGAACAATGCCCCAGCCGAAGTCTTGATCGCATCGGCATTAATTTGCGCCGCATTTTTCAAAGGCACCACAATGGCATGCACACCCACGCAGGCCGCCGTACGCGCAATAGCGCCCATGTTGCGAACATCGGTTACGCTATCGAGCACCAAAATGAGCGGGGTCTCTCCTTTTTCAAAAATAGCCGGAATAAGGTCTTCTATATTTTGGTAGGTTATCGGCGAAATTACCGCAATCACCCCTTGGTGATTTTTGGTCGTCATTCTGTTCAATTTTTCTATCGGAACCGAGCTTAGCGGAATAAGCGAACCAATAAGCAACGACTTAAGCTCCAGAAACAAAGGACCGCTCAAGCCTCGCTGCACATAAATGGTTTCGATATCACGGCCAGCTTTGATGGCTTCGATAACGGCCCTGATGCCAAATACGAATTCGTTGTTCTCTTTTGCTCTTTGCGGTCTTCTGAAATTGTCCATAGTGATTAATAAAGGCACAAAAGTACGCTAAATAAATGAATCGGCACCGGGCTTATCCACAATAAATTGTTCAAAAATAATTTAAGCAAAAAAATCAACATATTTAGCTTCAACTTGTTAACAAACAACTGAAAACTTGTACAAACAAAAAGGCAAAGTTTTGTCTACTTTTGTTGTTATGAGTCTCGATAACGAATCACAAGGTCAGGGGAAATTTTCAACTTCAGCAAGAAAAAACCGGTTTACAACGCCATCAGTAAGTACCATGGGCAAAATACCGCCACAGGCTACCGATTTGGAAGAAGCCGTTTTGGGCGCGTTGATGCTGGAGAAAGACGCACTTTCAACCGTAATCGACATCCTTAAACCCGAGGTTTTTTATCACGAGGCCCACAAAAAGATTTTTGAAGCCATCCAAACGCTTTTCCAAAAATCTAAACCGGTCGATATTTTGACCGTAACGACAGAAATGCGCCAAAATGGAACACTGGAAATCGTTGGCGGCGCATTTTACATTACCAATTTAACCAATCGTGTGGCTTCTTCGGCCAATATCGAGTTCCACGCCCGCATTATTTCGCAGAAATACATTCAGCGCGAACTGATCAGGATTTCTACCGACATCATTACCAATGCCTACGAAGACACCACCGATATTTTCGATTTGCTGGACCAGGCCGAAAAAGGCCTTTTTGATATTGCCCAAAACAACTTGCGCAGAGATACGCAAAAAATGGACGAGATCATCAAACAGTCTTTGGCTACTCTGGAAGAACTCCGTACCAAAACCGATGGTTTAACCGGCGTGCCTTCGGGCTTTACCGACTTAGACAGGATTACCGGCGGTTGGCAAAAATCCGATTTGGTGATTATTGCGGCAAGGCCGGCGATGGGTAAAACGGCCTTCGTATTGAGCTGTGCCCGTAACGCTACTGTCGAGTTTAAAAAGCCTGCAGTGGTGTTCTCGCTAGAGATGTCGTCGGTACAGTTGGTTAACCGTTTGATTTCTGGCGAAACCGAAATTGAACAAGAGAAAATCAGGAAAGGAAACCTGGCCGAATGGGAATGGCAACAACTGCACAGCAAGATCGGCAGCTTAAGCGAAGCCCCGCTCCTCATCGACGATACCCCCGCACTGAATATTTTCGAATTCCGCGCCAAATGCCGTAGGCTCAAATCGCAATACGATATCCAAATGATCATTATCGATTATTTGCAGCTGATGCACGGTAAAGGCGAAGGTGGCGGTAATCGTGAACAAGAAATTGGTAGTATTTCGAGGGCGCTTAAATCGGTAGCCAAAGAACTAGACGTACCCGTATTGGCACTTTCGCAGCTGAGCCGTGCCGTTGAGAGCAGACCCGGACCAAATGGTAAGCGGCCAATGCTATCCGATTTGCGTGAATCGGGATCTATTGAGCAGGATGCTGATATGGTACTTTTCTTGTACCGACCAGAATATTATGGTATTACCGAAGATGAGAATGGCAGATCGATGGCAGGCGTAGGCGAAGTAATCATTGCCAAGCACCGTAACGGTGAAACCGGTATCGTACCGCTTCGTTTTATTGGCAAGTACGTGAAGTTTGCCGATTTGGAAGACAGCTTTGCACCGCCTAGCAGTTTCTCCGACAGCATGGCTCCTTCGCAAAACTTTGATAAACCAGCCGGCAACGTAATTATCAGACCTTCGAGCATGAACGACATGCACGACGACGAACCACCTTTTTAATATTTCGTCATTGCATGATTACTGCTGGCAAGTAAGGAACAACTCTCCTTGGCAAGAAATGTTTATACTAGATTGCAAATCCAGAAATATTTTAGTCGAGATGGCACATCTCGACTAGCTTGGGCTTTACAATTAATCCGTAAATCTGTGGCTTTTAGTCCAGTTAATACATTAACTCCGTTGGTCTGGAAATGTTTATACTGGATTGCAAATCCAGAAATATTTTAGTCGAGATGGCACATCCCGACCAGCTTGAGTTTTACAATTAATCCGTAAACCTGTAGCTTTTAATCTTAGAAAAAAGATATCAGATAAAATACCCCAGCACAATCCCGATCAATACGATAATCGGCGGGCTTATTTTGGTAAAATTGAGTACTAAAAAAGTTCCTATCAAAATAGAAATAGGCAATGCGTTAAATCCGATCGGTTTTACCAACAACATAAAAGCAGCGATAATAAAGCCCACACTTACGGCATTAATGCCCGAAAGCGAGTGTTTGATACGACCTATCTTCTTTAAGTCGTCCCAAAAGGGAACAATGAACAACACCAAAATCAATCCAGGCAAATTAATGCCCAGCACCGCCAATACGCCCCCCAAGGCCTGTCCGGTTACACCATAACCGCCATGCTTCATGCTCAGTGCTCCCAAATAGCTGGTAAACGAAAACGTCGGTCCCGGCAAAACCTGTTGCAAGGCATAGCCCGAAATAAAATCAGATTGCAGGAGGTAATGTTTAGACTGTACAAACTCTGTAAACATCAAGGGCACCAAAACCTGTCCACCACCAAACACAAAAATACCGTTACGGTAAAAGTTCTCGAACAGCCTAATCGGCAAACTGAATGGCGATGTTCGGTTGATAATCGCACCTAGCAAAGCCATAAATACCATAAAGCCAATAAAATAAGTCAGCTTACGTGGATTGATATTCGACAATAACCTTACCCTGATTTGAGTTTCTTCGCTAGGCGTACCAATAGCCGACGAAACCATGCCACCAATTAAAATGGCAATCGGAAAAACATAGGCGTTTCTCAAGACCAAGGTAGCTACCACAGCCGAAAAGGCTAAAAAAACAGACAGCTCTGTAGTCAGCACCTTTTTGGCCAGATTAAAAGCCCCATAAGCCACAATACCCAAGGCAATGGGATGGATATATTTAAGTATCTCGATAAATTGTTGCTTTTGGTCTAGAAAGCCATAACTAATGGCGGCCAAGGTCATGATCGAGGCAGATGGCAAAATCCAGATCAGAAAGGAAATAATGGCCAGTTTCAGCCCTCCAACTTTATAGGCAATGCCCACCAATGTTTGCGTAGAGGCCGGACCAGGCAGTACTTGGGCCAGGGCATTGAGCTCCAGCAACTCCTCTTCGGTAATGTATTGGGTATTTTTAACAAAATAACGCAACAAGAGCGAAATATGTGCCTGGGCGCCACCAAAGGCGGTAAAGGTGAAAACAATTACACTCCTTAAAAATAAAAGTTGCCTTTTTGCCAATGTATGTTTCAGTTAATCATCTTCGTAATCAAGACCTGCCGCGCTGTTATAGGCCCCTTGCAGCTCCGAAAGCGCATGCATGTCGCGTTTGCTCCTTGCTGTTTGCATGCCCTGTTGGTAAATGGTTATCGCCTTCTCTTTTTCTCCCTGTTTTTCGTACAATTTGCCCAGGTGATAATAGGTGCCTACATAGCTTGGATGTTCGTTTACCAGTTTCAGGTAATAGAAAAAAGCATTTTCTATGTCATTTTGTGAGTTATACTCGGTGGCCAAAGCGTATAATATAAAGCTATCGTTAGGTTCCTGCTCTAAAAATTCTAATAACTTGGTCAAACGCGCGTTTTGCATTTTAAATCCCTGCTTTTTTAATTAGATTTGCAAAAAGACAATTTAAAGAATCTATACTTAGCTCATTGTAAAAATCTGGCTAAATATAGGTTCATTACCCTTAAAACAAATGTAAACGTATGAAAATATTAGTTTGTATCAGTAACGTGCCCGACACCACTACAAAAATAACTTTTACTAACGATAATACACAATTCAATACCGCAGGCGTACAGTTTATTGTCAACCCTTACGACGAGATTGCACTTTCGAGGGCAATAGAACTTTGCGAAGGTGGCAAAGGTACAGTAACCGTTGTTAATGTGGGCGAAAGCGCTACAGAACCTACTATTAGAAAGGCTTTGGCCATTGGTGCCGATGATGCCGTAAGGATAAATGTAACACCTAGAGATGCTTATTTCACTGCATTTCAGATTGCCGAATATGTCAAGAGTAACGAATTTGATATGATTTTGTGCGGCAGGGAGTCTATCGATTACAATGGATCGCAAGTAGCAGCCATGATCGGCGAGTTTTTAGATATCCCTTCTATTTCCATCATCAAAAAATTAGACTACGACGGTACTACGGCTACTTTAGAACGCGAAATTGAAGGTGGCAAGGAAGTATTGAGCGTAAGTGGCAAATTTGTAGCCAGCTGCGCAGAGGGCACGGCCGAAGCCAAAATCCCTAACATGAGAGGCATCATGTCGGCCAGAACCAAGCCTTTGCAAGTAGTAGAAGCCAAGGAAATCGAAGAACTGGGCAAAGTAACCAAGTTTGAAACACCTGCCCCTCGCGGTGCGGTAAAATTAATTCCGGCCGAAAATGCCGAAGAATTAATCACTTTGTTGCATACCGAAGCCAAAGTAATCTAAGCCACGCCTAATTAACTGAATTATAAAACTTAAAAATTAATCTCCACGAGATTTCAACTATAAAACTATGTCAGTATTAGTATATGTAGAACACGCCGACGGCAAATTCAAAAAATCTGTTTACGAAGCGGTATCTTACGCAAAAGCAATCGCCAACCAACAAAACACCAACCTTACCGCCATTTCTATTGGCAACGTAGCCGAAGGCGAATTGAAGGAACTGGGTAAATATGGCGCAAGCAAGGTTTTGAACGTAACTGTCGAGCAGTTGAAAAACTTTGTAAACCAAGCTTATGGCTCAGTGATTGCCGAAGCCGCCAAAAAAGAAAATGCCGACATCGTGGTATTGTCTAACTCTTTTTCGGGCAAGGGGTTAGCCCCTCGAATTGCAGTAAAACTTAAAGCCGGCTTAATTGATGGCGCGGTAGAACTGCCCAACTTTGACGGTGGCTTTTCGGTAAAGAAAACCGCTTTCTCGGGCAAGGCTTTTGCCATTACCACCTTAACTTCGGCCAATAAGGTTATCGCCTTAAACCCGAACGCATTTGGTGTAAAAGAAAATGCTGTTGATGCCACCATCGAAGCCTACAGTCCAGAAATCAAGGCTACAGACCTCACCGCCATTGTGAAGGAAATTGTAAGGGCTACCGATAAAGTATCTTTACCTGATGCCGAATTGGTGGTATCAGGAGGCAGAGGCTTGAAAGGTCCTGAAAACTGGGGAATGATCGAAGAACTGGCCGATTTGTTAGGCGCTGCTACGGCTTGCTCTAAACCGGTTTCTGACGCCGATTGGAGGCCACACTCTGAGCACGTGGGCCAAACTGGTATCGCCATTAGCCCGAACTTGTACATTGCCATCGGTATTTCGGGTGCCATCCAGCACTTGGCCGGTGTAAGTTCTTCAAAAGTGATCGTGGTCATCAACAAAGACCCAGAAGCGCCGTTCTTTAAAGTGGCCGATTACGGTATCGTAGGCGACGCCTTTGAAGTGGTGCCTAAAATTATTGCCGCACTTAAAGCCCATAAAGGATAACATTAAATAAAGAACCTAACAAGCCTATAACAAAGCTTGTTAGGTTTGTTTATATATGAAAAAAGTAAAACTTGATATCGTTGGCTTATCTTATAGCCAAACCCAGTCTGGAGCTTATGCATTAGTGCTTGGCGAGGTGAACGGACGCAGGCGATTGCCGATTATCATTGGTGCTTTTGAGGCACAGGCCATTGCCATCGAAATCGAAAAGATGACCCCTACCCGCCCCTTAACGCACGATTTGTTCAAATCATTTGCCCAGGCCTACCAAGTAGAAATTACCGAAATCATCATCTACAACCTGGTTGATGGTGTTTTCTTTGCCAAATTGATCTGTACCGACGGCACCACCACCCAGGAAATAGACGCGCGCACTTCCGACGCCATTGCCTTGGCTGTAAGGTTCAATGCCGCTATTTACACCTATGAATTTATTCTTTCTTCGGCAGGGATTGTGATTGAAGGAAATGATTTTCTCTTTCTCGAAAACATGGATTCGATTGCCAAAGAGCACAGTTCTGAAGATGTGCCCACCTCTATTCCCAATGCAGGCGGCTACCATTCGCTAAGTTTGGAAGAACTGCAGCAGAAGCTGGAAGAGGCCTTGGCCGAGGAGGCTTACGAAAAAGCAGCCCGAATTAGGGACGAAATCAACAAAAGAAATTCTGCATAACAAAGAACTTACACGCCACTTATCCAACAAGCCGCAAATGATGGCATTTGACAAAGCCTAAAGCGCCTTGTTTTCCACAAAATTTAGCTGCATTGTAGTTAATGTTTTAAAATAATTATAACTTACAGCTAATTTAAAACTAAGCAACTAAACCGTATTTATGAATATCAAAATTCGTTTAACAATAATGAGTTTTTTCCAATTTTTTGTGTGGGCCGCTTGGCTCATGACCATCGCAAATTATTGGTTCGGAACCAAGCAATGGGCTGGCGCCGATTTTGGAATCATCTTTTCTACCATGGGCATCTCATCATTGTTTATGCCTACCCTTACCGGTATCATTGCCGATAAATGGCTCAATGCCGAGAAATTGTATGCCCTGTTGCATATCTTATATGCCTGTGCTATGTTTTACCTGCCACAGGTAAACGATCCGCATACCTTTTTCTGGATTATACTCATTGCCATGTGTTTTTATATGCCAACCATTGCCTTGAGCAACTCCATTTCGTATACGACCCTCAAATCGGGCAACCTCGACGTGGTAAAAGATTTCCCGCCGATACGCGTTTGGGGCACCATTGGCTTTATCGTAGCCATGTGGATTACCAATTTAACAGACAACAAAGCCAGCGCCAATCAGTTTTACATTGCAGGCATCAGTGCTTTGGCTTTAGGCATCTATTCTTTCTCTTTGCCTAAATGTCCGCCTTTAAAAATCAGCGAGAAAAAGTCGTTTGTACAGAAAATGGGCTTAGAGGCTTTCAAACTCTTCGGCACCTACAAAATGGCCGTTTTCTTTATCTTTTCGATGTTTTTGGGTGGTGCATTGCAACTGACCAATGCCTACGGCGACGTGTTCATAGACGAATTCAAAATGTTTCCATCCTATGCGGAGTCTTTTGTAATCAAGTATTCAACGATCATTCTATCTATATCGCAGATTTCTGAAACCCTCTTTATCTTGGCTATTCCGTTCTTTTTAAAACGCTATGGCATTAAAAAGGTAATGGTAATTTCTATGGTGGCCTGGGTTTTCAGGTTTGGTTTGTTTGCTTATGGCAATCCAACCGGTGGACTTTGGATGATCATTTTATCATGTATCGTATATGGCATGGCTTTCGATTTCTTCAACATTTCGGGGTCTTTGTTTGTAGAAAGTTCAACTACTGCCAAAATACGTTCGTCGGCGCAAGGCCTATTTATGATGATGACCAACGGCTTCGGTGCCATTTTGGGCAGCTTGGTTTCAGGCTGGATGATCCAAAAATATTTTACCACTTCTTTTACCAATATACAGCCATTGGCCACACTGGTAGGTTCGGATACCAAGGATTCGCACCTGCTCAATTTTCTGGGCAAACAAGGCATCAAGGTATTAGAAAATGGCAACCTAAGCAGGGCTCTCGATGTGAAAGACTGGCATAGTATCTGGCTTTCATTTACCATTTATGCCTTGGTAATTACCGTTTTCTTCGTCATCTTCTTTAAACACAAACATAGTCAAGCCGAAGCCAAAGTAATCGAAGCCATTACCCATTAATATATCCTTACCCAGCAAGATGTCATCCGTAAAACTTAGAAAAGAAAAAGACTGTTTAAATTGTGGCCATATTGTAGAAGAGCATTTCTGTCCGCATTGCGGGCAGGAAAATATCGAGGTTAAGGAAGATGCCTTTCACATGGTTTCACACGCCATAGCTGACTATTTCCACTTTGAGCATAAATTCTTTGGAACCCTAAAGCCGTTATTGCTTAAACCAGGCCAGCTTACCAAAGAATATGTGGCCGGCAAAAGAGTGTCTTTCATCCACCCTATCCGTCTTTATATTTTTGTAAGTATTGTTTTCTTCCTCTTTATTTTAGGTGGTGGCGAAAAGGAGAAAAAAGAGCCGGCACATAAAAAAGCAACGGCTACGGTGCCGCTCAGCAAAAAAGACAGCCTGCAAAAAGCCAAATTAGATGCCGTTGAAGATGCCATCAAGTACATTCCGATGAAGGAAGGTGTAAAAGACAGCATCTTGAAGGAAGCCAAAAGGAATATCGCAGCCGATAAAGACGAAGTTACCGAAATCAACCTCGATGAGGGCAAGAAAAAGGGAAAATGGGGGCTCTCTAAACTAAGAGGCAAAGACAGTACTGTAGTCGATTACGAGAAACACCAAGCGGCCCTGCCAGCGGCAAAGAGAGATGGCTTTATCAAACACTATTTTGTAAAAAGAAGCATAGAGTTGAACCAATACGAAGATCCACAAAAGAAATTCATGGAGGATCTGATGCACAACATCCCTAAAATGATGTTTTTGCTGTTGCCTATGTTTGCGCTGATTCTCAAATTGGTTTACATCAACAAGGGAAAATACTACTACGAACACCTGATCTATTCTTTCCACCTGCATTCGGCTATTTTCCTAAGCGTATTGATAACGATGCTGCTCAGGTGGCTGTTCGGCTTTGTGTACGACATCAGTGGCTGGCTCGAGTTTTTCTGTACCATTTACATCATCTGGTACGTATACCGCTCGTTGCGCACTTTCTACAACAGCACCCGATGGGTAACCGTACTTAAAATATTCTTTTTGAGCTTCTGTTATACCTTTGTATTTACCCTTTGTTTCCTGATCATCATGGCTGTTAGTTTTGCTATGGTTTAATCATTGTTTAAATATCAACTTTTCAAATGTCTGCCGGAAAATATAGAAAAGACCATACCTGCCTCAATTGCGGTTTCCATGTAGAGGAACATTACTGCAGTAGATGCGGGCAAGCCAACCTCGAACTCAAGGAAAATGTTTGGCATTTTGTTACCCATAGCATTGCCCATTATTTCCATTTCGACAACAAGTTTTTTAAAACGCTGGTTCCCCTGCTCACCAAGCCTGGACAAGTAACGCTCGATTACCTGGCCGGCAAACGGGCAAGGTACATCAACCCGGTAAACATGTACATCTTTGTATCGATTGTTTATTTTTTGATTGCCTATTCGCCCAAACGCCATGAAAAAAGCGAAGTAGAAGTACAAACGGAAGAGGCGATTAAAAAGAACGATGCAAAAATCGACAGCATCAACAACGTATTGGCCGATTCGGGCCTTGACAAAGCCATTGGCAAAACAGCAACCCGAACCATTGTCTCGCAATTGGAGCAGGAACAATACAAAAAGATGAGCTTTAAGACACAGGAATTGGTGCTGCAACGCCTAGATTCGCAGTACAGGGTCCGTAAATCAGACTCATTGGCCAAAATAATCGATAAATACAAGGCCATACATATTGTGCGCAACGACAGTACCTACGAAGCCTACCTTGAGCGCCAAAACAAGCTTCCGCTGTTGCAACGCGACGGCTGGTTTCAACGCTTCGTTAAAAAGAGAAGCATTGGCATTGGCGAGAATTCTGAGCTCATTAACGAAAAGCTCGAACACAACAGGCCCAAGCAGTACTTTTTGCTGATGCCTCTGATGGCGCTCTTCATCATGATCAATTTCAGGAAGAACCATATCTATTACATGGACCATCTCATTTTCACCATCCATGGCATGACGGCTTTCTTCTTGATTTCTATCATCACGCAAACATTGACTAAATACATCTTCGGGCCTCATTCAACCATCAGCGATTTGATCAATGTAGCCATGCTGGGCTGGATCTTATGGTATATGTACAAGGCTCTTACGCTATTTTACCAAAGAAGTCGACGCACCACCACTTGGCGGATGATCTGGATTTTTGTGCTTTACGGCATTTCCATTAAAATTACGGAAGTCATTATCGTCAACGTCATCTATTACTTAGCCATGTAGTTGGCTAGTATCACAAAAAACAAAAAGGCCGATGCAAATTGCATCGGCCTTTTTTATTGAAGTTTTCTTTTTATCTTTTGTCGATTGGCACAAACTCCATGTTCACATTGCCTACGTAAACTTGGCGCGGACGGCCGATTGGCTCTTTGTTTTCGTGCATTTCTTTCCACTGGGCAATCCATCCCGGTAAACGGCCCAAGGCAAACAATACGGTAAACATATCGGTTGGGAAGCCTAAGGCTCTGTAAATAATGCCCGAATAGAAATCTACGTTAGGGTAAAGCTTGCGGTCGATGAAGTAAGGATCGTTCAAGGCTGCTTCTTCCAGTTTTTTGGCAATTTCCAATACCGGATCGTTGATGCCTAATTTCTCCAAGATATCGTCGCAGGCCTTTTTAATGATTTTTGCCCTTGGATCGAAGTTTTTATAAACGCGGTGTCCAAAACCCATCATGCGGAAAGGATCGTTTTTGTCTTTGGCTTTGTTGATCCATTTTTCGGTATCGCCACCATCAGCTTTAATCAGCTCTAGCATTTCGATTACCGCTTGGTTGGCACCACCATGCAACGGACCCCAAAGCGCCGAAATACCGGCCGATATCGAAGCATAAAGGTTACAATCAGATGAACCTACCATTCTTACCGTAGAGGCCGAACAGTTCTGCTCGTGGTCTGCGTGCAAAATAAGCAGGGTATTCATGGCGCTCACTACCACAGGATCGATTTCTACATCTTCTGTACGCTGACCAAAAATCATGTGCAGGAAGTTGGTTACATAATCGAATTTGTTTTTAGGATAGATGAGCGGATGGCCCAACGATTTTTTATAGATGAAAGACACAATGGTTGGAAACTTGGCCAACAATTTGATCATGGTCAGGTTCATTTCCTCTTTCGAAGAGTTGGCGTTAAGCGACTCAGGGTAGAAAGTAGACAACGAACAAACCAATGAAGCCAACTGCGCCATCGGATGCGATTTAGACGGATAGCCGTCTAAGAATTTCTTCATATCCTCATGGATCAGGGTGTGCCTGCTGATCTGCTTTTGGAAATCATCCAGTTCTTCTTGTTTAGGCAAAACACCATAAATCAACAAATAGGCTACTTCCAAGAAAGTAGATTTTTCTGCCAATTGCTCAATCGGGTAGCCGCGGTATTTCAAAATGCCTTCTTCGCCATCCAAAAAGGTAATGGCACTTTTGGTCGAACCTGTGTTCTTATAACCTAAATCTAAAGTAATGTGACCTGTTAGATCTCTTAATTTTGAAATATCGATGGCCTTCTCTCCTTCGGTTCCAGTAATAACCGGAAACTCGTAGGTCATACCGTCTATCTTAATTTCTGCAATAGCTGACATATATCTTATAATTTATAAATAACAAAAATAGTTAATCTGAATTTAAATTGAGGGTTCTGAACCTAACAAAACTGTTAAGTTATTGTTAATTTTAGGCCAAAACCCAAGGTTTTTACAATGAAATTATTTGGCTTTGATTTCTTCGGTAACCGCACCGCACTCCATCATTTCGCTGCCAAAGTATGGATTTTGGATTTTCTTTTCAGAAGAGAGCCAATCTCCCCCATCGCCTTTGTTGGCCATCGGGCAGTGCTGTACAAAAATGGTTCCTTTAGCCAATTCGGCATGCTTAAACAAGGCGATGACGTCTGAACTCAAGGCCGTAAACTCTTTCCGCTGCGCAACGATATCTTTGGCATCGGCGATTTTTTGCGCAGTCACTGCCGTATTCTCGCATCCATTAAAGATTTTTAACGAACCGGCGAGCTTTTTTGCAGCTGTTTGGGCATCAGGCATTTTAGTGGCTACCAGCGCGTCTTTCAGCGCGATATAGTCGTTATAGATATCCTGCAACTTGGCATCCTTGAAACTGATGCTGGCCACAGTGGCTACGGCAACGGTTTTGGCCGTGCTGTCTTTGGTGGTAGTGCCTGATGAATTGGAATTAGTGTTGCAAGCCGCCAATACCATAAGGGCTGCAACCCCGAAATAATTTCTCATCTGATGTTTCTATTTGGTTAACGTTTACACCATGTTTTGTTGAAAACAGAAGCGTAATCGCATAGATTTTGTTTTTTGCTCAAAATAGCATTTATAATTCTAAAATAGCAAAAAAGCCTTCAAAATTTTGAAGGCTTGACTTTTAAATTAGATTAGCATTAAATCGGGATTAGAACGAGATAAAGCGCCTAGTTGGTTCCGATAAAAACCAAGTGGCAGATTAACAGATTTTTAAGCCAGCAACTTCATCAGCCTGCAAGCCAATCGAGATAATACAAACAAAAAACCCTCGACAAATCAATGTCGAGGGCCAGTTTCTGAGGTAAATCTAATTACAGTTTAAAGCCATAAGCCAAACGTAAACCTACGTAGCCGATACTTCCGTTGTTAGAATAGCCTTCATATTTCAAGCCAAGGTCTAAACCAGTGCTCCAGGCATAACCGATAGCTGGCGAGTAAACGAATGCCGTACCGCCACCTGAAGTAGTGCTAAATCCGGCACCAGCTTCGGCCAAGCCATAAGCGCCAGCGCCGCTATCATTGAAGAAATATTTAAGACCAGCTTTAACCGGGATAAAGCCGAAGCTGCCACCACCGTAGCTGTCTTTTAGCGAGAAATTGGTATAGCCCGCAGTAATTGGAACCGACAATTGTTTGTCGATGTCGAACTGATAGCGCAAATCGCCACCAATGGCGAAGCTATAACCCGTTGTAGTTGGGATACCAACATTTAAACCGATACCGAATTTTGAAGACGATTGTGCATTAACGTTAGTACTCGTGAAGAATAAAGCCAGTGCAGCTACTGCAGAAGCTAAAAATTTTGTAGAATTTTTCATTGTTAAAAATACTTTGGTTAAGTTTTGTTGCGGACAGCCTTTATTGGCCATCTACTCAAATTTAAACAAATTGTATGCCACATGACAAAACCAAATTTTGAATAGTTAATAACATATTAACATTCTTACAGGGTATTTGTTCGCATCAATTGCATTTAAATAGCGCCATAAGCGTTATAAGTTAAGTACACCTAACGAAAATCAATATAATTAACTGAAAATTAAACAAATACAATCTGCACGAAAAATCTGGAAGACTTATGATAGTTCACTAAAACCAGTCTTTGCATTTGTTAAGGAAATGTAAATTATGATTTTTGCTTGTTTTGGGGCATCTCGATACGCCTATACAAGTCAAGGTATGCTTGTCTGCTGATCAGTTTAACAGGCGAAAAACTAGTAATTGGTAATGATCAGGTGTGTTACTGCTTTTGTTCCTGCTTACCTAATCCCTTTTTTCCCAAGGCTTAAGTTCAGTCAGGCTAAAATGATAGTTTACTGTAACGCCTTTATGTATTCCATCCACAATATCACCATCACCGCTTTCACGTGTAAAACGTCTACTTTCGCTATTTGCTTCAAAAATCAGCATCAATTCTGAAATAAGCCGATAGTAATATTTTGTTTCCCCTCCAGTAATACATGGCCTATCTAACAAAACCCACAAAATAAATATCTCTATTCCTTTTGTCTTTTTTAATTCGTCATATCTTAACAAATCGCTTAGATTTAAGGCTACAGTCTCAGAGGGCTTTAATTTAGCATCTGGCAATTTTTTTTCGATGCTCATAAATGTACGCCTCTGTACTTTTACTTCAATATAGAAAGAACTATTGCTGTTTTTGTGTGTGACTTTGATATCAGGATAAGCATCATCAGCTGTTTTTTGGGCTAGAAATTTCCCTGTGTTGTTGATGTAATCTATGAGTTGTTGTTCATAATGCTCTGAGAAAGCCACATCATCTTCAAAATTATAAACCATTTTACTAGCACCATCGCAACGCGTTGGACAAACATCGCAATTAAATACATAAGGACTTATTTGCGTATATTCGTTCATAGATATCAATAATTTGTAATAATCAGGTGCACAACGGCTCTTTGGTTTCTGCCTCTTACATTATAGCTATAGCTTTTATTGAAATTTACGATTTTTATT
The DNA here is from genome assembly GCF_036324255.1 of Pedobacter albus. Lineage (NCBI taxonomy): Bacteria > Pseudomonadati > Bacteroidota > Sphingobacteriia > Sphingobacteriales > Sphingobacteriaceae > Pedobacter > Pedobacter albus. The sequence goes on along the minus strand of NZ_JAZDQT010000001.1, from coordinate 780,745 downwards.
TGAGGATGAGTATATATTTTCCGGATAAATTCAGTCTCCTTAATCACCACCATCCATTTGGCCTTACAGCTTATTAAAAAATTGGCCAAGCGCTCCTGGTCATGTTGCGTAAAGGCATTTTGATCGTATTCCGAAAACTCGCTGTCGTATGGCGGATCGAGGAAAATAAAATCACTGGGCTTTAAATCCAACCCATTCAAAAAAGCCTCGAAGTCTTCATTGGCTATTTTCGTAGCCTCAAACAACTGGGCAATTTCGTTGCTGAAAATATGCTGGATTTTCTGATGCAGGTTCTTTTTGTTGTAGGCAATGCCTCCGTAAGGGATATTAAATTCGCCTTTGGCATTAAACCTGAACATGGCTCCATAGCAAAGCTCGCGCACAAAATACCAATTGGCCACGGACTTGGCCATCGACAAGTTTAAAGTTTGCTTATAATATTGGTTCAGCAACTTTCTAAAAAACAGATAAGTGCCGCTTCTTAATCCCGTTTCGAAATGCACGGCCAATTCTGAGGCGTTAAATTGGCGTTTTTCCCTTTGTTCAATCCTTTTGATGCGCTTGGCCTTATCGGTTAGGCTACTCAAAAGGGTATTCCTAAACCCTTCGGCATCAACCAGAAAATCCTTGTCGTTGAGCAGACTGTGTTTGTCAAGTTGCTTGGTTAACCTCTTTTCGAGCCATTGATGTAACTCGGTTATTGGCAAATCGGTATAAATAAACCTCGTAAAAATCTCCTCGCAACTTTCCCAAAGCTGTGCCGATAATTTGGCCAAAGCGGTCCAGGCATCGGCATATTTCAAAAGCTCGGCTTTGAAATCTTCTTGTCCAAGCTGCCGGTAAAAATTAATGAGATCTGCGCTCTTATCGTTGATGAAAGCGGGAACACGGGGTTGCAGGGCAAAAAACACGCCTCCTCCACCAAAAAACGGCTCTACATAACGCTCAAAATGAGGGATGTGGTGGGCAAACAGGGCAAATTCCTTATACTTACCTCCCGTCCATTTGATTAGCGGCCGCATTTTTTTGTTCATGGAGCGAATATGCGATTATTTTGAATTAAACGCCATAAATAAATCCACAACTTCTTTTTGGAGCGTTGCCGTCCCTTTTTCGGCCTTTAGCCAATGGATATTTACGCCGTCTTTTTCCATTTTCCTGAAAAAAGTCATCTGCCTTTTGGCAAACTGGCAAATTGCAGTACCCAGCCTCTCCTGCAGGGTTGCCAAATCCATTTCGCCTTGAAGGTAAGCGACTACGAACTTATATTCAAGCCCATAAAAAGAAAGCATTGCCGCCGATACGCCGTTGTGGAGCAAACCTTCAACTTCCGCAATCAGTCCATTGTTTAACCGCACTTGCAATCGCTCTATAATTCTTTTCCGCCGCAATTCTACCTCGCTATCCAAACCGATAACCAAAGGCCTAAGCGTAGGTCGGGTTTGCTGTGGCAAAGGGTTGTTTTGGAGATAGGCCGCAATTTCTATCGCCCTAATCAGTCTTTTGGCCGAGGAATAATCGGCCTGAGCCCTTAAATTTTCTGGGTATTGGCTAATTCTATCTTGCAGTTCGGCTTTTGATAAGGACAAAAGTTCAGTTCGTAGGGTTTCGTTAACCGGAACAGCGGTCAGTTCGTGGTTTTGCAATAAACTATGGATGTACATGCCGGTGCCACCACATAAAACAGGCAAATGCCCGCGTTGAACAATTTGCGTCAAAGCCTGATAAAAATCGTCCTTAAAGGCGTTGACCTGGTATTGTTCGCCAGCGTTCCTGATGTCTATTAAATGATAAGGAATATGATTTCCGTTGATTTGGTATTCGTTAAGGTCTTTTCCGGTTCCGATATCCATCCCCTTAAAAACCTGCCGGCTATCGGCACTGATGATTTCGCCGTTTAGCCGATCAGCTGCTGCAACAGCCAGTTTGGTTTTGCCAGAAGCCGTTGGCCCCAAAATAATCAACAATGGATGTGCCTGCATTTAAAAGTAGAGGTAATATTTTAAGTTGCCCGTGTTAAATAGCTTCACATAGCCGTGAAAAGCCAAAAAATCGTCCAAATTTATATCTTTTTGAGCTTCAAAATCCAATAATATTTTGGCGGGCAGGCGATGTGGAAAATACCTGACCAGCGTTGAACTGTGTACATACAAATAGGCAGGTTCGGTTTCATTGGCATAGCTGAAGCCCAATTTATCGTAGCCCTTGCCCAGCGACCAATCTCTGTCGGCATAGGTCATCAGGTCGTTTAATTGAAGCTGTTTGGTAAAGTGTTTGATCAGCTTGCTCAAGCCACCTGCAATGGTCAGTCCGTTGGCCGAGGCAAACCTAACCAACTCTGCCGACTGGTAATCAGCCCCTTTTGATTTCATCGCCCTTGCGCCACTGAAACTTGCCACAGCTAGCAATTCATCATGATAAGTTAAGCCATAGTGGTATTTGGCATTGATATAGCCCTGCAAATGGTGGGCATCTAAAAAGCGTTGCGCGGTTTTCGAATCGATTTCAACAATTTGGACCTGCCTGCCATGATAGGTCTGGTTTAAGCCGAGAAAAGATTTGATGCGCATCAGCACCTGTGCTCTTCTGGCCAGCCATACATCTTCCCACAAATGAACCAACTGCTTGCCTTCTTGTTGGTATTGAAGCTGTAAGGCAATCAGCTCTTCAGGCTCAAACTGATTAGTTAAAGATACCAAATGGATAAAAAACTGCCCGTTGCACTGCAAAATACAATAAGGTGCCGGGTGCAGCCATTTGATATCATGTTGAAATGCCTGTACAGTTAAAAAAACATCTTCCTGCCAAAACGGATTTAAACCCACCCTTTTTGTTTATAAAGCGTAAAACCTGTTTCCAGGGCATTTACAATCTGATTTAACAATTCGTCGCTTAGTTTGGTGACATGGAAGCATGATTTGCCTTTGAGCAACTTAAGCAGATCGGGCTGCAACAATTTTTTAAGCTCCGGTTCGATATAAACCGGCATAAAATAAAAACCAACACTGTTTTTCAAGATGCAAACGCTCACAAAAAATACCTCGTCGTACTTTCTGCCTGTTATCTCTACCTCCTGCTCGCTCCAAAGTTCATAAACGGCATCGGTATTGTTTCGAACGGCAAAACCTTTAGCTGCATAGGGCTGCAACGAAGCCCTGATGGTTTGAAATATTTCGACAAGATCGGTTTTCATGGGTCTATGGTTTAGCTTTTTTAACAAACACTAATTTAGGGGCAATTGTTCATTTAAACAATTTATAATTCTTTCCACCAGGCAGTTTGCGGTTTGTTTTCCAGACTAAATGTTTGCCCTAGTTGCGGCGTAACCAATTGCACGCCCAACTCGTCGGCTTTGGCCGTTACTCTTTTAATAGGATCGTCCCAATCATGGATAGCCAATTTGAATTTGCCCCAATGTACAGGCAGCAAACATTGCGCACCAAGATCGATACTGGCCTGCACCACTTCTTCGGGAAACATATGGATATAAGGCCACATGTCATTGTATTGCCCACATTCTAAAATGGCTAAATCAAAAGGGCCATAAGTTTGTCCGATGTTCTTAAAATGGGTATCGTAGCCCGAATCTCCACCCAAATAAAGCCGTTGGATTTTGGTTTTGAGCACGAAAGACGACCAGAGGGTTTGATTGCGCTTAAATTTTCGTCCGGTAAAATGTCTGGCTGGCGCTGCAGTAAAGCTCAGCCCCATCAGTTCGGCCGTTTCGCCCCAAGCCAATTCGGTTAATTGGTCGGGCTTGATGCCCCATCGCTCTAAATGGCTACCTGCCCCCAAAGAAGTTATAAAATGCTTGGTTTTGTTTTTTAGCTTTAAAATGGTTCCATAATCCAGATGGTCGTAATGATCGTGGGTAATTAGCACGATATCCAAAGACGGCAGGTCTTCGGCCTTGATAAAATCGGTGCCCGGAAAGTTTTGGGTACCGATAAACTGAAAAGGCGATGTTCTGGCACTAAAAACCGGATCGACCAATAAATTGAGGCCATCTACCTGGATGAGGTAGGACGAGTGTCCAAACCAAGTCATTTTTAACGATTCGGAAGGCGAAAAGTCTGGTACGAGTGGCAGAATCGCCTTTGGAGGCACGCCATTTACATTGCCTTTGATCACTTTAGACAGCATTTGCCCCCATGAAACATCTTCTGGCTTGGTTGGCGTTGGCGAAAGATTTTCGATGGCGCCATTGCCATAATTTGGCAACTGCCTCAGTTTTTCGAGTCGCTTTCCCTTTGGCAAACGTCCAAAAACGGGAAGCTGGAGCACGAGGTAGGTGACTATAACGAGCGTTAAAACAACAATAAGCAGCAGATACATTTTGGTCAGTTTGAAATCACCTACAATGATAGATACAATTTCATTAGGGTACAATGTCGGTATGGTTAGCGCAATGTCTTTTTTATCCACAAAAAAAGCCCAGTTCTTTTACAAACTGGGCTTTAAACATAGCTAGATTAATATATTATTGTTTTTTCTGTACCCTACCGCTTTTTCTGTCTTCGGCCCTGCCAATGGCATAACCGGCACCTGCACCTGCCAAGCCACCAATAATAGCGCCCCTGGCATCGTTTTTATCAATTAAAATACCGCCTAATGCGCCAACACCCGCACCAATAGCTGTGCCTTTGGCCGCATCGCTCCAGCCTTTTTTCTTGGCTGCCGTGGTGGTTCCGGCCGACGAGGTAGTGGTCGTACCGCTAGATGAATAGCTGGTTGTAGCGCTTCTTCTGGCGGCTGCCAATTCTGCCTGGTGTTTTTCTTCGATCAGGCGTTGCTTGTTGGCCTCTTCTGCCCTTTTAAAACTATCTAATTTTAAGCTGTCTTTTACGGCAGCGATGGCCTGCTGTTTGGCCAATGCCTCTTCTTTGGCCCTATTGCCACAAGAAGCTAAAACTGTTGCAAAGGCAACTATTGCGATTATCCTTTTCATAATATTAGATTTAATTTATACCCAACTAGTGAAAAAATGATGCCAAAATAGAAATCGAGGCATCGGCTATTCAAAAAACACAGGCTCAATTCCATTAAAAAACAGCGACAAGGGCATTTTTGTTTAGCTATATTTTTTTTACTCACAATTAAGTCAATTGGCATTTCAGGGTTTTGTTTGAACCGCAAAAATGAATATCTTGTCCACTTTAGCGGAGAATCTAACTGAGATGAAATTAAGCGTATGGGGCGCTGCCCAGCAAGTAACGGGCAGCATGAGTTTGTTGCAGACCGAGGGTTACAATATATTGATAGATTGCGGACTGGATTATGAAAAAGGCACCTATCTAGACGAAAATCAACATTTTCCTTTCGACCCCAGCAACATCGACGTGGTGATTTTGACCCATGCCCATATCGACCATTCGGGCAACTTGCCTACTTTGATCAGGATGGGATTTGAAGGACAGATCCTGTGTACGCCACCCACAGCCGATTTGAGCGAACTTTTGCTGTTGGATTCGGTGAATATCTTTTTAAGCAAACAAAAGAAGAAATCGCAGGGCCGTAAAAAACGTTCAGGTCCGGCACCGCTTTACCTGCAAAAACATGTGATGGAAACCGTAGATCGCTTTGTGACCATCGGTTTTAACAAAACGTTCCAAATTAACGGCAATATAACCCTCACTTTTGTTCCGATTGGCCACTTACTGGGTGCAGCAGCAGTAATTCTGAGCATAACAGAACATGGGATCACCAAAAAAATAGCTTTTACAGGTGATATCGGCCGCAAAAACTATCCTGTCCTCCCCGATCCAATGCCTTTGCCTCCGGTTGATTACCTGGTTTGCGAATCTACTTATGGCGGACGTTTGCATTCGACAGGAACGACCATTGAGCAAAAACTGATTGAAACGATAACAGAAACCTGTATCAAAAACCCTGGCCGGCTCATTATTCCCGCCTTCAGCATTGGTCGCACCCAATCGTTGGTGTTTACCTTGAACCAGATTTTTAGCAAGGGACTGTTGCCTCCGGTACAGATTTTTGTGGATAGCCCGCTAGCCAATTATGCCACCGATGTTTACCGCAAGTACCATGAACTGGTTAGCGACGAAGCCAAGGCGTTTTACCAGCTTAAAGGCGACGAGTTTGAATTCGAGAACCTCACCTACACGCACGACCAAAAGGAAAGCAAGTCGATCAGCAATTATTTAGAACCCTGCATTATCATTTCTTCTGCCGGAATGCTGGAAGGTGGCCGTATTCAAGACCACCTTTATTACAACATCCAAAACTATTACTGCACCATTCTTTTTATAGGCTTTTGTGCCAAGGGAACTTTGGGCGACCGGCTATTGCGAGGCGATCCAATTGTACGTTTACGCAATCGCGACCTGATGGTTTATGCCGCCATTAAACAAACCGACCTGCTAAGCGGGCATGGCGATCATAACGATTTGATGGAAACCGTAAGACAACAACCTGTAGAACAGCTCAAACAGGTGTTTTTGGTCCATGGCGAAACCAAAAGCATGTTTGCCTTTGCCGATGCCTTAAAGCAGAAAGGTTACCAAGTGGCCATCCCCGAGCGAGGCGAAACGTTTGAACTTTAAACCTCTAGGCCGCTAGCTTCATCTCTTTTCTCTTCAGGATCAACGAACTGATGAGCGCAACGATTAATCCCAAAGGCAGGATTTCGAGATAGGTCATTAAAATAATGCCCAAGGGACTTTTGTAGATTTCCTTGAAAGAATTCATCTGGGCAATCTGCTTGTTAAGTTCAGCCTGCGAAACCTTGGCCTCTTTAGCCTGGTTGATTACATGGGCTGAATATTTCTCCATAAAATCGGGGATAAAATTGTAATACACAATCAGCCAAGCGATAACATACATGGTTGAAGCGATCAAGGCAATTAAGCCACCTATTTTAAAGGCATTGCCAAAGCTGATCAAGCCGCCGTTAAACTTATCGCGGTAGTTCTTAATGCCCACAAAAACAAAGACAAAAGCCAAAAGCATCATGGTGTAACCCAACACCATATTGCCCGAATAGCTGTTTTTGTTGTAGCATAGCACCATAGAAACGCTCATGGCTACACTTACAATGAGTCCGGATAGGAGGCCGAAAACGAGAATGTTCTTTTTCATCGTACTTGATAATTTGTTTAAAAGTTAGGATTATTTGACGACAAAATAAGCTGATGGCTCTAAAATCGGCTTCATACTTTCGGGTGATTTTACTAAAAAACAAGCCTTTGGTACTAAAGTATGAGATCCTTAAGGGATTAAGGAAAGCTTTTGGGCCAATTCTACGGCCTGTGTTCGGCGTTTCACTTCAAGTTTTTCGAACAAGCGACTTACATGGGTTTTAATGGTATTGAGCGATACAAAAAGCTGGTCGGCAATTTCTTGGTTGCTGGCGCCTCTGGCCATCAGTTGCAGCACCTCCAGTTCGCGTTTGCTTAAGCCCAGTTTTTCGAAAGCTTCTTGGTTAAATGCAAAATCGGTCGCCGTTCTGTAGATTTCTCTTTCGATTACCTGGGTATGTATTTTGGGTTTAACCAGTTTCAGCGCCAGCCAAATGCCCAAACAGGTAAAAATAAGCGCAATGGCGCCTGCATAGATTTCGAAAGCATGCGCCATAATGATGTAACGGATTTCGAGCCATCTTATCACCAGCATGAGGAGGGCAAATACAGCACCATACCCAATTACCTGCTTATATTTCCTGGCCTTTGTCAACATGCTATAAAACCAGTTGCTGATGCAGTTTCTCCAAGGTTTCCTGTGCATCGACGCAAAAGCCGGGATGCACTTTAGAAGCTTGTACAACGGTGCTTCGGGTAGCCGTAAGCCAACGAAAACGTGAAGCCATATCCAATTGTCCAATCGGGCCCGAACCTGCTTTGCCTTCACAGATCTTCTCGATGGCCAATAGGTTATGCCAAATGAAATCGGTTTCCGTTTCGCAGGCAAAGGCACTCAGGCGCGCTTCGTTAAGGTGAAAAACACTCTTCAAGAATTTCTGTTTGGCACAATACAAAATGATCCCAACATTCAAAAATTCTTCGCGTTCTACCTTGGGCACCACGCGAATAACGGCATATTCAAATAAGTGCAGCTCTTGCATGTTGTGCTTCTTTTACAAAAATGGAAGAATTTTCTATTCGGGTGTTCAAAAACGAGGCATAGGCTTCTCTTTGGGCCTGACTGCTTTCAAAAGCCCTTTCATCGAGCCATGCATCAGGAATGAGTTGCAGCACTTCGTTAATCAGTGCCGGATGCAGCAGCTTGCGCAATTCGACATCAACCTCCTCCAGCAAACTGGCCTGTGGCAGCAAAACATGGTCTTTGACCAATACAAACGGACGTTTGGCTTGTTCTTCCCAATTTTGCCACGAATGGTGAAAATAAAGCGATGCGCCATGATCGATGAGCCAAAGCTCTTTATGCCAGAAAAGCATGTTGGTATTGCGAGCCGTTCTGTCCATATTGGTCAGTAGGCAATCGAGCCAAACGATTTTCGAAGCCAACAACGGCTCTATCGTAGCAACAGTTGGGTCGTAAGTAATGGCGCCCGAAAGGTAATGCAGGGCCAGGTTAAGGCCTACGCTTGCCTTCAAGAGGTCTTGTATTTCTTCGTCGGGCTCAGTTCTGCCAAAAGCCTCGTCAAGGTTGGCAAAAACAAGCTCAGGCACTTTAAGGCCCAAAGCCCTGGCCAGTTCTCCACCAATAATTTCGGAGATGAGCGCTTTATGGCCCTGTCCCGCGCCCCTAAATTTAAGCACGTACAAAAAGCCGTCGTCTGCTTCGGCAATGGCAGGCATAGAACCGCCTTCGCGCAGGGGCGTTACATAGCGGGTTACATTTACCGTTCTTAACTGTAAGGATTGTTGCTGATCCATTTGAAATGATAAGGACCAAAAATAACAAATTTTAAATGGCTATGGCACAAAAAAAGCATTGCCGAAATTGCAATGCCCTTATTTCTAAATTGGATTAAGCTTAGTTATGCTTCACAATGTGTGCTACTATCGAAGTGCTGATTGAACCATCAATCCACACGGTATAAACCTTACCTGATTCAAAAGCAGTAGTCGGAATAACCGCGGTGGTGGTTCCGCCCACTGCCGATATGGTTAAGCTTACGCCGGCATCAACTAAATTATAATTTGACACATAGCCATATTGCAAAGGATTCATCACGGCATTACCACCAGTCACAGCAATATTTAAGGTATTGTTATATACGATATTCATAAATCTGATCTTGGCCTTGCCGGTGGCCGGAGCCGTATTGTCATCGTCAAGACCTATAATTTGGCTCGTACCAGACGGATCACTAAAATAGAAAACCGTATAAGCCACGTTGGGTGTTAGCGAGGTGCTATACGAAGCCTTGGTAGGGCCTCCGTCTTTATCTCTAAATGAAACAACATTGCTCACACCTCCACTTGCCTTTAAATAATCGCTCGACTCGCCATAGGCAACCGGAGTTGAGGTTAGTTTATTATTACCCTGATAAAAATCCTGCGCATTTGAATTGCTCACGGTATTCACCACCTTAATCTTCGCATCGCCAGTAGCTATTACTGGAGTATCGTTCTTTTTACAAGACGAAAGCAAGACTGCCACCATACAGATCGCCACAAGCAAACCTGATGATGTTTTATTCATAAACGTTTTCATAATCCTTTAACTATTAAGCAATTTTAGCCTCAAATACCAAACCAACAATCATCGTAATATATGGTTTGAAGGCATAGCTTTGCTCCTGCAATTTACGCAATGGCTTTCGTTTTACAAATTTCTTTGTGCACTTCATTCCAGAGCTGGATGCGTTGCTGCAACGATTCGCTGATGGCAACACCAACTTCGGCCCATTTCTGTTCGTCGTCTCCGCAAAGCAAGGCCGTCATTTCCAGGGCCAAATGGCTATGGTGGTCGCCGTCTACTTCAATATGCCTTTCCAAATAGTATTTAAAGATGCTGATCTGCTCCGGAAAATCGAGCGCCATATCTTTAATAATAGCCAAGAACATCGATGGAATAAGGTCTTCGCGACCGAAAGTGAAGATACCAGCCTGCAGATAGGCCTTTTGGCTATTGATTACATCGAAGGTAAAATCTACAAATCGGCGCGCAGCCATCGGCGTATTCGATGCTGCATAGGCTTTTTCGAAATTTCCGTTGGCCTTAAGCGAAGCAATAAACTGATTGATACTGGCTGTACTTGCACCACATTGCTCCATGGCTTCCAAATAAAGCTCAAAATGGCTTTTGCGCTGGCCATGCTCATCCACATCCGACTCCTCGCCTACCACAATCTCGTTAATCAGATGCCTTGTTGCCGCGTTGCCGGTCGGAAACCACGGCACCGATGTACAAGTCAGGTTATTTTGCAAGGCCTTTAAAAGCGACATAAAATCCCATACGGCAAAAATATGGTGCTGCATAAACAAGCGCAGGTCTTCTACGCTTTCAATGACACTATAAACCGGATGGTTCACAATTTGTTGCCTCAAGGGTTCGATGGCAAGCTGTATACGTTCGATGTGTTTGTTCATTAACTGGGCTTAAAGCCGCAAAGCTAAGTTTCTTTGCCGGGCCGGATGTCAGCCAAAAATCAATTATTCGAAAATTTATAAACGGAACTGGTATGATAAACCTGATGAGGCTTGAGCAAAGTGCTCGGAAAGTTGGGCTGGTTGGGCGAATCTGGAAAATGTTGCGTTTCTAGACAAAATGCCGTCCTGGAATCGTCTTTGGCACCCGATTTAAAGGTATTTTTACTTTGCATAAAATTACCGCTATAAAACTGCAGACCGGGCTCTTGGGTATAAATATCCATAACGATGCCAGATTTATCGCCCTTTACCGTGGCAGCGTGGTACATGCCCGAAGCTTTGGTTTTGTTGAGTACATAGTTATGGTCATAGCCTTTGCCAAAAGCGAGCTGTTCGTTTTGCTCATTGATACGGCTGCCAATCGACTGTGGCTGTGTAAAATCGAAAGGTGTACCGGCTACCTGCTGTAATTTGCCAGTTGGAATCAGGGTCGAATCGACCGGCAGGAAATAATTGGCATAAAGCTGGAGGCTGTGTTGGAGGATATCGCCACTGCCCTCGCCATTGAGGTTAAAAAAAGCATGATTGGTAAGGTTAACGACCGTGTTTTTATCGGTAGTCGCTTCATAATCCATTTTCAGCTCATTATCATCTGTTAAAGTATAGGTTACTTTGACCCTTAAATTGCCTGGAAAGCCTTCCTCCATATCTTTTGAAAGATAGCTAAGCTCCAGCGTATGGGCATTGGGTTGCTTGGCATCCCAAACTACATATTGAAAACCTTTTTTGCCTCCGTGCAGGGTATTGGGCCCATTATTGGCAAACAAGGCATAAACCTGGCCATCCAGTTTAAATTTACCTTGGGCAATACGGTTGCCATAACGGCCAATGGTAGCCCCAAAATAAGGTTCGGTAGCTTCTTCATAAGCTTTTGCACTCGGCAGCCCCACCACCACATCAACCATTTTTCCGGCTTTGTTAGGTACCAATAGGCTCACCAAGCGTCCCCCATAATTGGTAAACTTGGCTTCTATATGCTTGGCGTTAACCAAACTGTAAAGCGCAACTGCTTTGCCATCAATAGTAGTTTTAAAAGAATCGGCCACTAAACCCTTACTTACTGTTGCCTGCTCGCTAGCCGTTTCTTGATTTGGCGAATGACAGGCTGCCAAGGCCCCAAGAATCGGAAAAATAAAAAAACGGAGATTTTTAATATTCATATCAGGAATAAATTTGGTTGGGAAGATTAAAATTTAAATTAAATGTAAACAGTACAGGCTTAAATAACAAAACTAAATCGATTTATTTATCAATAAAAGCCGTTACAACCTTTGCATGCCATCCTTTAGCCAATCAGAACATTACATACAAATAAACAAATTAAAGTATGGAGAAAATTTATTATGCTAACTAGTTAAATATGATGACTTTAAATTAAATATCGATTAGGTAAATCCTATCGGGATTTGGCCTGCCCAAGCCCTATTGTTCATAGGCGATGTTTTGCCATAGCTTAGTTAACGGCATAGACATCATTAACATGAAAACAACAAGCTTCATCTTGGCATTGCTCTTCGTTTTTAGTTTGGCCAAGGCACAAAAAATCTATCAGTCGGGTTCTTATGAAAGCAGAGGCTGGACGGTCAAAGACACGATTAAAGGAAAAGTGGTCGACAAGTATTTCAACAAGCAATGCTACTGGCTCAGTATTAAAAACCAAAACAACAATTATCGCATTAACGTAGTCGATACCGCCTATTTTAATCAAATAGTAATTGATCAGCTCATTGCCATTCCGGTGCACAAGCGCATGTGGACCAATGCCTGGAAGAAAAAGAAATAAAATTTAATTTTGTATCATAAATTTTAAAAGAATAAAATTTTAAACATTTAATTTAAATATCATTTATATTCTGTAAATTAGGCTTACCTAACCTATGAACAGAATATTATTATGCCTAGCAATGCTACAAGGTAGCGTTGTTGGTAGCCTTGCGCAGGCCCATTTAGGCGCAAGGCTGACCGCCATGGGCAATAACGGCAATACCGTTGAAGATGTTTGGAGCATCCAGGGCAATCCGGCAGGCATCTCCGGAATTTCGGCAGTAACGGCTGCCATTGATTACACCAAGTACCTTTTTGCTACCGAACTCAGCCGACAGGCTATGGCGATTGCCATCCCCTTTCAAAAAAACAGCATTGGAATTGGCTTAGACCGTTATGGTATTGCCGAATACAGTGAAATCAAGGCCAGTTTGGCTGTGGTTAAACAATTCGGGGGGCAATTAGGTATCGGTCTCAAAGGAAATTATCACCAGCTTAAAATTAATAATTATGGAGCAACCACGGCATTTTCTTTAGGTGTAGGCTTTCTCTATCGCCTCAATAAGTGGTTTTTGCTTGGTTTTTACGCCGATAATCCGGCACTCCAAAAATACAAGAGCCCAGCCGTTAAACTTACCATCCCAACCTCTTTTCATCTGGGGCTCTCCTACTTCATCAGCGACAAGGTTTTGCTTGCGACCGATTTGAGCAAGACACTGCAGCTTCCAATTGATGTAGCCATTGGCATAGATTACGAACTACTATCCCTGCTCAGCCTGCGTGGCGGTTTAACGGCCAAGCCCTTTAAGCAATATGCCGGTTTTGGCCTCCACTATAGAAAATTGATGTTAGACATGGCTGTAGCTAGCGATCCTTACCTAGGCTATTCGCCACAAATTACTTTGGCTTATGTGTTTTAGGCTTTTGTTGGTGCTTTTCTTATACAGTAATATCGTTAGGGCACAAACGGCTGAGGCGGGTTTTATCAAGGACCTGATGGAGAGCCTGGCAGAAAACCTACCAGAGGATTACGATCTTTTCGAATTGGAAGACCGCTTGATCTATTTCAGCAAACACCCCATCAACTTGAACCAAACCCGTGCAGAAGAATTAAAAAGCCTGGTTTTTCTTTCGCCTCTGCAAATCAGTAATTTCTTCGCCTACCTCAAGGCCAATGGGCCCTTCATCGATGTGCTCGAACTGCAAAGCATTCCAAATTTTGATGCGGAAACCGTAGAGCGATTGCTGCCTTTTGTAGCGATAGAAAGCAATAGTCTGACCAGGAAACCTACTTTGAAGAACCTGCGCACATTTGGCGAAAACGACCTGTTTATTCGAACCGGACGTGCACTGGAAATACCAATGGGTTTCTCCAAGCTTAGCGGAAGCAAGTATTTGGGCACGCCCGAACGTTTGTTGCTGCGTTACAAATACAATTTTGCCCAACGGATAGACGCCGGTTTGATTGCCGAAAAAGATGCGGGAGAAAAGTGGGGTGCGGACTTTAAATCGGCTCATTTGGCCATTTTTAACACCTGGAGGGTTAGCAAGATCGTTTTGGGCGATTACAGCCTGCAATTTGGTCAGGGATTAACCCTTTGGTCGGGATTTGCATTTGGCAAGGCGCCCGATGTAACCAGTGTTGCCAAAAAGGACCTTGGCTTAAGGCCTTATAACTCGACCAACGAATATGCTTTCTTGCGCGGACTGGCAACAACTGTTACATTAACCAAGCACTTAGATTTTACAGGTTTTGTGTCTTACAGAAAACTCGATGCCAGTTTAAGCCTCAATAGCAAGGGCGAAGAAGTGCTCACGACGATCAATGAAACGGGTTATCATCGAACGGCTACCGAAATCAAAAACAGGAACAGTTTAACCCAACTGTTTTTTGGCGGAGCGTTACAATACCGAAGAAACAACCTCGATATCGGCCTGATTGCTCATCGTACTAATTATAATCATGCTTTTACTACGGAAACAGCTCCATACCGTTATTATGATTTTTCAGGAAAAGCACTAACCAACCTAGGCTTGCATTACACCTATACTTATCGCAACCTTTATCTTTTTGGAGAAATTGCCAAAAGCCTCAATAGCGGACTGGCCTATGTAAACGGTGCTTTGATCAGCGTGTCGGCAAAGGCATCTGCAGTGGTGTTTTACCGCAACTACGCCAGCAATTACCACAACTTTTTTAACCAGGCAACCGCCGAAGCAACTCGTGCGGCGAATGAAAGGGGCTTGTATGTTGGATTAAACTTATATCCTGCCAAATCGTGGGCCATTGCGGTTTACGCCGATTATTTTAAATTTCCGTGGCTAAAATTTAGGATTGATGCACCATCAGACGGCTATGAGGTTTTGGGGCAGTTGAGCTATATGCCGAGCAAGACTTTCAAAGTTCAGTTGCGCTACAAGAGCGAGTTGAAACAGCAAAACACAGATCTTGCCGTTCCCATCAATTACCTTGATGATGTAAAAAAGGAATCGTACAGGGCAGATGTAAACTGGGAGCTGAACAAGTCGATTAGCTTTCAAAATCGTTTAGAGGTATCGCAGTATCACAAAGGGACAAGCCGAGCTGAATTTGGTTACCTCGTCTATCAGGATGTAAGCTATAAGTCTATCCGCGCCAAATTATCAGGAAATATAAGGGTTGCTTATTTCGATATTCCTTCTTTCAACAGCAGAATATATGCTTACGAAGACGATGTGCTGTACAGTTTCAGCTTTGGCATGTACAATGGCAAAGGTTTAAGAAATTACCTGAACCTGAAATACAAATTTCTTAAGCGCTTAGACATTTGGGGCAGGTATGCCATTTCGTTTTACCCCAAGGCAAGCACTGTTGGTTCTGGCCTCGATGAAATTGAAGGCAACAAAAAAAGCGATGTTAAACTACAGCTGCGCTACCAATTCTGATTGTTTTGACTTTTAAAGGCGAAATCGTTTTTGTGAGGGTGCTCTTCCCTTTCCTTGCCGGATTGGTATTGGGCTACCATTTGCCAGATTGGTTTCCTAGTTATTTGATAGTTGCATCGACCATTGGCTTGCTCATCGCGCTGTGGCTTACCAATCTGTTTTATAAAAAATGGAAAATATACCATTACAAAGGCATTACAGGTTTGTTATTTTATGTTTTCTGTTGCTGTTTCGGCACTTCGGCTTTGCTGCTCAATGAACAATCGTTAAGCAGGCATTATTTCGGCAAATATAGCGCCACCTACCTTAAGGGATACATCAGCAATGAGCCCCAAACAAACGGCTTAATCATGCGCTTTCAGGTAACTGTTGGCCAAGGCTATCAGCAAAACAGCTGGCAACCGCGGAACGGCAAATTGCTGGTTGCACTTAAGCTAGACAAAATAAAACCTATCAAGCTCAATTATGGCGACAAGGTGCTCTTGTTTTCGCAACATCAGGAAGTAGAACCGCCTTATAATCCCGCAGAATTCGATTTTAAGGCTTGGCTGGCCCATCAGAATATCTATCATCAGGTTTTCATTAATCAAAATCAGTTGGTTCAGCTCCGTAGCCAAGGCGGAAATCCCGTGCTAAAATACGCCATTACCTTAAGACAAAAGCAGGTAGCGATTTACCGAAAACTCATCCACAACGACGAGGCCTTTGCTGTAGCTTCTACCCTAATTTTGGGTTATCGTGCCGATCTGAGCCCAGAAACCCTAGACGCCTACAGCAAAACAGGAACCATACATGCGCTCTCCGTTTCGGGTATGCATGTGGGGATTATTTATATTTTTCTAAACTGGGTCTTGTTCTTTTTAGACCGCAAGCCAATTTTAAAAATCGTCAAGCTGTTGCTCATCTGTACACTAATCTGGTATTATGCGCTATTAACAGGTCTTTCGCCTTCGGTACTGAGGTCGGCCGTTATGCTTAGTGTTTACATTATTGCCAAATCGCTCAACAGAAGCACCAATTCGTACAACATCATTGCCTTTACCGCTTTTGGCCTGCTGGTTTACGACCCCTTGTTGCTTTGGGATGTAGGTTTTGAGCTCTCCTTCCTAGCGGTTTTCGGACTGATTTATCTGCAGCCCAAAATCTACAAGTGGTTTTATGTTAAAAACAAATGGCTTGACAAACTATGGTCGGCCACGGCCATTAGTCTAGCTGCGCAACTGGCCACCTTTCCGCTCAGCATCTATTATTTTCATCAGTTTCCTTTATACTTTATCATCAGTAACCTGTTTATCCTCTTGCCCATTACCGTGTTGATGTATCTGGGGATAATAATTTTGATACTCAGACTGTACTTTTTGGCACCCCTATTCGAATGGCTTATCAATTTCACCAATCATGGCCTCCAATGGATTGCCCGCCTGCCTTTCGCCGGCATTAACGGAATTTGGATCGACCAATGGCAATTGATCCTATTAAGTTTCGCGCTGGGAAGCCTCATCATTGCCTTGACCCGTTACCAAAAACAAGGGTTATTTGCAGGATTAGGACTGGTAATTGTCTTACAGTCAACCTTGGTTTACCGATACATCCAAGCATCGCAACAACAAAAAACGATAGGTTTCAGCCTCCGAAAAAACTACGCTATGGCCTTTGTTAAGGGCAAAAATGCTGTAGTGGTTAGTGATTTGGCTACAAACGACAAGGCCTTTAAATTCTACGTCAGGCCGGCACTTGAGCAACTACAAATCAACCGGTTTACTTTCCTCAACTTCAATCAAGATACCGCAACAAAATATTTAGCCAAAAAAGAACATCAGCTCCAGTTTGGTCATTACAAGCTGCTATTGCTTGATTCTTCGTTAAACTCGAAAAAAATCGGTCAATTGCCCAAGTTCGATTTGGTATGGATCCATCGGGGATTCAATCGAAAATTGGTGGAATTAAGGCAAGAGCTCGTCTTTTCGGAACTTATCATTGATGCCAGCCTTAAAGACTACCAAATCAGGCGCTATGTGGCCGAGGCAAATAAAATTGGAATATCCGTCCACATTTTAAAGAAAAATAATTCATATTTGATCGACTTTTAGCTGACCAAAAAATATGAACGAAGCACTTGTTTTATACCAAACAGCCAACAGGATTGCCACCATTACCTTAAACAGAACCGAGAAGCGGAATGCCTTAAATCCGGAGCTGGTAAGCGAACTGACCACCTGTTTGCTGCGCGCCGCCGAAGATGAGGATGTAAAAGCAGTGGTACTCAAAGCAAATGGAGCCGTATTTAGTGCCGGTGCCGATTTGGCCTACCTGCAACAGTTGCAACAGAACAGCTACGAAGAAAATCTGGCCGATTCGAATCACTTGAAAAAGCTCTTTACCACCATTTACGATTTGCCCAAAGTAGTTATTGCACAGGTGGAAGGCCATGCCATAGCCGGAGGCTGTGGATTGGCGACGGTATGCGATGTTATTTTTTCGGTTCCAGAGGCTAATTTTGGCTACACAGAAGTGAAACTGGGCTTTGTCCCAGCCATTGTGGCATGCTTTCTGCTACGCAAAACAAGCGAAACAATTGCCAAACGTATACTGCTGACCGGCGAGCTCTTTTCGGCCGAGCAGGCCCTTGCTTTTAATTTGATAACTTTTGTAACAAAAAAGGAAGAGATTGCTCAAAAGGTAAATGATTTTGCATTAGATTTGTGTAACAGCACATCGGCAAATTCCTTGGCAGTGACCAAGGAGCTGATCAACAGAACAACAAATCCTTGGCTAGACCAAAGCTTGGAAAAAGCGGTACAGCTCAATGCCAAGGTGAGAGAAAGCGACGACTTTAAAAAAGGGGTAGCTTCTTTCCTGAACAAAGAAAAAATTAAATGGTAAAATAAATTCTAAAACTAATACTATGTTCAAATTCATGAAAACGGGCGTTTTGGCCGCATTCTTAATCGCTACGGCAGTTGGTGCCCACGCTCAGAAAAAAATAAACGAAGGCTCGGTCACCTATACTTTAGAGTATGGTCTTACCCCAGAACAAGAACCGATGGCAGCTCAGTTGCCTAAAGAAACCAAAGTGAAATTTAATGGCACCATCTCTAAGATGGAACTGGAACAAGGTCCGGCTACCATTACTGTATTGCGCGACGGTTCAACCAACAACGGACTGATTTTGATTGATGTTCCTGTAGCTCAAATGCAACTTGCCGTAAAACAAGGAAAAGAAGAATACGAAAAAGCAAAAGCAAGCTCGCCAAAACTAAGCGACTTCAAAGCTACCGGCGAGAAAAAAATGATTGGTGCCTATAACGCCGAAAAATATACCTACAAAGATGACAAAGGCGGAAGCTATGAGCTTTGGGCTACTACCGACCTTGAATTGCCTGCAGGCTTCTCTGGCGAAGACTTTAAAGATGTAAAAGGCGCTTTGTTGAAATTTACCCGTTTCCAAAACGGTGTTAAAACCACTTTAACCCTAAAAAATGCAGCCGAAGAAAAAGTTGGCCCGCTTTCTTTAGAGGTACCTAGTGGTTACGAAATTAAAACCATGGAAGAAATTATGGCTATGCAAAATGGCGGTGGCGAATAGTCGCTAAGCAACGCATTTGTTCAAATCAGGCTTTTATATTGGCTTTTTTACTAAATTAGTGGCCAATGTTTAAAAGCCTGATTTTTTTTGTCCGTTTTTTTATTTTTTGGCTCCTGTTTTTTGCCTTCGACAGATTTATCTTTCTGTTCATCTTCCACAAAAAACTGCGCGATATCCCGCTCGATGAGAAGCTAGCCACCTTTTACCACGCCTTGCGCCTTGATCTTTCTATGGCGGCCTATATCACCATTATACCCTTGCTGGTCTTTATTTTTTGGTATCTGGGCAAGAAGCGTCAAGTGGAATTGAAATGGCTGAGGATATACGATATTGTGCTCATTGCGCTGTTCAGTCTGTTGGCCACCATCAACTTCAATGTTTACCGCGAATGGGGCAGTAAAGTCAATGCCAAGGTACTTGCCTTTGTTTTCGATACGCCGAACGAAGCCCTGGCTTCAAGCGCCTCTTCCCCATTGCTGTTGAGTGCTATTGTATTCACAGCCTTATTGCTGGTTGGCCTTTACCTGCATCGGGTGCTCATCCGGCAGAAAATTACTTTCGTCCCGACTCCAATCTGGCTTAAAGTTGGGATAGCGATTTTGCTTTTGGGTTTCAATTTCCTCCTCATCAGGGGTGGTGTAGATGTTGCCCCGAACAGCCAAAGCATGGCCTATTTCTCTAAAAATGAGATATTGAACCACGCCTCCCTCAATACCGAGTGGAATTTGGTATCGAGCATTTTGGCCTCTACCAAAACCAACAAAAATCCTTACCGCTATTTTGATGATGCCCAAGCCCAGCAAACCGTAGCCGAATTGTATAAGGTACCCAAAGATACTACCGTTTCTATTCTCAAAAACAACAAACCAAACGTTGTTCTTTTTATACTCGAAAGCTTTACTGCCGACCTTACCAAGACCTTGGGCAATGAAGATGGAATTACGCCAAATTTCGACAACATGATCAAGGACGGCGTATTGTTTAGCCAGATTTACGCGGCAGGCAACCGCACCGACAAAGGCTTGATTGGCACGTTAACGGGTTTTCCTACGCTCGGAACCGGAAGCATTGTGAAATGGCCCGAAAAAATGCAAAAAATACCGGCCATCAGTCAAAAGCTGTTTCAAAATGGTTATCAGACTTCGTTTTTTTATGGTGGCGAATCAGAATTCGACAACTACAAGGCCTTTATCTTGAGCCACAATTACCAAAAGCTGACCGACAAGAACAGTTTCGACAAAAAAGACATGAACTCTAAATGGGGTGCTTACGATGCCTTGGTTTTCAACAAACAGCTACAGGCCATGAACCAGGAAAAGCAGCCATTTTTTTCTACTATTTTATCGTTAACCAACCACGAGCCCTTCGAGTTGCCGGTTAAGCAAAAATTCGGGGATAAAGACATCATCCAAAAATTTAAAAGCACGGCCTATTATACCGATTCGTGCATCAACGCTTATCTGTCTAATGCCAAAAAACAGCCTTGGTATGCCAACACCCTCTTCATTTTTGTGGCCGATCATGGACACTTGTATCCGAAAAACAAGTTCGAGGTTTTTGAGCCGCAACGCTACC
Source organism: Pedobacter albus (assembly GCF_036324255.1). Classification (NCBI taxonomy): domain Bacteria; kingdom Pseudomonadati; phylum Bacteroidota; class Sphingobacteriia; order Sphingobacteriales; family Sphingobacteriaceae; genus Pedobacter; species Pedobacter albus. Next base: position 760,318 of record NZ_JAZDQT010000001.1, on the reverse strand, counting down.
ACATTCCCTTGCTTTTTTATGGCGATGTGATTAAAGACGAGTTTAAAGGGAAAGCCTTTAACCAAACTGGAAGTCAGCAGGATATTGCCGCTACCTTATTGGCCCAATTAGGCATCAATGCCAAGGATTTTACCTGGAGCAAAAACCTGCTCAACCCCTATTCGCCACATTTTGCCTTCTTCAGCTGGGACAATGGGTTGGGCTTTGTTAACGAGGGGCAATGCGTTACCTTCGACAACATCGGCAAAAGCATTTTGTATAACAGCGACCCGAAAAACACAGTACAAACCGATAAAAACCTTAAATTAGGCCAATCCTATTTACAAACTGTTTATCAGCAATTTATCAAACTCTAAAACGCACACAACTATAAATTATATATGAAAATAACCAAGTATTTAATGGCCGTTGCGGTTGTTGCTTTGTTGGGCAACTACCAGGCAAAGGCACAAGGCCGTGGCGGTATTAACTGGACCAAAGACGGCAGTGGCTATTACCAGAACGCTGGCGGAGAAATTGTAATGATTACTTTGCCCAAAAGCGACAGGAAAACAGTAATCAGCAGAGAATTGCTAACAGCCAATGGCAAGACCATTCCGGTACGAAGCTTCCAGCTGAGCGACGACGGCACCAAGGCGCTGATTTACACCAACACCAAAAAAGTTTGGCGCCAGGATAGCCGTGGCGATTATTGGGTGGCCGATATAGCCAACAATAAATTGACCCAAATTGGCAAAGACAAGCCTGCTTCTTCGCTCATGTTTGCCAAGTTCTCGCCCGATGGCTCGAAAGTAGCCTATGTAAGCGGACACAACCTGTATGTAGAAGATTTGGCAACCGGCACTTCAAAAGCCTTAACCACCGATGGCACCTCGAGAATGATCAACGGCACCTTCGATTGGGTTTACGAAGAAGAATTTGCCTGTTTGGATGGCTTTAGGTGGAGCCCTGACGGCAAATCGATCGCCTACTGGCAAATAGATGCCACCAAAATCAAAAACTTTTTGATGATCAACAACACCGATTCGATCTATTCTTTCACCATTCCGGTTGAATATCCAAAAGTTGGTCAAGATCCTTCGGCCTGCAAAATCGGCATTGTAGACATTGCCACGGCGAAAACCAATTGGCTGGCTATCCCCGGCGACAACGTACAGCATTACATTCCGCGCATGGAGTGGATTCCGAACAGCAACGAAGTCATTTTGCAACAATTAAACCGTCAGCAAAACGAAAGCATTTTGTTCGTAGCCGATGCCGGAACGGGCAAAGTAAGCCAGATTTATAAAGAAAACGACAAAGCCTGGATCGATGCTACCGATGGCTGGGTTTGGCTAAACGGCAACAAGGAGTTTGTTTGGCAAAGCGAAAAAGACGGCTGGACACACCTTTATCGCATCAGCAAGGATGGCAAAAAAGAAGCTTTGATTACCAAAGGCAATTATGATGTAATGAGCGTGAGCCTGATAGATGAAAAAGAGAACACCGTTTATTTCATGGCCTCGCCTACCAATGCTACCCAAAAATACCTTTACAAAACCAAATTAGACGGCAAAGGCAAATTGGAAATGGTTACGCCATCGGTTTTACCGGGCACGCACAGCTATTCTATTTCGCCTAACGGCCTATTTGCCCGCCACAGCTACAACAGTGCTACCGTGAGCCCTGTTACCGAGTGGATGAACTTTAAAACCAACAATCCGCTAACCATGGAAGGCAGCGTTACCAACCAGTTGGCCAAGCAGCAACCTTCAAAAAACAAGGTAGAATTTTTCAAAGTAACAACCGAAGATGGCGTAGAAATGGACGGATGGATGAAAAAACCCGATAATTTCGATGCCACCAAAAAATACCCAGTTGTATTTTACGTGTATGGCGAACCTGCTTCGCCAACCGCAGGCGACACCTTTGGCGCGGGCAGAAACTTCTTGTATGCCGGCGATATGGCCAAAGACGGCTACATCTACATTTCGATGGACAACCGTGGCGCACCGGTGCCAAAAGGAGCTAACTGGCGCAAAAGCATTTACAAAAACATCGGCGTTATCAATATCCGCGACCAGGCTATGGCCGCCAAAAAGCTATTGGCTACCAATGCTTTTATGGATAAAGACCGTGTGGCGGTTTGGGGCTGGAGTGGCGGTGGTTCTTCTACCCTTAACCTTATGTTCCAATATCCTGAGATCTACAAAACAGGGATCGCCATTGCGGCCGTGGGCAACCAGCTTACCTACGATAACATTTACCAAGAGCGTTACATGGGTACACCATTTCCAAGCACCGAGGCTTATGTAAAAGGATCGCCAATTACCTACGCCAAAAATCTGCAAGGCAATTTATTGTATATCCATGGGACCGGCGATGATAACGTACATTACCAAAATGCAGAAATGCTGATCAACGAACTGATCAAAAACAAGAAAGTATTTCAAATGATGAGCTATCCTAACCGTACCCACAGTATTTCTGAAGGTCCGGGTACCAGCGAGCATCTTTCTTTAACCTATACCAAATTCTTGAAAGAAAACTGTCCTCCGGGAGGAAGATAGACAGCTTTCATCAAAAAAGGCCTCTGCTAACGTAGAGGCCTTTTTTGTAAAATTAAATTTCGATGTGAAGCACGGCCATAGCTACCAGCAGTGCCGTACCGAAACTCAGCAACGTGCCAATCAGCACGTATTCGGTAAGCTTGATATCGTGGGCATCCTTTAAATCGCCAAACCTGAAAATAGACTTGGCGGCCAGCAAAAAGCCCACCGCTTCAAAATGATTGGTGCATACGAAAAGATAAATGAGCAATCTTTCTAAAATGCCGATAAACTTGCCCGCATTTTGCAGGGAAGCTGTTCCGCCGCCTGTGGGTATCCATTTGGCAATGATTACCCTAATCAATACCGCAGCTGGCGTAGTTAAAAACAAGGCACCAAGCAACAACAGCCAAAACTGATTGCTTTGCAAGAAACCAAGGTTCATGTTGGGTTGATAGAAATAATTCCAACAGCCTAAAATGACGACGATATGCAAGGCCTGATCGGCAAAGAACCAGATTCTTTTGGTACTGGCTTTCTGAAAGAGCAGCTTAACCGCATCTATAATGCCATGCAGCAAACCGATAAGCAAAGCCAATGGCCAAACGGTAAAAGACATAAAAACCACAAAAATCAGGGCCATGTGAATGGCTACATGCAGGTAAAGCTTCGGCGATTTGAGTTTGATCCGTTCCTTTTCTGCCACCCAGGCATCAGGCTGCAGCACAAAATCGCCCAGTACATGGGCCAGCAAAAGTTTAAGCAAGGCTATTTCCATTATCTTTTAATGAGTTGAACAATCCGGTTTCTATATCTGTTTTCGAGCTCCATAATTTCTGTATAATGGGCTCTTTTTAAGGCTTCGCTAACCGACGATTGGCTCCTGCCCGATATTTTGGCAATCTGGTCTTGCTTGGTTTCCTGGTTTTCGATGGCATATTTTACCATTTCGGCACCAATCTGTCCCCAGTTGTCCATCGCAATCAGCGCCAAGCGGATGGAAAAATTAAGCTCATCGTCCAAATCAGGCCAAGGTGTTTTAACGGCCATATTGGTTTTGTTGAGCCTCAGGCTATCAAAAGCCACACCCGAACTGATAAAAGCCTCGCCATTGGCCTCTGTTACCCTAGCCGAATCGATGCTTTTTTTGCCCAAACCAATTCCGATACGTACATCTGCCTTTTTCAAGGTTTTGATGCAAGCCTTGATGTAAATGGCATTGAGCAAGGCATCTTCGGGGCTTAGTTCTACCTGAAAGCTATCGCCTCTAAAAATTTCCCACTTCGCTCTTTTTTTGCCCAGCAAATGCTCTAAAGCCGATTTCAAGGTACCGATCCATTCGTCGGGCAATGCCCTCGAATTGACTATATCTCCTGTGATTACTGCTATCATTTTACTAATATCGGCTAAATACCCGATATTTCCAATTATCGGCTAAATACCCGATATTTTAATTTATCGGCTAAACACCCGATAATAAATGCAATCGGCCAAATACCCAATACCAAACTTTGTATGGCCATTATGCGTTAATAGAGCTATGGCATTAATCAAATTCACCAACAAAGGTATTTATTGCCCCCAGGGCAATTTTTACATCGATCCTTGGCATCCGGTCGATTATGCCGTAACTACCCACGGCCATGCCGACCACGTGAAGTGGGGCAATAAAAACTACCTCTGCCACGAACTGACTAAGCCCATCCTGCAACAACGTTATGGCCTAAGCGATAACATACAGACCTTGCCTTATCACGAAGAAATAGACATTAATGGCGTGAAACTGAGCCTGCACCCGGCTGGACACGTTATTGGTTCGGCACAGATCAAATTGGCCTACAAAGGCGAAATATGCGTGGTTTCTGGCGATTATAAAGTAGAATACGATGGTATCAGCACCGCTTTCGAACCTGTAAAATGCCATACTTTTGTAACCGAAAGCACTTTTGGACTCCCTATTTACCACTGGCAGCCCCAAGAACTGATTTTTGAACAGATGAGAGATTGGATAGCAATTAACCACCTCAAAGGCAAAACCAGCATTCTGATAGCCTACAGCTTGGGCAAGGCGCAACGGCTCCTTAAAAACCTGGCCGGCAACTACCCTATCTATGTGCATCAATCCATTGCCAATTTAAACGAGGGCTTTAAAGCTGCCGGCGTAGCCCTGACCAATACCATCAAAATAACCCCCGAAACCAAAAAAGAAGCCATGCAAAAGGGAGTGGTAATCGTTCCGCCAGCCTTGGCCGATGGCAAATGGATCAAAAGCCTGCAACAACCCGCCACAGGCATCTGCTCGGGCTGGATGATGGTACGCGCAGGCAGAAGGTGGCGCAGTGCCGATGCCGGTTTTGCCCTGAGCGACCATGCCGACTGGCCAGGTCTGTTAACCGCAATTAAAGCTACAGGTGCCGAAAAAGTATTTGTTACCCATGGCTCATCGGCGGTATTTGCCAAATACCTGAACGAAATTGGCATCCGTGCCGAAGAAGTAACCACCAGATACGGCAACGACGACGACGAAAGCCTGATTAACCTGATAGAAAACAAGAATTGAAACGTTTTGCGCAACTGATACAGCAACTCGAGCTCAGCAACAAAACCAACGATAAAATAGAAGCCTTGGTGGCCTATTTTAACGAAGCTGATGACAGGGACAAACCCTATGTAATTGCTATGTTTACCGGAAAAAGACCAAAACGACCCGTAAACACCACGCTCATTAAACAATGGGCCATTGAATTGAGCCAATTGCCCGAATGGCTTTTTACCGAAAGCTACCACAACGTAGGCGACCTGAGCGAAACCATTGCCCTCGTTTTGCCTCCAGCTACCCAAAACATAGCCAAGCCTTTGCACCAATGGATAGCCGAACTGGCCGAACTAGCCACTAAAGACGACGAAACCAAAAAAGCATACGTTATTCAGGCCTGGAACAGCCTCAACACCCAAGAACGTTTTATCTTCAACAAGCTCATTGCCGGAAATTTCCGCATCGGGGTTTCCAATAAAATGCTCGTTAATGCCCTCGCCAAGCAAACGGGGCAGGACAGCAGCAAAATCATGCACAGCATCATGGGCAAATGGCACCCCAACGAAATCGCTTACGAAGCACTCACTTCGGGTAGCCACGTCAATACCGACAACTCTTGGCCCTATCCTTTTTGCCTGGCCTACGCCTTAGACACGGAACCTGAAAACCTGGGCGAACCCAGTGCCTGGCAGGCCGAATGGAAGTGGGATGGCATCCGTGGACAAATCGTAAAACGCAATGGTGAGCTGTTTATATGGTCGCGGGGCGAAGAACTGGTTACCGAGCAGTTTCCCGAACTGCATTTTCTTAAAGACGAATTGGAAGATGGCATTGTGCTGGATGGCGAAATCCTCTCGGTAAAAGAAGGCAAGGTACAATCGTTTAGTACGCTTCAGCAACGGTTAAACCGGAAAACCATCAGCAAAACGCAACTACAACACGCCCCTATCGGATTTTTCACCTACGATATTTTAGAATACCAAGGCGAAGACATCAGGCAATATCCCTTGGCACAAAGACGTACCCTGCTTGCCGGCATTGTCGAAAAGCTCAAAACCGAACAGATCGTCGTCTTGTCTCCGATTGTAGCATTTGCCACCTGGGAGGAACTGGCCGAGCAACGATTAAATTCGAGAGCCATCAACAGTGAGGGCATCATGCTCAAAAAACTGGATTCTGTTTTTCACACCGGCCGTAAGCGTGGCGATTGGTGGAAATGGAAAATCAATCCTTATACCGTAGACACCGTGATGATTTACGCCCAAAAAGGAAGTGGCAGGCGCGCCAATTTCTACACCGATTATACTTTTGCCGTTCGCGACGGCGACCAGCTCATTACTGTAGCCAAGGCTTATTCTGGCCTTACCGATAAGGAAATTAAAGAAGTAAACAGCTTTGTGAATAAAAATGCCATCGAGAAATTTGGTCCCGTACGCACCGTAAAGCCCGAACTTGTATTCGAAATTGCTTTTGAGGGCATCGCCGAAAGCAAACGCCACAAAGCCGGATTGGCACTCCGTTTCCCTCGTATTGCCAGGTGGCGAAAAGACAAAAAAGTAGACGAAATCAATACCTTGGAAGATTTGAGGCAATTATTGACGGCTGCCGAAACGCTAAAGCCCTAAAGTATTATATTCGTATTGCGATGCAAAAAACCATAGGTTACCAGCAAATAGTTGCCTGGCTCAAAGCGAGCAAAAAGAAGCCTTTCGATTTCCAGAAAGAGGCCTGGGACTATTATTTGCAGGGCTACAGCGGTTTGGTAAACGCACCTACAGGCTTTGGCAAAACCTTTTCGTTGTTTTTGGCGGTAGTGATAGAAGGGCTTAATGCCCAAGCCAACCCAACAGTTGCTAAGGACAGCAGAGGCCTGCAACTCATCTGGATTACGCCCCTGCGTTCGCTGGCCAAGGATATTGCCCGGGCCATGCGCGAAGTACTGCTCGAATTGGAGTTGGATTGGACCGTTGGAGTCAGAAATGGCGATACCACACAGGCCGAAAAACTCCAACAAAAGAAAAGCCTGCCCGAAGTTTTACTCATCACCCCCGAAAGCCTGCACCTCATGCTGGCCCAAAAAGGCTCCACTTCCTCATTCAAAAACCTCAAATGCATCGTAGCCGACGAATGGCACGAACTATTGGGTAGCAAAAGAGGCGTATTGGTAGAGCTGGCCATATCGCGCATCAAAGGCTTGCAAAAGGCAAACAACGAGCAGAAACTGAGGGTTTGGGGCATATCGGCTACCATTGGCAATATCGAAGAAGCACTCGAAGTTATCGCACCCGAAGCTAAGGCTAAGAAAATAATTGTCAGGGCCAAGCTGGAAAAGAAAATCGCCATCAAATCTATTTTGCCCGACGATATCGAAACCCTGCCTTGGGCCGGACATTTAGGTCTCAAACTGGCCTACAAGCTCCTACCCATTATCGCAAAGAGCAAAACCACGCTCATTTTTACCAATACCCGCGGACAGGCCGAAATGTGGTACCAGCACTTGCTCAACATCGAGCCTGATTTGGCTGGGCGCATCGCCATCCACCATGGATCGATAGATTTCGAACTGCGCAATTGGATCGAAGAATCGCTGCACACTGGCCTGCTCAAAGCCGTTATCGCTACTTCTTCGCTCGATTTGGGGGTAGATTTTAAACCTGTAGATACCGTTGTACAGGTAGGATCGCCCAAAGGTGTTGCCCGTTTCCTGCAAAGAGCCGGTCGCTCGGGCCACTCGCCCGGCCAAACTTCCAAAATCTATTTTCTGCCCACCCACGCCCTCGAGCTGGTAGAAGCCGCCGCCATTAAAGAAGCCGCCAAATACCACAACATCGAAAGCAGGGAACCCGTAATTATGGTGTTCGATACGCTGATCCAGTACCTGGTTACCCTGGCCATAGGCGATGGTTTCGACGACAAAACCGTTTACCAAGAAATCAAGCAAACCCATGCCTTTAAGCTGCTATTGCCCGAAGAATGGGCCTGGATGATGCAGTTCATCACTTCTGGTGGCGATAGTTTAAGTGCCTACCAAGAGTTTAAAAAAGTGGTCGAAGACGAAAAAGACGGGCTTTGGAAAGTAAAAAGCCGACAGATTGCCATGAGGCACCGCTTGCATATTGGAACCATTGTAAGCGAAGCCATGCTCAAAGTCAAGTTTCTGACCGGAGGCTATGTGGGCATGGTTGAAGAGTACTTTATATCGAAGCTCAAACCCGGGGACAGCTTTACCTTAGCGGGACGGATTTTAGAGTTTATCCAGCTGAAAGACATGACCGTCATGGTGCGCAAGAGCAAAAGAAACAAAGCCATCTCTCCTAGCTGGATGGGTGGTCGCCTGCCCCTTTCCTCGAATTTGGGCATGGTTTTGCGCAAAAAATACAATGAGGTACTCGAATCCAACCAGCAGGAAGAAGAATTGGAGGTGGTACGCCCCTTGTTCTTGGTACAGCAAGAACGCTCGCATGTGCCTCAAAACAACGAACTGCTCATAGAAATGATCAGCAACAAAGAAGGCTTCCACCTTTTTGCCTATCCTTTCGAAGGCCGGCTGGTACACGAAATATTGGCTGCGCTGGTGGCCTACCGATTGAGCAAATTGGTACCCATTACCTTTTCTATAGCCATGAACGATTACGGTTTCGAACTGCTGAGCGATATTGAAATCCCGATGGACGACGCGATTGCCTACGAAGTTTTCTCGCCCAACAACCTCACCGAAGATATCGCCTTGAGCATCAATGCCACAGAAATGGCTCGTCGCAAGTTCAGGGATATTGCCTGCATTGCCGGCCTGGTTTTTCAGGGCTATCCGGGCAAATACGTAGCCAACAAGCATCTGCAATCATCTGCTGGTCTATTTTTCAACGTATTTAGCGATTTTGACAAGCATAACCTACTTTTGCGCCAGGCTTACGACGAGGTATTTTATCAGCAACTGGAAGAACCCCGTTTGGCCGCTGCCCTGCATCGCATACAGCAGAGCCTGATTGTAATTACTTATCCACAAAGGTTTACGCCCCTGTCTTTTCCCATCAAGGTCGACAGCCTCAGGGCAAACATGAGTTCGGAAGAATTAGAACAGCGCATTGAACGGATGAAAGGCGAAGTTTTTAAATAAGCACATGATTATTACCCTCAAAGACGAAGAATTGATATTAGCCAAAGAACGGGCGGTTTTCTTTCCAAAGGAACAGCTCTTGGCCATCAGCGACCTTCATTTGGGCAAATCGGCGCATTTTAGAAAAGCCGGCATACAGGTACCTACCACTTTGGCGCAAAGCGACCTGCAAAGGCTCGGTAGCCTGCTTGAAAAATTCCAACCCAAAACGTTGCTCATTAACGGCGATATGTTCCACCACGAACATAATACCGAAGTAGACGATTTTGCACGATGGAAACAGCAATACACCCAACTCGAATTTGTACTGGTAAAAGGCAATCACGACAAGCTTGATGAAGAAAGCTATCGCCATTTAGACATTAAAATCTACGACCCGAGCTATTGCACAGCCAAGTTTTGCTTCATACACGATTTTGTGCAGTGCAAGGACGAAACGCTTTATCCCATCAGTGGGCATATCCACCCGGGGATAACCTTATTGGGCAAAGCCAAGCAAAGCCTGCGTTTTCCCTGTTTTCATTTCGGCACCGATTATGCCGTACTGCCGGCCTTTAGCGCCTTTACGGGCCTGAGCATGATCAAACCCAAGGCCAGCGACCAAATATTTGCCATTACACCTTTAAAAGTGATAAAAGTATAGTTATTTATATATTTGGCCCAATGAGAAAAATCATCGCTATTTTATTCTTGTCGATTATTATCGGCCTAAAAGCAGGGGCACAAATCAACATCAATCCGGGAGTAGATACTACAGACCTTACCATTAAATCGGCTATTAAATTCTATACTGATTACATGGGCGAATTTAAAGGCAAAAAGCTGCCCGATTTTAAGAAATATTGGAGCGAAGAAGATTGCAAAAGCTACAAAATCCCAGATCTTTCTATTTATGGCGTAGGTGGCGATTACCCGATTTACGCCATGGCTCCCATCAAAACCATTACCTATGTTAAGCCCTTGCCAAACGACATGGTAATGCTAAAATCTATTGGCGGATGGATTGATACCTTAAAGATTTTGAATGTGATGTATCTGTCTAATCACCTCATCAAAAAAGACAAGAACCAGCAATTGCATTTTGTAAAGCCCACTACTTTCTACAAAAAGGATTGGCAGCACAAAGACCTCAGAAATATCCATTATACTTTCCCCAAAAAGCATATTTTCAATAAAAAAATAGCCGATAGCTTAATTGCACAAGTAGAAAAGCTGGAAAAGGACTGGGAGCTCAAACCCATTCAAATCGAGTATGTTTTTGCCCCTACCTACGATGAAATACAACAGATTAGGGGCTTCGATTTTACATTGGGCCTAGGAAACAGGGAAAAGCCCTCGGGCCTTTCAAACCAAACCGACAATATCGTGTACGGTGCCGGCAACGGCGAAAACTATTTTCACGAAATTGTGCACATTTACCTCAACCCTATACATCCCAAATCACCATTAAACGAAGGCTTGGCCGTATTTTACGGTGGCTCTATGGGGCAAAATCTCTCATGGCATATAAAGCGGGTTAAGGCATACCTGAAAAATCATCCCGAAATTAACCTGAACAAGCCCCAAGAATTTTACTTCATGGATAACTATACCAATCCTTTGAGTACTATTCAGGGTCTATTGTGCAACCTCGTTTATAAAAAAGATGGCATAAAGGGTTTAAAGCGCCTAATGACCTATACCAACGTGAACGAGGTGTACGAAAAAGAATTTGGGCTAGACCTTAAAAACCTCAATAAAGGATTAAGGGCATTGATTGATAGCCAATAAGCTCAATATCGTTCCTCACAATGACGAATTACACGTAAGATCCCGTATCAAGTCCAGGATGACGATTTTTGTGACGCTAAGCGCCCTCCGCAAGACGCTTAGCTAATTAACCACTTTTGCCAAGCTCTGCATCCAATCATTAAACATTTTCTGCTCAATTTGGATAATCGCTTCGGCATGTTTCTCCCAGTCTGGCGAAAATTCGCGCAACTGGTTCAGCATTTCTTCCAAATGGCCTTCCTCTTCCAAAATAATCGATTTTACGGTTACTTTGCTTTCTTTGGCCGTCAAAATTTGCTGATAGATCGGGTAAAGCTCATCTGCCCTCACTTCGATGGCATAGGTTACAAAAAGATAGGCGGCAAACTTCAAGTCAAAACCGCTCAAGTTGAAATGCTTTTTCAAGTACCTGCACACCTGTACATCAAGCGTGTTCAGGTAAAAACGCGTATGGTCTGGTACCAACAATTCGGCATTGGTGTAGGTCTTGCATAAATTTTCGTCGAGCTTGACCAATTGTTTTTTCAGGTAGTAGGCATGACGATGTTCTTCTGCCGCATGTTTCAAAATCAGCAGCGTAACTTCTTCCTTGTGCTCAGAAGCCGATATCTTTTTGGCACCTGCATTTTCCATGTACGATAAAGTATTTAACCATTTGGAATGCAGTTGGTTATCATTCACTATATTTTCTAAAATTGAAGAAAGTTGCATGTTATATTTCGTCTAAAGCTTGTTGAATAGTGCGGTAAATGTACGCCAAATCATCGTTAGAAATGACATACGGAGGTAAGATGTAAATAATATTGCCCAATGGCCTCAGGATAATTCCCTTAGTTAAAAAGTAGGTATACAAGCGATCTCTCAAGCCACTGAGGTACGAAGTATCGTTGCCCGTTTCCCACTCCAAGGCAATAATGGTTCCGGTTTGGCGCACGTTGCGCAGTTTGGGATGGCCCTTGATCTGTTCAAAAAACTGGCGATGTTGCGCTTCTACCCTTTTGATATTGGCCAAGGTAGCCGGTTCCAATAAAATGTCCAAGCTAGCCAAGGAAGCGGCGCAGGCTACCGGATTGGCCGTAAACGAATGGCCATGGTAAAGCGTTTTCAATTTGTCTTCGCTTAAAAAAGCTTCGAATATTTTGGCATTGCAGGTGGTAAGGCCCATAGGCATAGTGCCTCCGGTTAGGCCTTTGCTCAAACAGAAAATATCGGGTCTATTGCTTAACTGTTCGCTAGCGAAAAAGGTTCCTGTTCGGCCAAAACCAGTCATTACTTCATCGGCGATGGTCAGCACTTCGTTTTCGGTACAGGCGGCTAAAAGCTGATCCAGGTATTTGGCTTCGTACATCAACATCCCGCCAGCACCTAAAATCAGAGGTTCGAAGATAAAACAAGCCAACTCGGATTTTAGATTGGAGATTTTAGATTGGAGATTGGAGATGTTCTCGGCGGTGGGCAAATCGATAAACTCCACATCAAAAAGCAGTTCGGCAAAAGGATTCGTAAAAATGCTCCGGCCACTTACCGACATCGCTCCAAAAGTATCGCCATGATAGGCATCTTTAAAAGCCAACACCTTCTTCTTGGTGGTATTGCCTTTATTGTTCCAGTACTGCAAGCACATTTTTAGGGCCACTTCTACCGCTGTAGAGCCATTATCGCTGTAAAAAGCCTTTTCCTGCTGACCTGGCAACAAAGGCAACAAACGTTCGGCCAAGGTTACGGCAGGTTCGTGCGTAAAGCCCGCAAAAATAACGTGTTCTAAGGTCTGCAGCTGCTTGGCCACTTTTTGCGCAATATGCGGATGTGCATGGCCGTGAATGGTTACCCACCACGACGAAACGGCATCGATATACTTTTTACCATCTTCGGCATACAAATAAACACCTTCGCCATGGGTAATGGAAATGGGTGTTAAGGCATTCTTCATTTGCGTGTAAGGATGCCATATTACTTTTTGGTCTCTTGCTACTAAATTCATTCTATTCGCTCCTTTTCTTCATGGGCTTCTACAAAAGCCCAAGTTACTACTGGTGCAATCCGATAACGGTAAAGCATCCAGCTTATTAAAATCGATAATATGAGGGTACAGAAAACAGAACCTTCTATGCCAAACTCCCCTCCCGAAAGATAGGCTTTGCCAATGGGCTGGGCTATCAAGGCCCGTTCTGTATCTAAGCCGCTAACTTTATAGCCCAAAAGTACGCCTTGGGCAAAATTCCATCCAAAATGTATACCGATGGCCCAGCTTACGTTTCGCTTAATCAAAGTAAAAACAGCAAACAAAGCGCCAGCCAACATGATATTGAGAAAGGCCAAGGGCGTATAACCCGGATTGGCCAAGTGCACCAGTCCAAAACCAATGCTGTTAATGATTACCGCAACAGCTATCCGATAGCTTTCGGCCAATACAAACAAGGGATAGGTACGGAACATCAGCTCCTCAAAAATGGCAACCAGTATAAAATAAAACAAATAGACCGCCAAGGTGATAGAACTGATACCGCCTATGGCAAAGCGGACATTGCCGTTGGCCCATAAAATGCCACCGCAAAGCGCAATGAGCAAAAATCCGATCAACGTTCCTTTTAAAAAGCCTGAAAATGCGCCTATTTTCCTGACAAAAACGGTCCAAAAATCAATTTTGAATATAAAAAAGACCATTTGTAAACTGCCCAAAATGGCCAGTACCATGCCCAGTTCCCAATAAAATTCAACGGCAAACCCGCTCCCGGCCAAAGGAAGAAAATTGAATCCAAAAACCATCGCTACCGGAATTACCCACAACACGATAAAAATCAGGAATAGTATAATTTTTATAATCGGTGCCAGATAGTACAAAACAGGTCTTTGCATGTTAGCCGAGGGTATTTTTCAGTAAAGCAACCACTGTTTTGTCGGTTTTGAAGGTAATTTCGTCCAAGCTGAGCGTATCGATGTTTGCCCACCTGAAAGATTGCGTACTATCGGCCGAGAAATCAAAAACCGTTGTTTTGATATCCAGTGCCAATGGATTTACTGCCTTTACGATATAATATACGCTGATGAGCTGGCTTTCGTTAAACGACGATTTTTCGTAAAAATCGGTGGTATAAAAATGGCTCACCACCTCAATGGCTGCATTGCATTCTTCTACAAACTCACGTTTCAAAGCATCAATCAATCCTTCGCCCAGCTCTACGCCACCACCCGGAAATTTGGTAAAGTATTGTCCGTATTCATATTCGTCGCTCAGCAGAACCTCATTGTTATCGTTAATGAGCAAGCCATATACCCTTACGTTAAAATAACTCATTGATTAAAGTGCTTTTGGTTTTTGGTTACATTTTCCATGTTCCAGGCAATTTCTGCTCGGAAAGCCTCTTGCCTAACGCCACAGTTCTGCATTTTGCAATAATTGCAGCAGGCAGGCAGGCAAGGATCGGCATGGATAAAAAGTTCGGTTTGGTGAGAGCCTGAAACGTTAATGAGCTGGTCTATGTTCGAAATCTCCTGATGTACGGCAGTAAGGTCGAAATAATAAGGCAAGGTAACATGGCAATCGATGTGCAGGTCGGCCCCGTATTGCTGCGCCCTCAGGTTATGGATGTCTATCCAGCTATCCTGACGGTTATTTTGCAGAATGACCACAATATCTTTCACCAGTTCAATATTGCTTTCGTCCATAAGCCCCCCTACCGATTTCCGGATCAGCTTATAGCCGTTAAAAACGATATACAAACCAAGACCAATAGAAATTACGCCATCCAGCCAATAAAAGCCGGTTAACTGGATCAGGATAATGCCCACCACCAATCCCGCGCTGCTCACCGAATCGGTAAGCAGGTGCTTGCCGTCGGCCTCCAAGGTAATCGAATTGTGCTTTTTACCGGTTTTGATCAGGTAATAACCTACCAAAGCATTGATTACGCCAGTGGCACCGATAATAATGGCGCCGTCAAACAACTGTTTGATTTCGTTCGGATAAATGAGGTCGTAGGTAGATTTGAAGATGATAATAATTCCCGCCAGGCCGATGAGAATGCCCTCAACAAAAGCCGAAAAAAGTTCGACCTTGCCATGGCCATAGGGATGGTTTTCATCTTTGGGCAAGGTGGCCAAATAAATGCTGTAAAAGGCAAAGGCACTGGCCAGTACATTGACGATGCTTTCGGCCGCGTCGGTAAGGATGGCATTGGAACCTGTAAGAAAGTAAGCTACAAATTTGGCCAGCATCAAAGCAATGCTTACACATAGCGAAATCAGTATAGCCTTCTTTTTTGGTTGCAATTGAAGAAATTTTAGACCCAAAATTACAGTTTAATGCTCAGTTTTTATGAAAATTGTTATTTTTTGACCCAAAATTCGCTCAGGTTTATATATTTGCGCTTTCACTCAAATCATTATGACATTTTTATCTAGAAGAATCCGTAACCTATCCGAATCTCAGACCATTAAAATGGCAAAGTTAGGTAGAGAATTAGCTGCCAAGGGGATTGATGTAATCAATTTAAGCTTTGGAGAACCCGACTTTTTTACGCCGGACAATGTAAAGGCTGCCGCTAAAAAAGCAATCGACGAAAACTACTCTTACTATACGCCAGTTTCTGGCTATCCAGATTTGCGAAAGGCAATTACAGAAAAGCTTCAAAGAGAAAATGGCCTGACTTATGGCATCGACCAGATCGTGGTTTCTACAGGCGCCAAACAAAGCTTGGCCAATGCCGTTATGTGCCTCATCGATCCAGACGACGAAGTAATCGTACCTACACCTTATTGGGTATCTTACTCTGAAATGATCAAACTGGCCGAAGGCAAAACCGTATTCATCAATGCTACCGTTGAACAGAACTTTAAAATAACCGCACAGCAATTGGAAGAAGCTATTACGCCAAAAACCAAATTGTTTATGTTTTCTTCGCCCTGCAACCCTACCGGTTCGGTATACAGCAAGGAAGAACTGGCCGCTTTGGTAGCTGTGTTCGAAAAACACCCGAATATCTTCATCATTTCTGACGAAATTTACGAACACATCAACTTTGTAAACGAGCATGCTTCTATCGCCGCTTTCGATTCGATCAAAGACCGTGTGGTAGTCATTAATGGCTTCTCTAAATCTTACGCCATGACTGGCTGGAGGGTGGGCTATATGGCGGCCAATAAAGAAATTGCCGCAGCCTGCGACAAAATGCAGGGACAGATTACCTCAGGTACCTCATCAATTAGTCAACGTGCAGCCCTGGCCGCCTACCAAGGGGGGTTGGAAACCGTATACCACATGCGTGAAGAATTCAGAAAACGCAGAGATATTGTTTACGACCTACTTAAAGCCATTCCGAATGTGAAAGTTAACCTGCCAGATGGCGCCTTCTATTTCTTCCCAGAAGTGAAAGCCTATTTTGGCAAAAGCTTTAATGGCAACGTGATTAATAATGCCGAAGACCTTTGCTTGTACCTATTAAACGAAGCACACGTTTCGTTGGTAACCGGCGAAGCTTTTGGCAACGAAGACTGCATCCGTATTTCTTATGCCGCTGCCGAAGATCAATTGAGGTTAGCCGTAAAAAGAATTGCCGAAGCTTTGGCCCAACTGGTTTAAGTTTCAATTTGCCATCAAACAAAAAAGAGGATTACGATTGGTAATCCTCTTTTTTTATGCTTGTTGTTTGGTCTTTACGATCTAATCGCTTCTACCGGGTCCAATCTCGAAGCCGAATAGGCTGGCCAAAAACCGGAAATCAATCCGATAATTACCGATACGCCTATGCCGAGCACGATGTTGCTCATGTATAAAACCACTTCTACCTTGGCCCCATAAGTAAACACCAGTGTAAGCAGGTACACCAGTCCGAGGCCAAATGCCCCACCCAACAGGCACAGCACTACCGATTCGAATATAAACTGCAACAGGATAAAGTAGTTTTTGGCACCCAGCGATTTTTGGATGCCGATGATATTGGTACGTTCCTTTACCGAAACGAACATGATGTTGGCAATACCAAAACCGCCTACCAAGATAGAAAACCCTCCAATTACCCAACCGGCTATTTTGACCACGCCAAACATAATGTCGAGCTGGTTAGACAGCATGGTGGTTTTGTTCAAAGAAAAATCGTCTTCTTCGCCTGGCCTAAGCCTGTGTATAGAGCGCATCTGCCCCTTTAACTCGGCTTCTACCTCATCGAGGCTGATATTTTCCTTGCCCCTAACGGTTACTTGCGGATTATAGCGGTCGTCTTGCACATCGAACATGCCTTTGGCCAAGTTAAGCGGGATAAGTACGTTTTTATCCTGCGACATGCCCAGCATATCGTCACCCTCTTTTTTAAATACGCCAACTACCGTCAAGCGCCGCCCCATTACCTTGATCTGTTTGCCTAAAGGTTCTTCGCCATTAAACAAACCATCGGCAATATCGGCCCCCAAAACACAAACCGGCGACCCCGTTCGCCCTTCGTTTTCGGTAAAATAACGGCCGTCCTGAAATTCCAAATTCCAAGTGCGGTCGTATTCCTGACTGGCGGCATTCAAATTTGCGCCCTCCACAGAATTGCTGTGGTATTTAATGGTACGGTTACTGGCCGATGTTTCGAAACAAACGCCTTTGGCCATTTCCATCCGGTCTTTAAGCGCTTCGTAATCCCTTAAAGAGGGCTGAGGGCGATTGATGTATTTCCACCAAGGGAAATTATCGCTGAATATCCATGGCCATTTCTGCACAAACAGCGTATTTGAGCCCAGTTTGTCGACACTGGCCTGGATTTTATTGCGCATGGTATCTACGCCGGTTAATACGGCAATAATGAGAAATATACCAATAGTGATCCCCAATAGGGAAAGTGCGGTCCTCAGTTTGTTCTGGCGGAGTGCATCCCAAGCAAACCTGAAACTCTCGCCTATTAGTCTAAAAATCATCATCATGCTGTTTAGACCAAAAATACCATAAAAGGTTACAGTTGTGCGAGTATATTATAAAAAATACATTTACGGTTCAAGGCCAAAGGTGAAAGACTAAAGGTGAAAGGTTCCGGCCGCCGAGCCAATCATGCTATCATTCCTTCATTCCTTCATTCAATCACTCAATCATTGATTAATTCAATCCTTAACTCCCCCCAACCGTCCATAATTATTATATTGTAAAAACAAAATTATATTTCGTAAATTTGCGCCCTAATTTACATCCAAGAAAATATGAAGTTATCTCAATTTAAGTTCAATTTACCAGATTCGCTTTTAGCCAACACCCCTGCCGAACAAAGGGACGAAGCCAGATTAATGGTTTTACATAAAGACACTGGCCAAATTGAGCACAAAATTTTTAAAGATATTTTAGGCTATTTTGATGACAAGGACGTAATGATCTTGAACAACACCAAGGTATTTCCTGCCCGTTTGTATGGCAACAAGGAAAAAACCGGTGCCACCATCGAGGTATTTTTGTTGCGCGAGCTGAACAAAGAACTACGCCTTTGGGATGTATTGGTTGATCCTGCCCGTAAAATACGCGTAGGCAACAAGCTTTATTTCGGCGATGACGACCTTTTGGTTGCCGAGGTGGTTGACAACACCACTTCTCGTGGCCGTACCATCCGTTTCCTTTTTGACGGAACCGATGAAGAATTCAGAAAAAATGTAGAGATATTGGGCGAAACCCCACTTCCAAAATACATCAAACGTAAAGCCACTGCGCAAGACAAAGAGCGTTACCAGACCATTTTCGCCAAACACGAAGGTGCGGTAGCTGCCCCTACTGCAGGTTTGCACTTTAGCCGCGAATTGATGAAACGTCTGGAACTGAAAGGCGTAAACTTTGCCGAAGTAACCTTGCACGTAGGTTTGGGGACTTTCAGACCGGTAGAGGTTGAAGATTTGACCAAACACAAAATGGATTCGGAGCAGTTCATTATCGAATCGGCTGCTGTAAATACCGTAAACAAGGCACTTGATGAGAAGAGAAGGGTTTGTGCGGTAGGTACAACTTCAATGCGCGCCATCGAATCGGCGGTTTCGGCCAACAGAAGATTGAAAGAAGCCAACGACTGGACCAGCAAGTTCATCTTCCCTCCTTACGATTTTAGCATTGCCAATTGTATGATCACCAATTTCCACACGCCAGAATCTACTTTGTTGATGATGGTAAGCGCATTTGGTGGCTACGAAAACGTAATGAATGCCTATAACGTTGCCGTAAAAGAGAAATACCGTTTCTACAGCTACGGCGATGCCATGTTAATTATCTAGTATGGCGTAAAACGTATTGAGTACAGCGTAATTATTCTTTGCTCAATACGTTTTATCTTTATTATGAAATATTATGCAATAATTGTCGGAGGTGGTTCTGGCAAAAGAATGCAGAACCCCGTTGCTAAGCAGTTCTTATTGCTAGGCAACCAGCCTGTGCTCATGCACACCCTTTCGGCCTTTTACCATTCCAACTTCAAACCCGAACTTATTTTAGTGCTGCATCCCGACCTGCACCAGCAATGGGACGATCTTTGTACGCAATATAATTTTGAAGTACCACACCTCTTGGTGAGGGGTGGCGAACAGCGCTTCCATTCGGTACGCAACGGTTTGATGGCCATTAAAGGCGATGGAATTATTGCCATACACGATGCTGTGAGGCCCTTGGTCAGCCAAAAACTGATTACACGCACTTATGAAGAAGCCGAAGAAAACGGGAATGCGGTATGCTGCATCAAACCCAGCGATTCGGTAAGGAGGCTCAAAGCCGACCAGAGCAAAATCATTAACCGCGATGAATTGGTATTGGTGCAAACGCCACAGACTTTCGAAATCAGCCAATTGCGCAAGGCCTATCAACAACCCTATCGGGCCAAGTTTACCGATGATGCATCGGTGGTAGAGAAAGCCGGATTTAAAATCAATTTGATCGAGGGCGAGCGCAGCAACCTGAAAATCACATTTCCGGAAGACCTGGAACTGGCCCATTTTCTGCTCAGGTAGCCGTAACTTTGGCAACACCTTTTGTCGGCATTGCCAAAGCATATTTTAAGAATTAAGCGGCGCCTTTAATCACCCTTAAGATAATGGCAATAATAGCGATAACCAACAAGGCATGGATAATGCCACCTGTATAGTAGCCTCCCAAGAAGCTAATGGCCCAAATAATAACCAGAATAACCGCTATAACATAAAGTAGATTTCCCATAGTTTTAGTTTTTAAGTGATTGTTAATTCTCTTGATTTTATAGCATTAACAACAGGCAAACTAAAATTGTTCTAAAAAATAAAAAGCCCCCGATGTGATCAGGGGCTTTTAAATGTTTCTGTTAAGCACTTTAATATTCGTCTTCGTTAAAAAAGAAGTCGTCTTTTGTAGGATAGTCTGGCCAAATTTCTTCGATCGTTTCGTAAGGCTCACCATCATCTTCTAAGGCTTGTAAATTTTCAATCACCTCAACAGGTGCACCTGAACGAATAGCGTAATCAATTAATTCGTCTTTTGTTGCAGGCCATGGAGCGTCTTCCAAGTGCGATGCGAGTTCTAATGTCCAATACATATTACTTATATTACTTAATATTTATAATTCAACTTTCTGAGTTGGCAAAAGTATGCTAAAAAAAATGAGCAAAACAAATATTTTTTTCCACCAATTTAAATCCGTGGTATCCAGATGTTTTCTTCTGTTTTAGCATCAGCATTCAGTTTTCTGGCCAAAACAAATAAATAATCGCTCAATCTGTTCAAATAAATTGTAATATTGCTGTCAACAAAACTGTCGGCGGCCAGTTGCACCGCCAGTCTTTCGGCTCGCCTGCATACGCAACGCGCTAAATGACAATAAGATACCACCGTATTTCCACCCGGCAGTATAAAATGTTTCAGTTCGGGCAGCACCTCATTCATTTGGTCCATCTCCTGCTCCAAAAGCGTGATATCGCTTTCTAAAAGATCAGGGATTTTCATTTTCGAACGTTCAGGGTCCGAAGCCAGCGAAGAACCAATTGTGAATAACCTGTCTTGGATCTCCTTTAAAATCTGCTGGTGATGCGCTTCGATAGCCTGGCACATGATCAATCCGATGTACGAATTCAGCTCATCAACCGTTCCGTAGCTTTCGATGCGTACGTGATATTTGGGTACCCTGGTACCGCCAATAAGCGAAGTTTGGCCCTTATCGCCAGTTTTGGTATAGATTTTCATTGTTGTAAGGTTGAGGGTTGAAGGTTGAGGGCCTGGATTCATCATCCTATGCCATTGCCCTAAAACCTTATTGTATGCTTTCGAAATCGTCGCCTTTAGCCTCTAAATTGCTTAAACGCGGCGAAACGGTTTTGATATCCTCGTTGATGTAGTCTTTTTCGATCAAACCATCGCGCATACGCACAATACGATGGGCATGCTGTGCGATATCCTCTTCGTGGGTTACCAGAATAATGGTATTGCCCTTGCTATGGATCTCTTCCAAAAGCCCCATAATTTCGATGGAGGTTTTGGTATCTAAGTTACCCGTAGGCTCATCGGCCAGGATAATGGAAGGATTATTGATCAAAGCCCTGGCTACGGCCACACGTTGGCGCTGTCCGCCCGAAAGTTCATTGGGCTTGTGGGTAATACGGTTGCCCAGGCCTACGTTTTCGAGCGCCTTGGTTGCCCGCTCATCGCGCTCCTTTTTACTGGCGCCCGCATAAATCAACGGCAGGGCTACATTATCTAAGGAAGTAGAACGCGGCAAAAGGTTAAACGTCTGGAAAACGAAGCCGATTTCTTTGTTGCGTACTTCGGCCAGCTCATTATCAGACATGTGGCTTACGTTAATACCATTCAAAATGTAATCGCCTTTGCTGGGCGTATCCAAACAGCCCAAAATATTCATCAAGGTCGATTTACCAGAGCCAGATGGACCCATCAAGGCTACAAACTCCCCTTTTTCTATGGTAAGGCTTACTGATTTTAACGCATGAATTACTTCTGAACCGATAACGTATTTACGTCCTATGTCATTAATGGTAATGAGTGATTTCTCCATCGTTTTTTCTTTTTAGACCTGCTTTGTCTATGCAATGTTACAGCCTCGGCTTATTTTTCTATGATTTTAGGCACAAAGAAAAAACTTTCGTTATGCTTGGCTGCGTTTTTCAGTCCGTCGGCAGTGCTGATTTCCTGCTTCGCTACGTCCTCTCTCCACACGTTTGCGCTCTCGTTCATGTAAACCAGCGGTTTTACGCCTGTGGTATCGAGTTCGTTCAGCTTTTCCATAAAAGTAAGGATCTTGTTCATCTCTACCGTCAATGTATCAACTTCGTTAGCTGCAATTTCAATGCGGGCCAAGTCTGCCACTTTATATACCGTTTGCTGATCTATTTTCATCTGCTTATTACTGACTACTTAAAGTTTGCTTTCTATTTTCCTAAACACTTCTTCTTTTAGCGAATCGGCGCTATCGGCCACTAAGATACTGGTTAATATAGGTTGGTGCACATAAATATTTACAATGCCCGGCCTGGTGCCGTATTTCATACCATCGTCCCACAACACTTTCCAAATGTTGGTAATGCTTACGGGTACAATCGGAATATTTTTCTCGATAGCCAAGCGGAAAGGACCGTTTTTAAATTCCTGCAACTGCGGCGGGTACCTATCGTCTATCCTGCCTTCGGGAAATATGATGAGGCTCATGCCGTTTTCGAGGTTATCGCCTGCCCTTTTAAATGCCCTGAACGAAGAAATTTTGCTCTCCCTGTTTACCGCAATATCTATGGTACGGAAAAAGATGCCCAAAATCGGGTTTTTCAACAGCTCTTCCTTGCCCATAAAATGATAGCGCCCCCGGGCCAATATGCAGAAAACGATGATATCGAGGTTGGAGCTATGGTTGGCGCAAAAAATATAAGTCTGTTTTTTGTCTAATTTCTGTTCCAGATCAAACTTGAAGAAAACGCCTGCCAGTGCACAGCATAAAAAGCCGTGTGCGGTTCTGAATTTATTGAGAATGCCATAGTACTTGGGGCTGCGACTGGTTAAGTAATAGAACGGCCAAAACAGGAAAAAGAAAAACAGGAGGCTGCAGGTAAAATAAAGCTGGTGGATCCTTTTGAGCAATTTTATCATGGATAACCAAAAATACAATTTTGGCGACTAGTTGAGAAAATTAGTTTCAGTTCTCGACTAATGAATGAGTGAATTAGGGAATGAGTGAATTAGAGGATGAATGAATTAGAGAATGAATGAATTAGGGAATAGCCTCATGTACTATTGAACTAATGACACAAATGAACCAATGAACCCCTAAACTTTCTAGGTTTTTTCTTAATTTCGGGCCATGATCAAAGAAACGGTTGTAAGCGGCATACGCTCTACAGGAAAATTACATATAGGAAATTATTACGGCGCGGTAAAAAACTTTGTACAGATGCAACACGAGTACAATTGTTACTTTTTTATCGCCGATCTGCACTCTTTAACTACGCATCCTACGCCACAGGATCTGCACGGCAACATTAAGCAGGTTTTGGTAGAATATTTGGCTTGTGGCATCGACCCTGAAACCACCACCATTTATATACAATCTGACGTGCCAGAAGTTTCGGAGCTTTATTTGTACCTGAACATGAATGCCTACCTGGGCGAACTGGAGCGTGCCACCTCGTTTAAGGATAAGGTTCGTGCCAATCCTGACAACGTAAATGCCGGTTTGCTTACCTATCCGGTGCTTATGGCGGCCGATATCCTCATCCACCGTGCTACTAAAGTTCCGGTAGGCAAAGACCAGGAACAGCATTTGGAAATGGCCCGTACCTTTGGCAACCGATTTAACCGTTTGTACAGCAACGAATATTTTCCGGAGCCTTACGCGTTCAGCTATTCGAACAACCTGGTTAAGGTACCTGGATTAGACGGAAAAGGCAAAATGGGCAAATCTGAAGGCGAAGGCAATGCCGTTTACCTATCAGACAGTCCGGAAATTATCCGTAAAAAAGTTTCGAGGGCAGTTACCGACAGCGGTCCTACGGCCGAAAACCAAGAGAAGCCGGAAGCCATCCAAAACCTGTTCGATTTGATGAAGATCGTTTCATCGGCCGATACCTTGGCGCATTTTGAAGAACAGTATAATAAAATGGCCATCCGTTATGGCGATTTCAAAAAGCAACTGGCCGAAGACATGATCGTGACCACGGCTCCAATGCGCGAACGCATCAACGAAATTGCGGCCGACACGGCTTACCTGCGTCAAGTGGCCAAGCATGGTGCTTTAAAGGCCAGGGAAAGTGCCCAAAAAACAATCAGGGAAGTACGCGAAATAATTGGATTTAAAAGTTTTTAATTTAATAGATTTGAGCAATGGGACATTAGATTGGAGACAAGTCTAAAATCTCAAGTCTAAAATCTCACATCAAGAAAAATATGCATATAGCAATAGTTGGAAATATAGGTGCCGGAAAAACTACGTTAACTGGGCTGCTGGCCAAAAACTATGGTTGGGAAGCACTGTACGAAGCAGTAGACAACAATCCTTACCTGGAAGATTTTTACAGCGACATGAAGCGCTGGAGCTTTAACCTGCAGATTTACTTCCTGAACAGCCGTTTTCAGCAAATTGTAGAGATAGAAGCCAATAAACGCAACGTAATCCAAGACCGTACCATTTACGAGGATGCGCATATTTTTGCCGAAAACCTGCACGAAATGGGCCTGATGACCAGCAGGGACCACGAAAATTACAGGGCTATTTTTGATAATATTACCTCTTTCATCAAACCTCCTGATTTGTTGGTGTATTTGAGGGCTTCGGTGCCAACTTTGGTTAACAATATCCAACGCCGTGGCCGCGAGTACGAAGCCAGCATCCGTATCGATTATCTTTCTAAACTGAACGAAAAATACGAAGCTTGGATTAAAGGCTACAACTTGGGCAAGTTGCTCATTTTGGATAAGGACAAATTGGATTTCACCAATAATCCTGAAGACTTGGGCACGGTAATCCAATCGATAGAAGCCGAAATCAACGGGTTGTTTTAAGCTGTCCATGAAAATCCTAGGCATTATACCGGCACGCTACGCCTCTACCCGCTTTCCGGGCAAGCCCTTGGTTGACATCAACGGCAAAACGATGATTCAACGGGTTTACGAACAGGCTTCCCTAGCCAATTTGGCCAAGGTGGTAGTCGCTACCGACGATGAGCGGATAGCCAAGGAAGTAGAGCGATTTGGGGGCCAATATGTACTGACGAGTTCGCAGCACCAAAGCGGTACCGATCGTTGTGCCGAAGTTGCACAGCAATTGCCCGGTTTTGAGGTGGTAATCAATATCCAAGGCGACGAACCTTTTATAGATCCCGCCCAGATAAACTTGGTAGCTTCCTGTTTTGAGGAAGAAAAGGCAGAATTGGCTACCTTGATCAAAGCCATACATACCGAAGAAGAGCTTTTTAATGCCAATTTGCCAAAGGTGGTTACCAATGCCCAAGGCGAGGCCATTTACTTTAGCCGCAATCCCATTCCCTTTATCCGTGGCGCCGAAAAAGAAAACTGGATCAAAGCGCATCAATTTTACAAGCACATTGGCATTTATGGCTATCGCAATGCTACTTTATTGGCCATTACACAACTGGCCCCTTCCAGTTTAGAACTTGCCGAAAGTTTAGAACAGCTGCGTTGGATAGAAAACGGCTACGCTATTCAAACCAAAATTACGGAGTTGGAAACCATTGCCATCGATACGCCGGAAGACTTGCAAAAAATAGTTTTTTAAAGCTAATTTTTTATCTTAGGCCCAAAACTTATCCACTATGAAACTCGCATCGCTTTCTCTTTTGGTGCTGATCATGGCTTTTGCCAGTTGCACATCCGAATCTGCCAAACAGGTAACCGGCAATCTGGAAAAAACCTCTTTGCAACCTTTTACCGATACGCTAAAACAAGACACCTTTAAGATTGCGCTCAAAGGTAAAACTTCCAAAGACATGAGCCTTTTCTTTACCATTGTCAATTTCAATGGAGAGAAAATCTACGAGAAAGAAATGAAAGCTGCCGACCTGCTTAAAGGTTTCCTAGCCAGTGCCGAGCTCAAAAAAGAAGACGATAAAATCAAGTTTCTGCAAGACGAGGTAAACGATTTTTTTGAAGACGAACACTTTTTGGTGCCAGCCGTCATGCCTGATGAAAAGCCAGACGAAAACGTGCCCGACAAAGCCTTTTACGAAGAGCTGAAACAAAGCGGCCTCAACGGTTTCGACTACAGTACCGGCAAAGACGACAAGGTGTATATTGCTTGGTCGGTCAAGGAAAAGAAGGTAAAGGTTTACTACAAATGCTGTCAGTTAAAAAAATAGCATTCAGTTATTTAATCAACTTATTTAAACAGAAAATCGAAGAGATTTACCTCTGGGGTAAGGCCTAACTTCTTGCGCAAGCGATAACGGCTTACCGCTACTGCCCTCGGCGTAATGTTAAGCAACTGGGCAATTTCTTTCGGCGACAAATTGAGTTTCAGCTAAGCACAAAGCTTCAAATCGCTTGGACTGAGGTTCGGGTATTTTTCTTTCAGGTTGATTAAAAAATTGGCGTGCACAACTTAAATCATCCCCTATTTATGTCTGGACTTTGCGCCGGGCATTTTTTTAGCCACCTAAACAAATAGTTACACTTTAGAGAGCCCATTGAACTAAAAATTTAAGAATTAACATTTATTAACAGTTTTTAACAATTAAAAGTCTTTTTTTCAGCTACTTTCGCCTAGCCAAACACAAATTACAACCTACCAATAACGCCTTCCTATGTCCAAAAAACTACTCCTGTTGGTTTTGCTAGCCATTTCTGCGTGCCAAGCATTTGCCCAAAAAGCCAGCATCAAGGGATCTGTTGTAGATACCATCGAAAAAAAGAAGCTTCAAAACAGCTCCGTCCTCCTCATCAGAAGCAAGGATTCTATTCTTGTCAAATCGGTAAGGGCCAATGCCCAGGGCGAGTTCGAATTGACCAATCTTCAAAAGGGCGACTACAGCTTGTTGATCTCTTATCCGAAAATGGCCGATTTTATACGGGATATCCGCTTAACCGACAGCTCTAAATTCAACTTGGGCCCCATCCACATGGAAACCAAAACTTTTTTGTTGAACGAGGTTGTTGTTCGTGCACAAAAGGAAGCCATCAGGATGAAAGGCGATACCATTGTTTACCAAGCCGATAGTTTTGCCGTAAAACCCAATGCCAACGTGCAGGATCTTTTGCGGAGGTTGCCCGGTATAGAAGTTGATAAAAACGGCGCCATCAAGGCCGCTGGAGAAGACGTTAATACCGTATTGGTAGAAGGCGAAGAGTTTTTTGGCGATGACCCGCTATTGGCCACCAAATACCTCAAGGCCAGCGCTGTATCGGAGGTTCAGGTTTACGACAAGAAAAGCAAGGAAGCCGAGCTTACCGGAATAGACGATGGGAAAAAAGACAAAATCATCAACATCAAGCTGAAAGAAAATGCCAAAAACGGTTATCTCTCTACCCTCGATGCCAATAGCGACCTCGACCATTACAAAAACCTGGGTGGCATGCTTGGCGTTTACAAGGGCAAGCTCAAAGCCGCCATTTATGGCAATACCACCAACCTTAACCAGGATTCGAAGGTTACTTCGGCTATGTCAAAGCTCAAGGGCAACGATTACGATGTAATTGAAGTTGGCGACGATGGCAGTACGATGATGATTTCTTATGGTGGCGATGACGACGACTACTTCTCTCCTACCAATGGCCTGCCCAACTACAGTGCCTATGGTGCACACTTCTCTGACAAGTGGAACCAGAACAAACTGGGGCTCAAACTCAACTATAAAAACACCGATACCAAGGTTATTGACAACAGAACCTCAAACGGTCAGCGTTTATTGCCCAACGGCACTAGTTTTTTCAGTTCGGGCACTTCGACCGAAAACAGCAATAAAGGCGGGCAATCGGTAAAAGGAAATGTAGACATCACATTGGATTCGCTATCGACCATGAAAATCTCTTTTTCGGGCAAAACGAACTTCAACAAGAACAATTCGACCAACTACAACCAATCGCTTAACGACCAAGGCTTATTTGTAAGTAAAAACAATCAGCAAAACAGTACCGATACCGATAGCGAGCTATTTAACGGCAACATCAACTATACCCACAAATCGAAGAAAAAAGGCAGAACCCTATCTATCGACCTGCAACCCGAAACACAAAACAGCAAGGGCATCGAAAACAGCCTCAACGTAACCAATTACTACAACGACCAAGGCCAGATGAACCGTACCGAAAACCTCGACTTGTTTAAGGATAATGCCAGCAAGCAAACTTCGTTGGGTACGCGCATATCGTATACGGAGCCTTTGGGCAAAAAATGGCAATTACAAACCGCCTACAGCTTTAAAACCGTCATTTCGAGCAGTAACCGCATGGTTTACGACAACCTGCAAAACAGAAAGGCTATTGATTCGTTGAGCAATAATTTCGATTTCAACAATTTCTCCAACATCGGCAAAGTGGTGTTGCAGTACCGCGCACAAAAATTCTCTGTTTCTGGAGGCGTTGAAGCTACCCAAACCAGCTTCGAGTTAGACGATATAGACCGCAATAACAAGTTTAACAGGAACTACCTGAACTGGGCACCAAGAGGGAATTTCAATTATAGAATCAGCAAAAGCACCAGCCTATCGCTTAATTACAATGGCAATACCAGTCAGCCGAGTCTAGACCAGTTGCAACCGATTAGGCAAATCAACAATCCTTTGTATCAGGTGGTTGGAAATTCGAACCTCAAACCTTCGTTTAGCAACAGTATCGGACTTAATTTCAATTCGTACCAGTTTAAGTCGGAGCAGTTTATTTATGGCTACCTGAGTTATAATTTCACCAGAAATGCCATTGCAAGCACTCAAACTGTAGACGAGTTTAACAAAACCATCAGCAGCTATACCAACCTTAACGGCAATAACAGCATCTATGCCAACGCCTCCTACCAGAAAGGTTTCAGCAAGTTGCATTTCAGAGCCAGTTTCAGCATCAGCTATAACAGTTCAAACTATGTGTCTATCCTCAACAACAAGCTGAACAAGAATTTTAATGGCCAGCTGAACTTAAGGCCAGGCTTTAGCTACTATACCGATAAAGTTCAGGTCAACTATAACCCCTCGGTTACTTTCCTCAACAGCAACTCTTCGTTGGGCTCTATCAACAATGGCAAAAGCTATACCCACAACCACGAAATTAGCGGCACTATCCAATTGCCTTACAAAACCGAGTTCAACACCAGTATTTCGCTGTCGTACAGACCGGCCAACCAATCGTTCAATACGCCGCTTAACGTAGCGCTTTGGAACTGCTACATTTCCAAAAAGATGTTGCCAACCGATGCGCTTGAAATGAAACTTTCCGTATCTGACATTTTAAACCAAAAGATAGGCTACAATCGCTATGTTGGTGGCAACTATATCAACGAAACCACGTTTAGCTACATTCCGAGATACATCCTGATTGGTTTAACCTACAACCTGAGTGGCAACTTTGCCAAAGCAGCCAAATAACCGCAAACAAATGAAAACAGCAATCATAACTACCTTATTAACCTTGGGCCTGCTTGGCGTTAAAGCCCAACAGGTTTTTGTAAGCAGCGCCAAGATTACCTTCGAGAAAAAAGTGAACCTGCAAAGGCAAATGGCCGACAACACCTGGCTATCAGACGATGCCAAGGACAAAATGAAAAAATACATCAGCTCATTTTGGGAATATGCTTTTAACGAAACCACCTCGTTATACAAGGCACAAAAAAAAGAAAGCCAGGTAAGCGACAACGTGTTCATGTTTTCTTCTGGCGAGAATACTGCTCAAATGTATACCGACTTGAGCAAAGGTACCAGGATTATCAAGAAACCGGTGATGGGCGAAGACTACATCCTGAACGACACCGTGCCCCATGTGAATTGGAAAATCATGCACGATGTACGCAAAATAGCAGGTTACGATTGCCGCAAGGCCATTGGCGTAATTAACGATACCGTTTACGTAGTGGCTTTTTATACCGACGATATTTTGTTTAAGGGCGGTCCGGAAGGATTTACCGGTTTGCCGGGCATGATTTTGGGTCTGGCCATTCCGCGCTACAATACCACCTGGTTTGCCACCAAGGTAGAAGCCGTAAATGTACCTGTAATGAGCATTGCCGAACCCAGCAAGGGCAAAAAAACAGACAGCGAAAAAGATTTCAAGAAGCTGGTAGATCTTTACACCCGCTACGACGACAAGAAAAATCCGCGCAAAATAGAAGAAATCAAAAAGGAGATTTACGGGTTGATTTTGTAGCTAGTAAGCTATTAGTCCATGGTCAATAGACCATTGTTCAATTGTTCAATTGTTGAATTGTTCAATTGTTGAATTGTTTCATAGCGATGATGGAATTGCTATAGACCATGGTCCATAGTCCATTGTCTACTAACTATCGACAATGCCCCATTTATGATAAGGATGATCTTAGTTTGGAAATCATTTTGCAGAGCTCAACATATTGTTGCTGGTTGGGATGTGCCATCCCGATCTTACTAACTATGGATTTTCAATCCATGGTAAACCATTGATGCCTATTAAACAATTTAGCAATCCAACATTCAAATGCTAAGCAACGACGAATTGTTGCTAGCACCTGACTCCCAAGCAAATAATTTATTTACAATATTTGCGCTCCGAAATCAGAATTTTACGTACCTTTGTATCCCGTACAAAAACAATTAAAAAGGCCATAAAGCCCTATTAATTTCACAAATTCTCAAACATGACTAAGTATATTTTTGTTACGGGCGGTGTTACTTCCTCATTAGGTAAGGGCATCATTTCCGCTTCATTGGCCAAACTTTTACAAGCCAGAGGTTACCGGGTAACCATCCAAAAATTCGACCCTTACATCAACATCGATCCGGGTACATTGAACCCTTACGAGCACGGCGAATGTTATGTAACCGAAGATGGTGCCGAAACAGACTTAGACTTAGGCCACTACGAGCGTTTTCTGAATACGCCAACTTCGCAGGCCAATAACATTACTACCGGGCGCATTTACCAAAATGTAATCAACAAAGAACGTCAGGGCGATTATTTGGGCAAAACCGTACAGGTAGTGCCCCACATTACCGACGAGATCAAACGCAATATGCGCATGTTGGGCGAAAGTGGCAATTACGACATCGTGATTACCGAATTGGGCGGTACCGTAGGCGATATCGAATCCTTGCCGTTTATCGAGGCTGTTCGCCAGTTTAAATGGGAAGAAGGCTCATCGAACGCCATTGTGATCCACCTTACCTTGATTCCGTTCCTCGCCGCTGCCGGCGAATTGAAAACCAAGCCTACGCAACACTCGGTTAAGGCCTTATTGGAATACGGAATTCAGCCAGATATCCTGGTTTGCCGTACCGAACACCACATCAGCGCCGATATCAGAAAAAAAATTGCACTTTTCTGTAACGTTAACATCAATGCGGTAATCGAATCAATAGATGCATCCTCTATTTACAGCGTGCCTCTGTTGATGATGAAAGAACAACTGGACAAAACGGTATTGACCAAATTAAAACTGCCTCAAAAGCACGAGCCTGACATGGAAAGCTGGAAAGATTTCTTAGGCCGCTTAAAAAACCCTACGGCTGAGGTAAGGATTGGTTTGGTAGGAAAATATGTAGAACTGCCTGATGCCTACAAATCGATTAGCGAAGCTTTTATCCATGCCGGTGCCAAAAACGAATGCAAGGTTCGCGTAGAATTTATTCCTTCGGAAAGTATTTATCCAGAAAACGTCAAAGAAAAATTGGGCCACCTGCAAGGCGTATTGGTAGCGCCAGGCTTTGGCAGCCGTGGTATTGAAGGCAAAATTGAAGCCATTAAATACGTTCGCGAAAACGAAATTCCTTTCTTTGGCATCTGTTTGGGCATGCAATGTGCCGTTATCGAGTACGGTCGTCATGTATTGGGCCTTAAAAACGCCAATACCACCGAAATCGACGAAAACACCGAGCATCCGGTAATCAACATGATGGAAGACCAGAAAAACATCACTACCAAAGGCGGTACCATGCGTTTGGGCGCCTATCCATGCGATATCAAAAAAGGCACCAAGGCTTACCATGCCTACGGCAAACAACATATTACCGAAAGACACAGACATCGTTACGAATTTAACAATGCCTACCTGAACCAATATGAAGAAGCCGGAATGATGGCCTCTGGTATCAATCCAGATAGCAATTTGGTAGAAATTATCGAGCTTAAAAACCATCCTTTCTTTGTTGGTGGACAGTTTCATCCAGAATTAAAGTCAACAGTTGCAAATCCTCACCCACTTTTTGTTAAATTTGTCGCCGCTGCAATGGAGCATGCCAAGAAAAAAGCAAATTAATACGTTTAAAACAACATAATGGATAGAAATACATTTACAGGTCTGTTCCTGATCATGGTAATTTTGGGAGCAGCTGTTTTTTTCATGAAGCCTAGCGAGGCCGAAATCAAGAAGGAAAGAGAAAAAATAACAGCAGATTCGCTCAAAAAAGTTGGCGCTAAAGCTGCTGCCCAAAATAAAGTTGAAACTACCCCTAAGCAACCCGATTCGGCGGCGCTTAAAGGTCCGTTTGGTGGCAACATCAACGGTACTGCTCAGATTTCGGTATTGGAAAACGAAAACCTGAAATTGACTTTAACCAACCTGGGTGGTAAAATCCAGTCGGTAGAGATCAAAGGCGAACATACCTACGGAGGCAAGCCGCTTATCTTGTTTGATGGCAGCGACAACAAATTTGGCCTTAACCTCAACATTGATGGCAAAATTGTAAACACCAACAATTTATATTTTACCGCTACGCAAAACGCAGGCAACATAAGCATGCGTGCCAACTATAGTGGCGATAAATACATTGAGTTTAGCTATAGTCTAAAACCAAAAGGCAACAATGTAGATTTCAACATCAACCTCAACGGTTTAAACCAGGTAATTCAAGGCAACAACATCAGCCTGAACTGGGAAGCTACTTTGTTGGAACAGGAAAAATCTGCCAAAAAAGAACAGGAACACTCTGGTCCGTATTTCAAATATGTAGAGAAAACACCTGACCATTTGAGCTTGCACAAAGACGAAAAAGTTGAACTGAAAGAAGGCAAAATCGAATGGTTCTCATTCAAAGAGCACTTCTTCTCGGCCGTACTTATTCCGCAAACCGCTTTCGAAAAAGGAAACCTAGAAGTGAAAGTAAGCACCGAACCAGGAAAAATAAAATGGTATGGCGCCAATATGCAATTACCGTTTAGCCAACTGGCTACACAGAGCTATCCGATGACTTTCTACTTCGGCGACAATAAATTCTCTACCTTAAAAGAGCAAGGCCACGAATTAGAAAAGCAGGTTGACATGGGCTACTGGCCGTTAAAATACATCAACAGGTTTGTTGTATTGCCGGTTTTCAACTTATTGGAAAGCTTTGGCTGGGGCTATGGACTGATTATTTTGGTGCTGACCATCTTGCTCAAATTGGCCATGTCGCCATTAACCTACAAATCGTACATTTCGATGGCTAAAATGAGGATTTTGAAACCAGAAATGGACGAAATCAAAGCCAAAGTAGGTGAAGACAATCCTACCCTCTTGCAACAAGAATACTTGAAGCTGTACAAAAAGGTAGGCGTAAATCCCCTGGGTGGTTGTTTGCCGATGTTGCTGCAATTGCCTTTTGTAATGGCTTTCTTCTTCTTCTTCCCGAACTTGTTCGAATTGAGGGGCGAAAGCTTTTTATGGATGAAAGATCTTTCAACTTATGACGATTTCATCAAATTTGGCTTTAACGTACCATTCATTGGCGACCACTTGAGCTTGATGTGTATCTTGATGACGATTTCGACCTTGATCTACACCTATTTCAACAACCAGATTTCGGGTGCAACCGGTCAGATGAAATACATTGGCTATATTATGCCGATTATCTTCCTGGGCGTATTGAATAGCTACCCATCAGGTTTGAACTACTATTATTTCTTGGCTAACATGCTAACCTTCTTGCAACAATTCTTGATCAGAAGAATGGTTAACGACGAAAAAATCCACGCGATTTTGCAGGAAAACAAAACAAAGCCTCAAGCCGAAAAGAAAAAATCTAAGTTCCAAGCTCGTTTAGACGAGTACATGAGAGCACAGCAACAAGCCCAGGCTCAACAAAAAAACAAAAAATAAGCTTCAATATATTTTGTGAAAAAGCATCCTTCGGGATGCTTTTTTTGTTTTGGCACTTGGTCAGATACACTTGCAAAGTTTTAAAAACTTCTCAGATGTTATTGTTTATGGCCTCAAATTTGTGCCTTAATTACCCATAACCGGTACATCTATGAAAAAAACTGTCTTCATTTTAAGCATGATCCTTTTCGCAAACCTGTACGTGCAGGCACAAGCGCAGCAAAAAAGTACAACCACTAAAAAAACTGTAAGCAAAAAACCACAAAAGCCCGCGTCCTTACCTCCGCCACCTAAACCCATACCGGTACCAACACCTCCCCAAAAAGCAGCGGCAAGTATAGATATCGCCGTTGCCACACCCATGCCTGCGCCTCCAACACCCATGGCAGCCAAAGATGACAAACTGAACCCTTATTCGAACAATAAAATCCTCACTGCCGACGACATCGTGACCACCCAAGTTACTTTCAAGGTCAATACTGCCGACAAGCTGCATCAGGATGCCTTGTTGATTTATGGCAACAACGGCACGGTGGTTTCGTTCGATTTGGTCAGCAAGAAAACAAACTGGACCTACAAAGAGTCCAACATCGATAACAACAGCGCCAACAGGTTTACGGTAGAAAACGCGACAGCCTACATTCCTTTTGTTGACGGCAGCATTATCGCCCTCAACCTCAACACCGGCAAAGCGTACTGGAAAGCCAAAATAGGCTTCAATAGAGATAAGATGCTGTTGAGGCGACAAACCGCTCTAACCCATGGCGACCTGCTTTATGTGGCTGCCAGAAACAGTAATTTTTATGCCTTAAACAAGGTAAATGGCGAAATGATATGGAACTACAAACTGCCTTATGAGTACAACATCTACCCGCCTATTTTGTCCAATGACGAAATATTCATCAACAATGCGCCCTACGTGTACAAATTTGACGCACAAGTGGGCAAAGCGATCTGGCAAAGAAATTTTGGGAAAGCCATGTACGCCAAAATGGTTACCGATGGCCAACGTATTTACGCCTGCAACGAAAGCAGCACGCTATTTGCCATAGATCCCAGCGGACAATCGACCATCGATTGGCAATTTAACCTGGCCGACAATCAGTATGGTGTTGACGAAAACATCATTGTAAAGCAGGGCACCATTTACTTGGCCGGCAAAGGAGGCCCAAGTTCGAAAACCACTTCGGTTTATGCCCTCAAAGCCAGCGATGGCCAACAGTTGTGGAAAACAGATTTTCCGGCAGAGAAAATAGAAACCATAGACTGGATTGATGAAAAGATTATCGGCTACCTTAAAGACCAGCTCTTTGTTTTGGACGCTAAAACCGGAAAAGAACTGTTCAAAACAAACCCGACCGAAAAGCCCATCTCGAATATCGTTTTTACTGATGCGCAAACCTTGCTTTATGTGAGCAAAAACGGTGTTGTAACGTATAATTTGGGCAACAAACAGTTGAGCCTATCTCCAGTTGCAGCCCTTAAAATAGAGAAGACAGACAATCAAACCTACATCCAACGGTTAAAAGCTAATTAAAATCAGGGATTGAAGCTTTAGTTTTTTTGTAAAATTTGACGTACAGATTTAATAATGTGCATAAATTTTACAATTTTTAAGTTTCGATAAGGCCAAACACCCTATAACTGATTTAAATTATGCAAAAAAAACTAACCTTACTTTTTTTATTGTTTGCCAGCGTGGCTTACGCTCAAAAAAGACCACTAGACCATTCGGTTTACGACACCTGGGAAAACGTGGGTGCCAAACAGCTGACAAAAAACGGTCTTTGGGCTGCCTATAGCGTTAACCAGCAAGAAGGCGACGCCAACCTCTACCTGCAGGAAACCGTAACCGCACAAAAAATAAAAGTGCCTAGGGCCAGCTTTGCGCAGTTTAGCGCCGACTCCAAGTTTGCTGCTTTTGCCATCAAGCCTTTTTTCAAGGACACCAGAATGGCCAAAATCAAAAAGAAAAAACCAGACGAAATGACCAAAGATACCTTGGGTATCGCCAACCTTACTACCTTGGCCGTAACCAAAATCCCTCGCGTTAAATCGTTCAAGTTTCCTGAAAATGGTGCGCCATTATTAGCTTATAGCCTAGAAAAAGCGCCTGACACCAGCAAAAAGGCCAAACCTGCCCCACAGGGAGGCGAGCCGAATAAAAACGATCAGGATTACTTTTTTGCCGACGACGAGCCTGCTGGCGGCGCCGCCAAAGAAGGTACCGACCTGATTGTAAAAAACCTGGCCACCGGACAAGAACGCGTGTACAAGTTTGTAAGCGACTACAGCTTTAGCAAAGACGGCAAACTATTGGTTTTTGCCTGCACCGGCTCTAAAAAAGAAAAAGATGCACCACAAGGCGTGTTTTTGCTAAATACCGAAAAAGGCATCCTAAAAACATTGGTTAAGGGCAAAGGCAACTTTAAGGGCTTTACCTTCGACGATGACAGCGAGCACTTGGCATTTTTGGGCGAAACCAGTCCGGAAAAAGCCGAAATCAAAGATTTTAATGTGTATTACAACTCGCTTACTTTAGATACCGCACAAATTTTGGTAGATGAAGACATGCCGGGCATGCCAGCTAAGTTTGCGGTAAGTGGCGACAGCCGACTAAACTTCAGCAAAGACGGCAATAAATTGTTCTTCGGCATTGCACCGATCAAAAAGCCGAAAGACACCACTTTGGTAGATTTCGAAAACGCCAAGCTTGATATTTGGGGCTACAAGGATGATTATTTGCAGCCTATGCAGCTAAAAAACCTGGATAGGGATCTTAAGAAGAACTACCTCACCGTAATCGACATCTATAGCGCCGATGCCAAAATTGTACCTCTAACCGACGTTAAATTGCCAGATGCCAGTTTGGTTAAAGAAGGCGATGCCAATTTTGTGTTGGCTTCTACCGATTATGGCAACCGTATTGCCTCGCAATGGACTGGCGGTTCGCAACGCGATTACTACCTGGTTGATACCAAAACAGGTGCACGCAAAAAGATCTTAGAAGGCCTTAACGGCATTGCAGCCCCTTCGCCGGGTGGCAATTATATCCTTTATTTCGACAAGAAAACAGCACTTTGGAACAGCTACCAAATTGCAACGGGCAAAACCGTGGCACTCAACGCCGGTATGACCGTTAAATTCTACGACGAAGACAACGACGTGCCAGATCTGCCAAACAGCTACGGCTCGGCAGGATGGCTGGAAGAAGACAAATTGGTGTATTTATACGATCGTTATGATATCTGGGCATTTTCTCCGGATGGAAAAACAGCGCCTAAAAACATCACCAATGGTTTCGGTCGTCAAAACAACATTACTTTCCGCGCCGAAAGAGTAGATCCAGAAGCCAGGTTCTTTACCAAAAAAGATGTATTGTGGTTAGATGCCTTTAACAATACCAACAAAGAAAATGGTTTTTACCGCAAAGCCATCAGCAACGACAAAGCACCAGAATTGGTTATCATGGCTCCAGCCAAATATTCGAACCTGACCAAAGCCAAAGATGCCGAGGTTTACATTTTCGACAAAGGCAGCTATGTAAACTCTCCTGATGTTTACATTTCTAAAGACCAGCTTAAAACTGCAACCAAGTTAAGCAACACCAATCCGCAACAAGCCAGCTACAACTGGGGAACTGCCGAATTGGTTAAATGGACTACGCCAAAAGGCTATAAATCTGAAGGCATTCTGTACAAACCAGAAAACTTCGATCCGAACAAAAAATATCCGATGATCGTTTATTTCTACGAAAAACTTTCTGACGGATTATACAGCTACAATGCGCCATCACCTACTCCATCGCGCTTAAACATTCCTTTCTTTGTAAGTAATGGCTACCTGGTTTTTGCACCAGACATTAGCTACGAAACTGGTCACCCGGGCAAATCGGCCGAAGAGTTTATCAACTCTGGTGTGGAAAGCCTCAAGAAAAATGCATGGGTTGATGGCACCAAAATCGGTATCCAAGGTCAAAGCTGGGGCGGTTACCAAGTTGCCCACCTCATTACGGCTACCAACATGTATGCAGCAGCCTGGGCTGGCGCGCCAGTGGTAAACATGACTTCTGCCTATGGTGGCATCCGTTGGGAAAGCGGTATGAACAGACAGTTCCAATACGAAAAAACACAAAGCCGTATTGGTGCCACACTTTGGGAAAAACCTGAGTTATATATCGAAAACTCTCCATTGTTCAATTTGCCAAAAGTAACTACCCCAGTGGTGATCATGTCTAACGATACCGATGGCGCCGTGCCATGGTACCAAGGCATTGAAATGTTTACCGGCTTGAAGCGTTTGGGTAAACCAGCTTGGTTGTTAAACTACAACAACGAAGCTCACAACTTGGTGCAACGCCAAAACAGAAAAGATATCCAAATTCGCGAGCAGCAATTTTTCGACTACTATTTAAAAGGTGCAAAAGCGCCTGTATGGATGGTAAGCGGTATTCCTGCTACAGAAAAAGGAAAAACTTGGGGCTTTGAGTTAACCGACGAAAAACCATAATCAGTTTGAAGTTCACAGTTTGAAGCGAACCAATGAACTGATGAACTAGTGAACCAATGAACGATAAAAGAGGCAATCTTTAAAAAGGATTGCCTCTTTTTTTATGTAATTTTGGGTTAACGACCATGATAGCAACCACCCTCCAAAATTTCGATCAGTTTAAAGAAAACGAGTTGTCGAACCGCTTTTTCAAACACGTCGATGTTACCCGTTTACTCGCACAGCTACCCAAGCAGTTTGAACTAAAGCAAATTGGCCTTTCGGTTAAAGGACGAAGCGTTACCCAAGTTACCTGGGGGCACGGACCAATTAAGGTCATGTTGTGGAGCCAAATGCACGGCGACGAAGCTACGGGCACCATGGCTTTGTTCGATTTGTTCAATTTCCTGCAAAGCGATGATCCGCTTGTAAAGCTATTGGCCGAAAACTGCCAACTGGATATCATCCCCATGGTTAATCCCGATGGTGCCGAAGCCTTTACCAGACGAAATGCACAACAAATAGACATTAACCGCGATTTTTTAAAAGAAGCCACGGCCGAAGCCAAAATCCTGAAAGCCTGCAGGGCGGCTATCCAACCTCATTTTGGTTTTAACCTGCACGATCAGCTCACGCTGTGGAGCGTAAGCGGCAGCCTCAAGCCGGCAACCCTCTCCTTTTTGGCACCTGCTTTTGATCAAGAACTAAACATTGACGAAACCCGGAAAAATGCCATGCTGGTGATTGCCGAAATGTACAGGCATCTGGATCAAATCGTACCGAAGCACATTGGCCTGTTCGACGATGAATTTGAACCCCGTGCTTTTGGCGACAACTTCCAAAAACTGGGTACTTCAACCATTTTAATAGAAGCCGGAGGCTATAAGGACGATTTCGAAAAGCAGGAAATCCGGAAATTCTATTTCGGGGCTATCCTTGCCGGATTAGTGGCCATTGCCAGGGGCGATTATCAACAACAAGAGCTCGACAACTATTTTGCCATCCCCAAAAACAACAAACAGATTTTTCATATCCTGATCCATGGACTCCTATTGGATGGCATTGAAGTCAGCATAGGCATTAATTACGACGAAAGCCCTACCCATAATGGCCACGCAACGGTTAAAACCTACAGCATCCAAGACATAGGCGATTTAAGCTACTGCGATGCCTTTACCGTGTATAACCAAGCCAATCTTCAGCTGCAAGGCGATGTGCGCTTATACGAAAATGCTTCGTTTCAATTGTTTGAAAATTCGACCTTGATTTTAGCTTTCACCGATGGAGAAATGTGCCAAGCTTAATATTTGTACCACTTTCGTGCTATTTGCGTATTTATTTCAGATATTTCCGCAAAGTATCTAAATTTAACCACGCCGTTTATCAAAATGGCTAAACCTTCAACAAACTAAACAAACAAATTAATGGCATTAAACAGAATTTGGTCGGGATTTATCATTGTTGCCATCGTGGTGGCTTGCATCAAGTGTTTCTTTTTTGGACAAACCGAAATATTCAGCTGGATGGTGACCGGCAAAGCCGACGATCCGACAAACCTAACCAAGGTTGACGGCATTATTCCAACCTGTTGGACCGCCGTAGAACTCTGTTTAAAGCTGATTGGTGTGCTTGCTCTTTTTATCGGATTTATGAGCATTGCCGAAAAAGCTGGGGGCATCAGGTTGCTATCGAGGATTGTAGCGCCTTTCTTTTCGAAGCTTTTCCCAGAAATCCCGAAAGATCACCCTTCTATGGGACACATGATCATGAATTTTTCGGCCAATTTGCTGGGACTGGACAACGCGGCTACGCCTTTTGGCTTAAAAGCCATGGCCAGTCTGCAAGAACTCAATCCCAACAAAGACGTGGCCAGCAATTCGCAAATTATGTTTTTGTGTTTGCATGCGGCCGGTTTAAACTTGATTCCGGTAAGCGTGATTGCCATCCGGGCTTCGCAAAATGCCAGCGATCCAACCGATATTTTCATTCCCTGCCTCATTGTAACCTTTATAGGCACCATGGCCGCCATGCTGATTGTTTCCTTTAAACAGAAAATCAATTTGTTACAACCCGCCATTATTGCCTGGGTATTAGGCTTGTCGGTTATTATTGCCGCATTGGTATTGTATGTCGCTTCGCTGGATTCGACCGGCATCAAATCGTTTTCGGGCATATTGAGCAACGGCATGATCTTGCTCATTTTCTTACTGATTGTACTCGGCGGTGTTTATAAAAAAATCGACATTTTCGATGCTTTTATCGAAGGTGCCAAAAACGGTTTTGATACCGCCATTAAAATCGTGCCTTACTTGGTGGGTATATTGGTAGCCGTGAGCATGCTGAGAACCAGCGGTACTTTTGACGTCATTATGAACGGCATTACGCAGTTTTTTGTTTGGGTAGGTGCCGATACGCGCTTTGTAAACGCCTTGCCTACGGCTTTAATCAGGCCTTTGAGCGGTGGTGCTGCCCGGGGCATGATGGTAGATACCATGACAGCCTATGGTGCCGATTCTTTCGCCAGCAAGCTTTCCGGTGTTTTTCAAGGCGCTTCTGATACCACTTTTTATGTCATAGCGGTTTATTTTGGCTCGGTGAGCATCAAAAATACCCGTTACGCAGTTGGTGCCATGTTGCTAGCCGATTTAGTTGGCGTTTGTACCGCAATTGGCCTGGCCTATCTTTTCTTTGGGAACTTCAAGTAATTAGATATCGATTAAAAAAGGCCGTTCTTTATCAGTAACGGCCTTTTTTATTGGTATAAGGTCAATAGACCATGGTCCATAGTCTATTGACTTTACACTTTTTGCTAGTCGGGAAATGCTTTCTCGACTGCACTAATCACGGATTTATAATCCGCTCTGGAGTAACTTTTAATGTAACTGGATTAGAAATCCAGCATTCGCTTGGTCGAGATGGCACATCCCGACCAACGCCGAGTTAGAACGATTTTTTCTTTTCAAATGGAATAAAGACCATGGTCCATAGTCCATGGTCTATTGACATTACACTTCACTAGGGTTTATCCCACCAAACCCTTGCATTCAGGTCGTCGGCACCACCATACGGAAAACCACTTACCGCATTATTGTAGCTTGTGGTATTGATCGATCTTTCTTGCGTTGGATAACCTTCCCTCCTTGGAATCTGTATGCCGTTGTTGTTAGGTGCTGGCGCCAAAAAGTTTGGAAAACCGGTTCTCCTCCACTCGGCCCAGCCTTCGTAGCCATGCAAAAACAGATGTACCCAGCGCTGATTGCCTATTTTGCGTAAGGCATCAACCGACGTATAAGCCACCTCGGCATTGGCCATATAGGCAGGCAAGGCGCTTATATCGTTGTTGTTCCATTGGCGAATAGAAAACTCGATGGCTTTATCGTAATTGGCTTTGGCCGTTACATCGCCTCCGGTAATCCAGCCAATTTTAGCCGCTTCGGCCATGGCAAACAGCGACTGTGCATAGGTAACCAAAGCTACCGGCGAATTCTGTAAACGCAAATTGCTACCCAACAGCGAATAGTTGTTGATAACCACGGTTACCGAACCCGGCAAGCCATAATCTAGGCCCACATAGTTTCCAGCACCGTTCTTATTGGCAAATACCGGCAAACGCGGATCATTTAAAGGCAACATATAATCAACTACCGGCTTGCTCACCGCGTACCAGTTTCGGCCCAAGCGCGTAAACTGGTTATACCAATAGTTTTCATTGT
Source organism: Pedobacter albus (assembly GCF_036324255.1). NCBI lineage: Bacteria > Pseudomonadati > Bacteroidota > Sphingobacteriia > Sphingobacteriales > Sphingobacteriaceae > Pedobacter > Pedobacter albus. Next base: position 718,001 of record NZ_JAZDQT010000001.1, on the reverse strand, counting down.
TCTGGTCGGCCAGGTGCGGATAAGAAAGGTTATCGGTATTGGCCGTCATCATGCCGTTGGTTACTGCCTTGTTAAACTCCATGGCTCCCGTTGTAGGGTCTACCTTGCTTAGGCGCAGCGCCATAAGGGCATGGATGGTATTGCCCAGTCTTTTCCATTTGGCCACATCGCCACTATATATAATATCGTTTTTGATATTGCCTCCAGCTACAATAGCGGCATTGGCTTCGTCCAACAAGGTAAACATACGGCTGTAAATGAGCTGTTGCTTGTCGTACTTAGGTGTAAAATTGACATCACCCTTTAAAGCTTCCGTGTAAGGCAAATCGCCCCATCTATCGGTCATGTGCCAGAAAAAATAAGCCTTCAGAATTTTGGCCACCGCGATTTGGTTCACTATCGGACCTTCGTTGCCATCTAAGGTGGTATTATTGATTACATTCTCCAGGTTCATCAACGGACCGATATACAAGCCAGAAAAGTTAAAATTCACCGTTACATACCTGCTGTTGTCGGTAAACGAAGTATTGGATAGGTACTGCGGATAATGCACGCCATAAGGCGACGAGCTGAGGCCGGGCAGGTAAAGCTCCGCATTGGCGATCAGCTGCGTTCCCGATGCCTTGGTTGGACTATTGGGATCGGTATTGATGGATTTATCAAATTTTTCGCAGCTGCTCAGCGCCAAGGCCATTAACAAACCGCTGCAAATTGATTTATAGCTATTTTTCATAAACTTAAAATTAAAAGGTAAGGTTAAGGTTAACACCGAAAGAACGTACGGTTTGCAGTTCTCCCTTTTCAATCCAGCTGATCGATGCGCTGCCCGACGATAATTCGGACGGGTCAACTCCTTTTGGCGCTTTTTGCCAAATCATAACCGGATTACGTGCGATGAACGAAATCTTAGCCGTTTTAAAAGGTGTTTTAGCCAGCAATTCGGGTTCGAAATTATAGCCTACGCTTATTTCGCGTAATTTGATGTAAGAAGCGCTATAAATCCATTCGTCGTAAATACGCGTACCCAAATTGGTTCTAAAATAGGTTCTGGCATCAACATAAGCTGTTACTTCCTGTCCGGTTGCCTGCGAAATCCCATTTACTTTTACGCCACCTCCGGCAGCAATGGCATCGCGCACGTTAAAGCCCTTATCGTTAAGCGCCGCCGTTTCGAAAGCCTGTCCCGATTTGGCCGAAAGCATTTTAGACCAGCTGAAAAACTGTCCGCCTTTTTGGAAATCGATCATGGCGCCCAAATCAAACCTCCAGATTTTGAAGGTATTCTGAAAGCCACCGGTAAAATCAGGGATTACGCTTCCAAAATCCTTAGCCGTATCAAATAAAGGCATGTTATCGGTACCTAAAAGTACTTTTCCGGTTCCCGGATCGATTTTATATCCCGGACCAACCAAATTGCCAAACGACCTGCCCACGGTTGAGTTGAGGTAAATGGTTTGGCTCGAATAAGTGGCTAAATCGTTCTGTAATACATTAATTCCAGGATAAAGCTCTTCAATTTTGTTCTTGTTTCGAGCCAGGTTGATATTGGTTTCCCAGGTAAAGAATTTCGATTGGATCGGGCGGCCGTTCAACGAAAGCTCAATACCTTTGTTCCTGATCAAGCCTGCATTAACCACGGTTTGGTCGAAACCGCTGGCGCCAGAAACCGACAGGTCGATAATCTGGTTCTTATTGGCCTGGTTATAGTAAGTAAATTCCATGCCCAAGCGGTTGCTGAAAAACTTGAGGTCTAAACCCAGTTCAAAAGAATTGGCAAAAGAGGGTTTGATTAAAGGATTTTTAAGCTTATCGGGTACAAATAACGTATTGATAGAACCTGAAGTAGAAGGATAATTAGCGCCTGGGCTATAAGTGAATATGGTTTGGTAAGGGCTTAAATCGGAACCCGCTATGGCGTAGCTGGCCCTCAATTTACCAAAGCTCAAAGGCTTCCATTTGGCCAATTGGCTAAACACAAAACTTCCAGATACCGACGGGTACCAATACGAATTGTTGTTGTCTGGCAATGCCGAAGAAATATCGTTACGAATAGAGGCATCGATAAAATAAGTGTCTTTGTAGCCAAAAGATCCCATGGCATACACACTCCTTACCTGTTTTTGCCTGATAAACGAGGTACTTACCGGACGATCGACAGAAGCGGCGGCCGAGTAAAATCCTGGGCTCGACAGGCCACCTACCGTAGCTTGGTACTGTTGCGAATATTTAAGGGTATACAAGTTGGCGCCCAAATTGACATTCATCGAAAAATCGTCAATGTTTTTGTTGTATTGCGCCAAAAACTCGTAGTTGTTTTCGGTATTCTGGTATTTGCCTACCTGATAACCATCTACAAGCCTACCACCCAAGCCTTCTTTGTGCGTAATGTTCTGCGTATACATATCCGAGCGCACAAAACCGCTCAGTTTCAATTCTGGCAGTACCTGATACGAAGCATTGACATCGCCAAACAAACGGTCGCGATCGTCGTTGTTCAATACCTCATAAGCATCAAAAAACGGGTTATTCCAATCGCTTGGCCTGTTGTTGGTGATAATGCCAGTAGTGGTATTTGGGTTAACGTTCCAGTTTAAAATGGTGCCATCGGCATATTTATAGTTGCGCAACCTGTTGATATCGATGTTGCGCTGAAACCATTGTGTAGCACCCGTGAACGAGCCCTGATAGCCTTGTGTAGGACGCTGGCCTTTGTTGTTGGCATAATTGACATTGGCGCCCACAGTAAATTTGTCTGTAACATTGAGCGACGAACTCAGGCTCAAATTATTCCGTTTAAGCCAAGTATTCGGAATTACCCCGTTGGTATAGGCGTTGTTATAGCTCAGCCTGTAATTCATGTTTTCGCTACCGCCAGTAATCGAGATGCCATTGTTGATGTTCTGCCCGGTTTCATAAAAATCCTTGATGTTATTGGGCTGTGGCACAAAAGGCGTCAGCTGGCCAAATTCTGGATCTTGCGGATAGAAACTGTAAAACATGCGCACCGGCGTGCCGTCCATTTTTGGTCCCCAGCTCTCATCGTTGCCATTCACATATTTCTGGCCGTTTGTTAGCGTTTGGAAGGTTTGGTTATTACCTACGCCATACACATTTTGAAGGGGAAGAAAATTAGCCACTTTATCAACGGTAAAAGCAGAATTAACACTGATATTTACCTTTTTGGCTCCCTTGGCTCCTTTTTTGGTGGTAATTAAAATCACACCATATTGGCCTCTGATCCCGTAAAGCGCCGCTGCTGCCGGACCTTTCAAGATACTGATGTTGTCGATATCTTCGGGGTTGATGTCTTGCGAAACGTTGCCGTAATCAACACCGTTTGCATCGCCACCAAAATTGCTCTGGGCAATCGGCGTACCGTCAACCACCATCAGGGCCTGTCCGCCCCCAGTAATAGAGTTAACGCTCCTGATCTTGATCTTTTGCGTACCGCCCATATTGGCACCGGATGAACCCGTTACCTGCACACCGGCAACCTTTCCGGCCAGCGAAGCAATTACATTCTGTTCCTTGGTCATGGTCAGGTTATCGCCTTTTACCTGTTGCGTAGCATAGCCCACCGATTTTTCGCTGCGCTTAATGCCCAAGGCCGTTACCACCACGCCTTCGAGGGTTTGGGCACTAGCCACCAAAGTCACATTGATTTCGGTGCGGTTGCCAATGGCAATTTCCTGTGTTTCGAAACCGAGGTATTTAAAAATCAGGGTAGTACCTTCGGCAGGTACATTAACCACAAAGCCCCCGTCCGACTGTGTGGTTACGCCGGTGGCCGTGCCTTTTACCAGCACGCTTACCCCGGGAATTGGACTGCCTCCTTCGCTATCGGTTACTTTGCCCCTTACGGTTTTTTGGGCATAGCCTACCAAAGCAAACAGCAAAAATCCAATGAGAAAAAGGATAGATTTTCTGTTCATAGTCTGTTAATTAAAGTTTAAGTTGTAAGGGAAAATAAGAAATTCCGCTCACTTAACCTTAACCAACAGACCTATCAAGAATCAAAACAAATCCAAATAATAGCGATAGTTTTAAGCTTATGAAAAGCTCAAATAGCTGGTTTCTTCCTTTACGTCTATCTTATCGATGATTTGATCTAAAACACTCTGGTCCAGATTGGTAAATTTAGAAGAGTACCATTTGGAAGTTTTATTGTCGAGCCAAACGCAGAACGAATGGCAATCTTCTAGAATAACGGCATAGGTCAAATGAAAATCGTCGTGGATCCTCATGCAAAAGCCTTTAAAGGTCTTGCCTTTAACATCAAACTGGAGGTTTAAATAATCGTTCAACATGGCTATATTTAGTTTAGGGATAACTGTATAACAAATCTACTATCCAAATGTTTAGCCAAAGTTAAATCTACGCTAAAAAACTGATACACATCTGCTTAACCAATATTCAGCATATTGGAATAACCTTTGGCAATGAGGCGGTTTTTAGAAGGCAAGAATATTTCGCACTGCAGATTGATAATGGCCCTGCCCTGTTTCACAATGGCTGTTTTGGCGGTAATGGTGTCGCCTTCATTGGCAGGGGCAAAATAATCGATGTTGTTGTTAACAGTAGTATAACGGTCGTTGAGGCCCAAAATGTATACCGTAGCACCGATTAAATCGTCGATGATGCCTGCCGTAATGCCACCATGCAAAATGCCATAGGGATTGGTCATTTCTTTTCTCACCACATAGCTGCAATGCAGGCTGCCTCTTTCGGCACTGATTAAGGTAGGCTTGAGCCAATTCATAAAATGAGAGGGAGATTGGCCGATTTCTTTTCCGGTAAACGACTGAAATATCAATAATCGCTGCTGTGCTTCGCTTTGTTTTTCCATTTATGCTATGTTTACGGTAAATTTAGGCATTAAACTACAAATATGAGCAGCGCACAAATTACAGCCATCACCGAATTAGACCGATCGAAATACAAAACAAAGGTATTTGCTAACGGACACTTGATTTATGCCGACGAACCCGCCGAACTGGGTGGCACCGACGAAGGCATGCAACCGGGCGCCCTCCTTTTGGCCAGTTTGGGCAGCTGCACGGCCATCACCATCAGAATGTATGCCGACCGTAAGGAATTTCCTTTGGAAGCCATTAAAGTAGACTTGGCCATTTGCAAGGAAGACCAGATGAGTAAAGAAACCACCATTACCAGAAAAATAGAATTTACGGGCGCCTTAACGCATGAGCAAAGGGAACGCCTGATGCAAATTGCCGACAAATGCCCCATCCATAAGCTGTTAAGCAATCCTATTCGAATCTTAACCAGTTAAAAAAATTGTAAAGTTGGAACGTTGAATGTTGGAAGGTTTTAAATGGCTAGGATTGTTAAATTGTTATAGGGTTTAATCAAGCAGGAGTTGTCCCTCACCAACAACAGACACTTGCGAAGTTTTAAAAACTTCGCAAGTGTTTTAGATAGACTATAGACGATAGTCCATAGTCCATCGTCTATCGACTTTACCCTTTCCTCAAAACCTCGGCAAATAGCTCGTAAGAGCGTAAACGGGCCTGATGATCGTAGATGTGAGAAGTGACCATCACTTCGTCAATCTGTGTCTGCGCCAAGAACGAACGCATTTGTGTGGCCAAAGTTGCTGGTCCGCCAATAAAAGCCACGGCCAACATTTGGTTTACAGCCTGTTCTTCCATCGGATCCCAGATTTCGTCCATATCCGCTACCGGTGGTTGCAATAACCTGCGTTTTCCGGTTACAATGCCCATAAAGAGCTGCTTTAATGAAGTAGATAAGTATTCGGCTTCTTCATCGGTCGGCGCCGCAATTACATTGACGCAGGAAATCACATAAGGTTCTTTAAGCACGGCCGAAGGGCGGAAATTCTGCTTGTAAATCTGTAAGGCCTCCAAGAAATAAGTAGGCGCAAAATGACTGGCAAAGGCATAAGGCAAGCCATAAGAAGCGGCCAAATGTGCACTCTCGGTGCTCGAACCCAAAATCCAAATCGGCACTTCCGTGCCCTCGCCGGGTATGGCCCGAACTTTACTGTTGCTATTGGTGCTCGAAAGATACCTTTGCAACTTCAATACATCTTGCGGAAAGTTATGTGGCGCAGCAAAACGTTCGCCTCTGATTTCCATCGAGGTCAGCTGATCTGTACCCGGTGCCCTGCCCAAACCCAAGTCTATCCGCTCTGGATAAAGCGTGGCTAGCGTTCCAAACTGTTCGGCTACAACCAATGGCGAATGGTTGGGCAGCATAATACCTCCTGAACCAACTCGTATGGTGTTGGTATGGTCAGCAATATGTCCGATCAGCACTGATGTTGCCGAGCTGGCCACACTGATCATGTTATGGTGTTCGGCCAACCAATAACGCAGGTAGCCTAATTTTTCGGTATGTTGCGCCAGTTCTACGCTATTTTTAAAAGTATCGGCTATGGTTTTGCCTTCTACAACCGTGGCTAAATCCAAAACCGAAAAAGGAAGCTTTGCTAATTCTCTTGTACTCATATTTGTTTATTTAGGGTATCAGATCAATCACAACAAACTAAAGCGTTGTTGCAATCAGCTGGCCCAAAGCCTTAATGGCCGTTTCATTTCTTTGATAATAGGTCCACTGTCCTATTCGGGTGGCATTAACCAATCCAGCCCTTTGTAACACGGCCAGGTACTCCGAAACGGTTGATTGGGTCAAACCACTTTTACGCTGAATATGCCCCACGCAAACGCCAACGCTGTTATCGCCACAAGAGGCCTTATAGTCGGGAAAATGCGTTTCTGGCTCTTTGAGCCAGTTCAGTATCTGTAAACGGGCTTTGTTAGCCAGGGCTTTGAATAGTTCTACCTGATCCATAGCGCAAATATATATCGGGTTTTCCCGATATTCCTATTTAATCGGATTAGATGACAGGAATTTGATCAACATGGGCTTTAAACGCAAAACCAAAATTTAAATATCGATAGCTTTAACCTATTTTTGCAGGGATGGAAAAAAACCAATACAGCATATTCGAAAGCGAGCTTAGCGTTCGTCCAGACGACATCGACATGTTTAACCACGTGCATAACAGCAAATACCTCGATTACGTATTGGCGGCCCGTTACGAACAGATGGACCGTTTTTATGGCATGAGCTGGGAAAAATTTGCCGAGCAAGGCTATGGCTGGGTAGTAAGCAGGGTAAATATCGCCTTTAAACGACCTTTGCTTATGGGCGATAAAATGCTAATCAGAACCGGAATTCTCGAAATCAACGAAAAAGGCTGCCGCGTACAGTTCGAAATCGTTAACCAAAAAACAGGCAAAACAGCTTCAGACGGTGTTTTCGATTACGTGATGATCGATCTAACGACCCAACGTTCGTGCAGGGTAAACGAAGAAATGATTGCAGCCTACAGCATTTAGGCTATTTCGCGGAGGTCTATCCTATTGTATTTCCACAGAAAGGCCCAACTGCCCAAGGCCAATAGCAACAGACTGAAAACGAGGTATTGGCCTGCCAATATCATCCACATGCTAACAAAAAAGAAAAAAAGCAAGCATTTAAGGTAATGGTCCATATTGGCTTTAAGCCAGTAAACCAAGGCAAGTAGGCAGATCATGGCACTTGGCAGGTAAAGCAAAATGGCAAAACACTGCGCCCAATCGAACTTAACCAGCCAAACAAACAAAATCATTTCGGGCAATAGCAACAAGCATACTACACCAAGCCAGTGCAGCAGCTTGTTAAAGGTGGCAATGGGCAATCCTTTGGCAAAAGACAGGTAATTGGCCTCGGATTTCACCAAATTGAGCAGTACCACCGAATGGCTCAGCACAACCGTCATGGCCGCAGTAAGGTAAACGCGACTATCGGGACCTACATCGGCAAACATCCACAGCATGCCTTTTAAAAACACAAACGATACCACTTTGCACAAAATCAGCATCAGACGCTGTTCGTTAAGCAAGTAAAACAAAGGCCAAGTCCAAAAAGGCCTTTTAACCTTAAACATTGGCAATTTCACCCATATTTGGATTGTTTTAAAGGCATAATTATGCTGGTTAAACGTGTAGCGGGCAAGCAGCAGCAACAACAATGGCAAAAATAGCGAAACAGCCATAAAAGTTAAGTAATGGCCATGCCTCAAAGCCATGAACAACAAGAGCAAAGCATAGCCTAAAATGGGCAGCAGCAACAAGGCATAAACCTTTACCCAAACCCAAAGCTGGCTGTTTTTGCGCAATACGGTTATGTTGTTGGCAAAAACAAAGTTTTCCTGTTTCAGCTGCTGCCTTACAAAAAAGGCACATTTAAGCGCATATAAAATCCAGATGCCCAACAACAGCAACAAAGCTAATGGCGAAGCACAAAAGGCTAGCAATAAGGCCTCATGGTAGCTGATCAGTTGCGAACCTTCAACAGCACCAAACAACAGGTAAAAAACGACTAAAAAAAGTCCGGCATATTGCTGGTAAAAAGTACGTCCTATGGTTTTGTACAGCAGTTTTAGCATGCCACAATTTGTTTGTCCCGAATTTCGAAAACCCCATCTATGCTCAATTTTTCGGGATCGATTTGCTGGTGCGAAGAAAGCAAAAAGCTTTTGCCTTGAGCGGCTTTGGTTTTGATCAGTTCGTAGAGCTTATGCGCCGAAGCTACATCGATGGTAATCAAAGGTTCGTCGAGGATGTAAAAATCAACATCGCCAATAAAAGCACAAACCAGCGAGAGCTTTTTGAGCATGCCACTCGAGTAGCTCCCTATTGGTTGCAACAGAAAGGCTTCCAGTTCGAAAAGCCTAGCCAGTTCCATGGCTTCGGCCGCTGTACCTTTTCTGGTGTCGCCATAAAAATCCAACAGCTCCTTTCCGGTAATAAACAGAGGATATTGAGGCTCTGCTTCGGCATAACTGATTTGCGAACGAAAAGCCATCGGGTCTTGCCGTAAATCGATATTGTTCAGCTTTACCGTTCCATTAAAAGGAGTTTGGCCGGTAATGACCCTAAAAAGCGTCGTTTTTCCGGTTCCATTGCCACCCTTAAGCCAATAAATGCCCTTATTGATTTCCCAATGATCAAACTGAAGCACCAAATGGCTCCCATATAGCTTGCTGATATGCTGAAGTACGAGATTTGTCAAGTTCGGTTTTTAAAATTTGATGGCAAAAGCCAAAAGTTGTTACAATTAATCATGCCAAAACTAGCGTATTCGGGCTTCAACAAGCTTTACCCAAATTTAATCTTTTGATTTTGCTAATTTTATTTGCAAGTTCTGTTTTTTTTCTATTTTTGTTCAACAAATCTACAGAACCATGATAGCTTCCGTAGTCCGCACCCGTTAGCTTTTTACAAGCAAGGACTCTATTTTCAGCAATTCTATTAACTAGGCACATCTTTTTGTGCTTCGTGGTTTTATACTTACATTTTTACTTCATATTTTATGTCAGAATCTACTAAGACTAGTGGTTTTTCTAATTTTTTAACCATTTTATGGCAAGCCATTATTGGCAAGGAAACCGATTATACAAGCATCAGCATACGCAAGGCCATCGTGTTGCTGGCTATTCCGATGATGCTCGAAATGATGATGGAATCGGTATTTGCCTTAGTCGATCTTTACTTTGTGGGGCACTTGCCCAATAGCAGCAATGCCATCCAAACGGTAGGCTTAACCGAATCGGTGTTGACCATTATTTATTCTTTGGCCATTGGCATGAGCATGGCCGCTACTGCAGTAGTAGCTAGGCGCATTGGCGAGAAAAATCCGGCAGCGGCCGCCAAAGCCGGTATGCAGACCATCATCATTGCCATGCTGGTTAACGTCATCATCAGCGTGTTGGGCTTCATCTTTGCCAAAGAAATCTTATTGCTTATGGGTGCCAGCGATGCGACAGCTGAACAAGGGATCACTTTTGTTCGCATTATGATGGGCAGCAGCACCGTTATTATGCTCCTGTTTCTCATTAATGGTATTTTTAGGGGTGCCGGCAATGCTTCTATCGCCATGCAAAGCTTAATGATTGCCAATGCAGCTAATATTTTGCTTTGTCCGCTTTTAATTAGAGGCTGGGGACCAATTCCTGCATTTGGCTTAACGGGCGCCGCCATGGCTACTGCAATTGGACGTGGTTTGGGTGTAGCCTATCAGATTTTCAGGTTAGCACGAGGCAACAGCGCCTTAAAAGTAAAACTGGCTTATTTTGCTCCCGATTGGGAACAGATTCGCGCCATCGTTAAGATTGCGGCACCTGGTATCTTGCAATTCGTTATTGCTTCGTGCAGCTGGATCTTTCTAGCCGAATTGGTGGCTACAACTGGTGGCGACCATGGCTCGGCGGGCTATCAAACCGCGCTAAGGCTTATGATGTTCTTCATGTTGCCAGCCTGGGGATTAAGCAATGCGGCCGCTACTTTGGTCGGACAAAACATGGGCGCTGGACATTTAGACCGCGCAGAGCGTTCGGTATTTGTAACCATGAAATACATTATCGTATTTATGGGCGTAGTAATGGTGCTTTTCCTGACCTGTGGCTCGATTTTCGCTTCATTTTTTACGATAGATGAACAGGTTAAACGCGTGACTACGGAGGCCTTAAGAATTTTAAGCTATGGCTTTGTTTTATATGGCGTAGGTATGGTGCTGACCAGCGCCTTTAACGGTGCCGGCGATACCTGGACACCAACCAAAATCAATGTGGTGGCTTTTTGGCTGTTCCAAATTCCTTTTGCCTTCTTTTTGGCCAAATACCTCGAATTGGGCCCAACTGGCGTATTTATTGCCATTCCAGTAGCCGAAGTAGGCATCACCATAGCTGCCTTTATCTTGTTTAAGCGTGGCAAGTGGAAGAAAACGATGGTCTAGAGAGGTTGGAAAGCTAGAGGGTTGAAAGGCTGGAAGGTTCAGCTAAGGGTTTAAAGTTTAGCGTAAAGCGGTTTGTTATACGCAATTCGCAATACGCTGTACGCTTAACCACCCCGCCTTTCTGGCACCCCTCCAGTGGAGGGGAATTTATGTGCTTACAAAAAAGGTCTGGAAAAATTTCCAGACCTTTTTGTTTTTATCGAAACACCGTTAAATCGTTTCTTCGATAATTTGGGTGTAGAAATCTTTCAGTTGCATGCCCATGGCCGCTACTTGTTGCGGAATGAAACTGGTAGCCGTTTGCCCCGGAATGGTATTGATTTCGATGAAGTAAAAATTGCCAGTTTGGTGTTCCAAGAAATAGTCGATACGAACCACGCCGTTACAGTTTAACTGCTCGTAAACGGCTGCTACGACTTCTTCTACCCTGTTTTTTTCTTCCTCTGTCATTCGGCCTGGCGTAATTTCTTCGGTAGCACCCGGCGTATATTTGGCTTCAAAATCGAAAAATTCATTGGCCGGAATAACCTCGGTAGCAGGCAATACGGTTACTTTGCCCTTGGCACGAAAAACGCCTACCGAAAATTCCCTGCCCTCAACAAATTCCTCAATTAGGATTTGATTATCTTCTTTAAATGCCTTGGTTAGGGCCTCTTCCAAATCATCCGCATGCTTTACTTTGCTCATGCCAATGCTACTACCACCGTTGTTAGGCTTTACAAAATAAGGCAGCTTCAACTGTTTCTTGATATCGTCTAGGCTATAATCGCCATTTTTAAAAATCTGCACAGATTTGGCCACGTGCAAATGCTTGATGCCGTTTACAATGGCCTTGGTATAGCCTTTGTTCATGGTAATGGCCGATGTAAGGGCATTGCAGGTGGTATAAGGCAAACCGATCATATCGAAATAACCCTGCAGTTTTCCGTCCTCGCCCGGCGAACCATGAATAGCGATAAAAACACCGTCAAATTTGATTTTCCTGCCATTAAGGGTCAGCGAGAAATCATTCTTGTCTATTTCAATTTTTACGGAATCGGCAGGTTCGTAAAACCATCCATTCTCGGAAAGCATTATTTTATAGACCTCATATTTTTGAGGGTCGAGGTTTTGCGCTATGGTTGCGGCGCTTTTTACAGATACCACCCATTCGCCGGTTGTACCTCCTGTTAATAATGCGATCGTTTTTTTCATCAGTTTATCGTTTGTATTTCAAGGACAATGAATCAGTCATGTTTTTACTTTATTTTCTGAAATAGGCAAAATCGCGACAAACTCATGCTCAATTGAAAATTAGGCTTGGAATTTGCTCCAAAAATATAAAACAGTTTAGTAATGGAACAATTAATTTTACGGATTGTCCGTTCACTTTAGGCTGTTTCGATTTTAATTGAGATAAAATATTTTTTTAAGCTAAATTTGGACATTATACATTCCATCACTTAACAATATAAATGGGCAATTTTACTGCGTACCTTAAAACAAGATCTTTTAGGAATAATTTATTGGGTGCCATTGGTACCGTTGTCGGCTTGTTGCTGATTGCTTTTTTTAGCCTGCGCTTTTATACCAAGCATGGCGAAGGCTTAAACGTGCCAGAGGTTAAAGGACTTACCGTTGCACAGGCGGTGAGCAAACTGGAAGAATTGGGCCTGCGCTACGAGCTCGATTCGGTGTACATGATGGACAAACCTCCAGGCATTGTAACCGACCAAGACCCTGATGCCAATACTTTTGTAAAGGCCAACAGAACCATTTACCTCACCATTAATACTTCGCAGGCGCCGAATGTGAAATTCCCTGATATAGAAACCAAATCGTTGAGAGAGGCTCAAGCCATTTTAGAAAGCTATCGCTTAAAATTGGGCGATACTACCTACAAACCAGACGTAGCCAGAGATGTAGTACTCGGTGCCTTATTTGGTGGTCAGCCGATAAAAGCGGGAGAAATTCTGCCTACGGGATCGAGGGTAAGCCTAATCTTGGGCGATGGCCGGGGCAATGAGGACATCGAATTGCCTAACCTTAACGGACTTACCATAGACGAGGCGCGCTTCTCGCTCAAAGGCCTCATGCTGAGCCTCGGAACAATTACCTACGAAGGTGCGATTACCGACACCGCAAATGCAGTAATCGTAAGCCAATACCCGGCAGTGGCCGATACCCTGACCAAGGTAAAAATCGGCACGCCAATCAATATCATCCTATCCAACAAACCCAAACAATAAGCCTAATGAGCACCGAAAATAAAAAACCATTGAAAAAGAACACCAAAATTGTACTAGGCATTGCCATCGTTGTATTGCTTATTGCCGGATTTTATGGCATCAAACTGTATTCTACCTATTTTGCTCCGAACGTGAGTGGCAAAACAGCTTATATTTTTGTGAGAACCGGTAGTTCTTTCGACCAATTGCTCAAAGAATTGGAAGAGAAAGAAGCCCTGAACAACATCGGCTCTTTTCAAACCGCAGCCGAAAAGATGAATTTGGCCAACAACCTGAAACCTGGCCGCTATGCCGTAAAAGAAGGCATGAACAATCGTACCCTGATCAACAAAATCAAAGCGGGTAATCAGGATGCGGTGAAATTAAAATTCCAGAACATCAGGAAAAAAGAAAACTTTGCGGCCTATTTAGCCAAAAACATGGAATCAGACTCTTTGGCTTTTATCAAAGTGATTGACTCCGCAGCGTTGATCGAGAAATACGGCTTCAATAGCGATAATGTCTACACCATGTTTGTTCCTAACACTTACGAGTTGTATTGGAATATCAGTCCGATGGATTTCTTTGAAAAAATGCAAAAGGAATACGTCAAATTTTGGAACGACGAGCGCAAACGCAAAGCCGCTGCCCTTAACCTCAATCCCATTCAAGTAACCATTTTGGCTTCTATCGTAGATTCTGAAGCGCTTTACGACAAAGAAATGCCTACCATTGCCGGTTTGTACCTCAACCGTTTAAACCGTGGCATTTTATTGCAGGCAGACCCTACAGTAATTTTTGCCAATGACGATTTTACCGTAAAAAGAGTAACCAACGCGCTATTGGCGGTAAATTCGAAATACAACACCTACAAGTATGCCGGTTTGCCCCCAGGCCCTATCACCATGCCTAGCATTAAAGCGATTGATGCGGTTTTGAACCCAGAAAAGAATAACTACATCTACATGTGTGCCAAAGAGGATTTTTCAGGCTACCACAATTTTGCCGAAACGCAGGCACAGCACGAAATCAATGCCAAGAAATACAGAGAGGCCTTAAACAAACGCAATATCTTCAAATAATGTTTGTATACGAGAGCAAAGTAAGGGTTCGTTACGCAGAAACCGACCAAATGGGCGTGGTGCACCATGGCAATTATGCCCAATATTACGAACTGGCCAGAACCGAATGTTTTGAGGCCTGTTCGGGTATGAGCTACGAATCGATGGAAGCCGATGGCGTGATGTTGCCGATTTTAGAGATGCATTCTAAATTTATCAAGCCGGCGCTGTACAATCAGGTGCTGACCATCAAGTCTATTGTAAGGACATTGCCAACGGTTAGGCTGAATGTAGAATACGAGATTTATAACGAAGCTAATGAACTGATCAATACAGGCAGTACCTTATTGGTTTTTGTGAACCGGCAAACGCGCAGACCTTGTCCGCCACCCGAAAATTTCATGAAAAACGTGAGGCCATATTTTAGCTAGCCCATGAACTGGATACACAGACAATTGTTAAAACTGAGGCTCTATTCTTTATTTATCGAATGGACCAAAGTCTGTGTATTACCTGGTTTTAGCCCCTTGCCTCTTTATACCGTAGCCACTTTCTTTTTTAAGGAAATTGGCAAAGATACCTTGGTCAACAAAGCTTCGTCGTTAGCCTACAATTTTTTGCTGGCTATTTTTCCGGCCATTATCTTCCTGTTTACGCTTATCCCTTACATTCCGAAGCGGATTGGCTTTCAGGGCCAACTGATGGCACTCATTGCCCTGGTTTTGCCTGAAAATGCCTTTTTAGCTTTCGAAAACACGCTGAATGAAATCGTAAATATTCAAAACGGACGCTTGTTGTCTATCGGTTTTGTGCTATCGCTTTTTTTTGCCACCAATGGCGTACACAATTTGATGAAAGCCTTTAACAAGTCGTCGCTTATTGTAGAAACCCGCAGCTGGCTGAAGCGCAGGTTGGTTGCGGTACTTTTGACCGTGATTATTGCTTTCTCCGTAATTGTGTGCATTATCGCCATGGCGCTTGGAGAAATCCTGCTTACCTATTTAAAAAACGAGCTTCATTACAAGGGCAATCTCACTTCGTACGCCATCCAGCTCACGCAATGGACTTTACTGGGCACCTTGTATTTCCTCACGGTTTCTATCCTGTACCGTTATGGTCCGGCACACGCCAAGAAATGGAAATTCTTTAGCGCGGGTTCTTGGCTGGCCACTATACTCGCTTTTCTTACCATTTGGGGATTTTCCTTCTACATCAATAATTTTAGCGCCTACAACAAGATATATGGCTCTATCGGCACTTTAATCGTGGTAATGATCTGGCTTTACCTCAATTCGCTGATCCTGCTTATTGGCTTTGAGCTGAATGCCAGTGTAGATCTTTCTAAACGGAGCGTAAAAATTATCAGGCCAAATTTCAACCTGTTTAAGAAAAATATGCCAGTTGAAGAGAAACTGGAGAAGTCTTGATATTGTTTTACCCTTTAGAAATTAAGAGATTTTTGGGCATAGCTCTTGTTAGTGTTCCTCACTAATAGATATGATAAAGTTAAAGCAACGCCGATATTGTTTTTACCATTAAGAGATTTGTAAGTTGTGGCCCTTGGTGGTGTTTTTCACCAACAGATATGCGAAAGCTAATAGTTTTAACATTTAGGAATTAAGGCATTTCAGGCACGACCCTTGTTGGTGTTCTTCACCAATAGATGTGCGAAAGCTTATAGTTTTAACATTTAGGAATTAAGGCATTTGTAAGTTGAAGAGAAATTCGCCCTTGTTGGTGTTCTTCATCAACAAGCGGCAGTTGATCAAATTTAACAGGGCAAACCTGAAGAAAAATAAAAAGCCAATGAAACTTAAACAACACCTCTTCCTAGCGCTTATCATCACCATTTTGCTGACTATTGCGCTTATAGCTGGTCCCGGTGCCTCAAGTGGCTATGGAGGCTTATTCTTTCTCATGATCAGCCCTATCGTGTGGATTGCCTTTTTATTATGGGGACTCATTCTTCAATCGATCATAACCAAAAAGAAAGGGTTGCAGAATGTTACCTCCTACGCTATACTCACCTTGCTGATCATTGTAATGGTTCTCGCTGCCCTACTCACTTTTTCTAGCGATCCCGACATCCGGTCTATCAGTTACGAAGAAATTTTTCTTGACCGATTAACGCTTATCTTTTTCATAACCACCTCAACGGTTTATGGCTTGCTTTTTTGGCTGTTCCGAAAAAATATAGGCAAGGCCTAATCCCTAATTTTCAACTAAAGCCGGTATTTCTAGATTTTTTATCCTTTTTCTAAAAAATTTAAAATTTTCTGTCGACTTCATTTTCTTAAAAAACGGCCTTTGTTAAGCCGAGGTTAAAATTAGTTTAAAATTTTCTGCTTCATTTCTAGGCTATTAGCCCTACAACGCAAAAAAGATTACATCTGAGTTTGTAGAATTAATTAGAGTTTGTACTTTTGCGCCGGAGAGTTGGCAGAGTGGTCGATTGCGGCAGTCTTGAAAACTGTTGACTGTAACAGGTCCGGGGGTTCGAATCCCTCACTCTCCGCCAAAACAAAAAGCGTCTTAAAGACGCTTTTTTTATGCTCGAATCAATACACAACAAACTGATTATCAACAACAAAACAAAATCAGCCCCATAACAAATCAGCCAAAACAAAAAAATCCATTAAATTTTGGCAAGCCTGACTCGTTAACCCTTTTTCGTGCACATTCTTACAGTGTTTACCCCGGTACTGATCTCAATTGCGTAGGCGCTATGCCGTATTTCTTTTTAAAGGCAAACGAAAAATGCGACAGGTCTTCAAATCCAACTTCCAGGTAAACATCCTTCGCTTTTTTCTTTTTCTCCGCCAGATGATAATAGGCCAGCTCGAGCCGTTTATCAATCATCCATTTTTGTGGCGTTGTACTAAAATGCTTTTTAAAATCGCGGTTAAAGGTAGAAAGGCTCCTGCCAGTGAGATAACCAAGTTTTTCCAAGGGCAAGTTAAACATGAAGTTCTTTTCCATAAAACCGATCAGGTCAACTTTGCCAGGCTCATTAAAATTAGCCAATACATTATCCACATTCTGATCGATAGATCGGAGAATTGAAATAGCCTCGGTAATCTTCAACGAAGCTATTTCTTCCGGAAATTCGCCCCGTACATCAAAATAAGGGACGAGTGAGGCCATGCAGCTCTGCAACAAGGGATGATTGCTGAAACGGTATAAACGTTGCTCAGGAACAATTTTTTGGGGTAGCTCAACCTTCTCATAAAAATGTTTCAAACGTTCGGCAGACAAGTGCATCACTACCGTTTGATGAGGCAAGCCTCCTTTGGGATAATTGATAATGGTGGCCAATTGGTTGCGCGGAATCAGGAAAATATCGCCGGTTTCAAAATGATAGGTTTTGTCGGCCTGGATAATCTTGGTCTCGCCAGAAATGAACCATACCAGCATGTGGTCATCAAACATCAAGTCGGACTTGAAAAGCTTGTCTTCATAACTGGAAAGCTTGATTTCTTTGGTCAGGTATTTCGAGACGTGTTCCATATTGGTGTTTCTGTAAATATAAAAAAGATTTGTTGCGCTTTGCTATGCTAAAGGCCCTAGGCGCTTTGTCCACCGTCAATCAAAAATTCAGATCCTGTTATAAAGGCGGCGTCCTGGCTGGCTACGTAGCAAATTAGTTTGGCTACTTCGTTGGCCGTGCCGAACCGTTGCAACGGAATTGAATTTAGCATGAGCTGTTCAAGATTGTCGTTAAGCCCTATCTTCTGCATAATTTCGGTACTTACCGGTCCGGGACTTACCGCATTGACCCTGATTTTTCGGTCTGCGAGCTCTAGTGCCGCAATTTTCATCAAGGTATTCAGCGCCGATTTGCTTGCGGCATATACCGAAGCGGTTCTTGGCGAAATATGTGCCGAACTGGAAGACAGCAGAATTACCGAAGCATTGTTGTTGAGCAAGGGAATAAAGTTGCTCAGCGTAAAGAAAGCGCCTTTAAAATTGACGTTCATCACCTCGTCAAACAACTCTTCCGAGGTTGCTTCGATCAAGGCAGATTTGGTAATTCCGGCATTGACCAACATGATGTCCAGTTTCCCGAACCGATGGCCTACCCTTTCGGCTAGGCCTTTAATCGCAACCACATCAGACTGATCAGCCACCATGGCAATGGCATTCAGTTCAAGCGCAGCCTTTTCAACGGCTTCTTTTCTCCGGCCGGTTATAATTACGGTTGCTCCTTCGGCAATCAGCTCTTTGGCTGTTGCATAGCCTATGCCACTGTTCCCTCCGGTGATCAGGGCTATTTTTCCTTCAAATTTTTTCATGATGTGATGCTGTTAAAATTCAAAATATGCGCCTGCCAGTTCTTCGCTTAATTGCCAAAGCTTCTTGGCGCGATGTTCGTCGAGCGAGTAAGCTTTAACGCCTGAGGATTCGACAGAATCTCCAGTAGCCAATTTTGCTACTTCTACATCTTCGCAGTAAACGCCACCGATGTTATCGAGTAGCGGGCTTGTAGCACACCAAACGCTTGTTGCCGCGCCCTGCGGTATGGTTTTGAGCTGTGCGGCTACTTCTGGCTTCATGTTGCCGTCGGCATCGAGATAGCCCAGTTTTTGAAACTCTTCCAGCGAAGCCTCTCTGGCCAGTTCCGTGCCACCAATAGACCCAGGATGAACCGCATAGGCCCTCACCTTAAATGCTTTGGCCAGGTGGTCGAGTTGGAGCGAAAAAAGATTGGTTGCCGTTTTCGATTGGCCATAAGCCTGCAAGGTTTCGTATTCGCGATGCAGAAAATTCGGATCTTCAAAATTGAAATCGCCAAACTGATGGCCAAGCGAGGAAAGATTGATTACCCTGGCCCCATTGGCTTTTTTTAATGCCGGAAACAATTTGGCCGTTAGGTGATACTGTCCCAGGTAATTGGTAGCCAACTGCGCCTCAATGCCACGTGCATCTCTGCGCAAGGGCACCCACATGATGCCTGCGTTGTTGATGAGCAGGTGCAAGGGCTTTGCCGAGGCAATGAATTTGGCGGCAAAGGCGTCGATAGAATCAGGAGCCATAAAATCCATCGCTGCTATGGTTACCCCATTAATTCCGGCTAGATTCTGTTTCGCTTTCTCAACATCTCTTGCCAACACAATGACCGAAGCCCCGGCCTCGGCAAGTCTTTTTGTGGTTTCCAAGCCAATGCCTGTATTCCCTCCTGTTACGATTGCGGTTTTACCCGAAAGATTGATGCCTTCCATCACTTCTGCGGCAGTTGATTTGGCGTTAAATCCAGAACCTACTGGTTGCTGCAACGCCCCTTGATCATTACTTTGTCTCATTTTTTTATGATTTAAATGTTATAAGACAAAATTACCTTGGAATTGGCAAGACCGTTTTGTTGTAAATGTCAATTTACTTTGCTGAAAATGTCATATAGCAGGAAAGCATGGCCTTAAAAAAGCTACAGCATTAACCAGCCTCATAGCCGACTAACAATTGGAGAATCTGACAGGCTAATTTTAAGCCCTTAATCTTGTAAATTAAACTGAAGAAAGAAAGTAGTACCCGTGTCTTCTACACTCTTAAAATCGATGTGGCCTCCCAATTGCTCAACGAGTTCTTTGGTAATAGACAAGCCGAGGCCGGTCGAATTTTCGCCACTGGTACCTAAACGGTTGGCCAGCGTAAATTTCTGAAAAATATAAGGTTGGATAGCCAATGGAATACCCACGCCCGTATCGGCGATGGCGATGGTATATTGTTTTGCCTCGATTGCCAAAGAAAGGGCAATTTCTCCTCCCTGCGGGGTAAACTTCAAGGCATTGGATAGCAAATTATGGATAACACGGGCCAATTTTCTACGGTCGGTCGACACAAAATAAGGTTCTTGCGACACATGGTTCGCCAGTTTGATTTCCTTTAGGCTGGCATTGCCTTTTATTTCGGCTAAACAGTCGGCTAAAAAGCTACCGAGCTCTATTTTGTTTTTGCTCGCCGTACCATTGTTATTGCGTTCGGCAATGAGGATGTTGTTCAAGATTTCTGTTGCATGATCGCAAGCCTGTTGCGAATAAGCCAGCAGGGCTTTGTTCTCATCTTTTATGATATTCTGTCCGAGGAGCTCGTGCAAACCACTGATATTGGAAATGGGGTTTTTAAGGTCATGAACGATCTGTTGAACCGCAGTCCGCTGCATTTCTATCGATTGTACAAAATAATCGAGGATATCGTTTTTATGGATAATCCCAATCAATTTTCCATCATCGTAAACGGGCAGCGCATCTACCCGGCATTTCTTCATCAAATCGATTACCTCGGCCAATGGCTGATTGATATCGATTTTTGGTTTTTCCGACAAACAATCGATCACCAGGTTATACTGTTTGGTGGCCAAATCTTCTGGCGACAACAAACCCAGAGGCACGTTATCTTCCATTACAATTACCGCACCGCTTTCCTGAACCATTTTTTTGGCCATTACCGTTCCATCGTAGGCGCCCACGGTTTTAAATTCTCTTCTAAATAGCTGACTGATCATGTTCGATGTTCTAATTCAATATTATTGAGAGCAATATTAATTCGGCAATCGACCCTGATCAATTCTTCTTTTGATACAAAGGGGAATACTTTTTCCTTAAGTATGGCAATTAGGCGATCGACAGGAAGTTTGCGCAGGATTTTTTTATTCACAAAAATGGCTTCTACGTTGTCTTCGTCAATCGGAATGGTTTCAAAACCGTTGGGAATAAGCAGTTCGAAAGATCTTGAAAGGCCTATGCGCCCCTGCGCCCCATCCCTGCCCAAAATCAGGATGTCTTGAAATGGAGGCAATTTGATTTCCTCAAAGCTTAGGCTAACTGTATATTTAACGCCATCTTTCATAGAATTTATTTATTTTGGTTTTCCCGTGCCGGTTTCGCAAATATATCCCTAAATAGGTTCACCAAATCAAATGTAAAAATTATGAACATCCACCCGCTTCCAAAACCGGTTTTGGAGAATGTATAGCTTGTAGCGGCGCATTAAATTCGTTAAGTTTGGCCAAGCATGAAAAGAACAAGCATGAGCATCTTTATTTTGGCCATAACCACCATTGCCTGCGGCTTGATTGCAGGTTTGTTTTACAGCTATTCCTGTTCGGTAAATCCGGGCCTAAAAACCCTGACCGATTTCGGCTACCTATCGGCCATGCAGGCTATTAACCGTGCCATTCTCAACCCCGTGTTCTTTTGCAGCTTTATGGGCGCGTTGGTGCTGTTGCCTTTAAGCACCTATTTCAGCTATACGCCTGCGCCGTCAACAAGATTTTGGCTTTTGCTCAGTGCCAGCATCCTGTATATCGTTGCCGTTTTTGGCGTAACCGCCTTTGGCAACGTGCCTTTAAACGATGCCTTGGACAAATTTGACCTCAGCACGGCTACGCCCGAAGCATTAGCCAAACAAAGAGCCCTGTTCGAAACCAGCTGGAATGCCTTACATGCCATCCGTACCTGGGCATCGGCAGGTAGTTTTGTCCTAACGGTTTTGGCCTGCATTTTTAACCAAAGCAAATGATTGCCTATATTTGGACATGATTTACGCCAATAAAAAGGTAGCCGTAAAAACCAATATCGCCCAGCAAACTGCACAAATTATAGCCAATGTAAAGGAGCTGGAGGCCAAAAACCTGATCAGCTTTGCTGGTAACGAAGTATCGCTTTATCCTCAAATCTGGAAAGATAAGGCAACGGCACTCAACTGGATCAAGTGCCTTTACCTGTACTGTTGCCTCAAAAAGAAAATAAAAGACGGCAACCCGCTTTATTTTAAGCACATCGAAACCAATGAACCGCTAGGCAGCATGGTCAATAAAAAGCCCAAGGTTTTAATATTTGGTTAAATAACCGGCCGGTTTTGCCACTCTATCCGTTTTAATCCACAATAGTTGGTTTTTGTTAGTAATTAAGCCCAACTTATTACACAAATATTATCGTATAGCTAACTTAATGGTTGTATTTTTGTTTGTTTGATACCAATAACGGTTTTTGATCAAAATACATCAACCAGCGCTTATGCCTCAACAAAACAAAGCACCCCAAGGCAATATCTTATCTATCGATATCGGTGGCACCAACATCAAGGCTTGCATTCTTAGTCAGCAGGGCAAATTGCTAACCGATTTTAGAAAGACCCCTACGCCCAAAAAATCTACGCCACAGGCCGTTTTAGAGGCTATCGAAAGCCTGACCAAAGACTTGTCTGATTTTGGCAAGATATCTATCGGATTTCCGGGTTATGTTAAGCTTGGGATTGTACAAACTGCGCCAAACTTGGCACCAGACCAATGGAACAATGTAGACCTGGCCCAAAAGGTAAGCAACCTGTTTGGCAAACCCGTTCGCCTCATTAACGATGCCGACCAGCAAGGATTGGGCATTGTAAGTGGCAAAGGCTTCGAAATCGTATTTACCCTGGGTACCGGCTTTGGCACCTCATTGCTGTTTGATGGCGAATTGTTGCCCCATTTGGAGCTTTCGCACCTGCCTGTAAACAAAAAAGAAGACTACGACGACTATATTGGCGACAGAGGTTTTGAAAAAGTAGGCAAGAAAAAGTGGAACAAGCGTTTACAAAACATCATTGCCACTTATAAAACCGTATTCAACTATGATGTGTTGTATATAGGCGGAGGCAATTCAAGCGAAATCAACTTCAAGCTAGACGACAACATTAAACTGGTTTCTAACAAGGACGGCATTAAGGGCGGCGCCAAATTGTGGCAGGCCAAAGAAAAATACCATGTTCATACAACTTATCCCGATAAAAAATAAACACTGATGAAAGACATTAAGCTGCTCTTCTTGGATATTGGGGGCGTGCTGTTAAGCGATGGCTGGAACCACAAGGCCAGAATGGAAGCGGTAGAGCGGTTCGGATTAGACCCCATACCCTTCGAAAAAGACCATTCGGTAGCCTTTCCGCTTTTCGAAAACGGAAAATTAAACCTCGAGCAATATTTGGATTCGGTTATTTTTAACAAGCCACGCTCGTTTAGCAAAGCCGATTTCAGGGCGTTTATGTTTTCCAAATCAACCTTGTTGCCTCATTTCCTGCCTTGGCTCATCGAGTGGAAACAAAAAAGCCAGATCAGGGTGTTTGCCGTGAACAACGAGGGCAAGGAATTTAACGATTACCGGATAGACAAATTCGGGCTCGACCAGCTTTTCGATGCCTTCATTTCTTCTTGCGAAGTGGGCTATTCCAAACCCGATCCCTGCATCTTCAAACTCGCCTTGGGCATTGCCCATGTAGAACCCAAACATTGCCTTTATTTCGACGACAGGGCCATCCACGTGGCCATTGCCAAACAAATGGGCATTAATGCCTTTGTACACGAAGGCTTTGAACAAAGTAAAACAATTTTAGAAAGTATAAATCAATCCACACATGAATAACGATAAAACAGCACCCTACGCTTTCGGCATGGTTGGCTTAGGCACCATGGGACGTAATTTGCTCTTGAATATGGCCGACAACGGCTTTGCGGTAACCGGATACGATAAAAGCGAAAAGATGATCCAGATCTTTGAAGAGGATGGCAAAGCCCATAACCTCAAAGGGTTTTCAGACATCAAGGAATTTGTACAAAGCCTGCAAACCCCGCGAACCGTTATCCTTTTAGTGCCTGCAGGCCCTATTGTTGACAGTGTGATTTTGGAATTGGAACCACTTTTAGACAAAGGCGACATCATTATAGACAGCGGAAACTCGCATTTTACGGATACCAGCAGAAGATCGCTGGAATTGAAAGACAAAGGCCTGCACTTTTTCGGCATGGGCATTTCTGGTGGCGAAGAAGGCGCCCGATTCGGCCCTAGCTTAATGCCTGGCGGTGATAAAAAGGCTTATGCCGTAGTTAAGGATATGCTCGAAGCCGTTTCGGCCAAGGTAAATGGCGATCCCTGCGTAACCTATATCGGTCCGGGTGCTTCCGGCCACTTTGTTAAAATGACCCATAACGGTATCGAATATGCCATTATGGAATTGTTGGCCGAAACCTACGAAATCCTGAAAAACGGATTGAACTATGACAACCAGCAAATCCAAAAGGTATTCGACGATTGGAACAAAGGCCGTTTGCAATCGTTCTTGATGGAAATTACCAAAGACGTTTTCTTGTTCAAAGACGTCAAAACAGGCAATTTATTGGTCGATGAGATCAAAGATGAAGCCAAATCGAAAGGAACAGGCAAATGGACTTCGCAGGTGGCCATGGACATTGAAGTGCCTATTCCGACCATCGACGCCGCTGTGTCGACCAGGAACCTTTCTAAACTCAAAACGCTTCGTGTTGCGCTTGGCGAGGCTTTTGGTCCATCAAGCCCAATCAAAACCGAAGGCGATTTTATTGCGCACTTGGAAGAAACCTTCTATTTTGCCATGGTGGCGGCCTACGCACAAGGCATGCATTTGCTTACCCAAGCCTCTATCGAATACAAATACGAACTCAACTTGGCCGAGATTGCCAAAATATGGAGAGGTGGCTGCATCATCAGGGCCGAGTTTTTGGAAGACATTTACCAAGCTTACAGCAAAAACCCTGAACTGGCACATTTATATGCCGATCCGGCCATCCAAGCTAAGATTAAGCAGAGTTTAAAAGGTACGCGTACCGTGGTAAGCGCAGCAGTTGAAGCAGGTATTGGCATTCCGGCCTTTGCTTCGGCTCTTACTTATTTCGATACCTTAAAAACCGGTCGCATGCCTTCTAACCTCACCCAGGCCCAACGCGATTTCTTTGGTGCCCATACTTTTGAGCGAATCGACAGCGAAGGCATTTTCCATGCCGATTGGAACCAAAAAAACGACTAACAGAAGATAGCGAAAGCACAATATATCATGAACCCTTGTGGCCAGATCGGCGCACAATCGATTCATCCCAATTCAAAAAAAATGAAAAAAGCAAGTAATCTAAAACCAACCATATTTATCATTTTTGGTGGTACTGGCGACTTAAACAAACGCAAGCTGGCCCCTGCCCTGTACAATTTGTACACCGAGGGGTACATGCCCGAAAAGTTCTCCATCATCGGAACCGGAAGAACTGAATTTACTGATGAGAAATATCAGCAGGAACTACTCGACAGCATTAACGAGTTTTCGAGAAACGGCAAGGTAAAAGCCGATAAATGGGAAAAGTTTGGGGTTAACATCCACTATTGCCCGATTGACATTACCTCGCAAAAAACTTTTGAAGACCTGAAGGAAAACATCGAAAAATACAAGGCCGAATTTGGCGAAGATACCCAGGTGATCTATTACTTGGCTGTGGCGCCTAACTTCTTTCCGCTCATTGCCGAATGTCTCAAAAAATACAAACTAACCGGCAACGAAAGCAACAGCCGCATTGTGGTAGAAAAGCCATTTGGTCACGATTTGGAAAGCGCTAAAGAACTTAACCTCTTGCTGGATGGGATTTTTACCGAAAAGCAGATTTACCGCATAGACCATTACTTGGGTAAAGAAACCGTACAGAACATGATGGCTTTCCGCTTTGCCAACTCACTGTTCGAGCCACTTTGGAACCGGAACTATATTGACCACGTGCAGATTTCGGTAACCGAGCAATTGGGCGTAGGCGATCGTGGAGGCTATTACGAGGGTTCTGGCGCCTTGAGAGATATGATCCAAAACCACTTGTTGCAATTGTTGTGCTTGGTGGGTATGGAAGCGCCTATTTCTTTTGATGCCGACGAAATCAGGGATAGAAAAGTGGAGGTATTGAAAGCCATGCGTCCGTTTAAGCCTGAAGAAGTAAGCTACAATTCGGTGCGTGGCCAATATGGCAAAGGCTGGGTGGCAGGCAAGGAAGTACCGGGCTATCGCCATGAAAACGCCGTTGATTCGCATTCGAATACCGAAACTTTTGCGGCCGTTAAATTCCACATCGACAACTGGCGCTGGCAAGGCGTTCCTTTTTACCTCAGAACCGGAAAACGCCTGAACCAAACTTCTTCGCTGATTACCATTCAGTTTAAAGATGTACCGCACCATATTTTTTCTTCTAACGTGGCCGAAATCTGGCAACAAAACCGATTGATTATCAGCCTACAACCCGAAATGAGCATCCGCTTGCAGGTACAGGCCAAAAGGCCTGGCGTTGACATGGTGCTGAACCCTGTTGATATGGTGTTCGATTACAAAGGCACTTACGATACCGATACCCCCGAAGCTTACGAAACCTTGTTGTTGGATGCCATGGAAGGCGACCAGACCTTGTTTATGCGTGGCGATCAGGTAGAAGCCGCTTGGGAATTGGTGATGCCGATTATCAATACCTGGGAAAATAAAACTTCGCTGAACTTCCCTAATTATCCAGCCGACAGCTGGGGACCGGAAGAAGCCGAAGCCCTGATTGCAAGGGATGGTTTCCACTGGTTTACCCTACCCATCAAAGAAAAAGAATAACCCAACGTCATAGCGAGCCCAAAAAGGACTCGCTATGACGAAATCTATATCAAATGAACTTACACATTTACGATACCACCGCCGAGCTGACCGAAAAGCTGGCCCATTACATCATCAAAATCGCCAATGAGGCCATTGTGGCTAAAGACAGATTTGATTTTGTGCTGACTGGTGGCAATTCGCCAAAGGCATTGTATCAGGCGCTTTCAACCACTTACAAAGACCAAATAGACTGGAGCAAAGTTTATTTCTTTTTTGGCGACGAAAGAACCGTACTGCCTAACCATAAAGACTATAACGGCTTAATGGCCAAGGAAAATCTTTTCGACAACCTGCAAACACCAGCATCACATATTTTTTATGTAGATACCACCTTGGCACCAGCCGAAGCCGCGCAAGCCTATAAAAAGGCTTTGGATGAGCATTTTGGAGGCCAAGAAATTGTATTCGATCTGATTTTGCTGGGCATGGGCGACGATGCGCATACGGCATCAATCTTCCCTCACACCGATTTGGTAAAAAATACGGCTAAAACGGTAGCGGCTGTATTTGTAGAAAAACTGGATACTTATCGCGTTAGTTTTACTGCTCCACTGATCAACCAAGCCAAAAATGTGGCTTTCCTTACTTTTGGCGAAGGCAAAGCCAATGCCTTAAGCCATGTATTGGGCAAGGGCGAAAAAAACTACGACCTCTACCCTTCGCAACTCATTGCACCGGTAAACGGCCATTTAGACTGGTTTACCGACAAGGCGGCTACGAGCATGCTTTAATTAAATTAGTCTAAAACCAAAAGCCCAACAAGTTAATGATAACTCGTTGGGCTTTTTGATGATGCCTTTCCTTAAACGTCATTCTTTTTGTTGTCCATACTTCCATATATAGAACAAAAGTATTCCGCCAACTAAGGCACCTAGGCCCTGTGCCAAAACAATTACCCAATCCTCCTTTAACAGACCATAGACAGTCCAAAGCACGAAAGAGATAAAAGAGGTGACGAAAAGCGATTTTGAAATGCCATTAGTCGATTTGGATTTCCTGATTTTTTGAATCTGTTCAGGAAAACCGATGAGCTTAATCGCATAAGATGCGATAAGCGTAAGGGCACCTACCAACTGGATGAGTATATCTCGTGTCATACCGGCCTCACTAAAAAAGATTTGGGAAAAATATAGTCGCCTTTCTTTGGGGGCGGAATAATCCCAACCTCAATCCATCCGGTTTCTTCGGTAATCTTTCTAGCGGCCACATTGGTTAGTGAAACAAAGCCAATTACATATTCCAATTCGCTTTTTTCGGCTTCTTTTAACATGTATTCGAGCAATAGCTTTCCCACTCCCTTGGTTCTGGTCTGCTTTGCAATGTAGGTACTGCTCTCGGCATAGGTATTTTGCCTAAAAGGATTGTTAGAGTACCTGATAAGCGATTGCCAGCCCAATATATCCCGATTAACATCAACAGCAACCCAATAATTGAAAATGCCTTGGCGTTCTTGAAAGTTCGATCTGAATTTCTGTCTGACAGCCTGCTCATCGGCAGCTTTTTTATCAAATGAATTTTCGATTCCTTCGAGCCAAATGGCATAAATAGTTTCAAAATCCTCGTCAAGCGCCAACCTGATACTAATGGTTTCCAGTTTGTTACCCATAACTATCTTATTTACCAGTTATAGTACTGCTTATTCATTAAAACAGCTTCACCCGTTATTTTAAGTTCGCCGGTGTATCGATCAATAATATCGTTTTGGTACATTACCCTGTTTTTTGTTGGCAACAGCGCTTTTGCCGTAATTACCGCTACATAATCAGTTCCCGTAAATAAGGGCTTAATGTATTTGGCAGATTGGCTAATCAAAATATGTCCGTCGGGATAAAGAAGCGTTCCGTAGATTTTGGAAAAAACACTGATAGAAAAATAACCATGTACAATGCAACGTCCGAAATCGGTTTGCGCAGCATATTGCGCAGTGACGTGTATGGGATTACTATCGCCAGAGAGCATGGCATAAGTTAATATCTGATCATCGGTAAATATGAAGTCATGCTTAAACACATCTCCTACTTTCGGCGCTTGCATAATTTTCTAATTAAACTGCGACATCACCACAAGCCATTTGCCCGATTCGGCAATAGTGGTAATGCGATAGCCTTTGTCCCAATATTCCTTTACCCAATCGGTTGGAAAAACATCACTGACTTTGTACGACTGGCTCTTGTACAAAGGCGTTTGCGAAACCACAACCAGCCACACGCCTTTATTAACCGCGGCACTGGTGATGTAATAATTCTTGTCCCAATAGGTTTTGATGAACGCTGCCGGAACAGCGGTTTCGTATTGGTAAGATTGTGCCGTAAACGGAGCCGAAGTTGACATGACCACCGCCCAAGTTCCATTTTTATCGGATGCCGTCGAGGTGATGTAATAATCCTTGTCCCAATACTCCTTAATGTAAGCCAATGGCAAGGCAGTATCATATTTGTAGGATTGGCCATTAAGCCCCGAATTTTTGGAAAGTACGACGCGCCAACCATTGATGGCATCGCCCGTTAAATCGGTAATGTGATAACCCAAATCCCAGTATTTTTTAATCGTATCGGCCGGAAATGTCTTTTTGGTGCGGTAAATCTGCGCAGTATAACCAGAATTGGTCGACATGACCAAAGTGTATTTGCCCTTGTTCGACAAAATACTGGTGATATGGTAATGCTCTTCGTTCCATTTTTTCTTTAACCAGTCTTGGCTGAAATCGAGCTGGAAAGACTGCATCTCAAAAGGCACGGCCCTTACTACTGGTGCACTGTAATTGTAATTGGGTACAGGTTCAGCGGGAGTTGGATTGTAAGCCGGAGCAGGCTGTCCATAATCACGTTCAAATTTCTGCCCAGTTCCCCTGCACGAGGTACAAAACCTTTTGCCCAAGCCGTTGCAGGTAGTACACAGTTCCTTGCCGGTGTTGCCACAAATCAGGCAATCTTTGGTGCCTTTGCCAAAGCAATAGGTGCAGGCCATGTTAAAAGAACCTTTGCCAGAACCTCTACAAACCGGACAGGTTTCTCCGCCTTTGCCATTGCAGCTCGAACATTTTTTTTCGCCCTCGCCACCACAAACCCGACATTCGGTATAGCCTTCGCCATCGCAGCTGCTGCATGCTACCAAATGTCCGTTGCCTTCTTTCAATTGGCTTTTCAGTTCCTCAAATTGCCGGTCTCTTTCGTCGTTGTCTGATGCGATGTTCCGTTTGGCATTGCGCGCCTGGCTACTGTTTAAGATGGAAGCCAAACCACTGAGCAAACTGTTGGCTACATTGGCTTGGGCCTGGCTTTTTTGGCTCAGCTGATTAAGCTGTTGCTGTATCAATTGCTGCCGTTGCTGCTGTTGGGCAATTTGTTGCTGCGAAACCTGAGGCTGGCGCGGTTGCTCCTGTGGTCTTGGCACATTGCCGGTAGCAGTAGTAGTACTTGGCTGGGTATTGGTGGTCTTGCTTGGAGCAGCAGGACTTTGGTTGCTTTTAGGTGCCGTAGCATTACGTTGCTGTTCTTTTTTGCGTTCTTCCTCGGAAATATTGCGAATAGTCAACCCTTCGTAGGCAATAGATTGGATGCGGTTTTTGGGGTCGTTGCAATCTTCCTTCCAAACCTGGGTTTCGAAAGTAATCTCGCCAGAAAATGTTGTTCCACCCACAAATTCACCGGGCTTAAGGTAGGTATCTCCGTTAGACCTCATTACCTTGCCACAAGTTGTAGTAACCACTTTCACAAACTTGACGTAAAGCTTGTCGTTGGTCAGGTTTTTTACGCCCCAAAATACGCTTTGCTTGCCCAAGCTCACCTCCGTTTGCTTGCAAGCCACTACCTGAACGTTTTGAGCTGGCGTAAACGCAAACTGAACGGTACCTTGCGGACAGTTCTGTGCTTTGGCCAATTGTGAGAGAACCACAACAAACAAAAGAAAAAGCGTCTTTTTCATCACAGTAGGAATGGTTATTTAAACAATCAAAGCTAGCTTGCCCAAACAACTTAAAAAATACAAACCAGTTTGTATTTTTGAGCCCAATATGGCTGGTTTATAAACCTCGGCTCAATCAAGTGAGCAAGTTTCGGGTTTCATTGCAGGCACAGGTGCGGTACCTTTGAATAATCAAATCATAAAAAGATGAATACACAAGCCAACATCAATTATTACCGCATAGCCGAAGCCATCAGCTATCTGAAAGAAAACTTTAAATCGCAACCCGATTTAGATGAATTGGCCGAAAAAGTAAACCTGAGCCCTTTTCATTTTCAACGATTGTTTAGTGAATGGGCAGGTGTAAGTCCGAAAAAATTCCTGCAATACCTCAACCTCAATTATGCCAAGCAGGTATTAAAAGACCAACAGTCTACATTGTTCGATGCGGCCTTGCAAACCGGCTTATCGGGTACCGGACGTCTGCACGATCTTTTTGTAAACGTAGAGGGCATGACCCCTGGCGAATTTAAAAACGGAGGCGAAAACCTGCGCATCAATTACAGCTATGCCCAAACGCCGTTCGGACAGCTGCTTATTGCCTCTACCACCAAAGGCATCTGCTACATGGCCTTTGCCGATAACGAAGCGCAAGCATTCGACGAACTGAAAAAACAATTTCCTTTGGCCAGTTATCAGCAAAAAAAGGACGAAATACAGGAATCGGCCCTGCAAATCTTCGATCAGAACTGGAGCGAGCCTTCAAAAATCAAACTGCACCTGAAAGGAACGCCTTTTCAGCTCAAAGTATGGGAAACCCTGCTCAAAGTACCGCTCGGTCAGCTCACTACCTACGGAAATTTGGCCAAGGCGGTGGGTAATCCCAATGCTTCGAGGGCTGTAGGTTCTGCCGTTGGCGATAATCCCATTGCTTTTCTCATCCCTTGCCATCGTGTCATTCAATCGTCGGGCCATTTTGGCCAATACCACTGGGGGCAAATCAGGAAAAACGCCATGCTGGGTTGGGAAGCCGCACAAATCGATTCGGCTATTTAAGATGATGGATTTACAGGAAAAACTGGCCAGCATCAACGTGATGAAACTGGCAGAAGACATGAACGAGCGGGGCTACGCCTTGATGCCCAACCTGCTTCCAGCACAATTGTGCGCCGATTTGATTGCACTTTATCCGGAGCAGGCCCATTACCGGAAAACAGTGGTTATGGAGCGCTATCGCTTTGGTTTGGGCGAATACAAATACTTTGGTTATCCCCTTCCCGAAACCATCCAAACGATAAGAACGCATTTTTATCAATTGCTGGCTCCCATTGCCAATGCCTGGATGCGGGCCTTGAATATCGACACCCATTATCCCGATCGGCATGAAGATTTTTTAAGCATTTGCCATGAAAACGGCCAGCAAAAGGCCACAGTGCTCATTTTAAAATACGGAAAAGGCGGTTTCAATACCTTGCATCAGGATCTTTATGGCGATACCTTCTTCCCTATCCAGATTTTGCTTTTCCTTAACGAGCCCGAACAGGACTATACCGGAGGCGAGTTTGTGCTGACCCAACAAAACCTACGGGCACAATCGAAAGCCATTGTACTGAAGCCCAAAAGAGGTGATGTACTTGCCTTTACTACCAATTTTAGGCCAACCAAAGGCACTAGGGGCTATTACCGTACGGCCATGCGCCATGGGGTAAGCGAAGTGCACAGTGGCGAACGACATACCCTGGGCATTATTTTTCACGATGCAACCACTTGACGAGAATACTTGCGAAGTTTCAAAAACGTCGCAGGTGCAACTATCCTAAACCAATGAACAAATATCCTTACCAACAACTGAAGGAAATAGCCATACAACGAGCCAGTGGCGATATCAAATTGGCGGGCAACAAAAAATTGAAAATTTACGGATTGCTGAGCTGCGCATCGGGCAAAAGAATGAAAAGCGAGAACCGTATTTTCTTTCAATCTGTAACAGAAGCTGTAAATTTGGGCTATCGGCCTTGCGCACGTTGCCTGTTGCGCGACTACCAAAACTGGAAAAATGGACTTGTTTAGCACCCTAATCGATACGAAAGCCAATTTGCTACCTAAAGACGGCATCGTTAATTACTATGGGCGGGTTTTATTGCCCCAACAAGCAAACGAGTACTTTCAAAACCTGCTCCAAAACATCCAATGGAAAAATGACGAGGCTATCATTTACGGCAAACACATTTTAACCAAGCGCAAGGTAGCCTGGTATGGCGATAAGCCTTTCGAATACACCTACTCTAAAGTAACCAAACAAGCCTTGCCGTGGACCAGCGAATTGTTGGCACTTAAAGCCTTGGCAGAGGAAAAATCGAGCGAACAGTTCAATTCTTGCCTGCTTAACCTTTACCATAACGGCGATGAAGGCATGGCTTGGCATAGCGATGCAGAAAAAGACCTGAAAAAAGACGGAGCTATTGCCTCTTTAAGCTTTGGTGCCGAACGCAAATTTGCCTTCAAGCATAAACAAAGCAAGGAAACGGTATCGCTATTATTAGAAAACGGCAGTTTACTGGTGATGAAAGGCACCACCCAAACACATTGGTTGCATCGCCTGCCCCCTACCAAACTGGTCAACAAGGCCAGGGTCAACCTTACGTTCAGGATGATTGTTTAGCGCTATATTAGCGAGTACCCTTGCGAAGTTTTGAAAACTTCGCAAGGGTTATTCAAAGCAGTTTTACAATTCCAAATTCTCCTCGATCAGCAAATTGATAATTCCATCAACCATGCCAACCTTAGGCACATAAATTTGCTTAATGCCTGTCCATTTCATTAAAGTGAGATAGATTTCGCAGGCAGGAATAATTACATCGGCCCGATCTTGATTCAATTTAAGCAGACTGATGCGCTCTTTCAACGAATACGAATTCAACTCGTTGTACATGGTTTTGAGCTTTAAAAAGGTTAATGGCATATCCTCTTTCTCGCCCGACATGCGGAAAAGCTTATTGATATTGCCTCCGGTACCAATGCCCGCCAGATTTTTCAAGTCTTTGGTATTGGCCTTCACCCAGTCTTTCATTTCGTCCCAGGTTTCGTCCTTGTCCTGGTTATCCAAAATACGGATGGTACCAATATTGAAAGATTTAGAAGCCAAGGGCTGCTTGTTTACAAACACCGAAAGCTCGGTACTGCCACCGCCTACATCAATATACAGGTAATTTTTCTTGCTGTCGAGGTTTTGCTCAATGTGGTTGGAGTAGATGATATTCGCCTCGCGTTGCCCCTCGATAATTTCAAGATCGATATCGGTTTTGGTCTTGATGGTTTTGATAATTTCCGACCCGTTTTCGGCCTCGCGCATCGCTGAAGTTGCACAAGCCAGGTATTCTGATACATGATAAACGTCCATCAGGTTTTTAAAGGCGCTCATGGTTTTGATCAGGTCGTCGATTTTTTTGGGCGAGATTTTGTGATCCAAAAAAGCATCATCGCCTAGGCGCAAAGGCACCCTAACCAGGGTATTCTTCTTAAATCCGTAACCCTTTTCGTTTTGGGTAATATCGGCAATGAGCAGTCTAACGGCATTAGAACCTATATCGATGGCGGCGTATCTTAGCATGGATTTTACTGGTGTTTGTTTTTGAGGTAGTTATAGGTTTGAACCTGAGCCCTGATTTTGGTGCTCAACCGGTTTTTATGGTATTTGTTGTTGTTTAGCTTGGTAATGTCGCGGGCCTTCACATTGTCTTGCAGCTGGAACTCGATGATATCCCTGATTTCTTGCCTTACGTTTTCGTCAAGTACCGGAAATCCCACCTCTACGCGGTGTTCAAAGTTGCGGCTCATTAAATCGGCCGACGAAAGGAACATCTCTTCCTTGCCGTTGTTGCCAAAAATAAAAACGCGCGCATGCTCCAAAAACTTATCGATGATGCTGATTACCGTAATGTTTTCGCTAAAACCAGGTATTCCCGGAACCAGGCAACAAATGCCACGCACAATCAGCCTGATTTGTACACCGGCATTGCTGGCGTCGTACAATTTCTGCACGATACCCTCATCGGCCAGACTGTTTACCTTTAAAATCATATAAGCCGGCTTGCCAGCCTTGGCAAAACGCATTTCGCGATTAATGAGCGCATACATTTTGTTTCTAGACTCCAATGGTGATACAATCAGGTGCTTAAAATCCTTAACCACCGTACGTTTGTTCAAAGCATTGAACAGTTTGAGCAGATCTTGTGTAATTTCTTTCTTGGCGGTAAATATGCTATGGTCGCAATAAATGCGGGCGGTTTTTTCGTTAAAGTTGCCGGTAGCCAAATTGGCGTAATAAACGGCCTTGCCCTTTTCCATGCGCTTAACCAGGCAAATTTTAGAGTGTACCTTGTAATCGGTTAGGCCATAATTGACGTTGACCCCTTCTTCCATCAAACGGTTGGTCCAAAAAATGTTGGCCTTTTCGTCGAATCTGGCTTTCAGCTCGACCAAACAATTTACCTTCTTGCCGTTTTTGGCCGCATTGATCAAAGCATTGACTACCTTCGAATTTTCGGCCAAACGATACAGCGTAATGTTGATTTCGGTTACTTTCGGATCGATGGCAGCTTCCCTTAAAAACAGAATGATGTAATCGTACGATTGGTAAGGCAGGTTAACCACATAATCCCTGGTGTGCAGCTTGTTGAAAATACTTTCGGTACGGTGCAGGCCATGAACTTTTAATGGAATGGTAGGCGCGTATTCCAAATCGCTCGAACCTACGTTAGGAAAAGCAATAAAATCGCCGAAACGGTGGTAGCGGTTACCCGGTATCAATCCTTCGGCCTCTATTTTCATTTTGTTGACTAAAACGCTCAGCATTTCGAAAGGCATTTCGGCATCGTAAAGCAAACGCATCGGCTTTCCTTTTTTACGTTTATCGAGACTATTTTTGAGCTCTTCGATAAACTTATCGCTCACGTTTTTGTCGATGTCCAATTCGGCATCGCGGGTAAGCTGGATAGAAAAAGCTTCGATCTGATTGTAATTGAACACATAAAAAATATCGTCTAAGCAATATTTGATAATGTCTTCGGCCAAGATGATAAACTTTAGTCCGTTGGTTTCTGGCAGCACCAAGAAACGTGGCAGGTTTTCAGGCAATTCAATCAGCGCATACTTTTCGCCTTTCTTGGCTCCTTTTTTCTTTAGCCTGACGAAAAAATAAAGATAACGGTCTTTGAGTTCTGGAAAAGGATCGTCTAAATCGATCATGATCGGAACCAGGTTAGACAAAATCTTATCCCTGAAATGGTTCCTTACAAATTCGCCCCTGGCTACGTTCAGCTGGGTATCGTTTAAAATAAAAATGCGGTTTTGGGCCAGTTCGTTAATCAAAGTAGCCTGAAAAAGGGCTTCGAACCTGCGCTCGTGCTTTACCACGATGTTTTTGATTTCGTTAAGTACCTTTTTGGGGTTGAAGCCCAGCAAGGCCTTGGCTTTCTCGTTCAGGTTAACCAAACGGCTCAGCGTTGCTACCCTTACGCGGTAAAACTCTTCCAGATTAGAAGAGAAGATAGACAGGAATTTAATGCGCTCAATTAAAGGAACTATCTCATCGGCAGCCTCTTGCAATACTCTTTCATTAAAATATAGCCAACTGATCTCTCTATTTAAAAATGGTAGCTTTTTTTTAGCCATGTAGTCAAATCAAAAAAATCCCCCGATTTGATCAGCGGATTTTCAAATCTGCGAATTTCAGTGTTAAGTTAGTGTTAATTATAAACTAATCTCTCCAAAAGAATTAACCAAGGCCTATTTCTTGGCCGCGGTGTTTTTTTTGGCAGGTATGGCCTTGGCTGGTACTTTTTTTACAGGATTATTGGTTACTGCCTTTACCACTGCCTTTTTGGCGTCTTGTGCCTGGTTGGTGGCGGTTTTATTTTCCATCGCCTTTGGTTGAACTGTTGCTTTCTTTACCGGTGCCTTTGTCATGGCTGCCGCTACTTTTTGCGCACTGGCAATGCTCTCTACTTTTACGCTACTTACTGCCGGACTTGCCTTGGCTACCGCCTTTTTAACAGGCTTTGCAACTGGTTTGCTTGCTTTTTTTACCGTTTTGGCCACCACTTTCTTTGTGGTTTTTACTGGTGCAACAGCCTCGGGCGTTTTCAAGTCTTCCATTTTATGCTCTACGGCTTGCTTTACTTCCTTAAATTTTTTCGAAAGCTTTCTGGCTGCAGCCTTGCTGGCCTTGGCAATATCATCGGCAATGAGTTCGGCGTTATGGCCCAGGCCTTTAACTGCTTCCAGGAATTTTTCGGTCAGACTTTGTTCTATTTGTTTTTTGACAGCTTTTTTAGCCGTTTTTTTCTTGGCTTTGGTTTTACTGGCTTTCATTTGTTTTGGAGTTATGTGAAGTGTTTTTTGTTTTTATCTCTATCAACGAGGTCTTCGGTACATCTAAATTGGCCGATTTTTACGGGCAATCGACCATCTTTTCGATTTTATTGTAAAATCATGAGGGTTTCACCTATTTTTTAGCGTTTTTTGTAACGTCATCTATTGATGTATTAAATCTAACTAATTTCTTTAACTAAAGCTAACCCTATGCCCAGTTTTGATATTGTAAGCAAAGTAGATGCGCAGACCTTAGACAACGCCATCAACAATGCCAAAAAAGAGATTTTAAACCGCTACGATTTCAACGGTTCTAAAAGCACCATCGACTTGGATAAAAAAACCAATCAGGTTACCATTGTAACCGAAGACGACATGCGCTTAAAGGCCATCACCGATTCGATCATCTCTCGTATGATGAAACAAAATTTAGATCCCAAAAGTTTGGATTTTGGAAAAGAACATATCGCATCGGGCAATATGATCAGGAAAGAAATCAAAATCAAGGAGGGAATTGACAAGGAAGCAGCCAAGAAAATCGTTGCCAAAATCAAAGACAGCAAGCTAAAAGTACAGGCTTCCATGATGGACGACCAGGTTCGCGTACAAAGCAAAAACATCGACGATTTGCAGAAAGTGATTTCTTTGTGCCGTGGCGAAGATTTTGGCCAACCCTTGCAGTTTATCAACATGAGGAACTAACTTAGGGGGAAATCTGTAGTCCAAAGTCTGTAGCCCGAAGTCGTAAATCGAAAATGATTTTCCGCCTTGGTCTTTTAGCTTTCGGCTCTCTACCTTCTAACCTCCCACCTTAAATCTTATGGAAATCCAAGAAAACGGTTTCATTTTTTCGGACGACAGGAATTTGGTCGACATTAAAGCGGTACACCAATACCTGAGCCAGGAATCTTACTGGGCCAAAAACATTCCGTTCGAGATTGTTAAAAGAGCCATCGAAAATTCGCTCTGTTTTGGTATTTATAAAGACGGAGCCCAAGCTGGCTTTGCACGTTGGGTAACCGATAAGGCTACCTACGCCTATTTATGCGATGTTTATGTAAAAAATGATTACCGAGGCCTAGGTTTGTCTAAAAAACTAATGTCGCTGATGCTTTTCCATCCAGATTTGCAGGGTTTAAGACGTTATCACCTAACCACTTTAGATGCCCACGGGCTTTACGAACAATTCGGTTTTAAGGCCCTCGAAAACCCCGAAAGGCAAATGGCTATTGTGGTACCGAATATCTATGGGAAGTGAGAGGTCTTTGGCCCATGGTCCATAGTCGATAGTTGATAGTCCATGGTCTATTGCCTTTCGGCTTTGGTCTTTCAGCTTTCAGCTTTTCGCCCTCTGCCTTCCACCTAAAGTTTATTCTTCCTCACCCCTTCTTTGGTAATCTGTACCGGATTGATCAACCCATCTTTATCAAAAGTCATCAAATCGATACAGGTAACCCGATGGTTGCCGTCGGTTTCGCCCAATGGCCTCCTGTGGTAAACAATATACCATAGATCTTTCTTGGCATCGTGCATCACCGAATGATGGCCTGCCCCAGTGGCTATCGCCGGATCTTGCTTCAATATCCTTCCCACGCGCTTGAAAGGCCCCATTGGCGAATCGGCCACGGCATAGGCCACAAAATAATCGGGGCCTGTCCAGCCACCTTCAGACCACATGAAATAGTACTTGCCGTTTCTGATGAACATAAAAGGGCCTTCGGTATAACCCTCTGGGGTAATTTCCTTAAAGGTAGTGCCATCGGCAAAAGGCACAAAACCACTGAAATCATTATTCAGCTTCGCGATATTGCAATGCGACCAGCCTCCATAAATAAGAGTGTATTGCCCATCTTTATCCTTAAACACAAATTGATCGATCGGTTGTGCCTTGTTGTAAAATTGACCTACTAAAGGCTTACCCAAGTGGTCTTTGTACGGACCTTCGGGTTTATCGGCTACCGCAACGCCTATGCCTCCCACTTCTTTATCGCTTTGGATATCGTTAGCGCCAAAAAACAGGTAGTACTTGCCATCTTTTTGGGTAATGGAAGGAGCCCACATGGCTTTATTGGCCCATTTAATGGCAGCCGTATCGATAATACGCGGATGCTTGGTCCAGGTGATCAGGTCTTTGGATGAAAAGGCATCCATAAAAACCTGCTCTTTATACTTGGCCGAATAAGTGGGATAAATCCAATAAGTTTTGCCAAATATAACAGCCTCCGGATCGGCATACCAGCCCGGAAACACAGGGTTACCCGAGGTTTGGGCATCGGCAAAAAATGGAAGCGCCAAGAAAAAAGCAAGGATAAATCGATTTAGTTTCATCTTACCAAGATACGACATCCTCTTTAAGCAAACAATAGAATTGGGGGTGGCATCTTATATTTTATCGTAGCGCAGGGCGATTTGCGTATGGCGAAGCTTCGACACTAGAGATTTGTATAGCGCGTAGAGCATATCCGCAATAGCACGATGAGTCTAGCCACAGATTGACGATTAAATTGACAGGGGGCGAGTTGGGTTAAATTTAAGCGGTATGATGGAAAACAACAAATAGCAGTCGATAAACAAAAATCCGTTAATCTGTGGCCTAATATAGTTTAAGCAACAACAGGATTTTTAATCTGTAACTTATATTTATGTTGAGCGTAAAGCGTATGGGTTGGAGCATATGGCAATCGTTAGCCACAGATTGACAGATCAAATTGACACAGGACGAGTTGGGTTAAATTTAAGCGCTATGATGTACAAGCAACAAACAGAGTCGATAAACAAAAATCCGTTAATCTGTGGCCTAGATATACTTAATTGCAAATACGTAAGGTATCTTTTACGCTGTCTTTACGTCCTCTTCGCTGTAGTCTTTGATATCGGTGATATAGCCGTTAATCAACAAGAAATCGAACAAAGGCTTAGCTTCTGGTGTTACCGGCATGTTGCAGGTGGTGATTACCGTGTTGCTTTTTTTGTCCATAAACGGATAGGCAAAAAGCTTCACGTTTTTGGTAAACATATCGCTTACATAAGCCAATAATTGGCTAGAGTAGTTCTCGCCAAAATTGGTCGAATTGAATACGAATTTCAAATTGTTGATGTTGGTCGAAATGCCCACGCTTTTTGGTCGGCAACGATCCAAATACTTGGCCAATCGGTTATGACGGGTAAAATTAGACACAATAACCAAGTTACCAGTATTGCACATATCTTCAGCCCTTTTGGCTACGGCTTCCAAGTCGATATCGTCAGGGGTTTCCTGTTCGTCGGTAAGCACATTGGTCAACAAAACCTCAATCAGCACGCTCAAATTGCCCGGCTCCACGTCGTTGGTACGTGTAAACTGTTCGGTGGCCTTGTTGAAAAGGTTAAAGTTGGGGTTGGATTTTTGGCCGTATTTGGTCCGTAAAATCATGATATCCTTTTTGTAGAGCAGGTCTTTGGCCTGGCGGGGATGTCCTTCGGCATCGAAAATGGCGGCCGCCGAGAAATCCTTCATGATCAGGTACAGGTTGAGCAAAATATTGTTCACCTCGCCAAAAGCGGCCCCTTTTACCGAAATCAAATCAATTTCTACCGATCCGACCGTAAGGTTATCTGCCAATGATTCGATCATCAGCTTAGGATCTTCAAAATGATAAAACGCCGCATAAACCAAGTTTACGCCAATAATGCCCAATACACGCTGCTGCATATTTACATCGGTATCGAGCAGACGCACGTGGAAAAATATTTCGTTTGGCAAACCTCCCGGTTCGGTTTGGAAACGGATTCCGATCCAGCCATGGGGTTCGTTGGTACGTTTAAAATTGAGGGTGGTAACGGTATTGGCGAAGGCAAAGAAAGTACGGCTTTCATATTTTTCGCCTGAAAGACGCTCGTTCAACAAACCAAATTCATGATCGAGCATGCGCTGCAACCTGTTTTGGCTCACATATCGCCCAGATGGCTCTGCCCCATAAATGGCGTCGCTAAAAGTCATGTCGTAGGCCGACATGGTTTTGGCAACGGTACCTGAAGCCGCTCCTGCCGTAAAAAAGTTTCGGGCCACCTCTTGCCCGGCTCCTATCTCTGCAAACGTGCCGTAAATCTGTTCGTTGAGGTTTATTTTTAAGGCTTTACGCTTTGTATCAAGGATTTCTCTTTCCATGCTGCAAAAATATAAGAAATTATACCGAAAATCAACTAATAACTGTTCTAAATAGTTTGATCAGCTGACAGTTTTCAGCTCGCCGTTTTCAGTTGAGCAAACTGTCATTGCGAGCCTGTTTCAATAACAATCAAAATTATCGGAGGAAACAATCTTTCATCAACCCCATTCATTGCCAAAAGATTGCTTCGTTACCAAGTCGAAAGACCATAAAAAAAGATAAGGGCTACACCATCCGGTGCGCCCTTATCAACCTTAAACTCAAAATCAAACTATTGTATTATGAAACTACAATTTCTTTGTGTGCCAATTTAGCTTCGTCTTTTTTACCGATGGTGATGGTTAAGATACCATCTACATAAGCTGCTGTAATCTGATCGGCATCAACGCCTTCTGGCAACACGAACGACCTCGCAAATGAGGTATATTCAAATTCTTTGCGTGTAAAATCTTTTTGCACGTCGGTGTTTTCGGCTTTTTTCTCTACCCAAACCGAAAGGTTGTCTTTTTTCAAATCGATTTTAAAATCTTCCTTGCTCAAGCCTGGAGCAGCCAATTCGATTTTGTATTCGTTGGTACCTTCGTAAATGTTTACATGAGGCACTTTGTTTACGCCATAGTTTTTATTTAAGGCATCGCTAAACAAAGAGTCGAATACATTGTTAAAGTAAGGGGCGGTGTTTCTTGTTTTGTTGTTGAATTTTACTAAAGTCATTTTATATTCCTCCGTTTATTTTTTATTTCAAATTATAATTGTCCTTATTCAAACCCTATTCCAAACCCTTTATTCATGTTTTTTAAGACATTTTGGCGTAAAAAAGAAAAACAACAAGACAAAAAGTCAGAAATATTCGGCAACCTCGACAGTTTTAAGTACAAAACGAACCTAGAGCTTCGCTTTGCCGACCTCGATGTAATGGGCCATGTGAACAATGCCATCTATTTTACCTACATGGAAATTGGGCGCACCAAATATTGGCAACACGCCATTAACTGGGATTGGCAAAGCACCGGCGTAGTGATAGGCCAGGCTTCGATAGATTACATCGCTCCTATTTTCTTGGAAGATAAAATAAGCATGTACGTACGCACCTCGAGAATAGGCAACAAGAGCTTCGACCTCGAATACCTGATTGTTAAAACCGTAAACGGAAAGGAAATCCTGTGCAGCAAAGGCAAAACGGTATGTGTAACTTTCGATTATGCCACCAAAAGCCCTACCACCATCCCTGAAAAGGAAAGAAGCAAAATGATTGAGTTTGAACAGCTGAGTAGTTAATGGCTAGCTGGCAACTTGTAGAGGAATTGCTAAATTGTGATATTGTTAAATGGCTATAGGGTTAAATGGCTAAATTGTTAGATGGCCCTCGTGCTAAATTGCCGTTAGGCATCAAACACATTCTTTTTTCTCCCGCTTCTCCAACGGAAAACACAAAATAACACAGCGGTACATCACTCCCTCTTCTTAGCCGAACTCAGGCGTCTTAGGCGACAAAAAACTACAAATCCGGCGTTATTTTACCCGGGTTTAAAATCCCATTCGGATCAAATACCTTTTTGATATTGCGCATCAGGTTCAAATGGATTTCGCTGTATTTGATCGGCATGTAATCTTTTTGCACCAAACCAATACCATGTTCGCCAGAAATAGTGCCTCCCAAAGCCGTAGTCAATTCAAATATTTCTACAATGCCATCTTTGAGCTTGTATTTCCAGTCTTCATCGCTCATGCCCGCTTTAATGATGTTGATGTGCAGGTTGCCATCGCCGGCATGGCCATAACAAACGCTCTCGAAACCATACCTGCCCCCTATTTCTTTAATGCCATTGATCAATTGAGGCAAGGCTGCCCTTGGCACCACCGTATCTTCCTCCTTGTAAACAGAATTAGATTTAACAGACTCGGCCATAGTTCTGCGCATGCGCCACAAATCTTCTTTTTGCTGCGCCGTATCGGCAAAGAGTACTTCGGTACAGCCGTGTTCCTCGAGCACCAAATTTACCTTTTCGCAGTCCTTGAATATCGTATCTAAATCATCGCCGTCAAATTCGATCATCAAAAAAGCATTCACGTCAGCTTTAAGGTCAAACTTGATATCGTCAAACTGAATTACCCATTCTACGCCCTTACGCTCCATAAACTCTAGCG
Source organism: Pedobacter albus (assembly GCF_036324255.1). Taxonomy (NCBI): domain Bacteria; kingdom Pseudomonadati; phylum Bacteroidota; class Sphingobacteriia; order Sphingobacteriales; family Sphingobacteriaceae; genus Pedobacter; species Pedobacter albus. The sequence goes on along the minus strand of NZ_JAZDQT010000001.1, from coordinate 674,891 downwards.
CCGACGGTGTAATACCAGCCCTAAAAATAGCCGAAACCGCCGCACAGGCTGATTCGTTGGTGGCAAAAGAGCCCAACATCAATACACTTTGTGTACTGGCCGGAATTAATTTCGTTACAATTTTGGTTACCACGCCCAAAGTACCTTCCGAACCAATCATCAGCTGGGTAAGGTTATAGCCGGAAGCATATTTAAGCGTATTGGCGCCCGTCCAAATCACATCGCCATTGGCCAATACCACTTCCAAATTAAGGATATACTCCCTAATGGTTCCGTATTTCACCACCCTTGGTCCGCCAGAACCATGCGCCACATTGCCCCCAATAAAGCAAGAACCTTTGCTGCTCGGATCAACGGGATATAACAGGCCTTTTTCAGCAACGGCGTTCATAAACACTTCGGTAATTACCCCGGGCTCAACCGTAGCCTGCAGGTTTTCCGTATCGATGGCAATAATCGAATTGAAACGCTCCATCGACAGCAATACGCCTCCATAAACCGGCAAGGCTGCGCCGCTCAAACCCGTGCCTCCGCCTCTAGGCGTTACCGGAACATGGTTTTCGTTGCACAATTTGAGCAAAGCCGAAATACTGGCCGTATCTTTGGGCTTCACCACTACTTCTGGGAAATAGCGAAGATCTTCGGTTTCGTCGTGCGCATAATTTTGTAGCGATTCTTGATCAACAAAAACATTGGCTGTGCCTACGGCTTCTTCAATAGCGGCTAAAATTGTACTGGTAATTGGGGTGTATTGCATTTTAATTGGGAGAAGTATAACTTAAATGAACAAACGAATGGCCTATTTCGCCAGGCATGGGCGGATGTAGCTTTCTGATACCCACCGTAAGGGTTCGCACAAACGGATAGATATCGATCATAGCGGCAATGATATTTTGAACTACCGTTTCCAGCAGTTTTTGGGTGCGCTGCATCTCCAGCCTTACCACCGTATTGATCACTTCGTAATTTACGGTTCTCGACAGGTCTTCCGTGTCGCCTTCCTGGGGAACAAACGTAGCCTCAACATCTACCAAAAAATGATTTCCGGTGAGCTGTTCTTCGGGATAGAACCCATGAAAAGCATAAAATTTAACGTCTCTTAAGGCTACAGTCTGTACAAACATGAGGTTTAAACGATTTAAAGCAACAAATACTGGGCAAAATTAATTTTTTGAACGGTTTTAACTACTCAATTCTTTAAATTATTACCTTTGGTTTCATCACATCGTATAACCAAATATAGTGTAAAGCATGAACAAATCAGCCAAAAAAGACCTTTACGAAGCACCAGATTATTACCAATTGGACGAGCTTTTATCTGAAGAACACCTGCTAATCCGTTCAACGGTAAGAGATTGGGTAAAGAAAGAAGTAAGCCCTATTATTGAGGATTTTGCACAACGTGCCGAATTTCCCAAACACTTGATCAAAGGACTCGGCGAAATTGGCGCTTTTGGCCCGACCATTCCGGTGGAGTATGGTGGCGCTGGACTTGATTATACCGCCTACGGCATCATTATGCAGGAAATTGAACGTGGCGATTCGGGCATCCGCTCTACGGCTTCGGTTCAGGGCTCTTTGGTGATGTACCCTATTTATGCCTACGGTACCGAAGAACAACGTAAAAAATATTTACCAAAATTGGCCACAGGCGAATTAATGGGCTGTTTCGGCTTAACAGAACCCGATTTTGGCTCCAACCCTGGCGGCATGGTCAGCAATATCAAAGACAAAGGCGATCATTTTGTACTGAACGGCGCCAAAATGTGGATTTCGAATGCACCTTTTGCCGATATAGCCGTGGTTTGGGCCAAAGATGAGGAAGGCAAAATAAGGGGCATGATCCTGGAACGTGGCATGGAAGGCTTTACTACGCCAGAAACACATGGCAAATGGAGCTTAAGGGCTTCGGCTACCGGCGAATTGGTATTTGACAATGTAAAAGTTCCCAAAGAAAACGTATTTCCAGACATCAGAGGATTGAAAGGCCCACTAGGCTGTCTTAACCAAGCCCGCTATGGCATTGCCTGGGGTGCTTTGGGCGCTGCCATGGACTGCTACGATACGGCTTTGCGCTATTCAAAAGAGCGCATCCAGTTTGGCAAGCCGATTGGTGGCTTCCAGCTGCAGCAAAAAAAACTGGCCGAAATGATTACCGAAATTACCAAAGGACAACTGTTGGTATGGCGACTGGGCGTGCTGAAAAGCGAAAACAGAGCCAGCTCCGAGCAGATTTCTATGGCCAAGCGCAACAGCGTAGAAATTGCCTTGGATATTGCCCGTAACGCGCGCCAGATGTTGGGCGGCATGGGCATTACCGGCGAGTACTCGATCATGCGCCACATGATGAACCTCGAATCGGTAGTCACCTACGAAGGTACACACGATGTGCACCTACTCATTACCGGCATGGACGTAACCGGATTAAACGCCTTTAAATAAAAAACCATCTATTTTTAACAACTAATGCTAAACATTACGCCTCGAAAAACCTTACTTGTAACCCTATTTCTATTTATAAACTTAATTAGCTTTGCCCAACGGCAAGGCTTTTCTGTTGATAAAAAAGAATCCGAATGGCTCGAAAAAATAAGCGTTTCTGATCAAAAACTGGCTAGCCGCGATATCCAGGATGGCTACTACCTGTCGTTGTACGAACTGCAGAACAACATAGAAACCAGGCAGCAGTATACCCACCTGATCAGGGAAATTGCCTCTGATAACGGCGCACAAAACGGCTCCGAGGTGAGCGTAACCTACGATCCCTCCTATCAGCAGCTCACTTTCCATAAAGTAATCGTTTGGCGCAACAACCAACCCATCGATAAGCTCAAGGCCAGTGCTTTCAAGGTTATTCAAAACGAAAAGGAGCTTTCGAGGTTTATTTACAGCGGCACGTTTAACGCCTATCTTATTCTAGATGACGTAAGAAAAGGCGACCGCATCGAGTATGCCTATACCCTAAAAGGAGAAAACCCTGTTTTTGGCAACAATTACTACAATCATTTTTATTTTGAAGGTGGCAGCAAGATCGTTAACATCTACACCAACCTGATTGCGAACAAAGACAGGGCGCTCCAGTTCAGGAACTACAACAAGGTACCTGCCCTAAAAACCAAAGCCAAAGGCGATTTAAAAGTATACGAATGGCAAGGCCAACTGACCAATACCTTTCAAACACAGGATTTTGAGCCAAGCTGGTACGATCCTTTGGGCCGTGTACAGGTAAGCGAGTACAAAAGCTGGAAAGACATTGTGGATTGGGCGCTACAAATCAATGCCTACGACCTTAGCGCGGCGCCTGCCTTCAACAGCAAGGTGAAGGAGCTAAAAACAGCCTCAAAAGGTAATGCCACAGCTTACTTAGAGTTGGCTACCCGATTTGTGCAAGACCAGGTGAGGTACATGGGAATAGAAATGGGTGAATATTCGCATCGTCCAAACTCGCCCGAAAAAGTACTGAAGCAACGTTACGGCGACTGCAAAGACAAATCTATTTTATTGATCAACCTGCTCAAATCGAACGGTATTACAGCTTATCCCGTTTATCTGAGCACTTACCTCAAAGAAAAAACAACAACACTGTTGCCTACACCGGGTGCATTTAACCACGCCATAGTGGTGGTTGAATTTGAAGGCCGGAAAATCTGGATAGACCCTACTATTTCCGATCAGCGTGGGCCAATCAAGGATATTTATTTTCCCTATACGGCCAATGTACTGGTGGTAAAACCGGGCAACGATAGGCTCGAATTGGTCAAAAGCAATCCCAAGGGAAAAATCAATTCGCAGTCGACCATTAAACTGGCCGATACCTTAGAGGGTAAAAAGTCTGAATTCGAGATCAGGACAACTTACACGGCCAATTGTGCCGACGATATCCGGAGCGAAATCAGCTCATCGGGTGCCGACGGACTCGAAAAAAACTTTGCAGAATACTATGCCAAATTCTACCCGGGTATTGCATCGGTCAAAAACATGGAAATCATCGACGATGAGAAAAACAACGTTGTAACGCTGGTAGAAAAGTATGAGATTGAGAATTTTTGGCAGAAGGATGCCGAAACCCAAACAAAATTCAATGCCAATTTCTACGGCGACATGATTTCGGGCGAATTGAGGAAACTGAACAGGAGCAGAAGTTTTCCAATGACGCTTAAATATCCTTCAAACGTACACCAAACCCTGAAAGTGATCTTGCCGGGCTATTGGAAACTGGACGACGAAAAGGGAGATATCAGCCAGCCTTACTACAGTTTTAAATACGATATCAGGCACGAAGGCGACACCTTGACGTTTGATTACGACTACAGCAACCTAGCCGAAGAAATTCCTGCAACGGCCATCCAACAATACATTAAAGACCGCGCAAGCATCATCAACAACGTTTCCTACGGACTATATTGGAACAGTGGCGCTGCAACCTCAGACAATGCCGATATTAACGGATTAATGGTAGCCATAGGCCTTTTTACCTTGATTTTGGCGACCATACTTTGCGTGTTTTTGTATTACAGAAAGGGAACCTATCAGCTGGAAGAAATCAAAAGTGCCCTGCCTATTGGCGGATGGCTGGCTTTGTTGGCCATTGGACTTGTTTTTGCACCAATAGGATTGCTTTATACCATATTTAGCTCAGGCACTTTCGATCAAAGCACATGGGATATGGCCAAAAACCTGAACGGCAATGGAGCGCTACTGTTTAAGGCAAGCAATATTTTCGAATGCATGGTGAATGTATTTACTTTCGCATTCAGTATTTTTATGCTGATGATGTTCTTTAAACGCATGAAATCATTTCCTAAATATTTTATTATTTACAGGGCCGGTTATTTGGTGTTTATTTTTATCGATGTAATCTTAATCGCCATACTGAATGCCAAAACAACTTTGGATTACGATGTAGCCAAGAATATCAGAACGCTTGTTTTTCAGCTGATCATGTCGGCTTTATGGATCACCTATTTCATCAAATCGAGCAGGGTAAAACAGACTTTTGTATTTACTTACCCAGCTTCCGAATGGCGCAACGCACTAATTATGGATCTTTCGCGTAATATTAATGTGCCAACGCCTAATCAGGAAGGACAAAGCATACAAGAAGTGAACGAACAAACACCACAAGAAAACAATGAAAGACTATAAAAAATACCAGCCTCTGCCTGCACCGCCAGACGAGGTTTATTTGGCTTTGACCAAAGCGCAGAGCATCCAGCTATGGACTGGTGCCGAAGTAGAATTTACCGAAGAGCCGAACACCGAATTTTCTTTTTGGGATGGCGATATCGTAGGCAAAAATCTGGAGTTTGAACCCAACAAGAAAATTGTACAACAATGGTATTTTGGCGATGGAGAACCTTCTATTGTGACCATCAAGTTGCATCCAGATGGCAAGGGAACATCGTTGGAGTTTAGGCAAACCAACATTCCGGACGAGGATTTTGAGGATTTTACCGAAGGCATTGAAGAATATTTCCTTGGCGGACTGGCCGATTTTTTCGAAAACGAATAGCATAGCCTTGAAAGCGGTCTTTATTAAATCGCATTAACCATGACCAGCAAGCTCGACAACTATTATCTTAGCAAGGAAGAGCCTTTGAGAAGCTGCCTGCTGGCACTCAGGGATGTTATCGCTGGTCATGACCCTCAAATTACCAAAGAATGGAAATTCAGTTTTCCTTTCTTTTATTACCGAGGAAAAATGCTCTGTTATACCCGGATAGATAAAAAATCTGGCCAACCTTATATCGGTTTTATGGATGGCATCTTGATCAGCCACCCTGCACTGATTCAGGAAAACAGAACCAAAATCAAAGTGCTACCGATTGATCCTGGTGCAGATTTGCCCATCCAACACATCAGGGACATCCTAACCCAAGCCATTGCTATTCACAATAAATAAAACCTTAACCTGCCCAAACTGTTCTATAGCAAAAAAGCTATCAACATTATGGGACGAACAATAGGCGTTATTTTAATGATTATAGGCATTGTCATGCTGGCATGGACCGGTTTTACCTATACCAAAAAAGAAAAAGTGGTAGATGCTGGCCCTATCCAAATTTCAGCCGACAAACAAAAAACCGTAAACTGGCCTCCTTATGCAGGTGGCATTGTACTGATTGCAGGCGTTATTGTTTTTGTAGGATCGAAGAAGAAGGCTTGAGGAGCAAGGTAGAAGGTAGAGCGCTAGAGGTTTATTTCATTGCAAAATTTATCGATGAACACTTGCGAAATTTTATCGAAATACATTTGCGAAGTTTTTAAAACTTCGCAAGTGTATTTCCTTACAAGTCTTCGTTGGTAACCGTAGCTATAGTTTCTCGCAGGTTATAGTGCGATGCCATCACCTCGCCATAGGCTCCGGCGCTTCTAATGGCAATTAAATCATTCCTGAAGCTTTCTGGCAGTTCTACTTCCTTTCCAAAGCAATCGGTGCTTTCGCAGATTGGCCCAACCACATCGTATTTGATTAGGTTTGGCGATTGCACACCGCCAACTGCCAACTGCTGACTGATATTCTCTATCTTATGGTAGGCTTGATACAAAGCCGGACGCATCAGTTCGGTCATGCCGGCATCCAACACGATAAAATTTTTCTTTTTGCCGTTCTTCACGTATAATACCCTCGAAATAAGCGAGGCACTTTGTCCTACCAATGCCCTACCCAATTCAAAATGCACTTCTTGGTAAGGCTTTACCTCCAAGAAATCGGCAAAAATCTTAAAATAAGCCTCAAAATCAGGGATTTGTTGGTCTGGATGGTAATAGTCGATACCTAAGCCTCCACCCACGTTGAGTATGCTCACTTTAAAGCCGTGGTCTTCGAACCAGGTGGCAAATTCGTTTACACGGGTACAAAGGTTTTTATAAACATCTAAATTGGTAATCTGCGAGCCAATGTGAAAGTGGATGCCCACGAACTCCAAATTGGCCGAAATATTCAGGATATTGGCACAGGCCGGCATATCCCACGAATTGATGCCGAATTTGTTCTCGTCCAAACCAGTGGTAATATTGGCATGCGTATGGGCATCAACATTGGGATTGATGCGGATGGCCACCTTGGCTTTTTTCTGTTTCTTTTCGGCCAGTTCGTTAATCACCTGCAGTTCCTGGATCGATTCTACGTTGAAGCAAAAAATATCCTGGTCTAAAGCATCGTTAATTTCGCGATCCGATTTGCCCACACCGGCAAACACCACCTTTTCTTTGACAAAGCCCACTTCGATGGCTTTTTTCACCTCGCCACCGCTCACGCAGTCGGCACCAAAGCCGGTATCTTTGATCTTGGCCAAAACCTTAGGGTTAAAATTGGCCTTCATGGCATAGTGCACATGAAACTGATAAGCGCTGGCCGCTTTTTTACAGGCCGTTAAAGTGCTTTGCAGCAAATTAAGGTCGTAATAATAAAACGGCGTTTCTAAATTAGAAAAATGTGCTCTATCTTTATCGGAAAACATCATCGTTGAAATTTCTATTCACAGTATTCCTCTTCTTCCTGGCCGGCATCTATGCCATCAATTACCTCGATTATCGGGTAAAAAATATTACACGACGCGAATTTGAAAGAAGAGTCAGGCTCTCTATCCTGCTTTTGTTGTTTATTATTTTTGTTTATTACTTCTTCAAGTAAAGCTATTGCATCGATTATTCGAAAATACGGTCGTGCAGGCTTCTTAAAGCTTCGGTTTTGTTTTCGGTACCTACCAGCAGCGAAATGTTATAGGCGCTGCCACCATAAGAAATCATCCTTACCGGAATGTGCTTGATCGAATCCAGCACCTTGGCGGCATAACCGTGTTTCTCTGCACCAAAATCGCCCACTACGCAAACGATGGTTTGGTCTTTGTCGATTTCTACGCTGCCGAAAGAGTTCAGTTCTTTTACAATTTCGTCCAGATTATCCGTAAAATCGATGGTGAGCGATACGGCCACCTCAGAAGTGGTAATCATATCGATTGGGGTTTTGAAACGCTCGAAGATTTCGAAAATCCTTCTCAAGAAACCGTAAGCCAACAACATGCGGCTCGATTGGATCTTGATGGCCGTAATGCCGTCTTTCGCCGCAATAGACTTGATTTTTCCCTTTTCGCTCTCGGTGCTGATGACGGTTCCTGTAGCCTTAGGTTCCATGGTGTTGAGCAAACGAACCGGGATTTTGTATTTCTGTGCCGGAAAAACCGATTGCGGATGCAGGATTTTGGCGCCAAAATAGGCCAGCTCGGCTGCCTCGTCAAACGACAGGTGCGAAATAGGTTTGGTACCTTTTACAATACGGGGATCGTTGTTGTGCATGCCGTCAATGTCGGTCCAGATCTGCACCTCTTCGGCCATAATGGCGGCGCCCAATAAAGAGGCGGTATAATCGCTGCCGCCACGGCGCAGGTTATCTACCTCGCCAAAGCTGTTGCGACAAATAAAGCCCTGCGTAATGAAAAGCTTATTGCCTTTGTATTTCTCTAGCAAGGGGGTTAAATGTGCCGTGGTAAATGGAATATCGGGCTCGTTGTCTTCGTCTATCTTCATAAAATCGAGTGCCGGCAACAAAACCGATGGCACGCCGATAGATTTTAAATAGATGTGATACAAAGTAGTAGACAGCAATTCGCCTTGCGCCAACACCACTTTATCTTCGATGTTGGTAAACAAATCGTTCGACAACCCCATCAGGAAATTGAAATGATAATCGACTACTTCCTGTCCCTGCTCTCTGAAATCGCCTGCCGGCAAAAGTTCTGCCACTACCTCGTTGTATTTTTGGTGCAGGTTGTTGATCAATTCGATGGCCTCCTTCTTATCACCCTTGAGCAGCTTTCCTGAAATTTCAACCAAACTATTGGTAGTACCCGACATGGCCGATAATACTACGATTTGTTCTTCTGCCGGATTGATGATATCCAACAGTTTTTTCATGCGCTCAGGGCTTCCTACAGACGTGCCTCCGAATTTTAATATTTTCATTTAAGTTTAATATTGTTTTTTATCGGTAATGAAGCTATTTAATTTTTATTTGCAAAAAAATTAAATGGTTTCATTTTAATTTTTAGAATAGGTATTTTTCTTAATATTGTAACGGGGCGTGAAATTAAAGAAAAGACGGCTAATTTCCGCTAAACTCACAAAATAAAATTCTGACTGTTAAGCGTTTTAACCCAGAACGAGCAATTTTAATTTTGTTTTGTCTTATCTCAAACATCAACCAGATTTGTGTATGCAACTAGAACAATCTACATTAAACACTATTAATCAATGGCTTAAGGGCAATTACGACCAAGCCACCAAGGATAAAATCCAATCGTTGCTTGATAGCGAAGCTTTTACCGAGCTGACCGACTCTTTTTACAAAAGCCTCGAATTTGGCACGGGAGGCCTGCGCGGCATCATGGGCCCAGGCTCTAACCGCATCAACAAATACACTATTGGAACAGCCACCCAAGGGCTTTCCAACTACCTGAACAAAAAGTATCCAGGCGAAAAAATCAGTGTAGCCATTGCACACGACAGTCGCAACAACTCTGACTATTTTGCCCAAATTACGGCCGATGTGTTTTCGGCAAACGGCATCCACGTTTATTTTTTCGAGGCTTTGAGGCCAACGCCAGAACTTTCTTTTGCCATTCGCCAGTTAGGCTGCAAAAGTGGCGTAATGCTCACGGCATCGCACAATCCGAAAGAATACAACGGCTATAAGGCCTATGGCAACGACGGTGGCCAGTTTACTTCGCCCGACGATAAAATGGTGATGGCCGAGGTGGCCGCCATCCAAAACATTGACGAGGTGAAATTTGAACGTGTAGACAGCAACATCGAATTGATTGGCGAAGCCATCGATCAGCTTTACTTGGATAAGATTACGGCACTTTCGGTATCGCCTGATGCCATTAAGCGTCAGCACGACCTTAAAATTGTGTATTCTCCTATCCACGGCACGGGGATTACCCTGGTACCAAAGGCCTTGGTGCAGTTTGGCTTTAGCAATGTAACCGTTGTGGAAGAACAAAGCAAGCCCGACGGCAATTTCCCTACGGTGGTTTATCCAAATCCTGAAGAAAAAGAAGCCTTAACCTTGGCTTTGAAAAAAGCGGCCGAAATTGATGCCGATTTGGTATTGGCTACCGATCCGGATGCCGACCGCGTAGGCATTGCCGTTAAAAACAACGATGGCGAATTTGTATTGCTTAACGGCAACCAAACTGGAAGTTTGCTCATCAACTACATCTTAACTGCTTGGCAGGAAAAGGGCAAGCTAACCGGCAAAGAGTATGTAATTTCTACCATTGTAACCACTAGCCTGATCAAAGCCATTTGTGACGCCAAAAACGTAGAATACTTCAATACCCTAACCGGCTTTAAATGGATTGGGCAGGTAATGACCAGTCTGGAAGGCCAAAAAACGTTTATTGCTGGTGGCGAAGAAAGCTATGGCTATTTGGTAGGCGATTTGGTAAGAGATAAGGATGCGGTGATTTCTTGTGCCTTTATTGCCGAAATGACCGCCTTTTACAAAGACAAAGGCAGCAGTTTATACCAAGCCATGATTGATATGTATGTAACTTATGGCCTATACAAGGAAGATTTGGTATCGATTACCAAAAAAGGCAAAACGGGAGCCGAAGAAATCAAGGCTATGATGGAGAAGTTCAGGAACAACCCACCTGCCAAATTGGGCGGTTCTGAGGTAGTAACCCTAAAAGATTACGAACTGAACAAGGAAACCGACATTAAAGCCGGATCGAGCAAGGAATTGGGTTTCCCTAAATCAGATGTTTTGCAGTTCATTACCGCCGATGGCAGCATTATTTCGGCCCGCCCGAGTGGTACGGAACCTAAAATCAAGTTCTACTGTAGCGTAAATGAACCCTTGGCCAACAAAGCCGATTTTAAGGCAACCGAAGAAAAACTGAATGCCAAGATCAAAACCATTATGGAAGATTTGCAGGCGTAATCCGTATTCGACATTACTTCCATACGTATATTAAAAAAGGTTGGCGAAATGCCAACCTTTTTCCGTTATTGCTTCTTCCCAAAAATCGTTTTCTATTTAAAATCCAATATCACGCGCCAATCGTTTTCTGATTTCAACAGCTTTAAATCACGCGCTATTGGCAAAAGTTTTTCTTCTGGTTTAAGCGGATTGCTAAAATTGAATGTCATGAGCGATTTTAAAGGCATATCTTGTAGTACTATCGAAGCTTTTGAGGCCTTGAACAGCTTGGCTATGCGCCTAATGATCCTACTTTTTACTGAACTACCCGTCAAGGCAAGCGAATCGACTACGGGAACAAGGCTCATTTTTAGCTTGGCATCATTTGCCGAGGTTTCCAATACAGGATAAAGGTTAAGCCCAACATTTGAAAACAGGATGTTGATCTTAGGCTTTTTACCCAAAAAACGCCTAAAGTGCACGGAACACTCTGCTCCGATATATAAAGCGCCATTGGCCTTGAAATCTACTTTGTTAATGTGCTTCAGAAAAATGTGGTTCTTGCTTTCGTCAAATTCTGTGGCCTTCTTATCAATGGCTACTTTCACCCCCTTTGTACTGTCTAAGGCATTGTTAATGAGCTTAAGCACAAAACCCTCGTTAAATTTAACTTCCATATCATGGCCTGATAGCTCTGTATCTTGCACCGTATTGACTTTGTCTTTATACACAATTCCCATTTGCTGGCTGGTTGCAAAAACAGATGCATCAAATGGTTGGCTACGCAAGATAAGGTGGTCTATGTTAGACTTTTCTATTTTGGCTTCGGTATTCAACAGTTCGGATACCATAAAGGTTTTGCTTATCTTGCTCATCACGTTATCTTCAAAGACCCAGCACAGCATTTCATCAAGTTTGGGCAAAAGGTCTTCTACATCGAGATAACATAGTCTGGTCTTTACCGTAAGGGCTCCATTAGCCATAGAAACGGGTATAACTTGCAACCTTAACTTTTTAATATTAAGTGTAGCAGATAATCTTGCAAATCCTGTTGGCTGATTGTGTCTTATTTTCGCATCATTGAGCTCCAGCACAAAAGCACTATGCTGGTCGTCGTACCTTAGCGAGCCTGATGAAACTGCAATCACTTGAAAAGGCTTTGAATGGTCGTTGCCAGTACGGTAGGCATCTTTGAGCAACTGGTCCAGCATAATCTGCAGCAAACGTGGGTTCATACTGAGCGTTGTTAATCCTTGGAGCTTAGGCAAAGGCATTCCTTTCTTCATTCCTGGAAACCCGTTAGTTGAAAGCAGCAGGTACTTACCAAACTCTTTCAGGCTTTGCGCACTGCCGTCAAGTAATTTATCCTCTATTTCAAGGGATTTTGAATAAAGCTTATACAACTGTTCAAATCCAGTTTGGTTTTGGCTGATATATTCGTTCAAAACCTTATCGATATCGGTTGGCAAAGTAACTCCTACGGCATTCAACGTGCCATCTTTAAGCTTAATCAGCTGTTCAGTAACCGGCTCTGAAATATCTTTGTAAAGGTCAAGCCCGTTGAGCGTTAGCTGAGATATAACCTGATTGTTTACCCTGTAAATATTAATGACATCACCGGAAAGTTTAGCGCTTTCTCCCACAAGCTGAGTAGCTAGCTTTTGCACTTTCTCCGGAATAAGCTTGCCCGCTCCGTCTACCGCATCCTGAACAACTTTATTAAAGTTCTCCAAGGGTTTCTTGCCGATGACGATTTTCGGCAGCTTAGGTTTCGGAACGTCTGGCAACGTTACCTTAGGTTGCAGTGGCTTACTGAGATCGATTTTAAACTGTGCCGATACATGGCTACAAATGAGTAGCGCAATTACAGCGAGACATAACTGTTTCTGTTTCATTGTTTTGAATGATTAATGAAACTAAATTAACAGATAGACCCAACCTAGTTTTAGGTATTTTCACCCTTTTTGCCTACGGATTTTCCGCACTCATTATTTCGTTTTAAGTTGTTCTTGGTTTTATGCTGACACTTGCTACCAATAGGTTCAATTCATTAGCTTCTTTTTTGCGAAAACTTCATGCCTTTTGCGATTAAACAAAACATCTATTCGGAGTTATTTGCCAACTAACCACCCCGCTCCTTGGGCAGCCCTCCAGTGGAGGGGAATTAATCGCTCTTGGCAAAACAAACTTTAGTCTTTGGTCTTTATGCTTTAGTCTATTTCACCACTTCCCAAAGCGATTTTATTTTAACGACGGGCTTTTTACCGTCCAATCCTTTCAAATCAAAAGTAATTACCTTCTCTTTGCCAGGTTCCAAATCGAAATAATTATCGCTCAGTTTGCCTGTATAGCCTGCTATATCCACAAAAACATATTTAGCAAAGGTTTTGGCTTGCAACACGATTTGATTGCCTTTAACCTGATAGCTGATTTGCGGGTCGCTCAGTTTCAGATCTTTTGGTCTAACAGTATCTCTTGTCGGCCTCACATCATCTCGATAAGCCTCTTTTACGGCATACCAGGCCGCTTTTGGCGCACGATTGTAATAATCGGTAATGCTCCAGCTGGCTACCGGCCAGCAATCGTTGAGCTGCCACAGCAAGGTGCCCATGTTGTAGGGTTCTTTGCTTCGGTGAATCAAGATCATGTTTTTAAAACCATAGTACTGCACGCATTGGGTCAGGTAGGTATAATCCTCAACCGATAATTTGCTAATCCGGTCTGCATCAATCATGTAATTCTTGAGGTAACCGTTCAATTTTTGGTAACCATTACCCGCCTTTTGGTGGCTTTGCATTACATCAGAAGCCAAATACCTGTCTTGTGGTTGCGTAAAAGCCAAGATGCTTGAGTAGTTAGGCATGGCCTGCATGCCGTATTCGCTAATGAAACGACCGGTTTTATTTTCAAAAACTTCGAAATCCTCGCCACCCCACCAGGTTCCCCAATAATGACTATCGCCTTCGGTAATGCTCGTTTTAACACCCCATCCATATTTTGGCGAGGTACTGACATAAGGCCTTGCATCGCCAGCTTCCTTAATCCATTTCGGAATACTATCTCTGAATAATCGGGTATAATCCTGCCAAAGCTTAACCGAATCCTGTGGCCGCATCCTGAACTGGCTTTGCCAGCCCCAGCGGTTAAAAGCTTCGTCTATTTCGTTGTTGCCACACCATACCACGATGCTTTTATGGTGTCTTAGACGTTTGACCTGATATTTGACTTCTTCCCGCACATTGTCTATAAAATGCTTGTCGCCGGGCACCATGGTACCTGCAAACATAAAATCCTGCCAAACATAAATGCCCAGCGAATCGCAGAGGTTATAAAAATCGTCTGATTCGTAAATACCACCACCCCAAACGCGCAGCATATTCATATTGGCCTCTTTGGCCATGAGCAACATTTTTCGGTAATCGGATTTTTTCATCCGCGTTACAAAAGCATCTGAGGGAATATAATTGGCGCCTTTCATGTAAGTGGGCTTGCCATTGATGCTGAAATAGAACGAACTGCCTTTATCGTCGGGTTTTTGGACCAATTCTACCTGAACAGGGGCTACAAAAGGCTTTTCTGCAGGTTTTTGGTTGTAGGCCTCCAATCGCACCTCTTTCCAAATGCCACAACCAGTAAGTTTTGGTCCCCAGTCCCAACCAAAATGAAATTGGGCCTTGCGCACATAGGCACGGGGATTGTCTGGAATAACAAAAGGCAGATCGGCTTTGGCCATCGAATCGACTTTATTCTGTGCCGAATAGAACCTAATTCGCAGTTGGTTATCTTTAGCCTTGAGCCATTTTTTAACGTCTATCCGCCATTGGCGAAACATGTTATCGGCCTGTAAAATGAGCTTCCCGTTTAAATATACATCGGCGTAAGTATCGAGGCCATCAAAAACCAGTTCGATTTGCTTTTGACTGAAAACCCCTGCTTCAACGCCAAAATTGCTTTTATAATCCCAATTCTCTTTTTCTACCCACTGCACTTTCTTCTCATTATCACGATAAAATGGATCTGGAATCAGTTTGTTGCGCAACAAATCGGTATGCACTTCGCCTGGAACCTTTGCCGGATACCATTTGGCATCGTCCTGCTCCTGAAACTGCCAGTTGACATGGAGTTTTTGGATAACTACCTGTGCGTTTGTCCTGCAAGCAAAGAGCGCAAGGAACAACATCAAAGCAAATTGGGTGGACCTGTTTTTCATAGTCTTAAAGATGGCAAAATTTTGGTGATTTATGGTAGTGGATAAATTGCTAGGTTGTTCAATTGTTAAAATTGTTAAAATTGTTAAATGGTTAAAATGCTTATTTGTTAAAGTATTCAATTGCTGTATGGTTAAATTGTTCGATGGCAAAATGGCAACCTCAGATCGAAACTGCAAACTGTTCAAAAAACATATCCATTTTATGGCTTCGCAAGGATTTAATTCCTACTTTTGCGCCCAATGGCTGGCTACAGAAAACTCATCGCAATTTTTTTAGTCGTTGGTATCACCACCAACTGCTTTAACTATTGGCTGTTGGCCACTTCTTATGCCTTTAACAAGGCTTATATTTCTTCCGTTTTATGTACCAATAAAGACAAACCCGAGCTACATTGCGAGGGCAAGTGCTTTATGGACATCAAGCTGAAAGAACTGGAGCAAAAGAACAAGCAGGATCAGGAAACCCTAAAAAGGATGGTCGAAAGTTTGGCTCCGGAAACCGTAGCATTCTTGGCACCGGTTTTAGAAGTTCGTTTGGCCACGGCCGTACCTAACTATCTGCAAAAAAAGCCGATCAAAACGGCTGTTTCCATCTTCCACCCGCCCCAGTTGGGCTAACTCCATCATTTTACGGTTAATTGTTTATTCGCTTTCGAGCGATTGGCTTTGCCATGCAATTGGCCCAAGCTACCTATTGATTTTTCAATTCAATTGATGGGCTTGTTATGCCCTAACCTTATTAATCTTAAAAAAAATGAATATCAAAAATATATCCATCTCATTTGCTGTGCTTTTGACCCTCGTATTTACTTCTTGCAAAAAAGACGAAACCGTTACACCTGCCGACGAGAAAGGTGCTTTTACCCTCGAATTCGACAACGTAGTAAACGGCAGTCCACTCGTACTGGAAACACAGAACTACACCAATGCCAACGGCGACAGCTTTAACGTATCTGTATTCAAATATTATGTGAGCAACATCAAACTGACCAAAGCCGATGGTTCGGTTTACAGTGCACCCGAAAGCTATATATTGGTGGATGCCTCCAAACCGGCAAGCCTGCTCAATAGCCTTAACAACGTCCCTGCAGGCGATTACACCAAAATTTCCTTCATTATCGGCGTAGACAAGGAAAGAAACCTAGCTGGCGCGCAAACTGGCGCGCTAGATCCGGCGTTGGGCATGTTCTGGACCTGGAACAGCGGCTATATCTTCGTTAAGTTTGAGGGCACTTCGCCACAATCGACCGCGGCCAACAAAAGCCTTACTTTCCACATTGGAGGCATTGTTGACCCGAATAACACCATCAGAACGTTCAGCACCTCGTTTAGCCCTGCCAATCCGTTGAGGATTAGGGTCGATAAGAAGCCACAACTGCACTTTAAAGTAAATGTGGCCAGCTTATTTACCGGCAATCAAAACATCAAATTCGGCAGCCTGAACTTTACCATGGGCGGTGCCAACTCGGTTATTGTGGCCGATAATTATGCCGATGGCTTATTTCAGTTAGATCATATCCATAATTAGGGCGTATGAAACATCTAAAAATCTATTTAGCCTTGCTGGCGAGTATGGCTCTGCTGTATGCCTGCAGCAAGCGGGAAGCCAATAAACCGGCAGAAGAACCGATTACTTTTGTAAAACCGGCCAATTTTCCTTCGCCAACCTACAACTTTGAGGGCAATCCTTTAAGCAATAAGGCCTTTGCGTTGGGTAAGAAGCTGTTTTACGATGTGAGGCTCTCGGCCGATAAAAGCGTATCGTGCGGCAGCTGCCACCAGCAATTTGCGGCCTTTGCGCAATTAGACCACAGCGTAAGCCATGGCGTAAACAATTGTTTGGGCAAGCGCAATGCGCCGGTGTTGTTCAACTTGGCTTGGCAAAAGGAGTTTTTCTGGGATGGCGGTGCCAAAAACCTTGAAATTGTTCCTATAAATGCCATTACCGATGCCTGCGAAATGGGAACCGACTTGAATACCATTGTCAGCCTGCTGAAAGGCACCAACCCCTATCCACAGCTTTTTGCCGACGCTTTTGGACAAAACTCCATTACTTCGCAAAACCTGTTGAGGGCTTTAACCCAGTTTACAGCCGTGATGGTTTCGGCCAACAGCAAGTACGACAAGGTAATGCGCAATCCACAGCAATATGCCTTTACGGCCGACGAGCAACAGGGCTACCAGCTGTTTAAGGACAAATGTGCCAGTTGTCACCAAGAGCCTTTGTTTACCGACGGCAGCTACAGAAACAACGGATTGGATGTAAACAGCACCGACGAAGGCCGTAAAATGATTACCGGCTTGGAGAGCGACAAAGGCAAATTCAGGGTGCCAACTTTGAGAAATATCGAGCTGTCTACACCTTACATGCATGATGGCCGTTTCAACACCCTCGAAAAGGTTTTGGAACACTACAACAGTGGCATACAGCAAGCACCCAACTTAGACCCCTTGCTCAAAACGGGCATAGCCTTGTCGGCCACACAAAAACAACAAATCATTTCTTTTCTAAAAACACTAACCGACGATGAATTCATCAAAAATAAAATCTTTAGTGAGGAGTAAATTCCTGCTCCTCGCCTTATGCCTTACCAGCACCAGTGCATTTGCCTGCGATATCTGCGGTTGCTTTATGGGCTTAACGCCCTACGACAACCAGAGCAGTTTTGGCCTGCTGTACCGCTACCGTTCATTTAACGGTTATCGAGGTCAAAATCATCAGTTTTTTCCAAAGGGAAGCAGTTTCTTCATCCCTAAAGACGATAGAAGCCAACCGCTAACCGGCCACAACAACAATCCGGAGGATTATGAAGCTTACCGTACCATGGAATTGCGAGGCCGTTATTTCTTGCACAAACGTATCGAACTGAATGCCATTATTCCCTATAATTCGAATAGCGAGCGTTACAATGGCTATACCTCTTCCATTTCGGGTATGGGCGATATCAATCTGTATGCGGGCTATCACCTGATCAGAAAACTCGACCAGCCTGTGCTTAACCAGCGTTTAATTGTTGGTGCCGGCCTAAAATTGCCTACCGGGAAAAACAACATCAAGACCTTAGACGGCATCCGCTATTCGGCCCTGATGCAACCCGGAACCGGCAGTACCGATGGTTTTATTTACGCGAATTACCTGTTGGGCTTCAAAAAATTCGGGATGAGCCTGAATACTTCCTACAAAATAAACGGAGAAAACAGCGAGCGGGAAGGTATTGCCAACAGCAGCACCACTTTTCTCAACTTCTTTTATACCCAAAAATTGAGCAAAAACTGGCAAGTTATGCCGTCAGTACAGTTCTTTTACGAAAATTCAGCCGGCGAAACCTATAAAGGCATCAAAACCGGAGAGCACGAAATGAACAACCTGATGGGTGGCATCGGCGCCGATCTGTACTACAAAAACATTGCGCTGAACCTGGGCATGCAAACCAATATGTGGCAGGCCAAAACCGATCATCCGCAAAGTGCTGCCAAGGTTTATCTGGGCATTACCTATAACATCAACCAATTGTATTATTTATTAAAATCTTAAACAAATCGTCAGGCATACGCTGAACATCTTAGGGGTTTAGCGTATGTTTGTAAACTAAATTTTAATCATCATGATCAAATTTAAAAACATCGCAATTGCAGGTTTTTCTGTAGTATTTGCCCTAGGCTTAGTGGCCTGTAACAACAATAAAAAACTGCCTTTCTACGGTCAGCGCGAAGCAAAAATAGTAAAAGACGCGGCCGGTGTTGAAAAAGTAGATACGGTATATCAAACCATTCCTGATTTTAAGCTGCTTAACCAGGACAGTGTAATGATTACGCAAGACCAGTTTAAAAACAAGGTTTACGTGGCCGATTTCTTCTTTACCTCGTGTACCACCATTTGCCCTACCATGCACCGCAACCTCAAAACGGTTTACGAAGCCTACAAAGACAATCCCGAAGTGGCTTTTTTATCGCATACTATTGATTTTAAGTACGACAAGCCTTCGGTATTGAAAAAATATGCCGAGAAATTGGGTGTCGATACCCAAAAATGGACTTTTGTATATGGCAGCAA
The DNA here is from genome assembly GCF_036324255.1 of Pedobacter albus. NCBI lineage: Bacteria > Pseudomonadati > Bacteroidota > Sphingobacteriia > Sphingobacteriales > Sphingobacteriaceae > Pedobacter > Pedobacter albus. The sequence goes on along the minus strand of NZ_JAZDQT010000001.1, from coordinate 655,700 downwards.
AGACGAAATCTATCATTTGGCCGAGCATAATTACCTGGTCGCCGTACAAGAAGACAGCACGGCCAAAGACGGCTACATCCACCAAGGCTGGCTGGTATTGGTTGACAAGCACAAACGCATGCGTGGCGCTTACGATGGCACCAAAACCGAAGAGGTAGAAAAGCTGAAAAAAGACATCGCTACTTTATTGGCCGAAAAAGAATAACATGCGCAAAACCGTTTTATTTACCGTTTTCTGGCTTACTGTAGCCGCAATAATCTATTCCTGCCAAGATGCCAGCGAAATAGAAAAGGCCAAGTATATGTCCAACGGCAAGGATCTTTACAAAACCTACTGCCAAAACTGCCATGGCGAAAACGGCGAGGGTTTAGGCGAATTGGCTCCGCCACTGACCGATACGGTGTTTTTAAAGGATAACAAGGCTAAACTAGCCTGTATCATCAAAAACGGCACTAGCGAGCCTATTACCATCAACGGCAAAGCCTACCAAGGCAAAATGCCCGATTTTCCGAACCTCCACGATATCGATGTGGCACAGGTAATGGTTTACATCACCAATTCGTTTGGCAACAACCAAGGCATGTACGATTACCAAAAGGTTACCGCCGATCTGCAAAACTGTAAATAGAAATTTAAATCAAAAGGCTTTCGAATTTGAAGGCCTTTTGTCATTTTTCATGGTCTTCCGCATGATACCAATCAGGATTTGCCTTTACTGCGGCTTTGATAATGGCCGCTAATTCTTCTTTAGATGGAAGTATCGATTCGCCCAAGCTATCGCCTACACTGGTTACCTGAGGCGCTGTGGCTTTTGCCGGATCATGTGCCCTGGCCTTAAAATCAAATTCGGCTACATTAACCAATACCTTAAAAATAGCATAGGGCATTTTTAGATCTCCATATTTATTTTCTATGAGCTCGTGGCCTGGTCTATCTGCATTTTCATAATCCGTAAACTTATGGCTTCCGGCGTCATCCATCTTATCTGCTTCTTCAACAGGATCAGTGGTGTTGTGATAGGCCTCTCCGCCAATTGATTCGAGAATCGTATCGTCTCTTTCGCCTTCCTTGGTTTTCAGGTGCCCTTTGGGATCCATCACCGGCAATGCAGCCGCTACTTTTAAGGCATGAAGCAATTGGCCTTTATCGTATAAATGAGGTCTGATTACTTTTTCCCGTCCTTGATCGCTTTGGCGTTCTGCCCACATGTTCATCGGATGGTTAACAGAACTTAGTGCCAGCTCATTTCCTTTCAAGCCCCTCAGTCCTAGCTCGAGACTTGCGGAGGTTTTGATCGCGCCTTCAACATCTCCAGCAACCCGCGTTTCTTGATGAAGTCCCGTTGTATAAATATCTAATTTATGCCCATGTCCATATCCTTTCGCATCTTTATCCATCGAATTTCCCTTTGGAAAATAGTAAAAGCCTGGTCCGCTGTACTGGGTAGCGTCGTTGGCCCCTTGCTTTTGAAAATCTAAGCCTTGGGCTAACGATTCTACATTCTTAGCCGTGTTTGTGCCATGCTGCCCATCAAGCGTCAATGTCCTTTTCTTGTTCATGGCTGCATAGGTCGGATGAGCCTTCACGTGTTCCTGTGCTACTTCGTGCAGGTTTTTATCATCGCCGCCGCCTAAACGTATAACATAGCTATTGCCTTTGTCCTCCTTGATCTCTCCATACCAGGGTTTATTCCCGTTGGTTACTTCAACCATTGTTCCTACAGCAAGTCCTTTAACCCTTTGTACAACTGCGTTGCCCGAGCTGGGCCTATTATCAACCAAATAGGCTCCATTGGTGCTGTGTTGTGGCGAAACGGTATTGGATTGCGAAGCCAATTTGGCTTTTTCTGCGGCGAAACCTTCCATTGGGATGAGCGTTATGATATCATCATTAAATATAATGGTTATCTTTGCAAAAATGCAAACCATTCTATCGCCGTTCTGGTTAAACAGAAAGGAGGAAAGTCCGGGCAACATAGAGCATCTCGCTTCCTAACGGGAAGGAACTTGGGATTGAAGACCTGAGTGACGGAAAGTGCCACAGAAAATATACCGTCCCGATCTGATCGGGATAAGGGTGAAAACGTGAGGTAAGAGCTCACGAGCTCGCTAAGCGATTAGCGTTTTGGTAAACCCCGGGAGTTGAAAGACCAAATAGGCTAACGCACGTAGGGCTGCTCGCCCGATGTTAGTGGGTAGGTCGTTAGAGATAAATGGCAACATTTATACTAGATTAATGATAGAAACCCGATTTATCGGGGACAGAACCCGGCTTATCGGTTTGCATTTTTTATTTGACGATTAAATAAAAACAATATATTAGCGAAAAGTTAAAAAGAAGAACACACCCATGGCAAAATTGCTGATAATTGATGATGAGCGGGCGATAAGGAGTACCTTGCGCGAAATCTTGGAATACGAAAGCTACGACGTTGACGATATAGACAACGGCATAGACGGGCTGGAGCTTATCAAAAAGAACAACTACGACCTTGTTCTTTGCGACATCAAAATGAACAAAATGGACGGTATGGAAGTGCTCGAAAATGCGCTTGCCCTCAAACCAGACCTGCCGTTTATCATGATATCTGGCCACGGGACCGTAGAAACAGCCATTGAAGCCAGCAAAAAAGGCGCGTTCGACTTTGTTTCTAAACCACCTGACCTGAATAGGCTTTTAATTACCGTTCGCAATGCCTTAGACCGCGGTACTTTGGTTACCGAAACCAAGGTTTTAAAGCGAAAAGTAAGCAAAACCCGTCATATCCTTGGCGATTCTGAAAGCATCGGCCGCATCAAGGAAACCATCGACCGCGTGGCCCCTACCGAAGCCCGTGTACTGATTACCGGAGCCAACGGAAGCGGTAAAGAACTGGTAGCGAGATGGATTCATGAAAAATCGAACCGTGCAGAGAGCCCTTTAATTGAGGTAAACTGTGCGGCCATACCTTCAGAACTCATCGAAAGTGAGTTATTTGGCCACGAAAAGGGTTCGTTTACCTCTGCCGTTAAACAACGTATCGGCAAATTTGAACTGGCCAATGGTGGTACTTTGTTTTTGGATGAGATTGGCGATATGAGCCTTTCGGCACAAGCCAAGGTATTGCGCGCCCTGCAAGAACATAAAATTACCCGTGTGGGTGGCGAAAAAGAACTGGATGTAAACGTTCGCGTAATTGCAGCCACCAACAAAGATCTTTTAAAAGAGATTGAGGATGGCAATTTCAGGATGGACCTTTACCATCGCCTCAACGTCATCAACATCCACGTACCGCATTTAACAGAACGAACCGACGATATTCCGGTCATTGCACAACACTTTTTAGAAGAAATCTGCAACGATTACGGCATGCCGGTAAAGAAAATAAACGATGCCGCCATGAATGCACTTAAAGGCCTGCCATGGACCGGTAACGTACGTGAACTGCACAACATGATTGAGCGTTTGATCATCTTGAGCGACAAAGTCATCACTGAAAATGATGTAGTAGCTTTTGCCAACCCTACTGGCGGCACCAACATTGGCGCTGCAAACGGAAATGGACATGCCACGGCTACGCATGGAGGCTCGGCAATAGATTACGACAGGTTTTCGAATTTTCAGGATTATAAAGACCACGCCGAGAAAGAATTCATCAAGTTCAAACTGGAAAAAAACAACTGGAACGTTTCTAAAACCGCCGACGACATCGAAATTCAACGAAGTCACCTGTACAGCAAAATCGAAAAGTTCGGTTTAAAAAGAAGCGAATAATTAATCGGTAGTTCGAAGTCAAAAGTCAGTAGCCTTAAATTTAACACTACTGACTTTTTTATTTTGATAGCTTTAGCCCTAGATGTGGCTAACTCAAATAATCGGCCTGACGGCTCAACATGGCTCTGTATTTATTGAATATGGCGGTTTTTGAAACAAAGCCAACATATTCCTCCTGGCTGTCAACTACCGGCAAAATCCATACATTTTCGTTTTCCATCAGCTGGAGTACCTGCTTCAAATCGGCATCGATAGGTAATAATTGAGGCACAGGCTGTACCAATTCGTCGATGGCTAAGGTTTCGTCTATCGATTGTCCGACGGCTACCTTCAGAATATCTTCTACGTACAACAGGCCAAAGAGTTTTCCTTGTTCATCCACTACCGGAAACAGGTTGCGTTTCGATTGCAGCACCTCTCCCATTTTATCCTTGATCAAATCGCCCTGCTTTAACACCAGGTAATCCTTTTCTACCAGGTAGCGCAGCTTCATCATGTTCAGTACCGTAGTGTCTTTGTCTTCGTGGTGCGAAAGCTGGCCTTTATCGGCCAAAGGCTTGGTATAGATGGAATATTTGTTGGCACTGCGGTTAATGAGGTAGGCAATAGCCGTGGTAATCATTAAAGGCACCATCAGCACATAGCCTCCGGTAATTTCGGCAATCAGAAAGATACCCGTTAAAGGGGCGTGCATAATCGACCCCAGCGATGCAGCCATGCCGGCCACAATAAAATTGGCTGTATTTACATGAGCAATCCCTAAAGTATTGATACTAAAAGCCACACTAAAGCCAATCAGTCCGCCGATAATCAAACTCGGCGCAAAAATACCACCGTTACCGCCCGCGCCAAGCGTAACCAGCGTAGCCACCGACTTGGCAAACACGGTAATGACTGTAAAAAGCAGAATAACCGCCGGAAAAATGCTGTAATCGGCAAATATACTGTTGTTGATGACTGCCGTAGTATCGCCTTTTAACAGGTTCTTGATGGTGATATAGCCTTCGCCGTATAGAGTTGGAAACAGGAAAACCAAGGCGCCCAGCATCAATCCGCCAATAATTACCTTTTTGTAGGGATGTTTGATTTTATAGAAAAAGCCTTTGATGGCGTAATTAGCCTTGCCAAAATAAATGGAGAACAAGCCGATTAGGCCTGCCAAAACCACATAAAAGCCCAATGCGTTTACCTCCCAGCCTTCGGTTACCAGGTAAAACAATTGCTCGTTGTAAAAGAACCTGGCTACTACCGCTGCCGTGGCTGCCGACAAAAGCAAAGGTATGAAAGCCGGAATGGTAAATTCGGGCAACAGGATTTCTATGGCAAATACAATTCCCGCAATGGGACTGTTAAAAGCCCCAGCTATGGCCCCTGCTGCGCCACAAGCCAGCAAAAGCGTAATCTCGCGGTAAGAAAGGCCCAAAAAACGGCCCACTGCCGAGCCTATAGTCGAACCACTGGTTACGATAGGCGCTTCCAGTCCGGTTGAACCCCCAAAACCTACGGTTAAGGCGGCCGTAATAATTTGCGAATAGGAATTATGGAGCTCCAACTTGCTCGAATTTCTAGAAATGGTATACAGCAATGGCGTTAAACCGGTTTCGAACTTTCCTTTTCTGATAAAACGACGTACATAAGCCACCGAAAGAAAAATACCGATTAAAGGAAACAGCAGGTATAAATAGTATTTGTATTGCCAATGCAGGTCTGTTTGCAAAAACTTTTCGATATGATGGGTAATGGTTTTGAGCAGCGCTGCCGCCAAGCCGGCCAAAACGCCAACAATCAGGGCCGCAACAACCAGAAAATTCCGGTTGGAGATTTTACTTTTTCTATACTCATTAAGCCGGTTAACATTAGCTACAAATCCTGCATACATCAGACAAAGTTGATTTTGGGTGATCAAATAAATATAGAGCGCATGATGGGGCTACCTGCCGATAGCCTATTTTTACACGTACCTTTTACGCATCGAATTTATCGAGCAGCTTTAAAAGCGTGGCAAAATCTTTCGGATAAGCCGCTTCTACCGTAATATCCTGACCGTCTAAGCCTTTAAAGGTAATCTGCTTGGCATGGAGCGCAAAACGCTTCATAATAGGCTGTTCTTCTTCGTCTTTGGCCAAACGGTAGCCTTTTTTAATGTTCGATAGAAATACCGGTTTGCCACGGTACATGGCATCGCCACAAATGGCTGCACGCTGCGTAGCCAAGTGGATGCGTATCTGGTGCATCCGGCCGGTAACCGGCTTACATTCTACCAAAGTATAATGCTTATAGTATTTTAAAGAGTTGAAATAGGTTTCGGCGCGCTTGCCTTCCTGCCTATCGATGGTTACGTTTTTGTTGCCATCGTTTAAAATGGGCAAATCGACAAAAAGGTTGTCGAACTGAAACTGGCCATCTACTACGGCGTGATAGATCTTGTTTACCTTTCTGCGTTCAAACTGCATAGAAAGCGACCGGTAGGCTTCGGGGTGTTTGGCGATAACAATAGCCCCAGAAGTTTCCTTATCCAAGCGATGGCAAACCTGTGCATCGTCTGCGTATTGCTTGGCCATGCGCAAAATGTTGATTTTGCCAGGCGCACTGCGCTCGTCGAGCGAAGCAATAAACGGAGGTTTGTTTACAACGATATAGTCATCGTTTTCGAATAGGATCAGGTCTTTAAATGCAGGATATTTCACTCAGTAATTGAATATTTCTGCAAAAGTACGAATTTTATCCGTTCATTGGTTCATTCGTTGATGTTCCTGCCTACCGCAAACAGGCTTCCTTGTTTCTCTTCACAACGACAGAAAACAAAAAAGCCTCGACACCAAGGCCAAGGCTTTTCGCTATAAAATGCTTTATGGTTTAAGAAAGTTCGAATTTGTAGCCCACGCCTTTTACGGTAGCCACATAGTTTTCGCCCAATTTTTCTCTCAGTTTACGGATATGCACGTCGATGGTGCGGTTGGTTACCACCACCGAATCTTCCCAAATGTTTTTCAGAATGGCTTCGCGGGTATAGACCTTGCCCGGCTTAGAGGCCAAGAGGTACAGCAATTCGAATTCTTTTTTGGCCAAGATTACCTTTTCGCCATCTTTAAAAACCAAATAGGCTTCCCTATCGATTACCAAATCGCCAATTTCAACTTTGTTATCAGAAACCTCGTCGCCACTGGCATTTCTGCGCAATATGGCATTGATACGGCTCACCAAAGCTCTTGGTTTGATCGGCTTGGCAATATAATCGTCGGCACCTACATTAAAACCAGCAATTTCAGAATATTCTTCGCTTCTGGCGGTTAAGAACACCATAAAAGTATTCTTGAACTCCGGAATGGCCCGCATTAAACGGCAAGCCTCAATCCCGTCCATTTTAGGCATCATGATATCGAGGATAATCAAATCGGGATGCACTTTTTTAGCTACAGAAATGCCGTCTTGGCCGTTGCTTGCTAAAAATACCTGGTACCCTTCCTTCTTTAAATTATATTCGATCAGCTCTAAAATATCCGGCTCATCATCAACAATTAATATCTTTTGTTTGGCTGTACTCATCGTTTATTTTTTATTACGAAAGTAAGAATACAATTGTACTACAACGTTAAAGCGAAGTTAACAAATTGTTAATACATGTAATATTTTTAACATTGATTTAGGCTTAAGGTAAGGTTTTGTTTAAGAAAGCATCCAATTCTTCGCCTCTTAGGTTTCTCGCCACGATTTTGCCGTTAGGATCAAGCAAAAACGAACTCGGAATAGCTTCTACCTGGTACAATCTTACCGTTGAACCTTCAAAATCCTTTAATTCGCCGGCATGGTTCCAAGTCAGCCCGTCTTGTTTAATGGCCTGCTCCCAAGCGCTCTTGTCTTTATCGAGCGAAATGCCCAAAATGGTAAAGTTCCTGTCTTTGTATTTGTTGTAGGCCTTAACCACGTTTGGATTTTCGTTTCTGCATGGTCCGCACCACGATGCCCAGAAATCGAGCAATACATATTTTCCTTTAAAATCGGCCAAATGCACAGGCTTGCCATCTAATCCGTTAATGGTAAAATCAGGCGCTTGCTGCCCTACCTGTACGGCCTTGAGCTTGCTTACCTTTTCTACGAAGTTTTTAACTGCGCTGTTGTTCTTTTTCAGGTTTTCGTCTACCTTTTCGGCATAGGCAACCATCGAATCTTCGTTTCCGGTTGGATTGATCAGGCTGATGGCATAAAAACTAACCAGCGATTTGGTATTGTCTAAAGCAAACTTGACGATAGCTTTGTTCAAATCGTCAACCGCTTTCATGTATACCGGCGAAATCTGCGCTACCAGAGCCTCGCGTTCGGCCGGATTGGCAGCTACTTTTTTCTCAAAATCGGATTTAATAACCTCTATTTTGTCGCTATAGCTTGTTTTTAGCTTGTTAAATTCCATCAGCTTATCGGCATCTTCTGCGCCACTCATGGTATAATCGTGTTTTGGATTGCTCAAATCGGCCTTAAAATCAACTTTATCGCCGTTCTTGGCTACCAAAATATATTCGCTGGTACCGATGTTTACCCTAAAAAAGTTGGCTTCAGGCGATACGTTGCTGAATTTGAACTCTCCTTTTTCAGAAAGCGTGGTCGAGTCCAGCACCTTCATATTGTTGTCGCCCATGCCATAGAGAAATACTTTTTTCTCGGCACCCGGATTTTCTATCTTGCCATCAATTACAAACTTGGTGTTGTCTTTACAGGCGGTTAAGGCCAGGGCTAAACCCAAGACGTAGCTTAATTTCTTCATGTTATTTTAATTTTTCTATAATAAGGTCATTGATTTTCTTGGCATCCGCCTTTCCTTTGGCCAGTTTCATTACCTCGCCAACAAACAATCCTAAAACGCCTTTTTTACCGGTTTTGTATGCCTGTACCTGTGGCGCATACTTGGCCAGCACTTCTTCAATAAACTGGTTCAGCTCGTCGGTATTTTCTACGATCAGCAAATTGAGCTGTTCGGCAAGATTCGTTGCATCCTGATCTGGCTGCTTGGCCAAGGCCGGCAATAATTGTTGCAAGGCGTTTTGCTGACTGATTTTTTTGGCGTCAACCAGGTTGATTACCTGCGCCAGCTGTTGGGGCTTTACCTGATAATCGGCTATGCCAATCTCTTGTTCGCTTAGCAACGATCTGATAGCCCCAAGCAACCAATTGATTAAACTTTTGGGATTGCTTACTGTTTCCTTACCTTGTTCAAAATACTGCAGCAACTCGCTGTCTTCGGCCAGCATGTTTGCTTCGGCCTTATTCAGGCTAAGCTCGGCCATTAACTGTTTGGCTATTTCGTTGGGCAAGGCAGGCATATTGGCCTTGATTTCGTTGAGCCACTCGTCTGAAATAACTATTGGAGGCAAATCTGGGTCGGGAAAATAACGATAGTCGTTGGCCTCTTCCTTGGTCCGCATCGGCGAAGTAGTACCAGCATCTGCATCAAAATTCAAGGTGCTTTGCTTAATGGCTCCGCCGGCTTCCAGCACCTCCACCTGACGGCCAAACTCGAAATCCATGGCCCGGCGTACATTACGTATTGAATTGAGGTTTTTTACCTCACAACGTGTTCCAAAACTGTTTTCTCCTTTTTTACGGATAGAGATATTGGCATCGCAGCGCAGGGAACCTTCTTCCATATTGCCATCGCTCACGTTCAGGTGGCGCACCAGTTTTCTGATTTCTGTAAGCAAGGCCGCCGCTTCTTCGGCCGAACGTACATCGGGTTCGGTTACAATTTCAATCAGCGGTACACCTGCCCTGTTCAAATCCACATAAGAATACTGCGGATCTTGGTCGTGCAGGCTTTTTCCGGCGTCTTCTTCCAAGTGGATGCGGTTAATGCCAATGCGTTTTTCTTCGCCGTTGGCCAATACTACATCCAGATAGCCGTTTTTGCAAATCGGACTGTTATCTTGGGTAATCTGATAGCCTTTGGGCAAATCGGCATAGAAATAATTCTTGCGGTCGAAGAAATTGTATTGATTGATCTGGCAATTGAGCGCCAGACCTATCCTGATGGCTTTGGCCACTACTTCTTTGTTGAGCTTGGGCAAAGCGCCTGGCAAAGCCAATGAAACTGCCGAAATATGTTGGTTCGGACCGGCCCCAAAAACAGCACTATCTGAAGAAAAGATTTTAGATTGTGTATTTAACTGTACATGTATTTCCAATCCAGAAACCAATTCATAGCTTACACTTTCTGCGGCAGTTTTTGTACTCATTAATGGGCAATTTTCTGTTTAAATGGGCATTGAATGCTTGCCAAAGATAAATGAAAAATGTATCAATTTCATTGAAATAAGGTAATATTCTGGTTGTGGCACAGAATTGGATTTACGTTGGCACACGCAAAATCGAAAATTATGAAAAAGTTCATCCTAATCGCAGCAGTTGGCTTGGCCAGTGTCCTATACCAACCTGCAAAAGCACAAGTTAGCGTAAGCATCAACATTGGCGCACAGCCACAATGGGGCCCTCGAGGATACGATTATGTAGATTACTATTATCTGCCAGAAATCAACAGCTATTATTATGTACCCACCCGCCAGTTTGTTTACCTAGAGCGAAACAGATGGGTGCACAGAGCCTATTTGCCAAACAGGTACCGGAGCTATAACCTCTATAATGCCAGAAAAGTAGTGATCAACAGGCCACATCCTTATTTAGAACGTCGTGTTTATACAAACTATTCGAGGCCGGAGGCAAGACATTCGGCATTTGGCCGACCACAATACCGTAGCGTTAGGTACGAAAGACACGAACAAAGGTTCGACAAACACGACCGTGGCAAGCACAAAGGCAGCAAAGGCCACAGGGACTAATCTTTAAATAGCACAATCATGAAAAAGCTAATATTCTTACTCATGCTCGGAATTGCATCAGTAAGCACCAAGGCACAAATCAACGTAAACATCAATATCGGCTCGCAACCTTTATGGGGGCCAACAGGCTATGACTATGCCCAGTATTACTATCTGCCCGATATAGAAAGCTACTATTACGTACCAAAGCACCAATTCGTTTATTTGGATGGAGGCAGATGGATTTTCAGCGCCAACTTACCTGCCCGATACAACAACTACGATCTTTATAACGGCTACAAAGTAGTCATTAACAGAGACAGGCCTTATTTAAACTTCAACGATGACAGGGTTAAATATGTGAAGTACAAAAACTGGGGCGGTAGGCAAATGGTTATCAGAAACAGTGACGACAAAAGGTACTACGTTGTAAAGGGACATCCGCACGGCATGCCTCCAGGACAAGCCAAAAAAATGTATGGCAAAGGCAATGGAAACAACGGACATGGCAAAGGCCACGACAAAGACAAACATTAGCCTAAAATAACACTGAAAAGGGCTTCAATAATTTGAAGCCCTTTTTGTTTGGTTTCTCTTTCAGTTAAAACAGCTGCGAAGGCGACATCTTTAAAAACTCTTGCCATGGAATGCCACCGGCACCCACCAAATAGGTTTTATGGGGTAGGTACATCTTATTGAAGGCATCCATGCCCGATGTCCTGGTTACAAAGCCAGCGCTTTTCACTTCGATACCGACAATTCTGCCACGTTTTTCCAATACAAAATCGACCTCGTCATTTCTGTTTCTCCAATAGAATATCTTATATCCTTCTACCAAAGCCGAATTGAGCAGATGAGCACCAATAGCCGATTCTACAATCCTGCCCCATTCGGCGGGTTGCTGTCTTACCTCCTCAAAAAAGGCATTGTGTTGCGCACTGATCAGGGCGTTGTTATGCACTTGAAACTTAGGGCTTGAAGAACGCTTTCTGATGATATCAGCCGCGAATTTTTCAATGCCACCCAACAGGCCAGCTGTATCTAAAAGCTGTAAGTAATGAGATAACGTAGTGGTGTTGCCCGCATCGGCCAGTTGGCCCTGTATTTTGGTATAGGAGAGTATCTGGCCCGAGTACAAGCAACCCAATTCGAACAGGCGCTTCATTAATGCGGGTTTATCAACCCTGGTCAGCATTAGAATATCTTTAGAAATACTGGTTTCTATAAGCGCATCTGTCACGTATTTTTTCCAACGCTCTTCATCGCCAATTAAATGGGCCGAACCAGGATAGCCCCCAAACCAGGCATATTGTTCGGCGGTAAAACCAAAGGCTTTTTCCATTTCGGCAAAACTCCAGTGGCCCAAATAAGTAAGTTCGAATCTGCCCGCCAAAGATTCTGTTAGTCCTTGCTGAATAAGCAACCGAGAAGAGCCCAACAAAATAACCCTAATATCAAAGCCTAAACGTACATCTTCATCCCAAAGGCGCTTTACGATTTCGCTCCAATTGTTAATTTTCTGAATTTCGTCGATAACCAGTAGATATTCGGTCTGCGCTTCATCGCGCATCATTTGCCTAACACTGTTCCATAATTGCTCAATCCACACCTGATCAGAAGCCGGAACAGCATCAGCCGATTCAAAAAGATAAGGCATATTGATTTTTTCGACCAATTGGTTTACCAAGGTAGTTTTGCCAACCTGCCTAGGCCCAACAAGCACTTGTATAAACTTTTTTGGCTCATAAATCACCTTTATAACTTTCTGTAATTCAATACGTTCCATAGTATTTTACAATTTACTCAATATACTGAGTAAAATTACTCAATATATTGAGTAAATAAAAATAGCGTATAAAAAAAAGAGGCTTTCGCCTCTTTAAATAATCTTATAAAAATGTTTTGGCCTTAATTAATACCTGTTCCAATCCTTCGGCATTTTTACCGCCTGCGGTAGCATAAAATGGCTGTCCGCCCCCGCCACCTTGAATTTCCTTGCCCAACTCGCGTACAATTTTTGCCGCGTTCAGTTGTTCGCTTACGGTATCTTCCGAAATCATTACGGTAATACCCGGCTTGGCATCAATCAGTGTAGTTAATACCAGGTAAAGATGTGGCACCATGGCCTTCACCTCAAAAGCCAGATTTTTTACGGCTTCGGCGTTAGGCAAATCAACGTGCACGGCAATGAAATTAACGCCATTGATATTTTCGGCTTTGGCTGCAATGTCTTGTTTCATATCGCCAGCTTTGGCCAAAATGCTTTTCTCAACTTCTTTTTTCAGCTTGGCATTTTCCTCCATCAAGGCCTGCACCGCAGCACTCATACTCTGATTGCCCTTTAAAAGCCCTTTTAACTGATTAATTTCCTTGCTTTGGTTAACGATAAACTCTTCGGCTTTGGCCGCTGTAATGGCTTCGATACGACGAACTCCAGCAGCTACAGCACTTTCTGAAACAATCTTGAAATAACCGATCTGTCCGGTGGCCTTTACGTGCGTACCGCCGCAAAGCTCTTTCGAGAAATGATCGTCAAATGTAATCATCCGTACAAAATCGCCGTATTTTTCGCCAAACAGCGCTGTTACACCCGAATTAATGGCTTCGTCGTAAGGTACGTTCCTTTGCTCTTTAAGCACGATGTTTTCCCTGATCTTTCCGTTTACGATATGCTCTATGGCCTGCAAATCTTCGTCACTGATTTTGGCGAAATGCGAAAAATCGAAACGCAGGTAATCGGCATTAACCAAACTTCCTTTCTGGTTTACATGCGTACCCAATACTTTTTTAAGCGCGGCATGTAGCAAATGTGTAGCCGAGTGGTTATCTTCTGTTAAAGCGCGTTTGTCTTCGTCAATTACTGCCCAAAATTTGCCTTCTACATCGGTTGGCAGGGTATCGGCGTAGTGCACAACAATGCCGTTTTCTTTTTTGGTATCGGTAATGGCTACCGAAAACAGGCGACTGTGGTCTTCTAAACGGCCGGTATCGCCTACCTGACCACCGCTTTCGGCATAAAAAGGGGTTTGGCGCAATACAATTTGATATTGTTCCTTGCCTTTGGCATTGATCTTTCTGTATTTTAAGATTTCTGTTTCGGCCTCAAAGTCGTCGTAGCCTACAAATTCGGTATCGTTGCCTTCATTCACAATTACCCAATCTTCGGTATCGATAGCGGTTGCGGCGCGCGAACGGTTCTTTTGTTCTTCTAAGGCCTTGTTGAAACCTTCCATATCAACCGACCAGCCTTTTTCTCTGGCCATCAGCTCGGTAAGGTCTATCGGAAAACCAAAGGTATCATATAATTCGAAGGCAAAATTGCCATCAATAGCATCTTTAGTTTCGTAACGTTCAAAGCGTTGAATGCCTGTAGCTAAAGTTCTCAAAAAGGAAACTTCCTCTTCTAAAACCACTTTTTGCACAAAGTCTTTTTGCAGGTAAAGCTCGTCAAAAACACCCTTAAACTGCTCGGCCAATACAGGTACCAATTGGTTCAGGAAAGGCTCTTTCAGGTTGAGGAAAGTATAGGCATAACGCACGGCCCTGCGCAAAATACGACGGATCACGTAGCCTGCCTTGTTGTTTGACGGCAATTGACCATCGGCAATAACAAAAGAAATGGCACGAATGTGGTCGGCCATTACGCGCATGGCGATATCGGTTTGTTCGGCATGGCCATAGGCGATTCCGCATTTATCGGCCACAAACTGGATCAATGGCTGGAAAACATCGGTATCGTAGTTTGACGATTTGCCTTGCAACACACGCACCAAACGCTCAAAACCCATCCCGGTATCCACATGCTGTGCCGGAAGCGGCTTTAACGAACCGTCTTTCAAGCGGTTAAACTGCATAAATACATTGTTCCAGATTTCGATAACCTGTGGATGATCGGCATTAACGAGATCCTTGCCCTTGCCATCCTTACGTTCTTCGGCACTGCGGCAATCCACATGGATTTCCGAGCAGGGTCCACAAGGTCCGGTATCGCCCATTTCCCAGAAATTATCTTTCTTGTTGCCTAAAATAATGCGGTCTTCGGGTACATATTGCTTCCAAAGCTCATAGGCTTCAGTATCGCGTGGCAGGCCTTCCTTCTCGTCGCCTTCAAAAATTGAAACGTATAATTGGTCTTTCGGAATTTTGTAGACTTCGGTTAGCAATTTCCAGCTCCAGGCAATGGCTTCTTTCTTGAAATAATCGCCAAAGCTCCAGTTGCCCAGCATTTCGAACATGGTGTGGTGATAGGTATCGATACCCACCTCCTCTAAGTCGTTGTGCTTGCCCGAAACGCGCAAACAGCGTTGGGTATCGGCAACACGCGGATATTTGATGGCAGCCTCGCCCAAAAACAAATCTTTAAACTGGTTCATGCCGGCATTGGTAAACATGAGGGTTGGATCGTTTTTAACCACTATGGGCGCCGAAGGAACAATATGATGTTGTTTGCTTTTGAAAAAACTCAGATAGGTTTGTCTTATTTCTTTTGCTGTCATCTCGTGTAGAAAATTTAGGAGAACAAAATTAAAATTTTATTGCGGTATTCTACTAAAATCCCTTTACATTTGAATACTTCAAATAAAAGCCACAAATTACTCATTATCAGTTTAGAACATGCCGTACAAAGAGAGAGAAATCAATAAAATGTATTATACCATGGGCGAGGTTACCGAAATGTTTGGCGTAAATGCTTCGCAAATCAGGTTCTACGAAAAGGAATTCGACGTACTGCAGCCCAAGAAAAACAAGAAGGGAAATCGGCTTTTTACACCTGAAGACATCGAGAACCTGAAAATCATCTTCCACTTGGTAGACGAAAAGGGCTTTACCCTAAAAGGGGCCAAAGAACACCTGAAAAACAACAGCAGCGACGTGAAGGAAAACCAGAAGGTAATCGCTTCTTTAGAGCGCCTGAAAGATTTTTTGCTTAAATTGAACGAAGAAATCTAATCGCTCGTATGCTCAGGCTCTTTTTGTTTTTTGCAACTGTATTATGCGTTTCGTGCCATTCGAATGCCCAAAACGACCAAAGGGCCAAGGTTTTATTTGCCGATACCTCGTCGACCTTTGCCAAGCAACAAAACATTGTGGTTACGCAAGGCGATTTAGACGATTATTTGGCCTATAAAAAAATAACCGGCGATACGGCTGGCCAAACCAAAAACTACCTCAAAATACTCTTCTCTGTGAAGTCGATATTAAAATGGGGAATGAAAAGCGACTACAACAAAGCCGTTGCCCTTGCAGAAGAAAACTTTAGGCGCCGTAATCTGGTGAATAAAGTACTGGTTATCAAAAGCGAGCGAAAAATGTACTTGCTCAAAGACGGCAAAACCGTAAAAACCTTCCCCGTTGCACTTGGGCCTAATCCGGTAGGCCAAAAAGAATATGAAGGCGATGGCCGTACGCCCGAAGGAACCTACACACTGGACTGGCAAAGATGGAACAGTTCTACCTTTCATTCTTTCCATATTTCCTACCCCAATAAAATCGATTCGGCAAGAGCCAAAGCAAAGGGCCTAACACCGGGCAGCAACATTATGGTGCATGGCACTTCTAAAGGCGTGAAAAAGAAAAAAGACTGGACCAATGGCTGCGTAGCCTTAAGTAATGCCGACATGACCCAATTTAGGGAATTGGTTTACCAAGATACTCCTATAGAAATCAAGAAATAATTATTTTACGGCTTCGTTAATCAATTGCCTTAGGGTTTCGTACTGTGCTTGCCTTCCTTTATTTTTCAGGTTATAAGTCATTAAAACAGCTATATAGCCGTGCTCTTTCTCCAATAAGGGAAAACCGCCAAACAAACCCGGACTGCTTACATAAGGGCTCAAATTGGCCAAGATAGAGCTTTTGGTTACCCACTCGCCGTAGCCATAGCCCAAACCACTACCCGCTTCTGCAGGGGTATAAGCTACTTTTACATCGGCAGTTATGCGGTTTACCTGCATCTGGGCAACGCTGGCTTCGCTTAAGATCCTTTTGCCCTTGTACAGTCCTTTATTCTGGATCATGGTTAAAAAGCTAACATAATCTTCGGCGGTACTGCTAGCACCACCTGCGGGCAAAACCACCTTCTTCTGGCCAAAACTTGTATTCTTCATGCCTAAAGGTTGGGCAATTCGTTCCTGAAATAGGGTTTCGAAGCTCTTGCCACTTATTTTTTCCAGCACTGCTCCTGCTATTTGCAAGCCAACATTGCTGTAATGAAATACTTTTCCGGGTTCGCCCTCCATGGGCAAAGCTGCGATAAAAGCAATCGTTTCGTCCATGTTGTTGGCTTTTCTCATGTCTGCAAGGTCATCTCTCAGAGCGGCAGCTTTAATACCCGTTAGGTGCGAAAGGCATTGGCTAATGGTAATCTTTCCTTTTCCATTTTGGCTTAACACCGGCAAAAACCGGCCTACCGTATCGCTTAGCTTCAGCTTGCCTTCGTCAACAAAAGTCATCACCAAGGCCGCGCTCAGCCATTTGCTGCAACTGGCAATGGATAAAACCGTTGTAGCTGTATAATTGTCCAAACTCACTGCTTTCTGTTGTTGCCTGGCCAAAAGACGAGCGCCTATTTTTTGCCTGGCATTAGGTTGGTTAACCGAATTGGCATAAACTGTTTTTCCGTCTTTGTAAATCGTCAGAAAGGCACGCCCACTGAAATTATCGGCATTGGCCGAGAGCCAGGCATCGACTTTACTGAAGTTATATTGGGCTTTGCTTTGCAGCACACCAAGGCAAAACAGGCAGAGCAGGGAAATTTTAAGCGTTTTCATACCTTTAAAGATGCCAAAATTTAGAAAAGGTTTAATCTGCTGGCTATAAACTATAAATGCACCAGTCGGTAGCGACCAGTGCATTTATTTCCATAGGTAAAAACCATTTGTATTGTTTTTAATCCAGCGTTTTGATAACGGCAATGATGTCTTCTTCGGCCAATTGGTTATTGGCGGCTTCAAATGTAGCGAAAGCGGTTTGCGCCAATGGCGACTGCAGGCCTTCTTTTTTGGCCAAGCCAAGGTCTTTTACAATATGCTTAAGTGCAAAGGCCGCTTCGTAATTATCCTGCAGAATGGCATCGCCTTTTATTTTGGTAAACACATTGCTTAGCGCGCCGTTATTGAGCAACTGGAGCAAATCGGCAACCTGAACACCCTGATTACGGGCAAACACAACGGTTTCGGCCAAGCCCAAAGCGTAAAGTGCCAGCAGACTGTTAATGGCCAATTTGGCCGCGTTTCCTGCCCCTGTAGGACCTAGTCTTAAAGCCATTTTGCCCAACACATCAAACAATGGTCTTACTTGTTCTGTGGGTTCTTCCTCGCCACCCACCATGATAACCAAGGATCCTTCCTGGGCCTGCTTTACGCTGCCAGATACTGGTGCATCAAGATAAGAAGCCCCTTTTTGCTGGCATAGTTCGGCCATTTCCTTGCTGATTTGGGGAGAAACCGTGCTCATGTTGACAATGATCTTTCCACTTAAATTATTGGAAAGCAATCCGTTTTCTGCGTTAAAAATCTCATTAACCGCAACATCATCGCTGACCATTAAAAACACAACTGCCGTTTTTTGAATGAGTTCAGCAGGCGAATCAACCCAGGCAGCACCTTCTTGCAACAAGGCATCGGCTTTAGCCTGATTTCTATTGTAAACCGAAACGGGATAGCCTGCCTTGATTAAATTGCCGGCCATAGGAATGCCCATTTTACCCAGGCCTATCCAGCCGATTTGCGTTTGTTCCATTTTTGTAGTGTTGAAAGGTTGAAAAGCAACAAAGTTAGGGATTGTTTAGGCAATAATCGCCGTTAACAGCAAAACCTATAACCATAAAAAAAGATGCCTAAACGGCATCTCACTGCTATATCGCCATTGGACATTGACTCAGGTTTTATCCCAAGTCAAGTCCTACATGACGAAATCTATCTGAACTAAACTAATTTTTCACCCTGTTTTTTTCACTTTCTGCGCCCGATTGCTCACTTCTGGCCTTCGTAGAGAAGGTTTTTCCGAAACGATAGCTCAGGCTCAGGGCCACATTTCTCGAATCGCTCCTATTGCGCCAATTGGCTTCGGTGTTGGCCAAGTTGTTGATTACCCCATTGAAAACACGCGTTCTGAAAATATCGTTCATGGCCAATTTCAAAGTTGTTTTTTGCGAGAGCTTTTTTTGCACGGCCAATCCGGTTTCTTGTAGTGCCCCTATATCAAATTGCACATCGCGAAAGCTGCTTTGGTACCTGTAGTTCAATTCGCCGCTCCAGGTAGGCGTAAATTTGAGCTGCACATTGGTATTTCCGGCAAACAAGTTACCGTTGGTTTTTAAGAACCCAGTATAGAAATCGGTTTTAGAACGGAAATTCGAGAATTCGGCATAAGCATGGATGCTGAGCCATTTGGTGAGGTCAAAATTCCCATCCATCGAAATACTGAGGATTTTCTTTTTTCCCACGTTTCCAGGCCTGCTGTAATAGGTACCATCAACAATTTCGATGGTTTCGTTTACCTCGTCTTTAATGCTGCTGTAGCTAAACGTAGTCGTCAGCATGTTTTTAAAGCTATGCGAAATTTCAATGCTCTGCGTATAGGCCGGTTTCAGGAAAGGATTGCCTACATAATAGGTAAACTTGTCTAAAGGCGAGAAAAACGGGTTCAGGTCTTGATAATATGGTCTATCAATCCGCTTGCCATAATTGAAGCCCAATTGGTGGTGGCCCGAGGTATCGAGTTTATACGTAAGGTAGAAAGTGGGGAACAAACTGGTGTAGCTTCTTTTGAAACTTGAATCGGGTTTCATGGCATTGCCCAACTGATGGCCGTCGGAAACCGTATTTTCTAAGCGCAAGCCGGCCTGTACGGAAAACCGTTTGCCTTCGCTGCTCATGTTCAGGTAAGCCGCATTGATGTTTTCCTTGTACAAAAAGTGGTTGCTTTTGTTGTAGTCTGGCGAGGTCACATTATTCACCGTATTGCGGTAATCGGCAGTATTGTCGGTTTTGGTATAGCTGCTTTTCAGGCCCGATGCCAGTTTCCAGGTTTTGCCCAAAGGATAGCTGTAATCGGTCTTTAATGAATAAATATCGATGTTTGAAGGAAGATCTCCACTCAAAATATCATGCGATTTGAGGGTTTTATCTGCAAAATAGCTATAGTTGTAGTACACCTGATCGGTTTGGTTGCGATAGGTAATGTAATCGGCATCAAAAGTAAGTTCTCCTCCCTCTTTCTTGAATTTGTGCCTCATGTTGAAGTTAACGCCTCCGTTTTTGAAATTGATATCGTCAACATTTCGGGCAACGATGATCGAATCGGGTTGCATGGCCGGATTAAACAGGTTGCTGGTGTTGTTGTTGACCTGGTTCGAAACCCGGGTCATGCCACTGAGTACTACGCCCCAAGTGGTTTGTTCTGAGGCATAAAAATCCAAGCCTGTTTTCAGGTTAAAGGCATTGCCATGCCTTTTGAAATAACTGTTCTGGTTAAAGAACGATTTTATGCTCTGATCTGGTTTTTTGTAAACGCGGTTCAGGTCAAGATCGGTAAAACTGTTGTTCAGGTTATAGCTCAGGTTGCCAAACACATTGATTTTGTTGTTGCGGTAATTAAAATTGAAGCTGTTGTTAGAGCGGGTCAGTTCGCCTTGGTTTAGGCCTAAATTCAATCCGCCGTTAAAGCCTACCACTTTGCTTTTTTTGGTTTTGATATTGATAACCCCCGCATTGCCTGCCGCATCGTACTTGGCTGGCGGGTTGGTCATGAGTTCAATCTGATCGATGGCTGATGAGGGCAAGGATTTTAGGTAATTCTCCAAATCGGCACCTGATAAATAGGCCGGCTTATCGTCGATGAAAACATTGACGCCCTTTTTGCCTTTCAGGCTGATGCCCCCATCCTGGTCAACCAAAACTCCCGGCGACTTGCTCAGTACATCGAGCGCCGTGGTACCTGCATTTGAAATCAAAGCATCTACATTAACCACTGTTCGGTCTATTTTACGCTCTACAAATGCCTTTTTCTGCGTAATGCTTACTTCTTTTAACGTATGGGCCGTTGCGCTGAGTTTGATATCGCCAAGGTTGATGTTTTGCTGGCCGGCATCAATTTGCAACAGTGCACTTTTGTAATTGTTGTAGCCCATGGCCGCAATCTTAATCAGGTAGGTATTGTTGGCCAATTGCTCAAAGCTAAATTTGCCATCGGCTTCGGTAAAGGCGCTTTTAACCAATACCGAATCTTTTGCCCGATACAAAGCCACGGTTGCATATTCAAAATTTTTGCCGTCGTTGTCTTTTACGGTGCCATATATTTTGGCTGCTGGCTGCTGGGCCCGAACTGTTAGGGCAATATTTATCCATATAGCTAAAAAAGCCAATAATTTCAGTTTCATAAATGGGGAAGTTAGTTTGGTAAGGGATTATTTAGAACGCACTTCGTAATTGTAAACTAGTGCTGTTCCTGGTTTTTTCAGGTATTTGGCTTTGTACTTTTGATGTGTTTCTGCATCGATGGCGTGTCCATTTACCACAAAACTGGTTCCATCTAAGCGATAACTCAAGTTGTTTGTGGTTTTGATGATTCCGTCTTTGAGCATTTCGCGGTTCACCTGGTCAGAAAATTCCTTTCCGCTCATGTCGCCACCATCGGTTACGGAGATGCTTTCGGTGGTTCTGCCTACCTTGGTCGATGTTTTGGGAGCCACTGGTGTTGCAGGCGGGTTAACCGCAGCCGGAACATCGAGGTTTCCTTGCAAAGGAGTTAAAGGCGTGGCTGGCGTAAGCGGAGTTCTTGGTGTTGGCAGGGGCTTAGCAAGTGGCGATAATTTTCTTCTGGCCGAGTCGAGCCTGAGGTTTCTATTGCGGTTGGTGTTTTGCGTCCTATAGCTATCTGCCATTTGTTTATCTATTTCGGCTCTTTTCCGCTCTATGTCGGCTGCTTTTCGTTCTATTTCGCTTTGTGTTCTTGCGCGTTGGTCATACAATTTCTGGCTTCTATCGTAGCGTTGTTGTTCGCGCTCATAATATTGCTGTTGCTTTTTGGCATCTTCTTGTGCTTTTTTGTATTCGGCGTTGTTTTGAAGCTGGTTCTGCTTGTATAGCGCTTTGTGTCTTTCGTAGCTGAGGCTATCGGCTATGTAACGCGATTTGTCTGCTGCATTAACTTCTCTAGTCTCATCCTTTACCACTACGCCGTTTTCGGTTACTACTTCGCGTTGTTTGATCACGGTTTTCGAAGTTGGCTTTGCCTTAGCTTTTGCGTTATTCTTTTTGTTTTGAGCGGTATCTTGCTGTTTTTTAGGCTTGTCTTGGAAAAGGCCGAGGTTGTTTAAAGATCCGGCAGCCATAGCCGTATGCACCTGTGTAAAGGCGGCCGAACAGATAAAAACCGTTACCAAGGCCATAGCAAGTATTGCCTTTTCCATTTTGTTTAAACTAGATCTCGTATCGAACAACATTCTCTTTACACGGTCCAACAACTGGTTTTTGCCTCCCGTAAGCGCCATGGCATAGCCCGGAGCACCAGCCTGAAATTCTTGGCAGTACAGCAACGCATTTACATAGTTCTTTTTATCGCCTACGCACTGCAGGGCCAAATCGTCGCAGCAGTGCTCTCTTTCTGTTCTGATCAGTTTAGACATCCATAGTACCGCCGGATTGAAGAAAAACACGATTTCTAACAAGTTCTGCAGCAAGTTCACCAAATAATCGCGTCTTTTTACGTGTGCCAGCTCGTGTGCCAAAATGGCTTCTACTTCTGCAATGCTCAAGCCGTTAATCAGCCCCAATGGCAAAAGAATAACCGGTTTAAAATGGCCAACCACCATAGGCACTTTGGCAATGCCCGACTGTACCAGTTTAATGGCCTTGCTCATGCCCAGCTTGTGGCCAATCTCTATCACTTTTACTTCCCAAAATTTGCCGGCATCGAAAGTCTGGTTTTTCTTTAAAAAGGCAATGCCGCTTAAGCCTACCCATAAATGGATGCTTTTGGCACAAATAATCAAAAACCAGATCAATACGATTTGCGCCGAATAGGCATTCCATAAATCCATGAGGTTATGGATCTTAAAATCAAACTGATTGCCTGCAGGTACCATTGCCGCACCCTGTTGTACCACAATAGGCTGTGCATTTGCTTGGGTTGCAACAGGTATTGCCGATTTGGTTGCTTCGTTGCCCAATTCATATACAAAGCTGGCACCAACACCAGCTACAAAAAGCAACAGGCAGCCTACCAAAAGCTTATAGCGCATCGCCGAACTCGATTTACGCGAAACCGATAGCAACAAAGCGGTAATAACCGACAATACAACGCCAATCCATAGCGAATGGAACAAGGCAGCCCCGATGGCATGAAGCCAGTTTTCGGGAATAAGGTTAACAAATAAAGATTTCATGGTGTGGTTCATTAAGGTTTAATCTGTTTATTAGTTACAACATCTTTTTGATGGCTTCTATTTCTTCTTTAGAGATTTTCTCGTTGCCCAGCAGCTGCATCATCAGGCGCGAAGCCGAACCTTTGTACAAGGTATTTACAAAACGGTCTAACAATTGGTCTTTCGTTTTCTCTTCGGCCTCTACCGGAATGTAAATGTGTTTCATCTGGCTTTCGTCTCTTTTTAATATCCCCTTCTCGGTCATGATCTGCATCTGTTTCAGGGTCGATGTATAATTGACGTCTTTTTGCAGATTTAGTTGCTCGTTCACAAAACGAACTGTCGACGGACCGAATTCCCACAGCACTTGCAAAATCTCAAGTTCGGCCTTTGTTGGTTCAGGCAGTTGTTTTCCAGTTGATGTATTTTCCATATCTCAAAGGTACGATGTTTTTCGTACGATGCAAATATTAGGAGTAAAAAATTTCAAAAAAAATAAATAACAGTCCAAATCAAGCTAGAAAAAGCGTTTTTTCTCTTAAAAAGTATATGGCTTTACCGCTACTATGCGTAACTATTTTTTTTATTTGGCGTCATATACGATAGATTAGCATCAAAGCATGACCGAGATTTTCGAAAACATAAAAAAGCTTTATGAGTTTGAACAACCCTGCGAAGAGCTCTCGCCTTATATCGAGTTCTTTTCGGAAACATCGCTCGCAGCCACCCAAAGCCACGTGGCCAGCGAAGAGTTTACGGTAAAGCTCTTCCCCAGCTATACGCCAACCATCTGGATCAACCTGGGTTCGCCCTACTTCTTAAAAAATGGCAACGATTGGAAAAGCGTAGACCAGCAAACAGACGTCCTGGTATTGCGCAATGAAATTATAGAGCGCCGGAACCTGCCAACAGACAATATTTTCACCATCAAGTTTTTTCCCGGCGCTATCGAAGCTCTATTTGGCATCAGTCAGGCGCAAATTGGCAGCCAGATTTTACAAGCTGCAGAGCTTATCCCCTATGCTACCCTCCAAAAGCTCAAAAACCTCAGCGATTTTAAGGATCGCATCAAACTGCTGGAAGATTTCTTCTTGGCCAAGCTTTATCAAAAGAACAAGGTTGGGCATTATTATAGCCATGTGCAAAAAGCCATTGCCCTGTTTGCCGATTCTGGCCTAGCCAACAAAAACAGCGAACTGGCCCAGCAATTGGCCCTAACCGACAAAAGCCTGTACCGTTATTTTACGCAAACCGTAGGCGCCAGCCCCAAAACCTATATGGCTATGCTCAGGGCCAGAACGGCGCTAACCGCTTATATTGCAGATACACCAAACTTTAACCCTTACCTATATGGCTATTATGACCGCAGCCATTTTTATAAAGACGTATATAATTTTACGGGCCAGCGACTGGGCAGGCGCTTAAATTGAGATTGTCCGATTTTTACTTTACCGGCCTTTGCAATTGCCTTTTCTTTGCTAAAAAGAATATTATGAGAGTTTTCATCGTCCTACTGTATCTTTCCCTCATGGTTCAATGGGCAAATGCCCAAGGCTACAAAGCTGAAATAGAACCTACGGCATGTCCCCTAAAAATTGGAACAGGCGTAATTGCCAAATGTGGCTATTTGGTGGTACCCGAGAATAGACAAAAGCCTAACGGCCGAAAAATAAAAGTACCTTTTGTATTTGCACGCAAAGCCGATGCAGATTCTACACAGAATGTGAGTTTATATACCACTGGTGGCCCAGGTTATAGCACCATTTCCTACATCTCGGAAATCAATGCCACCTCAGGCTTTTTAAAATTTGGAGGTTTTATTGCCTTTGATCAACGTGGTACCAAGAAATCAATTCCTGCGCTAGAAAGTCCAGAAATTGAAGAGGCTATTCAACGCTCCTACCGCGAAAATCTAAACAAAGACAGTCTGGTGCTTGTGGCTACCCAGCAAATGCGGCAAAGGCTTAGCGACCAAGGCATTGATCTTTCGGCCTATAACACCGTGGAAAGTGCGGCCGACATCAACGACCTTAGGACTGTCCTTCATATCAAACAGCTCAACCTCGTTGGCATTTCGTACAGTGGCGGACTGATGCTTACCGTAGCGCGCCTTTATCCCGAAATGGTACGTACCCTGATTTTAAACAGTCCTTTGCCGAGTTATGTTACCTACGAGGAACATGGTTTGTTTAACATGAACGAGGCTTTGGATCAGATTTTCGCCAATTGCGATGCCGATTCGACCAACAAGGCACTTTACGGCAACCTGAAAAAACGCTTCCAGGATTATTTCACATCGATTACCAACAAGCACTTTACCATCAGCTATCAGGAAAAGGGAAGCAACGAAAAGCGTACCATCACTTATGGCAAAGCCGAACTGCTGGATGCCATTTTTGCCCGGATGAGCAATGGCCAATTGAAAGACCTGCCTTTTATCATTTACGAAATGACCAATGGCAGGCACGAACCCTACGTTAAAGAGGTGCTAGACGAGGTTTTTGCCGGCAATCCCGGTTATACTTTGGGCATGCGCTATTCGGTATATTGCAGCGAGCAAATTGCTTTTGCCAACCCCCAACTGGTTAAGCAACAGGAAAAAGACCTGCCTTGGTTTGCCGGATATCCTTTTAACAACGTTAATCAGGCGATATGCGATTGCTGGAAGGTTAAGCCAGCGCCCTTGTATATGAAAGAGGCGCTTTACAGCAAAATACCCGTGCTGGCTTCCGCTGGCGATGCCGATCCTTTTTGCAGGCCATTTTACAACCGCATCATCAAAAAAACTATGCCTAATGCGCAATTGCTTATCGTGCATAACCGTGGCCATGGCGCAGGTTTTGGAAATGCCAATTCCGATTTTCTCGGCCAGTTTTTGAAAAACCCCTACCAAAAATTGGTTTCGAATGATCCAAATATCAAGGTGGAGTGAGGAAAGGGAAAAGGCAGAAGGCGAAAAGGTAAAAGGTGGAAGGTTAAGGGCCAAAAGGTAGATGATAGAAAGCAAAAATCAACTAGTGGATTTGACACCAACAAGAAAGCGGGAACGATCCGAAGACTGTTCCCGCTTAAATTAACGCTCTCATATACATAAGCGTTTCTTTGAGGCAAATATTGTGTTGCACTGAATATTTTTTTAACGAACCGGTTTTATGGGTTCTCTTAAAATGGTTTTTAGCTTTTCGGGAGCCACGGTATTAAAGTTGCTCAAGTAAACTTCATGGTGCAATCCATCAGATTCGAGGCCTCTTGCCTCTATAAACTGTTGCAACTGCAAAAGGCTTTGGGGTTCTGTTGAAAAAGGCCCAAAATGCATCATTTCTACTACGGTTCTGGCGGGCAATTGAAAGTAGCTAACGTTTTTCACCAAATCCAATCCTTTTTTGGCCATGACTTTCAATTTGGCCATATCGATATCCCTGGGGCTTACAAAATCGGGCATACGGATCAACATTTGATAATTCCATTCGCTGCGTGGCACCTTGAGTGGCGCATCTGCCATGCTGATGTCTTTGTATTTACTGGCTTCAAAGTTCCACATCCCTTCCAATTTGGGCACTACAAAATCGTTGCCTTGAGCCTTGCAACTAAACTTAAGGCTATAAGCTACGCTGTAGAGTGCCTGTAAAACCAATTGAAAGGCCCGACCTTCAGGATCGCCTTTGCCGGCAATGGACAAATAGTTGCAGGCTGCCAAATTTTTCAGCGCAGGCATCGAGCCCGCACTGTAATACGCCTTGTCCTGTTTGGTTAATTCTAGTTTTTCCATGATTGTTTGAATTTAAAACCTAAATAAAAACCGGGTACTGACAGCCCTATGGCAGTGCATGTGCCAAAATTTTTCGATAACTTGTGGCTAAAGCGATCTCTAGCAACCCCAATATGCCCAATAGGTTTGTCCGTTGGCGCACAGTAATTGTCCGATTATGAACAGTATTATTAAGCCAAACCAAACATAAACCACTCACAATAAACCAGATGAGCTATCTTATCAATTTGGCATCAGCTTCGCTATAAGCTGTAAAAATTAAACAAACATGTTTGCACTTAACCTCAAAATAGCTTTTCGCAACCTCTGGAAACATAGAGGATATGCCATTTTTAACATCATTGGCTTAGCCATCAGCCTAACCTGTGTGCTGATTATTTTTCTTTTTATACACCAATGGCTAAGCGCAGACAATTTCCATCCCAATGCCAACCGCACCTACCGCGTAGTGTCTATTGGCAATAACAAAGGCGTAAGAAACCCGATGATGGGCGTTCCCGCACCGATGGCCAACGCCTTAAGGGCCGAATTTCCGCAACTGGAAAAAGTAGCCAATATTGCCCAATCGTATCAGGTGGTTGATGTTCTAGAAAGCAATGGTACAGCTAAACAACATTTTAGAGAATATGGCAGCCTCTTTTATACCGATCCCGAGTTTTTCGAAATTTTAAACTTCCCTTGGCTCATGGGCAACCCCAGCTCGCTCAAGGCTCCACACCATATCGCGCTTACCCAAAGTACTTCGGCTAAGTATTTTGGAAATTGGCAAAATGCGATGGGCAAAAAACTCAAATTGGCAGGCGACGATCAGCTATATGAGGTAACGGGTATTATGAAGGATGTTCCCTCAAACTCCGACTTCCCTATCCATGTGGCGGTTTCGTTCCAAAACTATTACAATGCCACCAGCACTCGCTGGAATTCGGTAGACCAGGGACACCACTGCTATGTACTGGCCAAACCTGGTACAGATATGGCCAGCCTGCAGCAACAATTAACTGCCTTTACCAAAAAATACTACGACCCGAAAGATCCTTTAGCCAACAGCCACGAATTCCAAAGCTTTTCGACCATCCATACCGACGATAATTATGGCACTTTTTCGGGCAAGCATTACACCAGCGGCCAGTTAAATGCCCTAAAAATCATTGGTGCTTTTTTATTGCTCATCGCCTGTATCAATTTTATCAATATGGCCACGGCACAGGCCGTAAGCCGATCGAAAGAAGTTGGTGTT
This sequence comes from Pedobacter albus, assembly GCF_036324255.1. Classification (NCBI taxonomy): domain Bacteria; kingdom Pseudomonadati; phylum Bacteroidota; class Sphingobacteriia; order Sphingobacteriales; family Sphingobacteriaceae; genus Pedobacter; species Pedobacter albus. The sequence continues at coordinate 627,770 of NZ_JAZDQT010000001.1, read as the reverse complement.
AGAAAAGTATTGGGCAGCAGCCGCAAGCAGTTGATGGTGAGGTTTTTGGGCGAAACCTTTATCATTACGCTCATAGCCATGATCATAGCCAGCATCCTTACCGAAACCTGCCTGCCTATTGTCGGCAATTTTCTCGACCAGCAGATTTCGTTCAACATACAGCAATACCCTGTTTTGCTGGCGTTTATTGTTGGTTTATGGATCTGCATCAGCTTTTTGGCGGGCACTTATCCAGCGCTTATCATATCGGGCTACAACCCTATCAGCGCACTAAAAAGCAAGATAAGAGCCCAAAAAGTTGGTGCGCTTAGCCTCAGAAACGTATTGGTGGTGTTGCAGTTCAGTGTAACCCTGGTGCTGATTATTGCCACTTTGATTGTAGTTAAACAAATCAATTTCTTTAAAAACAAGCCTTTGGGCTTTAACGATAGGGCCATTGTGCAGCTCAACATACCTAGCGATAGCCTCAGCAAGTTGCGTTTTGCCTCGTTCAAGCAAAAACTCATGGCCAACAGCGGCGTAGAAATGGCTAGTTATGCCTATACGGCGCCTAGCACCTCGTCTAACAATTTCACCAGTTTCTACCTCAACAATTCGCCCGAAAAAGGAGATTTCCTGGTCTGCAACAAACCTGCCGACGAAGATTATTTCAAACTCTTTGGTTTAAAGCTCCTCGCCGGAAAACCCTTGAGCAAAACCGATACGACCACCGGTTACATCCTGAACGAAACCATGTTGCATCAGCTTAACTTTAAAAAACCCGATGAAGCCATAGGCAAAATGCTGAAGCTGAACAAAAGAGCGAATGCTCCTATTATTGGCGTAGTACAAAACTTCAACAACCTTTCGCTACATGGCGAGATTAGTCCGGTTGTGCTTTACACCAGCAAAGACGAATACCAAACCTTGTTTGTGAAACTTGCGCCAGAGCATATGCAGGCGACTTTAAAAGCAATTGCCGACGATTTCAACACGTTTTTTCCGAACCAGTTTTACGAACAGCCGAGCTTTTACGACCAGTATATTGCCAATTATTACCTGGTAGAAGAAAAAACGGCTACGTTGCTCAGCACGTTTACCGGAATTGCCATCTTTATTTCTTGCTTTGGGCTTTTTTCGCTGATTTCTTTCGTAGCTGTGCAACGTACCAAAGAAATGGCCATCCGCAAGGTGCTTGGCGCCACCACGGTGGAGCTGATTAAGCAGCTGAACCATTCCTTTGTAAAGATGATGCTGATTGCCAATCTCATTGCCTGGCCTCTGTCTTATATTTTGCTGAACAAATGGCTACAGTCTTTTGCCTATAAAATTGATTTTCCTTGGCAACCTTTTATTTGGGCAGGCTTATCGTCGGTACTCATATTGGTGGTTACGGTGAGCTTCAGGGCTTATAAAACCGCCGTATCAAATCCTATCGATGCCCTGAAATACGAATAGGCCGCGATTCCAATTTTCCAACATCACACCCAGACAACGAAAAAGCGGGAACCATCCGTAGACGATTCCCGCTTTCAAATTAACGCTCTCCTATTATTAGACGACACTTTGGACGAAATATTGTGCAAATAGCCAATTTTATTTGTCGGCTAGGCTTAGGGCTGGTGGCTATCTCTTGAAAAGGGCCCACAAATCCATGAACTAATTTTCTATTTTTGGATATGCGGAAATCCTATATCATGGTGTTCATGCTGATGGCCTTTGCCTCGCTACTTCAAGCGCAAGAGCTTCCTGTTTTTGAAAAAGCAGTATACCAAACCCGGCAAGACAGCCTGCCTTACCGTTTGCTTTATCCTCAGAATTACAATCCAAAGCAAAAATATCCCTTGATCCTCTTTTTGCACGGCATGGGCGTTCGGGGCAACGACAACCAAAAACAGATCGTTAACCTTCCGAAAGCTTTGTTAACGGCTCAAGGCCGAGAAGCTTATCATTGTTTCATTTTGGTACCTCAATGTCCGAACAATGATGTTTGGGTAAAATTCCCCGAATTTCCGAAAAGCCTTTCGGCAACTGCCAAACCCACCAAAAGCACGGCTTCGGTTCTGACTCTATTGGCCAATTTGCAACAGCAATTGCCTATAGACCGTCACAGGATTTATGTTATGGGCAATTCTATGGGTGGCGAGGCCACTTTCGACTTTCTGGCGCGAAAACCCAAGCGATTTGCCGGTGCTATTCCCATCTGTGCGGTGGCCGATACGGCAACAGCCAAACTGATTTACCGTACCCCCATTTGGGCTTTTCATGGCGACCAAGACGACGTAAACGATGTAAAATACACCCGAATGATGATTGATGCGCTTCAAAAACGGGGAGGAAAACCAAAATATACCGAATATCCTGGCATCAAACACAACAGCTGGGACAAAGCCTATGCCGAACCCCAACTGTTCGACTGGCTGTTTGCCCAAAGCAAAAACTGAGTTCAAGTGTTTAATTTTTTGAAGCTAAAATTATAGTCCATGGATAAACAACAGGAAATAGAAAAGCAAAAAAACAGCAATGCCTCTATCTTGTTCATCATACTGAACCTCATCCTATTGGCCATTTTCTTGAACATCGGCCATGCCACGGAAGACGAATCCATGATAAATTTGGTTTGTCTTGCGGGCGGTTTAGTGGTTTTATTAGCAGGCTATGCCTTTAGCTATCACGGCAAGCCTTATCGTTTGGGCAAATGGCTCTTTGCCATCGCCTTATTGATTGGCCTGGGTATGCTGGGCTTATTGTTGTACGCTGCCGCCTTGGGCAAGGCTTTTTCGCATTAGGCCTATGAAATGGAACTTCATTAACAAAACCTACTTTGCCTTGTCTGTTATTTTGTTTGTGGCCATAGGCCTCAAAATATTGAGGTATAAAAGCTGGGACCGCTATTATTATTTTTCGAGCGTAAGCACGCCCCATCATTTTCCGATAGCGCTTCGCAACTGCTATTTTCTATTGCCCAACAGCGATGAGGATGCTTATTTTAACACAGAAAACGTTTATCAGTTCAATTCGGTCTGGGGCAGCGACTATTTCTTTGCCGAAGTACATGAACCGCAGCGATTACCGGAGAAATTGGTGGTAGAATATGTAAGCTATCGCGAAAAAAGCTTTTACAGCGATACGATTCCGTTGCCTACCGAAAAAATAAAGGCTTATTTTAAAGAGGCCGAAAAGCATAACCAGCTCGAAAAAATGTACCATGCAGGCGCAGACAAAAAGGGTTTGAAATTTCATTTGGGCATTGCCAACAATGGCCATATCATTTTATGGCTGCGAGGAATAAACATGGAAAAATTATTGCTCAAAACCCAGCTTAAGTCCCATGAGCCGAGCAAGGCTGAAACCTTTTACGCCAAACAATTAACCAAGGAGGCCTATTTTAAAAAGGTATTTGAACGCTTGCCCGACAGTTTACGCCTCGAATTTGAAAAGGGGACCGATGCCAAAGCCAATTACATCGACAGCCCGTCGCATTACTTGGAACGCGAACAATAATTGTTGCGATTAGCTATTTTTTTCGAGCTCGAGCAAACGCAAGAGGAAATCGGCCTGCGCGGGATTGATTTTTTCTTGGGCCGTGGCCAAATCAAACCATTCGGCACGGTCTACTTCGGCAAAACTGGCCATTTTGCCCGAGCGTGGCGGCCATTCGATGGTAAAGGTATTACTCGATAATTGGCTGGAATCAAATTCGAAGGCGAGGGCAAAAGCATGAACCATTTTGCCACCTTTCTGTTTAACGCTGCCTAATGGCATAAAATTTCCCTCGGGCGTAAAGCCAACTTCTTCGGCAAATTCCCTAATGGCAGCCTGCAGGGGATCTTCGTCCTTTTCGATCAGGCCTTTGGGTATGGTCCAAAAGCCCAAATCTTTTTTGGCAAAAAACGGACCTCCCGGATGAACGAGAAAAAACATGATGCCCTTATCGGCTTTTTTGTAGCCTAAAATCCCTGCACTTTCTTGCATGCTTCAAGTTACTCAATTAACTCCACATACCCTGATTTTTCTTTGATTTGGGTCATAAAAAAAGCATCCAACTTTACGCTGGATGCTTTTACCAATTTATGAAGGATTCTAATTAGCTGATCTTAACATTAATTGCGTTTAGGCCTTTTTTACCTTGCTCTACGTCATAGCTTACGGTATCATTCTCGCGAATGTTATCTAATAGGCCTGAAACATGAACAAAGATTTCGGCATCGCCGTTAGCTGGCACGATAAATCCAAAACCTTTTGTCTCATTGAAAAATTTTACTGTTCCTTGTTGCATTATATTTTATTTAAATTATGCCCAAAGGTAACATAATTTATTGATAGCCAATTTTTTATTATTCAAAACCTATAACAGGCCTTCAATTTCAACCCGAGCATTTGCACCAAATACTGGGTTTAAATACCATTAGACCAAGACAATGGCTACAAAGCCCGATTTTAAAAAAAATACAAATTTCTTCAGGAGCTAAGCTGGTTTTAGTAGATTTGCCTATCAAAACAATAAATCAACTATGGGACCACAATCAACAGACGGACTTATTCTACTCGTAACTTTGGCCAGTATCTGTGCAGTTATCTTAATTACTGCCTTTTCTTTAACTTTCTTTGCCAAAAGGGACACTAGCGATAAAGCGCACTAGACATTAAAGATATAAGCTTGGAGGCTCAGGCATGGATGCGCTTACCTAACAATTAGGTTTGGTAGGGCGAACCTGTGGCAAGCCTTGTCGCTTCAACTTCGTTTTTTAAAACATCATGAAGGTTCTGTTTTTAAGGCAGAACCTTTTTTGTTGCACAACTTAAACCTGGTCGGGTTATTTCCAGCCCCCACCCAGGCTCCTGTATAACGCTACCACCGCCTGCAGCTGTTGCAGTTTATCGCTGATGCCACTGAGCTGCGCCGCCAATAAGCTTTGTTCTGAAGTAAGCACGTCGGTATAATTGGTGGCTGTGGTATATTTAAGCAACTGTTTGGTATAATCGACCGACTTTTGTAAAAAGGCAATCTGTTGTTCCCTAATCGTAATTTTTCTGGCCGCCGCCTGATAACTGAATAAGGCATTCGAAACTTCTAATCCGGCATTGAGCAAACTTTGCTTGAAGGCAATGAGGCTGGCTTCTTGTTGCGCCTGGGCCACAGCAAGCCTTTGCTTATTGAGGCCGTTGTTAAAAACAGGCTGGGCAATACCACCGATTACATTGGCAAAAAATGAAGAACCTTTAAAAAAATCGGAAAGGTTATTATTGAACAGCCCCGTTTGTCCGGTAATGCTCAACGCAGGGTAAAAATAGGTTTTAGCCACATTAACCAGCTCAAAAGAATTCCTGAACTGGTATTCGGCTTCGCGTACATCCGGTCGGTTGGCCAGCAACTGCGATGGCACTCCGGTTTTGAGGTCTGTAAAAACCGTTTGATTAGCCAGACTATCTCTTTTGATGGCATCAGGAGCTCTACCCAACAAAATGCTGATCGCATTTTCGGTTTGCTGAATGTTTTGTTCGATATCTGGGATGGTAACTTCAACCGAAAAGCGGTTGGCTTGGCTCTGTACCACTGCCGCGCCGGTAACCACATCGCTTTCCTTTAAAATTTTCATGGTTTCTGCATCCTTTTTTCGGTTGGCCAAGGTAGCCATGGTTATTTTCAACTGGGCATCATAACCCATCAATGCATAATAATTGGTGGCAATATCGGCTACCAATTGGGTCTGTACGGCTTGCTTATAGGCATCGCTTTGCATTAATGAGGCCAAGGCTGCGCGTTTGCTGCTCTTTAGCTTTCCCCATAAATCGAGTTCCCAGCTTGAACTTCCATACATTTCAAAAACCTGGGTATTGGCCGATTGCGTAGCAGCAGGCTTAATGGCTTCTCCAGTTGCCGTGAGGTTTAACGAAGGAAAAAAAGCCAATTTGCTCTGCCTTAAATTGGCTTCGGCCTGTTGGATACGCATAGCCGCAGTTTTGAGGTCGAGGTTATTTTCAATGCCTTCCTGGATAAGCGATTGCAGCAAAGGATCTTTAAACAGTTCTTTCCATGATAGCGTAGCCATATTGGTGGTGTCGGTGGCATTCGTGGTATTTCGGTATAAGTTGTTCGTAGTTAAATCGGCCGGTCGTTTATAGGGCTGTGTTACCTTGCAGGCTGCAAATACCGTAACAAGCAATACCATTGCAATGATAAGCGAGATTCTTTGAGGTTGGGCAAAGCCTATTGGATTTCCTTTCATAGCATTTTCATTTGGTAGTGGTCGATAAAACGGTTTCATCATCATCTTCTTCCTCTCTATGGCCACCTAGTTTCTCTTGCAAGGATTGGAAGATGAGATACAGCGCTGGGATTACCAATACGCCCAACAAAGTGCCAAATAACATGCCGCCAATAGCTCCCGTGCCAATAGACCTATTGCCGTTGGCGCCTACGCCCGACGAGAACATGAGCGGCATTAAACCAAACACAAAGGCAAACGAAGTCATCAAGATTGGGCGCAACCTTGCCTTTGCCCCTTCAATAGCCGATTGCAGCAAATCCATGCCCTTTCTGCGTCGCTCTAGCGAAAACGTAACCATCAAGATGGCATTTTTGGCCAGCAAGCCAATCAGCATGATGACAGAAATCTGCATGTAGATGTTATTGTCGAGACCGAATATTTTGGCAAATACATACACACCCGACAAGCCCACCGGCATAGACAGCATGACGGCAAAAGGCAAGAGATAGCTTTCGTATTGGGCGCTGAGCAGGAGATATACAAAGAGCAAACACACCGCAAAAATATAGACCGTTTGCGAGCCACTGTTCTGCTCTTCCCTACTAATGCCCGAATACTCGAAACCGTAGCCCTGTGGCAGTGTTTTGTCGGCGGTTTCTTGAATGGCCAATAAAGATTGCCCGGTGCTGTAGCCCACATTTGGCGATCCGTTTACCGAAATAGAAGTAAACAAATTAAAACGCGTTACCGTTTCGGGACCGTATATCCTTTTCAGGGTAATAAACTCGGTGATTGGGGCCATACTGCCATCGCCTGTTTTTACGGTAATGTTCTGCAATCCGGCCGGTGTACCTCGATAATTGGTATCGGCCTGTACAATTACCCGGTATTGCTGTCCAAATTCGTTAAAATTAGATACATAGGAACTGCCATAAAAAGTTTCCATGGTGCTTAAAATGCTGGTTACCGTTACTCCTGCATCTTTACATTTCGGCACATTGACGTCTAACAGGTATTGCGGAAAGTTTGGATTGAAAGCAGTAGAAGCATATTGAATTTCTGGTCGTTTGTTCAGGACTGCCAAAAAATTTTGCGATACTTTATAAAAATCCTGAATAGAATGCCCGCCCTTGTCCTGCAACTGAAAGGTAAAGCCACCGCTTGTTCCGAAACCCGTAATAGTAGGCTGCGACATGAATACAATATTGGCTTCGTGTATGCCAGCGGTTTTTTGTTTCAGCATTTTGATCACATCGTCGTTGGTTACGCCGGGCCGACTGTCCCAGGGAGTTAAGCGCAAAACCACCATGCCATAGGCGCTGCCACTGCCGGCAATTTGGTTTTGGCCCAAAGTACGCATGGTATTTTGCACCTGCGGAATGGTTCGTGCAATACTATCTACTTCCTGAGCTATGGTTTCAACTCTTTCCATGGTTGATGCGGGAGGCAAACTGATATTCACAAATATGGTTCCCATGTCTTCGCTGGGCACAAAACTAGATGGCGTTGAACGCATGAGCAGGTAAAGTCCGCCCGAAAACAAAGCCACAATTAATATCACTACCCATTTTTTCACCTCAAAAAACCTGATAACTTTGGTGTATTTGGCAGTTAAGGTATCATAAGCGACATTAAATCCAACGCCAAAGCGCTGCAACAGATTCTGATGCTGGCCAGTTTCTCCGTGTTGCGGCGGTTTTAAAAACAAGGCCGCCAATGCAGGGCAAAGCGTAAGGGCATTAACAGCCGATATCATGATGGCAATGGCCAAGGTGATGCCAAACTGCTGGTAAAATACCCCTGCAGAACCAGTGACGAAGGTAACTGGGATAAACACGGCGGCCATGATTAGCGTAATGGTAACAATAGCTCCCGAAATTTCGGACATGGCATCGATAGCGGCCTTTCGAGGCGATTTGTAGCCGCTTTCTAATTTGGCATGCACCGCTTCTACCACCACAATGGCATCGTCGACCACAATGCCTATAGCCAATACCAAGGCAAACAATGTGAGCAGGTTGATGCTAAAACCAAACAAGTAGAGAAAGAAAAACGTGCCTGTAATAGCCACCGGAACGGAAATGCCATGGATAATGGTAGAACGGAAATCCTGTAGAAAGATGAATATCACCAAAAACACCAACAAAAAACACTCTACCAGCGTATGCAATACTTTATTAATCGAGGCATCGAGAAAGGTATTGATATCTACCAAGTAAACCATTTTAACCCCATTGGGAAACGATTTCTGAGCTTGGTCCAGTACCTTTTTACACTGATCGATTACGTCTTTCGCATTAGAACCCGGTGTTTGGCTGATAGAAATACCCACCGACTGCTTGCCATCGGTTGTGGTTGAACCGGTATACGTTTGCGCACCTAATTCAACGCGAGCCACGTCTTTGAGGCGCAGGTATTGTCCGGCAGCGGTAGACTTGATAATGATGTTGCCAAATTCGTCGGCCGATTGCAACTGCCCTTTGTAGGTAATTACATATTGAAAACTTTGTTTGTCGTTTTCGCCAAACTTGCCTGGTGCGGCCTGTATGTTCTGTTCGTTAATGGCTGTGGAAATATCCTGAGGCGTAACCCCGTAAATGGCCATTACATCGGGCTTTAGCCAAATCCGCATCGAATAAGTCATAGCCGAACCATATACCGAAGCAGCACCAACGCCATTAACCCTTTGCAATTGCGGTATAACGTTAATGGCCGCATAGTTTTGTAAAAATTCCTGATCGTAATTGGAATTATCGCTGGCCAGCGATACGATGAGAATGTTGCTGCTTTGCTGTTTCCTTACCGTTACACCTGCCTGGGTAACGGCTTGTGGCAACAAACTGGTGGCGGCCGAAACCCTATTCTGCACATCGACGGCGGCTTGGTTGGGGTCGGTACCTACGGCAAAAAAAACGCTGATCGATGCCGAACCTGTATTGGTGGCCGAAGAAGTGATGTAAGTCATTCCCTCTACCCCATTAATCTGCTGTTCTAAGGGCGTGATTACGCTTTTTAAAATCACATCGGTACTGGCACCTGCATAACTTGCCGATACCTGAACCGTTGGTGGCGATATGTTTGGATATTGGTTAATTGGCAGCTTTACCGCCCCGAGTATACCCAATAAGACAATGATTACCGAAATGACGGTACTCAATACTGGGCGTTTGATAAATATCTTGAGCATAGGAGCTGTTGCTAGTTTAAGGACTTGTGCAAACTATCGGCAATTGCCTTTTTGGGAACGATAATGGTGCTGTCTTTGAGGTTTGGCCCATCGAGCACCACCCTATCGCCTGCTTTGAGGCCCGACTGAACAATCAGAAACTGCCCGTCGTTGGTAGGCTTACCCGTAATGGCCACGCTAAACACCATATTATTGGATTTAACCACACGCACAAACTGCTTGTTTTGCAGTTCGTAAGAGGCGGCTTGAGGCACCAGCAAGGCACTATCGATGGTACGAGGCACCCGAACCGTAGCACTGGCGCCACTCCTGATGATGCCCAACGGATTGGGAAAGGTGGCTTTAAGACTGGCCGTTCCGGTTTCGGTAGTGATCAATCCGCTGGCGGTTTCTAGCTTTCCCTTCATCGAATAAACCGTACCATCGGCGAGAACCAATGTTGCTGCAGGAAGTTTGTTGAGCTTTTCCTGCAAAGTATTGCCCTTGACCTTGCTCGAAAAAGAAAGCAGCTGCTTTTCGTTAACAGAGAAATAGGCATATACATTGCCGGTATTCGACAACGTAGTTAAAGGCTGGGTGGTGGAACTACTTACCAAGGCTCCAATTTTGTAAGGAATAGAACCGATAGCGCCGTTTTGCGGGCTTCTGATCATGGTATAGCCCAAATTGGTTTGCGCATTGGCCAAAGTGGCCTGTGCTTGTGCCAAGGAGGCTTGTTTTGATTCTAAAGTATATTGGGCCGACTTCAGCTGATATTTGCTAACAATGTCATTCTCAACTAGCGGGCGTACCTTTTCCAGGTCCATTTGGGCGGCATCCACATCGGCAACCGCACTTTTAATGGCTGCCCTGGCCGTAATCACGGCTTGCTCGTATTGCGGATTTCTGATTTTGAAAAGCAACTGCCCTTTTTTAACCGTGGCGCCTTCGGCTACATAAATGTTTTCGAGGTAGCCATCTATCATTGGCCTGATTTCGATAATGTCTTCGCCCTGCACATTGGCCGGAAAATCGTTGAAAGTAGTTACCGTATCGGGTACCAGCGTAAGCACTTCATATTGGTTATTGCCGTTTTTATCGTCTTTCTTTTTCTGATTGCCGCTACAAGAGACCAAAATAACCAGTGCCATTACCAGGTAAATGAACGTTCCTTTTTTCATATAATTAGACTTAATGATTTGAAAACTTCTTGGCCAATAACTGCCTGTTAGAATGGCCTAACATCAAGTGGTTTAACGCCATCTCCAATTAAAATTCGAACCCCTGCCAAACTGCCCAAACAACAGAAGCATGGCAACACCTAGGCCTTGGCAACAAGCCAAATGATCTTTCCCGAATCGATAATTGAATATAACCAATATCATCAAGACAAACAACCCCTAAAACACTGAAAATCAATCTTAAAAACCAGCTTGAACAATTAAAGACAAAGCATAAAACAGCTTTCCTATCCATTAAAGCCTTTTGATAGTTAACTTATAGCTTACTAAATTGATTTAAATGAAATATCTGTTATTGTTGAAATTTAGATAGTATATTTAGTTAACCATTAGCTTAACTACTTTCTGCTTATGCCTGTAAAGCACAATTCGAAATTCCGGATAAGGAAAATAAAAAAATTCTTTGGTCTTTTGGGGCCCGGATTAACTACCGGCGCTGCCGACGATGATCCTTCGGGCATTGCCACCTACTCGCAAACAGGCGCACAATTCGGCTACGGACAGTTATGGACCGCTTTGTACATGCTTCCATTTATGACGGCGGTTCAGGAAGCCTGTGCCAGGATAGGCTTGGTAACCGGAAAAGGCTTGGCAGCCGTCATCAAAGAGCATTATAGTCGCAAGGTGCTTTATGCCGTAGTAGGTTTGGTGGTAGTGGCCAATACCATTAACATTGGAGCCGATATTGGAGCCATGGCCGCCGCGGCACAGTTGTTGGTTCCGGTTCATTTTGTAGTACTGACCCTGTTTTTTACCACTACGGTGCTCCTGCTCGAAATCTTTACCAGCTATCGGGCGTATTCTAAAATACTGAAATGGCTGGCACTGGCCTTGTTGGCCTACCCTATTACGGTATTTATTATCGACCAGCCTTGGCCTACGGTACTTAAGGCTACAGTAGTGCCACACTTCGAATTTTCTTTCGATTTCCTATTTATCATTACAGGGGTATTCGGCACCACCATTACGCCCTACATGTTTTTCTGGCAGGCCTCGCAAGAAGTAGAGGAAGAACAGGCCAAAGGATTGTTCAGGGACGGGAAACCGCGAATTGGCTGGCCACATATCCATGCCATGCGCAAAGACAACAACATTGGCATGGTTATCTCCGAATTTACCACCTGGTGCATCCTTTTGGTAGGTGCCACGGTTTTGCATAACAGCGGCGTAACCGACGTTAAGAATGCCGCCGATGCGGCCAAGGCGCTCGAGCCTTTGGTCCATTCTTTCGAACATTCGGGCTATCTGGCCAAACTGATATTTTCTGTGGGCATTATCGGGCTGGGCATGCTTGCCGTTCCGGTGCTTTCGGGCTCGGCGGCCTATGCCGTAGCCGAAGCTTTTGATTGGAGCGCCAGCCTTAACCTCAAGCTTCAAAAAGCCTATGGTTTTTATGCGGTCATCATTGTTTCTACCTTAATTGGTCTTACCATCAATTTTATCGGTATTGACCCCGTAAAGGCATTGGTATATACGGCCGTAATCAATGGCGTAGCTGCCGTTCCGTTGTTGTTTCTCATTGTTAAGATTGCGGCCAGCGACAAAATCATGGGCGAATACAAGAGTGGCTGGCTTTCTAAAACCTTGTTGTGGATTACCTTTTTTATCATGGGCGCGGCCGCCATTGCCTTGTTTTTTACTACTTGGAGCTAAACCCGATCACACAACAGAGATTGGGTTACAACTTTCGCTAATTGGGTTACGCATTCCTTAAAATGGGTTCGGAACTTTGTGCTATCCTAAAATAAGAAAGATGGACAAGCTAAAAATCTTGATTGTGGCAACCAATACCAGCAAATATGCCAGTGGCAAACGGGCTACGGGTTTATGGCTCAGCGAGCTTACGCATATTTACCACGCCGCCAAGGCAAAGGGCTACACCATTACCATTGCAAGTCCAAAAGGTGGTCTTATACCCATCGACCCCGAAAGCCTCAAAAGCTTTATGCTCGATCGCATGACTAAAATGTATTTGAACAATAGCCAATTTATGGAACTTTTGCAGCGCAGCAAATCTTTAGCGCAAGTGCTAAACGATGAATTTGATTTGGTGTACCTGGCGGGTGGTCATGGCACCATGTACGATTTTCCCAACGATACAGCTTTGCAAACCCTTGTTAGCAGACAATACGAAAGCGGAAAAATGGTAGCCGCTATTTGCCACGGCGTTTGTGGCCTGCTCCATGTTAAATTGGCCGACGGAACATTATTGATCAAAGGAAAAACCATGACGGGTTTTAATTGGTTTGAAGAAAGCCTGGCCCGCAGAAAAAAAGAAGTTCCCTTTAATTTGGAAGCCAGCTTGAAAGAAAGAGGTGCCGATTATAGGAAAGCTTTTATCCCCATGACTGCCCATGTGGTGGTTGACGGAAATTTAATAACCGGGCAAAATCCCTTCAGCTCAAAGAAAATGGCAAAAGTGGTAATGCGCGAACTGAAGAATAAATTAAACCGATAAAGCGATGCAAACCATATTGGGTGCCAACGGACAAATTGGCGAAGAACTGGCCAGAGCGCTAAAAAAAGATTTTACCTCCGATATCCGGATCGTAGGCCGCAAGCCACAAAAAGTAAACGATAGCGACCAGACTTTCGTGGCCGACCTCTCCATAAGGGCAAATGCCATAGCCGCCGTTGAAGACAGCGAAATAGCCTATTTTACTTTGGGTCTACCCATGGATTCGGCCTTGTGGGAAAAACAGTTTCTGCAGATTACCCAAAACGTAATCGATGCCTGTATAATCAATGGTACCAAACTGGTATTTTTCGACAACACCTACATGTATCCGCAAGATGGCCGTGTGCTGACCGAGCAAACGCCATTCGAACCCGTAGGGCGCAAAGGCCGGGTAAGAAGCGAAATGGCCAAGCTATTGCTCAAAGCCATGGATACCGGTCAGTTGGAAGCCGTTATTTGTCGAGCACCCGAATTTTATGGTCCTGGCAAAACGCAGAGCATTACCAATTCGCTGCTGTTTGACAAGGCTAAAGCGAACAAAAAGCTTAAAGTTCCATTGAGGGACGACAAAGCGAGAAGTCTGATCTGGACTCCCGATGCCAGCAGGGCCACCGCCTTGATTGGCAATACCCCCGATGCTTTTGGCCAAACCTGGCATTTGCCGATTGACGAGCACAGGCCTACGTATAAACAGCTTATTGCTATGGCATCGGAAGTGTACGGCAAACCGTTGCAGTATACCATCATCCCTAAATTCTTTTTTAAGCTAGGTGCCTTATTGAGCAACCGACTGAAAGAACTACAGGAATTGTTGCCGAGATACGAACACAACAATATTTTTGACGACAGCAAATTCAGGAAACGCTTCCCCCATTTCAAATCCACCAGCTACATAGAGGGCATAACGCAAATAAAAAACGAACAGGAAACCAATGGGAATGTCTAAATTGGCTTTAGATTACATGAAAGTACCCAGCAACATTACATCAATTACTGCCCTGCATAAACTTTTGAACCTGAAAGGCCCTTCAAATCCGCTGATCAGTGTATTTGATTTTAACGAGGTTCAAATTGCCCCAGAAACAGTGCTCAGCGCCATCACTACCGATTTTTATGTGGTAGCGCTGAAAAAGGATTGTGCCGGCAACAAATGCAGGTACGGACAACAATACTATGATTTTGCAGAAGGTATCATGTATTTTATTGCGCCCGGACAGGTTTTGCAGTTTGATGATATTTTACTGGCCGAAGTGAAGGGCTTTGTATTGGCCGTACATCCCGATTTTTTGTATGGTTATACCTTGGCCACACAGGTTAAAAACTATGGCTATTTCGCCTACGCCAGCAACGAGGCATTGCATCTTTCTGAAAAGGAAGAAAAATCCATCCTGGATATCATAGCGAACATAGGCAGGGAAATAGAGGCCAACATCGATGCTTTTACGCAGGATCTGCTGGTGGCTAACCTCGAACTGCTGCTCAAATACTGCGACCGTTTTTATAATCGCCAGTTCCTGACCAGGAAAAAAGTCAGCAGTGATTTGCTAATTAAACTAGAAACCCTCCTCGACGATTATTTCAGCAACGAAAAACTGGCCATCAATGGCATTCCAACGGTTCAGTTTATCGCCGACCAGTTGCACCTCAGCGCCAATTACCTGAGCGATATGCTTCGGGTACAAACCGGACAAACCACGCAACAGCACATCCAAAACCGGCTGATTGGCAAGGCCAAGGAATTATTGTCGACCACCCAGCTATCGGTATCGGAAATTGCTTATCAGTTGGGCTTCGAACATCCGCAATCTTTCCATAGGCTGTTCAAAAACAGAACGGCTGTTTCTCCGTTGGCATTTAGGCAGTCGTTTAACTGAAACTCATTCCATAAAAAAGCCCCATTGCGGGGCTTTTATAAATCTATCTTAGCGGCCAAACTTCAACCTCAGGTAAATCTCGAAGCTACCGTTGGTGTAATTGTTCAGCGAAGAAGTATTGGTCGTGTATAAGCCACTGATCAGGTATTTTTTCTTATAATCCATGCCAATGCCAAAGGTCATGTTTTCAGAGCTGTGGTAAATGGCCGAAAGCAATACCTGTTGGTTTATCAGGGCGGCCTGTGCACCCACATCCAAAATATCCTTGTAACCCTCTATCATGCGATAGGCTACCAAGGGTTCAATCAGCTCTTCTGACAATCCTCCGCTAGTCAGCGGAATTTTATAGCTGATTGCCGAATAAAGCCTCGAGATATCGGCTTGTTTGGTATTATCTCTGTTAAACAACTTATTAAGGTTGGGCAGCGAAGCCTGGAGGGTAAGGCGGCTGCTGGTAAAAGCCACGCCAAAATCGCCATCTACATAGGTTTCACGGTCGTTGTACTGGCCCACCAACACATCGTTGGGGTTGCCGTTAATGTCTGAAGTACTGAGGCGCTGGTTGGTAAAGCCCAACGAAACCCCAAAATGCAAGTTGTTATGTTCGTTTAAGGGCAAGTGATAAGCATAACTGGCCAACACCTTGGTTTGGCGTTGCAAACCTGCCTTATCGTTGTAAACGTTTAGTCCAACGCCCGAACGCTGAAAGCCATAATCGAAGGTAAACACCTGCGTAACCGGGGCACCCGGTATGTTGTTCCACATGCTTCTCAGTCCCGCATTTAAATTAATGCCGTGTTCGATACCGGCAAACGAAGCATTGGCTTGGTAACGGTTGTTGAAATATTGGCTCGACATCGGATCGAGCTGGGCATTGCTGTTTAAGGCACAACATAACGTGCCTAAAACCATTAATATTCTTATTTTTTTCATCTGATGAGTATTGTTAGGTTGTTATTTACTTTGGCGCACAATGGTAATGAAGCCTTTTTGTTTTAATTTGCCTGGTCCAAAATCAATGATATAGAAGTAGGTTCCCTCGCTAAGCGGCGTGCCGTTTACGGTACCTTCCCAGCTGTTGTCGTAACCTTTTTTGCTGTAGAGTATCCTACCCGATTTATCAAAAATCTTGACTTCGTTATTTGGATAAAAGTCGATGTTTTCGACTACCCACTTATCGTTTACCCCATCACCGTTTGGCGAAAGGATGTTGGTTGCCTCTACCTTAAAGTCTTCAATTACTTCGATAGTGATGCTTTTTACATCGCTGCAACCTGTAGGATTGCTAGCCGTAACCGTGTAGGTGGTCGTTACCGACGGACGAACGCTCAGTGTAGCCGTATTCTGTCCGCTGATGATGCCACTGGCATTTGCCCAGGTATAAGTTGTGCCTCCGCTGGCATTCAATTGCGTAGTAGTGCCTTTGCTAATGGTATTGCCTTTGCTCGAAACAATCATCACTCCAGGCAATACATTTATGGTGAGTGTGCCATTTTGATATTGGAAAGTGTAGTTTGTAGCAAGGCCTCCAGCAACAGTAAGGGCATAACCACCTGCCGGTGAACTGGCATTGGCTGGAGTGGTTACCGATGGAGCAGTACCCAGTGCCGAAGCAGATTCACCATTTACAAAACCTGAATAAGTAATGGTAAAGGCTGGATTCTGCTGCCCAAAACAACGGGCTTTATCATCGGCTTTGGCCGTAAGTGCCACTTTGTTTACGGTTAAAGTACCGCTAACAAAATTCAGTTGGTAATTAGCCGAAGTTAGTCCCCCTGGCGTAATGCTGTAAGTACCCGCATTAATTGCTCCTTGTGCATTTCCGGCATAAGCAAGTGTGCCAGTTAAGCTGTTGCCTGCATTGTCGCCGGTAATAAAGCCAGCATAGGTAACCCCATTGCCACCTGTAAAGGTCTGTCCGTTATAATTTCTGCTCAAACCGGCTGCCGTAACATCAAGTGCTTTTTTGGCAATGCTGAGGTTGGCTCCAGCATAATTCAGCACGTAATTGTTGCTTAAGGCCAAGGTATTTTGCTTAATGGCATAGGTACCTGCGTTCTCGCCAGCATCCCTGTTCAAGGCACCGCTAAAGCTATCGCCAGAAGCCAATGCCGGACTAAAGGTATAAGTCAAGGCTGGATCTACATCGCCGTAAGTCTTAGCCTTAGCCGCCACAGTTACCGTAATGGTTTTCTTGCCGATGCTCAGGTTGGCACCCGTATAGGTCAACGCATAATTGCTACTTAAGGCCAAGCTTCCTTGTTTGATAGCATAGGTGCCTATATTTTCGCCTGCATCTCTGGTTAGGGCTCCATTAAAGCTATCGCCACTTACCAAAGCCGGACTAAAGGTATAAGTCAGTGCCGGATCAACATCGCCATAGGTTTTGCTCTTCGTATCGGCAATTACAGCAATGGCTTTGGTTCCGATAACCAAATTGGCCCCAGTATAGGTTAACGCATAATTGCTGCTTAAGGCCAAGCTTCCTTGTTTGATGGCATAGGTACCAACATTTTCGCCTGCATCGCGCGTTAAGGCGCCACTAAAGCTGTCGCCGGTTACTAGTGTAGGGCTGAAGGTATAAGTCAGTGCCGGATCAACATCGCCATAAGTTTTGTTCTTGGCTGCTGCCGTTACGGCAATGGTTTTGGCTCCGATGGTCAAATTAGCACCTGTAAAGGTCAATGTATAATTGCCACTCAAGGTCAAACTGCCTTGCTTAATGGCGTATGTGCCTACGTTCTCGCCTGCATCTCTGGTTAAGCTACCGCTAAAGCTATCGCCGGTTACCAGCGCAGGGCTGAAAGTATAAGTCAGGGCCGGATCAACATCATTGTAAATCTTGTTTTTCGAAGCGACAGTTACTGCAATGGTTTTGGCACCAATAGTCAAATTAGCACCGGTATAAGTCAGCGCATAATTACTGCTTAAGGCCAGGCTTCCCTGTTTGATAGCATAAGTGCCTACATTCTCGCCTGCATCCCTGGCTAGACTTCCGCTAAAGCTATCGCCGCTTACTAGCGCAGGGCTAAAAGTATAAGTCAGGGCTGGATCTACATCGCCATAAGTTTTGCTTTTTGCTGCTGCTGTTACCGCAATGGCTTTGGCTCCGATAGCCAAATTGTCACCGGTATAAGTCAACGCATAGTTACCACTTAGGGCCAGGCTTCCTTGCTTGATGGCGTAAGTGCCCACGTTCTCGCCTGCATCTCTGGTTAGGCTTCCGCTGAAGCTATCGCCACTTACCAAAGCCGGACTGAAAGTATAAGTCAGGGCTGGATCTGCGTCACCGTAAGTTTTGCTTTTTGCCGCTGCTGTTATGGCAATGGCTTTAGCTCCGATAGTTAAATTGGCACCTGTATAGGTCAACGCATAGTTACCGCTTAAAGCCAAACTTCCTTGTTTAATGGCATAAGTGCCCACGTTCTCGCCTGCATCACGGGTTAGGGCTCCATTAAAGCTATCGCCAGTTACCAAAGTTGGACTAAAGGTATAAGTCAGCGCTGGATCCACGTCACCGTAGGTTTTGCTCTTCGTGGCGGCCGTTACGGCAATGGCTTTAGCTCCGATAACCAAATTGGCACCCGTATAAGTCAACGCATAGTTGCCACTCAAGGCCAAGTTTCCTTGTTTAATGGCATAAGTGCCTACGTTCTCACCTGCATCACGGGTTAAGCTACCACTAAAGCTATCGCCGGTTACTAGTGCAGGGCTGAAAGTATAAGTAAGCGCAGGATCAATATCGCCGTAGGTTTTATTTTGCGCAACGGCCATTACGGCAATGGTTTTGGCACCAATGCTCAGGTTGGCACCCGTATAATTTAAAATGTAATTATTGCTTAAGGCCAATGTTCCCTGCGCAATAGCATAAGTACCCACATCTTCGCCAGCTGCACGGCTTAATGAACCTGTGAAGCTATCGCCGGTTACTAATGTTGGGCTAAAAGTATAAGTCAAAGCTGGATCGGTATCGCCATAGGTTTTGCTTTGCGCAACGGCTGTTACTGCAATGGTTTTCTTGCCAATGGTCAGGTTCTCGCCAGTATAGGTGAGATCGTAATTGGTACTTAGCGTCAAGCTACCCTGCCTAATGGCGTAGGTTCCTACTGCTTCGCCTGCATCGCGCGTTAAAGCGCCACTGAAACTATCGCCAGTTACCAAAGCCGGACTGAAGGTATAAGTCAGCGCAGGATCAACATCGCCGTAAGTTTTGTTCTTCGCTGCAACGGTTACTGCAATCGCTTTTTTGGCAATAACAAGATTGGCTCCGTTATAAGTGAGATCGTAGTTGGTGCTCAAAGCCAGGCTTCCCTGTCTGATGGCATAGCCTCCTACACTTTCGCCTGCATCGCGCGTTAAAGCTCCAGAGAAACTATCGCCGGTTACCAAAGCAGGGCTAAAGGTATAGGTCAGCGCCGGATCGATATCACCGTAGGTTTTAGCCTTTGCATCAACTGTTAACACAATTGCCTTCTTGCCTATTGTTAGGTTTTCGCCTGTGTAAGCAAGGTTATAATTGGTGTTCAGCGCCAAACTTCCTTGTCTGATGGCATAGGTTCCCACGGTTTCGCCTGCATCGCGGGTTAAAGCCCCCGAGAAACTATCGCCAGTTACCAAAGCAGGGCTAAAAGTATAAGTCAAAGCCGGATCGGCAGCACCATAGATTTTGCTTTTTGCATCAACAGCTATAGCAACAGTCTTTTTGCCAATGGTTAAATCGGCGGTGGCAAAGTTCAATACATAATTGCTATTCAAGCTTAAACTGCCCTGCCTAATGGCATAAGTTCCTACGGTTTCGCCTGCATCGCGGGTTAGCGCTCCAGAGAAACTATCGCCACTTACCAAGGCTGGCGAGAAAGTATAGGCCAGAGCCGGATCGGCAGCTCCATAAATTTTGCTGTTGGCCGTGGCTGTTACGGCAATGGTTTTGGTGCCAATGGTGAAATCGGCACTGGTAAAGTTTAATACATAGTTTGCATTTAAGCTCAAGCCACCTTGCCTAATGGCATAGGTTCCTGCGCTTTCGCCTGCATCCCTGCTTAAAGCGCCACTGAAGCTATCGCCGGTTACCAAGGCTGGTGAGAAAGTATAGGCCAAAGCTGGATCGGCAGCGCCATAGGTTTTGTTGTTGGCTGTAGCGGTTACGGCAATGGTTTTGGTGCCAATGGTCAAGTTGTCGCCAGTATAAGTGAGATCGTAATTGGTACTTAAAGCCAAGCTGCCTTGCTTGATGGTGTAAGCGCCTACGGTTTCGCCTGCATCGCGGGTTAAAGCACCACTGAAACTATCGCCAGTTACCAGAGCCGGACTAAAGGTATAAGTCAAAGCAGGATCGGTATCGCCATAGGTTTTGCTTTTCGCCGCTGCTGTTACGGCAATGGCCTTCTTCCCAATGGTGAGGTTTGCACCGTTGAAAGTAATATCATAATTGCTGTTCAGGGCCAAACTGTTTTGCGTAATGGCATAAGTGCCGAAAGCTTCGCCTGTGTTACGGGCCAAGTTACCTGTGAAACTATCGCCACTAACTAATGTAGGGCTAAAAGTATAGGTCAATGTCGGGTCGGTATCGCCGTAAGTTTTGGTCTTTGCATCAACCGTTACCGTAATGGCCTTTTTGCCGATGGTCAGGTTTGCACCGTTGAAAGTAATATCATAATTGCTGCTCAGGGCCAAACTGTTTTGCGTAATGGCATAAGTACCGAAAGCTTCGCCTGTGTTGCGGGCCAAGTTACCTGTAAAATTATCGCCACTAACTAATGCCGGACTAAAGGTATAAGTCAAAGCCGGGTCGGTATCGCCGTAAGTCTTGGTCTTTGCATCAACAGCCACGGTAATGGCTTTCTTGCCAATGGTTAAATCGGCAGTGGCAAAGTTCAATACATAATTGCTATTCAAGCTTAAGCTACCCTGCCTAATGGCATAAGTTCCTACGGTTTCGCCTGCGTCGCGGGTTAGCGCTCCAGAGAAACTATCGCCACTTACCAAGGCGGGCGAGAAAGTATAGGCCAAGGCCGGATCGGCAGCGCCATAGGTTTTGCCATTGGCGGTAGCGGTTACGGCAATGGCTTTGGTACCAATGGTGAAATCGGCACTGGTAAAGTTTAAGGTGTAGTTTGTGCTTAAGCTCAAGCCACCTTGTCTAATGGCATAGGTTCCTGCACTTTCGCCTGCATCACGGGTCAATGCCCCACTGAAGCTATCGCCGGTTACCAAGGCTGGCGAGAAAGTATAAGCCAAAGCCGGATCGGCAGCGCCATAGGTTTTGCTATTGGCGGTAGCGGTTATGGCAATGGTTTTAGTACCCACGCTTAAATTAGCACCCACATAGGTGATATTGTAATTGACGCCCAAATCTAAACTGCCTTGTCTGATGGCATAGTTATTTACACTCTCTCCTGCATCTCTGGTTAGGGCTCCATTAAAGCTATCGCCAGTTACCAAAGCTGGGCTAAAAGTATAAGTTAGGGCTGGATCGGTATCGCCATAGGTCTTGCTTTTTGGATCTGCTGTTACCGTAATGGCTTTCTTGCCGATGCTCAGGTTGGCACCATTGAAAGTAATATCGTAATTGCTGCTCAAGGCCAAATTGTTTTGCGTAATGGCATAAGTGCCGAAAGCCTCGCCTGTGTTACGGGACAAGTTACCTGTAAAACTATCGCCGCTTTCCAATGCCGGACTAAAAGTATAAGTCAACGCCGGATCGGTATCGCCGTAAGTTTTGGTCTTTGCATCAACCGTTACCGTAATGGCTTTCTTGTTAATGGTAAAAGCACTGCTATTGCCTGCGGCCTGAACCAATAGGTAATTTGCCGCACTCAATCCGCTACCCGTAATTGGATAGCTACCTGCCGGACTCAGCGTTGTAGCCGTGCTGCCAAAAGTCAAAGTACCTGTTGTAGCGGTACCTTGACTCTCGCCATATTTAAAGCCGGTTACCGTGCCTGTAAATGCCGGATTGACGGCACCAAACGCTTTGCTGCTTGCCGTGGCATTGTAAGTCAGGGTTGCCTTGTTAATGGTAAGGGTCTGTGTTTGCTGAACCGCCGCAGTAAAAGCATTGTTTCCTGGCTGATTGGCATAAACGCTCACCGTTCCGGCTCCTACAATATGGAGCTTACCAACCACTATCGTAGCCACATTGGCATCGCTGGTGGTATAGACAACCTGCAATCCAGAAGTAGCTACTGCACCCAAATCAAAATCAGCATCGCCATAATTGGCTTGAGCAGTAGCCGCAAAAGTAATGGTTTGTGGCGCCTGAGGCGTAGCCGATACATCGGCAGTTGCAGTACTTTCGTTACCCAAGGCATCAAGCGCTGTAATACGGTAATAATAAGTTGTTCCATTGGTTAAACCCGTATGCGTATAACTAGTAGTTCCAGAAGCTATGGTTTGAAGCAAGGTAGTTGGACTGGCCGATGTACCGCCATATACCTTATACGATGCCAAATCGCTTTCTATATTGGCATTCCAGTTCAGTACGTTTTGCTGATTGCCTTTTGTGGCCACCAAACCTGTTGGCAAAACCGGAGCAATGCGATCGATGCTGTACACCTCTCCACTGGTAAAAACCGCTTGCGCATTGGGCACTACCCCAGCAATATTGGTAAAATCAAGTCTTAGGCTACCCTCTCCAACGATGCCCGTTATAGGGACATCCCAGGTAGTTCCGGTGCCCGTGGGCGTACCTATACTTGCACCAGTAACGCCCGTTGAAACCAAAGTAAAGTCGCTTGCGTCTACCCCTGTTACAGGCGCTGTAAATACCACGCGATAATTAACCGAAGCCGCATTGGTAGGCGATGTATTTAACCTGGAAATGGAAACAACCGGATTAGGCAAAATAGTTACCGTTACGGCCAAACGAGAGGCGCTTTCGCAATTGCCAATAGTTTGTGTAACGTAATAGGTAGTGCCGTTAACCAGTGCAGTAGTTGAAGGCAAGAGGTTGCCCGCTGCCGATGCATCATACCATTTGAGATTGGTTCCGGTAACTTGTAAATCGGCCAATGTGCCCGATACATAAATATTTTGTGCCGTTGATCCTGCAGGCAAAGGTGCCGGAGTATTTACGGTATAAGTAATTTCGATTAATCCATCTGTAAAAGTAGAAATTTCGGTTGATGTATTGGTAAATGCGGCATCGAGGTAGTTAGAACCACCAGCACCGCCGCCACCGCCGCCAGAGGCCAACGTTTGACAGGATGGCGTACTACCAGAACCACCAGCACCACCGCCACCACCTAGGTAACCGCCGCCGCCGCCACCGCCGCCAATCCCGCTTAATCCAATCGAAGAGCATAGATTTAAGCCACCGCTGCCCAAACCACCGGCACCACCAATTGCTCCTGAACCAGTGGATCCATCAATACCCACATATCCCGCATGGCATCCTACTTCGCTATGTACACCACCCGCCTGTAGGCCACCAACTATACCGCCGCCGCCGCCACCACCGCCACCGTTGGTTGCATCAACTCCATTTGAACCCGCCAAACCACCGGCACCACCATTGCCGCCATTGAAACTGCCTTGATGACAGCCGGCGTTACCACCGCCACCACCACCGCCTGCTACAATAATCCTGTTAGACGGATCAACACCATTTAGCCTTACATCGCTGGCGCCACCACCGGCACCGCCACCCTGGCCACCTGTATTGCCGCTACCACCGCCGTTGTAGCCACCACTGGCACCATTGGCTGCTCCACCTACGTAAAGCGAAAAGGTTTGGCCTGGTGTAACCGAAAAAGTGCCTTTTACCTTTGCGCCAAAACCACCAGCGCCGCCTTGGGCGCCTACAGAGGAGCCTCCACCGTTTGCGCCCTTGCCGCCATAAACGGTAATGGTAATTTCTGATACACAGCCGGGCACCACAAATGTTTGCTGGCTGCCGGTATAGTTAAATGTTTGGGTAGTCTGCGCTCTTGAGTTTAAGCAAAGCAAAAGCAATAAAAGAAATAGGGTAAGATTCTTTTTCATAATTGTTGTTCTACATTTTCATGATGTAATAGCCAACAAGCTATTTCCCTGGACTTTGGTCAACAAAAAATAGGTTGAACGCCTTTTACAGAAGAAATGGCATGCGAGATCCGTAGAACCGAAAAAGAAAAGTAAAGTGTGAGAGTGGAGCGTTTCAGATCGAGCATATTTAGCTTGTTTGCAACAGTTACATCCTAACTGTTGCAAACAAAACTACGAAACAAAAAAGCACTTGACATGCAGCATTTTGTCCTGTTTTATAAAACAGGACAATATTTTAAAAATAAAGGAGTTACAGGTGCCCAAGGGCTTACATTGCTTATAACTTTGGCTTAACGCAGGATTAATCAATAACGATTTTATGACCTACAACGAGCTGCCCGTAGATTTATACGGTCACATTTTGTTGAAACGCAATGCCTCAAAATTTTCTGCTAATTAATTGGCTATGTAAGGCCGTCCGTCAATCAATAATATGGTTTAGTCCTTGCTCCCTTAGCTTTTCGAGACCATCTTGCATGGCCTTAACCTGTTCTGGCGTATGCGCAACCCAGCTAGCCACCTCGCCTATTACCCTAAAAGGATGCACCGAGCGATAAGACCTCGTCGGATTTCCTGGAAACTTTTTATCGGTTACGTTGGGGTCGTCTTCAATTTCGCCGGTGGCCTCTACCAAGTATATTCGTTGTTTGCCATCGCCTTGGGCCAATTCTGCACCCCAAATGGCGGCCGTAAGCGTAGCCGCCACATACACATGGCTTAGCTTCCTATCGGCATAGTTGCATTGAAAGCCCGGACTGATGTAATCGCCAATTTTAAGATCGGCCTTGGTACCATGGAAAAAGGTTTGTGCAAAAGGGCTGTGCATCGGCGCTAAAGGCTGTTCGTTTTGGGATTGGTGCATTTTTTAGGGATTAGCTTAAGATAAAGTTACCGCCTGCAACAACATCTCGCAAATTTATAATAAGGTATGGATTGCGAGTCGTTTCTTAGCTATCAAAAAATTATCCAATTGTAAAATATACATAACGCAAACATCTTGGATTCTGCAACCAACGCATTTGTCCTGAATGCACCCAAGATTTGTCTTTTTAAACCAACCAAATCCGCTACAAATATCCGAGATTTGTATTGAACACAAAGTAAGTAGAAAAAAATGGGAAAGATTGTACTATTCATGCATTGCTCACTCGATGGCTTTGCAGCAGGCCCCAAGGGCGAAATGAACTGGATCCATGTAGACCAGGAAATTTTCGACTATGTAGCAACGAGGATTGCCGCAACAAATACCGCATTATACGGTCGAATCACCTTTGAGATGATGGAAAGCTACTGGCCTACCGCTGCCGACAAGCCAGGCGCAAGCAAACACGACATCGAACATGCTGCTTGGTACAAAACTGCGCACAAAATAGTGCTGTCAAATACCTTAGACCAGACAAAATTCACTAACACAACCGTCATCGGAGCGAATTATCCGGAAGAACTCCGCAAAATCAAACAAGAAACAACCGGAGAAATCCTTTTATTCGGAAGTCCAAGTACAGCCCATGCTTTGCTTAAAGAAAACCTTATTGATGAATGCTGGCTGTTCGTTAATCCGGTACTACTGAGCGAAGGCATTCCTGTTTTTGCAGACGTCCAAGCAAAGCAACAACTTAACCTCGTAAAAACTCAAGTGTTCAGTTCCGGAGTGGTATGCCTGCATCATGAAATGAAACGAGAAAGCTAATCATTAAAACTCGTAGTTTAGTCAGGGTAAGGTATATTAATCGCACACCAAACTGTTTAAAACATGGTTTAACATTAAATACCACAGTACCAACATATAAAAATTGTTAATTTCGTTTTCATTGTCTTGGGCCTGTTCTTCACCCCAAATAGCAGCTATTAGCGTATCTGCGACATACACATGGCTTAGTTTCCTATCGGCATAGTTGCATTGAAAGCCTGGACCAATGTAATCGCCAATTTTAAGATCGGCCTTGGTACCATGGAAAAAGGCTTGTGCAAAAGGGCTGTACATTGGCGCTAAAGGCTGTTCGTTTTGGGATTGATATATTTATTTTTGGGTGTATTTTATAGGAATTAGCTCAACCAAAATTAAGCTACACCTTAACTTGTTGCAAATTTAAGTGGCAGTTATAAGAGATAAATTGCTAAATGCGCCTTTAACAAATCGTTTGATTTTAAATATAGATGGCCGTTATTCTTTTGTAAAGGCGTGATATGAGTTTTAATATTCATTCAAAAATAAAGCCCCTCTTATTCAAAGGGGCAGTCGTTAAAATTCATAAAATTTGATATGATGTTAGACTTAAAGTTATTTGCACTTCATTGGTTTGCACTGTGTCCTGCATTTAGGTGCAGTACATCTTTTAGCCATTCCAACATATTCTTCTCCAAAATATTTATAATACAAATCTTTAGTTTCCTCAAAAGCGTCAGTTAAGTTTTGAGCATCTTGCGTTCCATTCATTCCAAAATATGGAAAATGATGCAGGAAATATCCGAATATTTGCTCGCAATCTTCTGCATATTGGACAGTATCTAGAATATGTTGATGCCAAAATTTATCTATTGCTCCATTTGGCACAATATCTTTATCTGGATACATACGTTTAAGAGCCAAAAATCTTTTGTATTGATACTCTGCATCATTACATTGAACTATTGTCCAACCTTGTCCTTCATCTTTGTCTTGAAGTTTTAATTTTAACATTGAGAAGTCCAATGACTCAATGTCCTCCATAAAGTTCGGCTTTGCCGTTTCAATTCTTAATGTTTCCATTTATTTAAAATTTATTAATTATTAAAAGCTAAAATAGAACTGAATGACGCAACCAGTTTGCGTCGTAATTTTTTTTATTTAACTTCCTAATTAAACTCTAAATTAATGTCTCAAAACAAACAACAAATCTCAAGAATTAAGGTAATTAATAGCTGTCTTTCGAATGGTGGCTATTGGCAGAAAAAAAAGCTGATAGAAAAAATCTCAGAAATTGATATAGATATAAGTGAACGAACCTTGGATTACGACATAAGTTTAATGCGACATTCGCAACAATTAAAATATTTTGCGCCCATTAAGTTCTGTAAAACAAATAAGGGATACTACTATAGTGACCTAGATTATTCGATAGACAAACTCCCTCTTACAGAAACTGACATTAAAAAGTTAGAGATTGCGGCAACAACACTAAAGCAATATCAATATATACCTCTCATGAATGAATTTACAACAACAATCGATAAGATAATCAGAGTTGTAAATAGAGCAAAACAAAGTAATCATGAGAGTATTCTAGATTTTATAGAGTTTGAAAAGACACCAGTTTCTGTTGGCTTACAGTTTATGGACACTATAATCAATGCTATTCAAAACAAAAAAGCATTAAAATTAACTTACCAAAAATTTGAAAGCAAAACCGCTGATGTTCATATCATTCATCCTTATTTTATTAAAGAATATAGAAACAGATGGTATGTAATTGCTTTGAATGATCGGAAACAGGAAATTAGAACTTATGCTTTTGACAGAATTAAAGAACTTGAGGAAGCAGTCGATATTTACATAAAAAACACAAAAATCGATATTAAGCAATATCTTACTCATTGTATTGGCATTAATTTAGAAGAAGAAATCGTTAAAAAAGTTATTTTAAAATTTACTTACAATGAAGGAAAATATATAAAAACTCAAAGCCTACATCATTCACAGAAAATTATTAGCGATAATAACAGTGGGCTTACGATCGAACTTAATCTAATTGTTAACTTTGAATTAGTTGGAATCATTTTAGGATATGGAAAGCAGGTTAAGGTTTTAGAGCCACAATCATTAGCAGATAAAATTGTCGAAATTGCTAGAGACACTATTAGACAATATAGGTAACTAAACTTTTCACAATCCAACTACTTCCCGATACAAAACTTACTAAAAATATTCTCCAGCAAATCATCGGTAGTAACCGTACCGGTAATTTCGCCGAGGTAATGCAGGGCCTGCTTAATATCCATGGCTAAGAAATCGGAGGTAACGGGATTGTCAATGTTCTGCAGTACGCGCTGTAGGGCGGTTTCGGTGTTTTTAAGGGCTTCTACATGGCGGATGTTACTCACCAAGGTTTCGCTGGTATTGATGTGATGCAGGTTAACTTTGGCCAATAATTGTTGCTTCAGTTCGTCTATACCCACGCGCTCTTTGGCCGTTAAAAACAGGACTTCCTGTTGCTCAAAAGCTTCACGCTTTTCAGGTGTCAGCAAATCGGCCTTATTGATAAGCGCCAAGTAAGGAATACCCAACTGTTTAAGTTCAGCCAATTGCACTTCCAGTTCTTCGGGACTTTGCAAAGCATCAACCATATAAATAATCAGCTTGGCCTGTTTCATACGCTCCAAGGTACGTTCCACACCTTTGGCTTCAATCACATCGGCCGTATCGCGGATGCCTGCCGTATCAATAAAGCGGAAAATCACGCCCTCAATGTTCAGCTCGTCTTCAATCGTATCGCGGGTGGTACCGGCAATGTCAGACACAATGGCCCTTTCTTCGTTCAGCAAGGCATTGAGCAAAGTAGATTTACCCACGTTTGGTCTACCGGCAATTACAATAGGCACACCATTCTTCAATACATTGCCCATCTCGAAAGAGGCAATCAAACGATACAAAACCTTGTTGATCTGCATAATCAGACTACGCAATTGCTCACGGTTGGCAAACTCCACATCTTCTTCCGCAAAATCGAGTTCCAGTTCAATCATCGAGGCAAAATGGATCAGCTGTTCGCGCAAATCCTTCAATTCGTTGGCAAAACCACCACGCATCTGTTGCAGGGCCACATCGTGCGAAGCTTTGCTGTCAGAGGCAATCAAATCGGCTACAGCCTCTGCCTGACTCAAATCGAAAGCACCGTTTAAAAAGGCGCGCAAGGTAAACTCGCCCGGCTTGGCTGCCCTCGCCCCTTTCCTGATCAACAAATTCAAAATCTGCTGAATAATGTAATTGGAACCATGACACGAAATCTCCACCACATTTTCTTTGGTATACGATTTGGGGGCAATGTACAGGCCTACCACTACTTCGTCGATGATGCTGTCGCCATCCTTAATCAGTCCAAAATGCAAGGTATGCGTAGCCTGTTGGGTCAAATCCTTACCCTTAAAAACCTGGTTGGTTAGGTTAACGGCATCTGGCCCCGACAAACGGATAACGCCAATGGCGCCACTTCCGGGAGGCGTAGACAAAGCAATAATGGTATCTGTAGTGTAGCTCATGCGTGTGAATGGAAGAATGCAAAGATAGGCAAATTAAAGACCAAAGAAAGGTAAAAGGCGGAAGGTTTTGAGGAGGAAGGAAGAATATCAATCAACATTTCCAACTACCAATGCCAAGCGAACCAATGAACTAATGAACCAATGAGCCAATGAACTAATGAACCCAAGGCGCAAACAAATTTGCTATATTCGTGTTACACTAGGGGAAACACAACAGCTATTTATGAAGGAACTACCACTAACCGTAAGGCGATCTATTGAACTATTAGGCGTAATGCTCGTTGCCGCCATCCTGATTTTGGGTCGCGACATCATTATGCCGGTTATCATGGCATTTTTCATCAGCATTATGCTCCTGCCTATCTATCGCTTTTTAAGGAGGCATAAAATACCCGAATCCATTTCCATTATCCTGCCCATTCTTTTTGTGCTGATTTTCATTGCGGGAATCGTCTGGTTCTTTTCGGCACAGATTGGCATTTTGGTCGACGATTTTCCGCAGATCAAGCAAAACGTAGCCAATCACCTACAATCGCTCAAAGAATGGATCAAAGAAATTTCTGGGGTTGAAATCACCAAGCAGGAAGATTTCATCAAAACAAAAAGCGACGACCTACTGGCCATGGGTGGTCGTGCGGCCAGTGGCGCTGCCGTGACCCTAAGTGGCGTTTTTGTATTTGTGGGTCTCTTGCCGATTTACATTTACCTCATTTTGTTCTATAAAGACATTTTATTGCGCTTCACTTTTATGTGGTTCAAAACACACGACCATCCCAAAGTGAAGGAAGTGGTTTTCGAAACCGAATCGATCATTAAAAGCTATCTAGTGGGATTGCTCATCCAAATTACCTACATGACGATACTTTTGGGTGGTTTGCTCATGCTTTTCGGCATTAAACACGCCCTGCTTATCGGGGTTATTTTTGCCATTTTGAACCTTATCCCCTATGTAGGAGCCTTAATCGGCAACGTGATTGGCGTCTTGCTTACGCTGACTTCATCGACCGAACTTTGGCCGGTATTAACTGTGCTGGGCGTCATTGCAGCCGTTCAGTTTTTAGACAACAACATCCTGATGCCACGTATTGTGGGCTCTAAGGTAAAAATAAATGCCTTGTTTTCTATTTTGGGCGTACTCATTGGCGGTGCCATAGCAGGAGTCTCCGGCATGTTCCTCTCCCTGCCCATCATTGCGGTACTCAAAATCATTTTCGACCGTACCGAATCGTTTAAGCAATGGGGTGTTCTATTAGGCGACGAAAGACCGAGCAAAAGCCCGATGAGCTTTCCCAAATTCAGGAAAAAGAGCCTTGTACACACTAAATCTGGCGTGATCGATAAAGAATAGTTGACAGTTTTCAGTTGGCAGTTCTCCGTCAGCAGTTTGCAATTGAACACCACATAGTCAACACACCACTCTTAGGCGAACTTAGGTACCTCAGGTGGTTAATTCCACAAAAGAAGTTTCCAGTTGGCAGTGTGCAGTTCACAATTGGAAACCACTCTTAGGCTAACTTAGGGGTCTAAGGTGGTCACCTTTTTAACAAACAAGCTACCGTTTCAGCAACTCGAAAGCAAACTTCAATATCGTTCCAAATACCACAATCAAAAAAAATATACGCACAAACTTATTGCCTTTGAGCAAGGCCAGCCTCGCACCAAAAAATGCACCGGCAATATTAAAAACGGCCATAGGCAAAGCATATTGGAACAAAATATGGCCCGTAGAACTGAAATAGAGAATAGCCGTCAGGTTAGTAGCCAGGTTAACCATCTTGGCATGGGCACTGGCCCCAATAAAATCGAAACCCAGCACGGCGATGAACACCAAAATCAGAAAAGAACCCGTTCCCGGACCGATTAACCCATCATAAAAGCCAATAACCAATCCGAATGTTGCCGCCAAAGCCACTTGTTTAGCAGCCGAATGGTTCTTATGCTTCTGGATACCGAACTGTTTGTTGAAATAAGTATAAACGGCTACACCAATAAGCACCACCAAAATAACAGGCTTAATCACCTGGTTGTTGATCATACTTACCGAATAGGCGCCCAACAAGGCGGCCAAAAATGCCATCGACGCACAAGCCACCAATACTTTGAGGTTAAACTTGACCTGCCTGCTGTATTTATAGGCCGCAATACTGGTACCTGCCAACGAAGGGATTTTGGTGGTACCCAACAAAGTAGCTACCGGGTAATGTGGCAAAACAAGCAGAATAGCGGGCGTTTGCAACAGGCCACCCCCACCTACAATGGCATCGATAAAACCAGCCGCAAAAGCAGCCAAACAAAGGAGCACTAATTCTTGAGCCATTTCTCAATTTTAAGTTGGCGGTTTTCGGTTTCCAATAAGCTAATGACGAATGAACCAGTGAACAAATGAACCAATGAATTACATCCTTTCCGGCACCTGGATTCCCAAGAGTTGCGTACCGTTTTTAAGCACATCGGCGGTAAGTTTGCAGATATTCAAGCGATGTTGTTTCAGCAATTGGTTCTCTTCCCTTACAATTGGCGGCGTTTCGTGATAGAACTTGTTGAACAATTTGGCCACTTCGTAAAGGTAGTTGGCCATAAACGCCGGACTATAAGCCTTGGCCGCATTCACCAATTCTTCAGGATATTTGGCCAGCAACATGATCATTTCCAATTCGGTAGGCGCCAAATCAACGCTATACAACGAACTGTCAGCCGTTAATTGGTAATTCGCTTTGCTTAACAGCGATTTGATCCTGGCATGGGTATATTGGATAAAAGGCCCCGTGTTGCCCTGAAAATCAATCGATTCTGATGGATCGAACAACAGGCGTTTTTTAGGTTCCACTTTCAGCAGAAAATATTTCAAAGCACCTAAGCCGATTTGACTGTAAAGCTTTGTTTTTTCCTCCTCGGTAAAATCATTGGTTTTGCCCAAGGTTTCGGTTTTTTCTCGAGCAGTATCAATCATTTCTGCAATCAGGTCGTCGGCATCTACCACCGTACCCTCCCTGCTCTTCATTTTGCCACTTGGCAAATCAACCATGCCGTACGACAGATGATGCAGGCCTTTGGCCCAGCTCTTGCCCAATTTCTCTAAAATGAGAAACAACACCTTAAAATGGTAATCCTGTTCGTTGCCTACCACATAAATCGACTCGTCCATGTGGAAATCGTCGTATTTCATTTGGGCCGTACCCAAATCTTGGGTAATGTACACTGAGGTACCATCGGCACGCAGCACCAGTTTTTGGTCAAGGCCTTCGGCAGTCAGGTCTATCCAAACCGAGCCATCTTCCTTCTTAAAGAAAACGCCTTTGGCCAAGCCTTCTTCAACCGTGTCTTTGCCCAACAGGTAAGTATTGCTTTCGTAATAATATTTGTCAAAATCTACGCCGAGCTTTTTGTAGGTGACGGCAAAGCCATCGTAAACCCAGCCGTTCATTTTTTTCCAAAGTGCAATGACCGCTTCGTCGCCAGCCTCCCAGGCCAACAGCATTTGTTGCGCTTCCTTAATCAACGGTGCATTTTTCTTGGCTTCGTCTTCAGTTTGTCCCTGAGCCACCAAGGCTTCGATTTCCTTCTTGTACTCCTTATCAAATACTACATAATATTTGCCTACCAAGTGATCGCCTTTTAAGCCCGAGCTCTCAGGTGTTTCGCCATTGCCCCATTTTTGCCAGGCCAACATCGATTTGCAGATATGGATGCCCCTATCGTTAACCAAGTTTACCTTAATTACGTCGTAACCTGCAGCGCCTAGCAATTCGGCTACCGAATAGCCCAACAGATTGTTGCGCACATGGCCCAAATGCAAAGGTTTGTTGGTGTTTGGCGACGAATATTCGACCATTACCTTTTTACCGTTCGGCTTGATCTGTCCAAAATCGGCGCTCAACAAATCATTGTTCAGCAAATTAAGCCAATAGCTATCGGCAATGCTCAGGTTCAGAAATCCTTTTACCACATTAAAACCGCTTACCACCTCTACCCGTTCTACCAAATAATTGCCAATGGCCTTAGCGGTTTCTTCGGGCGATTGCTTCGAGAATCGAACAATCGGAAAAACAACAATGGTTACTTGTCCTTCAAATTCCTTACGTGTTTCTTGCAGGTTGATTACGCTTTCGGCAACTTCCTCGTTATAAAGTTCCTTAATGGCCTTCAGCGTTTCGGTAATGATAAAATTCATGCCCAAAAATAGCGAATAAAGCGTAAAGCTGAAAGAGCCCAAGACCAAATCGACCCGCAAAAGAGATTATTTATTTACGAATTATTTCGTACATTAGCTTGCAACAAGCAGAAATGTCATCATCATTTTAAAAAATCCATTGTCTATACAGCAATAAAATCCATAACATAACCCCCATGAACCACAAAAAACTATTGCTCATTGCCTGCCTATCATTTTTTGGTCTTCCACTATTTGCTCAAGTCAATACCACTGTTGATGTTAACCTGGTTAAGGAAATACCGGTTAAAAAATTCGTCAACAAAGCCTTTAAAGCCAGTGTCGATATTAAGAACCAGCCTAGCGATGTAACCGGACAAGCCAGCTTCTTTATGTTGCAGGTGGGCAAAAGCGATTACGATTTCATCAACCATACCGGCAAAGGCAGCCTGCCCGCCAAAAACGACACCACTTGGCATCACTACGAACTCCAAGGTACGATAGACCCCAATGCCCAAAAAATGTGGCTTTACATCAATACCAAAGGCAATGGCAATTTTTATTACGATAATTTCGGCCTCGAAATCGAAACGGCACCTGGCGTCTGGACCAAAATAGAAGTGCCAAATGGCGATTTCGAACAAGCAACCAATCCGCTGAAAGATTACAAGGGCACCGAATCGCTCAAAACCAAAACAGGCCTCAGCATCAGCCTCGAAAAAACCCAAGATCCGCGTTACCTCAGCTATATTCACATTGCAGCTACTGGGGGAAAAATCATTGAGCGCTATGGGCAAAACAGCAGTCGTGGCCAATACGTCAATAGCCAGGGATGCAAAATCTATTACGAAATCTACGGTCAGGGCGAACCCTTGCTCCTGTTGCACGGCAATGGCGGTTCTATTGCCTCATTTAAAGCGCAAATTCCAGAATTGGCCAAACACTACCAAGTCATAGCCGTTGATACCCGTGGCCAAGGCAAAAGCACGGATACCCAAAGCAGCAGTTTCTCTTACAACCAGTTTGCCGACGACATGAAAACCCTGCTCGACACCCTGAAACTGAAACAGGTAAATGTGGTGGGCTGGAGCGATGGTGGCAATACCGGGCTGATCTTAGCCATGAAACATCCCAATTATGTAAAAAAACTGGTGGCACTTGGCGCCAACCTCAATCCCAGCGAAGAAGCGGTGAGCACAAAGATTTTAAACCAGGCCAAAAAAGACCTGGCTAAACTACAGGCCAAAAACGAGCCACAAGACCAAGTCACCATTCGTTTGTTGCAAATGATTTTAACCGAACCACAAATAGATCCGGCCAGCCTAAAAACCATCAGCGCCAAGACCCTGATCTTAGCCGGCGAAAAAGACCTGATTTTAGAACCGCATACCCAGTTGATCGGCAGGAGCATTCCAAATGCCCAAGTGCTGATTTTAAAGGGGCAGACGCATTTCGTTCCCGAAGAAAACCCGGCCTTGTTTACTCAAACCGTATTGGATTTTTTGGCCAAGCCCTAGCAAGTACCCTAGGCCTCAACCAATTGGCCTCGCCTCAGCTCTTGTGACTTTTCTTTATCAAAAAATCTGATAGCTTTGCATTATACAGACCAAAATATGAGCGCACAGAACGAAAATTTCAAGGTAAAGGTAAATACAGAAATCGGTAGGCTACGTAAATTGCTGATCCATAGTCCGGATAGCGGTTTAGGCAAGGTAGTTCCTTCAAAGGCGCAAGATTGGCTATTTGAAGACATTGTACACCTCGATACCATCCGCAAAGGCGAATACGACTATTATGTAAAGCTGCTGATGTATTTCCTCGATCCCGAAAAAATCAAGGGCAAATTGGCACATATCGATTCTGAAGAGGCCAACCGGGCTTTCTTCAAGCCCAACGACCCACAGTTCCACAATTCGCAGGCGGTTGTAGAAGTACAAAACCTGCTGGCAGAGATCTTGGAAAACGAATCGATCAGAAAGAAACTGGTGGCAGCCGTAGCGGCCATCGAGGGATGTACCTATAAACTACAGCTCAAATTGGTTGATACCGCACCGCAAGAACTGGCCGAGATTTTTATTTCGGGAACTTTGGCCGACGATACGATGATTTTTGCGCCTATTCCCAACCTTATTTTTACCCGCGATGTAGGCACTACCATCAACAAGCATATCTTATTGAACAAACCGGCCAAGAAAGCCCGCGTACGCGAAACCCTGCTGATGCGTTATATTTTCTTTAACCATCCGTATTTTGCCGAATACCAGAACAACATCATCGAAATACCAGATCCTACCCAGCATTTTTTAAGGCCAGGCGAAGAAACCCATTACCGCACCACGCTAGAAGGTGGCGATGTGATGATGGTTAGTCCCAACCACGTGCTGATTGGCTGCAGCGAAAGAACCTCTGAAGAAGGTGCCAACGAAGCCATCAAACTCTTGTTCGAACAAGATGTGGTAGAGAAAGTTACCGTAGTTAAAATTCCGAGCAAACGCGATTACATGCACTTAGACACTGTTTTTACACAAGTGAAGCGCAATACCTGGGTAATCCTCAACTCGATTGCCCATTCGCCAAAATACAACGCTTCGGAACCGATCAATTTCTTAAAGGAACCTGAAAGATTGGAGGCTACTACAGCCATACAGTTCAATAAAAACAAACCTGGCGAGCCTAAATATTTCGAACACGTAGAGGCTTTGCTTAACGACATCAGTCAAAATGATTTGGGTTGCACCGAACCTACCAAAATCATTTACAGCGGCAACAATACCTTCCCATACGATTCGAGAGAGCAATGGACTGATTCGTGTAACCTCTTGGCCATTAAGGAAGGCGTAGTTTTGGGCTACGACCGCAACGACAAAACGGTAGAGGCCTTTGAGGCTAACGGCTTTAAAGTGGTTAAGGTGCAAGACCTGATCCAGGATTTGGAAAGTGGCCAAGCCAATGCCGATACCCTAACCGATACCCTGATCCTGATGCCATCGGCAGAACTTTCGAGGGCCCGTGGCGGTTTCCACTGCATGAGTCTGCCAATTTTGAGAGATGATTTGAGCTAGGGGTTGGGAAGTTGAAACGTTGTAAAGTTGAAACGTTCAATCCAGCAGTTTAACAATGGAGCAATTCAACAATGAATTAACCTTTGAAAAACACTTGCGAAGTTTTAAAAACTTCGCAAGTGTACCCTCAATGAATAAATAAAATAAAGATGCAAACAACCAATCATATTTTGATGATCCGCCCTGTCGATTTCAAGTTTAACGAACAGACGGCCGGAAACAACAAGTTTCAGCAAGCCAATTCGGCCAGCGATGTGCAGCAAAAAGCATTGCAGGAATTTGATGGCTTTGTAGCCTTATTGCGTGCCAACGGCGTAGAAGTAACGGTAATTAACGATACTTTGCAACCCGAAACCCCCGACTCGATCTTTCCCAATAACTGGATTTCGTTTCACCACAATGGCGAGGTGATCCTCTACCCTATGTTTTCGGTTAACCGCAGGGCCGAACGCCGATCAGATATTATCGAAAGCCTGGGCAAAACATTCGGCATCAGCAAAATTACCGACCTGAGCACTTACGAAAATAGTGACCAGTTTTTGGAAGGTACCGGCAGTTTGGTGCTCGACCGCGACCACAAAATTGCTTACGCCTGCCTATCGCTCAGAACTAACCAAGAAGTATTGGACGATTTTTGCGAAAAAACCGGCTATCAGGCTATTGTTTTCAACGCCGTCGATTCGACCGGCTACCCTATTTACCATACCAATGTGATGATGTGCATTGGCGATAAATTTGCCGTGGTTTGCTTCGATTCCATCCCTGATGCAACCGAACAGGC
Source organism: Pedobacter albus (assembly GCF_036324255.1). Lineage (NCBI taxonomy): Bacteria > Pseudomonadati > Bacteroidota > Sphingobacteriia > Sphingobacteriales > Sphingobacteriaceae > Pedobacter > Pedobacter albus. The sequence goes on along the minus strand of NZ_JAZDQT010000001.1, from coordinate 590,588 downwards.
CTTGGTAAGAGGCAGTTTGAGCCAAAGTGGCAAGGAAATCGTTTCCATTACTTTCGACCAAATGAACCATTTCGCCGGTAATATGCTGCAAGTAAGCAATAAGGAAGGCGAAAGTTTGCTGGTGATGTCGGAACAAGCTTACCGCTCGCTTAACCCAAACCAAATAAGCGCTTTGGAAAAATATTGCAGCCTGGTTTATGCCCCGCTATACACCATCGAAACCAATGGTGGTGGCAGTGCCCGATGCATGCTGGCTGAAGTCCATTTGCCAACTAAACCTTAAACCATGAATACACGCGTTCTCTTATCTTTGTTGTTTACTTGTCTGTTGCTACACGCTTGTACCTCGACCAATCAAACGTCTGTCGACAATCCGCCCGTCCTCATTCAGCATGCCAACCAGGTTTTGAGCTTTGAGCTGAAGGATATCCTGATGGAGAACGAAAATGTACAGTTAAAGGGAAGTAAATTCAACAAAAAAGATTCGGTGGTTTCGCAACTCGATGTGGTGATCAAAAACGTAGAACGCGTACCGTTGAAAGAAGAATTGCCTAACCTGGGCAAAAAGATTGGCATCATTGTGAAAACGGTTTTGCTCGACACCAACCAATACCAGCAATACAAAATCAGTTTCAGCGCAAAAGAAGGCGTAGAAAACCCTGCTGAAATTGTTGTTTTGGCGCGCGATATCAGCTCCATTCCACTCAATTCGTCCTATTTTAAGGAAGGTGCCTTAAAGCGGTAAAATCGCCAAATACACCTGCGAAATCTAAGGCATATCCAATTAATTCGTGCCAATTACCCCCCTTTCTTAGCCATAGCTCTGTTTCCAATTTGATGTAATAATCTTCACATGGCCAAATGAGTTAGTGGCCATTAACCTGATGAACCATCCAAACAATGAACTAATGAGCTATGAACCCTAGAACTAATGACTGCTTCGCAGCATAAAAAATTTGTTTTTAACGGATAATTCTCAATTTAAAATTACATTTTTGCAAAAATTATTTAACGTAAATAAATGCAGAGTTATTCCGAATTTCTTGATCTGAGCGTAGGCTTCCCGCAAGAAGGCTACAGCGTTATAGACGATGAGCTATACTTTCACGATCTAAATTTAATGGAAATGATAGAAACCTATGGCACGCCATTGCGTTTCACTTATTTGCCCATGGTAAGCAAGAAGATACAACAGGCCAAACTGTTGTTCCAGACGGCTATTATCAAGAACAACTATCGTGGCGATTACAAATACTGTTATTGCACCAAAAGCTCGCATTTTAGGCACATTGTAGAAGAAGCCCTCAAAAACGGCATCCACTTGGAAACCTCTTCTGCTTTCGACATGCCGATGATCGATGCATTGGAGAAAAAAGGCGTGCTCGACAAGAGCATTACGGTAATCTGCAACGGTTTTAAAACCTACCAGTATAAGCAGTACATCATCGATATGCTGCACGACGGCTATAAAAACATTATTCCGGTACTCGATAACAAGGAAGAATTCAACCTGTACGATGACGAGGTAGAAATGGATACGCCTTGCAACCTGGGCATCCGTATCGCAGCCGAAGAACAGCCTGATTCGCAGTTCTATACTTCGCGTTTGGGCGTTCGTTTGGAAGATGTAATCGATTTTTACAACAACAAGATATCGACCAACCCTAACTTTAAGGTAAAGCTGCTCCATTTCTTCATCAACTCTGGCATTACCGATTCGCCGTACTACTGGAACGAACTGGAGAAATACGTGACCTTGTATTGTAAGTTCAAGAAAATCAATCCTGATCTCGATACCCTCGATATTGGTGGCGGAATGCCGTTCAAAGACAGTTTGGTATTCGATTTCGACTACGAATACATGGTCAACGAAATCGTTAAACGGATCAAGGAAATCTGCTCTGAGCACGAGGTGATGGAACCAGATATTATTACCGAATTTGGCAAATACACCGTAGCCGAGGCTTCGGGCATTTTATACAAGGTATTGGGCCGTAAACAACAAAACGACCGCGAAAAATGGCTGATGCTGGATGGTTCTTTCATCACCAACCTGCCAGATGTTTGGGCCTTGAATCAAAAATATATCCTATTGCCTATTAACAATTGGGATGCAGAATATGAGCGTGTAAACTTGGGAGGCATTACCTGCGACGGTCAGGATTACTACAACCAGGAAGCGCATATGAACAGTGTGTTTATGCCAAAAACCCGTAAGGTGCAATACCTGGGTTTCTTTAACACGGGTGCCTACCAAGAGGTATTGAGCGGTTATGGCGGTATACACCACTGCCTGTTGCCAAGTCCGAAGCACGTGATTATCAGGCGCAACAGAGACGAAACTTTCAACTTCGAGGTATTTGGAGAAGAGCAAAACAGCAAGCAAGTACTCAAAATTCTGGGTTACACCTAAAAAATACAGCAGTCCTTCTCCAACCGAGAAGGATTTTTTGTTTAAGGGTTTGTTGTACAGCAAAAAGCTTCGGCTTTTTTTGTTAACTTGTATAACCTATCAAAAACAATACGCTCATGTTAAAAGAAGTTAACTTAAACAAGGTTTTCGTTATCGATATCGAAACCGTACCCCAATGTGAACATTTTGATGAAATGTCCCCAACCCTGCAGGAGCTTTGGGAGCACAAAACCAGGCTGCAGCGCAAAGACGAATTTACAGCTGCCGAATTCTACGACCGTGCCGGCATCTGGGCCGAATTTGGCAAGATCATTTGCATCAGCATTGGCTTTTTTCACACACAAAACAAGCAACAGTATTTTAGAGTAAGCTCTTTTGCAGGGCATGATGAAGTCGAAATCCTAACCGGTTTTGCCAAATTGCTGGGCGAACAAGGAACCGATCAGCTGCTCTGTGCACACAATGGCAAAGAGTTCGATTTCCCCTACCTGTGTCGCCGCATGCTGATCAACGGCATTACTATTCCGCCACAGTTGCAAATCGCAGGCAAAAAACCTTGGGAGGTCAACCACATTGATACCATGGAGCTATGGAAATTTGGCGATTACAAAAACTACACCTCGCTTAACCTCCTGGCTACCATATTCAACATTCCGACGCCTAAAGACGATATGGACGGCAGCATGGTTAAAGAGGTGTACTACAAAGAAAAAGACCTGCCACGCATTGTTACCTACTGCCAAAAGGATGTCATTACAACGGCACAAATCCTGTTGCGCTTTAAAGGCTTGAATGCAATTCCCGAAGAAAATATTACTTTGGTGAAGTAAACAAACACCAAGGTCTGTGGCGCACAGGGAAAAATACCAAGGCCTGTGGCCCACAGACCTACCTTCGAACTAAGCTAAAAGATTATAATCGCAAAACGATTTGTGGGCCACAAACCGTGGATGAAGAACATTGCCTAAGTAAAGTTGATAAACAACCAAGGCCTGTGGCCCACAGACCCACCTTCGAACTAAGCTAAAAGATTATAATCTCAAAACGGTTTGTGGGCCACAAACCGTGGATGAAAGGCTTAAATGCAATTCCCGAAGAAAACATTACTTTGGTGAAGTAAATAAGTAACCGAGGTCTGTGGCCCACAGACCCGCCTTCGAACTACGCTAAAAGATTATAATCGCAAAACGATTTGTGGGCCACAAGCCGTGGATGAAAAACATTGTCCAGGCAAAGTTGATAAACAACCAAGGTCTGTGGCCCACAGACCTATACTTCGAACTAAACCAAAAGATTATAATCGCAAAACATTTTGTGTGCCACAAACCGTGGATGAAAAACATTGCCCAAGTAAAGTTGATAAACAACCAAGGTCTGTGGCTCACAGGCCTATACTTCGAACGAAACCAAAAGATTATAATCGCAAAACGATTTGTAGGCCACAAACCGTGGATGAAAAACATTGCCCAAGTAAAGTTGATAAACAACCTAGGTCTGTGGCCCACAGACCTATACTTCGAATTAAACCAAAAGACTATAATCGCAAAACGATTTGTGGGCCACAAGCCGTGGATGAAAACATTCTTTGGCGAAAAGTAAAAAAACACCAAGGTCTGTGGCGCACAGACCTACATTTCGAGCTAAATGAAAGGATTATAATCACAAAACGTGGATGAAAAACACTATCTTAGTGAAGCAGATGGAAATAAAGCTAAACATCCCCGAATACAGCACTGAACAAGGCTTGCGAAGCATCTGGGAAGATGGATTTGAAATAGAAACCGAAATCATTGACAATGAAATCGTTATTAAAGCAAATCGGGCTGGTTTAATTTCTTTAGCAAAGCAATTGCTGACTTTGGCTCACGACAATGTCCCATCAAGCTGCCATTTTCATCTTGACGAACACAGTGGCTTAGAAACTGGCTCCAAAAATCTTATAATCGAAAAAAGCTAATGCTAAACGTCAAGGAACTCGCCATCGAATTTTATAGCCAGGAAGACAAAACCTGGACCGAAGCCGTGCACAAAATCAGCTTTAAGCTCGACAAGGGCAAAGTATTGGGCATCGTAGGCGAATCGGGTTCCGGTAAATCGGTTACCTCTTTCTCCATTATGCGCTTGCACGATTCAAAAAACACGCACATCAACGGCGAAATAGATTTCGAAAACAGCAGCCTGCTCAACCTTTCCGATAACGAAATCAGAAATTTCAGGGGCAACAAAATCTCCATGATTTTTCAGGAGCCCATGACTTCGCTCAATCCGGTATTCACTTGTGGCTATCAGGTGCAGGAAGCCATCATGCTCCATCAAAAAATAGACAAGCAAACGGCAAAAGATAAAACCATCGCCCTTTTTAAGGAAGTACAGTTACCCAGACCCGAACAGATTTTCGAAAGCTATCCGCACCAGCTTTCTGGTGGACAAAAACAGCGCGTGATGATTGCTATGGCCTTGAGCTGCAATCCGGAACTGCTCATTGCCGACGAGCCGACTACCGCCCTGGATGTAACCGTACAAAAAACCATCCTCGATTTATTGTTGCGCCTCAAAGCCGAGCGCAACATGGGCCTCATCTTCATTTCGCACGATTTGGGCGTCATCAGCGAAATTGCCGACGAACTTTTGGTGATGTACAAAGGCGATATCGTTGAACAGGGCCCTGCCAAGGAACTGTTCCAAAATCCGCAACACCCCTACACCAAAGGCTTATTGGCCTGCAGGCCTTCTCCGCAACGACGACTCAAAAAGCTGCCTACCGTAGCCGATTTCCTAAACGAAAACAAGGATGTCGCCCTGCAGCATCAGCTCGAAATCAACAGTTATACCGAAGCAGAAATTAGGCAAAGGCGCGAACAGCTATACCAACAAAAACCCTTGCTCGAAGTACAAAATCTTTGTACCTGGTACCCCATCAACAAGGGATTGTTCGGCAAGCGCAAAAACTATGTAAAAGCAGTCGACGATATCAGTTTAAAGGTTTACCCCGGCGAAACGCTTGGTTTGGTGGGCGAATCGGGTTGTGGCAAAACCACCCTGGGGCGAAGCATATTGCGTTTGGTAGAGCCTACTTCTGGTAAATTGCTTTTTAACGGCACCGACCTTACCCAACTGGGCAGAAGTGAACTCCGCAAAATGCGCCGGGATATCCAGATTATCTTTCAAGACCCCTACTCTTCGCTCAACCCCAAAATAACCGTAGGCAACTCCATTATGGAGCCTTTGCAGGTGCATGGCCTCTTTAAAAACGATCAGGAGAGAAAGGCGCACGTATTGGGCCTGCTCGAAAAAGTAAACCTCAAACCAGAGCATTTCGATCGCTATCCGCACGAGTTTTCTGGCGGACAGCGCCAACGCATCGTTATTGCCCGCGCCCTGGCCCTGCAACCCAAATTTATCATTTGCGATGAATCTGTTTCGGCACTCGATGTATCGGTACAAGCCCAGGTGCTTAATCTTTTGCGCGAACTGCAACAGGAATTTGGCCTAACCTACATCTTTATTTCGCACGATTTGGCGGTAGTTAAGCACATCTCGGACCGCATGATTGTGATGAACAAAGGAAAAATCGAGGAAGAAGGTTTTCCGGACGATATTTACAACCATCCGAAAGCCGCCTATACCCAAAAGCTTATTGATGCCATCCCCGGAAAAACGGCAACGCCATTGGCCAGTTAGTTTTCCTGTTTTTCAAGACCCAATCCAAGCCGAATACTAACCTTAAGGCCCTGTGATATGTTATAGCCGTGTTATTTCTCTCCAAAAATAGCCCAAGCTAAACATACATTTGCTATATTGTGAACAACACAAATACATGCTATGGCAAAACACAAATCCGCTCACATCAAACAGGTTCTGACCCAATTGATTAGCGATATATTCGAAAAAAACAAAAATGTAGCGCTTAACCATAAGCAAGTTGCGGCCAAGCTAAACCTGAAAGACGTTGCCTCTACCGATACCATTCTCGAAGTATTAAAAGAACAGGTAGACAAAGGGCTCTTTACACAACCCGAAAGAGGCAAGTTCCGCTTAAAAGACCTCAAAACATTCGTGGTGGGCACGGTGGATATGACTGCCGACGGCTCTGCCTTTATCGTACCCGACGATGAGTTTGAAAAAGATATTTACGTAGCCCCAAGAAAGCTGCGCAACGCCCTTCACGGCGATAAAGTAAAGGTTTACGTTTTCAAGAAAAAAACAGGTCGCAAAAACGAAGGCGAAGTCGTAGAAATCATCACCCGTTTAAAAACCGATTTTATTGGCGTGGCCAAGGTATCGGAACGTTTCGCTTTTGTTATTCCCGACGACCGCAAGATGCTACACGATATCTTTGTGCCTTTAAACGACCTTAACGGCGCCAAAAACGGACAAAAAGTTCAGGTAAGCATTACCGACTGGCCCGAAGGTGCCAAAAACCCGATCGGGAAAATCATCAATGTTTTGGGCGAACAAGGCGAGAACAATACCGAAATGAATGCCATATTGGCTCAATATGGTTTTCCACTTAGTTTTCCGGCCGAAGTGGAGGCCGAAGCCAATGCCATTCCCGAACAGGTGAGCGAAGCCGAAATCAAAGGGAGAAGGGATTTTAGGAATACCGTAACCTTTACCATTGACCCTATTGATGCCAAGGATTTTGACGACGCCATTTCCTTTAAAAAACTGCCCAACGGCAATTACGAAATCGGCATTCACATTGCCGACGTATCGCATTATGTACTGCCTAAAAGCATGCTCGACAAGGAAGCTTATGAGCGTGCCACTTCGGTATATTTGGTAGACCGTGTTATTCCGATGTTGCCCGAGCGCCTCAGCAATGGGGTGTGCTCGCTACGTCCGCATGAAGATAAGCTCTGCTTTGCCGCGGTTTTCGAATTAGACGAACATGCCAACATCCAAAACGAATGGTTTGGTCGCACGGTAATCCATTCAGACAGGCGCTTTACCTACGAAGAAGCCCAAGAAGTAATCGAAACCAAAACCGGTGATTTCGCCGAAGAAATCCTCAAATTGAACGAACTTGCCTATATTTTAAGAGAACGGAAGTTTAAAAACGGCGCCATCAGCTTCGAAAGCACAGAAGTAAAATTCAAGCTCGACGAAACTGGAAAACCTATCGGCGTATATGTAAAAGAGCGCAAGGATGCCCATAAGCTGATTGAAGACTACATGTTGCTGGCCAACAGAAAAGTGGCCGAGTTTATTGCCAAAAAAGGAAAAGGGAAACAGAAATATACTTTTGTTTACCGTGTTCACGATGCGCCGAACCTCGAAAACCTGAACAGTTTCGCCAGTTTTGCATCACGTTTTGGCTACAAGATCAACATGAAAAGCGACAAGGAAATTGCCAAATCGCTCAACTACCTGATGGAAGACGTAGAAGGCAAAAAAGAGCAGAACATCTTGACCCAATTGGCAATCCGCTCGATGGCCAAAGCCATTTACACCACCAAAAAAACAAGCCACTACGGCTTGGCATTCGATTATTATACCCACTTTACCTCGCCCATTAGGCGTTATCCCGATGTCATGGTACACCGCTTGCTGGCCCTCTACCTCGATGGTGGCAAATCGGCCGATGCCGAAGCATACGAAGCCGCCAGCGTACATTCATCGGCCATGGAAAAACGCGCCGCCGATGCCGAAAGAGCTTCGGTAAAATACAAACAGGCCGAATACCTCGAAGAAAATGTGGGCAAAACCTACATGGGCATTATTTCTGGCGTTACCGAATGGGGAATGTATGTAGAAATCATCGAAAACAAATGCGAAGGCATGGTGCGTTTACGCGATATTTCGGACGATTTTTACGTATTGGACGAAAAGAACTACTGCATAGTTGGCCAGCGTAAAAAGAAAAAATACCAATTGGGCGACGAAGTGCAAATCAAAGTAAAGAAAGTGGATCTTTCTAAGCGACAAATAGATTTTTCGTTAGTACAACAATAGTTTAGCAGCCTATGAAAAAACTGACCATCTTTATGGTATTGCTCTTTCTTGTCGTTGCCGCCCAGGCGCAAAACCTTTTGCAGGGCCGTGTGGTAGACGAAGCCAGTGGCGCTGGTATTCCTTTTGTATCGGTGGGCATTTTGGGCACCAACAATGCTTCTGTTAGCAATGAGAACGGCGATTTTGTACTCAAGGCGCCAACCTATCCTGCCAAGCTGCGTTGCAGCCACGTAAGCTATTTAACCAGCGATAGGATATTGCAAGAAAGCAGCAACAGTGCGATCATTGTCAAGCTAAAACCGGCCAGCATCAGTTTGAACACGGTAACCATCGATCCTTATCAAGGTCAGCGTATTTTAAAGGCAGCCTTTGAAAAAGCCAAGACCTACGAAAACAATAATTCTTACCTCAATGCTTTTTACAGGCAATTAACCACCCTAAACGGCAAGCCGAGCCAGATTTACGAGCTCTTTTTCGACCTGCAATGGAGCCCCAAACGTGTACAGGGCTGGATTGCCAAACAAAGCCGTTTTGCCCAACTGGACGATCAGGCAGCATTTTCGCTCGATAACCAATCCTATTATACCTTCACGGTTAGCGGCTATCTTTTTCCAGACAAAGGCGGAAAATTCGTGAACCTGAATACATTGGCCGATTATGAAATCAACATCGAAAAATACATCGAACAAGCCGACCAAAAGATAGCAGTGGTTTCCTGCAAATACAAAAAGGGGAAAAGCAACCTGTATTATGTAAATTCTACGTATTATGTCGGACTTGACGATTCGAATATCTACCGGCTCGAAAACAGCGTATTCAATTTGCCTATCAGGCTTTCTCGTGCCAGCGCCAAGTTCCCCCCTATCGTTACCACGGTAGCTACTTTTAACGGAGCTGCCCACCCTATTCCGGTATTGGAAAGCGTTTCTACCAAAATGTACCTCAGCCTCAACGTAAAAGGCCGGGAAATCAATCCGGGTATTAGCTCGTTGCTAACCGTTTACAACATAGACAACGATTTAAAAGACCAACAATTTGAGGCGCTTAACCGCCGAACAAAAGATAAAACGGTCATCGAATCCATAAAATATGACCCTAGCTTTTGGAGGAACAACCCCATTGTAAAACAAACTACTTTAGAAGATTCTTTTATCAAAATGATGGAAAGCAAAGCCGCTTTCGGTACCATGACTAACCCTTAAGTAATGCACAGTCCTACACAACTACAAGAAATTATAGAAAACGCCATTCCCAAAATAGTATATCCTGCACACCCTGCCGATTTGTATGAACCCATTCGCTATATCATGAGCCTGGGTGGCAAAAGAATAAGGCCGGTAATGGTGCTCATGGCTACCGAACTTTTTACCGACGAGATCAACAAGGCCTTGGATGTAGCATTGGCCATAGAAACTTTTCATAATTTCACCCTGGTGCACGACGATATTATGGACAATGCCCCATTGCGCAGAGGCAAACAAACCGTGCACGAAAAATGGGGCAGCAACAATGCCATCCTCAGTGGCGATGTGATGATGGTCGAATCGAACAAACACCTCTCCAAAGTAGACGTAAACGTGTTAAAACCCGTGCTAGATACCTTTAACGCAACTGCACAAGGCGTTTGCGAAGGCCAGCAGCTCGATATGGAATTTGAGCAGCGAAGCGATGTAAGCATAGCCGAATACATTGAAATGATTCGCCTAAAAACAGCAGTGCTCTTGGGTGGCGCCATGAAACTGGGTGCTATTGTTGGCGGAGCCAGCATGGCCGATGCAGAATTGCTCTATAATTTTGGAGAAAATTTGGGTGTTGCCTTCCAGTTGCAAGACGACATCCTGGATGTTTACGGCAATCCAGAGAAATTCGGCAAACAAGTTGGTGGCGATATCATGGCCAACAAAAAAACATTCCTGCACCTTACCACCTTGGCTTTGGCACCCCTTGACGAAGCTGCTCCATTAACCAGCACGGCATTGGCACAAGCAGAAAAAGTAAGCCAGGTAACCCAATTGTACAACAAATACGGCGTAAAGGAACTGGCCACCACCGAAATGGATAAATACCTCGACAAAGCCCATCAGGCCCTAAATGCCCTAGCCGTTGCCGAAGAAAAGAAAACCCAATTCAGAGAGCTGGTACAACAGATTATGGAAAGGGATCGGTAATGGTAGGTCAAAAGACCAAAGCTTAAAGACTAAAGCTTAAGGGCCAAAGGCGGAAGGCCGAAGGTTAAAAAGGCGGGGTTAGGCCCAAATAGACTTGCGAAGTTTTTAAACGGCGTATAAAAGTTAAACTTTGCAAGTCTATCCCCAATGAACCAATGAGCCAATGAACTAATGAGCCAATGAACTCATAAAACAAAAAAGCCCTGATCAAATTGACCAAGGCTTTTTTATAATATCTAATTAAAGCTTACTCTGCTGCTGGAGCTTCGTCGTCGGCTTTAGCTGCTTTCTTTGCAGGGGCTTTAGCGGCTTTAGGCGCTGCTTCTTTTTTAGCGGCAGGCGCTTTTTTAGCTGGTGCTTCGGCTGCAGCTGCTTCAACAACTGGTTTCGCGGCTTTGGCTGCTTTTTTAGGTGCTGCAGTTTTTACTGGAGCATCGTCAGCAACTGGAAGTACAGAAACATAAGATTTGTTGTCGCGTTTCTTTTTGAACAATACGATACCAGGTACCAAAGCGAACAAAGTATGGTCTTTACCAATACCTACGCCTTTGTCTGGGTGGTGTTTTGTACCACGTTGACGAACGATAATGTTGCCAGCGATAGCTTGTTGACCACCAAAAATTTTGATACCTAAACGCTTGCTATGCGATTCGCGTCCGTTTTTCGAACTACCGGCTCCTTTTTTATGTGCCATTTTCTTTTATATTTTTTACAGATTGGAAAGCCCAATCTCAGAATTAAACAAAAAATTAACTACAGAGTGATATTCTCAATCTGGATTTTGGTGAAATACTGGCGGTGACCATTTTTCTTTTTGTAACCTTTTCTACGTTTCTTTTTGAAAACGATTACTTTATCACCTTTTAAATGAGACACGATTTTAGCTGTAACCGATGCACCTTTTACCGCAGGAACGCCTACTGTAATCTTACCACCATTATCAACCAACAATACATTGTCAAATTCAATACTAGCGCCCTCATCTCCTTGTAAACGGTGTACAAAAAGGTGCTGGTCTTTTGCAACTTTGAATTGCTGTCCTGCTATATTTACTATTGCGTACATTGTTAAATAATTATTTTAGACTTGTTTTATTTTTTATCGAGGTGCAAATATAGAACAATTAATTTTCAAACACAATAGCTTAACAAAAATATTTAAGGCACAAATGCTTCTCCCGCCCACACGCCTGGTTTCAAAAATAAGAAAAGGCTTGTTTCCTGCTGCTAGGCCAGCACAGTCCCGCTAGCCGCTCCAATCTTTTTGCAATTTTCCGCCTGCCATCAATCAGTCCTCAAGGCAAAAAGTATTTTCGCTCCTATCGGGTTTAGCTTGAAAGTGCTGTTGTACAGCCAAAAACAAACTCATTTTATCCCGGCCAATCGCCTACCCCTAAAAATAATCGAAATATTTTCTTTTATTACGAATATTTCGTAGTTTTACGAAACATAAATAAATGTGGCAGATGAAAAGGTTTTTGTTTACGTCATCATCCCTGTTGCTTAGCACCTTGGCCGTTGCGCAATATGTGGAACCAGTCTTGGCCAGGGCAAAATACAGTTTCATTCATGTGAGAGATACCAATAACCGAAATGCACCCTACACCGAAGCCATGATTTTGATGCTGGGCAAAAGTTCGTCGTGGTATACCAGCGAAACCAGGCTTAACCAAACCGTTGGTTTCATGAGCCATGTTAACGAACAGATCAAGAACAATGGCGGCACTTTAAATGGCGCTACCATTTCGGCCCAAAAAAGAACAAACACCAGCATGGCCGATTTTTATTGCTTCCGTGCAAGCAACACGCTTAACATCGGCGAAAAAATGATCAATTTCTTTTACACCGAAGAAACAATCCCTCCTATCCATTGGGAAATCACCAAAGATACGGCCAGCTTCTCTGGACTTAAATGCCAAAAAGCCATAGCGCTGTTCAAAGGCAGAACATGGATAGCCTGGTTTGCATCCAGCATCCCTTTCCAAAGCGGGCCATGGAAACTCAATGGCTTACCTGGCTTAATCGTTGAGGCTTACGACAGCAAAAAAGACGTCCAGTTTCTGTTCAATGGCTTTGAAACAACCGAAAGCACGCCTAAAGTCCAAACCAATAAGATAAGTGGCGAGATGATAGATACTTCCGAGATGACGGATTTCATCAAACTACCCAACAATGCCATTAAAACGACCAAAGAAGAACTGCAAAGATTAAAAATGGCCCATGCCGAAGACCCTATCGGCTTTGCCAAAACACAACTTGCCGGAACGCCTTTCGCAAAGCTGCTCGAAAACAAGCCTAACCTACCGAGAAAAGTAGTTTTCATGAATAATCCCATAGAACTTCCCTAGCCTATGTCCAAATACCATAAATCAAACACGTCCTTATTTACGAAATTTTCGTAGAAATAGACGCCATAAAAATCATCCTTATTCACATGAAAACCTTAAAAATCACCTTTATCGCCTTTTTTTGTACTAGCGTGGCCTGGGCGCAATCGCCAGAAAAAGCCTTGGCCAAAGTCAGCTATTCGTTTTCGCACATTAGGGACACCACCAACAGGGCTAATCCCTATACCGAAAACATGGCCTTGCTAATTGGCAAAAATGCCTCGGTTTATGCCAGTTTCGATAAAATCACCCAAGACATCGAAAGAAAAAGACAACTTGAAGAACAGGTAAAGAATCTTGCGCCCGGCGAGCCCATCCGCATCAATGTAGGCAAGGTTAAGCCTACTTCGGCCGTAGAGTTTTACAGTTTCTTTAAAGAGAACAAGCTTTTTACCAGAGAGCTCCTCATCAACATCTACCTTACTGAAGAGCCTTTGCCTAAAATCAGCTGGAAGATTACCAAAGACACAGCCAGCTTTTCTGGTATTGCCTGCAAAAAAGCCACAGCCCATTTTAAGGGTCGCAACTGGACGGCCTGGTTCGCCCCCGAATTGCCTTTTCAGAGCGGTCCATGGAAACTCAATGGTCTGCCCGGATTGATTATAGAGGCCTATGACGATAAAAAGGAAGTCCAGTTCTTGTTTGCTGGCTTCGAGAACATCAAAGAGGAAGTCGCCGAAAAACCGGCATTAGATCCAGAAAACACCATCGTTGCCACAACCAGCGCATTGGCGGGCAAAGAAATCAAATTGCCTACCAACGCCATCAGAACAACCGTGTCCGAGCTCAACAAACTGAAAGAAGCCCGGGCAAAAGACCCTGTGGGCTTTGTAAAAGCCCAGATGGCCAACAGTGGCGTTACCATTAGCAGCACCAACAAATTGGCCGAAATCGCTTCTAAAAACACCTTTAACAATCCAATAGAATTACCCGAACATAACTAACCCCTAAACAACATGAAAACCAGCTTAATGACCGGCCTATGCTTTGCACTTTCGCTTCAGGCCTTTGCCCAAAACCCGGATCAGGCTTTGGCGCGTGTCAAATACAGTTTTGTACACGTTAAAGATACCACCCAAAAGAACAACCCCTACACCGAGAACATGCTTTTGGTGATTGGCAAAAACGCTTCGGTTTATACCAGCCTCGATCGGCTAAACCGCAAACTGGTAGACGACGGAAAAGCCAAACCCGAACCTACGGCTCCCAATGCGCCCTTTAAGCCCGTATCGTTTCAAGACTATTATTTCTTTGTGAAGGAAAACCTGTTTTTCATCAAAGAGAAAATCTATAACGAATACCTGGCTGAAGAAAATGCGCCCAAAATAAATTGGACCACCACCAAAGATACCGCCAGCTTTTCGGGCATAGCCTGCAAAAAAGCCACCGCCTATTTTAAAGGCCGCAACTGGATTGCCTGGTACGCACCAGAACTGCCATTTCAAAGCGGTCCGTGGAAATTGAACGGCCTGCCGGGATTGATCGTGGAGGCTTATGACGACAAGCAACAGGTCCAATTTCATTTTGCGGGCATGGACAAGGTAACCGAAGCCAATACCAATAGCGACAGCTTCTTTTACGAGAAAGATATCAAGCTGCCAAAAGATGCCAAGCGCACCGACATGAAGGAATACAACAGGATCAAAGAATTCTCTGTAAAAGACCCGATTGGTTTTGCTTCGGCGATGACCGGTACAGACCGCAAGAACATTCGTATGGGCGTGAGCATGACCGGCATTGCGGGGCCAACCGTTACCAACAACCCCATAGAACTTCCCGAAAAAAAATAACGACGACAAGCAGATGAAACAATTAGCAATAGCTTTCTTACTGACATGGATTGGCACCAATGGTTTTGCACAAAAGGCAGACCAAGTGCTTGCCCGTGTAAGCTACACCTACACCCAAAAAGACGACACCTTGAAAAACGGAAAGGCCATTAGCCATAACATGCTCCTTTTTGTAGGCAAGAACGCCTCTTTGTACACAAGCTTCGACAAAATTAGACACGAGATAGCCGAAGATCAGAAGTTTAGGGCCATGATTGCCAACAGGGCCGGTTCAAACAAACCAGTAGCTTTTGTTACCGATGCCAATGCCACCAATTGGATGTACCGGACCTCTTATTTTTATTTTGCCCAAGAGAACAGGCTTTTTGGCAAGGAATTCATATCCCTGCAAAGTTACTTATACGAAGAAAAGGTACCTGAAATCAAATGGCAGATTACCAAAGATACCACCAGCTTTTCGGGTGTACATTGCCAAAAGGCCACCGCCAGTTTCGAAGGCAAAAACTGGACGGCCTGGTTTGCACCCAGCCTGCCCTTTCGCTACGGCCCCTGGAAACTGAATGGCCTGCCTGGACTGATTATCGAGGCCTATGATGAATCTAAGGATACTGCTTACCGCTTTGCGGGCATAGCAGATGCCAAGGAAGGCGATTTTCAGCGTATCGACGATATAAGAAAAAGACCTGATTCTCGCCCTGGCGACATGAATGCCATTGACCAAATGATCGGCATCGATGTATCTGGCGCTTATTTCGAAAACATCATTAAACTGCCCACAAACGCAGTTAAAACCACCAAAAAAGAACTCGACAACCTCAGGGCAGCCTTTCAGAAAGACCCTAGAGGCTTTGTCAAGGCCCAATCTGGTTTCTAAATCTAGTATTCGTTAAAAAATGTTAAATCATCTTTACAACTACGAATTAATCGTAGATTTACGAATAATTAATTACAAACCCAACACAACATTATGAAAGCTATTTTAAGCACCATTTTAGCAACAGCTATTACAACGGCAGCTTTTGCACAAAGCCCAGACAAGGCCTTGGCCAGGGTAAAATACAGTTTTACACATATCCAAGACACCACCCAGCGCGATAAGCCTTATACCGAGAACATGCTTTTGGTTATTGGCAAAAACGCATCGGTTTACACCAGCTACGACAAGCTGAACAGCGCGATAGCTATGAACCAGCAGTTACAGGAACAGATCAGGAATAATGCAGGTGGCCCACAAAGCATCAGCATCAAAAGAACTTCCTCTAAGCCTACCAATGGATTGGATTATTTCTTTTTTGTGAAGGAAAACAAATTCGTAACCAAAGAACGCCTATTTAACAACTACCTGATTGAAGAGGAAGCGCCTAAAATCAGTTGGAAAATTACCAAAGACACCGCAAGTTTTTCGGGCGTACATTGCCAAAAAGCAACCACCCATTTTAAGGGCAGAAACTGGATTGCCTGGTATGCGCCCGATATGCCTTTTCAGAGCGGACCATGGAAACTGAACGGTTTGCCGGGATTGATTGTAGAGGCCTACGACGAGAAAAAGGAAGTGCAGTTTCAGTTTGCGGGCATAGACAAGGTTGACGAAACCAATGTTGCCACTACCATAGAAGAAAAACCCATCAGCGGTAATGTCGTAAAAGTTATGGGCATGGATGGAGCCGATGCTTATTTGGGAAGCGAAATCAAATTGCCTGCCGATGCACTTAAAACCACCCAAAAAGAACTCGACAAGCTGAAAGAAGCCAGAGATAAAGATCCACAGGGCTTCTTGAATGCACAGCTGGCCAATAGCGGCATCCAAGGATCGTTTAAAATGAACACAAACACCCAAATGAGGCCTGCGGGCACGGCTGGTCCGGTTAAAATCACCATCAACAACCCGATAGAACTGCCAGAGAAAAAATAAGTTCACCGTTAAACCGAATTCCATGAAAAAGCAATATATCCTCGCCTTGCTTTTCCTATTGTTTGCCAACGTATCGGCTTTTGCCCAAAAACAGCTCAAAGGAAAAGTGAAGGATAGCAAAGGTGCGCCCATTGTATCGGCCAACGTAAACCTGAAAGACAAAGACGGCAACATCATCAGCTTTACCAGAACCGACTCCAAAGGCGAGTACAGCTTGAGCCTTGGCGACGAAACCAAGGACCTGAGCATTGAGGCCACCATTATCGGCTATGAGAAAAAAGCCGTCGCCATAAGCAGCCTTAACCAAAGCTACGACCTGGTGTTGCAGGATAGCGAAATCAACCTGAAACCCGTTGTAGTTAAAAACAGGCCGTCCCTTACTTCAAACGGCGACACGCTGAACTACAAGACTTCTGATTTTGCCGACAAGCAAGACCGCAGCATTGGCGACGTGCTCAAAAAAATGCCAGGCATTGAGGTGGCCGAAAACGGAAAGATCAGCTATAACGGCAAGAGCATTTCCAATTTCTACTTTGACGGCGACAACTTGTTGGACGACAAGTACGGCGTGGCCACCAAAAGCGTTCCACATGGCGCTGTAGACAAGGTTCAGGTGATTGAAAAAGACCAGCCGATTAAAATGCTACGCAAAAACAACATGAGCGACGATGTAGCACTTAACCTGGTGATGAAAGACGAGGCCAGGCTCAAAATAATGGGCGACATCAAAGCCGGTTTAGGTACGCCAGATCGTTTTGACGGCAACATCAATGCCATGATGTTTAAGAAAAACATCAAGTTTCTCAACAACATCAAGGGCAACAACATCGGCATCGATCCAGGGATAGACCTTACTTCTTTCAACGATTTCTTTAAAAGACAGGAAAACGACAAACCTGGCAACTTTTTGTCGGCGGGCGCAGCGGGCGTGCCTACCCTGCCCCAAAACCGTTCGCTGTTTAACAAAGCCGGACTGATTAACCTCAACAATTTGTTTAAGTTTAACCAAGACCTGCAGCTGAAAGCCAACGTGTCTTACCTGTACGACCAAAGGAACCAGCAGTACAACAAGTTTTCGGAAACTTACCTGCCGGGACAAACCATCAGGTATACCGAATTGCAGAATAATAGCATTAATCCGCAGAAACTGCATGCACAGCTCAATTTGAACAGCAATGCCGAAACGCATTACCTGAACAATACTTTTATTGCCGATTACAATCCGTTTAAAACCAATTCGGAGGTCTTTATCAACGGCATTGGAGCCAACCAGTCTTTATCGCAACGGATGTACGATATTTCTAACGAGTTCAATTACCGAAGGAAACTGAAATCCACCATGGTTAATTTCTATTCGTACGTTGATCGGAGTTCGCAGCCGGAAACCCTCAACATCAGGCCGGGCCTGAACGAGAACATCCTGAACAACAATACGCCTTATGCCGGATTAAACCAATACATTAGCTTTCCTACCTGGTTTACCAACAACTACTTCTCCTTTGCTTTGGTAAACGGCAAGTTTACACAAACCTATAAGGCTGGCTTCAATTGGCAAAACCAAAAATTGGGTTCCGAACTGTACCGCATCCAAAACGACCAAACTACCGAGCTGGTTTCGGCCGATATGACCAACGATTTGGACTGGACCAAATTCAGAACCTATGCAGAGGCGAATTACGAGTATGCAGGCGATAAACTTAAAGTTGGCTTATCCGTACCACTCAGCTACAACAAAATCGACTATAACGATGCAAGCCACAGCTTAGACAAAAGCCTCGAAAAGCTTTTCATCAACCCGGTCTTTAACATCAAGTACCAAACCGGCATCGAAAACTATGTAACTGCCAATTATGGCTTTAAAAACGACCTTGGTGGGCTCGATGAGGTTTATCGTGGCACCATCCTGAAGAACTATCGTTCGCTGTTTGCCAACGACGCCCCTATTTCGGAGAAAAAGACCCATTTTGCAGGTGCCGGCTTTAATTTCCGCAAGGCAATGCAGATGTTCTTTTTTTCGATCAATGCAGGCTACAGCAACACCACGCTCAATACCATTTCTTCTTATACCTTAACCAACAGCATTCAGCAAAGAATAGTATTGCCTTTGTCTAACCAGCTTAAAAGCTTCTCGTTAAGCGCCAACAGCAGCAAATACCTATTTAGTTGGCGCAGTACGATTAATGGTGGCGTAAGCTTTAGCCAAACCAAGCTTGATCAGTTATTAAACAACGAGCTCTTGCCTTTTACCTCAGAAACCATGAATTATAAAGCGGGTATCGAGTCTAAGCTAACTAGTTTCATGACCTGGTCGTACAATGCCAACTACTCCGTTAATACCAGCAAATCGTCTAAAGCCGATGCCATTACCACCAAATACCAACAACTGAGACAGCAATCGGCTCTTACAACCACCATGTTCAAAAGCCTTTTCGTAAACCTTACCGCCGAGCATATCTTCACGCATCAGGCCAGTCAGCCAGATCTGAAATACATTTTTGCCGATCTTAACGTAAGGTACAGGTTCGTAAAAATCAAAACCGATCTGGAGTTTGGCCTAACCAATCTGGCCAACGTCAAGAAATTTGAAGCCATTAACCTGAGCGTCAACTCGCTTACCTCTGGCACTTATTACATCCCTGGGCGTGTAGCCATGCTCAAAGCCACCTTTAATTTCTAAATAACCAAACAAACAACCATGAAAAAAGCCCCAAATCTGGGGCTTTTTCTATTGGATATCATTCATTGCTGCGCCAACAAACCGAGCTGCAGTTTTGGGCAGGAACGGGTTTTAGTGTTTGGTTTCTATCATAAAATTGGTTTCTTGGTTATCGTTCTTTTTCAGCGTAATTCCCTTAACCAATTTGGGTTCGAGCGATTTTTTCATTTCTTCTGCACTCACTTTTACGCCGTTTATATAATAATTCAATCGGTCGCTAACATTGATTGTTGTGCTATCGCTAGGCGTTCTCTTAGTGGCATAGCCTTTAACTACAATTACCTGGTCATTTGGAAATTCGCTTCTATCAAGAGGTTGCCCTATCCTACCTTTAAACTCTATTTTCACGCTTTTTACTCTACCCTTCATCATTCCAGTTCCACTAAGGCTATCTCTACGAACCAACATGGTATTTTTACCTTGTACTTTTCCTTTTAAAGCCTCAACAATCATTTCCCTTGTCTTTTCATCATCAAGCAATCCGGGTAAATCTACATGGCCGGCTTTTAGCGAATCGGCATTGATATCGATACGTCTTAACATGATGCCAGCTACCGTTACACTATCAGCTGGCCTTGCAACAGCCTGGGGTTTTCTTTTTCTAACTGCTTGCTGTTGCTGCTGTGGAACAACTTCAGTAGTATCTTGAGCAGCAATGGTATGGGCAATGGCAGCTGTTAGCGGCGCCAAGTGTTTGTCGATATCCTTTTTGCTTACCGTAAAGGCCAAGGTAGTTAGCAACAATATAGGCAAGGCAAACAGGTAGCGACTCAGGGTTAAACGCGAGGAACGTTTGGCGTTCATCATCTTGATGCGTTTTTTAAGATCGGAAAGGTTAAAATTATTCACGATGGCTACAGAAGGCGTTAAGTTGCCTACGTCCAACAAACTGTATTGATATGTTTTTCTGTCGACTCCCTTTTTCAGTATTTTTTCGTCGGTAATAAACTCAAGGTTTTCCTTAACTGCTTTTTTCATCAGCCAAACCCCAGGATTGAACCAGTAAAAAACCACGCTCAGTTCGGCCAAAATAATATCCAGCGAATGCCATTGCTTTACATGTACTTTTTCATGCTCCAAAATGGTAGCCAGTTCCTTTTCCTTGTGCATCGACGGATTGATGTAAACCGTTTGCCAAAACGAAAAGGGGCTCACCGGCTCTTCCAATACCCTTACCGGATAATTGGCTACTTGGCCCGGGGCCGACCTGCGGTGCATCCTGTACAGCGATATAAACTGCACCAGCAACCTCAAGGCCATGAGCACTACACCGGCATAAAACAAAACCGTAAGCAATTGCCAGTTGAGCGCGATGAATTGGCTGGGCACCAGTTCTGCCGCCTTTTGGTTAAGCTCTGGCACAAAAGCCACCTTTTGGCTGATTTCTTTTTGGCTATGGAAAAAATCGGTGAGGTTAATGAAAGGGTAAACGGTTGAAAACAAAATACCGAAAACCAAAAATATACGGTTGAGCGTATAAAAAGTCAGTCGGCGCAAAACCAGGTAATAAGTCGCTCCAAAAAGGATCAGTACCAGGTTTATTTTAAGCAAGATGACAAAAAAGTGTGGCATGGCATTACTTTTCAGGGTTTTCGATCAGGTTGATAATCTCTTTGAGTTCTTCGGCACTGATTTTCTTGTCTTTGGCAAAAAAAGCAACCAGTTCTTTGTACGAGCTCTGGAAATAACTGTTTACAAAACCGCTCATGAAACGCTTTTTATACTCGGCTTCTTTTACCTTGGCGCTATAGCGATTGGCATTGGCATAACGCTCGCTTTTGAGAAAGCCCTTACGTTCGAGGTTTTTGATGGTTGAAGCCAAAGTGGTGTAAGGAGGTTTGGGCTCTGGCATGGCATCCATAAAGTCTTTGATAAAACCCGGGCCGGCCTGCCATACGGCAAGCATTGCTTCTTCTTCCTGTGCAGTTAATTTTTCCATTATTTACGAATATATCGTAAACATACGAAATAAACCGCAATCTGAAAAATTTTCGAAAAGCTTTGTAAACTAATGGTTTGTGTACCTGTCTTCGGCCTCAGTGATGGTACTTTCTACCAGTTTTTGGAGTGCAGATGCTGTTTGTGCAATTTGGGGATCTCCGTCGTAATCGCTCATGAAAATAATCTTCTTGGTCTTGTTTACGTAATTGAAAACCATTTCGTAGCGTAATATTTTGTTGCTTTTCAGGTCTGCACCACGGTTGGCAATGACATCGGGCAGCGTCCATAAGTTTAATTCGTTAGCCTTGCTGTGCAAATAGATCATGTTGTGGGTGCGCAGCTTGAATTTGTTGACAACCAGCGAATCTTTGTTGTTGAGGTACTGATAATGGCCGGTAGCCGAATTGTAGCTGTTGACCAAGGTATCGCCGAGGCCCCAGCTGTACTGAATGGAAACGAAATCGGACGACCGGTAAGGTCCTTGCTTAAGCCTGATTACGTAATAGCCTCCAATGCCGGCAATAACGATAACGGCAATAATGCTAATGAGCGACCAGTTCTTTTTAAAAGCCGAAATCATTAATTACGCTCCTTTTCTTCGCGGTCGTTGATGGTTTGCTCGATAATTTTCTGCATCTGGGCAGCCGCATCCTTCATTTTGGGATTACCAGAAAAATCGGCCAGGTAAGTTACTTCCTTAGATTTTTTCTGGTAGTTGAATTTCATAAAAAAGCGTGGTGCTTTAGAGTTTTTGAGGTCTTCTGCGCTATTGGCTACCACATCCGGCAAATTCCAAAAGCCCTGCACATCGGCGTTGCTGTCTAAGAACTTTTTGTCCCTTTCGTTCAGCATCACATGCTTCGTAACCATCGAATCTTTATCGTTCAGGTACTTGTATTCGCCAGTAGCCGAGTTGTACGAATTTTCGAGGTGATCTCCTGCCCCCCATTTATACTCAAGCGAAACAAACTCCTTGGCTTTAAAGGGTGCGTTTCTGATAATGGGTGCATAATAAATAATGCAATAAATAATAAAAGGTACTACGATGGTAGATGCCAAAAAAACTTTCTTTGCCCTGCTTGTCATTGCCGTATGCTAAAAACTTTAAAACTAATCTAGAGGTTCGGTTAATTCGCCTTCCCACTTGCTTACCACGGCCGTAGCAATGCTATTGCCGATAACGTTGGTTGCCGAACGGCCCATATCCAACAGCGGATCAATGCCAATAAGCAAGGCCAAACCAGCCTCCGGAATATTAAAAGTGGCAATGGTACCCGCAATTACCACCAATGAGGCACGAGGTACGCCCGCAATGCCTTTACTGGTCAGCATCAGGATGAGCAACATGGTAATCTGTTGTTCGAAAGACAGGTGGATGCCATAGCTCTGCGCAATAAACAGCGAAGCAAAGGTCATGTACAGCATCGAACCATCGAGATTAAACGAATAGCCCAAAGGCAGTACAAAACTTACGATCTTGTCTTTACAGCCAAAACGCTCCAATTGCAACATGGTTCTCGGGTAGGCGGCTTCGCTACTGGCGGTACTAAAAGCCAGCATTACGGGTTCTTTCATCCTGTTCATCAGGTTAAAGATCCTGCGTTTGAGGATAAGATAGCCGATAAAAATAAGCAACAGCCATAGAATGAGCATGCTCGAATAAAACTCGCCGATAAACAAAGCATAGGTAGACAGCACGCTGATACCCTGCTTGGCCACGATGGCCGCCATGGCACCAAATACCGCAAACGGCGCAAAGTTCATTACATAACCCGTTACTTTAAGCACGATATGCGCTACCGAATCGAAAAATTCGATTACCACTTTGCCTTTTTCGCCAACGGCCGCCGTGGCTACGCCAAAGAACAATGAAAACACGACAATCTGCAGAATTTCGTTGGTTGCCATCGATTCGGCAAAGCTTTTTGGAAAAATATGCGAGATAAAATCCTTAACCGATAAGGCCGTTGCCTTGATACCGGTATCGGTATGGGTGCTCGGCAAAGGCAGGTGCATAGCCTGTCCCGGCTTAAAAATATTCACCAATAACATACCCAGCAACAGCGACATGAGTGAAGCGCTGATAAACCACAACATGGTTTTGCCTCCAATACGGCCTACGGCTTTGATATCGCCTACTTTGGCCACCCCTACTACCAATGTTGTAAACACCAAGGGCGCAACAATCATTTTGATCAATCTCAAAAAGATATCGCTCAGCAAGGTAAACGGCTCCAGCTTTTTCTCGCGCAGGGTTTCGTTTTCCTTGCGGATTTTCACCTGTGCCGCTTTTTGGGCTTTGAGCTGGGCATACTGCACCACGGTGGTGTCTGTCATGTCGCCCAATTGTCCGTCTATTTTCTTGATTTGTGCATCGGCGCTTACAATAACTTCGTTATGCTTGCTGAAATTATTAACGTTTAAATAATAACCTACGGCTACGCCCAATACCAGCGCTATGAAAATAAAGAGGGTAAGTTTGTTCTTATTCGACATTTGTTAAGTTTACATTTGAATAGAAGCCGTAAAACTACAATAATTAAATTATTCTCTAAACATTGTTGATAAAGCATTAGTTATTTTACATATTTGGGCCGTAACAAAACTATATTCCGGACATCTAATCGTTGATCATCAAAAGCCGCTAAGTGAACCAAAAAGATATACTATTTAAGGATATTTTCGACAAGAATTCAAAGAAGATTTTTCACTTATGCTATGGTTATACCGGAGATAAGGATTCGGCCAACGACCTGTTGCAGGAAACTTTTTTAAAGGTTTGGCAAAACCTGGACAAGTTCAGAAACAAATCGCTTATTTCTACGTGGATCTATCGTATTGCTGTTAACACCTGCCTCACTTATCTGCGCTCTGAAAAAAGACAGGCCAAGGATGAGCTGACGGAAAACATTATCGAAAACAAGATTGAGGAGTATTCTGAAAAGAACGAACAGATTGCCCTGCTCTACAAATCGATATCAAAGCTCGAAGAAAACGACCGCTTGATCATTACCATGGTATTAGACGAGCTCCCCTACAACGAAATTGCCGAGATTTCGGGCATAAGTGAGGGCAACTTGAGGGTAAAGATCCATCGCATTAAACAAAAACTGACTGAATTATACAACCAGCATGCAAGAATTTGATCACATAGAAGCGCTTTGGGCCAAGCACAACACCGTAGATGTGAAAATATCTGCCGATGAAATGCTGAAGCAGGCCAAAAAAGAAGTAAGCGGCATGCGTACCAAATCGCTACTCACCGTAGTGGGCATGACGCTCGCTTTTATAGCCTTGGCCATCTTATGGTTTGCTATCGATTTCCAATCGTTGACAACCCATATCGGCATTAGCCTGATGATCGGTGCCATTATCGTTTACACCATCATTTTATACAACAATTACCGCATCCTTGCCAAAAGCGATTTTACGGCCAATCCGAACGAGTTTATGGCTAAGCTTAAGCTTTACCAGCTCAAGCGTTTCCGTTTATACAACCGCCTGTATTGGTTCTACGCCATTGCCATATCGCTGGGCATGGCCTTCTATTTCCTCGAAATATTGCCACACCTGGCATTATGGGCAAAAATAACGGCCCTCGTTTTAAGCTTCGGCTGGATGATTTTCTGCTCTACCCTGGTGCGCAAGGCCGTAATCAAAAAAGACAAGGAAAGAATTGCCTTACTGATCGAAAAATTTGAACGCATCAGCGGGCAATTTAAGGAGCAACATTAAGCTGGCCAAAATAAAGAGTTCGGTATCTGGAGTTTCGGCTCCGCAGGTCTGTCTAAACAGCTTTTAGTTATCCATTAATCTATAAAGGTGGCTTATCAGCTACCCCTCCAATCGCCTTAATAACAATCAGATTGGGCATAAAAAAAGTCATCCGTAAACGGATGACTCCTACTATTAACTAACCCAAATCTTAAATTCATCCAAACTTATATTGGGTTTCCTAAGCTCAAAGATAGTGTGGCTTTGTCAAGCTAGATAGGCGAAAATCACCCATTCCAAACTAAATCGCCTTGTTAAATCTGTTCAATTGGGTGATTTTCCATTCGCCTAAAGAATCTTTCTCCAAGGCAACAAAATTTTGCTGTATAAAACTAGCGAACTTGAGGTCTACCCTTGCCAAAATAGCGGTTTTGCTGCTCGACAGGATTTCGTAGTTTGGCTGGTAGCCCCGCAGCACGTCGGCATTCTTTCCGTAGTAGGTCATGATATTTTCTTTGGTATGGAAATTTATGCTGCCCGGTCTATTTACCTTCATCACAAGTTCGTTGGCCAGCACCTGGTCAAACAACGAAACATCGCCTTTTACCTGTGCCTCAATAAAAGCATCGATAACAGCGCTGGGTTTGGTCATATTCACTTTTTTAGCGGGTTTGATTTCGCTGGCGTTAGCGGTTGTAAAGGCAATACATAGTAAAGCCAAATACGTAAACATTCTTTTTTTCATTGCGTGGTTTTTTGTGGTGTACTATTGATATTATCTGTATTGTTTGGGCGTAACCTGAAACGAATTTCTGAACAGGCGCGTAAAAGAGCTCTGGCATTCGAAGCCGATGATATCGACAATCTCGTTTACCTGATAATCGGTATGCTTTAAATAATACTTGGCCTGCCTCAATCTTACCTGGGTAAGAAACTGGTGGGGCGACATTTGGTAGGCTTGTTTAAACGTACGGAGCAGGTGATTTACAGACAAGCAGGAAGCCAATGCAATATCATTCAGGCTGATATTTTTGTTGTAATTGCTGTTGATGAAGTCTTTGGCTATCGAAAGGCGTTTCAGGATTTCGGTCCGGGTAGATTTGTTCAAAAAATTAAGCGCCTCGCCCCTGTTGGTCACCTCCGTGCGATAAAGCCTGTAATAGCTTTCCAAACAATGGTTCAGGTATTCGCCCATAACCAATTCGCTCGTCTGGCCGCTTTCCATATTGTTTTTGAGTTGCCTTAAAACCGTGGCAATTTCTCCCTGCAATGGATAAATCGCCTCCAGAAAAACAGGCTTGCTGTCTTTGTAAGCCGGACAGTCTAATAAGGTATGGCTTTTGTTGGCCACCGAATATTCATAATCGCAAACAAAGCCCGGGTCTAGCAAAACGGAGAATCTGTTGATGGTTTCTTTCGAATTGATCTGACTGGCATAATGGGTACCTTCATTCAAAAAAACAAAGCTCTGCGGAAACAGGGTGAGCTCTCTTTTGCCTAAATGATACTGCACAGCACCATTGCTAACCAAACTGATGATGTATTTGGTACTGATGCCTGTATAGGAAGAGTTACTTGAGAATTCGTTTAGAATTTCGTTCTTGAAGATTCGGATCCTTTTGGTGCTCATGGTTCGGCAGGTTTAATCGTGTTAAACAAATTTACCTGAACAATAAGGCGCCCTTTTCACCCCTCAGGGGGTATTTTTGGCCACAAACACAAAATCCCGCTTTAGGGGGTATTTTTTAAATCTACACAGTTAAATATATTTACTTTAGGTTAGGCTTCTTATCTCTAATACCTTGAGCTACAAAAAAATATTATTCATTTCTTTATTATTTTTAATTTATAGTTATAAATCTGTCGCACAGCGATATTATTTTGAACAATACGATATAGACAGGGGTCTTATCCAGTCGCAGGTTACGGCCATTGTGCAAGACCAAAAACGCAAGCTTTGGATAGCCACGCTGGGTGGACTAGGCTCTTTTAACGGCAGGCAGTTTACCAACTACAGCAGAACAAACGGCCTAACCAGCAACTACAATGTGGCATTGGCCATAGACAAAAGCAACAAGATCTGGATCGGCTCATCTGGTGCACTAACCAGCTACGATGGACAACGCTTTGTAAAACGCAGCGCTTCTTCTTATTGGACAAGAAAACTGGCCAGCACCAAAAATGGCGAAATCTTTACCCTCCGGAAGCGTTCGCTGTACAAGGTTGAAAAGGATCAGGAGCAATACATCAACATTACCAAAGATAGCATGGAGTATGTAAGTTCCATCTATGGCGACCCGATGGGCAGGCTATGGGCGGCAGTTTACAACAAGGGCATTTACTTTTTGGAAAACAACACCTGGAAAAGCCTACAACTCAAAAACGGGCTTCCTCCAGATCTGGAAATCTCGGATATCCTACTCGACAACCATAACCGCAACAAGCTTTGGCTGGTCTCGCCCAAAGGCATTTACGCGGCAGAAAACGGCCTGTTAAGCAAAGAACCCTGGGCAATAGACAGCAAGCCCATGTGCATTGCCCAAGACGATAACGGTGCAGTTTGGGTTGGTGCCGAAAAAGGTGCCTATGTCATCAAGAAAAGAAGAATTATCCATTTTACCGCCCAGAATGGCTTCACCGACAATACGGTAAGCAAAATATTCAAAGATATAGAAAACAACATTTGGCTGGGCACCTATGGCGCGGGCCTCTTTAAATTCAACAACAACAATTACGTTATATTTGACGAAAGCCAAGGCATACACAACAAACTCGTAATGGCTGTGAGTTATGGTCCCAGCCCCGACGCCATATGGATGGGCGCTTATGATGGGCTTTACGAATACCGTTCGGGCCAAAAAATAAGGAACATCGAAATTCCTTTTGCCAAAGACGAATCCTATCATATTAATTTTCTGCATCGCGATAGCAAAAAAAGGGTATGGATTGGTTCTGGCGAAGGAGGTTTATGGCTGGCTACCAACAAAGCCATCAAAAGAGTAGACCCCAAAAGCGCTTCACCCATATCCTACCAAGCTATTATAGAAACCGACAGCAAAGAAATATGGCTAGCCACCAGCCGTGGTGTTTTTACGTTCGACGAGAAAACCAAAACGCTCAACAAAATTTCAAAACTGCCGGGCAACAGCCTGCTCGACCTGGGCAGGGATACGGTTTTGGTAGGCACACAAGACGGCGCCTATGTTTTTGTAAACAAGCAGAATGTAAGGCATATCAAAAACAAAAGCCTGATGGGCTCTAGCATACTTTGCATGCTCAAATACAAAAACTACATCTTGTTTGGCACTTCTGATTACGGCCTGCTGATCTGGAACTGGGAAACGGGAAAAAACTGGACCATCAATACCAAAAACGGTCTGGCTTCCGACCATATTTACAGCATCATTGAAGACAGCAACGGATTAATCTGGTTGGGAACCGGCAGAGGCATTAGCCGCATGGACCCCAAAAACTTCAAGCTCATCAACACACCCGATGCCGATGGACTTTTGGTAGAATGCAACCAGAATGCCATTTTGCAAGACCACAACAACATCTGGATAGGCACCACCAAAGGCGTTATTGTGTACAAGGTAGACCCCATGCCGAGCGTTGAAGTAAAGCCTTACATCACTATCAACTCGATCAACGTTTTTCCCAGCTATAAAAGAAAAACCGAACAAAACACTTTTAAAACTGCGTTCAAGAGCCACGAACTTCAAGAAAGGCCCTCGTTTCCTTATAGCCATAACTATATCAGCATTAATTTTTCGGGCATTTACCTTACCAACCCGAGTTCGTTGCGGTATAAATATCGTTTAGTTGGCCTCGACAACAAATTTAGCCAGGCCAGCACCAACAGTGCGGTTAACTTTACCGCCATACCCGCCGGAAAATATACCTTCGAAGTAATTGCCATTACCAAAGAAGGCCTCACTTCTGTAAATACCGCCAGCTTTTCGTTCGAGATCCTTCCGCCCTACTACCAAACCAATACGTTCAGATTTTTCGTATTCCTTTTAGTAATATTGCTCATTTTGATGACCGTATATGCCATTTTAACCATTAATGAGCGCAGAAGGAAGCTTCATTTAAAAATAAAGCTCGAAGAACAATATAAAATCAGGAAGCAGACGGCCGAAGATTTCCACGACGACCTGGGCAACAAGCTAACGCGCATTACCGTACTTTCTGAAGTACTGAGCAGCATGCTTCGCGAAGACGACGCCGAAAAAAAGAACATCATCAAGAAAATAGCCACTAATGTTAACGAGCTGTATAACGGCACAAAAGATATCCTTTGGTCGTTGAACCCCAAAAACGACACCCTAAATCAGTTGGTAGACCATATCAAGGAATTTGGAATGGAAATGTTTAACGATACCCCGGCACAGTTTAAGCACCATATCGATATTCCCGACAACCACATCGGACTTACGTTAGACCTGAACAGAAACGTGCTGCTTATTTTTAAGGAATCGATCCACAATGCCCTCAAGCATTCTAAAGCCACCGAAGTCTATTTCAAGGCCAAGCTCAACAACAAGCTATTACTGCTTAGCCTGGAAGACAACGGTACCGGTTTTGACATTAACCAAGCCAAAAGCGGACATGGCATGAACAACATGTACCTGCGCGCCGAAAGGATTGGTGCCGACCTTAATATAATTTCGAAAGCCGACGGAACGGCCATTTGTCTGCTTATCAATTTCTCCACCTTAAAACGAAAACAAAATGTATAACAAGGCAGTAACAAGGATTGCAATTATAGAAGACGACGAAACCATTAGGGAAGGCTACGCCTATTTAATAGACCATACCTCGCCCTACCAGGTAGTTAACACCTATGCTTCTTTTGAAACGGCCAAACACCAGTTGGCAAAAGACAATCCGGACGTGATTTTGCTGGATATACAACTGCCCGGCGTTAGCGGAATCGATGCGCTACCATTGATCAAAAAAATGCTGCCCCAGGTTTATGTGATTATTTTAACCGTATTTGAGGTTGAAAAAACTATTCTGGATGCATTGGCCAACGGTGCATCCGGCTATTTCACCAAAAACACGCCCTCGGCAAAGATTATCGATGCCATTAAAGAAGTGATTATGGGTGGGGGACCAATGAGCCCCAACGTAGCCCGAACGGTAATCAGGTCGCTGCAAAAGAACTTCGATTCGCCACTGACCAAAAGAGAAGCCCAGATTTTGGACCTGATTTCGAAAGGCAAAGACCGAAGCCAAATTGCCAGCGAGCTTTTTATAGAAGTAGAAACGGTAAAAACGCACGTCAAGAATATTTACATCAAACTGAACGTCAACTCAAAGGCCGATGCCATTAAAATTGCCAAGGCCAACCGTTTAATTTAGCTTTTATCTTCTTTCATACTTTCTTGGCACGGCTTTCGTTCTATATCATCGAATGAAAACCGTATTGAATTTTACCATCGTCATCCTAATCGTTTGCCTAAGCAGTTTTAAGGCTGGTCGCGAAGTTTATCCTGAGCAACTCGACTGGGATACCCATTTTAGGGGCGAACCCGACTCCCACTCGGCTTATGCCGCCTTAACCGTAACCACTTGGCATTATAGCTATACCTCGAAAATAAGGGACGGCCACTTGTCTATCGATTTTAAGTTTGCCGCCGGTGTAGATCCTACGCGTTCGTGGGTGAAAAGAGATCGCATCAGCAACAGAAAAACCAGCCGCCAGCTTTTAAACCATGAACAGGGGCATGTTTACATCAATTTTTTGCTGCTTAAAGTGGGCGAAATCCAAATTCCGAGCCAAAAATATACCACAAGCAACTACAAAAGGCTCATTGTACAAACGGCAAATCGCATCAGCGATTATTACAGCGCCATGCAAGACCGCTACGACGACGAAACCAAACACGGATCGGATTTGGAAGCCCAAGCCCGTTGGGATGATTTTTTACGATCGGAACTGAACAAATATTCATAAAAAAATCCCTACCGCTCGGCGATAGGGATTTAATTTGGACGATCTCAGCTCTTAATTTTCCGGCTTGACTTCGGTTGCCGAAAAGCTGTTGCCGCTTAAACGGTATTTAAGGGTTTTGATTACCGTAGTGGTTTTGCCACTATCGGTACTTACCACAGGTACCGAACGGAACAAATCGCCGTTTTTAACAAAGAACTTGTCATTGCCTTTATAGTCTTTTTTCAGGTTGCTGCTCAAACCTGGAAAACTGATCTTGTCAAAGCTATTGCCTGCAAATTCGTATACGTTCAGGTCACTTACATTGTTCCTTACCACGTATTGGATGTATAACTCCGGATTTCCGTCATTATCCAAATCCATATTCCAGGCATCGGTAATAATGCCTTTCCGCTCTCCGGCTATCGACCGGTAATTGTTTTTGATCGAATCAGACATGAGCAACAGATAACCACCGATCGTGTCTACGCCTTTGCCCCAGCTTACTACCTCAAAATGATAGCCCGGTTTGATTTCTATGTCTTTATAAAACGGGAAAGGATTAACTTGTTTGGCATTGGCAACCACTTTAGTTGCAGGCGCAGGCTTTTGCTCGTTGCGACACGAAGCGAACAGCAATGCACCCGTTAGTGCAAAAAGGCAAAATTTAATAGCGTTGTTTAGTTTCATTTGTTGTGATGATTTTAAACCCCAAATTATAGGTTTTATCCTTTTTTTGCAAGCATTTTATACTTATTTGGCCTTTACATCCGGCGAACCGTTGTTCAAAGTGGTTTCCTTAACTACGCTCCTTTTGCCACTTGGCGCAACCACTATGGTCTTTAACGTTTTCTTTTGCCCTTGTGGTACAATTACTTTGATAGGCGAAGTGTATTCAGTGGCATTTTCAGACGGACGGTAGCCATCCAAAGTGTAATAGATTTTAGCACCTGGGATCGGGATTTTCAATTCTACAGTAATGTTCTCTCCGTTAATTACCTTTTGGTCCTGTCCTATCGGCGTTGGCACCCAATAATTGGTAGCTGTTTTGTCTAAACGCGCCAAATGCAATGGCACCCTTTCTTCGGTAAAGTTCTTGATATCTTTTCTGGCTACCTGGCTCCATGCAATTTCAGACAAAGAGAAAAGCTTAGGCAAAATCATGTACTCTACCTTGGCCGGAGTTTCCATGTATTCGGTCCATACGTTGCCTTGCACACCAATGATATATTTTTGCTGATCGGCCGACAATTCTTTTGGAACAGGATCGTAGGCGTAGGTTTTGGTGTAAGGTGCAAAACCGCCAATGGTTAACGGTTCATCAGGTGAATCGGATTGTTTATGGTCGAAGTACATGCCGGCCGAACCAGGGGTCATGATCACATCGTGGTTTTGTTTGGCCGCTTCAATACCGCCAGCCTCGCCTCTCCAGCTCATTACCGTAGCATTTGGTGCCAAACCGCCTTCTAAAATCTCATCCCAACCAATAATCGAACGGCCTTTGCTGTTGATGTATTTTTCAATACGTTGGATAAAATAGCTTTGCAGGCCATGTTCGTCTTTCAGGTTGTTGTCTTTGATAAACTGTTGGCAAAACGGCGATTGTTTCCAATACTCTTTCGGACTTTCGTCGCCACCAATGTGGATGTATTTTGAAGGAAACAAGGCCATCACCTCATCCAATACATCTTGCAAAAAGTTGAAGGTATTTTCTGTCGGTACAAAAACATCGTCAAAAACGCCCCAGGTTTGCTGTACCTGTTTGCCTTTTCTGCTGCCCGACCAAGGTGTTTTATCACCAATAAAAGTATCCCTGTCGGGAAAGCAACTCAATTCTGGATAAGCAGCAATAGCGGCCGAGGCATGGCCCGGCATTTCGATTTCGGGTATCACATTGATGTATTTCGAAGTTGCATAAGCTACAATGCTTTTTACCTCATCTTGAGTATAATAACCTTTGTAAACCTCATTATCGGTGCCGCCGGTACCCGGATAGTTGCCCACAATGGTTCCGTTTCTGCTGCTGCCTACACTAATCAGTTTCGGATATTTTTTGATTTCTATCCTCCAGCCTTGGTCTTCGGTCAAATGCCAGTGGAAAGTATTGAGCTTGTATTGAGCCATCAGGTCGATGTATTTCTTCACGAAAGCAACCGGAAAGAAATGACGGCCTACATCTAGATGAAGTCCCCTGTATTTGAAACGTGGGTAATCGTTGATTTCTACAGCCGGAACAATAATTTTGTCCTGTGCCTTTTCCGGCATCAGCTGCATCAGCGATTGCACGCCATAAAAAAGGCCTGCACCTTTACCGGTTACCTTAATTTCGTTAGGCGTAATTTTAATGGTATAGCCTTCGGCAGGCAATTTATCGGCTCCTACCGAAGTCAGCACAATGGCTTTTTGGCCCTTGTCTATAGTTTTAGCTTCGCGCAAAGCGAAACCGCCTTTGGTAACGATAAAAGCATTCAACAAATCGGCCGATTTGGCATTTTCGGCTTCATTGTTTATCAAAACTACCGTTTTGCTTAAATGAAAGCTGCCATTCGATTTTTGGACGGATACAGGCGCGGGGATGATTCCCAAATTTGCGTCTGTTTGCGCTCGGCTTTGAAAGGCCATCAAGGCAAGTAAAAAGACAGGTATTAGTTTTTTCATGGTTGTATGTGGTTAAGTCCACAAGATATAAAATTTAAGCCAATGCTAAAAGCATTTACCATGGCCCTAAAGCAAAAAAGCGCTGCCGGTTTGGCAACGCTTTCTTATAGCTTATCAAAATTTGGGCGCACTAGGCCGTTACTTTGGCCACATCGCCTTTGGCCGCCAAATAGCGTTCGGCATCTAAGGCCGCCATACAGCCAGAACCCGCAGCGGTTACCGCCTGACGGTAATAATGGTCTTGTACGTCGCCACAGGCAAACACGCCCTCGATATTGGTTTTAGAAGTACCCGGAATGGTTTTTAAATAACCTGTTTCGTCCATATCCAACCAGCCTTTAAAAATATCGGTATTAGGTTTGTGTCCGATGGCCACAAAGAAGCCTTCGATATCCAAAGTTCTCGATTCTTTGGTTTGGTGGTTAAATACATGCACGCCGGTTACGTTTTTGCCGTTGCCAATAATCTCGGTAGTTTCGGTATTGTAAATTACCTCGATGTTTGGCGTATTGAGCACACGGTGAACCATGGCTTTCGAAGCCCTAAATTCGTCCCTGCGTACCAACATGTATACTTTTTTACAAAGTTTGGCCAAATAGGTAGCTTCTTCGGCAGCTGTATCGCCAGCACCTACAATGGCTACATCCTGGCCTTTAAAGAAAAAGCCATCGCATACGGCACAAGCCGAAACGCCAAAGCCGTTGTATTGCTGCTCGCTAGGCAAGCCCAGCCATTTGGCTTTGGCTCCGGTAGCGATAATTACCGTATCGGCGGTAATGGTTTTTATTTCATCCACCACCACTTTGTGTGGCATGGCCGAAAAATCAACAGAACTTACGTAGCCAAAACGGATCTGTGTACCAAAACGTTCGGCTTGTTTCCTAAAATCTTCCATCATTTCTGGGCCCATAATTCCATCAGGATAACCTGGAAAGTTATCTACATCGGTAGTTTGGGTCAGCTGGCCTCCCATTTCCATTCCGGTATACATTACCGGGTTCAGGTCTGCACGGGCAGCATAAATGGCGGCAGTATAGCCCGCAGGGCCAGAGCCGATAATCAGACATTTTACGTGTTCTATTTCTTGTTCTTGAGACATTATAATTAAAATTTATACAAAAATACGGTTTAAGTTTTGATGGGACAACCCTGCGCTAAAATGTGAATTTAAGATGGAAAATCAATAAATTTTAACGATAAAGCTATAGGTATTAACAATAGGTACACGGCCAGGCACTTGAAAAGCATTTAACGTCCATTAGCTTTGAGCAAACGCACGAAATTGCCACCCAATATTTTTTCGATAGCTGCTGTTGAATAGCCTCTTTTGAGCAGGGCAGCCGTCACCTTCGGATAATCGGCTACGCTATCCATGCCTAACGGAAACGATTCGGCACCATCAAAGTCGGCACCCAGGCCCACGTGGTCTACCCCAATCAGTTTTACGATATAGTCGATATGATCAACCAGTAATTCGATGGAAGGCCTCGTGGCATCGGCATCTTGCCTATGCAGGGCAATAAGTGTATCGATGGCATTGCTGCGTCCATATTTGTTGCTCAGAGTTTTGAGTTCGTCGCTGTATTTGGCCAAGAAGCGTTTTTGTTTGGCATCGAAAGTCGAATCGAGAAAACCGCTGTAAAAGTTGAGCGAAATTACACCACCGTTTTTGCCAACGGCCTTGATTTGCTCGTCTTTAAGGTTTCTGGCTACGGGATTTAAAGCATAAACGCAACTGTGCGATACCAATACAGGCTTGCTGGAGGTTTGAATGGCATCGAAGAAAGTTTTCTCGCCTATGTGCGAAAGATCTACCAACACCCCTAATTCGTTAAGTCGGCGTACCACTTTCTTACCCAGTTCGTTAAGTCCTGCAGCAGCTGGCTTTACCTTTCCGCTGGTTTCGTCTGCGGCCGAACTGGCCCACGATGTACTGTTGTTCCAAGTGAGGGTCAGGTAAATCATGCCTCGCTTGGCCAAGGCATCTAGTTTGGCTAGGTCGTTTTCTATCATGTGGCCACCTTCTACCCCAATCATGGCGGCCAGTTTCTTATCTTTAACTGCCTGCAGCAATTCTTTGGCATTTTTAACCAAAGCGATTTGCTGGGGATAGCGCTTAATGAGGCTATAAAGCGAATCTATTTCGCGATTGGCTACCGCAAAGCCACCGGTTTCATCGCACCAGATGGAAAATACCTGCACATCCAATCCGCCTTTTTTGGCACGTACCAAGTCAAAATTACCAGTTGGTTGCAACTGGCCAATATCAATACCTGATTTAATCTGGTTAAACAGAATATCGCCATGGGTATCAACCACGATGGCCTGTTCGTGAATGGTGGAAGCCGTTTGGGCAAAGCAAACCGAAACAGGTAATAAAAACAACCAACAAATGAGCTTTTTCATCGCTTAACTCTTGGTTTGCTGCCTGTCTTTTTCAGCCTTTACAGATTTGGTCGATTTGAGGACGTCTTGTTCGTATAGTTCTACCTTTGTTCCCTTTTCCGTAATCCATTCGCCCTCTTTTTTGCCGTTTACAAAATGACCAATTACCACTATCCTGCCGTACCTATCCAGTGTTTTAAACTCACCATCCAACTTGCCGTTTTTATAATTCTGAATATTCAAGATATTCCCGTCAGGATAGAACAAAGTCCACGTACCCTGCTCCAAGCCATCCACAAAAGAGCCTTCCTGATATTTAAAACGGGTTTTATTCTTCAGTTTAAAGTTTTCTTTGCCCAGCATGTTAAAATAGGCCAGGTCCATATAAAAAACAAACTGCCCATGCGGAATGGTCAGGTTTTCGTCTTTGTAAGAGCCCGTTTGCATCAGGTTATCGTAAAGGTCGTACCTTTTGAGCACCCATACGTCTTCCGTGCTCAACTTGCCATAAATACCATAAGAAGTGGCTCTTGAAGCGTCATTCACTACGCCATCGCCCATAAAATAAATAGGTTTCTGGGCTTTCGTGGCAAGTCCAAACATGCCCAAAACAAAAAGGATCAGATATTTCTTCATTAAAAATTATTTTTTAGTTCTTAGTCCCTACTTACTTTTTAAGGCTTGATGGCTATCAATTCGCCCGATTTATAGGTTTCTTTTTTTCCTTCCAAATATTTCCATTCGCCATCCCGCAAATCCAAGTCATGTTGGCCAGCCACCAGCAACTTGCCACGTTGGTTAAACAACTTGTATTCGCCATGTTTTAATCCAGCGAGGTATACCGTGATGCTCAAAATCTTTCCATCTGGAAAAAACTCGACCCACCTGCCACTTCTCTTTCCGGCTACATACTGGCCTTGTTCGGCCAGAAAACGATCGGTTTGCTTGAAATAGAAATGGGTATTATGATCGTAGTTGAAATCATCTACAGAACCATAGTAAGAGAATTTGCCTACGGGTACCATCAGCAACGAATCGGCAAAAGTGCCCACCTGCACCAGGTTATTGCGAAGATCGTACAATTTAAATGTCCATAAAGTATCGGTGCTGATCTTTCCAAAAACACCGTAATGCGTCGCTTTGCTCTTATCGGTGGTTATCGAATCGGCAATAAAATAGATTGGCCTTACCTGCGCCCTAACACCAAAGCAGGCCAGTAGTAAAAACAAGACTAAGACATTTTTCATTTGCAAAAGCAATATACAAAACGATCATGATTTTTCAAAAATCCGCAGTGGCATGACCTAGAAATCGTGATTCCCCACTACCACAAGCAGGATTTTCTTGACCAATGAAATCAGGTTTGTATAACCCCTACGTTAAAAGGTTTTGTAATGGGCGATTGGTTGGCCGCTTCGATACCCATCGAAATGACCTTGCGGGTTTCTAAAGGATCGATAACCCCATCAACCCAAAGCCTGGCCGCCGCATAATAAGGCGTAGTTTGGCTGTTGTAGCGGTCGGTAATCTGCTTAAGCAATTCGTTCTCTTTTGCTGGATCGGCCACTTCTTCCTTGGCTTTTGATGATGCCTGTTGGATCTGCAACAAAACCTTGGCCGCTTGTGCACCGCCCATAACGGCAATTTTGGCACTTGGCCAAGCATAAATAAGCCTAGGATCGTAGGCCTTGCCACACATGGCGTAATTGCCCGCCCCGTACGAATTGCCCACAACAATGGTAAATTTAGGCACAACCGAATTGGCTACGGCATTTACCATTTTAGCGCCATCTTTAATAATGCCCCCTTGCTCAGACCTGCTACCTACCATAAAACCGGTTACATCCTGCAAAAACACCAATGGTATTTTCTTTTGGTTACAGTTCATGATAAAACGGGTAGCCTTATCGGCACTGTCGGAGTAGATAACGCCACCAAACTGCATTTCGCCCTTTTTAGACTTCACCACGTTGCGCTGATTGGCTACAATGCCTACGGCCCAGCCATCGATACGGCCCAAGCCACAAACAATGCTCTGGCCATATAATGCCTTGTATTCTTCAAATTCGGAATTATCGACCAAACGATGGATGATATCCCTCATTTCGTAGGGTTTTTCCCTGTTATCGGGCAAAATGCCATAAATTTCCTGCTCATTAAGCTTTGGACTGGCCGGTTTTATCCTGTCGAAGCCAGCTTGTTGTGGCGCCCCCAGCATGCTCATGATGTTGCGGATGCTGTCTAAACAAGCCTGATCGTTCGGGTGCTTGTAATCGGTAACCCCCGAAATTTCGCAATGGGTAGTAGCGCCACCCAACGTTTCGTTGTCTACAGTTTCGCCAATGGCCGATTTAACCAGGTAAGAGCCCGCCAAGAAAACAGAACCCGTACCATCAACAATCATGGCTTCGTCGCTCATAATGGGCAGATAGGCCCCTCCTGCTACGCAAGACCCCATAATAGCCGCAATCTGCACAATACCTTCTGACGACATGATGGCATTGTTCCTGAAAATACGGCCAAAATGCTCTTTATCGGGAAAAATTTCGTCCTGCATAGGCAGGTAAACACCGGCGCTGTCAACCAAATAAATAATTGGCAAGCGGTTTTCCATGGCAATTTCCTGCGCCCTGAGGTTCTTTTTAGCTGTCATCGGAAACCAGGCACCGGCTTTCACGGTGGCATCGTTGGCCACGATCATGCATTGCCTACCCGATACATAGCCAATTCCGGCTACTACGCCGGCACTTGGGCAACCGCCTTCTGCCGCATACATGCCATCGGCCGCAAACGCAGCCAGTTCCAAAAATTCGCGATCGTCGTCTATCAGGTATTTGATGCGCTCCCTGGCCAGCATTTTGCCCTTCTCTTTTTGCTTTTGGGCATTCTTCTCTCCACCGCCACTATATATTGTTTTAAGCCTGGTTTTTAATTCGTACACCAATTGCTTATTTGCATCTTCGTTTTTGTTGAATTCGATGTTCATCTATATTGCTTATTGATTTGGTTAGATGAGGCCTCGACACGATTAAATTTTAACCGCGCCAGGTTCAGGCGAGCAAGTTAGCCGCTATATTCTTAAAACTAAAACCCTGTTTGGTATTTAGTTTAGGAACAGTGATATGCTAATTTGGTTTTTTGAACGTTCTACTAAAGATGCGCTACCTGATTTTAATTTTTTGCACCTGCTGCTTTCAATTGGCTACGGCACAAACTTTCAGCTATCCCAAACTGGCCACACAGGGCAAAACCATTGGCACTTTTGTTCCCAATAACTGGAAAGCCATTGATACGGCCTACGGCGACCTGAACAACGATGGACTTGAAGATATGGCATTGGTGCTGGAATACAACTTTCCGGTTACCGAAAGAAGAGCCTATGGCGATAGCGAAACGGAACTGATCAAGGAGTTTCAAAAACCGCGCATCCTGGCCATCTTTTTTAAGCAGAAACCATCAAATGGCTATCAACTGGTTTTACAGAACAACAATTTTATTCTCCGATCTGAAGAAGGCGGTGCTTTGGGCGAACCTTTTAAAGAACTAAGCATTAAAAACAATACCCTGAACCTGCTGTTTGAAGGTGGCAACGACTGGCGCTGGAAATTGGCTTACGAATTTAAATACCAGCACAAGCAATGGGCACTGATTAAGGCCAACAATACCTATTACAACATTACTTCTGGCGAAATTAGCGACAAGACCTACGATTTTATAGACCGTAGGCTCAAGCAGGTAGACGGCAATTTGTTTTCGCGCAATGCCGCCAACATTATCAGCGAGGAGATCCTATATTTTACCGACCTGCGTACGCTCAACGATTTTAAAAAACCCTGGACCTGGGAAATTACCAAGGATAACTTTTTGTAGGCTTTAGGCCAGGTTCCGATCCCTGAACCAAACATCGTCTGGCTTGGCGTTAAAATTTTTCATCTTCTCGACCAATACCGAAGCTTCTGTTTCGTTAAAAACCAAATCCCTGTTTACCTGCTTCAAGAAGCGGTTTTGTACCATGACGTCCATTTGCAAGAACAACGGATCGTAAAACCCGTTTACGTTCAATACCCCTATGGGTTTGGCGTGCAAGCCCAGCTGCAACCAGGTCAATACTTCAAAAAATTCTTCTAAAGTGCCAAAGCCACCCGGCAGAATGATGAAACCATCGCATAAATCGGCCATTTTTTGCTTGCGCTGGTGCATGTTTTCGGTAACGATCAGTTGGGTTAATCCTTTGTGACCAACCTCCTTGTCCATTAAAAACTGCGGAATAACGCCTACCACTTGGCCTTGTTTCTCGAGTACTTGATTGGCCAACACGCCCATTACGCCTACGCTTCCGCCACCATATACCAAGGTAATCTGTTGATTGGCCAGGGTAAAAGCCAAATCTTCTATTGCTTTTTGTAGGATAGGGTCGCCATTAAAATTAGAGCCACAATACACGCAGATGGATTTCATATTTTTCTGTTTTGATACAAAAGTATGAAAATAGTAGATAGTCCATAGCTAATGGTTAATAAGACTACCCACTATGGACTATGGACTCCCACCTATTTCACCAGCAAACCATCAAAAGTTACGGCTACGTAGTAAAGTCCGCCTAAAGTTGGCCCGCCTGCATATTGCACATAGTTCTTGTTGAAGATATTGGTACCGCCCAATTTAATGGTGGCCTTGTTTTGCGGAATGCGATAAGTAACCTGCGCATCGAAGGTATTGAATGCCGGTACTTGGCCATTAACCAGCGGGCTTTCCCATAAAAATGCCTGTTGCCATTTCCATAATACATTAAAGCCCAAATTCTTTACGATTTCCCGATTGCCAAATGAAATATTGGTCGC
This sequence comes from Pedobacter albus, assembly GCF_036324255.1. NCBI lineage: Bacteria > Pseudomonadati > Bacteroidota > Sphingobacteriia > Sphingobacteriales > Sphingobacteriaceae > Pedobacter > Pedobacter albus. Next base: position 549,771 of record NZ_JAZDQT010000001.1, on the reverse strand, counting down.
CCAGTTTGGCGTATTAAAACCGGTTACAAACACATCTTTGCTCTTGTTTTCCGAAATATCATTGTAATTCACGTTTCCGGCTATGGTAAACTGCTTGTAGAAATTATAGGTCAAGCCTAACGACGAGCCATAGTTGTTGTACTGGTTTTTAGCGTTGGTATACACCCTGTAGCGTGTTTGTTGGGTGTTTCTGTTCGATTGCACCATGGCTATTACCGCTTCGTCAGAGCCCACCTTTACCTGCGAGCTTAATCCTGTGGCATAAGGCACGGCAACTTCTACCTGTCCCAAAAATCCGTTGTACTGGTTTACATAGGCATCAATATCCAATACCAATTTATTGTCGAGCAGCACGCTTTTATAGCCGAACTCAAACGAATTGATGCGCTCTGGCCTTGTTGGCGAGAGATTGGTCACCTCGAGCAGGCTCCTGTTTTTTAACGCCGCGGCATTGGTCGTTAAGCCACCTGCCACATCTTTGTTTACCGCAGCGTTAAAATTGTTGATCGAGTTTAGGGTGTAGGAGTTGTCGAGATAGTTCAATCCTTCATTAATATACGATAAGCCTCCAACACGTCTGATATTGCCATTGTTGACAAAAGAAATAGCCTCGAACAGCGCCGGGAAACGGTAGCCGTTTTGGAAAGATACCCTAAAATTATGCTTTTGGGCCAACGTATAAACCGCAGCCACCCTCGGGTTAAGCTTGGCCGTAAACTCTGGATTGTAATCAAGGCGCAACGAGCCAAACAGTTTCAGCTTTTCTTCGAAAAAGGTTTTGGTTACTTGGGCAAAGGCACCGAATTTCTTGTAATAAACATTGTCGCCAAAACTGCCGTCGGGCAAAGGCTTGTTCCTATCGGCAATTGGTCTTTTAAAGTCCACAAAGTTATTGCCATCGGGCACTACTTCGTAAATACGGGCATCGGCACCCAACAAAAGGTTAAACACCTTGATTTTGTGCGACAGGTCTAATTGGCCATCGGCATGGTAAGTATGGCTTTTTTGGCTCAGCCAAGCGCCACCCGTTGCAGGCGCATCGCCACCCACTACGGCCTTGTGATCCCAGTTATTGATGGCGATAATGGTATTTTTCAGTTCTTCGAAAGCCGGTGTACCCGGAACTACCCTGCTGGCATCGGCTGCCGTACGCCCAATGCGCAAGGCATCGGCCAACGAAGCGCCATTGTTCAGCGCATTTTGCAGAGCCGTTTTGTATTTGGCGCCCCAAACACTGTTGGTGCCTCCGCTGGTGATGTCTAAATTATCAACCAATGGCTTGATGTTGTAAGAATCGCCGGTATTTTCTAAGGAAACATAAGTTCTCACCAAATAATTAGAGCCTTTGAGTTCCAGTTTATGGTTCTGTACCACAACATTGTCTAGCTGGATTTTATTGCCACGCTGAAAAACTCCATCCATTTTACCAATGCGGTAGCCATAAGACAGTTCTGCATTGTCGCCCAAACGGTAATGCAACGAGGCATCGAATTTAAGGTTATCGACGGTGGGCTTTACTACATCTTTTTCCCAATAACCGGTACGTCTTACAATAATGCTCTGGCTTCCTGTGTGGCCAGGAATGGTAAGTCCAGTCAGGGTTACGGCATTGCTCCCGCTATCGTCGCCATATTTGTTCCAGGCATCGTAGGCCGGATTGTCTGCATCGGCATTGAGCTCGGGAAACGACGGATTGGCGGTATTCAGGTTATTGGGATTTTGGTTGGTCTTGGTATCGGCCAACCAATCGGTCCCCCTCAGGTAGCTAAAGTTGACTTTAAAGGCAAATTTATTGTTGAAAGCCTTGGCGTAGCGAAAGGCTGTTTCGGTGAGATTGCTTAGTTCCCTGCCGGTACCGCCCACATGGTTAAGGCCTGTTTTTTGATAGAAGCTTAGCCCTTGGTACAAAAACGGACTTTTGGTAAGCAAATTGGCCATGCCATTAATGGCGTTCATGCCATATAGTGCCGATGCCGCACCCGGCGTAATCTCTACGCTGGCAATATCCAGTTCGGTTGGCCCGATGGCATTGCCCAATGGTACGCCCAAAGTGGCGGCCTGCATATCGATGCCATCAACCAGCTGCACAAAACGGAAGTTGTTCGGAATGTTGAAGCCCCGGGTATTGGGTACTTTAAAGGTAATGCTCGAGGTAGTCATCTGTACGCCTTTTACATTTTCCAAAGCATCATAAAAACTGGGCGCTGGCGATTCGCGGATGGCCCTGATGTCGAGCTTTTCGATGGCAACCGGCGATTTGAGGATGCTCTCCTCTACCCTCGATGCGGTAACAACCACCTCTTTGCCCAACAGCGTTTGGGTAACCAGCTCGATGTTGAGCACCGAATTGGGGCTTGAAACCTCAAATTCCTGCGTTTCGAAGCCAACAGCCGAAAAAACCAGGGTAAAAGGGTATTTGGCTTTGGTTTTTAGGGTAAATTTTCCTTGCGAATCGGTGGCTACCCCATTTACCGTACCCTTGATCAATACGTTGATGCCTACCAAAGATTGTTTGTTTTCCTTATCGATGATATGGCCGCTTACTTCGATAAAATTATTGCCTTGTGCCAGGGCCAGCACAGGCGCGACGAATAGGAGCAGCAAAAATAAAAGTTTAAAAAGGGAGTAATGGTGTTTCATAAAGCATGATTATGTTAAAATTGATTTGAATAATATATAATATCCATAGATTAAGTAGACAAATATATTTTAAAAAAAGCAACAACAAAATTTTATACTGTATTTTATTCAAAAAATCATGCTAAGCAAAATAAAATTCCACCACACCAATCGCGTCTTAACAAAAAAAGAGCATCAATAGTTGATGCTCTTTTTCAGTATGATGAGTATGCCCTCCTATCTGCTGTAGTTTGGCGCTTCTTTGGTAATGGTAATATCGTGCGGATGGCTTTCTCTCATACCCGCAGCGGTAATCTGTACAAACTGTGCTTCCTGCAAAGCTTCGATGGTAGCGGCGCCACAGTAACCCATACTGGCACGCAAGCCACCAACATATTGGTACATCACTTCGGCCAAAGTACCTTTAAAAGGAACACGGCCAACAATGCCTTCCGGTACCAGTTTTTTGATATCGTCTTCTACATCCTGGAAATAACGGTCTTTCGAACCTTGTTCCATCGCCTCTATAGAGCCCATGCCACGATACGACTTGAATTTACGGCCCTCGTAGATGATGGTTTCGCCTGGTGATTCTTCAACCCCTGCAAACAGCGAGCCCGCCATTACGGTACTTGCGCCGGCCGCGATGGCTTTAGAGATATCTCCGGTATGTTTAATTCCACCGTCGGCAATAACCGGCACGCCAGTTCCTTTGAGGGCTTTGGCACACTCGAAAACCGCATAAAGCTGAGGCACGCCTACACCGGCAATGATACGGGTGGTACAGATAGATCCTGGTCCAATTCCCACTTTTACGGCATCGGCACCGGCATCGGCCAAGGCTTTGGCGGCTGCGCCGGTGGCAATGTTACCGGCAATTACCTGCAAATCTGGATATTTGGCTTTTACTTCTTTTAATTTATCGATTACGCCCTTTGAATGGCCATGTGCGGTATCAATGGCAATAACGTCGACCCCAGCTTTAACCAAAGCATCTACACGAAGCAAGGTATCGGCGGTAACACCTACTGCAGCACCTACCCTTAGGCGACCTTTTTCGTCTTTACAGGCGGCAGGGTAGTTTTTTACCTTTTGGATATCTTTAAAAGTGATCAATCCGCTCAGGTAGCCTTCGTTATTGACTACAGGCAATTTCTCGATTTTATGGTTTTGCAGAATTTCTTCGGCTTGCAACAAAGTAGTTCCCTCTGGCGCCACAATCAGGTTGTGCTTGGTCATGACTTCGGCAATTGGCTTGTTCATGTCCTTTTGGAAACGCAGATCGCGATTGGTAATAATCCCTACCAATTTATTATCGCTACTGACCACCGGAATGCCACCAATTTTATGCTCTTTCATAATCTTAAAGGCATCGGCTACGATCGAGTGCTCCAACAAGGTAACCGGATCTTGGATCATACCGCTTTCAGAGCGCTTTACTTTGCGCACTTCGTCGGCTTGTCTTTCAATCGTCATATTTTTGTGCAACATGCCAAGTCCGCCATTCTGCGCAATGGCAATGGCCAATGCCGCCTCTGTAACGGTATCCATAGCGGCCGAAACCAAAGGAACGTTCAGCTTGATTTTCTTGGTCAAAAAAGTGGATGTATTCACTTCACGGGGCAAAATCTCCGAATAAGACGGCACCAGAAGCACGTCGTCGTAGGTTAAACCAGTTGCAATAAATTTTTGGGGATCGAGTTGCATAGCAAATAAATTAAGAATTATTATTTGCCGGGCAAAGATACAATATAATCTGTCAATATAAAAATATGATTGTGTTTTATGCCACCAAAAAAGTTTAGGGATTGTTAGTTTAAAATGGCTTTGCCGAAGGAAATAATTATTTGCGCCCCTCTTTTCATTGCGGCGTTCGGTATTAGCCAATAGGCTGCTGCTTGCAAAAGTTATAGAATTGAGTTAATTTCAATTGCTGCAAACACCTTAACTCATATGGAAAACTTTTTTATCGGCGTTAAAGAATGGCTCATCGGCTTCTTTGGGCTTGGCGATTTTTTAAAGCTAATGACCACCCACGATTATGGGCAATTTCTGACCTGGAAAGGCATCACGGCACTTATTGGGCCTATCATTCCTTTTCTGTTGCTCTTCGAAATTATAAGGATGCTGCTTTACCGCAGGTTCAAATTGGTTGATTACCGGATTTCCTTCTTTTCTTTGGTGCTCAATTCGCTGGTAGGCCGTGTTATTTCTATCGGCATGGTTTCCATCTGTATCGGCCTGTTTGCCAAATTTGCGCCGTTTAGCCTCGAAATTACCTGGTACGGGTTGATTTACGGCTATGTTGTTTGGGAATTTGGCCACTTCATCTATCACTATTTGGGCCACAAGATCCGTTTGTTCTGGTGCCTGCATTCTACCCATCATGCGCCCGAAACCATGAATCTATCGGTTAACTTTGCCCATTTCTTTCTCGAAGCACCTTATGCCGACCTGATCAGGACGAGTGTCTGTATTCTTTTAGGCGTTAGTCCGGCCTTGTTGTTTCTCATTATGTTTATTGATGGCGTTTGGGGTTCTTTCATCCACATTGGCGAAAACATTTCGAAAGATGGACGTTTTGGCTTCCTGAACAAAATTATCCTGACGCCTTCGCACCATCGGGTACACCATGCCAAAAACCCTTTGTACATGGATACCAATTTCTGCAATCTCCTACCCATATGGGATCATGTTTTTAAAACCTACCAAGAAGAAGACAAAAGCATCAAAATTGAGTATGGCATAACGAGGGTCATGAAAAAGAACAGCTTTTTAGATGCCTATTTTGGCGAATTTGTAGTGCTGGCCCAAGATGTTTGGAATGCACCCGGACTGAAAAACAAGTTCTTATACATCGTGATGCCACCTGGCTGGAGCCATACCAAAGCGCACAAAACGGCCAAGGTGGTGCGAAGCGAATATTTACAAGCGCAACAAAGTGCCTAAATGCCATTCGGCCATACTTACAATGTGATTGTTTTCTATTTACAGTGCGTGTAAATCTAGGTTTTGTTAGCATAGCCATACCTGGCAAATCCAAAAGTTACAAACACAAAAACACGCCTCCAAGCATCGCAGATAGCCTAATCACGCTATTGCAAATACACTAACTAAATATTTCTGTGTTTTTTTTAAAACTTATAGAAATGTTTCTATCATTGCACCAAAATAAATCCAAACTATGAAAATTAAAGCTCTCCTACTTCTATTAGGGATTACTCTGTCCCATTTGGTTGGCTATGCCCAAAAAAAGGAATTTAAATTCGGAAAAATTGCTCCCGAAGATTTTGCTGCCAAGGCCCCTGGCGCAGACACCGCCGCATCGGCCGTAAAACTGTTCGATGTAGGCAACTGTTATTTTGAAATCGGTCCGGGAGGCTTTGTCTATATTTTCGAAAAGCATGTGCGCTACAAAGTGCTTAACAAAAATGGCTACGATCTGGCCAACTATAAAATTGGTCTCCGCGGTACAGGAAGCAGCAAGGAAGTCCTGTTGAATATGGATGCTGCTACCTACAATATGGTTGATGGGAAAATGGTAGCCAGCAAACTGACCAAAGATGCCAAGTTTACCGAAGAATTGACCAAAGCCTTTACTTACAAGAAGTTTACCTTGCCTAACGTCAAAGAAGGTTCGATCATCGAATATAAATACACCATCAGGTCGCCGTTTATTTTTAACCTGCGTGGCTGGAGTTTCCAGAGTGGCGTTCCTACAATTTATACGGAATACAACGTTAAAATACCTGAATTCCTGATCTACAAAACCAATTTTTCTGGTTATATGCAGGTAAAGCAAACCAAGCACGAAGATGTAAACGCTACTTATGGCTCATCAAGTTCTACCGCTAAATACGATCAGTATGTATTGGAAAATGTCCCTGCCTTAAAAAACGAAGCCTACCTCACTACAATCGACGATTATATACCATCTGTTGATTTCGAGCTCCAAGCTACACGTTTTCCTGGCGAAATGTACAAGGACTTTAGCAGCACCTGGCCGAAAATAATTGCCGAACTGAAAGATGATGAAAACATCGGCGGCTTTGTGAACAAGAATTCTTATGCCAAGTCTGTTTTGCCTGGCATCTTAAAGGGCGAGCAAGATACGCTGACCATGGCTACGCTGATTTTCAACTATGTGAAGAACAATTTAAAATGGAATGACGAGTACAGCTTTTATACTTCGGCCACCAATCCGAAAACCATTTTCGAAAAGAAATCCGGAAATGCGGCCGACATTAACCTGAGCTTGCTGAGCCTCTTAAACGAAGCCAAGATCCAAGCCTATGCGGTTTTGCTAAGTACCAGAGACAATGGCATGCATCCGGGCTATCCTATCATCTCTAAATTCAACAACGTAATTGTCTGCATAGTGGTAAACAATAAAAACGTGTTGTTAGATGCCACCGACAAAGATATCCCTGTGGGCCTTATCGGTTACGACAACCTAAACCATACGGGTTTTGCCATAGATATTAAAAATGGTGTTGGCGCATGGATCGCAACAGAACCAACCTTGCCAAGCGAAAAAATCTTTAACTATACCCTCGCCCTAGACAAGGAAAACAAGCTAAAAGGAAAGCTGAGCCAATATTCTAGGGGTTATTCGGCACTGAACCTGAGAGACAAGTACAGAACAACCAACAATGAGACCGAGTTTTTAAAGAACTATAAAAAAGACAAAACAGGTCTTGAGCTCAAAAATTATAAAATAGATAATCTTGACAACCTCGACGAACTCTTGACCGAATCGATGGATGTAGAGATTGACGACAATGTGGAAGAAGCCGGCAACCTGGTTTACTTTACGCCACTCTTGTACGAGCGTACCAAAGAAAACCTCTTTAAACACGAGCAACGTGTTTTTCCGGTAGATTTTGCCTATCCGTTTAAAGAAAACTACCGCATTACGGTAACCTTTCCTGAGGATTATGAAATAGACAAGTTGCCTAAAAGCATGGCTTACAAACTACCCGATAACAAAGGGTCGTTCAGCATCAGCTTTGTAGCCGAAGGAAAAACTCTTTTGGTAAAAAGCATAATCGACCTTCCTAAATCTGTTTACGAACCTGATGAATACTTTGATTTGAAAGAATTGTTTAAGGCCGTTGTCGAGAAGCAAGCCGAGCAGATTGTATTCAAAAAGAAATCTTAATGAAAAAGATAGTAACAAGCACCTTATTTGCATGGCTTAGCCTGGCTGCTTATGCCCAAGGCACTTATGATGCGTCTAAAATAGATGCCAGTTTAACCAAAGATGCGGTGGCCGTTGTGCGTACCGAAGAACAGTTTTTTGATTTTAAAAACATCGGTTCAGGACAACTGGATTACAAAATTGCGATTACCGTGCTGAATAAAGCCGGAGACGATTTTGCCGAAATGGCCGAATCTTACGATAAGTTTTCGAGCATTTACAACATCAAGGCCACACTGTACGATGCTACAGGCAAAAAAGTGAGGGAGTACAAATCGGCCGACATCAGGGACATGAGCATGATTTCCGACTACTCTATCTTTGAAGACAACCGCGTAAAGCTGTTGAAATTTTACAGTACCACTTATCCTTACACCATTGAGTACAGCTACAGCCAAGATTTTAAAGGCATTTTGTCTTTCCCCTCATGGCGCTCCATTAAAGGTTATGGCATTGCTACAGAAAAATCAGTTTATACCCTGCAAAAAAGCCCTTCGGTTAACCTGAGGTATCTGGCCAGCGCCAATCTTAAAACCGACTCGACTAAAAACGGCGATAAAACGGTGTATAAATGGTCAAGCATCAATGTACCAGCCATTAGCAGTGAGCCTTTGAGCATTGGTTTCGACAATGTAGTAGATTGGGTAAAAGTTTCGCCCAACGAATTCGAATACGATGGCACCAAGGGCAATTTTAACAGCTGGAAAAATTTTGGCGATTGGATATACAAACTGAACGAGAACGGAAACACCCTGCCTTTAGCTACCAAACAGCAGGTACAAAACCTGACCAAGGATGTCAAAACACCCAAAGAAAAGATGAGGATTTTGTACAACTACCTGCAGCAAAATACACGCTATGTTAGCGTACAGCTTGGCATTGGTGGCTTTAAGCCTATTTTGGCCGAAAAAGTGGCTCAGGTAAATTATGGCGATTGCAAAGCGCTTTCCAACTACATGAAGGCACTGCTGAATGAGGTAGGCATAAAATCTAACCTGATTGTAATCGGCAATGGCATGCCCGGGCTTAATCCTGCCTATTCGAGCATGGGTCAAGCCAACCACATGATTCTTTCCGTGCCCTTGCCTAACGATACTACCTTTTTAGAATGTACCAGCCAGCATATGCCTATGGGCTTTATCGGCTTCGACAATTCCGACAGGAATGTATTGATGATAACCGAAGACGGGGGCAAGCTGGTACACACACCTGCTTATAGCGCAAAAGACAACTTTCAGGACAGGAAAACCAAGGTGAATTTTGCGGAAGATGGCACCGCCGAAATCAACATTAAGGCCACTTATGGCAATGCCCAGTTTGAAGATAATTTTGGCATGCTGCTGATAGAACCTACCGAACAACGCAAAAAAATAAACCAAAGCAACGACATCCCGGGAGCAGAACTGGGTTCGTTCAAATACGAGCAAGCCAACAAAGCTGTTCCGATAATGACAGAAGAAATTAACCTGAAGAGCAACCAACTGTTAAGCAAAGGTGGCGATAAGGCTTTTCTGACCGTGAATTTGGTAAACCGGAGAGAAAGCGTACCAGCCAAATTAGATAACCGTAAAACCTACTTCGCTGTTCCGTTCAGCTACCAAGACCTAGACGAAATCAATTTTGTTTTGCCGAAGTCTTACACAATAGAATTTCTTCCGAAGGATATCAGCATTACATCTGAATTTGGAACCTACACGGCCAAGTTTGTAGCTAAAGACAATACCATTACCTATACGCGCACCCAAAGCATGGAGGCCAAGAAATTTCCGCCAGAGAAATATAACGAACTGGTAGACTTTTACAAGAAAATCTATCAGGCCGACAAGCAAAAGGCTATTTTGGCCAAAGCGCCTTAAAAAAAATCCCGTATCCTAAACGATGCGGGATTTTTTTATGATTTGAATATTTACTTCCAAGCTATTCGGCCTCACAGTGCTGCCTTAACTGTTTGGGGCCCTGTGGCCAGATAAAAGCTGTTGTTTGTTTTTTCCAGCCCATGCTTTTATAAAAATGGTCGGCACCTGGGGCAACGCTCAAATTAACGAAGTGGTAGTTTTCTAACTGGTTGTTGAGCGTGGTGACCAGATATTTGCCCAAACCCTGTTGCTGGTAATCGGGATCTACCACAATATCTGCCAGCATGGCGTAATACCGGCCGTCGCCTACCACCCTGCCAAAAGCAATAATCCGATCGTTATCGAATATAAAAAGCGTTGTGGTGCTGTTTTTAAAGGCGGCCGCTATTTCTTCGGCCTTGCGATGCTTCCACTCTATTTTATAAAAGAGCGAAATTACATAGTCCCAGTCTATTTTAGACAAATCGGGGTTAACGATATAGGTATATTGTGGGTTTTCTTGAGGGATGTTCATAAAATCTTTGATGTCAACGAGCGATTATTTTTTACCTACTACTACCCTGGTCATCGCATCCCAGTTCAAATACGTATTGGCCAGTTGCTTCAGTTCTTCGGCACCTGTAGTTTTAACGGTTTGGATATACCTGTCGTAATAATCGTAATCCAGACCAGAGAAATAGATGTTTTTGAACTTATCTGCATGCGAAAAAGCATTCTCCAAACTGCCGAGCATAGAACCCAGCATGTAATTACGTACCAAATCCAGTTCTTCGTTACTGATCAGCTCTGTTTTGAGCAAGTCGATTTCTTTCGCTATCTCATTCAAGGCACTGGCACAAACCTCGGTTCCAACTTCGGTGGCAATAAAGAAATAGCCTGCATGCCTTAACGAGGCAATGCTCGACCCGATGCCATAGGTATAGCCTTTGTCTTCGCGAATGTTGGCCATTAAACGTGATCCGAAATAGCCGCCAAGCACGCAATTGAGCAACTGTAAGCCCGGAAAATCTGCATGTTTACGGTTAATGCTCAAATTGCCCATCCTGATGGCCGATTGCAGGGCATCTGCTCGCTCTACATAGATTTCTTGACCCGTTGTAGGCTCAAAACCAAAACTGTTGACTGCCGAAGCCTCGCGGTTTTCCCATTCACCACCAAAAACTTTGTTTAAGACGGCAAACTCTTGCTCCTCAAACTTGCCCGCTACAACGATGGTACAATTTGATGGTTGATAAGCCGCCTTGAAATAAGCCAGCAGTTCGGCCTGGGTCAAGGCATCATAATCGGTCAGTTGCACATCTACGCCATAGGGAGTTTGGCCAAAAACAGCATTTGCAAATGTTTTGCGCGCCATAAAGTCGTTTTTCTGCAAACTTACCTGCAACCTTTGCTTCTGGTTTTGGATGTAAATATCCAATTCGTGCTGAGGAAAAACACTTTCGTTAAGGATAGACCAAACAATAGGCAACACGGCCTTTAAATGTTTATTTAAGGTATAGAGCGTAACATTGGTCTGATCGGCAGTATAATCCGTTTGCAGGAAAGCGCCATAATAATCCACTTTCTCGGCAATTTCCTTGGCCGAAAGCTGTTTGGTGCCACTATTGATCAAGCCATTTACGGCCATGGCCTGCAGAGGCTTGTTGGCAGTCCAGTTTACGTTTTCGAATATGAATTCGATCCTCACCAGCTCCTGTTTGCCCGCATTGACGGTAAAAACCTTGATGCCATTATCGAGTTGCTGCGCTTGGGGATGAATAAAATGGATATCATTTACCTGTTTAAAATCAGGTGCAATTGTACGGTTAAGCATTGGCCAAATAATATAAGGTAGACGATTTTTCTTTTACAAAGGTTTTTGCAGCTACGCTTTGAAGCTGGGTGGCTGTAATGGCCAGGTATTTATCTATTTCGGTATTCAGCTTCGCTGCATCGCCCAACAGCTCGTAATAAGCCAAGTTCATGGCTTTGTCTAGCAGGCTCATTTCGGAAAATACCATAATCGATTCGGATTTGTTCTTTACTTTGGTCAGTTCTTCTTCGCTAACCAGCTCCGTGCTTATCTTCTCCAGTTCCTTCCAAATGGCCTTTTCTGCATCGGCCATGGCCACACCGGCAACCAATTTCCCTTCTACCACCAACAGGCCTTCGTCGAGGCTGCTCGTAATATAGGCATTGATTTCGCTGAACAGCTTTTGTTCCTTGAGCAGGCTGTTGTACAGGCGCGAAGATTGTCCCTGCGAAAGAATATCAGACAAAAGATCATATACCTGGTAATCGGCATCCAGCCTTGCAGCCATCTTAAAAGCGATATAAATGCCATTCAAAGGCACGTTTGCATTAACCGTTAAGGTCCTCGCCTCTTGCTGCTCAGGTTCTTTAGGCAGATTTCGCACATATTTTTCGCCGGCCGGAATAGGTTCGAACCATTTCTCGGCCAATTTTTTCACCTCTTCGGTCTTGACGTTGCCCCCTACTACCAAAATGGCATTTTTCGGATTGTAATGTTTTTGAAAGAACGCTTTCACATCGTCCATCTTAGCATTTTCTATCTGCGCCAAATCCTGGCCAATGGTTGCCCATTGGTAGGGATGCTTTTGATAGGCCAATGGTCTTAATTTAAGCCAAACGTCGCCATAAGGCTGATTAAGGTAGCGTTGCTTAAATTCCTCCATCACTACGTTGCGTTGCGTATCGAGGCTTTTTTCGGAAAAGGCAAGACTGAGCATCCTATCGCTTTCGAGCCAGAAAGCCGTTTCTATATTAACGGCCGGCAAAGTAATATAATAATTGGTAATATCGTTGCTTGTAAAAGCGTTGTTTTCGCCACCAACCCGTTGCAAAGGCTCGTCGTAACTCGGGATATTAATCGAACCGCCAAACATCAGGTGCTCAAAAAGATGGGCAAAACCGGTCCGTCCGGCTTCTTCGTCCCTGGCGCCAACATCATACAAAATATTCAATACCGCCATGGGCGTGGTGCTGTCTTCATGTACCAGTACTTTGAGGCCATTAGACAGCGTAAAACGATTAAAATCTACCATAATATTTTTTAAGGAGCGTAAATATAGAGAAAAAGCCAAAACCGATAAGGCAAAATAGCAGATGTGTCTGTTTTATGATAAATTGATTAATGAATAGGCTGTTTTCCTTAAGGCCATGGACTACAAAACTTCCCGACTATTTTTACACCCGCCTTACATCCCTTTTAGTTATCTTTGTGTTATGAACACTGCCGATTTATTACAGCGGGCGCTTAAATTCGACTTCCTTACCAAAGAAGAAGGCGTTTTTTTATACCACAATGCTACCACAGCAGAGCTGGCCTATGTAGCCAACGAATTGAGAAAAATACAGGTGCCAAGCGGAAAAGTGACTTGGCAGATTGACCGTAACGTAAATACCACGAACGTATGTATTGCCAACTGTAAGTTCTGCAATTTCTTTCGCAGGCCCGGCCACGACGAAAGCTACATTACCGATATCGAAACCTACAAGGTTAAAATAGAAGAAACCTTTCGCCTGGGTGGTGATCAATTGCTGCTACAAGGTGGACACCATCCCGATTTGGGGCTGAGCTTTTACGCCAACTTGTTTAAGCAGCTCAAAGAGCTTTATCCAGATTTGAAGCTACATGCTTTAGGTCCGCCAGAAATTGCCCATATCGCCAAATTGGAAGGCATTTCGCATACCGAAGTTTTGAAAGAACTCAAAGCCAATGGCATGGATTCGCTACCGGGTGCCGGAGCCGAAATATTGAACGACCGGGTGCGTCGGTTGATTTCTAAAGGCAAATGTGGCGGTCAGGAGTGGCTCGATGTGATGCGCGCCGCCCATCAGCTGGACATTACCAGCTCGGCGACCATGATGTTTGGCCATGTAGAAACCATTGAAGAGCGTTTTGAGCACTTGGTATGGATCAGAGAGGTACAAAGCGAAAAACCTGCCGATGCCAATGGCTTTTTGGCCTTTATTCCTTGGCCATTTCAAGATGACGGCACCTTGCTGAAACGTTTAAGAGGCATTAGCAACAACGTAACCGGCGACGAATACGTCAGGATGATTGCCTTGAGCAGAATCATGCTGCCCAATGTCAAAAATATTCAAGCCAGCTGGCTAACCGTTGGCAAAACCGTAGCCCAACTCTGTCTGCATGCCGGTGCCAACGATTTTGGTTCGATCATGATCGAAGAAAACGTGGTTTCGGCAGCCGGCGCACCGCACCGCTTCACCGCAAACGGCATTCAAACCGCCATCAGGGAAGCCGGATTCGAGCCTCAGTTGCGTGGCCAAAAATACAATTACCGCGACCTGCCCGCACATTTGGAAGAACAGGTAATTACCTACTAAAAAGGTTAGCACCACGATGAATGGCGCCACTAACGGCAGGTGTTGGATTGATAGGGAAAAAGCTCAATGCGCTCAAGCGTACAAGGCTAATTTTTGGATGTAATCGCACAGAATATTTCCTATTTCCTGCTTTTTTTGATAAATTAAGCCCTATTAAAACTAACCTATGCTAAATGCGATCATAGTTGATGATGAAGAATTTGCGCGTTCCTCGCTTTATTTCCTCCTGCAGGAAAATTGCGAAAACGTCAATATTATGGGTATCGCCAAGTCGGTAAACGATGCCAGGGCCCTGCTGAGCCAATACAGTGTCGACCTGATTTTCTTAGACATTGCCATGCCAGGCGAGAATGGTTTCGAACTTATTCCGCAGGCCCAAAATGCCAATGCTACGGTTATTTTTACCACAGCTTACGACCAGTATGCCTTAAAAGCCATCAAGGCTAATGCACTCGACTACCTGCTCAAGCCCATCGACATAGACGAACTGAAAGAGGCCGTAGCCAAGGCCACCAAGTACATCAAACTGAACAAGGCCGAAAACAACCGCAACGAAAGCCTAAAAAACCTGGCCAACGACCTGAGCGAGCGCAGCACCATCAAAAAAATAACCTTACCCAGCGGACAGGGCTACAGATTGGTGGATATAGACGAAATTATACGCATTGAAGCCGACAGCAACTATTCGGTATTCCACCTGACCAACCTCGAAAAAATTGCGGTTTCTAAGATCTTAAAGGATTACGAAGAGATATTGCCCGAAGAACGCTTTGTACGCATCCATAAATCGAGCATCGTTAACCTCAAATACGTCAAAGAATACAATTCTAAAAATGGCCTGCTGGTCGTATTAACCAACGGCGAAGCGATTAGCGTGTCGCGCAGAAGAGCGAGCGATTTTTTCGATGCCATTAAAGCCTATACCAATATCCAAAGTGAGAGCTAGAGCTTGTTTGCGTTTATTTTTTGCTGTTTTGGCCTTATTGCTATTCGCCAACGCAAAAGCTGTTGCCCAAACGGCCTACCTGCCCCACTACACCACCAAAAACGGCTTGCCCAGCAATAACTGCTACTATACTTTGCAAGACCGCAAGGGCTATATCTGGATTGCCACCGATGCCGGCGTAAGCCGCTTTGACGGCACCATGTTCGAAAACTTTTCTGTTGATGATGGCCTACCCGACAACCAGGTATTGCAGCTGAGGGAAGACAAAAAAGGCAGGATCTGGTTTTTATCGCTTAATGGACAATTGAGCTATTTCTACAATGGCAAAATCTATAATCCCGATAACGATAAACAGCTCAAAAAGCTCAATTTCAATGCGGTAGTTGTTTCTTTTTTCGAAGACAGCAAAGGCCGTATCTGGTTTGGCACCAATAAGAACATCATTGGCGTATGGGATGGCGAATCGTTGCTCAAATACAGCTCTCCTACCATGGATAAGCAATTTGCCAATGCCTTTATTTATGAAGACCTGCATGGCAATATCTGGGCTTATAGCACCACGGCCAGCTTTTTGTACATCAGGAACAACTTTGTGCGCATCGAAGACGATTTCTTGCCCTTGTCTTATAAAACGCTTGCGCTCACCAAGGATAAACTGGTTTACTTTTTAAATAAAGATGGCTTAAACATCAAATCGGGTGCCATGAGCAGACCGGTTTTGCACGTAGCCCCAGAACTGCTCGGCAATAGTCCGGGTTACATTTATGCCAACGACGATGAACTCTGGCTAAGCAACAACAGCGGCGTTTATGTAATAGACTACGACGGCAACACCAAGCAGCTGCTCAAAAACGTGGATGTGAACCAGGTCATCAGAGACAACAACCAGAACATGTGGTTTACCACCAAAAACGGTATTTACCGCTTGCCCGCCGCCAAAGAAAGGCTTTACATCGTCAATAAAGACCAAGGCTTGAGTACCGAAGTGGTGAAAAGCGTAACCAAAGACGAAAATGGTAAACTGTGGCTGGGTATGGGCACTGGCGACCTCAACATCCTGAATATCAAATCGAAAAGTGTACAGCAAATCAACATTGCCGACAAGCGAAAATACAATACCATCAAGCAATTGCTGATCGACAAAAAGAACCATACCCTTTACTTTGCTTCCGATTATGGCCTCGGTTCCATTTCCGCTACCAATCCGCAACAAAAATCGCTTCGCTTTTTAAAGGAAACCAACAATTCGGTGTTTGTAGTCAAAAACTTCAGCATCGATACCAGTGCCAAACTGGCCTTGGCTCTTTCTTCGGGCGTGGTAATCATCAACGACCGGATAAACAAGTTCGAATTCTCCTCGCTCAACTACAAAGAACAGCAAGATTATTTTAAGGACCGTTCTTACCGTGTTTTTTACGACAGCAAACAAGATTTATGGTTTTCTAACATCAGCGGTCTTTCGGAGTTTAACCGTGGCGTGCTCAACAAATATTACGAGCATGCGCCTTTGCTCACCAAACGCATCAACGACATCAAGGAACTGGCTAACGGCGCCTTGGCCATGGCTACCGATGGCTATGGTATCGTCATCTTTCAAAATGGCAAGGTAATTAGGCACATTACCCAGAAAGACGGCCTCAACAACAACATCATCAACAGATTGTTTGTTAAAGACAATTACCTGTGGGCCATCAGCAATACCGGCATTACCCGCATTTCGACAGCCCAAAACAGCTTTAGCATCAATTCGTTCGATTATGCCAACGACCTGCTATCAGACGACCTGAACGACCTGTATATCGATACCGACACGGCCTATTTTGCCACCAACAATGGTTTGGTGTATTTTGCGCACGGCCAAAGGGCCACGCAAACCAAAGCGCCAAAAATCTACATTTCTTCGGTGCTCAACAACCGGGAAGTGCTCGATTTGAGTTCGGCCAGTTTTGTGCTCAAACCCGACGAGCGCAACATTACCTTTAACTACAGCGCCATCGACTTTAAGAACCGCAAAATACTATACAGGTATCGCTTAAAACCAGATGCCCCTTGGTCTGAAACCAAAAACAGACGGTTGGAACTTTCTTCATTGGAACCAGGCACCTATAACTTCGAAGTAAGCGCAAAAAGCCAGGACAGCCCCTGGAGCGAGCCCGCCAAGTTCAACTTTGTGCTCGAAAAGCATTTTTGGCAAACCTGGTGGTTTTTCGCCCTGCTATTGGCCATTGGCGGCTACATTTTATACGCCATAACCGTTAGCATTACCAAGAGGCAGAAAAACAAGGAACAGGAACAGCTATTGCTGAAAAACAAAATCCTGATGTTGGAGCAACAGGCACTGCAGGCCATGATGAACCCCCATTTCGTGTTCAACGTGATGAATTCCATCCAGCACTACATCAACACCAAAAACACTTCATCGGCCAACAAGGTGCTCACGGGTTTTGCGAGGCTCATCAGAAAGAACCTCGAGATCTGTACCAAGAGCTATATCAACTTGGAAGAAGAAACCGAATACCTCAATCTATACCTCAGCCTGGAGAAAAACCGCTTTGGCGACAAGCTCATTTACAGCATCCAGGTTGATCAGCAGCTCGACAAGGAAGAAACCCTTATTCCTTCCATGCTTTTGCAACCTTACATCGAAAACGCAATATGGCATGGCATCATGCCAAAAGAGGAAGGCGGCGAGGTTAATATCCAAATCAATCAGCAAGACGACGATTACCTGCGCATTCAGATTATCGATAATGGCGTAGGCATCAACAATTCGCTGGGCCAAAAGAAAGGTGGCCATCAAAGCAAAGGCATGAGCCTGACCAAAGAAAGGATCAATTTATTGAACAAGATTGAAGCAAAACCTATACAATTGTACATCGAACAGCTGGGAGAAAGTGGCACTTCCATCACAATTTTGGTCCCGTTGCAGTAATTTTTACCGTTTACTCAATTATTCATACCACTCACTAAATATTCTCTAATCATTGTTCAAATAGCATTAAACTTGTTATAAGATATTCAACAACCCAGATGGGTTTGTTTTAAAAACGTTCTTATAGGATTGACAAAGATATTTTTTAACCTAACCTAAAACTATATCTCAATTCAGGTTTCATTTGTGTGTTAAAAGCGTCCCGAAAAACTCGAGACGCTTTTTTGTTTTAACGCCTATTTTCCGCTCTCCGAAAGCTGTCCGACTGTTGCTTAATCTCTTACGTTTCAAGCCCCGAAAAAAATCAAAAAAACTTTCAGAAAGAATGATTTTATATTAATTTTGACTCAAATAAAATTCTAAAAAAACAGGTTTCTTTCTATTTAAAAAGATTTTTTGTAATTTAGAGTAATCGTTAAAACTTTCCGACAATTAATATTTTTTGTGTTATGAAAACGCCAAAAAAACCTATTCAGAAAAACCCATTGAACAAGCCGATGTCTAGCAAAAAGGAATCAGATGAAGAAGAAGATGATGATATCCAAGATCGTGATATCAGGGACGAAGACGATGACGACGACTTCGATATGCCGTTAGACGATTTAGATACCTTCGAAAGTTTTGACGATGACGACGATGACGACGACAGATACTAATCAAGTTTAAAAACCTTATATTTAAAAGCATCCTCTTAGGGTGCTTTTTATTTTAAATCCATGCCGCAAATGAAGATCGTACCCGTTAAAGACAAAGGAACGAAAAGAGAATTTTTAAATGTTGTAGATACCATCTATCAAAACGACCATAACTGGATCCGCCCGCTAGACCAGGACATCGAAAAAATATTCGACGAAGAACAAAACCCTTTCTTTAAGCATGGCCAATGCACACGCTGGATTTTGGTTGACAACAAAGGCCAAACCATTGGCCGCGTAGCCGCTTTCATTAACGAGAAAAAAGCGCACCATTATGAGCAGCCTACCGGTGGCATGGGTTTCTTCGAATGCATCGATAAAAAAGAAGCTGCTTTTTTACTGTTCGATACCGCCAAAAACTGGCTCTTGTCTAAAGGCATGAAAGTAATGGAAGGCCCCATCAACTTTGGCGAAAACGATCAGTTTTGGGGGCTATTGGTTGAAGGATTTACGCCGCCTTCTTACGGCATGAACTACCATTTGCCTTATTACCAGAAATTCTTTACCGAATATGGTTTTGAAACCGCCTACGAACAGCTAACCAACCATATCAACCTCAGCATCCCGTTTCCCGAGAGGTTTACCAAAATTGCCAACTGGGTGGCCAATAAGCCAGGCTATACTTTTGAGCATTTCAAAAAAAGCGATTCCCAAAAATACATCAAAGACCTGATGGAGATTTACAACGATGGCTGGAAGGATTTTGAAAACTTTGTACCTATTAAGCAGGAAGTACTCGAAGAAAGCTTTAAGCAAATGGAAGTTATCATGGACGAAAAGCTTATTTGGTTTGCTTATGCCAATGGCGAACCAGCCTCGTTTGTGGTCATTATTCCCGATGCCAACCAAATGATCAAGGGGTTGGATGGCAAATTGGGCCTATTGGAAAAGCTAAAGTTTGCCTACAGGCGATGGGTAGGCGTTACGCGTATGCGTGCCATTGTAATGGGTACCAAATCGGCCTACCAAAAGCACGGATTAGAATCCGCACTTTTTATCAAGCTAAAGGAGTACGTTATACCCAAAAACCAATATAAGGAACTGGAACTTTCGTGGGTAGGCGATTTTAACGAAAAAATGATTGCCGTACATCAGGCTACTGGTGCAACTTTTGGCAAGCGCCATTTAACGTTGCGGAAAGTTCTTTGATTCCGATAAATTTCTGAGCTCCTCATAAAGATCGATGATCTTTTTTTGGAGCTTGGTGATTTCTTCTTCCTTGATGGCAAGCTTATCTTTCAGAATGCTGATTTCTACCGACGAAATCCCACCTTGGATGCCTTTGCCATCGTTAGAAATAATTTCCAGCGTAGAAACCTCGAATAGCTTGGCTATCTGGTCCAACCTGGAAATATTGATGTCTGTTATACCTGTCTCGATTTTTGAAAATGCGGGAATAGAAATATCAAGTCTTTTGGCTACCTCTCCTTGGCTCCAGCCATTTTTTTGACGCAACTGTCTGATGTTTTTTCCAATGTTGTTCATTTGATTTGTTAGGTAAATAGAGTTTGTACATCACTATACATTCAACTCTAATGCCAATCTAACCAAATCCATGCCTCCAAAGTTACCCGAGCTCATCAACAACAGGTTTGTTTGAGCAAAATCAAGCTGCCGCAAATATGCTTCCAATTGTGCCGCGTTGTTAAAAAACAGCAGCCTTTCATCGCCAAAAGATGTTTGAACATCTTTTTCTGTCAAGGGCTCCATTTTCTTTTGGCTAAAAGTCTTTTCGTCTATGTAAACAATGGCGACGTCAGCGTCGTTCATCGTATCTTGATATTGTTGCAGAAAGGTTTTGTTTAAGCTGCTAAAGGTATGCAACTCGATGCAGGCCACCAGTTTCCTATCTTTAAATTGTGCCTTTACGGCATCAATAGTAGCTTTTAACTTAGATGGTGAATGTGCAAAATCTTTGTATACATTGGTCTGTTTACTGGCGTTTAACAGCTCTAAACGCTTGGCTGCCCCAGTAAAAGATGCAATAGCCTGGTTAAAATCATTTTCGTTTATACCCAATTGCTCGCACACCAACCTGGCCGCGCTCGTGTTCATTAAATTGTGATCCCCGAACACCTTAAGCGGGGTGCGCTGAGGCAAAATATATGTTACTCCGTCTATTACTTCATGGGCCGGAACGCCATAGGGAATGCGCTCAATATTTGCTTTAGAGTTAATTACAATTTTTCTTAATTCCGGATCATTTTCACAATAAATCAATTTTCCGTTGGGCGATATCGTGTCGATAAATTTACTGAACTGGGAAATATATTCCCCAAATGTAGGAAAAACGTTGATATGGTCCCATGCTATGCCGCTGATTACCCCAATGTTTGCATGGTACAAATGGAACTTTGGTCTGCGGTCAATTGGCGAAGCCAAATACTCGTCGCCTTCAATAATAATTACAGGTGCAGAGTCGGTTACCTTAACCATGGTATCAAAGCCGGCCAGCTGTGCCCCTACCAAATAGTCAAAATCGCGCTTGTAATAATTGAGCACATGCAAGATCATCGAAGTAATGGTGGTCTTGCCATGACTGCCACCAATCACCACCCTCAATTTATCTTTAGATTGTTCGTAGATGTATTCGGGATAAGAGTAAATTTTCAAGCCCAATGCCTGAGCTTTTAGCAACTCCGGATTGTCTACCCGGGCATGCATACCCAAGATAACGGCATCGATATCAGGCGTAATCGACTCTTCGTTCCAACCCATTTCGGCCGGTAAAAGTCCATAGCTGGCCAGTCTGCTGCTCGATGGCTCGAAAACCACATCGTCAGAACCTGTAACGTTAAAACCTTTCTTGTGCAGGGCAATAGCCAAATTGTGCATGGCACTGCCCCCTATTGCGATAAAATGTATACGCATATGCTTAATGTTAAATTGTTGGAACGTTGAAAAGCTCAGATACTCAAACATTTCAACTTTAAAACTTTACAACCTTACGGCTTACTTTTTCACGAACTGGGCCGCTACCCAATCGCCGAGCTTCTTATGGTTTAGATAAACCAGGTCGAAACCGGCACAGTGCGCCTTGATCATGTCCAAATCCGGACTTTCATAAAAGCCGCTGAAAAAAATCAGGCCTTTTTCTCTTAAAACCTTGTCATAAGACTCGATTTGATCGAGCAAAATATTACGGTTGATATTAGCCAATATGATATCAAACTGGGTAGCTGGAATGGCCTCTTTGCTGCCACAAAACGACGCCAGATTGCTTACTTCGTTCAATTCGGCATTTTCGATGGTACTGCGATGGCAAACCTCGTCGTTGTCTATGGCAACCAATTGCTTTGCGCCTCTTTTCGAAGCCAAAATACCCAATATACCGGTACCTGCGCCCATGTCGAGTACCGTTTTATCCTCAACGTCTGTTTCGAGGATATACTGCATCATCATGGTGGTGGTTTGGTGATGCCCGGTGCCAAAGGCCATTTTGGGGTCGATTACGATTTCGTATTCGTATTGGGGCTGTGCTTCATGGAAAGTGGCCCTCACATAGCAATTGTCGGTAATAATAAGCGGACTAAAATTCTTTTCCCATTCTTCGTTCCAGTTTTGGGCCTCGATATCGCTTACCAAGTAAGTGTACTGCAGTTCATCGCCAAAACTTGCCAAAACCTCGTTCAGTTCGATTTCGTTAAACTGGTTAGCCAGAATAAAGGCATCAAAGCCCTTGTCGTTATCTTCAAAGGTATCAAAACCGATTTCGCCGAGGGCGCCTACCAATAAATCTTTCTGGTATTCTTCGATCTGGCCAAACTGAAAAGCTACTTGTTTATAATCCATTAGGAATTGAAGGTTTTGATGATGTCAACAAAATCGCGTGATTTTAACGAAGCGCCGCCAATTAAGCCACCGTCGATATCGTGTTGGGCAAATAGTTCGGGCGCATTTTTGGCGTTACAGCTGCCACCGTATAAAATCGTTGTATTATCGGCAAGGTTAGCGCCATATTTGGCTTCTATTTCGGCCCTGATGAAGGCGTGGATATCTTGTGCCTGCTCTGGCGTTGCAGTTAAACCGGTACCAATAGCCCAAACAGGCTCGTAGGCCAAAACAATCTTCGCAAAATCATCAGCGCTTAAATTAAACAGGCCGTTTTCCAATTGTGTTTTGAGCACGTGGTAATAGCTGCCATTGTTACGCTCATCGAGGGTTTCGCCTACGCAAAAAATTGGCGTAAGGTTGTTTTTAAGTACCAATTCGGTTTTTTGAGCCAAAAGCTCGTCCGACTCGGCAAAGTATTGCCTGCGCTCAGAGTGGCCGATAATTACATATTCGCAACCCACAGAACTGAGCATCTTGGCCGAAATTTCGCCAGTAAATGCACCACTTTCGTTTTGGTGGCAATTTTGGGCTCCAATCTTCACTACGCCGCCAGCTAATTGCGACAAGCTGTTAAGATGGATAAACGGCGAGCAGATCACGGCAATCTGATTGCCTTTTCTTTCATCTCTCACCATATTTACGATTTCCGAAAAAAGAGATACCCCTTCTTGGTAATCTAAATTCATTTTCCAGTTGCCTGCAACTATCTTCTTTCTCATAATTTTTATTGCTTTGTTGAGTTTAAAACCCTCTATATTGTTCTGTTATTTCAAAAATATGCGCCAAAATGGCCCCATCGGTATCATTTAAAACCTCTTGCTTCCTGGCCAGCACTTTTGCGGTGGTAGCCAGCATTTTGTCTAAACGATAGGTTTCGAAGCCCTGCGCACCGCCCCAGCTAAAATCTGGAATATGGTTTGGCGGAAAGCCCGCCCCAAAAACATTGGCGCCTACCCCTACTACCGAACCCGTGTTAAACATGGTATTGATGCCACATTTGGCATGGTCGGCCATGATCAAGCCACAAAACTGCAAGGCGGTATCGCGCATTTTTTGCGTTTCGTAATCGTATAGCTTTACGTTGGCGTAATTGTTTTTCAGGTTCGAATTGTTGCTGTCGGCGCCAATATTGCACCACTCGCCCATCACCGAATTACCCAGGTAACCTTCGTGGCCTTTTGCCGAATTGCCCCAGATTACCGAGTTGTTGATTTCGCCTCCTACGCGACAATTAGGGCCGATTGTAGTGCCCGAATAGATCTTGGCACCCATTTTTACCGACGAATTTTCGCAAAGCGCAAACGAACCACGGATGGCGCTCGCTTCCCAAACCTCCGAGTTTTTGCCCAGGTAAATAGGCCCGTAAGTGGTGTTAAATATACTGCATGTAGCTTTTGCACCTTCTTCTACAAAGATATGGTCGCCCAAAACGGTATTGGTACTGTCGAGCTGCGCCGAAGTTCTGCCCTTGGTGAGCAAGGCAAAATCCTTTCTTATCTCTGTGGGGTTAAGCCCAAACAACTGTTCTGGATAAACCAAATGGGTAAAATCGCCAGTAAAGTTTATGGGTTTCAATTGCGCCAAAGCCTGGTCGGCCACTAAGCGAACCGAAGCAGCATAAGCGATAACCAATTCGTTTTTAACCAGTACCTCACCATCTTTGAGTGCCGTTACAGCCTGCAGCAACGCTTCATCCGGACAAATAGACCCGTTGATATAAAGAGATGAATCTATTGCAGGGTATTTGGAGCTCAGGTAGGCTTGCGTTAAGTAGCCAAAATCGGCATGGAGGTGTTTTGCCCATTTTTCGGCAATGGTTAAGATGCCTATCCTCAAATTTGCCACAGGCCTGGTAAAGGTCAGCGGCCTTAGCGAAAGCCAAGACTTGTCATCAAATAAATTGATTGTCATAAGCTACAAAAATAAAAAAAGTCCCGAGGCATTTGCACGGGACTTTCAAATATTTTATGCGTAAGCTAAAATTATTTCTTTGCGTAACGCGATTTGAATTTATCGATACGACCAGCGGTATCAACCAATTTCATTTTACCAGTATAGTAAGGGTGAGAAGTGTGAGAAATCTCTAATTTGTATAATGGATATTCATTTCCATCTTCCCATTTAATAGTTTCTTTAGTCTCAACGCATGATTTGGTTAAGAAAGCATAGTCGTTAGACATGTCTTTAAACACAACAAATCTGTAGCTTGATGGATGCAAATCTTTTTTCATTTGAATATTATTTAAGTTTTATGTGTATGAAACTTCAAGAATAAGGTTGCAATTTGCTGGCAACGCTACTTATGAATATTTCAATTAGTCTTTTGTTTCTTCGCTCTAATTTTAGAGGATGCAAATATCCTAATTTTATTTTTCATTTACAACACCAAATCAATTAAAATTCGAAGAAGATGGATTGCTCCTCCAAATTCTGCTTACGAACTGTATTTTTTCCAGGTTTCTATCTTGGCTTTTTGGCGTTCGATATAGGCCTTGGCAATCACTTCGGCTGAATTTTGGTTGCCACTGCTCTCTAACAGTTCCTTAAGCTTGTACTGGTCTACATCGGCCCGGTAAAGAATTTGCAAAAGCTTCGAAAAATCGTTTTCCACCAAATAATCGAACGAATTGACCAGGATGTGGTAAAGCTGTTCTTCGTTCAGGTTCTCGGCGATATCGAAATCTTTGCTGATTATTTTGATTAATGATGCTACTTCAGCCATTATTTTAACTTATTTATATTTTTTTGACGACAAATCGTTTAATCCGCCTATAGTTTCGGGCGCTACTCCATTTTTTCGGCACTCCTCTAAACTCAGGGGCTCCATTTCGATGAGCTCGGGCAACTTTACCCGCCTCACCAGATTCCGTTCTTTATACAGGTGGCAATAGAGCACGTCATCTTTTCTTTTCAGTTCATCGCCATAAAAACTAAAGGCCCTGATCTTTTTATCCTTCATCGAGTTCACGTAGATCCTGTTTTTTTCAAAGCAGATAAAGAGGAGGTGTCCTTGATACCACTCGACCAAGAGGCATTCAAAATAAACAGAATTTTCGCCACCGGTTATGGGTGCCCAACTCCAAACAGCACCATCGCCATAAACCACCAGGTAAGGATTGTCTGAGCCATCGGCTTCATGCCAAGCCAGCCTGCCATCGGCATAGTCGATATCATGTACATAAATAGAACGCCTGCCACGTCCAGCTTCATATTCGACGTGCAACCCATCATAAGTTACATCCGAATAACTAGCTCTTAATAAATCAATTACAACTTGAACTAATTCCATTTCCATTACAGTTGGCGGTTAACAATTGGCAGTTTACAATCGGCAGCTGGCAGTTCTTTATTAACAACAGTTTGGCAATTCAACAATTTAACAATCTAAATATCCAATCACCCAATGAACTAATGACACTAGTGAACTAACGTATCTCCTGGCAAAGTTCTACCAACACGCCGTTGCTATCCTTCGGATGCACAAAGCAGATGAGCTTATTGTCGGCGCCTTTTTTCGGCTCGGCATTGAGCAAGGTAAAGCCCTCGCCTCTTAAGCGCTCCATTTCTGCATAGATATCTTCCACATCAAAAGCAATATGATGGATTCCTTCGCCTTTTTTTTCCAAAAACTTGGCAATCGCACTGTCTTCGCGGGTACTGGCCAGCAGTTCGATCTTGTTTTGCCCCACCTTAAAAAACGCAGTGCTTACCCCTTCCGATTCTACCGGCTCTGTTTTGTAGCAGGCTGTTCCGAGCAGTTTTTCATAGGTGCGACAGGCCTGTTGCATATCTTTAATGGCAATGCCAATGTGTTCTATCTTGTTCATATTGGTTTTAAACAGTTAAGCAAATGTAAAAATGCGGGTTTTACCTATAGCTTCATAGCTATTATTTATAATTGTTCGAAAACTTTTTTCGTATCTTTGTGTATTGATAACAATTGATAGATGATGGAACTTCCAATTTACTTAGATAATAATGCTACCACGCCTCTTGATCCAAGGGTGCTAGAGGCCATGTTGCCTTACTTTACCAACAAATTTGGCAATGCGGCCAGCCGCAACCACGCCTTTGGCTGGGTAGCCGAAGAAGGTGTTGATTATGCGCGCGAACAGGTAGCAAAACTAATTGGTTGTACAGACAAGGAGATTATTTTCACCTCTGGTGCTACAGAAGCCGATAACTTAGGTATTAAAGGCGTTTTTGAAATGTACCAAGACAAAGGTAACCATATCATAACTGCCACAACAGAACACAAAGCCGTACTTGATACCTGCAAACACCTGGAAAAACTGGGTGCCAAAGTAACTTACCTGAACGTAAAAGAAGATGGTTTGATCGATTTGCAGGAGCTTGAAGCAGCGATGACCGAAAAAACCATTTTGGTAACCATTATGTATGGCAACAACGAAATCGGCGTGATCCAACCGATCAAAGAAATTTCGGCCATTGCACACAAGCATGGTGCTTTGTTTATGACCGACGCTACACAGGCTGTGGGCAAAATTCCGGTAAACGTAAACGAAGACGGCATCGACTTGATGGCTTTCAGTGCGCATAAAATGTACGGTCCTAAAGGTGTTGGCGTTTTATATGTACGCAGAAAGAACCCAAGGGTTAAAGTTACCGCACAAATGGACGGCGGTGGCCACGAGCGCGGCATGCGTTCGGGTACCTTAAACGTACCGGGCATTGTAGGTTTAGGCAAGGCTTGCGAATTGTGCAGGTTGGAAATGGAATCAGAAGCCAAGCGTTTATCGGCTTTGCGCGATAAATTGGAAAGTGCGTTGACTACTTTGGAAGAAAGCTATGTAAATGGCAATCGCGAACACCGCTTGCCACATGTAGCCAATATCTCTTTCAAATATGTAGAGGGCGAAGGCTTGATGATGGCCATGAAAGATTTGGCGGTATCGTCAGGTTCGGCCTGTACTTCGGCTTCTTTAGAGCCATCGTACGTATTGAAAAGCCTAGGTCTATCTGATGATTTGGCACACTCTTCAATCCGTTTTGGCTTGGGCCGTTTTACCACCGAAGAAGAAGTTGACTACGCAATTGAGAACACCAAGAAAGCCGTTAACCACCTGAGAGACCTTTCTCCGCTTTGGGAAATGTTTAAAGAAGGCGTTGACTTGAGCAAAATTGAGTGGGCTGAACACTAAAATAGAATGACGATTGTAGATTGACGAATTACGATTAGCACTCTACGATGAAAAAATATAAAAGGGACCTAGATTTTAGAAAATCGTAAATCTAAAATCCAAAATCTAAAATATCATGGCATATTCAGAAAAAGTAATCGATCATTATACCAACCCACGTAACGTTGGTACTTTAAATAAAGACAGCAAAGCCGTAGGTACCGGTTTGGTTGGCGCACCAGAATGTGGCGACGTTATGCGTCTGCAGATAGAAGTTGATGCCAACAACGTGATTACCGATGCTAAATTCAAAACCTTTGGCTGTGGTTCGGCTATTGCCTCTTCTTCTTTGGCTACAGAATGGCTAAAAGGAAAAACCATTGACCAAGCTTTGGAAATCGACAACATGGACATCGTGGAAGAGTTGGCTTTGCCACCGGTAAAAATCCACTGCTCAGTATTGGCAGAAGATGCCATCAAATCGGCCATTAACGATTACCGCGTTAAAAACGGCATGGAAGCATTGGTTTTAGAAAAATCGCACCACTAGTAAATTTGAGATTGACGAGTTACGATTTTAGATTGGGTCATTCAATCGATGAATTCAATTCAAAATCGTAAATCCAAAATCGTAAATCGTAAATAATTATGATTACCATAACCGATAAAGCAAAAAGCAAAATAGACCACCTGATGCAGGATTCGCAACTGGGTTCTGACTACTTTTTACGGGTTTCTGTAAAGGGCGGTGGTTGCTCGGGCTTATCTTACAACCTTGATTTCGACAACGAAACCAAAACCGGCGACCAGTTTTTTGAAGACAAGGGCATCAAGATCGCCTTGGATATGAAATCATTCCTTTACCTTGCCGGCACCGAACTGGATTTTACCGACGGACTAAACGGCAAGGGCTTTAACTTTAACAATCCAAACGCCAGCCGTTCTTGTGGCTGTGGCGAAAGTTTTTCTGTTTAATATTACTTAATAAGGCAAAAAGGCGTGCTCGAGCAATCAAGCGCGCCTTTTTCGTTTGGGCAAATCAGGCTCAGCGCTGCAACTTGAGCTCGATATTGACCTGGGCACCTTGCTGTTTAGCTCCGGCGACGATTTCTATAGTGCCTTTCAGGTAATCTACCCTGTTTCTGATATTGGCAAGGCCCATCCCTTGATTAACGGTATGGGGATCAAACCCGCCCCCATCGTCTTCAACCGTAATTAGAAAGTTTTTTTCATCTTGACTGCACTGCACGAGTATTTTTTTGGCATGAGCATGCTTGTAGGCATTGGTCAGCAGCTCTTGCACAATGCGATAAATACTGATCTGCTCTTGGATAGGCAAATCATTTTTGGAACCATAGTACTGAAAATCTATGGTCAGTTGGCTCGAAACAAAAGATTCGCACAACTCTCTCAACGAGGTTTCCAATCCAAACCTCAGCAAAGTTTCGGGCATCATGTTATAGGCAATACGGCGAAGCTCACTAGCGGATTTATCCAATTGCTCGATGATGCCATACAGCTCTGCTTGCTCTTCTTTTCTTTCTTTGGCAACAAATACCGAGAGGTTCATCTTTACGCCCGCAAGCATACCACCCAGGCCATCGTGCAGGTCTTGCGCTACCCTTTTCCGTTCCTCTTCTTGGCCCTGCAACATGGCCTGTGCTATTTTAATCTGTTCTCTCTGGGCTATTTCTTTGATTTCCTGCTTATGATTAAGTTCTTCCTGATCCGACAATTTTTTGCTCTTCCTGTAAAGCATCCAGCCAAAAACGGCTACAACCAGCAAAAACAAACTCACAATAAGCCCAATCAGTCGGTTGTTTTTAGCCTTGAGCTTGTTCTTTTCGTTGGCGGCGTTGAGCTCCACGATCTTTTTCTGGTTCTCGGCATTCCTGAATTTTATCTCCAGCTCATTGATCTCTTTTTTTGATTTTAATTCATTCAGGCTGTCGGTTATTTTGGCGTACTGCTGCAACCAGTTATAGGCTTCGTTTTTGTTCCCCATCGAAGCATACGTATTGTTGAACTCTTTGTATACCTGTTGCCTATTAAAAGGTACATCCATAAACTGAGTATCCTTGGCTATCTGCTTTAAAATGGGCAGTGCTTTTTCAAATTTTTCATTGTTTACTAAGACATTGTATTTCTGAAAAGCAAAAGTAATTGCCCTATCATCAGCTCTGATTTTATGAGCGAGCGCAAGGCCTTTGTCTAGCGTGGCCAGTGCTTGGTTATCCTGTTGCAGCCCCATCATCAGGTACACGGCCTCTACTTCATAATAATCGAGCAGTTCTCTCGAATCAGGAAAAAAGGCAATCAGTTTTTTTGCCTTGTCCAACTCCATTTTCACTTGGTTAAACTTATCAACGTGGCAGTAGGCAAATGCCAAGCGCGTGTAAGCCGTAAGCAGGATCTTTGATTTCGGGTCTACAATTTCCAACAGATCAATGGCTTGCTTGAAATAAGCAGCCGCCTTTTCCCATTGCTGGTTGTTCATAAAGACTTTCCCCAGCATGATATAAAATTTGCTTACCAAAACCGAATCCCTGCTTTCTTTTCCTGCCGGGATACCTTCATTGAGCATTACATCGACACACTTCTTACTTTCGTTTTGTTTATAGAGGTTAATGCTGTAGTTAAAATAAGCTCTTGCTTTAAGCAGATAAGCCTCTTTCGTTTTTAGCTTGTTAAATAAGCTGATGGCTGTAAGGTAGGCCTGGCTGCTCTTTTCTAAATCACGGGGATCAAAAATCCTTCCTTCGTAAAAATAAGACAACGCCTGCATAAGTCGGTCCTTTCCGCCCAATTGCCTACCGGTTTTAAGATAGCCCTGCGCTTTTTCGAAATCAAAGTCAGACCAGCTTGAGCTGATCAAAAAATTGGCCCTTGCTTTCGCGGTATCGCTTTTGAGCGATTTCAGTGATGCGGTAAGGCTATCAACCAGCCGCTGTTTATCCGAAGGCAGCTGCCCCCAACTATTAGCGGTACAAAACACCAACAAAAAAGCAATTGTAAATTTCATAGCTAATTATTTTATCGTTATTACTTCTTTGTCCTCTTTAAAAACATAACAGGAAAAAACATGGACCATTTTACTCCCTCAATTCTTACACCAAAAAGTTACATTAAGCCTATCCAAGATATGGAAATTTGCCAAGCTGTGGCCGGCACTGGAGGAAAACCTCGAAAAACTTCAATAAAAAAAATAAAAATGAAAACTTTCGCACATTTTATAAGTGCACTTTATTTGGCCGTTCTGCCATCATTAAAAACCTAAGTGCTTATTTAAGCGTTGATATATTAAAGCAAAAGCTTTATTATTGCGAGTTCAAAACAACCCAAACAAATTAATACATGGTCTCATTTAACGAATTTTCTACGGTCCCTTCCTTATTACGAAACGTAGTAGAGAATATCCATAAACCTGAAGAAACCTTCCTCATCCACAAAAAAAATACCGATTGGGAAGAAATATCCTTTGCGACTACCCTTGTCAATGCCGATGCTGTTTCGGCCTTCTTTTTGGAAAAAGGCATCACCAAAGGCGACAGGTTGGGCCTCATGATCGAAAATTCGCCGGAATATGTTTATTACGACCAAGGCATCCAGCAAATCGGAGCCATTAATGTATCCATCTACCCTACTTTGTCAGAGCAGGAAGTAGCCTATATCATCAACGATTCGGGTATCAAATCGCTGTTAATCGGCAACCCGTTTCTAATGCGTAAAGTACTGAAGGTGGCTGGCAACTGTCAGGAATTGCGCTACATTATCCCAACCTTTAAAGATTACGAGAAAATAGCAATCCCAGACGATATCAAGGCCGAAATCATCAACTACGATACCGTTTTGGCTAAAACCGTAAGCAACGAAGAACGTCAGGCCATTGAAGCGCGCAGGGCCGGATTGATGCCCCAAGATGTATCTTCCTTAATTTATACTTCGGGTACTACGGGCACACCAAAGGGCGTAATGCTTACCCATTACAATTTTGTGGAAAACGTAAAAGTTTGCCTGGAGCAAATTCCGGTCATCAATGAACACGAAACATTTTTATCGTTTTTACCACTTTCGCATGTTTTCGAACGTACGGCTACCTACCACGTCTGCTGCGCACAGGGCTGTAAAATTGCCTTTGCCCAAAGCCTAGAGCTTTTGGCCAAAAACATGGGCGAGGTAAGGCCAACGGTCATGAACTGCGTGCCTCGTTTGCTGGAACGCATTCACGACAAAGCCATCAAATCGGGTACTGCTGCCGGTGGTTTAAAAGCCAAAATATTTACCTGGGCACTAGAAACAGGTAAAAAATACCGCCAGGCCAAAGAAGCAGGCAAAAGCGCCGGACTGGTGCTGAGTGCGCAAAAAGCCGTTGCCGAGAAACTGGTATTCAGCAAGATCAAGGAAAAAACGGGCGGCCGTTTAAAATTCATGATTTCGGGTGGTGCCGCCTTACCTAAAAACGTAGGCGAATTTTTTGGCGACTTGGGCATTAAGATATTGGAAGGTTTCGGATTGACAGAAACCTCGCCTGTGATGGCTGTAACCGAATATCACCGTCAGGTTTATGGTACGGTTGGCCGTGTTATTCCGGGCATCGAAGTGGGCATACAGGATGTAGAAACCAAGCAAATGATCAACATCCAAACCCACGATACCTTTAACGAGAACTTTGAATGTGCCGAAGGCGAAATCATTGTACGTGGCCATTGCGTAATGAAAGGCTATTTTAACAAGCCTGCCGAAACCGCCGAAGCCATTGATAAAGACAAATGGTTCCACACCGGTGATATAGGCCGTTTTTATAAAGGCAACCTGCAAATTACCGATCGCTTAAAAAACATGATCGTTAATGCCTATGGCAAAAACGTGTACCCTACTCCGGTAGAGAACATCTACCTCAAAAGCCCTAAAATAGATCAGCTTTTCTTAATTGGCGATAAGCGCGAATACATTACCGCCATCATCATTCCCAATAAGGAAACCTTGCAGGAAACTTTTAACCTGAAAGAATCTTTTTTCCAGGAGCCAAGCGATTTCATCGACAACCAGGAAATCATCGACTGGATGGAGAAAGACATCAAAAAAATCTCGAACGAGCTGGCTAAATTTGAAAGGATCAAGAATTTCAAGATCAAACGCAATCCTTTTAGCATAGACGAAGGCGAGATTACCCCTACGCTAAAAGTAAAACGCCGCGTGGTAGAAAAGAAATATGCGGAGGCCATCAATGCCATGTACAGCGAAGGAGTAGAAGCAGACTAATAGAGTCTAAAAAAGAAAAGACAACCCGAACAGGTTGTCTTTTTTTATGCACGTCAATAACACATTATTCGTTTACGTTTACTGTTATTTTATCCAAATCGGGCATTAATCCGGTGGCATTGTAAAACCTGATGCTGTTATTGCCCTTATTTAATTTAATCTTTATCAATTTATCGGCCACCCGCTCCAACGAGCCGGAATTGAGCTTGCCTAAAGGAACAGATTGCCCATTTATACTTATCCACATTTCGCGATCTATCTCGCTGAAGTAGCTAATTTTTAATGAGTAATTGCCTGTTTTAGGGGCAAAAACATCCCTAAACTCAATCCAATTGTCGGGGTTGCCACCCAACGACACGGCCTTTGCGCCTCCGCTAAAAACCCGGCCCTTAACCACATTGGCCTGATTGGGCTTAACCACTGTCTTTTCTAAAAGACCATAGTTGTTCATATAAGCATATTCGGCTTCGAAAATGCTTTGCAACACATTTGTAGTACCGATTACTTTTAACATCACCACGCCATGTGCTGGCACCGTAGCCGTAAAGGAAGTATCGCCTTGAACAATCAAGTCTTCATGTTTCCATAAATCTCTTACGCTAATCTTGCCCTTTAAATGTAGCTGTTTCCAGCTTATGCTCATTTTTTCGGCTTTTTCGCTGGCATTGAAAAGAACCACTGCCCGTTTGTTGCTGAGCTTGCCATCGAGGTGTTTAGCCCACACCTGTAACCCCGCATGATTGTCTGAAACCAGTTTGGCCTGCAATCCCGTCGTGTCTTGGTTTACCGCGATTACCTCGGCGTTAGTGAGGATGTTTTTGGTTTGCTCAGATAGCTTGGTCAGGTCGTTGCCCAATATCAAAGGCGACGACAGGATGCACCACATGCTAAAATGGCTTTGGTCTTCCTCATAGCTCAGCCCACGGCCAACTTCCAGCATATCCATATCGTTGTAATGCCCTTGGCTGGCGTATTGCGCCAAAAAAGTGTTTTTGTCGATGATGCTCAATATGCTTTTCCAACTGGGGTTGATATCGCCAGAAATACGCCAAGAATTGGCAAGGCTGGTCACCCAGGTTCCGGGAAACTGCCAGCGGCAAACATTGTAATTGATATCGGTACGGCCTGTGCGTTTAATGGCATTGCCTATAGCGGTATATCGTTCTTTTTCATCGAGCTTTTGTTCCAATCCGCCACAAAAATCAACCTTCAGGTAATCGAAACCCCAGCTCTTTAAAAAAAGGTCGACATCCTGCTGGTCGTGGCCAAACAAACCGCCACCTACACCGCCTTTTTGTGCATCCCAAATAGAGCCACAGGTATTGGCACCGGCCTCCGAATAAAAACCTGCTTTCAGGCCTTTGCTGTGGATGTAATCGGCCACGACTTTCATGCCGTTCGGAAACTTGATACTGTCCAACCTGAACCTGCCATCGGCATAGCGATTGTTAAAGTAGCCGTCGTCTATGTTCACATATTTATAGCCAAAGGCAGCCAAGCCCGACGAAACCAGCGCATCGGTTTGTTTTTTGATGATATTTTCGCTGATGTTTACCCGATAATTGTTCCAGCTGGCCCAACCCATAATGGGCGATTTGATTTTTTGGGCGCTGGCCAACAGCGCTTGGCATACCAAAATGCCGACAAGAATTTTTTTCATAAGTAGATAGATAGTGCATTCAAATATAAAAGATTGGCTTGGCTACGCTAGGGTATTTTTCGAAAATGCGAAATACCCTTTTTAAAGTGACAGACAATTAGATAAAACCGAATTATAAATTCACTTCCTAAAGCCAAAATACTTACTTTTGCAAAAAAATACCATCCAATGAGTATAGGATTATCAGAACAGGAAATATTACGTCGCGAATCTTTAAAGCAATTACGCGAATTAGGAATCGAGCCTTACCCGGCAGAAACATTTACGATTAATGCCCACGCCGCAGATATTTTAGCCAACTACGAAAAAGATAAGACCGCTTATAAGACCATCAGCATTGCTGGAAGAATTATGGGCCGCAATATTATGGGCGCCGCCTCTTTTGCCGAACTACAAGACGCAACAGGCCGTATCCAGATTTATTTGAAACGCGACGAACTTTGTCCAACCGAAGATAAGACCCTTTACAATACCGTATTTAAAAAACTGTTAGACATCGGCGATTTTATCGGTGTTGAAGGTTATGTTTTTACCACCCAAACCAGTGAAATTTCTGTACACGTTAAAAAACTGACCGTACTTTCTAAATCGCTGCGTCCTTTGCCAATTGTAAAGCGCGATGACGATGGCAATGTTTACGATGGCTTTACCAATCCAGAACTGCGCTACAGGATGCGTTACGTTGATTTAACGGTTAATCCGGATTACAAGCAGATCTTCATCAACCGCTCGAAGGTTATCAACACCATGCGCAACTATTTCGATAGCCAAGGCTGGATGGAAGTTGAAACTCCTATTTTACAGGCTGTACATGGCGGAGCCGCTGCCCGTCCGTTTGCTACGCACCACAACACTTTGGATATGCCATTGTTTCTTCGCATTGCGAACGAACTTTACCTCAAAAGGCTAATCGTAGCTGGTTTTGACGGTGTTTACGAGTTTGGCAAAATGTTCAGAAACGAAGGTATGGACCGTACCCACAACCCTGAATTTACCTCGATGGAAATTTATGTGGCCTACAAAGACTATATCTGGATGATGGCTATGGTGGAAGAATGCCTTGAAAAAGTGGCGATGGCTATCCATGGCAATCCTGTGGTAAAAGTGGGCGAACACGAAATCAATTTTGCAGGGCCGTACGAGAAACTAACCATGTACGAGTCAATTGAAAAATATACCGGCATTGATGTATCGGCTATGAGCGAGGACGAAATCAGGGCAACCTGCACCAGCCTGAACATTGAGGTTGATGCTTCGATGGGCCGTGGCAAACTGATCGACGAGTTGTTCAGCGAGAAAGTGGAAGCCAACCTGATCCAGCCTACCTACATTACCGACTACCCCTTGGAAATGACACCATTGGCCAAAAAACACCGTACCCAAGATGGCTTGGTTGAGCGTTTCGAGCTTTTTGTAAACGGCAAGGAGATTGCCAATGCCTACTCAGAGCTTAACGATCCGATTGACCAGAAAGAGCGCTTTGAAGAACAGTTGAAACTGGCTGCCAGAGGCGATGATGAAGCCATGGCCATGGACGACGATTTTGTGCGTGCCCTGGAATATGGCATGCCTCCTACTTCAGGCTTGGGTATCGGTATCGATCGTTTGGTGATGCTGATGACCAACCAATCGACTATTCAAGAGGTATTGTTCTTCCCGCAGATGCGTCCGGAGAAAAAGGCAAAAGTTACCACCGACCAGGATTTTGTTGATGCAGGTGTAGCGGCCGACTGGGTTCCGGTTATCCGCAAAATGGGCTTTAATACCGTTGAAGAATTGAAAGCAGGCAATCCAAACAAAGTATTTAACGATTTGGGCGGTATGCGCAAAAAACTAAAGCTGGAGCTGGCCATGCCGAGCAAAGCTGAGGTTGAAGCCTGGTTCGCTTAACAAAAGCATAATAATAACTTAAAGGCTTGTTGCAATAAATGCAGCAAGCCTTTTTTAATTTTAGCTTGAAAATTTAAACGATCCGTAAAATGAACAGTTCAAGCTTAGAAATTACAGAAAACGAATATTGCATTAAGCTCAGCAAAGACACCTTCGATTTATCGTTGATCCGCCAGCTGATTAAGCGCATACAAGCAGAAGAGCTATTCTTTAGCCGTAAAAACGATAATCTCGACGATGATATCATCAGCAGAAACGCTGTTGAATACGATGAGAATTTCGATCGCCTGAGCGATAAATAGTCTTTAGTTCTTAAAATCGCTAGTCCCAAGTCCATTTGACTTTAAATTAAAGACTTCAGACTATGGACTAAAAACTATGGACTATAGACTAACGACTATACCTGATCTGCTGTTTGTCCATCAGTACCATTTGGTCTTTCATTTGTTTGATCTGATCGGCCAATAGTTTGTTTTTATCTGCTTTTTTGGCATCTGCCAAGTACATTTGAGCTTCTCTTTTATTTCTTTTCGCCATGGCAATACCTGCCAAACTTAACTTGGCCAAGGCCACGTTATGGTCCATGTGCAAGCCCAGGCTCAAGGCGGTTTTAAAATATTTCTCCGATTTCATTGGTGCCTTTCTCGATTCGATCAGGCCAATCAATAAATTATAATAGCCGTGCTGTACACGGTTCAGTTGTTTTTCGTAATTGGTGATGCGTCCCAAAAACTGCTCGGCCTTTGGCATGTTGTCTTTGCGCAGGTACCATTGGGCAATCAGCATGTTTTCGTTGTAGAAATAGGTGATGAACAAAAAGATGCTTAAAAACACCAAGAGTATTCCCCAGCCCCAATAGCCAAAAACCATCAGCGTAACCGCAGCACCCACAAAAGCAAAACCTATAATGAGACGTATTAAATTCGACATAGTTTTATAATATTTTCGCAAATATCGTGTTTAAATACCAAAATTTAGATTTTAAATTCATAATTTCATCAAATAAATCCAGTATCAAAATCGTCGTTACCGACCAACGCTTAAAAATTAAACAAATGAAAAATATACTAGCTGCTCTGATGCTTTTATTCGCGATGAACGCAGGCGCGCAAGAATTGAACAAAAAAATGGAAGACCCTAACAGACATAAACAAGTCATGATTAACCAATGTACAAGAGAAGGCATTACCACTTTCCCTGAGTTTAAGGAGAGCTACGATGCCAACTATAATTCTTACGTCGCCGATTCTACCCAATTTGAGCAGTTGGCCAAGCTTTTGAAGAATAAAAAAGTAACCATTGTGTTGGGTACTTGGTGCGGCGACAGCAAATATCAGGTGCCACATTTCCTCAAAATCATGGACAAGCTTAAAATCGACGAAAACAAAATTGCCTTTATCGCTGTTGATGGCAGCAAACATGCCGAAAACGGATTGATCGACAACCTGAAAATCGAACGTGTTCCTACTTTCATCTTTACTGACAAAAAGGGGAAAGAAATTGGTCGCATTACCGAGCATCCAAAAGAATCGTTGGAAAAAGACATGGTAACTATCCTTTCGGCCCCTGCCACAACTAAAGCAAAAACCAAATAATAGATGGCAACAGCTTTAGAGCCGAGCTGGCTACATGTATTGGAAGGCGAATTTGAAAAGCCTTATATGAAAAGCCTCAAATCCTTTTTGCTGGAAGAAAAGCAGAAAGGATTTACTGTTTATCCCAAAAATGCCGATATTTTCAACGCTTTTAACCATACGCCTTTTGATAAGGTAAAGGTGGTGATTTTGGGCCAAGACCCTTACCACGGACAGGGCCAGGCACATGGCTTGTCTTTTTCTGTACAAAGAGGAATTGTCGTACCGCCTTCGCTCAAAAACATGTACAAAGAACTGGCTGAAGAATTTTCCGAGTATAAGATTCCCAATCACGGCGATTTAACAGCCTGGGCCGATCAAGGCGTACTTTTGCTCAATGCAACACTTACGGTACGCGCACACGAAGCCGGCTCGCACCAGAACAGGGGCTGGGAAACTTTTACCGATCATGTTATTTCGGTACTGTCGGAAAAAAGAACCGGACTGGTATTTTTACTTTGGGGCCGATATGCGCAACAAAAAGAAAGCCTGATTGATACCCAAAAGCATTTTGTGCTCAAGGCAGCCCATCCTTCTCCTTTTTCGGCCTACAATGGTTTTTTCGGTTCCAAACACTTTGCCAAAGCCAATGAAATCTTACAAAAGGAAGGATTAACGCCTATTGATTGGCAAATCGTCTAAGCGATATCAGAACCGCCTTAGACACCTTAGGTTGCCTTAGAAAAACAGAGCCAACATAAAACTTAGCCTATCTTAGCATTCTTAGGCGGTGACCTCAATAGTTGCATTCAAGCAATAGAAGTACCGCCTTAGACACCTTAGGTCGCCTAAGAAAATATCATCAACATAAAACTTAGCCCATCTTAGCGTTCTTAGATGGAGAACTCAAAAAGGCGTTTAAAATTGCTATTATACAGTTTGGTCTACTCTAATGTCATCGTAGTAAGAATCCTAATTAATTCTTATATTAGAGTATCTCTCTATTGATCATTTTAAAATTCATTTAATATGATTGATAAAAATTTCATAGACGACCTGGAGTATCAGGTAACCGGTGCTTGTATTGAAGTACACCGAGCTTTAGGGCCTGGTTTGTTAGAAAAGGTCTACCACAAATGTCTGACTAGAGAATTGCAACTAAGAAATATCTCTTTTATAGCTGAACAAGTTGTTACTATTTCTTACAAAGGCATGTTGCTCGATACAGAGCTAAGAGTAGATTTACTGATTGAGGATTTTCTTATCCTAGAGCTCAAAGC
Organism: Pedobacter albus; assembly: GCF_036324255.1. NCBI lineage: Bacteria > Pseudomonadati > Bacteroidota > Sphingobacteriia > Sphingobacteriales > Sphingobacteriaceae > Pedobacter > Pedobacter albus. The sequence continues at coordinate 510,532 of NZ_JAZDQT010000001.1, read as the reverse complement.
AGTTGAAAAGATATTGCCTATCCACGAGGCACAAATACTGACCTATATGAAGATACTTCGGGTTCCAAAAGGCTTACTAATTAATTTTAACTGCACCAATATTGTGCAAAATGGCAAGAAACCATTTATAAACGAATATTATCCGCCTTTCTAAACCAAAACCAATCCGAAACCACCTTAGACGTCTAAGAGCACCTAAGGAAACCCATCATTGCCTTAAGCTTAGCCTATCTTAGCGGTCTTAGATGGTAAACTAAAAGACACGTAGGCAATGCCAAAACCGCCAAAGACGCCTTAGAAAACATGGTCAATCCAAAGCTTAGCCCCTATCTTAGCGCCCTTAGGTGGTGAGCAAAATGGCTTAGTACTCCAAAGGCACGATTGGTTCTTTCTTGGTGGTCGACATGATCATCATGGTTTGGAAAGTTTTCACCACAGAAATCTTGCTGATTTTATCCATGATCAATCTTTCGTAAGCCTTGATGTCATTCACGTAAACCTTCAGCAGAAAGTCGGCCTGGCCGGTAACGTGATGGCATTCTGTAATTTCGTTGATTTGGTTCACTTCATCCAAAAAAATCTGGATGGTATTGTTTTTATGAAAATCCAACTGAACTTGAATAAAGGTCTTGATGCCTAAGCCCAACTTTTCTTCGTCAACCAAAGCATGGTAACTTTTGATGTAACCCGACATTTCCAGTTTACGTACGCGCTCTAAGGTAGGCGCCGGCGATAGACCAATTTCTTGCGACAATAGCAAATTGGTCATCCTGCCGTTCTCTTGAAGCAGCTTCAGTATTTTAAAATCGGTTTTGTCTAGTTCTGTTGCCATAAATGTTTCATTTGTTACCCAAAGGTAGAATACTAACGCCGATTAGCCAAATTTTATTCTATAAAGCTTCAATAATATTACTTTTAATTTTATTGTTTATTTTTTAGATTTGTCTAAAATAATCATTAGGCAAACAAAAATGCAATCCTACACCGAAGAGAACTACCTGAAAATCATCTATCACCTTTCAGAAATCAGCAATCCTGTACAAACAAACGCCATTGCCGAGCGCATCCAAACCAAGGCAGCTTCGGTTACCGATATGCTTAAAAAACTATCGGAAAAGGAATTGGTAGATTACGTAAAATACCAGGGCGTTACCTTAACCGAAAAAGGAAGGCTAACCGCTATCAATATCGTAAGGAAACACAGGCTTTGGGAAGTTTTTTTGGTAGAGAAACTTTCTTTTAAATGGGATGAAGTGCACGAAGTAGCCGAAGAACTCGAACACATCAACTCAGCCTTATTGATCGAGCGTTTGGATGCTTTTCTGGATTTTCCCAAAGTAGACCCGCATGGCGATCCCATCCCCGATAAAAACGGAAACTTTGCCGATTTGGCCTTCATCAAGCTCAACAAATTAAAAGTGGGCGAAAAAGGCACCATCACAGGCGTAAGCGAACACTCTTCACCCTTTTTAAAGCACCTAGAAAAACTAGGCCTTACCTTGGGCAAAAAAATAGAAATCGTTGCCATCACAGATTTTGATGGATCGGTAGAACTTTTGGTCGATAATAACAAGCAAAGCATTAGCCGCGAAGTAGCCAAACACATTTTAATCAGCAAATAACATGGACCAAAAGCAGTCGTTAAGCGAAGTACACCAAAGTGTGGTAACCAATAAACGTACCGGCTGGAAACGGATTTTGGCCTTTATTGGTCCGGCTTACTTGGTAAGCGTGGGCTATATGGACCCCGGCAACTGGGCAACAGACATTGCCGGGGGTAGCAAGTTTGGCTATCAGCTCATTTGGGTGCTGCTCATGTCTAACCTCATCGCTTTGCTCCTCCAATCGCTCAGCGCGCGATTAGGCATTGTAAGAGGGCTCGATTTGGCTCAGGCTTCGCGAAATGCCTATCCGAAATGGGTAAATTTTCCGCTGTTTATTCTGGCCCAAACCGCTATTATTGCCTGCGACTTGGCCGAAATCATCGGAATGGCCATCGGCTTGAACCTCTTGTTCGGCCTTCCATTAATCTGGGGCATATCCATTACCATATTCGATACCGTATTGCTCCTTTTCCTGCTCAACAAAGGCATGCGCAAAATGGAGGCCTTTATCGTATCCATGGTATTTATCGTTGGCATTTCTTTTTTGGTAGAGATGTTTATCGTAGAACCTTCCCTCAAAGAAATCGCCAAGGGCTTTGAGCCTTCGTTGCTTTCGGGCGAGGCACTTTACATTGCCATCGGCATTATTGGAGCCACGGTAATGCCACACAACCTGTACCTACACTCCTCTTTGGTGCAAACACGGAAATTTGAACGCGACAACAAAGGCATTAAAGAGGCCATCAAATTCAATTTTGTCGACACAGCGGTTGCACTAAATCTGGCATTTTTTGTCAATGCAGCCATTTTGATCCTAGCGGCGGCGGCTTTCTTTAAAAACGGTTTTCATCATGTAGCGGAAATACAGGATGCACACCGCTTGTTGAACAATATTTTTGGTTCGGTTGCCCCCGCCCTCTTTGCCATCGCCTTAATTGCTGCCGGACAAAGCTCTACCGTAACCGGAACTTTGGCTGGTCAAATTATCATGGAAGGCCATTTGAACTTAAGAATACAACCTTGGCTACGCCGATTGATTACCCGTTTACTGGCCATTATTCCGGCATTTTGTACCATCCTCTTTTTTGGCGACGATGCCTTGGGAGGCTTGTTAATCTTAAGCCAGGTGGTACTGAGTCTGCAATTGGGTTTTGCCATTATCCCGCTCATCCACCTTACTTCCGACAAAAACGAAATGAAAGGCTTTGCCATTAAACCTTGGGTCAAGCTATTGGCCTGGACAAGCGCCATTGTCATTGTAAGCCTCAACATTAAATTGGTGATCGAAGAAATCAGTACCTGGCGAGCAACAGCTGGTGGCTGGTATATCGATGTAATTGTAATTCCTGTGGCTATTTTAACGGCCTTGCTGTTGGTTTACATTTTTATCTATCCGCTCATCAGTAAAAGACAGCGTGTTGGCAATGTGCCACACGGTGATGCTTTGGCCATTAGCAATATTGAAAAAATCAGCTACCATAAGATCGGAATTACGGTAGATTTTTCGGCCAATGACCGAAATACCATCAGACACGCACTGATTCAAGGTGGGAAAAATGCTCATTATTACCTTATCCATGTGGTAGAAACTGCAGTGGCTCGCTACCATGGCCAAAAAGCAATGGACCACGAAACACAAACCGACACCGAAAATCTCGAAAAATACAGGTTAAACCTGATGGATTTAGGCTACGAATCGAGTACGCACATCGGTTTTGGTGGCACCGCAAAGGCCATTGCCAACATCAGCAAGCAAAACAACATCGAACTATTGGTGATGGGTGCGCATGGGCACAAGGGCCTTAAAGATCTTATTTTCGGCACAACGGTCGATTCGGTAAGGCACAAAGTGGATATCCCCGTGCTTATTGTGCGCTAACGCTTAAAATAGGCAAGCACTTTTTTGAGTTCGGCAACATTCATAAACCCTTCGTACTGGAAGCAGATTTGATTATTTGCATCGAGAATGGTTAAAAACGGAAAAGCCATTTGTTTTTCATCAGACATTAGGGCTATCGCCAATTCATGGACACCTTTGCTGGCTTTAAAAACAAAGGTATGTCCACGATAGCTAATTGGCGACTTTTCTTCCGCATTCAAGGCAATCCAATAATAGTTTTGTTTAAGTTCTTCTTGTATTGTCCGGGCATTAAATACTTGCTGTTCCATCGCCTTGCAATAGCTGCACCAATCAGTATAAACAAATACCAGCACCTTGCGTTGCGCTATTTTTTGCAAACTATCCAATTGCTTAAAGCCAAAAGCCCGCGATTGGGATTTCGCAGGCCCCAACCCCAAAAGCATTACCCATATCACTAACAGCTTCTTCATGCTAATTGATGGTTAGGCGAACACCTAAAAATCCCCGGATGCCCTGATTGGGTGCATACACATAATTAGGATCGAAAGTCAAAGCATAAGGATTGTCGGGCGTTGGCACGACCTGTCCATTGGCCCCAAACTGTACGTTTTTATCAAAAGGGTCATTCGCACGTGCGATGATAAATGGAGTTCCTTTGTTTGGCGTAAAGTTCAGGAGGTTTTTAACACCACCATAAATTTCAATACGCTTAAAACCGCTATAGGTGAATTGGATATTCTGGATGCTCCAGGTTGGCGAAAAAGGCCTTCGCGGATCTAAGCCCCCCAACAAGGGCAAACGCATCGGCCCATATACATTACCCGTATAATCGATAGCCAAATGTATTTTATTGATTTTATACGAAACGGCCCATGTACCCGAAAATTTCTCGGTTAACAGCTGTTGTTTCCTGATTCCATTTTCGGTTAGGCTTACATCCTGGTAGGTTAAACCGATATTTGCCTTTAAGCCGTTAGCCAAAGCCATGTCTATGTTGCCGGTTAAGCCTTTGCTCACGGCATGGCCATTCAGGTTGTTGTAAATAATCTGATTGGGATTGGTTTCAAAATCGCCTACAATCCGGTTGTTGAAATAGGTATAAAAGGCTGACAAATCGAAGCCAAAAAACGAGCCATTATCCAAATAAACCTTGGCTAAATAATTAAGGTTCACGTTATAGGTACGCTCAGGCTTTAGCTGGTCGTGCACCACCACCTCACGTGCGCCCGTTAAGGCCGCATGATCTTCGGTAAACAAATTGACCACCCTAAATCCTGTCCCAGCATTCAACCTGATGATGTTTTGCTCGTTTACACTCCATTTATAGGCCAACCTCGGTGTTAAAATATGGCCGTGTATCGAGTTGTAATCGTACCTTAAACCAGCCAATAACGAATGAGCTTTGCTCAATTTCATTTCGTCTTGTACAAATATGCCCGGCAAAAATGTACGCTCGGGTTGGTTACGCTGATTGGCCAAATCGGCGGAAGCTGTTGCTGGCGTATTGTCGTCATAATAGGTGTAGCGCAATGCCGAACCGAAAAGCAAATCGTGCAGGCCAATTTTCTTGTCCCAGGTAAGCTGACTGAAGGCTATATTTTGTTGCGCGAGGTAAGGCACATCGCCATACCTGCTGTTCTGGTCGTGATGGGTTAAGGAAAAAGCCAAGAAAAATTTTTCCTTGATGGGCAACTGGTAATTGCCAATCAGTTCGAACCTTTTGGTGTAAATGCTTTCACCGTACACCTCGTTTCCGCCTCGGTAAGATTTGTTCCAATTCATTTCTCCACCCCACCTGTCTTCATACAAAAAACGACCAGCTAGCGAAAACAGCCTGTTGTCTTGACGGTCGATATTCCATTTTTGAAACAGCGAAATCCGGTTTTGCAAGGTTACATCGGTAAAACCGTCGTGGTTATGGTCAGCCTTGTTTTGAAAATTGAAATAATTAATGCCGGTAAGCACAGCCACCTTTGGCGATACATTCACTTTAAAACCCAAATCCGTATTGTACTCGCCATAACCGGTAGCCATGGCATCGGCCGAGAACAAGGCGGCATTCTGTACCTTTTTGGTAATGATATTGATCAAGCCCCCTACCGCCTCGCTCCCATACAGTGACGAAGCCGGGCCTTTAACCACTTCAATCCGTTCTACCAGTGCATTCGGGATGCCCGACAAACCATAAACCGTTGATAAACTGCTCACGATTGGCATTCCATCTATCAACACCATGGTATAAGGCCCTTCCAAGCCATTAATATGGATATCACCCGTATTGCAAATGTTGCAGTTGAGCTGAGGCCTTACACCGTTCACATTTTGCAAAGCGTCGAATATACTGGGCGTAGGATTTTTCTTGAAAAATTGAGCGGTATAAATCTCAACCGGCACCGGACTTTCTAGTCGTTTGATTTCTTTTTGCGTGCCCGTAACCACTACTTCATTCAGCTTTTCATCGATGGTTGCTAAAACAATAGGCAAGAACAGCGTATCTTTTTGTAGCTGAATCGGCATTGTTAGCGTTTTATAGCCTATGGCATTCACCTTAAGCGTGTAGTTGCCCGGTTCCAGCTTTGCCAATACAAAACCGCCTAAGCTATCGGTTACTGCGCCAATACCCAGACCTACCAACTGCACGCTTGCCTTGTGTATAGGTTCTTTGCCATCTGAGATCTTACCGCTTACTTGAATAAGCTGCGCGTTTGCTTCTACAAACAGAAAAATAAACAAAACAGGGAGGATAATTCTTTTCATGATCAAATATTAGTCTTGCAAAAATATAAATTTAGATTAATCTAAAAAATAAATCAATAATAGTATTTTATATATTTTGACTTACCTTAATCAGTCATACCAAAAAGCAACTTTGATGCAAATATAGAAGTCAAACATATCAAATGCAATATAGTTGCATTTAAAAATTCTCAAACAACTTTTTAAGTATTTAAAGCGGAAAGCGAACAAATGAGGATTTTAGCTAATAAATACCGATATTTGCGTTATGTCAAAGGATATACAGATCAAAAACAAAAGAGCTTATTTCGATTACCACATCTTGGAGAGTTTTGTGGCCGGCATTGCTTTGCTAGGCACCGAAATCAAATCGATAAGGCAGGGAAAGGCCAATATGACCGACGCTTTCTGTATGTTTATTGGCGACAACCTGTATGTAAGAAACCTGCACATCTCCGAATACAGCCATAGCTCTTTTTACCACCACGACATCAAAAGAGATCGAGTTTTGCTTTTGCAAAAAAGAGAGCTCAAAAAACTGAAGGTTAAGGGCGAAGAAAAAGGCTATACCATTGTGCCTTTGCGTATTTTCACCAACGAAAGAGGCTTTGCCAAAATCGAAATCGCCTTGGCGCAGGGCAAGAAGGAATTCGACAAACGCGACAGCATCAAAGAGCGGGAAAGCAAGCGCGAAATGGATAGAGCCTTGAAGTTTTAGGGCTTAGTTTGCTGGTTGATGGTCCATAGTCGATAGTCCACAGTCGATAGTTAAAGAGGATACAGCTGAAAGTTTGTTAGTCGATAGTCCACGGTCGATAGTCAAAGAGGCTACAGCTGAAAGACTAAAGCTTAAAGACCAAAGTAAATAAAGCTTTCTTTAGACGAACAACATCTTATGGGCCAAAACAACAACTAAGCAGGCAATAGGCGCTTAGCAGTTAGGCTATCTAATGAAACCATTTAGCAATTCAGCAATTCAACCGTTTAACAATCCAACAATAAGCCAATCCTCCAATAAACTAATCAGCTAACGGATTACCAAGCCTGGTCGCCTACCAGAGGCACAAAGCGGAAAGTGTCTAGTTCAATTTTATCGTAGTCGTTCTCGCTTACGCGGATTACCGTGAGCATTTTCTGCGATTTTTCGTCGCCTACCGGAATAACTAGGATACCTCCTATTTTCAGCTGTTTCAAAAGCAGTTCGGGCACAAAGGGCGCACCGGCGGTCACAATAATCTTGTCGTAGGGCGCATGTTCTTCAATGCCTTTAGAGCCATCGCCTAAAAAGAAATTGGCTTTATAGCCCATGCCCGGCAACACTTTAATGGTATGTGCATACAAATTGGCCTGACGTTCGATGGTGTAAACCTTGGCGCCAAGTTCCAGCAGGATACAAGTCTGATAACCCGAACCGGTACCGATTTCCAATACCTTATCGCCTTTTTGGATATGCAGCAATTCTGTTTGGTAAGCTACGGTATAGGGTTGCGAAATGGTTTGTCCATCGCCAATCGGAAAAGCAATGTCCTTATAGGCCTGGTTCCAAAAAGTTTCGTCGAAGAAGAAATGACGAGGCACCTTGCCTATGGCTTTCAATACGCGCTCATCGCCGATGCCTCTTTCCCTCAATAATACAACCAGTTTCTTTCTTGCTCCCTGTTCTCGGTAATTATCTACAAACTTATACGCCATCTTGTTCCAAAAATAAGGGTTTAAACAGTAAATCGGGTTATTTTTATTTCGTGTTGGCGATTATTTGCCGATAACCAACACAAAATCAATCCCAAAAATTATCCACAAAACCACAAGGCTCAAAAAATATGTTCAAACAGTTACAGATGTACTAGTAAATCGCCAAATAATTTCTACTTTTGAAATCGATATATATTCCTATTATAGTATGAAAAGATTTTTGGCGAGTGTTTTTTGTTTATTGGTTTCATCGGTTGCTTTTGCACAATTAGACGGCAACTACAACTACAGCATCGGATTGCGTGCCTATAGTTTGATGCAGATGCCTAAAATATTAAACCAGGTCAACTCTCAAGATTACACCCATACTTATGCCAATGGTGTTCTTATCAAATTTAACGACAACCAAATCGGTTATCGATTAAGCGGAAATTATTTCAGAAGCAACGCTAGCTTCTTTAACCAGTGCACCAATTGCGAAATTGCCACTGGAAAATCAACTGATTATTCGTTTAAGCTAGGTTTTGAAAAAAGCATCAACTACGCCACCATACAACCTTATTTTGGTGCCGATGCAGGTTTCCGTGCCAACCGCTTTACGGGCGAAATCAAGAGCAACAATACCAAAAGCAACAGCCTGCCTTATATGGCCGATGCAGATAAAAACGGCTTCGTTTTTGCACCCGTGCTAGGCATCAAGATAAATCCGGTTAAAAACATCTCTATTTTTGCCGAAACAAGTTTGGATTTCTACTATTCGTACGAACGCCAAGAAACCACCCAACAAGATGCGGGCAACACACGTACTTTTGTAAAATACAACAAATGGGAATTCTTGCTTAACCCTGTTTCGGTAGGCATACAGGTTCATTTGGTAGGCCGAAACTAATAAGGGTCTACATCTATTTGCGTAATCACGCTCTTAAAGTCTTTTTGGGCGTTAAAATCCCTAATGGTATCTTTTAAGATGGTTTTCACCTTTTGTACAGGGGCTACCTTTTCTATTTTAATGATGATCTGCTTGATGTAGTAGTTTCTGATGCGGGCTACCAAGGGCTGTTCTGGTCCTAAGATCCTGCTCCCCAACTGTTGCCTAAGTGCACTGGCCAACTGATTGGAGGCTAATTGAAGCACATTGGCATCCTTGTGTTTTACGTTTACAAAAATCAAACGGGTAAATGGCGGATAGTTAAATTGCTTGCGTTCGTCCATTTCGTCGGCATACATTTGCAGGTAGTCGTTCTCCATCACCTGTTTAATGATCCGATGCGACTCGTCGTAGGCCTGGATACATACTTTCCCCTGCTTATCTCTCCTGCCCGCTCTTCCGGCAACTTGGGCCAACAACTGGTAGCTGCGTTCAAATGCCCTAAAATCGGGGTAATTGAGCAAGGTATCGGCATTGATCACGCCAATGAGGCTCACATTATCAAAATCGAGCCCTTTGGCTACCATTTGCGTGCCAATAAGCACCTGCGTTTTTTTATCCTGAAAATCGGAGATGATTTGTTGCAGACTGTTTTTGGTGCGGGTGCTATCCAAATCCAGACGGGCCATTTTTGCTTCGGGAAAAATAAGGCTCAGCTCCTCCTCTATCCTTTCGGTGCCAAATCCTTTTTGTTCGATATGCACCGAACCACAAGCCGGACAAATGTTAATACTCGACTGGTGGTAGCCGCAATAATGGCAGTGCAGCTTGCCACTGGTTTTATGGTAAGTAAGGCTTACATCGCAGTTTACGCATTTAGGCGCATAGCCACAGGTTGCGCAAATCAAAATGGTGGCATAGCCCCTACGGTTTTGGAATAAGATAACCTGTTCTTTATTTTCAAGCGCCGTGGCCATATCGTCGATGAGCACGCTGGTAAAATAAGAAGTCATTTTTTTACGCTTGGTTTCTTCGGCAATGCTTACTACTTGTTGCAGGGGCAATTGTACGCCTCCAAATCTTTCGTTCAAGGTAACCAGCGCATATTTGTCGGTTTGCGCATTGTAAAAACTCTCGATAGACGGCGTTGCCGATCCGAGTACCACTTTGGCCTGATGCAGGTGCGCCAAAAAAACGGCAGCATCGCGGGCTTGGTAGCGGGGCGCGGGCTCGTGCTGCTTGTACGAAGCTTCGTGTTCTTCGTCAACCACAATCAGTTTGAGTTCTTTAAAAGGCAGAAAAACAGCAGATCTGGCGCCCAGCACCACTTGGTAAGCTCCGTTTACCACTTTGTTCCAAATTTCAACGCGTTCGTTATCATTGAATTTAGAATGGTAAACCCCAATTTTATCGCCAAAATACTGCTTAATGCGTTCTACAATTTGGGTAGTCAATGCAATTTCGGGCAACAGGAACAATACTTGTCCGCCATTGGCGATGGCCTTTTCTATCAGTTTAATGTAGAGCTGCGTTTTGCCCGATGCGGTAATGCCGTGCAACAGCACCACGTCTTTTTCTTCAAAGCCTTGCTGCACTTCGTTAAAGGCATGCAGCTGCGCAGGGCTGAGTTCAAAATTCACTTCAAATTCATCGCCCATCTGATTTAAACGGCTTACCTGTCTTTTTTCCAGGCTAAAAATATCCTTATCCAATAAGGCCTTGAGGGCCGCTTGTCCACAGGCGCTTTCTTCGAGTAACAGTTGCCTTGGAACAGCCTGATCGGTTCGCGACAGCTTGAGGTAAGCCAACAAGGCATCCAATTGTTTAGGCGCCCGCTCTAAAATGGCAAAAAGCTGTTTCAGGTTTTCCTGGTCTTTATAAAAAGGATTGAGTTTGATGAAGGATTTGAGCAGTGGTTTGTATTTTTCGACCACCTCTTCGGCCACAAAAATAATTTCTTTGGCAATGAGCGAATTGATAATGGGATAAACGGTTTTTTGCCCCAGTAATTCAACTACATCGTCTATGCTCATGCGCTGCTGTTTTTGCAACACTTGAAAAATAAGGTTTTCTTTTTCGCTCAGCACCAGTTCTTCGGGCAATTCCTCTCTGATCACCAAAATGGTTTCGCTGGCCAGTTTCAGTCCGGTAGGCAGGGCGGCCGACATCACATCGCCTTCGTTGCAGAGATAATAGGATGCGATCCAATCCCAAAACTCGAACTGTTTTTCGTTAATTACGGGTATATCATCCACGACGTCGATAATATACTTGGCCTGATAAAATTCTGGGGGTTGCGTACAAATGCTTTTAACCAGCGCCGTATACATCTTATGCTTGCCAAACTGCACCACTACCCTTTTGCCTATCGCAATGCGGTCGTTCAGCTCATAAGGAACCCTATAGGTATAGTTAATGGCCAGCGATAAGGGCAATATCACTTCCACAAAGAGGGTTTCTCTTTCAGCAAAATCGGTAGGCTCGGCAAATTGCATTATTTATCTCTTAATGCGGCCATAAATAGGCTAATCCAGCCCAAAATAAAACACAGGCCACCAATTGGCGTAATCGGACCAATGAAGCCCGCAAAAGCGAGATGGAAACTGTCTTTTAGTGCCAATAGATATAGTGAACCCGAGAACAATACGATGCCCAAGGTAAAAAACACGTAAGCAAATCCGATAAGCTTGTTTTTATAGCGAGCAAAGGTAGAGAGGTACAACAGGGCAAAAGTATGGTAAAACTGGTACTCTACCCCTTTCTGCCATATGGCTAAATCAAGGGCGCTGATGGAGTTTTTAAGTCCGTGCGCACCAAAAGCACCTAGTACAACTGCCAATGCTCCAAAAAAAGCTGCAGTGAGGATGATCCGTTTATTCATGAGTTATCGGCTTTATACGATTGCTAAATTAAGAAAATGCCCTTATAATCTCTGTAATCGCAAAATTAAATTAAATTTGTGAAGAAGACCATGAAAAGAATTTACATCATACTCAGTGTTTTATTGCTCGGAATCATAGCGATGGTCTATGTATATTTTTCTAACCTGAATACCGAAGCCAATGCCAATGATTTATCCTTGAATGCCGCCGTTGCCAATTCTGGAGTAATATTCAGTTTTGAGAACGACAAGAGCTTTTACGAAATCCTCAGTGGCCAAAACCTTTTTCAGCCCCTGCTTGGCGAAACAAAGACGGCTTCGATCAGGTCTTTAAAGGCAAATCTCATCGATCAGCCCGAAATCAACCGCTTGATTGAAGGCCAAAAGATCTATGTAGCTTTTGTGCCTGGAACCAACAATACCATCGATTTTATCGTGAGCACGCAGCTTAAGTCCAGCATCAAAAAGAAGATCTCTTTGCCTGATTTAGGCATCAAAAACGCCAAAATCAAACAAACGGGAACAAGCTACGAATTGAGTTTTGCAGACAGCACAACTTGCTTTATCGCCATTGAAGACCAGCTGGTGATGGTATCGAATACCTTGGAAGCCATCCAGCAGTCGCTACACCCTAAAACTGCGGTAGACCACGATTTTACGGCCTACATTAAAGCCAACAGCCGTTTCAGCAAAAACACTTTGGCCAGCCTTTACCTTAATTTCAATAAAATGCCTTTGCTGTTGCAGCAAATATTGAACAGCAACCTTAACGGCGAGTTGGGCATTTTTAACAAGCAAAACAGCTATGCTTCGCTCAGCTATAATTTCAGCAGGGAAAAACTGTTGTTCAACGGCAGCACCACGGTTAACGATGCCAACAGCTATTATCAGTTGTTTTCGAAAATCCAAGAGCAGAAAATCAGCATCAATACCATCGTTCCGGATAAAACAGCCAACTACAGCCTTTATGCCATTGGCGATTATGCGAGCTGGAAAAAGGACCTTGACCATTGGGTGGCCAAACAAAAGGACGGCGAAAAAATTGGCAAAACAACAGCAAACATCCGAGAAAAATACGGCTTGGACCTGGACCAGATTTTTCCGAAGTATTTCAAAAACGAACTGATTGCTTTTCAGCTGAATACCGGCGAGAAATTTGGCGCAATCGCCCTCAGCAACGGCGAAAAGGTTAACCAGCTTTTGTTGGACATCAGCGCCTCTTATGCACCCGACATCAGGATTTTCAAGGAAAACAATATCCCCTATAGCTATTTTGGCGAACCTTTCAAAAAATTCGAACGGCCCTTCTTCACCATCATAGACAATTATTTGGTGATGGCCAACAATGCCAGCAGCGTACAGGTGTTTTTAAACAGCTACAAAAACAACCAGCTGTTGGTTAACGACGACGCCTACCAAGGCCTGGCCGACCAGCTTTCTTCTTCGAGCACGATTTCGTTCTATGTAGGCAACAAAAACGCCAATGATATTTTTGGGCGCAACCTCAAACCGGCTTATTACAAACAGTATCAATCGAAAAACGGGCTAAGAACTTTTGATTCTTTTTGTTATCAACTAGCGGGTGATAATGGAAAGTTTTTGACTAATTTGCTTTTGTATAAAAAGCCGGAAGCAGTTACTGCCAAGGCCGATACTTTGCAAACTACTCCCTAGTGGCCATGAAAAAAAAATACCTCCTATTGTTCGGATTAAGCTGCCTGTTTAGCCAACTCCATGCGCAGCAATACGCCCTGTTTAATACCCGAACCCTGTTCGATGCGTTTGAAAATCCGGCAGTAAAGGCCTTTACCTTGGATAGTTCGGGCAAATACGCCTCCAATTTTCTTTTCCCCAATTTAGGGCTCAACGCGGCAGGCGGAGGCAGTGCGCAGGATGTACTGAGGAAACTGGCCCAAGAACAGGTAAACGATACCCGAAACCTGCCTATCGGTACAGGAGCCATCAACAAACTCTATCAACAGACCAATTTATATGTACTTACTTTCAGGATCTTCAACTCTTACAAGTACAACCAGGAAATCGGCTTTGCCTGGCAGATCCGATCGGATGCACAGGTAGCCTACACCAACGAATCGCTAGCTATTTTCGATTCCTACAAACGCTTCCAGGACGTACCTTACACCGATATCTTCAACGATAAGGGCTACGCCCAATCGTACCATCAGTTTAGTGTAAGTATTCGAGAAAACTGGGACAAAAGATTGGCATTTGGTGTCAAATTAAGCCTGTTGAGCGGCATTACTTACAATTCGATCCGCATAGACAATTCTTATATTTTTGCTGATACTTTTAACGACCGCCTAGACCTTGGCCTTAACGGCACCTACAAAGGCAGCTTTATACAAAGCGACGAAATCAACAAGAACACCTTTATTCCCACCTTTAAAAACCCAGGGATATCTATTAGCTTGGGCACGACCTATACTTCCAAGTCGGGTTATTTCATTATGGGTAACATCAAGGATTTAGGTTTTATCAGATGGAGCAAAAGCTCGCATGTGGCAAAATTCAATCAGCTCAAAAGCATTTATGAGCTTTCTACCCGCAGCAATTCGGAAATCAACCAAGAAATTACCGACATGGCACGAGACATAGACCAGCAAAAAGGCTTCTTTGCCGCGACCAATGCCAAAGCGGATTTTCTGGTTTCCAGAACCTTCGGCTTCTACAAACCTAGTTTTATCGTTTCCAAAAATCTTTTCCACCCAGGTGGCGATGTAGCTTTGGTCAACACTTTTAAGATCGACAAGTTTGCCGCTAGCGTAACACCCTTATACAATTTCAATAATTTTATGATGGTTGGTTTGCAGGCCATGTACCAAACGCCAAATTTCGAATTCTTTTTAGGCACCGACAATATTGGCAAAACCATTTCGCTGGGCAAAGGCATTAACCAAAGCGATGCAAGCGTGGGCAGCGGCTATGTGGGTGGCTCATTTTACCTGGGTATGGGCATTAAATTTGGCCGTACGGTAGAACATCCGCAAAACCTGAGTACCATGCCAGGCGTAAACGGCGAAAAGGTATACAAAGGCTTTTTCAGGAGCATGTACGAGTTCTTCAGGAAATGGTAGTGCAAAAGCAATAGTTAATGGACCATAGACCATAGTCTATATACTCAGATAACCTAAAGCTTGTTTTTCGGCGTGGTAAATACGAAATCTTTCAGGTAGAACGGCTCAAAGTAGGCTACATCTTCGAAAGCTTTTCGATGGAAAGCCTCGTAGGCAAGCTTGCTCATGTAAGTGGCCGAATTGAAATTTATAGCAGAAAAATGGGCATTGGGATGTTCCAACACGGGAGCACATTTGGCTGCCCCGTCGCCGATAAAGGTTACAAAATGATTGTCCAGCTCTAATACAAAGCTTTTTTCGTCTATAATTTTGGCATTTACGGCTTCTAAGCTTTGCAATTTGTTGTCGTATACGGCAGTAAAAACCTCCATTCGTCGGGCATCGATCATCGGACAGATCAATCCGCCATAATTAGGATGATTCTCCAAAAAGCCATTGGCCATCATTTGCAGGGTTCCAATAGCAATCAAGGGCTTGTCTAAGGCAAAGCAGAGGCCTTTGGCCGTCGATACGCCAATTCTTAATCCGGTGTAAGAACCTGGGCCCTTGCTTATGGCAATGGCATCTAATTGGGCATAGCTGAGTTTGGCCATTTGCAACACTTCGTCGATAAACAAAGTGAGGTTGGCCGCATGGATATGCTGACCGGCCTGCTCCTTAAGCGCAACAGTCGTTCCATTTACCGACAAAGCAACCGAGCAAACCGGCGTAGCCGTTTCTATTTGAAGTATTGTAGCCATTTTCAGGCACAAAAGTAAAGATTAAAGGGCAAAGACTTGGGGTTAATGATAAATAATCTTTTAATTGTTGATGGACCATAGACCATAGACTAAAGACTAAAGACTAAAGGTAGAAGGTGGAAGGCGGAAGGTTGAGGGCAAAAGACCACGGGCTATAGACTATGGACTATGGACTACCCCCTCTAAGGAACCGGATCATGGCCGTGCCTGCCCCAGGGATGGCAGCTGGCAATGCGTTTCAGCGTAAGCCATCCGCCCTTAAACGGTCCGTGCTTTTTAATAGCCTCCACCCCATATTGCGAACAGGTAGGCGTAAAACGGCAGCTTGCCCCCAACAAAGGCGACAAAAAGAGCTGATAGAGCTTAATAATGCCCAGGAAAAGCCAAGAAAACAATTGCTTAATGAATTTCATCGGCTGGCTGGATTTGGGAAACTAATTTTTGGAGCGCGCCCGAAAGCTTCTTCTCAAAAACGCTATAATCGTATTTGGCTTTGCCTACGTATTGCAAAGACAGCAGCAACAACTGGTCGGGCTGATTTAGAAAAGGATAAAGCTTTGCTTCTTTCTGCAGGCGATAGGCTTCGCGGGTACGTCTTTTGATCAGGTTTCGATCAACCGCATGTTTGTAGCGCTTTTTGGCTACGTTGATGACCACCTGTGCGGGATATTTGTGCGGTTCGGCTACCAGCAGAAAGGTAATGCGAAAGGGATATAATAAAAAAGAAGAACCGTTTTTAAATAGTAAGTCTAAATATTTCTTACTACACAACCGTTCTTCTTTGTTAAATCTATTCATTTTTGATTGCAGTTTGGCAGCATAGCTGATCTGCTAACTCCCCTATTGAGGCGATGCAATCAAAAATTATGCTTTATGACGACGCTCGTCAGAAACTGATAATTTTTTTCTTCCTTTTGCACGGCGAGAAGCTAATACTCTTCTACCGTTTGCTGTAGCCATTCTTTCGCGGAAGCCATGTTTGTTTCTTCTCTTTCTTTGCGAAGGTTGGAAAGTTCTTTTCATAACTGTATAATATCTTAACTAAGTTTTTTAAATAAGAGGTGCAAATATAACGCGATTTTTCTACAAATGCAAAAATGATTTCTTTTTATTTTTATCAACAAGCTTATCGGCCTCAAGCCAACTGTCCTTTCGC
Organism: Pedobacter albus; assembly: GCF_036324255.1. Taxonomy (NCBI): domain Bacteria; kingdom Pseudomonadati; phylum Bacteroidota; class Sphingobacteriia; order Sphingobacteriales; family Sphingobacteriaceae; genus Pedobacter; species Pedobacter albus. The sequence continues at coordinate 493,899 of NZ_JAZDQT010000001.1, read as the reverse complement.
CTTAAAGGCCCAAAGCCGCTTTCAGTTTTACATAGCCCGTTTTGCTCACCGGCAGCCAGATATCCGATTTGAGCAACACAATGTAGCTGTCTTTCTCTTTCAGTTCTATTTTGGTGACCTGAGCCAGGTTAATGATGTAAGAACGGTGAATGCGGATAAACTGCGCAGGATCTAAAGTCTGCTCGAAAAACCCCATGGTTTTATTCTTATGGAAATTGCCTTCAGAAGTACTGAGCTTTACATAATCGTCGTCAGCCTCGATGTAATGCAATTCGCTAACCGGAATAATCTTGATGACACCAGCGCTTTTTACTACAATGCGGCTGTTTTGTGCAGGCGATAAAGAAGCGGTTTCCAGCAGTTCGTTGCTGCTGTTTTCTTCTTTGGCCAGTTTGCCCGGCAGTTTTTGCATGGCCTGTTCAAAACGGATCTTTTCGATAGGCTTGAGCAGGTAATCAACCGCATTTACTTCAAAAGCCTTGATGGCGTACTCGTCGAAAGCGGTGGTAAAAATAACGGCTGGCGGATTTTCTACCAGTTCCAGCATTTCAAAACCGCTGATCTTTGGCATCTGTACATCCAAAAAGATAAAATCGGGTTTGTGCTGGGTAATTGCTTTCAGGCCTTCAAAGCCATCGCAGCATTCTGCTACCACCTCAATATCGGGATAATCTTTCAAATAATGTTTTACCACATCGCGTGCTAATGCCTCATCGTCAATTAATATCGTTCTTATCATCTTTCTGCGGTATTTTAAGTGTGGTAATATACAAATTATTGTCTTTTGTTTCGGTTTGCAAAAGATTACTGTCGGCAAATAACAAGTACAGCCTGCGCCGTATGGCCGAAAGGCCAAATCCCGTACCCTTGCTGGCCCTCATTTCGGGGTCAAAAGGATTGGCTACGCAAATAACCAAGGCCTTGTTTTCCAGTTTTACTTTAATGGTAATGGTAATGGCGTTCGAGGTATTGTAAAGGCCAAACTTGATGGCATTTTCTACAATAGGTTGCAACAAGGTGCCCGGCAGGCATAAGCCCAGGGTTTCTTCAGCAATTTCCACATCGATGTTTAGGCGATGGCTGAACCGTACTTTTTCAATATCGAGATAAAGCTGGATGTATTCCATTTCGTCGGCTACGTTTACCCAAACCTCGTCGTCGCGTTTTAGGGTGCCACGCAAGAAAGCGGCCAGCTTGGTAATCATGGTGCCGGCTTCGGTTGGATTAACAATGGTAAGCGCATACACCGAATTGAGGCTATTGAACAAAAAGTGGGGCTGCAACTGGTGTCTCAATTTGTTCAGTTCTGCTTCTTTGGCCAAGTTTTGCGCTGCAAGCAGGCGTTCCTGTGTTTCCGACTGTTCTTCTATCCGGTACCACAAAATAATAGACACTGCGCACCAGGTAAGGCACAAAAAGGCAACCAGCGCCCTAAACGGCAAAGAAAAATCCAAAAAACGGAGATAATCCTTCTGTTTGCCAAACAGATAGTGCAAGCCGTATTTGGATAAAAGCACGGCCACCAGGGTAAGTACCGCCGTAAGCAATAGCAAAAACAGCAACCGTTCTTTTTTGGGCTGGTAATAGCCCAGCATATTGCTCAGCACAATACAGCCAATGGCCAATAGTCCATTGCTTACAATGCTATCGGCCAAGGCAATTTGCCAATTAAAATCTAAGGTGAAATAAAGCATGGCTGACCATGCGGCTATCCAGCCTCCCAAGAAAACGCTACAGGCCAGCTTAATTTGCCTAACTGATAATGGAGTAATTGTCACAGGCTGAGTTTTAGGTAAAAGACCCTGTTAATAGTTTCTGATATCCACCCCGCCAAACAACGCGATCCCTCTAATGATCAATGTTTTGTCTACCCCTTCTGCCAAAGGCTGAATGCTTCTTTTATCGTCTAAGCCACCAAATACTGCGGTTACTTCAGATTTAACTCTCCATCCCGGAGGAACAACAATCTTGGTGCCTCCAAAAATCGCGGTTACATCAATGGTTACTTCGCCTTCAAAATCGGCTTGGGTAAGGTTCAGGTCGCAGCCGCCAAACACCGCTACAATTTCGCCGCCTTTAAAGTTTTTAGAGAACACGGCCTGATGGCAGCCTCCAAAAACATTTACCGATTCGAGGTAATCGTTGCTGCTATTTTTTTTTTCTTCTTCCGAGGCCACTATGGGTTCTTCGCCGCTAAACTGATGAGGCTCATTGCCAAATCTCCTGTTCCACCTGTCGCCTCTCCTGTTCCATCGGTCGTTTTTTCTTTTCCACCTTTCGGCATGGTCTTGATAAGTACTTTTTGGCTTAAAGAGAATAAATAGGCCCAGCGCAACAATCAGACAGGGAAATACGATTTTCGAGAAGTTGATGGTATCGCCAAAGGAATTTTCCAAACTGAAATAAGAACCGATCAATATCATGATAAACCAGCCACTGTGCCTAAAGTTGTGCTTAAAGCCAACCAGCAAACCAATCACGATTAAAATGTTGCCCCAGCTAAAAAGCCAGCGTGGTAAATCGAGGCCAACGTTGTCTAGCAGAATGAGAGCGCCTACAACGATGATGATTAATCCTGCCCAAACCTTGCCCGAGCGATTAGTCACATTTGTATTGTTATTATTGTTTTCCATTTGTTTCTTCAATTATTATACACCAAAGGTAGTGCAAGTGCCAATGCCAGCCAATGGCATTCTCCTGTTTGCAGGCCAATTATCGGTAAAAAGCATTAATTAATCGGTAAAATTATTAAAACAATTAAAGTCGCGAAAACCCAATTCAAAAAGGAAGCGGACAATTGCAAATTAGCCAATTTTGCCGACACCACGGCAACAACCTGTGCCAGGCTCCAAATATTAGACGGCAAACGGCCACTGCCTACTTGAGGTATAGCCGACAAATGTTTACTTTAGCACAAAAAAACCAGATGACCAGAAAACACCTTTTACTTGTTGTGGCCTTTATCTTGCCATTGCTGGGCTTTTCGCAAGACCTTTCGAGCCATTACAAAATCTACGATGTTAAAAAGCAAAAGCTCATCAGTATCGATGATATCGTTAATGATTTGGGCAAGGCCGATGTCCTTTTCTTCGGCGAAGAGCACAACGATTCTGTAGGCCATTATTTAGAGGCCGAGATCTTCAAGAAAATCGCACTGGCCTATCCAGGCAAAGCGGCGCTGACCTTGGAAATGTTCCACACCGATGTACAACCGGTCATTAACGAATACCTCAGCGGCATCATCAGCGAGAAGAATTTCATCAAGGAAGGCCGTGCATGGAATAATTATAAAGACTACAGGCCGATGATCGAATGGGCAAAAACCAACAAACTGGATGTAATTGGGGCCAATGGGGCGGCTAGGTACAGCAATGTGGTTACCAAATCGGGATTGGAGGCTTTAAAACAGTTGCCCGAAGGCTCTAAACGCTTTATCGCTCCCTTGCCCATAGACACGGCCACCGGACGCTACTACGACAAGTTTATCGAAACCTTGGGCGGCCATGGCATGGGTGGCATGAAGGTATTCCAAACGCAAAATTTCTGGGATGCCACCATGGCCTGGAGCATAGCCACTTATGCCAAAAACAACAAGGGCAAAAAGATTTTTCAGGTAAATGGCCGTTTTCATAGCGACGAAAAGCTGGGCACCTTGGCCAAACTGAACAAATATGCACCCAAGCTCAAAATCCTGAATATTTCTTCGTTTGCGGCCGACGACTTTAGCCAGCCCAACTGGAACAGCTATAAAGACCTAGGCGATTACATCATCGTAACGGACCCAACGGTGAAGAAAACCTTTTAAAACAAAAAACGTCATCCAGCTTACCTGAATGACGTTTTTTTTGAAGTCTGTAATTCTTATTTGTTTTTCAGCAAATCTCTGATTTCCGATAAAAGCACTTCTTCGTTGCTAGGTGCAGGTGGCGCAGCGGCAACTTTCTCTTCTTCTTTACGCTTCATTGCGTTAATAGCTTTTACCATCATAAAGATAACGAGTGCCAACAGCAGGAAGTTAATAGCCACGGTAATGAAGTTACCATAGGCAAAAATAACAGCCCCTTCTACTTTTCTTGCGTCGGCCAAGGCTGTACCAGCATTTACATTGCCTTTTAACACGTAGTACATATTGCTAAAATCTGGCTTGCCGATAATGGCCGCCACCAAAGGCATAACCAAATCATTTACAACGCTATCAATGATTTTACCAAATGCACCACCGATGATTACACCGACTGCCAAGTCCATTACATTGCCCTTAACAGCAAATTCTTTAAATTCTTTAACAAAGCCCATAAGCAGTTTTTAGATGAACAATCTTGTTTAATTAAGTGAATTAAAAATAGCAAACTTTAACATCAATGCAAGTATTTAAGTTGAAATAATTAACTATTTCTCAAAGAATAGACCGCCCATACTTCAATAATCTAAAGCAAATGCTTATTTTTGGCAACGATTCGTATCCAAACATCAAATATGCTAAAACAACATTTACAGCAAAAGCTATTACAAAAGTTATCACCCCAGCAGATCCAGTTCATTAAACTGCTACAGGTGCCTACTGTTGCTTTAGATACCCGTATTAAAGAAGAATTGGAAGACAATCCGGCGCTGGAAGACCCCAGCCTGATGACGGCCGACGAGCCCAAAAGCGAATATGACGACCTGAACGAAGACAACGACGACTACAACCAGGATTCGGGCGACGACATGGGCAGCGACGAATTTAACGTAGAAGATTACCTTCAAGACGACAATACCAACGATTACAGCACTTCTTACAATAACGGCGACGACGACGAAGACAAAAAAGAAACGCCAATTGCCATTGAAAGCACTTTTTTTGAAAGCCTGCAGGAACAGTTAGACCTTGTACCGCTTTCTGATACCGATTTTATTGTAGGCAAGCAGATTATTGGAAGCCTTGACGACGATGGCTACCTGCGCAGGCCAATTACTTCGATGATTGACGACTTGGCCTTTTCGCAAAACGTGATGGTGGAAGAAGAAGATGTGCTCGAAATGCTTAAGGTAATCCAAAGCTTTGATCCTCCGGGCATTGCGGCCAGAGACCTGCAAGAGTGCCTGTCGCTACAATTGAAACGTAAAGACACCAATAATCCGATCATCAAAAAAGCCATTGCCATTGTTGAACACCATTTGGATGAATTTACGCGCAAGCATTACGACAAACTGGAAAAATCTGTAGGGCTAACCAGCGAAGAACTGAAAGAAGTTGTGGCCGAAATACTGAGGCTCAACCCTAAACCAGGCGATTCGAACCAGGTGACCACCAAACAGTTGCAGATTATTCCCGACTTTCATATTTCCAACAACGACGGTACCTTAATCCTGACCCTCAACTCAAAAAATGCACCCGAACTGAGAGTGAGCCGTTCTTACATGGATATGTTCGAGCATTACGACAAAGCTTCGCAAAAGGACAAAAAAATGAAAGAGGCGGTTCAGTTTGTGAAACAAAAACTCGACTCGGCCAAATGGTTTATCGATGCGATTAAGCAAAGACAGCAAACCTTGCTGAAAACCATGAACGCCATCATGCAATACCAATACGAATATTTTTTAACGGCCGACGAGCGCAAAATGCGTCCGATGATTTTGAAAGACATTGCCGATAAAATAGGCATGGATATTTCGACCGTTTCGAGGGTGGCCAATTCTAAATACGTACAAACCGAGTTTGGCACCTTCCTGCTCAAATCTTTCTTCTCTGAGGCTATCCAAACCGAAACCGGCGAAGAAGTATCGAATAAGGAAGTGAAAAAGATATTGGAAGACTGCATTGGCAACGAAGACAAACGCAGACCTTTGGCCGATGAAAAGCTGACCGAAATCCTGAAGGAAAGAGGCTACAACATTGCCCGCCGAACCGTAGCCAAATACCGTGAGCAAATGAATATTCCGGTAGCCAGGTTGAGAAAAGAGCTTTAGTTCTTTGTTGGATTGTTTAATTGCCTAATTGTTAAATTGTTGCAGGGCTGAATAGCTCAACTTCAACATTGTTGAATTGCTCAATTGTTGAATGAACTGTTAATCGACAACTGTCAACTGCTAATTGCTCGTTGCCAACTGCCACCTGTAAATCCGAAAAAAGCTACCACATCCGCATAGAGCTCATCACCTTGTAAACATTGTTAAGCTGTAGGCCTAGCACGATTTCATGGCTTCCATAACTCACGTTATTAAGTTCAGAAGTTGTAAAATCATAAGAATAAGTGAGGTTTACCAGCCTGCTGATGTTTAAACCGGCCATAGCCGCAAAAGAATCGTTGTGGCGGTAGCTTCCGCCCACCCAAAAGCGATCTTTAAAAGAAACCTTCAAATTCACATCAACCGAAACCGGTGTTGGACTTACATATTTGACCATGAAAGAAGGAATGGCCGAAATCTCTTCGTCTAAGAACAGCTTGTAGCCTGCGGTAAGAAAAGCATGAGGCACTTCCTTGCCACTGTTGTATTTGGGATCGTTGGTAAACGATAATTTTTGAGGCAAAATCTGCTGCGCAGAAACACCGGCAAAAAAACGAGCGCCATAAAGCCAAAGCCCGAGCGATAAATCGGGTTTTACCTGACTCACGATGGTATTGTTGATAGCCGGGTCGTTGGGATTTTCAAAAGTAAGTTGGTTGACATCAAGCCCGATTCGGGTTAAACCGGCAGCCACGCCAGCCGAGAGGTTTAAAGTTCCGGATAGCTGCAAATGATAAGCATAAGTTAAACTGGCGTCGAACCTCGAAATTGGTCCAACCTTATCAAGCACCATCACCACGCCCATACCATGGTGTGCCGGCGAAGCGGTGTAGTTCTGCATGTAGTTGTCGCGCATCGGGTTGTCTTCCTTATCGGGCATAGAAAGCGCATTTTTCCAAAGGTAATCGCTACCGAGGTTCCAGTGTGCTGCCAAAAAGGTAGTTTGCGGGGCATTGTTTATGCCCGACCACTGTTTACGGTAGCCTGCTTTTACGTCCATGTAATTTTCAATGCCACTAAGTGCCGGATTGAGCAGGTAATTGTTAAAAATATACTGGGTATATTGTGGTCGTTGCTGTGCACTTGCCGTTACCGACAGGGCCATTATTATTCCTAAAATACAAATACTTCTTTTCAAAATTACCTAATAATGGTGAGCGCTCCTGTTACACTTTTTCTGCCGTTGTTCGGACTTATCACATAGTAATAAGTTCCTACCGGCAAAGCCTTGTTGTTATAGTTTCCGTCGAATGGTACGGCATATCCTTTGCTAAAATATACTTTTTGTCCGTTTCTGTCAAAAATTTCGACAGTAGCATTGGGATAAGTATCCAAATACTTGATGTTCCATACATCATTAATTCCATCGCCGTTTGGCGAAAAGCTACTGGGTGCCTCTATATTCTGCAGTACATGCACCCAAACTTCGCTGGTTTCGCTGCAGCCTTGGTTCGAAGTAACTGTTAAAGTGTACTTGGTATCGACCTGCGGACTGGCAATTGGGTTCAATACTACATCACTGCTTAAGCCCGTTGACGGCGTCCATTTGTAGCTTAGTCCCGCACCGCTTGCAGTGGCCTTTAATTCTTTTTGTCCTCCGATAAACACGTAAACATCTGGTTCGGTACCTGCTGTTGGTATCGGATAAACCTCAATAACCTGCGTTTTGGAATCAACACATCCATTCGTGGCCGTAAAAGTATAGGTAATGCTGTGCTTCCCTACCCCTGCAATCCGAGGATTGAATTGGCCGTCGGCCATCACCCCATCTCCGCTAAAAACACCCGTACCACTTAAACCCGATGCCTCACTGGCTTCGAGTTGCGTAACTGGCGTATTAAAGCATAGCGGAGCTAAGGTATTAAATGTTACCACGGGAGAAGCCAATAAAACAACTGGCTTGGAGGCCCTATTTGAACAAACACCACCCGAGTAAGCTACCATTTCGAGCATGATGGTTTTGGTTAAGGGCGCTGTAAATGCAGGGTAACTAAAGTCGTATTGTTTGCCTGGCGACGGATTTTCATCTTCGCTATATTTTACGCCATCAATATACCATTCGATCCTAGTAATGCTTCCAAAATCGACAGTAGCTGCATTGGTGGCCGAAAAAGCTTGGTTGCTGCATAAATTACTGCCTACTACAAAATCTGCTTTTGGCGACGAGCCATTTACCACAAAAGGCTTTACCAGGCTTACACTACAGCCATTGCCATTAAAAACAGTTAGCGTAACATTGTAATTGCCAACTGCATTGTATTTGTGCTTGCCGTCTTTTTGTGTCGAGGTGTTTAATATGCCAGAAGTTGGATCGCCAAAGTTCCATAAATAAGTAAGGTTTGTGGTTGTGCCGTCAAAATCCGTCGAATTGTTTGCAAAAGCAGCCTGAGCATCAGCCAAACACACAGCAGGCAATACAAAATCACTAGTGGGCAAAATAGTAACCGTTATTTTTTGGGTATAGGTAGCTGTACATCCTTTATCGCTCTCGGCCACAAGGGTTACCGTGTACTCGCCTGGCGTATCGTATTTGTAATTAAAGGCATTTGTTTTTTGCAAAGTTCCTTTTTGGTCGCCCATATCCCAGGTCCACTTGACAATATTGCCTGAAGTGATGGTCGATTGATCCTTAAAACTCACATCAGTGTTGATACAGGTGGTTAGCCTGGCATCGAACTTGGGCTTAATTTTAGGATAGATCGTGATTTTATTTTCGACAACGTCGGATAAGCAACCATTTTCTGCACCAACAAATAACTTGATGGTAAACACACCGTCTGTTTGATAGGTATGTTTTGGATTTTGTTCGGTAGCAACCGGAGAATTATCCCCGAAATCCCATTGCCACTTGGTAATGCTTTTTTGAGCTACATTTGATATGCTTTTATCCGTAAAGGCGATTTCCTTATCGGCACAGCCCGCTGCAGCCACAGTAAAATCTGCCTTAGGCAATGGATCTATATTTATATTATTAAATAACAATTCAATCTCGCCACTAAAACAGCTTCCCGCACCTTTCGGAAACGAGGCCAATGCCGAGAGCTTGAACTGGCCAACCGTGTCAAATGTTTTATTTACCGGTGCCAAATAGGTATAGAGCGTTTGTCCAGAAACAACACTCTGTGTAGGCGTGGGATTTTGATCATCAAATAAAATGCTACCATCTTCGGCCTTCCATACAATCCTGGTGAGCAGGTAAGGCAAGGTCAATTTAAAATCAGAAGGTTGCCCGATGCAGGCCGAACTCCCTTCGGCATTGGTAACCCTGTTTTTAATGGTCAAAAACTGACTGGTGGCCAGGTTGGTACCTGCAGAATAGGCATAAGATTCGTGGTTACCAAAGCCATAGGCAATGGCATTAAAGCCGTCATCGGCGCTGAGCGTCAGGCTTTGATCAAAGACTTCGATCTGTATGTAAGAATAAGTAGGGTCGTAAGAAAGCGTTTGCCAGTCCTCAGTGGGAATTTTACCATTTACTTTAAATGAGGCCCGGGCATTGGTCTTCATAAAGATATTGATGTATTTATTCCGTATGGCTTCCAAATTTGACGAAAACACCGTGATGTTTTTGATATTGTATTCGATGGGGTTTAAGATCACCATATCTGGGTCGCCCAACAGGTTATCAGTAAATGAAGCTGCGATTTCGTCTTGCGAATAGGTAAATTGGGCTACCGAAATGGGATGGTCGGCCTGAATAATCATCGCATCGTTTGAACGTTCTATTTTATAGACATCACCAAGGTTAATTTGAGCTACAACCACACCATTAACCTTAATCGTAGTATTATCTTCAGAAGGTAAAATCTTAAAAAAAGATGCCCTCTTATAAAAAGGCACTACGCCATAGGTCCTTCCCCAGCTTGCTATTGGATATAATTGTTGCAAAAGCGGATCATATGAACCCATATTTAGGGCCAAGCCAGAGTGGCCCGAGTATACAGCCATGGTTTTGCAAGACGAGGCTGTTTCATCAATCTCTACCAGCGTACCCGTTAAATCAAGGTCAGTAAGCATTTCGTAAACGTCGCCCGCCTTGGGCAAGTCAACTTTCTCTACGGTGGCACTTTGCGGTTTTTTGATATTGATATGGGTATCGTCTTCGGTGGCCACTACCGTTAAAAAAGACATGCCACCTATACCATTTTTCACCGAAGTATTTGGGGCTCCCTGTCCATCAATACTCATGGCATAATACCGCTTGCCATGCGATTCGAGAGGCAAAACCAAATAAGCTTCCGACCTAGCTGTGGCATAGATGTGTGCATAAACAGCTACTTTGGGCTTACCGGCATCAACTACAATATGTATTCCCTTATTGGTCAACACCTTACCAGCATTAATATCGTCTATGTAAGCCAGGTTTCGCGGAATGGCTACCTGGGCAATTGAATTGGCTTTTACCGTAAAGTTGAAGGTCTGCCCTCCTACAATTACTTTCCCCGAACTGTTATCTTTAGAAGAAATAAAGACCACCATATTGGCCAAGCTGTTTCCGCTGGGCACATGCGTAGGAAAAACAGCCCAAAAATCAGTCCCTTCGTTAGAAATATTTTGGGCACTAGCCTTTTTAAACGGACCAAAAAGCAAAAAAAGCAGAACCAAAAGGCAAAAATTCTTCATCCAGGCGTTAACTGTCCCGAAAAAAACAGACAGCGTTTTACAATAATAATAATTTATTTAAAACTAAACGACGGATTTGTTTGTTAAGAAATGTTAAGCAATTTGGCTAGCCTGCAACAAATTAGCTTACGACAACAGATTTTGGCGCGCGATAAATTCCAATTGCCTGTTGGCAACCAATAATTTTTCGGTAAGCTCCCGGTTTTCTTTTCTCAAGGTATAAATTTCGATGGCTTTCTCTATGTTGATGCGCAAGTCTTCCTCCATCCAAGGTTTTTGGATGTAGCGATAAACCTGGCCCTTGTTAATGGCATCGATTACCGCATCAATGTCTGTATAGCCCGTTAAAATCATTCTGATTGGATCGGGGTGTTCCTCTAAAATGGAGGCCAAAAACTCTACACCAGTGGTTTTAGGCATCCGCTGATCGGTTATAATGATATGGATATCTTCTTTATCTAGTATTTTTCTGCCATCTTCAGCAGATTCGGCCGTAAAAATTTTGTACAATCTGCGATAGGTTGCCGCAAAGGCGCTCAGGTTGTGCGGTTCGTCGTCTACGTATAGGATATTTGTGCTCATCGGGATGTTAATAAAAGATAAAAATACTTTTTTATTATAACTCTTAAAAGACTAATTTAGTTGTTTTAACATTTATCCGTATTTTATCATTAACAAGTTACTATTTTACTACCAAAAATGCAGTCTAATACTGGTTTCAACCCATTGCTCTCACAGCTCACCGAACAAACACTAGCCTATCAAAATAGCTATAAACCTGTGTTCTTCAGGCTACTGGATCAAGAGCAAAAAAATGCATTTGAAGTGCTTATTCAAAGCAGGACAAATTTACAAGTTTACGACCATATTAAGGGCCAAGTAGAAGAATTGATCAAATGTTTGCAGCCTACCATTGTTTTTATGCCCCCAAGCGTATTGGCAGATGCCGTAGCTAAACATTTTGGCGGACTTGAACCCGAAGAATTTGGGGTTTGGGTATACTATCCATGGGCCAATAAACTGGTGCATTTATTAGACGAAGCAGATTTCGCCATTGTCCGCACCAACCGCAACAAGCATAAAATTACCGCACAGGAGCAACAAACACTGGCTCAAAAGAAAATTGGGGTAATGGGGCTTTCGGTAGGGCAATCGGTTTCATTGACCCTTGCCATGGAAAGAGGCTTCGGCGAATTACGCATTGCCGATTTCGACGAGCTCGACCTCAGCAACATCAATCGCATCAGAACAGGCGTTTACAATCTCAAAATCAAGAAAACAGTTATTGTTGCGCGCGAAATTGCCGAAATAGACCCCTACCTCAACGTGGTTTGTTTTGAAGAAGGCATTACTGAAGATAATCTCGATAAGTTTTTGACCGAAAATGGCAAACTTGACCTGCTGATTGACGAATGCGATAGTTTCGATATCAAAATCAACGCACGCACCAAGGCCAAGGCTTTGGGCATCCCGGTTTTAATGGAGGGCAGCGACCGCGGCACCATCGATATCGAAAGATTTGACCTTGAGCCTGAAAGACCCGTTTTGCATGGCATGGTAGACCACTTGGACATGAGCAAATACAAAACGCTGACCACGCTCGATGAAAGAGCTCCATACATTACTGCAGTTACCGGCGTAGAAACCTTGTCGCCACGTATGAAAGCTTCGGCTGTTGAGATTATGGGCACCATTTCTACCTGGCCGCAACTAGCCAGTGCAGTTACTTACGGTGGTGGCATTACTGCCGATCTTTCGAGAAAAATATTATTGAACCTGCTGAAAGTATCGGGCCGTTTCTTCCTCGACATGGACGAACTGATCAGCGATCCGAAGCCAGCCGAAACTCAAAGCACCTCTCCCGCCCCGGTATTGCTTGGCGAGAAAGAAATTGAAGAATTTATCAGCGTACACAGATTGGCTTTCGAACCCGGTCAGCAAAATATCAGCGAAGAAGTGCTATTGCAACTGATCGAAGCAGCTAAAAAGGCCCCATCTGGAGGCAATAACCAGCCTTGGCGCTGGCATTACCAAAATGGCCTGTTACACTTGTTTTTAGAAGAGCAGGTTGCCCAGGCCTATTTAGATCCACAGTTTATTTCTTCTTATACCTCTTTGGGGGCCAGCATAGAAAACCTGTTGCTCAAGGCAGCCACCTTAAATTTGGCGGTTAACTGGCAACTTACGCCACAATTGGCGCCAAAACATATTGCCTGGTTTAGTTTTACCGGAGGTTATCAGCCTACGGAGGTAGAAAGAGAATTGGCCAGCCAAATTTCGTTAAGACATACCAATCGGAAAATCAGTCCGAAGCAAGAGCTTGACCAAGATACCTTGGCGCATTTAAGCCGCTTGGTACAACAAACCGAGAACGCCAAGCTGAAATGGATTACCGATCCGGAAATGATCAAAAACCTGGGCATGATTGCTACCCACGCCGATTTGTTAAGGATGTTTATACCCGACGCCCATACTGATTTTATCCAACGTGAAATGCGCTGGAACTTGGACGAGGTCAATGCAACCGAAGATGGCATCGGCATACACACCCTCGATTTGGGCAATAACGACCAAATTGGCATCCGCTTGCTCAAAGACAGAAGGATGATCAACTTTTTGCAGCAGATTAACGGTGGCAGTGGCTTTAAGCGCCTTTCCATGATGCAGTTCATGGCCTCGAGCGCTGTAGGTTTAATTACCATGCCACAGGGTGAAATCAAATCGTTTATTGAAGGAGGCATGGCGGCCGAAAAGCTTTGGCTGGGCGCCACGGGCTTAGACCTTCAGGTACACCCGATTAACGTGCCTTTGATCTTTTTCTATAAAAACTCTGTCGAAAACAGCTTACCTTTGCCAACAGAAAGCAAGGCCCAATTAAGCCAAGCCGAGCAACAGTTTAAGCATATTTTTGGCTTACAGGCAGATGAACAGGCCATATTCATGTTCAGGCTTTTCAAGGCCAGCCCATCGCCAGAAAGAACCATCAGAAAAACAACAGATAAAATATTCTCCATTGGAAGAGCATAGGCCACATATAGATAATTTATATTTCAAGGCCTTTAGGGCTGTTGACGACCGCGCAGCGTGCATGAAATTTATTGAAGGACATACCCATGTTCTCGAGATTTTTGGTATTACCCAAATTACCTCGGCAAAAATAGACTGGGTACTTAATCCGGATGTATTTGTGATTTTGGTTACTGCCGAAGAAGGCGGACGGGCCTTGGCCGGTGGACGTATCCATCAGGCCAACCGGAAAAATCCACTGCCCATTGAAGACGCCGTTGGCTACATGGACGAAAGGATTTACCAAATGGTAGACGAAAGAACAGATGCCGGTACCGGCGAACTTTGCGGCCTTTGGAACTCATGGGACATTGCCGGACTTGGCATCGGTAGCATGCACTTGAGCACCGCCTGCGTAGCTTATGCCGACATGATCAAGCTTGACACTTTGTTTGGTTTATGTGCTCCTGCTACTTACCGTAACTCGATCCGCGGTGGCTTTAGGGTAATTAACGAAATTGGCATTAATGGCAAGTTTTATTATCCGAAAGAAGATTTAACGGCAACTTCTATCTTGATTGACGATGTAAAGAATCTACCTCTTACACACGAACCCGAAAGGAGTATTGCCATGAACATGCGCGCTAATGCCATTACCAAACAAGAAATCCAGTCTAAAACCGGCGAAACAATCACCCTGCATTTCGATTTAACCTTATAGGCTTATGAAAAGAACGGTATACCTGTTATTGTTCCTCCTTCTTACTGTCGGCAATTTCAGGGCAAAGGCCTCCGATGCCGATAAAGGTATTTTACAAAATACTTTCAGTATAGCCTATTACAGAGACGGCACCAACAAAGCCGACCTGAACCAGGTATTGCGCCAAAAGTTTACGGCAACCGATAAAGATGTACTCAACTACGGCTTGGATACGGCCAGCTATTGGATCAAATTCAGTCCAAAAACAGCCAGGCAATTCAGCGGTCAATTGCTGTTTATAGACCAGTCGCGTTTGGCATTGGCCGAACTTTACGTGGTCTATCCTACTGGCGAAGTCAAACTAATTAAACCATTCAGCAGCTTTCCATACGCCAACAATGGCGCAACGTTGGGCAAAATATTCCAGTTGCCTCCCACATTGGCTACTAACGACGAACTTTTCCTCAAGCTCCGTTCCAACGAAACTTTTCTGGCACCCGTAAGCATCATCGACGAAGGCGCGCTACTAGAGAATTTCTCGTTAAGAAGCATCATTTTTGGGTTGTATACAGGCATTATGGTGGTTATGTTCGTATATAACTTGTTTCTGTTTATCATCATCCGAGACAAAAGCTACCTCTACTACATTTTCTACATCTTTTTCACCTGGCTAACCCAAATCTCCATACAAGGCTATTTTGCCAAATATTTTTTCCCCGAAGGAAGCACGGCAAACACCTATTCCGTAGTTCTTTTTTCGAGCATGGCGCTGGTATTTACCAGCTTGTTCACGCTTTCGTTCCTCAACACCAAGGTATTCTCTAAGCTTTGGCACAGGCTCATTGTTATCTATTTTTATTTAACCCTGCTTAACCTGGTTGTACTGTGTACGTTCGGCATTTATGCGGCTTTTCTATTTATGCAGTTCCTTACTATTTCTGGAACGATTTTGGCCTTGGCTGCCGCGAGTTTTGTATACTTCAAAAAGCACTTCAAGCCAGCGGGCTATTACCTGGTGGCCTGGTCGGTGCTACTGGTTGGAGCCATTCTTTTTGTGATGAAAGACTATGGTGCCATTCCTTACAACAACTTTACCATTTACCTGTTGCAGATTTCGTCGGCCATCGAAGTGATGTTGCTCTCGTTTGCCTTGGCCGATAAGATCAACTTCTTTAAAAAGGAAAACGAAGTAGCCCAGGCCCAGGCCCTGAATGCCTCGTTAGAAAATCAAAAGCTCATCCGTGAGCAAAACATCGTCTTGGAAAAGAAGGTAAAAGAAAGAACGGAAGAACTCGAAAATGCCAACGATACCCTCAACGTAACCCTAACCAACTTAAAGGATACGCAATCGCAACTGGTTGATGCCGAAAAAATGGCTGCACTGGGTCAGTTAACGGCCGGTATTGCCCACGAAATCAACAACCCGATCAACTTTGTTACCTCCAACATCAAGCCTTTGGAGCTCGACATCAACGATTTGAAGGAAATTATTACGAAATACGAAAACATTGACTTCGATAAAGATGTTAAAGAACAGGTTGAGGAAATTGAAGCTTTCAAGAAACAGATCGATATCGATTTTGTGAACAATGAAATTTCGTCGCTCCTTTCGGGCATTAGCGAAGGTGCCAAACGTACGGCCGAAATCATCCGTAGCCTCCGCAATTTCAGTCGCGTTGACGAAACAGACATGAAGCCAATCGACCTGAACGAGGGACTTCAATCGACCTTGGTACTGGTAAGAAACAGTTTGCCAGATAACCTTACGGTAATCAAAGAATATGGCAATTTGCCGAAAGTAGACTGCCTGCCTGGCAAAATCAACCAAGTTTTTATGAATTTGGTAACCAACGCCATACAGGCCATAAAAACCAAAGCAGAACAGAGAGCAGAAGAATTCTTGACCATCAGAACCTGGTACGAAGACCAGCAAGTAAAGATCAGCATCAAGGATTCGGGCATCGGGATGACCGAAGAAGTGAAACACCGCATCTTCGAACCTTTCTTTACCACCAAAGATATTGGCGAAGGCACTGGCCTTGGTCTTTCTATCGTATTCAGTATCATTGAGAAACACAAAGGTCACATAGAAGTTATATCTAAACCCAATGAAGGTACAGAATTTATTATTACCTTAAATGTAAATCCATAAACCAGCTGCAAAAATGAAGTCTCCGAGTGTAAGAGTTTTATACATTGACGATGAAGAAAATAACTTACAGGCCTTCAAGGCAAGTTTCAGAAGACAGTACGAGATTTATACCGCTATTTCTGCAGCTGAAGGATTAAAGATACTTCAAAGTGTGGCTGTGCATGTAATTATTGCCGACCAGAAAATGCCCAATACCACTGGGGTTGAGTTTTTCAAAAGCATTACAGACACCTTTCCAGATCCGGTACGCATTCTCTTAACCGGTTATACAGATATTGAGGCTTTGGCCGATGCCATTAACCATGGCGATATTTACAGGTACATTACCAAGCCATGGAACGACCTCGAGCTGCACAACTCCATCAAGAATGCCTACGATGCTTACAAGGCCAAAATTGACCTGCGCAACAAAATGGCCGAATTGGAGAAAACAAACGACGAGCTTAACCGTTTTATCTATAGCATTTCGCACGAACTGAGGGCACCTTTGGTTTCGGTAATCGGCATTGTTAACCTGGTAAAAATGGAAGGACTTTACAACTCGAGTGGCGAGTATTGGAGCCTGATCGAAACTTGCTCAAACAAGCTCGACTATTATATCCAAAAAACGTTGCAATACTACAAAAACAATAAAACCGTTACCGATATTAACGAGGTCGACTTTAAAAAGCTGATCAAGGAACTGATCGAAGTGTATGCTTACACCGATAAGGATACGCAATTTATCGTTCAGGTAGATCAGCCCGTTAGCTTTCGTGGCGACCTGTTTAGGATAGAAGTAATATTAGGCAACCTGATTTCGAATGCCATTAAATACCAAAGGGCGGCCGAACTCAACAAAAAAGTGAATATTGATGTAGAAGTAACTCCGGAGGCCGTTCAAATTAACATTACCGATAATGGAATGGGCATTTTAAACGAACATCTCGAGAAAATTTTTACCCAGTTTTTTAAAGGCAAAGTACACCATGGCAGCGGTATGGGCTTATTTATCGTTAAAGAAGCACTCAACAAAATTGACGGCCGGATTTCGGTAAATTCCGACGTCAACCGCGGTACTACATTTAAAATCGTTATTCCAAATGTCAAATAAACCCAAAAGAGTAATGATGATCGATGATAATGAGATTGATTTAAAAATCAATTCCAAATTGATCAATATTACACATTTATTTGAAGATATCATCATCTGTAACTCGGCAGAAGCTGGTTTGGAATACCTGCGCAAACATTTGCAGGACCAGCAACAGTTGCCGGAATTTATTTTATTGGACATCCAAATGCCCGATATGGATGGTTTTGATTTTTTGGAAGAATTTAAACGTTTCCCCAAATCATTTACCGATACCTGCCCGGTAGCCATGCTTTCCTCTACCCTCGATTTTGGCGATATCCAAAAAGCCGAAGCCAACCCTTATGTTATTAAACTGCTGAAAAAACCACTTTTGCCAACCGAATTGGCCAAACTCATCTAACAACCTACAGCTTTTAATCTCCCCAAACCTTTAGCCTTTTGTATTGTTTTTATGGGGGCGTAACCAAAAGCATTTGTTATGGAATACAACGAAAATATAGCCGGTTTGGGCAAAAACCACGACCAAGAAGCAAAGCTCCATGATTTGGCTAAAAAACAAAGCGAGGCAAAACCAGCTGCAGAAAATTTAGATGGTCAGCCATACAGCATTAACAAAAAACAAATAAGCAATTCGGCCAAAACCAATAAACAAGTCCACGAACAAGCTCAGGATTATGCCAAAAAAGAGCATCAAAAGGCCGACAAATGGGAAGATACTTCAGGTGCCGAACACTGAAAGTCTAAATAAGATACTCAATCTTTAGCCAGCCATTCCTTAAATCGCTTTGCGCGATCCTTGCTTACGGTTACCTGGTTTTCGTAATGTACATGGAGTGTCAATTCTAATTTGCCAAAAGAACGGGCAGTAATTTTCTTGATTACTTCCTTATTCACGATCTGTTTGCGGTTAACCTGGAAAAAGTCGTAACCGCTAAGCAAAGCGTTGATTTCCTTTAAAGAAAGGTTCAGGATATAGCTTTCTCCACTACGCATCACCATCCAATTAACCTGATAAACCTGAGCGATAATGGCTATTTGGACAACCTTGATAGACAATTGCCCCCCTTTATGGTTAATCAGTACCCTCTTGTCTTTTGACAATAATTCTTTTTGTTGCAAATAATTCCGCTTCATTGCCCAAGCTTGGTTATTAAAATAAACCAATAGATAAAATCCGTTGATAATCGCCAAATAAAGCACTACAATAGGCAATTCAAATATAAAATACCCCCTATCCACGATATTTTCTCCAAAAAACCAAAAATAAAAAGCGGTAAACCCAATAATAAGAACTGTTGGAAACAACAGGCCCAGCAACAACTGCCAAGTTACACGCCCTAAGCTATTGTTGGCCAATTTTGGGTGTGTGTCTAAAAAAGCAGAGAGTTTAGCTATGCCAAATGCAATTCCATAAGATAGAAACAGGGTATAAATCAGCGCAATCCAATAATACCTGTTTTGCAGGCGATGATATAAAGAATCCCTTGCCCTTATGGAAATAAGAAAGTGAGAGGAATAAGGAACTAAGATCACATAAAACAATAGAGACAAATACCGTTGGCCATTAATTTTGGTTCGCATAGGTATGTTTTTCTTGAAATAGGCAATAGAAAGCTAAGGGATTTTTTTCATAAATCAAAAGTTTGGTTCAACCGTAAAACAATCTTCCTCACCTAAACCAACCGCCTCATTGGCAGTTTTCACCGTCTCGTTAAAAAACTGCTTCCATAGTTTGCAAAAGCATATTTTCCCAGTTTAGTTTTGGGTATCGAATTCACCTAACCGATTAACGCCATGAAAAAACTACCCTTTAACGCGGCGTCCATACAGCTCTTGCAAACAGAACTGTATGCGCTAAAAGACAACCTGCTTGCCATGGAAGCAACAGCAGCCATTACTGACTTCAGGAATTGGATGAGAAGCAAGTTTGAATTCAGCCCGAACCAGACCCGATACTTAGAACAGATGGGATCTGACTTTATCAATTACGCCGCAGGCCGAGTCGGTTTTGCGCTGATTAATCGTTTGCCTATTTATTTTAACAGCCCCAATTTCGAAGGTCAGGAATATGGTGCCGAAAAAATAATCAGAGGCTCCGACAAAACCTACTTTTCGTCAGACAATGTGGCGAAGGGCTCTTTGAGCTTCGACGTAAGCTATAAATTACCAGTACTGTGTTAACCAATTCGAAAATGAGGATTTCATCTACCTATGAAAAACAAATTATCCAATTGGCAGCTTTGGCCTTTATCTTTCTTTGGTGCTATACATTGGCTACAAAACTGATAGATATCAAAAGCTTCAAATGGTCAATGTTTAACCAGCCATTGCCACATGCTTTAGCTGTTGCCCTGCTTTTTCTGTTGCCATTTTTTGAGCTGGTAGCCACAGCGTTGCTGGTTGCTGTCCGCACCAGGTTATATGGGTTTTACCTTTCCTTTTCATTGATGCTGTTGTTTACGGGCTACATTGGATTGGTAATAACCAAGGTATTCGGCACTGTACCTTGTTCTTGCGGTGGCCTGCTCGAAAACACCAGCTGGAGCGAACACTTTTACTTCAATCTTTTCTGGTTAACGCTCTCTATTTTGGCCATTGTACTTATCAAGAAAGGAGGTAAGAAAAAACACAACATTTATAGTTGAAACTTCAGTCCCCAGCTTATTTATCAATCAAAAAACTTAAACATTATGAAAAACTACAAAATCAGTGCATTGGTGTGCATTGCCGCACTTGCACTCGCTTTTACGCAAAGCGCTTTTAAAGCTCCTAAATCTGCCTACTATGGCAAAGTAATGCATTCTCCAACTACCTGGGATTGGGAACCCATCGCCAATCTTGAGCGGGTCGAAGAAGGTGAACTCGGACCCAATACCTACAAATGCAGCTATAGCGATGAGCAAACCTGCACCGCTATATTTAGCAGTGCTCCTTCTTCAAACGATCCAGAAAGTACGGTAGCAACCTTGGGGGTTTTCGAATTTAATAGATAGCAACAGTACAAAACCTGAACCGAATAGGGTTTTGTGCCTAAGTCTTAACATTAGGTTTCATATCGAAAAATGAGACTTTCGTATAAGATTTATATGCTTCTATATAAAACATTTAAATAATCCGGACGATTTAATCAACTTTGGGTGCTAAGTCATTTTACCCCTCATCTAAATTAAAACAGACGCTCTTGTCGGATAATTTATTTGGAACTCGGCCCAAGTTGTGCGCTTGGGCCGGGTTATTTTAGACCAAAGCTCCTTGCTTACTTCACACCCACAAAAAAGCCCTGACAGTTAGGCCAGAGCTTATTCGTTTATAACCAAAAAGTAGGTCTAAAATGGAGGCAGTACAGGTTTAGTACCCATAATTTTTTCGATGCTCTCCATTACCTTATCGGTTAAAAGAGGAACGACCTCTAAAACAGTTAAATTCTCTTTCAATTGCGCAGGTTTAGAAGCACCCAAAATCATCGTACTTACATTTGGGTTTTTAAGACACCAGGCCAAAGCCAATTTAGCCACGGGAAGGTTCATCTTTTCGGCTAGTTTTTTAAGCGCTTCAACCTTTTTCAGTTTCTCGGTTGCCATTACCCTATCTTTTAGCCATTCTAGTCCGCTTAGCGCTAAGCGCGTGTCTTTTACATCGCCACTCGAATACTTACCCGAAAGCAGTCCAGAAGCCAATGGCGACCAAATGGTAGTACCCAGACCATGCTCCTTAAACAGATGCAGGTATTCGTTTTCAAGCTTTTGACGCTCAAACAAATTATATTGGGGCTGTTCCATAGTTGGTCCAATCAAATGATATTGTTTGGCTACGCTGATAGCTTCCATAATCTCTGATGCGCTCCACTCTGAAGTACCCCAGTAAAGTATTTTGCCTTGTTGCAAAAGCGTATTCATGGCCCATACCGTTTCTTCTATTGGCGTTTGTTTATCTGGCCTGTGGCAGAAATACAAATCGAGGTAATCTACCTGCAGTCTGCTCAAGGCTGCGTTGCAGGCCTCAATTACGTGTTTTCGCGATAAGCCCATCCGGTTTGGACCTTTATGTTCGGCACCAAAAAATACCTTGCTTGATACCACAAAAGATTCGCGGTCCCATTTTTGGGATTTGAGGATTTTACCCATTACGATTTCCGATTTACCTTCGGCATAGCCTTCTGCATTGTCAAAAAAATTGACACCGGCATCATAGGCAATCCCCATCAGTTCGTCGGCAGTTTTGTCGCTGATCTGGTTGCCAAAAGTTAGCCAGCTTCCAAAAGAAAGCGCACTGACCTGTAAACCCGATTTTCCTAAACGTCTATATTCCATATGCTGTTTTTTATGTTGAATTAATACTCCAAATTAAGATTAATCTTACAACATCGGAGGCCCAAACTAAGTTTTTACAAAACTCAAACGCATATTTTGTCCTACAATATCTTTACCTTTAGTGTTCAAACAAAACCAAAATCAATGAAAAGAATATTCCTGCTTCCATTAGCCTTATTAATGAGCTGTGGCTCAGTTAAAACGCAACAAGGGAATGATAAAACAAGTACGCAACTGCTAAAAGACGTGGAAGTGCTTTCTTCTGACGCCTACGAAGGCCGCAAAACCGGAACCAAAGGTGCCGAAATGGCCAGAACCTATATAACCGGCCGTTTGAAGGAAATCGGGATTAAACCATACCCTGGCCAAAGCAGCTATGAGCAGGCTTTCGAAATCAAAGGTCGCAACGGAGGCGCTGCTATACAGGGCAAAAACCTGATTGCCTATATTCAGGGCAAGACCGATAACGTTATTGTAATTTCGGCGCATTACGACCATGTAGGTATCATCAAAAACGAAATCTACAACGGCGCCGATGATAATGCCTCTGGTGTTGCCGGACTTTTGCAGTTCGCCAAATACTTTTCAAAGAACAAACCTAACAACACGCTTATCTTTGCCGTTTTCGATGGCGAGGAAATGGGGCTTCAGGGCGCTAAGGCTTTTGTAGCCAATCCACCAGTTGCGCTCGAAAAAATAAAGCTCAACATTAACATGGACATGATCAGCCATAACGACAAACAAGAGCTTTATGCTACAGGTACGTTTAAATATCCACAGCTTAAGCCCTTCCTGGTTTCTAGCAATCCGAACCTTAAATTACTTTTGGGCCACGACGACCCTAAATTGGGCCACGACGATTGGACCAACCAAAGCGACCAAGGCGCTTTTAATGCCAAGAACATTCCTTTTATCTATTTTGGCGTAGAAGACCATAAAGACTATCATAAAGCTACTGACGAGTACCAGAATATCAACAAGCAGTTCTTTATTGATGCAGCCAATACCATCCAAGAGGTTATCATCAACATTGATAAGCAAAGAGACATTCAGGCCATTTTTAGGGAAAGCCTTCAAATGAAAAAGCAATAATATTTTTCATCCTACAAAAAAGCCCGTTTCATTTCTGGAACGGGCTTTTTCTTTAAAAGTCGATATCGATTACCGATTTGATCGGAATGTGGATGTTGTTTTTAAGCTGGATATATTTTTCGGTAACAGACCATACCGTTGTATTTACTCTTTTGGGTCCGTCAACCGTATTGAATTCAATGGTTGCTTTAGCCTTGAATTCATTTCCCAACCGTTGTGCAGCCGTTAGGCGATTGGTCAATTCTTCAGAAAGTGCAGTTTGGGCAGGTACGATTTTGGATACATCAATTGTTTCCTTTTCTATCAATTCGCTAGTCATAGTGTATTCGTGTTTTGTGTATAACAAGCTTAATTATTTTTTGCTAATTAGGCAAAAAACCAACACGAATTTTTATAAACTAAATGTAAAATAAAAGTTAGCAACAAATAAAAAAGACCGCTATTTGCGGTCTTTTTAAGGTTATTTCTTTAAGGTATGCTTGGTTTCTATCATCCCTACAAACTCGTTTCCATCAACCAGGGGCCTCATCGGGCTCAGGCTCTGGGCACTTACTTTTTGTCCTTGGATAGACATCGAGATATTGGCCTTGGCCGTAACAGTTACGCTAGGTGCGATTGAGTTAAGCGCTTTGGCCAGGTAATTCTCTTTTGGATCGCCAAAATTACGCAACGGATCGTCATAAGTATCTACGATGTCTGGCGTAAAGCCATCAAAATAATCACCTTGGCCCAACGAATTCTTGCTTTGGAACAAAGAAAAATAAACATCATATCTGTTTTCGATAGTTACAGGGAAAAAGCCCACCGGTTTGCCATAGGTTTTGGTACCTACCAAAGTTACGGTCATGTAAGGCTTAAGCGAGTTGATGACCAATTCACTGGCAGAAGCGGTGTTGCCCGAAACGATGAAAACTATGTTTTTCACATTTTGCAAAGGCCCTGTTTTGTTGAATTTCTCTGTATTGTTGGCTACGGTATACGATACATTGGCATAAGTAACAATCTTACCGTTTTGGTATTGCACTTTTCCGTTGCCATCAAGCAAAGGCTGATTAGATAATATTGTAGCCTGTCCGCTTTGCATCAAGCTGTTGTAATACTCGGCAAACATCATTTGTCCGTTTGCGCTCGAAGGCGCAATCTGGTCGATCAGGTATTGGGCTGTATTGACATAGCCACCACCGTTGTACCTCAAATCGATAACCAAATCGGTTACTCCGTTAGTATTGAAGTTACTGAACGCCGCATCGAAAGCAGCTTGAGAGTTAGCCATGCTCGAGAAACGTGCATAAGCCAGGTATCCAACTTTCTTGCTTCCGGCAGTAAATACCTTTGTCGCATAAATCGGACTGCTTTTATAAACGGCCTTGGTTAAAGAAACCGTAAATGCAGCGCCTGCTACGCCATCCACATATTTTGTACCCTCTAAGGTAATGGTAGTGCCGTTAAATGCCGTATTGATAAAATCTACATCAGAGGCAAAACTTGAACCGATGGAACGTCCATTGATTTTGGTCACGCGGTCGCTTCTTACCATTCCCGCTTTATCCGCTGGCGAATTTTGGTAAACAGCGGTAATGAAAAGCGCGAAAGCATCTGTTGACGAGCTTGTGCCATAAGCGCCCAATTTTACGCCCAGGTCATTGCCGTTTCCTTCCAAATCGACCGAACTTTTCTCGGTTTGTACAAAGGCTGTAGGATTTTTGGTGGTGATATCCTGAATATAAGAATATTTCGAAGAACCAGAGCTAGAACTAGCTTCATAAGGTTTTCCGGTACTCGGGTTAATTTTAAGCTGGGTAATGGCATACAGTTCGCTGTTATAGTTAGCTAAATCTGAAGAGCCAGAAGTATATTTACGCGGATTGAATACCTCGTAAGTAGGCAGCGCATCGCTCCATAAGTAAATTTGTTTGGCGTAGAGAAAAATAGAGTCGCGCGTCAGGTCTGCCCTCGATACGGTTGGCGTAACTGGCGGCTGTTCTGGCGTTGGCGTGACAGGTGTTGGTGTAGGCGTTACCTTGGTTTTTTTACAAGAAGATGCAAATATCACGGCAAGCAAAGCCAAAATGAAGAGTGGTTTGAGTTTCATTTTAAATAAGTTAATCGAGTACTAATTAACGGATTTTTTTTTACAATAGTTTTGTTACATCAAAATATTCTATCTCGAGAACCGCCGCAAACTGTTCATCTCTTTTGTTTGCGCCTATGATTGCCATATCATCTATAGACAGCCCATTTTGCTCGCTTAGGAAATTGATGCTCGCCGGCGAAGGCTTCGATTCAAATTCTGCTGTAAAATATAACTTCAGGTATTGCTCCAGACCGTTCCACTCCACCTGTTTGATTTTATTGATCTCTTCAGCAGGATTGCCATCGGCCAGAATGAAAATCTGTTTTCTCTCCACCACGATTTCCTGCATAAAAGCCAAAACCTGTTTGTAAAGCAGCAACTTTAAGGGAAGTCTTGCATTTTCGTGCAAAAGGTCAAAATTATGCCTGTACTTGCTGTCAATACTAAATTGCGTAGCCGTTTTATCAAAAATAGCCTCGGCACCGTTGCTTAGGTATTCGTTTTGCATGAAAGCAATCATAGCTCCAGAATCAAGCTGTTCGGTATAGGCCATAAATTCTGAAAACAGGTAGTAAACCTGCAACAGGTAGTCTTTTTTGGGATAAAGCACGTCGTCGAGGCCAAAAACAAAAGCCTTTTTGTGTTGGAGAAGAGTTTCAAATGCCATAACCTGAATTAAATGGTAATTAAGAAGGGTTGACCGCTAGCCCAAGTAAACGCCCCGTTAAGATTGTTTTGTTGTGTTTGCCAAACCGGATTGTCGGTAGAGGCATACAAAAGTTTGCCAGAGTCGTAAACCGCCCAGTCGTTTAATTTAGGGGTTTGGCTTTCGTTAAAGTAAAGTTGCAACGCTTCGTCGTCGGGCAACAAAATTTGTATGCCAAATTCGCTAAACAATACTTTGGCTTTCGCGAGCGCAATTATTTCAAAGCTGTAAAGTGGCAAAACCGTAGTGATGCCCTCGTCTAAGCAAATATTTAGGATGTTGTGCGCAACAATTTCTTCGTTTTTTTTGCCCAGGCTGATCATTTGGTAGGCTGCTGATTTGAGCATGGGCACCGTTCCGTAATCGGCCAATACTGCTTCCCTATTTTCGAATGCCTTGAGCAGTTTCAATGCGGCAATGGCCGTGCCGCCGGTAATTAATAATTTCAAATTCTAATGTTAAATAATGAAACCATCTTTCATGGTTACTACCCTGTCGCTAATTTGAGCCAGGTCTTCGTTATGGGTTACAATGACAAAAGTCTGCTTAAAATTGTCCCGCAGACTGATAAACAATTGATGCAAGGCATTGGCATTTGCCGAATCAAGATTGCCCGAAGGCTCGTCGGCCAAAACAATGGCGGGATTATTAATCAGTGCGCGTGCCACAGCAATACGCTGCTGTTCGCCGCCCGAAAGTTCGTTTGGCTTATGGTCTGCCCTACCATTGAGGCCAAACAGTTCCAGCAGTTCATGCGCCCGCTTCTCGGCTTCTTTCTTGTTTGTTTTGGCGATAAAGGCCGGAATACAGATATTTTCCAATGCGGTAAATTCGGGCAAGAGGTGATGGAACTGAAACACAAAACCGATGTTCTTGTTCCTAAACACGCTAAGCAGATCGCCAGAAAGCTCGTTTATTTTGGTGCCTTTCAGTTCAACCGTACCTTCGTCGGGCTTGTCTAAACTGCCCAAAATATGCAGCAAAGTACTTTTGCCAGCGCCCGAAGCACCGATGATACTTACGATTTCGCCTTGGGCCACTTCAAAATCCACTCCTTTTAAAATGGGAAGGCTTCCGTAGGCTTTCTTTATTCCTGTCGCTTTTAGCATGCGGCAAAGTTAGTTATTTTATAAATTAGGAACAGGCTATTTTGAATTTGCCAGCTGCCACAAAATCGTCTTTTTTATTTTTTCGAAAAAACTTGCAGGTTTGATTTTTCTATTTAACTTTGAAAAACAAAGTACTTTTAGCATGAGTAACCAAGAGGAACAACTGAATGCCCTGAGCGACATTAGAAAAATGATGGACCGCTCTTCACGCTTCATCTCGCTAAGCGGATTATCTGGCGTATTTGCAGGCTTAACGGCATTGGGTGGCGCTTTTTTTGCACACAGGGAGCTCGAAGCCTATACCACAGGCGCTTATGGCTATGGCGTTGATGCCGATATAACTGTCGAATTCAACTTGTTGAAACTGGGTCTTCTGGTGTTGGTTATAGCTCTTGTGGGAGGATTTCTGTTTACCTACCGACAAAGCAAAAAGAAAAAACTCCCTATTTGGGACAGAACAACCAGAATGCTGGTCATTAACCTGGCCATTCCACTTGTTGCGGGGGGCCTGTTCATACTTGCCCTGTTGTTTCAATACGCCAACAGCGTAGGCCTTATTGCGCCACTTTGCTTGTTGTTTTATGGACTGGCGCTCATCAATGCCAGCAAGTACACCTATTCCGATATTCGGATTTTGGGCATCTGCCAAGTGATTTTAGGCCTCATTTCTACGTTTTATGTTGGCTATGGCCTTTATTTTTGGGCCATCGGCTTTGGCGCATTGCATATTATTTACGGCATTATTATGTACCTTAAATACGAAAGAGCCCAATAATTTTAGCTCATGAAACTGTCCTATTCGATATTATGCAGCGGAATGAATGGTTAGATCATGATGGCTTCATTGCCACTGAAAACAAAAATTGAAGAGATGAAAAACCCGATAGAGGCTTTAAACAAAATATTCGACAGCAGGATCAGGCTTGGCGTAATGTCGGTATTGACGGTGAACGAGCGCGTCAGTTTTAACGAACTGAAACAGTTGCTTGAGCTTACCGACGGCAATCTGGCCTCTCACCTTCAGACCTTGGAACAGGCCGAATACATCAAGGTACAAAAATCTTTTATCGGCCGAAAAACCAATACCACCTATATGATTACCGACTTGGGCAGACAGCATTTTAAGGCGCATTTAGATGCCTTGGAAAAGATGATTAAAGGGATTTAATTTTTTTTGATTTTTTACTTTGAATTTCAAAGCACTTTTCAAACATGAAAACAACCAACAAAAACTTCGTCGCCGAAAGCGGAAAACAACTTGCCAGGTATTCGGCCATTATCGGAATAGGCATTTTTCTGCTCTTTTGCATTACTCGTTTCGAGGCATTGATGCCCATGGGCCTATTCTACCTCGTTGTTGCTACGGCTGCTAACGGCATTATGCTGTTGCTGCTATTTATCGAACTGCTCATCAAAGCCAAAGACCGAAAGCAAGTCTTGATTTCAATCGGTATTATGCTCCTCAACATTCCGCTCTCGCTGACCTGCGCCACCCTTGCGCTTCATCTTTAAAACTTTAATACTCAATATACTCTTCAAATGGAACAAAAATTAGATTTCAAACTGCTCGCCATTATTGTCGGCGGACTGCTTTTTACCTTTCTTTTCTGGATGGAAAGACTGGCGCTCAACCTTCTCCTCTACTCGGTATTCATCTGCATCGCATTGCTGTTCGACAAGGGAATTCTTAAAAGTCGCAAACTCTTTACCTCGGGTGCCTTGCATTTGCTGGCCGGTGCTTTGGTGGTTTATAACCAGTCGGTCCTTACCGTGTTTACCTGGTACATCAGCTTGGCCGTGTTTGTGGGATTTGCCCATGCGCAGTTGATCAGGAGTGTTTTTACCGCCATTATTTCATTCCTGATGCAGCTGTTTACCTCGCCATTTAACCTTATCCAACGGTTAATCAATATCCGTATCGGTAATTTTTCGCTCAAACCCTTGGGCAAGCCCATTAAATACGTGGTGTTGCCTATCCTGGTCCTTTTGCTGTTCACGGCATTGTACAGCAATGCCAACGAAGTTTTTGCCCAATACCTGAGCCGGCTTACCGATGGCCTGTCTGCATTCTTCACCCACATTTACAACTTCTTCTTTGCCGACTTGAGCATTGAGCGTGTCGTCCACGTGATCATCGGCCTCTTGTTTACCGCCGCTATTTTGCTTGGACTGAAAGGAAATGGAGTTGAGGCACTCGAACTCAAGTGTAAAGAGCAATTGATACGCAACCGGAAACGCAACAAAAACACGTTTGTTTACGAGTTCGCCGATCTTTTTCTGGGTAGCTTCATCAAGAGAAAAATGGCGCTTAAAACAGAAAACATCATTGGTATACTTTGTTTTGCAATGCTCAATCTGTTGTTGCTGTTTTTAAATCTGATAGACCTAAGTACCCTTTGGCTCAATACCCAAAGCGCAAGCGCTGCCCATTACGCCACAGAACTGCACGACGGCACAAACATATTGATTTTCAGCATTGTGTTGGCCATGATCGTTATCCTCTATTTCTTTAATGGCAACCTTAATTTTTACCGCAAAAACAAAACGCTTAAGCTATTGGCCTTCATTTGGATTGTTCAAAACACATTCCTGGTGCTTTCGGTTGGCTTGAGAGATTACAATTATGTGCTGATGTACGGACTTACCTACAAACGGATCGGTGTAGCCATTTTCTTGATGCTCTGTACGGTTGGCCTGATTACGGTGTATTTAAAAGTAGCGCAACGAAAAACCTTCTTTTTTCTTTGCAAGGCAAACGGCATGGTTTGGTATGCGCTGCTGTTTGTTTGCTGTTTTGCAAACTGGGATGTCTTTATTGTGGAATATAACCTGAAAAACCAAAAGGCATCTGGTATAGACGTTAACCATTTGACCGATCTTTCCGACAAAACACTTCCGCTATTAGACCAAAACCGAAAACTGCTATACAGCGCCTTAGAGCATTCTGAATTTTGGCCATTTGCCATCGACACGGCTGCAAACAGCACGACCCAAACTACACCAACCGAGAAACTGACCCAGCAACAAGAAGCAGAACTGGCCTTTAACAAGCGACTGGATCAAAGGATTGCCGATTTCAAAGAACGCTACACCAATACGACCTGGCTGTCTTGGAACTATCGCGATTGGCAAACACACCAATACTTTCAGTAATAAAGATATCGGTTAAATGATGCGCTCCACCCCAAAATTAACGCTCTCTTTTCCCTAACCTAAAACCTAAACCATGAAAACCTCTAGCTATTGGAAAGCTTATTTCGACCAGAACCTACAAAAAGAACGGATTGACTGGACCATCAGCCCTACATTAACTCCTACCGAAAAACAAGAAATACTGGCTTCGCTACAGGCTTGGCAATTGGGCGAAACCTCCGAAGGCATTAACCTGATCAATGCCGCCACCAAACATGCCAAAAAACTAAACGATGCGCATTATACGGATGCCATCAGGCTGTTTATCAAAGAAGAACAGAAACATGGCGAAAACCTGGGCAAGTACCTCGATCGTATCGGTGAACCAAGAATTAAAAAAGATTGGGGCGATAGCCTGTTCAGAAAAATACGTGGACTGAACAAGGATATGGAATTCTGGACCATTGCCGTAATCACCGTTGAAAGCACTGCGCAGGTTTTTTACCAATGTTTAAAG
Organism: Pedobacter albus; assembly: GCF_036324255.1. Classification (NCBI taxonomy): domain Bacteria; kingdom Pseudomonadati; phylum Bacteroidota; class Sphingobacteriia; order Sphingobacteriales; family Sphingobacteriaceae; genus Pedobacter; species Pedobacter albus. The sequence continues at coordinate 463,412 of NZ_JAZDQT010000001.1, read as the reverse complement.
GATGCTACCGCATGTAAACTGCTTAAACAAATCTGCACCGACATTTTGATTGATGAAGCGGCCCACATCGACTTTCAGCTGGAACGCCTTTGCCTGATTTATCAGCACAAAAACAAGTTGGTTCGAGGATTTTCCTATGTTTTTTATACCTGCTTTTACTATGGCACCATTTTAACCGTATGGTTTGCGCACCAAAGGCTGTTTAGAGCCGGGCACGTACACTTTGCCGGTTATTGGAGAAAGATGCAATCCAAATTTGGCAAGACCATCAAAAAGCTGAGGTCTAAGCCCTCATCCGCAAACCGTACCACAAACCAACAGGCAAACGCATCATGGCAAGTTTGATTATTTTGATATTATTATAATCTGTGACTAAAAAATTATCGTAAACCTAATGCTAGCTGCATTTGGCATGACCACAGATTAAGTCAATTTTAACATTTAACTCATTAATATGGGCATCGAAGTCTATTTTATCCTTTTCTTTCTAGCACTGGGGATATGCTTATTTTGGAGCCTGCTTTTCCGGTCGATAAAAAATATAACCAAAAAGAGAATGGTTATAGGTCTACTTACCCTAGCCAGCACGCCAATTATCTACTTGGCACTTGCCATGCTGTTCTTATTTGGAATAACCTCCTATCCAAATCGCGATTTTGACAAAGAAAAATGGAAAAATGAGCCCGACACGCGATATGAACTCACTAAAGATCTTATCAGCAGCCAAATCCTGATCGGAAAAACCAAGACACAAGTTAAGCAGCTTTTAGGCCACGAAAACGGCAATGAAGACGATGAAGACCTGTGGTACTATGATATTGGCTTCATATCGAGCACGGGCAACGTCGACCCAGATATTTTGGAACTGCAATTTAAAAACGGCCGGGTTATTTTGGCAAGACAAATTCCAACTTAACAAGCCTTATTTCGGCTCAATTAGGCATTTTGTAATTTCTCGAACACAAAAGCAACAATTATTAAAAAATCAGGCCGTTGCTATTGGCATAAAGCTTTTGAAATTGTAGATTTGGGCAAATTTTTGAGCAATGAATATCCACGAATATCAAGGTAAACAAATTCTAAAAAGTTTTGGCGTTGCCATCCAAGAAGGCATCGTTGCCGATACAGTTGACCAAGCTGTTGAAGCCGCCAAAAAAATGAAAACCGACTATAACTCTGACTGGGTTGTAATTAAAGCCCAAATCCACGCAGGTGGCAGAGGCAAAGGCGGTGGCGTAAAGCTGGCCAAGAACCTGGACGAGGTTAAACAAAGAGCAACCGATATTTTGGGTATGCAATTGGTAACTCCTCAAACTGGTCCCGAAGGCAAGAAAGTAAACAAAGTATTGGTAGCGCAAGACGTATACTATCCAGGTCCGTCTGAAACCAGCGAGTTTTACATGAGCGTTTTGTTGAACCGTGCCAATGGAACTAACATTATTATGTACAGTACCGAAGGCGGTATGGATATCGAAGAAGTGGCAGAACACACGCCGCACTTGATCTTTAAAGAAGAAATCGACCCTAAAGTTGGCCTTCAAGGCTTCCAGGCACGTAAAATTGCCTTCAACCTGGGCTTAAGCGGCGCTGCGCACAAAGAAATGGTAAAATTCGTTTCGGCATTGTACAAGGCTTATGACCAAACCGACTCTGCCATGTTCGAAATCAACCCGGTTCTAAAAACCAGCGACGATAAAATCATTGCAGTTGATGCCAAGGTAAACTTGGATGAGAACGCCTTGTTCCGTCACCCAGACTACGCCGCCATGCGCGATAAAACCGAAGAAGACCCTACAGAAGTTGAGGCCAGCGAAAGCAACCTGAACTATGTAAAGCTCGACGGCAACGTGGGCTGTATGGTAAACGGTGCTGGTTTGGCCATGGCAACCATGGATATCATTAAAATTGCCGGTGGCGAACCTGCCAACTTCTTAGACGTAGGCGGTACGGCCAATGCACAAACCGTAAAGGCCGCTTTCAACATCATCTTGAAAGATCCAAACGTAAAAGCCATTTTGATTAACATTTTTGGCGGTATTGTACGTTGCGACAGGGTTGCACAAGGCGTAATTGATGCCTACAAAGAAATCGGCAATGTTCCGGTTCCAATTATCTGCCGTTTGCAAGGCACCAATGCCGAAGAAGCGAAAAAACTAATCGACGAATCGGGATTGAAAGTTTACTCAGCCATCGCATTGAAAGAAGCTGCAGACTTGGTAAGCAAAGTACTAGCTTAATAAAATATCAGATTGAACAAGGTTTTTAAGGCCTTGCTTCAAAATAAAAGACCAGCCGAATAATCGAGCTGGTCTTTTTTGTTTATAGTTGTTAGGTTAGTTAAGTTTTTTGCTAATATTTTTGATCTTTTTTAATGAAAAAGCTCTGGCCATCCAACCAGAGCTTTAATCAAACCAAATATAAATGTACTTTTTGCATGAACAGAACAAATATAGAATAAATAATTACAAAAAATACATAAAAAATCATTTTTCCATAATTTATACTCAATATTTTTAAATAAAATCAACAAAATAAAAAAAAACACATTTTTTAAGATTAAAAAATCAAATAAAATCATAAAAAAACCAAAAACACAAATAAAAAAATAAAATAATTTAAATTAATCAATAAAAAACAAGAAAAATACTGATATAAAATAAAAAACATCAAAAAAAATAGACCTAAAAAATAAAAACAACAAATATCTAAAAGCAAATCAGTTTTTTATCTTTGTAAGGAACCCAGTATACGCAATGTAGGATCCATGAACAATTTAGCCAATCAGCAGCCTCCGATTCCAACACACGAACATCTTCGCCTACAAAAGCTTTACAGCTACAGCATCGTTCAAACCCCGCCCGAAAACCCATTCGACAACATCGCCCAATTGGCCGCGCAGTTGTTTGATGCCCCGATGGCCCAGCTCAGCTTTGTAGACAGCGACCATGTTTTTGTGAAAAGCAATATCGGTGCGCTTCACGCGAACGACATCCCACGCGAAGAAAGCTTGGCGGCATTGGCTATCTCAACAAATGAACCGACCTTGTTTAATCAAGCTCGAACAACAGCTGCCCACCGCTTTTTAACAGCGAACAACATTGCTTTTTACCTGGCCGTGCCCTTGCTCAGTCCCGAAGGCCTTGCCATTGGCGCCTTGAGCGTATTTGATACCAGGCCTCAAGAGATAGCCTCACAAAAACTGGGCATGCTCAAATCGCTGGCTGCCTTAGTGATCGATTTTCTGGAGATGCGTCTAAGTTCCAGACTAGTTGCCTACGTACAAACCGATTTGACCAATAAACTGGCGCACGACCTTAAAAATCCAAATACCACCATTTCACTGGCCACAGAAATCATCAAAAAGAAAATAGACGACGCCGACATTGTAAACAATTTTGCCGACAGGATCAAATCAGCCACCGGCAACATCTTGGCCAATATAGACCAGGCCATGGAGGTTTCGCAGATAGAAAACGGCAATTTTAGGCTCAGCATGCAGGAAGTGAACATACAGGACCTATTGAAGCTCGTAATCAGCGATTTTGACCTGAGGCTGCAACAAAAACATCTAAAAGTATACCTGAACAGCAGCACCAGCACGCTTGTGACTGGGGACGCCAAAAGGCTACGCGATGCCTTTGCCCAGTTGTTGAGCAATGCAATTACCTATAGTTATCCGCACGCCAAAATCTACATTGAGCTGAGCAAGGCGGATGAAAACCTGATGATTGTGTTTAAAGACGAAGGCCAAGGACTAAGCGAAGCCGATATGCGCAAACTATTTATCAAGTTTGCCAAACTAAGTGCCATTCCAACCCACAAGGAATATAGCCATGGCGTTGGCCTTTCCATCGCCAGAACACTAATTGAATTGCACAAGGGCAAAATATGGGCAACCAGCGAAGGAAAAGATACCGGGGCCAGCTTTTACGTTACCCTACCGCTTAATTAGCGCTTAAGGCGAAGCTGAGCATAAAAACAGAGCCTTTATTGCCGTTGGGCTCAAAAGCGATGGTACCGCCCTGCAAATCGGTAAATTCTTTGCACAGCAACAGGCCCAAACCTACCCCCTTTTCTTTGTTGGTACCATAAGTTGACGAAGCCTTGAGCTGAAAAAGCTTGCGTTGCTGTTCGGGATTGATGCCCAAACCGTTATCGCGCACTTCGATGCACCCCACATTGGCTAGTCGTTTTGCATTGACAATAACCTGGCCGCCTTTCTCCGTAAATTTAATGGCGTTGTTTACCAAGTTGCGCACCACGAGCTGAAACATGTGGTAGTCGGCAATGATATGCAGATTGTCTTCGCTAACAATTTCAAGCCTCACTCCTTTTCGCTGCGAAATGCTTTTTTCAATGTTCAGCCCACTCATCAACGCATCTTTTACGTTCATGGGTGCCAAATCGGCCCGAGAACCCGCCATTTGTGTTTTAGACCACGACAGTACATTGGTTATCATGGCCGAGGTATCTTTGGTTACCTGAAGCAGCTGTTTCCTGATCTTCGCACCCTCTTCTTCCTCCAGGTCGGTTTCTGCCAACAGCTCCAAGTAGCTTTGGATGGAATTAAGCGGCATGCGGATATCGTGCGCCACCACCGAAAACAACTTGTCCTTTTCAGAATTGATCCTTTCCAGTTCCAGTTTCTGTTCTTCGATGGCCTTGTTTTTTTCATCGACAGAAAAACGCTCGGCATCATAATTTTTACGGATATAGCTGATGGCAAAGTACGTTAAAATGACCACTACGAAATAGGTTACTCCAAAATCGATTACTTTGCTCACCTTGCTGATGTAGACGTCAGGCGCAGCTTGCGGATAAAAATACTCGAAGGTTAAAATCACAAACACCAATAGGATATTGATCGGGATCCAGATCTTGAAATGCGCCTTGGGTATCACCGCAATAACCATCAGAAAAACCAGACTGAACAACAACAGGTTTGGCCCGTAAATGCCCGAATTATAGAAATAGTTGACGGCAAAGGCCAAGTTGCAGACAATGCAGAATACCTTGATGCCCAAAGACGATTTGCGCCTAAAGCGAGAAAGGTAATACATGTAGGCCGAAAAAACCACGCCGAAAATGCAGAGCCCTGCAGGAACCGCCAAGCCGATAAAAAAGTTGAACGGCACCTCAAAGCACATGGTAATAAAGGCAATGATACATACGGTATTGAATATCCTCTCCTCTAAAGAAAATAATTCAGGTGTACCGATAAGTCGACTGCCATCTAACTTTTTACCGAGAATTTGCAAAATTTAATAAGGATTTAGCGGAAAGCAAACTTAAACATATTTAGCCACAAAGAAAAAATGTATTTTATAAAAAACAATGCACAAAAGCCATCGGGATTTAGGTTTAAATCCTTATTTTTGACCCCCTTATAAAGCAATCCGCAATGATCAAGAGAGAAAAAATCAAAGACCTGCTGCAGTCTACTGCATTTAACACCGAAGTTAAAGTAATGGGATGGGTACGCACCTTCCGCAACAACCAGTTTATAGCCTTAAATGACGGTTCTTGCATGGGTAATATCCAAATTGTAGTAGATTTTGCCAATACGCCTGAAGAATTGCTTAAACGCATTACGACAGGTGCTGCGCTTGCCATTGAGGGTACCTTGGTCGAATCATTGGGCAAGGGCCAAAAGGTCGACATCAAAGCTAGTCACATTGAAATATTGGGCGACAGCAATGCAGAAGAATATCCTTTGCAACCTAAAAAACACAGTTTAGAGTTTTTAAGGGAAAAGGCGCACCTGCGTTTCCGTACCAATACCTTTAATGCTGTTTTTAAGGTAAGGCATGCCTTGGCTTTTGCCATCCACCAGTTTTTTAACGAGCAAGGCTTTGTTTATATGCACACGCCTGTAATTACCGCCAGCGATGCCGAAGGTGCGGGAGAAATGTTCAGGGTAACCACCTTGGATTTCGACAATACGCCACGCACCGAAGACGGGAAAGTTGACTTTAAGGAAGATTTCTTTGGCCGTTCTACCAACCTGACCGTTTCTGGACAGCTGGAAGGCGAATTGGCAGCCATGGCTTTCGGACAGATTTATACTTTTGGACCAACGTTTAGGGCCGAAAACTCGAATACCACTCGCCATTTGGCCGAATTCTGGATGATTGAGCCGGAAGTAGCCTTTGCCGACCTGGAAAACAACATGCAATTGGCAGAAGACATGATGAAATACGTCATCAATTATGCCTTGATCCATTGCAAAGACGAATTGGCTTTCTTAAACGACAGGTTGCTGGAAGAAGAAAAACAAAAGCCCCAACAAGAAAGAAGCGAGCTTTCTTTATTGGAGAAACTAGATTTCTGTTTAGCCAACGATTTTGAACGCTTAACTTATACCGAAGCGATACAAATCTTAAAATCGTCGAAACCGAACCAGAAAAAGCAATTCAAATACCTGATTGACAAGTGGGGTGCAGATTTACAGTCGGAACACGAGCGTTATTTGGTAGAGAAGCATTTCAAAAAACCGGTTATCCTAACCGATTATCCAAAAGACATCAAATCGTTTTACATGCGCATGAACGATGACGGCAAAACCGTAGCCGCTATGGACATTCTATTCCCTGGCATTGGCGAAATGATTGGCGGTTCGCAACGTGAGGAGCGTTTGGACAAATTGACCGAGCGCATGGCCGAAATGAACATCCCGGAAGAAGAACTATGGTGGTATTTAGATACCCGCAGGTTCGGTTCGGCGCCACACGCCGGCTTCGGCTTGGGCTTTGAACGCCTGGTGCTTTTCGTAACCGGTATGACCAACATCAGGGATGTAATTGCCTTCCCTAGGTTTCCGAAAGGAGCCGAGTTTTAAGCTCGTCAAACAACTGCTTGCCAGTTATTACATAAAAAACCCGTTCTGTAAGTGCAGAACGGGTTTTTCTTTTAAGTCGTATTTTTATTCCTCTATAAGCACAGGCTCTTCCAGTTTAGAAAAATTGATGAGGTAAGCCACCAAAATCTCCAAGGTAAAAATGGCTTTCATCGCCATAAAAGCAATATTCAAGGCAAGGTTTTTATAATCAAACTCCAGCTCGTCTATCATCACCACAATTAGCAGCACTGCATTTGCGACCAGAAAAAACAAAACCCTTCCCTCCTGCTTTCTGATGTTTTTGAACAGGTTAAGCGACAAATTGCCCCTGATAATAAAAAAATACAAAGAACCAATCGAGAGTACCATCAGCACAAATACCAGCTTGGGGTATTGTTTGTCGAAGATTGCGAGGTAATAAAAAGACAGCAACACCAATAATAACGGAATGATTTTGATGTCTTTATGAATTGTTTTAGCCATTTAGAGGTAAGCGCTGTTTAAAATCAATTTTATTCGTGATGTGCACTAGCATGCTGGTAATCGACCAGTGAAACTTTGTAATCGGTAGGCGCAAAACTGGCCGATGTGCTCAAAGCCATGCCCAATTCGTGTTGCAAAGGATATGGCGTTTGCAATAAACTTCCCTCCGGTATGTAAGGAAAGGTTTCGATATAGCTCTGCATCATATTTTGCGAGGTACGGCGGTTAATGTAGGCACGGGTGAGCTGGTAAGGATGACGTAGACCCGCAGCGCCCAACAATTCGACCGCACTTTGCACGGTAGCCTGATGGAAATTGAATACGCGTACCGTTTTGTCTTCCACCACCAACCCCTTCATCAAACTTGGATCTTGGGTGGCTACACCAGTTGGACAGGTATTGCTGTTGCATTCTAAAGCCTGGATGCAGCCCAGGGCAAACATCATACCACGGGCCGAGTTGCACAAATCGGCACCCAAGGCAATGTTTTTCACCAGGTCGAAACCCGAAGCTACTTTGCCCGAGGCAATGATTTTAATATGTTTTTTCAGTCCGAAACCACTCAACACATCGTATACAAAAGCCACGCCTTCACGCAAAGGCATACCTACTGCATTAGAAAATTCTTGTGGCGCGGCGCCGGTACCACCTTCGCCCCCATCAACAGTTACAAAATCTACATAAATACCGGTTTCGATCATGGCTTTGCAGATGGCAAAAAACTCGCTCCTGCGACCGATGCACAGCTTAAAACCTATTGGCTTGCCACCAGACAGGGTACGTAGTTTTTTTACAAACTCCATCATTTCCAAAGGCGTAGAAAATGCAGTGTGGGCCGGTGGCGAAATCACATCGAAACCCTCTTTGACCAAACGGATTCGGGCAATTTCAGGCGTTACTTTTTTAGCCGGCAAAATACCGCCATGGCCGGGTTTGGCACCTTGCGAAAGCTTGATTTCGATCATTTTTACATTGGGCGTTTTGGAGCGCTCTGCAAAGGCATCGTAATTGAAAGAGCCGTCGTGGTTTCTGCAACCAAAATAACCCGTTCCGATTTGCCAGATCAGATCTCCTCCCGGACCGCTGTGGTAATCGCTAATGCCACCTTCGCCAGTATTATGGGCAAAATTGCCCATTTTGGCACCACCATTTAAAGCCAGGATGGCATTTTGGCTGAGCGAACCAAAACTCATGGCCGATATGTTATAAATACTGGCCGAATAAGGCTGCGTACATGCTGGTCCGCCCACCAGTACCCGTGGATTGGAATCCAGTTCATGGTGGCTAATAGCGGCAATACTATGGCTCAGCCATTCGTAGCCGTTTTCGTAAACGTCTAATTGGGTACCAAAGGGAATTGTATCGTTGTCTTTTTTGGCGCGCTGGTAAATTAGCGAACGGTTAAGCCGATTAAAAGGCTTGCCATTGGTATCGCTTTCTATAAAATACTGGTAGATTTTAGGCCTCAATTCTTCCATAAAATACCTGAGGCGACCAAAAACGGGATAATTTCTGACGATACTGTGTTTAGGCTGATACAAATCGTATACGCCGAGCACCACAAAAGGTCCGGTAAAAATAAACAACCACCACAGCGGTGCGTAAGTAAGTCCCAACATAATGGTGAGCGCCACCAAGAATGCGGCAATGGCAACAAAAGCTTTTCTCATAATCTATCGTTTTAATGCTGTTTCTAAAATTTTGAAATCAATACAAACCGATTTGTCCAAAAGTAGCAAATGCTTTAGCGTTAAGCGAGCATGAACCGTCTATTAAATGTAATTATAATCTTACGATGTTAAACAAGCGGCGCGGTAATTTTGTTATTTTTACATATGCTAATCAAAATTTATCCTGAAAATCCGAATCCGAAGGCCATCGAACAAGTGGTAGAGGTACTGCAAAAAGGCGGATTGATCATTTATCCTACCGATACGGTTTATGGCTTGGGCTGCGACATTACCAATCAAAAAGCCATCGAAAAAATCTGTCGGATCCGCGGCATCAAACCGGAAAAGGCCAATTTTTCTTTTATCTGTTCAAATTTGAGGCATATTTCAGATTACATCAAACCTATCGATACGACGGTTTTCAGGGTATTGAAAAAAGCGCTTCCCGGGCCGTTTACCTTTATTTTTAATGCCAATAACAACGTGCCCAAGCTGTTGAGCTCGAACAAAAAAACGGTGGGTATACGCGTGCCCGACAACAACATTGCCAGACAGATTGTAGAGGCTTTGGGTCATCCGATTATTTCTACCTCTATTAAGGACGACGACGAACTGATCGAATATTCTACCGATCCGGAACTGATCCACGAAAAATACGAAGACCTGGTGGATCTCGTAATTGATGGTGGCTACGGCGACAATGAGGCCTCTACCGTAATCGACTGTACAGGCGGTGATTTTGAGGTAGTACGTGAGGGCAAAGGAAATATTGAGGATTATTTTTAAAAATAAAAATGTTGAGACTTAGCCTCAACATTTAATTAAACAGGGCTATAGTGCTCATCAATCTTTAAAACTAATTAGTATGTAACTCAAAGGTCAAGATTGCAAATCCAATTTCCCACCTCTAAATCCTAAGCACAAAGGCTTAGATCACATGAAGGGTAGTATAAGTTATTTAAACAAACCTACACTTTCTAAAATAGGGTCGATTGATTCTTCTGTAAGTTCTACTTTCTTTAGCATTGAGACAGCTTCCTCAACATTCTTTTCCTCAACCGCCTTATAAAACTTATCGTATAATTTAGCAACGCAAAGTCGTTCATTTACAGTCATCCCTATATATTTTTTATTGTTCATTTTTATTTAAATAGTGTAAAGATGGAAAAACTTTTGGTCTTACATTTTAGGAATGATTTAACTCTTGTAAAGCTGTTTTTTCTGATAACATAGGTTTTAACAGCTCTCTACCTCCACTGCCTAATTTAGTGGCCTGCGAATCCAGGCCATGGAATTGAAATCAATTTTTCAAATCTTGGAAATATCTAATGTCACCGTATCAGCTTTCAAAACTCGATCCTTATCTTTTAGTATTCCAAACACTTTAATTAGATACTTTCCAGGCTTTTCAAACGCCTTACTAGCTTTTAATGTATTTGTGGTAAGACTGTCGATATCATATGTTTTATTATTTACTTGAACTCTTACTGATGTTTTTAAATGGGGTGGACAGGCAACAGTTACATATAAATCTTCTATATCTTTATATGCATGTCTGTTCTGAAGCACTATTGGTATATCCTTATTGTAAATCGCTAAATTTCCACTCACAACTGTTCCTAAGATCTTTCTAATTTTACCATTATTGTAAAAAATGTAAAAGAAATCGTTAGGCATACTTCTAAAATCTCTTACCCAATATTCATTTAACTTTCCTGTCTCTGAAAAATATAGCTGACTACCATACCATATCCCATTTTTCCATAGTCCTTTGAAGCTCACTTTTCCATTCTGATAGTACTTATATTCAAATCCTTCGATAATACCGTTTTTATAAAATGTCTTTGATTTGATATTGCCATTATCATAATATGTGTGAGCTAACCCTTCTAGCTTTCCATTGTTAAAATATCCATCGAAGATTTTTCTTCCATCTTTATAAATCCTGCTTTTGCCCTCAAAATTACCTTTAGAGTTTATTTTATAAATCTCTCCACTTTTATTTAAAAGCCTGTAATAATATCCTTCATTTATGACTAAGAATATTATTACCAGCAAAAGCGTAACTAAACCAATAATTAAAAAAATTTTCTTCATTTATCTCTAACCGAAAGTTTGCCATTTACCTGAACCACTTTTGGTGTTCTAGTTAATGTTCCATCTGGATTTCTATACAATGCCGAACCGCTTCCTCCTGCCTTACTTTTCTTTTCCCATTGATCATGAGGCAGTGTATCAAGTCTTGTATCATCAACAACAAGGTTTGTCAGAACCGATGTATCAGAACTAGCTCCCGCTTGCGTGGTTAAGTATTTAAGTAATGCGCCTTGGCTTGCATTATCTGCGGCGCCAAAAATATCTAAAGGATTAATAAATTTCATCGGAGCATTATTTGTTCTTAATTGTCCCCCGTAACTCAGCAACCCAGATATATCTCCCAAATTATCTACTTTCTTTGCATTTGGTTTTAAATGAGCATCAGGATCTTCGCCCATCCCATTGCTATTATTAAACATATGCCAACCACTGCCAAGTTCACCATCCTTCGACTTAAAACTGCCAAGCCAACTTACAAACGAATCCCATAAACCAGAAGATTTTGCTTCTGAAGTCTCATTTCTTATATATGTTGCGACTCCATCTCCCAGAAGGATATTTCCAACTGCTCCATCTGGTCCAATTTTTGCACTATTTATCACAGATCCTGGCGCTTTATAATCACTGTAACCAGCTTCTGCTGCTTGTTCGGCAGAAGTTATATTTGCATCCCACATCCAAGTATTTCCACTTTTAACCCAATCTGTTGGTCCCATCCCATCCGGATCGACAAACCTTATCGGATTGTTGAAAGCGTAATTATATGGCGAATATCTTCTCATCTTCTCTGCAAGCGGATCTATAACATTCCACCTCGCAATCACCGGGTCATAGAACCTTGCCCCGTAGTCATACTGTTCCAGCTCCTCCTGCAACTCCTTGCCGTTATAAAGGTACTTATTATTGCCAGATTGTGCAGATTTCCTTAAACCAAAGGCATAATAATCATCACGTTGCAGAATTTCCAATTGACCAGTAGTCGGATTTTTATAAAAAGTAGCCCTTACATTGCCGAGATGGTCTGTTAAATTGTACTCATAATTGTACGTTCCATTATTGTTGCGAGCTACTCCTTCTTCTGTTTGAATAAAATCTATATCACCTAAATTATATTGAATTCCCTTAACATAATTTATTTCAGTTTCTGTTGCACTATCTTCTTTTCGCAATTTCACTCCACTAGCATCGTAGGTATAAACAAGATCTAGCCCAATTTTGGAAATACCAACGGGCAAATTGAATTGATTATAGCTGATTTGTACCCCATTCCTTCCATCGAAAATAGCATTTCCATTATAATCATAACTATAAACCCCGGTCACCCCATCTACGTACCTCAGTCTATTACTATTATCATAATAGTAATATTTTTTATCTCCCGTTCCATCACGGTTGAGCTTGTCAATATTCCCCATCACATCATAAGCTATGGTTTCATTTAAAACTATGGCACCTGAACTAGTCCCACTTATCAATCTATTTAGTTTGTCATAGCTGTAAGTGAAATTATTAGGCAATGAACTTCCAATACCCCATTGTTGATTAGCAATGTTACCATTAAATTGGGGTATTGTACCATCTTCGTAATTCAGTTGCATGCTGAACTGGTCGGAAGTGCTGTTCTTCATCCAGCCGCGCTCGTTATAGGCAAAGGTGGTAGCTTGTAGAAAGCTGGTCCCATCCGTACTATGCAGGTTTTTCTGCTTTAGCTGGCCCAGTTCGTTGTAGTCAAATTTATTTAACACAACCTCATTCTGTCCATTAATACTTTCTATTGTACTTAATTTTCTACCCATATGATCATAATCATAACGATTAGATATTATAGTGGTAGCACCAGTTGGTCCTCCAAAAGGATGTGGAGTACTATGTGTTCTAACATTAGCGGTTAACTCTCCCGTAAAGCTCCATGTATTATCTAAAATATCAATCCCACCAAGGTGATTATCACTTTTAGTCTGTACTATCCTTCCTTCTAAATCATAATAGTTTACAGTTAACATAAAAATATCAGTCCCTAGTATTTTAGTTTTAGTTCCCGTTAATAATCCTTTAGTATGCATTGACAAGGCCTGCATTCCCGAGGGTTGTCCAAAAGAATTACCCGTAAAATCATAATTGTCATAATAGTTTATGGTAAGTTGTTCTATCCCTAATTGAGGAAAAGACACTTCGTTGTATTCCGCATCAGCACGTGTTTCCCATAAGTTGATTTGTTCGTTTAACACTCCTTGCAAGGAGAGACGAGTTGTATTTACATTATCCGTATATATTCCTGAGGATACTAGACGTGACATTGCGTCGTACTTAGTATATGACCATTGATTATTAATGCGTTGATTACCATCTTGTGTTAATACAAGATGATCCAGTTTGTTATAAATCAAGTACTCCCAGTCTTTGCCCGGGATCTTCTTTTCGATGATCCTTCTCCGGCCGTCGTAGTGGTAGCCGTAGATGTAGCCTTTAAATATATCATCTACCTCCATAAAGCTATTTACCATGACTGCCGGGGGTAGCACGTAGCGCAGGCTGCCCATGTCGTCGTACAGGTACTGGGTTGACAGCGCTACGCTCTCGGTTTCCCAGACCTTTTTGAGCACCACCCTGCCCTCCATGTCCTTGAACTCTTCCACGGTTCCGACTTTGCCGCTTGTCCAGTTCTCGTCCTTCGAAACGGTCTTGTAGAGCGTGCCCGGCTGGTAGTTCGCCGTGGTGGCAGCTCCCGAGACGCTGATCGTCCAGAGCTTCACGGCATCAGTAGCGTCGCTGATGGCGTAGCCCGGCTTTGCCGTATGGCCCGAACCCGCAATGGAGGCGCTGTAGGGCTGCCAAGGCGCCCCCGGAGCACCCTGTTCCAGCACCCTGTTCAGCGGGCTGGCCTCGAAAACCGTCTGTGAAAAGGGCTGCGAGGTCTGTTTGATGCTGGAACCAACCGGCTGGCCGGCATAGAATCCCAGTTGCTCCGCAACGGCACTTGGCCTGTAGGCCCCTCCGTTGCTTGCAATGGTGTATGGCTGGTATTTTACCGCTTCGCGGCCCAAGGCGTCATAGACGATGGGCTGCACCACGTCGGCAAAGGATGGGCTACCCTGTACCGTTACCGTCTGCAGGGGCCTGCCCAGCCCGTCGATGTACTGGACGGTCTGGTTCTCCTCGCATACGTTGCGCTGGGCATTGATGTTCGCGCTGTTTACCCCTGCGATCTTGAATACCCTCGAAAGCACGTAGTTCTGGTTGGCGCTCGGCGAAGATGCCAGGGGGTTGCAGAGCTGGAAGCTCGCCCCGGTAAAGATGCGAACGCTGCTGCCGTAGGGAACCTGGAAGCCGTCGGCAAGGGTGACGCTGCCCGTGGCTTTGATTTCCGTCTGTCCGGAATAGCCGGACAGCGTGATATGCTGCTGGGCCATGGCTGTTCCCGACAGGAGCAGCGAGGCCAAAAGGAATAATCTGGTGTTTTTCATGGGGCGTTAGTTCTTGTAGTGGTAGTCGTAGCTTTTGATGATGTTGCCGTTTTGGTCCTTGACATGCTTCAACCGTTGGAAAGAATCGTATTCGTAGTACGTCGTCATGCCTTTGGCATCCGTCTGGCTGGCCAGACCTACAAGCGGCTTGTAGGAATAGCTAGTGATCAATGCCTGGGGAAGACCAGTTTTTAGGGGCGCCAAAAAGGCGTCGATGGCCACTTTATCGGGATTGGAAAGTTTAGAAAATGCATCCACGGCAATCTGTCCGCCTAACAAGCCTACCACGGTTGCATAATCCGAATTTTTGATCTCTGCAATAGGGTACATTTTATTATAGCTATAGAGATAACATGCCTCTATTTTTCCATTAGCTGAAACCTGATTTACTTTATAACCATTACCGAGCTTATCATTTTGTATTTTTAATTCGTATCTCGAATCGGCACCAGCAACAGGATTAAAGCTAGAAAACGGTACAAGAGCAGGTAGATTGGCCACAAATATTTTGAGCAAACTATTATCAGGATGGTACTGACTATAAGTTGCACTTGTTAATGATATCGTTCCATTATCCTCTAATGTTTCTAGGACTTGTTCAGGTTTTTCATACCAATAGCTGTACATAGATTTCTTTATCATTCCATTGCTAAGGGGCTGTTTTATAGTTTGAGGCTGAAAAGTAAGGGTAGGCGAATAACTATACTCTTTTTTTAGTGCCATAACATTGCTTAGGTTACTAAGCTCCCTAATTGTATCGGTTTCTTTTGCCAATAACAATCTTCCCGATTTTATTATCCTGCTTGCCATACCCTCAGGATAATACCATCCCCCATAAATTAGGTCATTTTCAGTATACTCATCCGGATAATAAACGAGCTTTGAGGCCCATCTGTAAGGCATACGAAATAAAACAGTAGTTGGAGATAGATAAGGCAAGTTTTCATAATTCGATTTCTGTATCCATTTAAACTCGCCATTTTGATAGGCATATAGATTTTTGGCTATCATTTTATTCTCTATCCACTCATTACTTACCGGAAAACTGATGCCTGTATTATCAAATTCAGTCTGTTCTCCCCAAGAAGTTGGGGCATTAAACACGTATTCTGTCTTGCCGGTTTGCAATCCATTTTCTTCTACATATTCGGTAACCTTATTATAAAGTACGGGTGCTCCACCAGTGAAGCTCAGGTTTTCAAGTGGCGTTGCGCTATAAACTCTTTTGCGTAAATAACCTCCTGTTATTGGAAGCGGGTAACTCCTTCCGTCATAATTCACGTTATGATCTTGATCAACAATCGGAACGACAGGATTTTTTACGGGCAGGTATTGCACCCTATCTTCTTGATAGTAATTTTTATCTCGATTAACGGTTTTACCTACACCGTACCCATCTTCATTCTCTCCATATTTATATAATCTTTGCATTTGCAGTATATGCTGACTGTCAAAGTTTTTAATACTTTTTATCCGAAGTCCACTAGCTTCTTTTAACGAATCTGTAAACTCTTCACGATACCTGTTAACTTCATATTCAAATTCTGTACTCCCTCCCGTAGGCAATGTAATCTTTTTAAGCACACCCTCCTCCACATGTCCCTCATCATTCGAAGTATCATAGCCACCTATTTCTATATTGTAGGTCTGATAAGGTAATAAAGTGGCATCATAATAGTTGTTCAGGCCAACATCAGCCATCCAGGTATAAACGGTTGTTGATTGTTGTGCTACTTCAATAGTCTGTCTTGGCACAGAACTCGCCATATCTAATGGAAAAGGTATGGCAAGCGCACCCTTGCCATAATAGCCCCACGGATCAGCGCGCTTAACGCCTAAAGGAAACAACAGGGGCTCATAATTAAATTGATATTTTTCAATTACCGCACCTAAGGCATCTTTAAAAAGTACAGCCGTCAAAAGGTTCCTGTCTGATGGGCGGTCGCTTGAAACTGGCGTATTGCCTCCCTGATAAGTGAATGCTATATTTTTTATGACTTTTCCTTCTGTATCGAATACTTTTATAGAATCAAGTTGTTCGGTATTAAGTTTATTATAAAAAACAACCCGCACTCCCCTGGCATCTATCTGCTTAATAAAACTTTGTGTTTCTTCGTAGGTGTCATATACGCTACTCGCATCTGAAGGCACACCATACTTTTCCATTTGAGTAGAGCCCGTCACAAAATAACGGCCTTGCGTTGAGCCTTGTAAGCTACCGTAACTATAATCGTATATTCGAGGATAGACAATTTTCCAATCTAGGTTGTATTTATCTTCTGCGTCGAAATGTACACCATCAAACAATGGTTTTTGCTGATAAGTGGTGGTCATTATATTATCTCCGAAACCCAGATTTGCATCATCTATTACTTCTATATATTCCTTAATCCGATACCGATTTCTCTTTAATGGAGTATAATAATCGAACTTGATCGTATCCGCCCCTCCTTTACCTACTATTTCCCTACATTTCCAGGAAGATATGGTAGAAGGAGAAAAGCTTGATCCTGCAGACCAGTCCATAAAGGGATAAATACCCATTTTATATTTTGTTCCTTCGGCATCTATACAGTTGATGACTGATTCGGTGGACTGCGAAAAATCTATACCATAATTGTCATACGGAACCGTAGCATTGTTACTATACACCTTTCCACTAGTATTCAAAAGCGAATAATAAAATTCATCAGGCTGTTCTTCAAGTTGACCCTTGTAAAGCGACATGTAGTATTCATTCGAATTACCTGTTCCTTTATATGGATTGTTAAGATATCCTTGTGGGAGAAAGTCGTTATTTCCATTGATTGTTCTTGAAACCTCTGGAATACCCCTAAGCTTCCAGCCAAGGCCAACTACAGATGCTCGTTCGTTTACTTTCAAACCACCAGCATGATAAGAAAGTGTGAGTGGCATCGTAATATTGCCAGCCACAACGGTATATAGATTGATAGAAATATTGGGCACTCCTGTAGAATAGTCGACAGGATAATTGATGTATTTAATCAATGCAGAAGCCTCGGGCGGAGCAAATGTTACATTCTGCCTTTGGGCAAAAGCCTGTACACTCAAAAGGAGGAGAAAGGCCATAAAAAGCCCTTTCAATTTTCTGTTTCTTTTCATAGGATAGGTTTTATTTTTATACTGAGCGATTCAATTGGGTATTATGCTACCTATATAATTTTGAATTACATTAATTGCATTTTCTATTCAAAAACGGAATAACCAAATCTGTTCGCCCCAGTATTTTACAACCCCAAGTTCTAAAGAAAAATCTGAATAATAAAATTTTTTGCCCAATAGTGGTTTTCGCAGGACGAACGTATCGAATCGCTGGATGAACATGCGTTTTGGAAGGATATTACGATTCTGAAATTAAGACATAAAAGTCTTAATTTTAAGCAAATCTTGATGGGATTCTGCTTGAAATGGCGCTGAAGTAGAAAAGGTAAAATGAAATATGACTTTAAAGCATAATGATTCTATTATCTTTTTTTGAAAGTAGATTTTTATCGATCAATGATTTGTCCATGCTTTTGGTATGCCAATTCAGCAAAAAACTGAGATTCTAAAATAAAATTCCGTAATACCTCTGGTTTCAAAAAATTTATGATTAGCAAATTTCCAGAAACGTTAAGATAAAGGAAAAATTACATTTATTTTTCCACACAACAATTATTTAACAACAAGTTAACACTGAAATCTGGTTTTTGCATATACATTTGACCGTTAAATTAATGTATATGAGAAAACTTTTACTAATTACATTCTTGTTAATCTGCCAGTTTGCCAAAGCACAAACACCTGTGCCAATGGCCAGTCAAGCGGGTTTAACTTACACCGAAAACTTCGCCAGCATTGCGGGTTGGGCAAACAATTTTGCCAGTGGAACGAGAGCTGCTCCTTTTAAATCGGTTCCAGTAAATGCAACGGGAACTATTCCCGACGGTATAAAAACAACTACTTCCACCGCTACCTTTTCTACGGGTACCAGCGGAGGAGTACAAAAAGGAACCCAAAACATCCAATTATTAAGTACTGGGACAGCTGAGAACAGTACCGCTGTCGCTATTGACTTCTTGGTGAATTTTTCGGGAGTGAATGCCGGAAACCTAAGTTTTAACTGGGCCGTAGTGAACAACTCTACAGGAAACAGAAATGCTTCCTTACGAGTTTACACATCCATAGACGGGACAAACTTTACCGAACTAACTTCGGCTCAAGTACTAAATTTTACCAATAATGTGGCTGGTTCAGGCAATATTAATGTAGCCCTGCCCAGCGCATTCAATAATGTAAGTAGCGCCGTGATCAGGTTTTATTACCATAATGGAACCAGTTCAAATACGGCTTCGGGATCAAGGCCTAAGATCTCTATAGATGATTTAACTGTTACAGCTACATCTTTAGCAACTACGCCAACATTAAATGCCAATGCTACCGCATTTTCTTTTGGTTCGCAAAATACAGGTACCAGCTCTGCCGCACAGAACTACACATTAGGAGGTAGCAACTTGACCTCGAATGTAAGCGTGAATGCTACTATTCCTTACGAGATTTCCAAAAACGGAACTACTTTTAGTACGTCAATCAGTTTTACGGCAACCGAAGCCATGGCTTCCCCGACAGTTTATGTCCGCTTTAGCCCTACTGCTAACGGATTGGCTAATGGAACCCTTACCAACGCTAGTAATGGTGCAACAGATGTAAATATTAGCCTGAGCGGAACAGGTGTAACAGGCGATGTTACCCCACCGACAACGGCAGCAACCTATCCAAAAAGAACAGCTGTTACCACTACTTCCGTAGATTTTGCAAACAATATCAACGAAGCGGGTACTACCTATTATGTTTTAGCTTTAGCTGGCGGCACCACGCCAACACCTGCACAAGTTAAAGCAGCTCAGGATGGAACAGGTTCAGCAGCCTTAAAATCAGGATCTTTTACCAATATAGCCAATACCGATGCCAGTGCTTCAATTTCAGGCCTAGCAGTAGGCACGGCTTATACCCTATATGTAGTTGCCCAAGACAACGCTGGCAACTTACAAACCACTGTTGCTAGTATAGATGCTACAACAGCTAATCCACCTTTGGTAAGTGCACCTGTAATTATCAGTCAATACTACGAGGGAACATCAGTAAACAAATGGATAGAATTAACCAACCTGAGCAATGCGCCGATCAACACGGCTTCTCCCCAACTAAAACTTGCGCTTTATAACATTTCGGGCGATGCAGGCAACATCAATATTACCGGTACGCCATCGCAGATTGTAAATCTAAACTTTACGATTCCTGCCAACGGAACAGTGTTATTGGGCAATACAGGCAATGGCACCGAGGTTCCTTATTTAACGCCTGCTAGTGCGATAATGAACAACAACCTTGTAATCAACTTTAACGGCAACGACGGTGTAGCGCTACTCGATGCAAACAACAATATTATCGATGCTTTTGGCCAGGGGGTCAATGCAAAAGACGTTTCCTATGTAAGAAGCTTAAATGTAACGGCTCCTAGCCCGACTTACATTGATGCGGATTGGACGAGAACGCCTCTTGCAACCGTTCAGAATGCAATTGACGATGACGACCCTGACAGATTAGGCGTGCATTTTCCGCCAAACCTACCTGTTTGTGCAGCTCCGAGCACCCCTGCAACAGCGTTAAACTTTAGCAATGTTACCACAGGCAGCATTACGGCAAGCTTCACCAAATCGACAGATGCCAATGAATACCTAATTATAAGGAGCTTAAACGCAACATTAAGCGCCGTGCCTGTAGATGGTACCGCTTATGCTATCGGATCTGCTCTTGGTGGTGGTACGGTCATCAACAAAATCGTAACGAATACCTTTACAGACAATGGCTTAACCAGTTCTACTACTTATAATTATTTTATTGTTCCATTGAACAATCTTTCTTGCACCGGCGGACCAAAATATCTGACTACAAGCATTTTAACTGCCTCGCAAGCAACAAAAGCCTTGCTGCCATGTACTACCCCATCGGCACAGCCTACAAACTTTGCCATTACCGCTTCTAATTATAATTTTATTCAGGCATCTTTCACCGCATCTGCATCAACAGATGAATATTTGGTGGTAATGAGTACCAATAGTACCTTAACCGCTACCCCAACCAATCAAACCATTTATAATGTTGGCGATCAATTGGGTGGTGGCATTGTCGTAAAAAGAGGAATAGGTACTTCGTTCACTCGAAACAACTTAACACAAAACACCAATTACTATTTCTTTATTTATGCAGTAAACAGCGCCTGCAGCGGCGGACCATTGTATTTAACTGCGCAACCACTTTTAGGGAATTTTAAAACAGGTGTCCTTGACGTAAATAAACTTAATTTCTACTATGGCAATCTACATAGCCACAGCAGTTATTCTGACGGAAATAAAGACGATTTAACCAAAAAACCGGAAGACGATTATGCCTTTGCCAAAACGGCCATGAAAATGGATTTCTTGGGCATATCCGAGCATAATCATACACAAGCAGGCATGTCGTTGGCTAATTGGCAGCCAGGCATAGACGCCGCTAAAAATGCTACAACCTCAACTTTTGTGGCTATGCACGGAATGGAATGGGGTGTAATCAGCGGAGGCGGACACGTAATTGTTTACGGTATCGATTCGTTGATAGGCTGGGAACCTGGCGAAAACCAGATCTATGTACCTAAAAGCACTTACACAGGTCCTACAGGATTGTTCAGGATGATTAACAGACACGGCCTAAATGCCATAGCTACCTTGGCCCATCCTAACACCACCGACTTTAATAACATTTCGGCAACTTACGATTTAAGTGCTGATAGCGCGATTGTTGGTACAGCTTTAGAGAGCGGCCCTGCCTTTTCTACCAATGTTACTTATTCTGATCCGGCAAGCTCGATGAGCTATTTGAGTTATTATAACCGGATGCTTGCCAGAGGCTATCACCTTGGGGCAAATATTGACCATGACAACCACAACCTAACCTTTGGTAAACATACGCGGTCGAGGTTAGTGGTACTCGCTCCGGCTCTTACCGAAAACGACTTATTGGATGCCATCAAAAAAATGCGCTTCTATGCCTCACAAGATTCTGCGGCCAAAGTTGTTTTCACCATCAATAAACAGCCTGTAGGAAGTATATTCAAAACCTCAGGCGCGCCAGAGATAGCCGTAGGTACGATTACCACGAGCCCGGTAACCAGTATTAAGATTTTATACGGAACCCCTGGAAGCGGCGTTAACCCGGTAGAATTGACTACAAGTACAAGTTCAACTTTAAGTTACACCGACAATGCCTTGGCTAATCTGGCTACAGGTTATTATTATGCAGATATTGTTGAAGCCGATGGAAGTAGGATCATTACTTCTCCTATCTGGTATACCAGGGACGACTCAACCGTTAAGAAAGACCAGAACATTACTTTTGCCGCTACAAGGCAAGCAACTTATGGCGATCCAGATCTAACGGCAGGAGCCACGAGCGACAACACAGGCATCAACATTACCTATACCAGCAGCGATACCGATATTGCAACCATTAACAATAATGATATCCATATCTTAAAAGCAGGTACAGTAACGATTACCGCCAATCAACCTGGAGATACTTTCTTTAACCCGGCAACACCTAAGCAACAGGTACTGACTATTTCGCCTAAAACCATTACAGTAACGGCTGATGCCAAAACAAAAGTTGAAGGAACAATAGATCCGATGTTCACCTATATTGCAACGCCTATGTTATTAGGGGCTGATAGTTTTACGGGCGCCTTAACTCGCGATGCTGGCGAAACTTCTGGAGATTATGCTATACAGCAAGGTACGTTGGCATTAAACACCAATTATGTTATCAATTACAGGACAGCTAATTTGCATATCTATGCCAGACCCACTACCTCGCTAAGTGGCAATATTTCTGTTCCAGTAAATGCAACTTCTCCTGTAATTACTTTTACGGCGTCTACTGGAACTGCTCCATTTACGTTCACCTATAACATTAATGGTGGTGCAGACCAAACTTTAACCACTACCACAAATACCGCTACAGTAAGCGTACCTACCAATACCTTAGGCACATTTGTTTACACGGTTACTAGTATTACAGATGCTTATAGCACTCAAACACAAAACATTTCTACAACCATTAAAATCAATCCTATTCCTGTTGCCAGCATTACAGGAACTACGGCTTTATGTTTAAACGGAACCGCACCGAATATTACCTTCACGGGAAGCAACGGAACCGCACCGTTTACTTTTATCTATAATATTAATGGTGGAACTAACCAGACCATAACTACAAATGGCACCAACAGTTCCGTAACAGTAGCAGCACCAACCAATACCGCTGGAACGTATAACTATAACTTGGTGAGCGTTTCTGATGTCAATGCCGGTCAGGCACAAACAGGTACGGCTACGATTACTGTTCGCAGCTTGGCTACCGCCACTATTGCCGGTACCGCAACAACCGCGGTTAATGCAACGGCACCAGTAGTTACTTTTACCGGAGCCAACGGAACTGCCCCTTATACTTTTACCTATAACATGAATGGCGGTACCAACCAAACCATTACCACAACCAGTGGCAACAGCGTTACGCTTACCGCATCTACGGCTACAGCAGGTACGTTCAACTACAACCTGCTTAGCGTAAGCGATGCCAATTGCAGTCAACCGCAAACAGGAACCGCAACCATTGTGGTTAATCCATTGCCTGTTGGCAACATTAGCGGCACCACTGCTGTTTGTCAAAATGCAGCAACACCTAACCTTACGTTTACAGCTACTGTGGGTACGGCTCCTTTTACTTTCACCTACAATATTAATGGTGGAACAAACAGAACCATAACGACCACCAGTGGCAATAGCGTAACCCTAGCTGCACCAACAAATGCTACCGGTACGTTTGCCTACAATTTGATAAGCATTGCCGATGCCAATGCCAGTCAGGCGCAAACCAGTACGGCAACTGTTACCATTCGCACCTTGGCTACTGCGAGTATTTCGGGTTCTACAGCAGTGATCGTGAATGCAACAGCACCCCTAATTACCTTTACCGGCGCCAACGGAACTGCACCATACACTTTTACCTACAACATTAACGGTGGCACCAACAAAACCGTAACCACTACCAGTGGCAATAGTGTAACCGTAGCCGTTCCAACAAATGCGGCAGGTACTTTTGCCTATAATTTGGTTAATGTAAGCGATGCCAACTGTGGCCAGGCACAAACCGGAACGGCAACTGTAATTGTACGTCCGTTGCCAACTGCTACCCTAGCCGGAAATGCACAGGTTTGCTTAAATGGTACCTCGCCTGTGGTTACCTTTACTGGCGCGGCAGGAACTGCACCTTATACCTTTACCTATACCATTAATGGTGGTGCAAACAGAACCATTACCAGCAATAACACTACTGCAACTTTAAACGCGCCTACCAATACTGCCGGAACATTTGTGTATGCTTTGGTTAACGTAGCCGATGCCTATACTAATCAAGCGCAAAGCGGAACAGCTACCGTAGTTATCAATGCAATGCCTGCCTTGGTTATTACGAGCAATACTTCTTCGGCAGTAGTTTCTAAAGGTACCTCAATCGTACTTTCGGCCAGCGGTGCAAGCACCTATACCTGGTCGCCACTAACAGATGTAATTGCCGGACAAGGAAGTGCCAATTTAACCATCAGGCCAAAACAAACCACTACCTACACCGTTACCGGAACCAATGCTTCGGGCTGTACCACTACACAGAGCATTACCATTCAGGTACAAGACGATTATCAGGTAAAAGCGCTTAACATCATGAGCCCTAACGGCGATGGCAAAAACGACAAATTCGTGATCCAGAACATCGATTATTATCCGAACAATACCTTGACCATTTTCGATAGGTCTGGCCGAAAAGTATACACCAAAAAAGGTTATGCCAACGAATGGGACGGTACCTACAACGGTACGCCATTGGCTTCAGACACGTACTACTACATCCTCGAGTTTGGAACCAACATCACTCCATTTAAAGGCTACATTACCATTGTTAGAAACTAAAACGCAACACTCCAATGAAGATCAATTTTAAAAAATATCAATTTTTGAGCAATGCAATTGGACTGTTATTGCTTAGTTCGGCAGTGAGCATACTGGGCACCACAACTGCCCAGGCACAGCTCAACCCGTTAACCTCACAATACTTTTTGAACCAATACCAAGCTAATCCGGCTTTTGCTGGAATGATGGACGGTTTAAACGTAAACCTCAATTACCGCAAGCAATGGAGCAACATTCCGGGTTCGCCAAGTACGCAATCCATCACCGCCGATTATAAAATGAACAAGGTGGGTTTGGGACTTAACGTATTTAACGAAAAAGCAGGCTCATTGCAACGCACCAAAGCCGTAGCTACTTACGCCTATCACCTGCCCTTGAACGACAACAACCAAAAACTTAATTTTGGTGCATCCGTTGGCATCATGAACGAGCGTATCGACTACAGCGAGGTAAACGGCGATCCTACCGATATGTCTATTGCCCAGTTCAATAATAAAGGTTCGCTATTTGATGGCGATTTTGGGATAGCCTATACCAGCAACAAGCTCAACATCGAGGCGGCCTTGCCTAACATCAGGAGCCTGATTAAGCAGGAAGACAACAACAATGTAGACCGTTCGCAGTTTTATGCAGCGGCCAGCTATAAGTTTGGTACCGGAACGGGCGTTAATGCACTCGAAATCGAACCGAAAGTGGCTTTTAGGGGCATTAAAGGTTACGAGAACATTGTGGATGCCGGAGCCAATTTCATTTTTGCCGAGAAAATATTCATCATGGGCATGTACCATACCACCAAAAGTGCTTCGTTTGGTGCAGGCATCAATTACAAAAATTCGCTGGCTATCATGGGCTTTTACACCACCGAAACCTCTGCCCTGCAAGGTTCGGCCAATGGTACTTTCGAAATCAGCTTGAGAGCCAGCTTGTTTAAATAAACAAACTACCCAATCTTATCAAAACCGCTTCTTTTGGAGCGGTTTTTTTATGCCTGATTAATCGCATTCGAAGTGCAAAACAATACGCTACTGCAAACAACATGCTTAAAATCTTGTACCGAAAAACGCTTTCTTTTCTTTATTTTTAGGGCATGGCCAAAAAGATCAATCTCAATATTTTTAAAAAATTCTTCCAATCGGGAAAAGTGGGTGGCATACTTTTATTGGTTTGCGTAATCATTTCCTTGTGCATTGCCAATTCAAGCCAGTCTATCAATTTCGCTGTTTTTTTGGCAAGGGAATTTGGTTTTCAAACGAGTTCCATATCGATAAGCTACAGCATTTCGGCCTGGATAAACGATGGGTTGATGGCCATTTTCTTTTTGCTGGTCGGCTTGGAAATCAAGCGCGAACTTTTGGAAGGCGAGCTCTCCAGCGTTAAAAAAGCATCTTTGCCGGTGCTGGCGGCCTTGGGTGGTATGATTGTTCCGGCGCTTATTTATTTCCTCTTTAACCAAGGTACAGAAACAGCTTCGGGCTGGGGCATCCCGATGGCAACGGATATTGCCTTTGCCTTGGCCATCATTGCCATGTTGGGCAAAAACGTGCCTCCTTCGCTTAAAATATTCCTCGCAGCTTTGGCCATTGCCGACGACCTCGGTGCCATTTTGGTGATTGCTGTTTTTTATACCGAAAAAATCCACTGGACGGAGCTTTTTATCGCAGGCGGTATCTTTGCCTTCCTTTTGTTGCTCAATTATTTCAAGGTAAAACGGTTGATCTTTTACCTGGTACCAGGCATATTTCTTTGGTATTTTGTCCATCATTCGGGTATCCATGCCACTATTGCGGGTGTTTTGCTGGCGTTTACCATCCCAACCAACAACACGGCCGTCGAATCGCCACTCGAAAAACTGGAACATAGCCTCACCCTTCCGGTCAATTACCTCATCATGCCTATTTTCGCCTTGGCCAATACCAACATCACCTTCCAAAAGGAAATGATCGATGGTCTGGTTTCGCCTTTGGGATTGGGCATTATAACCGGATTGTTTGTAGGCAAAACCATAGGCATCAGCTTTTTCTCTTGGCTGGCCGTGAAAATGAAATTGGCCAAACTGCCTTCGGGAGCCAATTGGAAACACATTGTTGGGGTGGGCATGTTGGCCGGCATCGGATTTACCATGTCTATTTTTATCGCCTTGCTTTCGTTCAAAAACCCATTGTTTGTGGTTGAAGCCAAATTTTCTATCCTATGCGCTTCTGTTTTGGCAGGAATAGCGGGCTTTATTTACTTAAAAAGCATAAAAACTCGAACCCGATGACCCATAATTCCATCCCTGGCTTTCGCTTAATCGGTCTGCAGCTTGCACACCCAACCACCAACCAAAATGGGCAATCGGCTATAGATTGTGGCCACTTATGGCAAAAATTCGAAACCGAAAACATAGCCGAACTCTTACCCGAAAAGCTAGGCGACGAAATCTATGCGGTGTATTTCGATTATGAAGGCGACCACACCCAGCCCTTCTCCTACTTTATCGGATGCAAAGTACCCGAAACGACACCAGTACCTGCTGGATTGAGCAGTTTATCAATCGCCACTGGCAACTATGTAAAGCTGATGGCAAAAGGCCAAATGCCCAATTGCATGAGCGATGCCTGGACAGCTATTTGGAACAGTGACCTGAACCGCGCTTATACCTACGACTTTGAAATCTACGGCGAACAAAGCAAAGACTGGAGCAATGCCCAAGTCGAAATTTTTGTAGCCATTAAACCTTAACCAGATCAACTACCCTAAATTACGCAACTCATGGCATTTGGATTTACCCCCAAACACACCGAAGAACTTCGGGTTTCGCCTCTCGAAGCCCAACCATTTTTAGCCGCAGCCGTGGAAGCCGCAAAAACACAAGGCCTCAACCTTATGTTTATGAGCGAAACCGGTTTTATTGTCCATACCGACAACGGTTTTTTTAAAAGCAATTTCGAAATCAAATTACTGATCAAAGGCGAAACAGCAACATTAACTAGCAGTTCGCTAGGCTCGGAAATGTTTGATTTTGGAAAAAACAAAAAGAACGTCGTGGCCTTTATTTTGGCACTTGATGATGCTAAACAGCAATTTACTGCCGAAGAACTGCAACAAAAGTTTGAAGCCCTGCAACCTGAGCTGGCTCCGGAAGAAGATGATTTTCTGAAACTGCCACCCTCAACAGCTAAGGAAGATTTCGTCGATTTTTTCAAGTTCTTTATGCCTCGACAAGGCTTTTTCATTACGCCGATCCTCATTTGGCTTAATGTGGGGGGCTTTGTGCTCATGACCATCAATGGCGCCAGTATCCTCAATCCTTCGTCCGAAATTCTGTTGCAATGGGGCGCCAACTTCCGTCCGGCAACTTTAAACGGCCAATGGTGGAGGTTGCTCAGCAACTGTTTCCTGCACATCGGCATTGTCCATTTGCTGTTCAATATGTTTGCCCTGGTGTATGTTGCTATCTTTTTAGAGCCGATGCTGGGCAGGTCGAGATTTCTTGTGGCTTATTTGTTAACCGGCATTGTGGCCAGCATCACCAGCTTAAGTTGGCACGAGTTGACCATCAGTGCCGGCGCCTCGGGTGCAATTTTCGGGCTGTATGGCGTATTGTTGGCCTTGCTTTGCACCAGTTTGGTAGAGCAAAAGGCACGCAAGGCTTTGCTGATCAGCATGGGTATTTTTGTGGCCTATAACCTCATTTACGGCTTAAAAGGCGATATCGACAATGCCGCACACATCGGCGGCCTCCTTTCGGGGTTCGTCATCGGCTTTGCCTTTGTGCCCAGCCTGAAAAGAACGCAGGAGCCTGCCATTAAATATTTTTCCATCGGTTTTCTGGCCTTGGTTGTTTTGGTTTGTTCGGGCGTAACTTACGACCAGTTAAAGACTAACGAAGTGCAAATTGTTATGCCACCACCGGCCCTAGCCAAAGCAGACAATCCATCAGACGACCCCGATTTTGACCAGGTAGCCTATGATAAGCTCATGACCGATTTCCATTCGGTAGAAAGCCTGGCTTTGAATATCTTTCCGATAGACACCACGGCTGCAGGTCGGGAAAAATCGTTATCAGACATTAAAGACGTAGGGATCTATTATTGGAAAAGAGGAATTGAAATCTTAGACGAACTGGACAAGCAAGGCATTCATCCCCTATTTGCCAAGCGCAACAAGGTGCTCAGGCATTATTGCGAGGAAAACATCAAAACCTACGAACTCATGTATAAAGCGGTTGAAGAAGGCACCCACGAGTACGATAACGAAATCAATGCGCGGATCAAACAAACCGGCGAGTTGCTCAATACCATTAAAAGACCTCATCAAAAACGATGAACTTTGTTTGCCACAATAGCTATATTCGCAAAAGCCTATTCAAAAGCCTGCAACAATGTCCAACAACCCCAAACGCCTGCCTCGCTTAACAGCCATTTTAACGCAACTGCAGACCAAAAGACTGCTTACAGCTACCGAATTGGCCGAAAAATTCGAGGTAAGCATCCGCACCATCTATCGCGATATCAGGGCACTGGAACAGTCGGGCGTACCTATTTTAACTGATCCGGGCAAGGGCTACTCCATTATGGAAGGCTATCGGGTGCCACCCATTATGCTCACCGAGAGCGAAGCCAACGCTTTGGTTACCGCTGAACAGCTGATCCGCCAAAACAAGGATTCTTCTTTTGTTCGCGAATACATCGAAGCCATCAACAAAATCAAGTCGGTTTTGCGCTACAATACCAAAGACAAAGCCAACCTGTTGGCCGAGCGCACTATTTTTGCCCATCACGACGAAAGCAACCATACCAGCAGTTACTTGTCGTGCATCCAGCTGGCGCTGACCAATTTTAAGCTGATAAGGCTCAATTATCTCACTTTAGAAGGCAAACAAACTACGCAAAGGGTTATTGAGCCCTTTGCCATTTACAACAGTACCCAAGAAAACTGGCTGTTGATTGCCTGGTGCAGGCTAAGAAAAGACTACAGGGCTTTCCGTATGGATCGGATGACCAATCTTGAAGTTTTGCAGGAGGCTTTTGAACCGCACCAATTGACCTTGGAAGAATACATTGAAATCTGCAAAAAAAATTACGAAGCAGCCCTGACATAAGGCTGTCACTCGGCGGTTTTATTTTTGAGCTCAACAAAATCAAATTCCCATGAGCACTCAAAGCGTTAAACCATTCTACGTTATCGGCATCAGCATCAGAACCACCAACGAAAACGGCCAGTCGGCACAGGATATTCCGGCCCTTTGGCACCGATTTTTAAGCGAAAACATAGCCGGCCAAATTACCAATAAAGTAAGTCAGGATATTTATTGCCTTTATACCGATTACGAAAAAGACCATACCCGCCCCTACACAACCTTATTGGGCTATCAGGTAAGCAACCTTGATTATATTCCGGCTGGATTAGTTGGCAAAAACATAGACGAAGCCAATTATGCCAAGTATGTGGCCAAAGGCAATTTACATGAGGGCACTGTATTTAACGCTTGGACCGAAATCTGGAATTCGGATCTGCCTAGGGCTTTTCAAACCGATTTTGAGATATATGGCGAAAAGGCACAGAACCCGCAGGATGCCGAAGTGGATATCTTTATTGGGCTAAGGTAGATTCGTTGTTTGATCGTTGGTGAAGAACACCAACGATGGCATAATTCATTGATGGGAATTGCTTCGTTCCTCTTAGCGCTTGTTGGTGTTCTTCACCAACAAGCACCGAGCTAAGTCCAATAGGCAACGAAAAACATTAACATTCGTGATAAAACCACCCCGCCTTGCAGGCACCCCTCCGGTGGAGGGGAATGGGATTTACGGTCTGAACTCCTTCATAAAGTCCGACGCTGGTCGGGATGTGCCATCTCGACCCCAATACCTTTGGATTTGAAATCCATATTGCACTTGTTGTGTTTTGACGGACAAAACTTATGCTAATTTGATCGTTGGTGAAGAACACCAACGACAGCATACATATATTAACTAGGGATTGCTTCGTTGATGGCATAATTCATTGATGGGAATTGCTTCGTTCCTCTTAGCACTTGTTGGTGTTCTTCACCAACAAGCACCGAGCCAAGTCCAATAGGCAACGAAAAACACTAACATTCGTGATAAAACCACCCCGCCTTACAGGCACCCCTCCAGTGGAGGGGAATTGGATTTACGGTCTGAACTCCTTCATAAAATCTTTGACCTGTGTTGCTACATCACCCTGTGCCAAACATTTGACAAAAGCGCTGCCTATGATGGCGCCACTGGCATATTCGTTAGCCGAATCGAAAGTTTGCTTATCAGAAATACCAAAACCAATCATCAGCGGATTGTGGAGTTCCATAGCCTTAATCCGAGAGAAATAAGCCTTTGCCTGGGCTGAAACATCGAGGTTTTTGCCAGTTGTGGCCGATGAAGACAACAAATAGATAAAGGCATTGCTTAAGCCGTCAATTTTACGGATACGTTCTTCAGAAGTTTGCGGCGTAACCAAAAAAATATTGCTCAGTCCGTTTTTCTCGAATTCGTCTTTGTACAGTTCTTCATATTCGTACATCGGCAGGTCTGGAATGATACAACCATCAACTCCTACTTCGGCGCAGGCCTTACAAAAATTGGCAACACCAAACTGCAATACCGGGTTTACGTAGCCCATCAATAAAATAGGAATGGTAACGGTTTTACGCAAGTCTTTCAATTGTTCAAAAAGCAAGTGCAAAGTCATGCCCTGATCTAAGGCTTGTTTGCTGCTGGCCTGAATTACCGGACCATCGGCTACAGGATCTGAATAGGGAAATCCTATTTCCAAAAAGTCGGCTCCAGATTCCTGCAATGCCTGTGCAATTTTCAAAGTGCTGTCTAAAGCCGGATAGCCTGCAGTGTAATAGATCGAAAGAATGTCTTTCTTTTTATGCTGAAAAAGTTGTTGTAAACGGTTCATGTGATGGGGTATTGCGTAATGAGTATAGCGTATGGCGCACGGCGAATGGCGTAAACTTAGCACCGCACTACGCTTATCGTTCTACTATAAATTAAAATATTTCATATAAGTTTCCATATCCTTGTCGCCACGGCCCGAAAGGCAAACCACTACGTTTTCGCCTCCCTTAAACTGCATCTTTTCTAAATAAGCCAAGGCATGGGCACTTTCTATGGCCGGAATAATGCCTTCCAATTGGGTAAGCAACAAGCCCGCCTGCAACGATTCGTCGTCGGTAATGGAAACATATTGCCCACGACCCGTTTTGAACAAATGTGCATGCTGAGGACCAATGCCTGGGTAATCCAATCCGGCAGAAACCGAATGTGGCTCTACCACTTGTCCATCGGGTGTTTGCATCAAGATGCTCCGGCTGCCATGCAACACGCCTTCTTTGCCCAGGTAAGTAGTAGCTGCCGAAAAACCGCTGTCTACGCCTTTGCCTGCAGCCTCTACGGCAATCAGTTTTACACTTTCATCGTTAATGAAATGATAGAACATGCCCATGGCATTGCTGCCGCCACCTACGCAAGCCAGTACATAATTTGGCAGGTCGCTACCAGTTTGTTCTAACAATTGCTTTTTGGTTTCTTCAGAAATAACCGATTGGAAAGTGGCCACCATATCGGGATAAGGATGTGGGCCAACTACTGAACCAATAATGTAATGCGTATCAACCGGATT
Organism: Pedobacter albus; assembly: GCF_036324255.1. NCBI lineage: Bacteria > Pseudomonadati > Bacteroidota > Sphingobacteriia > Sphingobacteriales > Sphingobacteriaceae > Pedobacter > Pedobacter albus. Next base: position 431,167 of record NZ_JAZDQT010000001.1, on the reverse strand, counting down.
GTTGATCCAATCGCGCATGGCTTCATTGGTAGCGTCTTTCAGGGTTTTGCTGCCCGAAGTAGCTGGAACGACCTTTGCGCCCAACATTTTCATACGGGCCACATTGGGTGCCTGACGTTGGATATCCACTTCGCCCATGTAAACCACGCACTCCAGACCGCGTAGGGCACATACTGTTGCCGTGGCCACGCCATGTTGTCCGGCACCGGTTTCGGCGATGATGCGCTTTTTGCCCAAACGTTCGGCCAATAAAATCTGTCCGATGGTATTGTTGATTTTATGCGCACCGGTATGGTTCAAATCCTCGCGTTTCAAAAAGATATTGGCACCATACTTTTGCGAAAGGCGATTGGCCAGGTACAAAGGCGATGGCCGACCTACATAATCTTTGAGCAAGGCCCTAAATTCTTGCTGAAAACTCTCTTCGTTTAAAATCTTGAGGTATTCCTGCCTCAGCTCTTCCACATTGGGGTAAAGCATTTCGGGGATGTAAGCGCCACCAAAATCGCCATAATAGCCTCTTTCGTTTACAAAATAGTTCATCATATTTTCTTTCTCCTCCCTCTAAAACCGAGCGGGGACGTTAGTTATTCATTAATGTTATAAATTCTTTCAGTTGGGTTACGTCTTTCAGGCCCGGTGCCACTTCAAACTTGCTGTTTACATCGATGGCGTACAAGCGCGGATCGTTCAATTGTTTCAAGGTTTCTACTTGTTCCAACCCGATACCGCCACTCAAAAAATAGCGTTTATCCAAGGTGTATTTGGCCAATAAAGTCCAGTCGAATACCTTGCCTGAGCCCCCGTGAACGGGAGTTTGCGTATCGAAAAGGAAATAATCGACCACAGGTTCATAAGCTTTGAGCTGCTCGAAATCAAAATCCTCGCCAATGCCAAATGCCTTGATCACCTCCGCGCCTGTTTCGGCAAGCGCAGCACAATAAGCCACATCTTCTTGCCCATGCAGCTGCACCGCCTTTAAATTGTACTTGATTACATAGGCAATGACCTTTTCCAATTCTTCGTTTACAAAAACGCCCGTGGTTTTAATGCTTGGTGGCACATATTTAATCAATTCGGCCGAAACCTCGCTAATGCAACGTGGCGATTGGGGATAAAAGATAAATCCCATATAATCGGGTTGCAATTCGGCTACCGAAGCAATGTTGGCGGCCTCCCGCATGCCACAGATCTTAAGTTTCGCTTCCATGGCTTAATTGAGCAACTGTTTAAAACTATGCAGGGCTTTTTTGGCCAGCAACGATTCTTCTGCTTCGTAATAGCAATCGGCAAAAGAACTGCCCTGTTTAATGGTTTGGATAGCCAAGGCCGCATTGCACAGTACCACGTTGGTTTGTGCATCGGTACCTTCGCCATTCAGGATATCCATAAAAATCCTGGCTGATGATTCTACCGTATCGCCTCCTTTGATTTCCTGCTCACCAATCTCCTCAAAGCCTAAATCACTGATTTGGGTCAATACCTCGCCTTTTTTGCTGAAGGTTTTGAAATCGCAGGTCATCGAAACCTCGTCAAAGCCATCAACTGCATGGATAATGGTATAGTTCTTATCGGTTTGTTGGTACAAATAGGCATACAAACGGGCCAGTTCGAGGCTAAAAACGCCCACGATCTGGTTTTTGGGCTGAGCGGGATTAACCATGGGGCCCAACATGTTAAAAAATGTTTTCACGCCCAGTTCCTTGCGGATCGGTGCCACGGTTTTCATAGCCGGATTAAACAAGGGCGCATGCAAAAAGCAGATGCCCGCCCTGTCTAAGCTTCGTTTCAGGCTGTCTTCGTCGTTGGTAAAGCTATAGCCCAAATATTCCATAACATTAGAAGAGCCACAGCCTGAAGACACGCCATAATTGCCATGTTTGGCCACCTGATGCCCCGCACCGGCTACCACAAAAGAAGCCAGGGTAGAAATGTTAAAAGTATCTTTTCCATCGCCACCGGTACCGCAGAGGTCAACCAGTTCAAAACTTGAGAAGTCTACTTTTAGGCATAAATCGAGCATTGAATCCCTAAAGCCCTGCAATTCTTCTACCGTGATGTTGCGCATGCAGTAAGCCGTAATAAAAGCGGCAATCTGCGAACTGTTGAACTCGCCCAATGCAATGGAAGTGAGTATTTTTCTAGCCTCTTCACGGCTAAAGGTCTTGTTTTCAAATAAGTGGTTAAGTATTTTCTTCATGGGTATCAAATAAAAAAGGTTGCCTTATGAGCAACCTTCTATATATTTTTTAAAAAATAAACGTACAAAAAAAAAGGTCACATCACGCTATTGCGTTATGCCACCACCAGTTTTTATTTACGTTTACTTGAATCATTCTGAAGCAAAGATGAAATAGTTTTTATTATTTGCAAAATCTTTCTTAAAATTATTCGGAATTATGTCTTTTATTAAACGGAAATTACATCAGGAAGATGATTTGGGCTTTGGCAACAGGCCCATGGGCAAAGACCAGCGCATGATGAATGCCAATGGCAGCTCGAATATCAAACGCATAGGCCTCCCCTTTTTCCGGAGCTCCGACACCTACAATTGGCTCATTTCCATGTCGTGGGGCAAATTCTTGACCGTGATCGTCATTGCCTGGCTCATTGTCAACATTTTATTTGCCTTTGTTTATGTTGGCGTAGGCATCGAAAACCTGAAAGGTACCGATGGGGTTACGCCGCGCGACCATTTTTTTGATGCCTTTTTCTTTTCTGCCCAAACCATTTCTACCGTAGGCTACGGCCATATTAGTCCGAGCGGCTTCATAACCAGCTGCATTGCCGCCTTCGAATCGATGCTGGGCCTATTGGCTTTTGCTTTGGCTACAGGATTGCTTTACGGACGATTTTCGAGGCCAAATGCCAAAATACTGTACAGCAAAAACATGGTCGTTGCACCTTACAAAAATACAACTGCCCTGATGTTCAGACTAGCCAATTTTCGCAATAGCCAACTGATTGAAATCGCCGTACAGCTGGTTTTTACCTATAATGAAATGGTTAGAGGCCAAAAAGTGCGCAGGTTTATGCCCCTCGAACTCGAAAGAAGCAAAATAGGGCTTTTGAGCCTCAGCTGGACCGTAGTACACCCTATTAACGAAGACAGTCCGCTTTTTGGCAAAACGAAAGAAGAACTGATGGATGCCGAGGTAGAACTCATCGTCTTGCTGCAGGCTTTTGACGATACTTTTTCGCAGACCGTGCATAGCCGTGCCTCCTATCTAGACGAAAGCATTATTTACGACGCCAAATTTGCACCTGTTTTTTACCACGACGATAACGGCCTTACCACCATAGACCTCTCGAAACTAAGCGAGATAGAAATGGTGACATCTGCACAAATCTAATCTTGCAGGGAATAAAAAATCTAAATAAGAATAAATTTCAAAATTCACTAAGCGCTTAGTTGTTTTGATTAAAAATTCGCTTATTTTTGGGTAACACAACTAACTAAATGAAACTTACAACGCTTCAAAGGCTTTTTATTCTTTTAGCCTGTTTTGCTACGCTATTCGCTTCCTGCGAAAAAAAAGAGCAACCCATCCAATTTCGCATTAACCAATTTAAGCAGACAGCCATAACCACCCACCCTACGTTGGTGTTTTCTGTGCAACAGGGCGATGAAATAGGAGGCGATAAATGGAAACCTTTAAATGAGCCTATTGTTGGCTTTGATTATGAAGAAGGCTACATCTACGATCTTTTGGTTACCGATGCCGAAGTAAAGGCTGCAAAAGGCAATGGCTTCCAACATACCTTTCAGTTAAGGCAGGTGCTTTCGAAAACAAAAGCCAAACCCGACGATTCTTTTGATATTGACCTGAAACTGGGTGGCGTAAAATGCGTAAACGGCAATTCGAATACAGGCTACAACATTCTAAACAAGGTAAATATAGATTGTGGCAATTTGTGCAGCGAGTTTGAACAGGCTTTACAATCGAACACCAAAAAATTGAGTGGCAAATTCATTTTAAACAATAACGGCTCTATCAAATTGGTAGAAATACTGAGCGATTAGCTTTCAGCGCTTTGGGCGACTGGCTAAATTGTTCAATTGCTGGATTGTGAAATTGCTGAATGGCTGTATTGTTAAATTGCTAATTGGCTGGTTTGTTAAACTGCTAATTGCCAACTAGGAGAACCGCCCACTGAAAACTGCCAATTCAATTATTTGATGAGCGGATTTTTCTCCTTGGCAAATAACTGAAACACCTTTTTATCTGTAAATGCCGGGAAAAGCTTGTTCATCCACACCGCGAGCTTGCCTTGACTAGTCATGATAAGCGTACGTTTGCGCTGTTCGATGCCATCGCCGATACGTTTGGCCACTTCCTCGGCAGTCATCATCTTGCCTTCTTCCATACTGGTTTCGCCATGGGCATGGCCATCTTTCGACAAGGCCGCCACCCTGATATTGGAAGTGGTAAAGCCCGGACAAGCCACCATCACGTGTACGCCAGTTTTAAGCAGTTCGGTACGCAACGATTCCATAAAGCCATTCATGGCAAACTTAGACGAAGAGTAGCCTGTTCGGCCCGGCAAGCCCCTGTAGCCTGCAATAGAAGATACGCCAACAATCACGCCTTTTGTTTTCAGAATTTCGGGCAAGGCGTATTTTGTGCAATAAACGGTTCCCCAAAAGTTAACATCCATCAGGTTTTTGAGCACCGACAAATCGAGGTCGTTGAACAGGGCCCGCATCGAAAGGCCTGCATTATTGATCAGCACATCGATCTGGCCAAAGGTAAGTAAGGCTTGTTTAATCAGCTGTGCACAGTCTTCTTCTTTGCTCACATCGGCTTGTACGGCCAATGCCCTAACACTATATTTTTGCTCAATTTCGGCCGTAATTTCGCATAGGGTTACATATTGGCGGGCGCCAAGTACCAAATTTGCGCCACGCTTGGCCAATTCTTCGGCCAATGCCTTGCCTATGCCCGATGAGGCTCCAGTAATAATGACAGTCTTGTGCTTAAAGTTCATTGCTGTTTTTTAAATATGCTTGATGATGCGCTACTTGATCAGTGAATTTTCATAAGGTACCCGGGTAAGAATGGAACGGCCGAGCGTAATTTCGTCGGCATATTCCAGCTCGCCACCAAAGGCAATGCCCCGGGCAATGGTGGTTATCGGAATTTGAAAATCCTTTAGTCTTTTATGGAGATAAAACAAAGTGGTATCGCCTTCCATGTTGGCGCTTAAAGCCAAAATCACTTCTTTAACCGACGTTGTAGATACACGTTGCACCAAGCTGTCGATATTGAGGTCGGAAGGACCAATTCCATCCATTGGCGAAATCAGGCCGCCTAGCACATGGTAAACCCCAAAATATTGGTTGGTGTTTTCGATGGCCATCACATCGCGGGTATCTTCTACCACACAAATGGTTTCTCCGTCCCTTTTCGGCGCACTGCAAATGCTACAGATATTATGGTCTGAAATGTTATGGCAAACCTGGCAGTGCTTGATTTCTTCCTTTAGCCGAATTAGCGTACGGCCAAAATGCGATACTTCCTCCTGTTCTTTGTTGAGCAGATGCAGCACCAAACGCAAAGCTGTTTTTTGCCCTACACCAGGCAGTTTTGCAAATTCGTTTACCGCATCTTCGAGCAGCTGGGAAGAAAAATTCATTTACAAATTTAATTAAAAGTTAGTCGGCAGTCAATAGGAACAAATTGATGATAGCCACGCTGAACTTAAACAAGGATAGCCCCCCAATCAACTAATGAACTGATGAGCCAATGAACTAATGAACCAACAATTTACCAACGCTTTCTTGATTTAAACCTGTAAATACTTACATTTAGAAGCTAAATATAAATTATGAGTCCCGCGATACTTTTATCTTTCTTATTGGGTTATTTTGCCTTGTTGATCGGCGTAGCCTATTTTACATCCAGAAACAACTCAGACAACGCTTCTTTTTTTATTGCCAACCGCAATTCGAAATGGTACTTGGTGGCCTTTGGCATGATCGGCACCGCCCTCTCAGGCGTAACCTTTATTTCGGTACCTGGCGAAGTAGGTGCCCCGGCAGGCAACCAGTTTCAGTATTTTCAATTCGTGCTGGGCAATGCGGTCGGTTTTGTCATCATTGCTACCGTACTCCTGCCCCTTTATTACCGGATGAATTTAACCTCCATTTATAGCTATATCGAGCATAGGTTGGGGTATTTTAGCTATAAAACCGCTGCCTCCATCTTTTTGCTCAGCCGTACTTTGGGCTCGGCTACACGGCTATACCTGGTTGTTATTGTGTTGCAGCGCTTTATATTCGACAGCTATGGCGTTCCTTTTTGGGCAACCGTACTCATTTCATTGGGACTCATCTGGTCATATACGTTTAAAGGAGGGCTAAAGACAATCATCATTACAGATACTTTGCAGACGTTCTTTTTGGTGCTGTCTGTGTTTCTGACCATTTATTTTGTGTGTAGCAGCTTAAATCTCGATATCCCACAGGCCTTCGAAACCATCAAAAACAGCAGCTATTCAAAAATCTTCTTCCTCGACGATTTTTTAACGAATAAATTTTACCTCAGCAAACAGTTTATCGGCGGCATTTTCGTAACCATTGCCATGACGGGACTTGACCAGGATTTGATGCAAAAAAACCTGAGCATGAAGACCATTGGCGAAGCCAAAAAGAACATGTTTACCTTTACCGGAATATTTGTGGTTTTAAACATCTTCTTTTTAAGCGTAGGTGCCTTGTTGTATATTTTTGCCACCAAAAACGGCATCAGCATTCCGCTAGACCACGTTACCCACCAACCAAGAACCGATTTGCTCTTTCCTGAAATAGCGCTGAACCATTTGGCCACCCTACCGGCCATCGTGTTTATGCTGGGGCTGACCGCGGCCACCTTTGCCACAACCGATAGTGCTTTAACTGCGCTAACCACCTCTTTTTGCGTCGATTTTTTAGGCATGAACAAGAAAGAAAACCTCGATAAGGGAAACACGGTGCGGAAAAGACACATGGTGCATATCGCATTTTCCATCCTCATGTTTTTGGTGATATTGGTGATCAATGCCCTCAACAGTTCGTCTGTAGTGAGTTTGATCTTTAAAATAGCCTCTTATACCTACGGTCCGCTTTTAGGCCTTTACTCGTTTGGCCTCTTTGTTAAAAACCGTGGATTACACGATAAATTGGTTCCATTTGTTTGTATATTGGCGCCAATCGCCTGCTTTTTCTTAGATAAATATTCGGCCAAACTTCTTGGAGGCTACGTTTTTAGCGTAGAGCTGATTTTGGTGAACGGATTGATTACCTTTGTAAGCTTATTACTGATCAGCAAGAAAACAGATCAACAAACCAAGTTTTAAATTATACAGAATATAGAATGACAAGTGAAGAAAAGATAAGAAGTGCTTTTGCCAATAAAGATTGGCAAGAAATAAAAGTAACCGACAGCTGGCAGATTTTTAAAATCATGGCCGAATTTGTTGACGGCTTTGAGAAATTGGCCAAGATTGGCCCTTGTGTAAGTATTTTTGGCTCGGCACGTACGGCCGAAACCAACCCCTACTATCAAATTGCGGTAGAATGTGGCCGCTTGCTCACCGAGCGCGGCTATGGCGTAATTACCGGTGGTGGACCAGGCATTATGGAGGCCGGTAACAAGGGCGCCCACATGAACGGTGGCAAGTCGGTAGGCTTAAACATCGATTTGCCTTTTGAGCAGTTCCACAACAAGTATATCGACCACAACAAATTGTTGGAATTCGATTATTTCTTTGTGAGGAAAGTCATGTTTATGAAATATTCGCAGGGTTTTGTGGTGTTGCCAGGCGGGATGGGTACCATGGATGAGCTTTTCGAAGCCATTACCTTGATCCAAACCGGCAAGATTGCACGTTTCCCGATTGTTTTGGTAGGCACGGCCTATTGGGGCGGTTTGGTTGACTGGATCAAAACCCACATGCTCGAGAAAGAACATAACATCCACGCCGAAGATTTGAACCTGTTTAGGCTGGTTGATACAGCCGAGGATGCGGCAGAGCACATTTTCAGGTTCTACGACAAATATGTATTGAAACCGAACTTCTAAGCGGTTATAACCAACAAAAAGGCCGACATGCAATCATGTCGGCCTTTTTTATTTTAGTTGCTATACATCTAGCAGTTCGCTCATCTTCACTTTCAGTGCGTCGGCAATTTTCTTGATGTTGCTGATGGATGAATTGGTTTCGGCTCTTTCGATGCGCCCAATCTGTCGGGTATCAAAACCAGTCAGTTCTTGGAGCTTTTCTTGGGTAATATTGAGCCTCTCCCTAATTTCTACGAGCTTCTTCCCTACTTTTTGCAGGTATTGCTGATTTCTGTATTGTTTTCCCACCCTACCAAAGTGAAAATATTAATGAAAAAATATTAGGACTTATTTGTCCTTTTAAAATATTTTTCATTAAATTTGATTTAAGCTCCTTAGCGCTTAAGCAACTGATGATTAAGAACATAAAAACCGGATTTCGCACTGCTCTTTTTTTGCCTAGGCAAAGCCAAACGGTATTAAAAAAGGGTGGAGCTGATGCGACCGGCATTGCCTTTAGAATTCTCATCAGTTTGGTTATCTGTTCTCCCGAATAAAGCTTCTACTCTTGCTATTTAAAGGTAGCAAATCATTTAGTTTACCCATCAATTACTTATTCACAAAATGATTGTGGACCAGCATTTTACAACACAAAATAGCTCCTTTACTATTCATTAAGGGCTTTTATTTGCCCTAGACTAAAATATTGTACCCATGAAAAAATCAACACTTTTGGTTGTACTGGCTTTGCTATGCCTTAATTTTTGGGCAAGCGCACAACAGCAACAAGCCATCGATATTATCAGTAAAGGCCTGCAGGTTGGGCAGGTTCTTCCAGCACTCAGCTTGGATAGCGTCATCAATTTTCCAACAAAAACCCTAGCTACCTCGTCGTTTAGGGGCAAACTGCTCATCATCGATTTTTGGGCTACCTGGTGTGGCCCCTGCATAGGGATGTTTCCCAAAATGGAACAGTTGCAACAGCAGTTCAAAGACAAGGTGCAGTTTTTGGCAGTTACTTATCAGCAATCGGCACAGGTTAAGGCCTTTCTCCAACAACAAAAAGCTAAACATGCCACCATCCCTTTGGTAAGCGACGATGAACGGTTGCATCGTTTGTTTCCGCATGTATACCTGCCTCATTACGTGTGGATAGACGAAAACGGTGTAGTCAGGGCCATTACAGGTTATGAAGCCATAGATGCGCAACACCTTGAACAGATGTTGGCCAAACAGCACCAGAGCTTTGAAATGAAACACGATAGCAGACTAGACCTAAATAGCCAAAACCTCTTCTTGAGCCAAAATGCACCTGTTTTTGAACAAAATCTCAAAGGCTACAGCTATTTTTCTGGCTTTATCGAAGGCCTAAGTGCGGGTTACGCCATTTATCCCAACGATACACTGAAGGGCAAGCGCCTAACCGCCACCAACCTGAGCTTAATGAATTTGTTCGCTATCGCCTATCGCGATTATGGAAATTTTGGCTACAAAAACATGGTTTTTATGCTTAAGGACAGCAGTCAGCTGAGTACTGGCATAGCCAAAACCAAATTGAAAGATTGGGCCAAAAAGCACACTTACTGTTTTGAGGTGGTAGTAGCGTCAGACCAGAGCGAACCTAAGCTTTTTTACGAGAGCATACGTCGGTTTTTGGCCATTTATCTGCCACAGTACCAAACCAGCACCAGCTACCGGCAACAGGCCTGTTTGGCTTTGGTTAGAACCTCTGACACCGTCAAATTTGCAGCCCATGCCAACAGCGACAGCTTTTTAAAGGTAGATGGCCAAAGCCTGCAAATCCAAAACCAGCATTTTACGCAACTGATTAGGCCTCTGGCTACTTATTATCTCCAAAACATCGACTTGCCTTTGATTGATGAAACGGGTTATACAGCACCCATCACACTCTCTTTGCAAGCCGATATGGGCAACCTCGAATCCATCAATAAGGCCTTAAAAGCTTATGACCTGGCCTTGGTAGAAAAGATAGGTTCCTGTCCTATTGTCAACATCAAAGAATTATAAACCTCATTTAACTTAACCTATGAAATACATTTTATTAGCGCTTTTATGGGCCATTGCCCTCACTGGCAGCGCCCAATTGAAAGGCAGGGTCATTGCGGCAAACGGCGAGCCTTTAATTGGCGTGAGCATCCAACAAGACAACGGAAAACTTAGCCTTCACACCGATGCCTCGGGCCGGTTTACCATCAATCTGCCAGCGGGCCGGTACCATTTTAACTTTAGCTACGTGGGCTATCAAAAACTGCAAATCGAGCTTCAAATTCCGTCGGCCGAAGAAATAACGATTAAACTCCAACCCGAAAATCAACAGCTGCAGGAAGTTGTTATCCATACCGGTTACGAGCAGTTAAAACCAAAGCACAGCACGGGCTCGGTTACCGTAGTTGAGCAAAACCTGTTGAACAGAAGAATAGGCCCTACCATTTTGGAAAGATTGGAAAACGTGGTTCCTGGCCTGATTTTTACGCAGGTAGGCAATGCGCCCAACAAGCTGAACATCAGCATTCGCGGGCAAAGTACGCTCAGCGCCAATACCGATCCCTTGGTGGTGCTCGACAATTTTCCCTACGACGGCGACCTGAATGCTATTAACCCAAACGACGTAGAAAGCATTACCGTACTGAAAGATGCCGCAGCCTCAGCGATATGGGGTGCCAGGGCCGGCAATGGCGTTATCGTCATCAGCACCAAAAAAGGCCAATACAACAAGCCGATGCAACTCAGTTTTAACAGCAACTTTGGCTTGACGCAAAGGCCTGACCTGTTTTACGCCAACAAAATCAACAGTTCAACTTATATCGATATCCAGCGACAGCTTTTTCAGGCGGGTTACTACAAAAACGATGAGCTGAACGACTTGAACAACGTTTCGCACACCGCATTACCGGCCGCAGTGGAGCTGTTTATTGCCCAACGCGACGGCAAAATCAGCAATACAGAACTGGAACAGCAACTCAACCTGCTTCGCGCCAACGATGTGAGGAACGATATGCGCAAATACTTGTATCAACAAGCGGTTAGCCAGCAATATTACCTTAGCCTTAATGGTGGCGGCACCCAACAGCGGTATGCGTTTAGCTTGGGTTACGATCAGCGTTCGGAAAGCCTAAAGGGCAATGCACAAAACAGGCTAACGCTAAAGGCCAATCAAAGCTGGAGCTTCTTAAAAGAGCGTTTGCAACTCAATACCGATATTTTGCTGGTGCAAAGTGTTCGCCAGAACAACGGCAATGCTTATGCCTACAAACAGCCCTACGCCATGCTGGCCGATGAAAACGGAACACCTATTCCGGTTCCTACACAAAGACAAGGCTTCCTAAACGCCTCGCTGAATAAAGGACTGCTCGATTGGGAAAATCGCCCGATAGATGAAATAAAACTTAGGGACAACAGCAGTCACTTAAGAGATTATCGTTTAAATATGGGCCTTAACTACAAGCCTATCAACTGGCTCAGCGCCGAAGTTTTATATCAATATGGCCTAAGTACTACCAAAAGCAAAGATGATGCACCGCTAGAAAGCTATTACACGCGTAACCTCATCAATACCTTTACCAAAGTAAACACCGACGGCAGCTTAACCCGCCCCATTCCTTTGGGTGGCATTATGGATCAAGGCTTTAGCCAAGCCGAAAGCCATAGCTTAAGGGGACAAGTAAATGTAAAACAACAATGGCAAAACCATAGGCTGAGTGCACTGGCAGGCTACGAACTGAAAGCCTTGCAAAGCGAAAGCAACCAATACCGGCTGTATGGTTATGATGATGTGCACGCCACCAGTGCCATTGTAGATTATGTGAGCGTTTTTCCAAGCTACAACGTACCGGCCAACAGCCTCAATATCGAAAACCGCGACAGTCAGGATGGCCTAACCGACCGTTTTGTATCTTATTATGCCAATGCGAATTACAGCTATAAAAACCGCTATTTTTTAACCGGTAGCGCTCGTTCAGACCGTAGCAATCTTTTTGGCGTAAAAACCAACCAAAAAGGCGTCCCTCTGTATTCGTTGGGCGCTAGTTGGATTGTTTCTGACGAAAGTTTTTATGCTTTTAAGCCGATTTCCTATCTCAAATTGAGAATGAGCTATGGCTATAACGGAAATATAGACAAGAGCCTTTCGGCCTATACCACGGCCCGTTATTTTCCGGCCAGCGCCTTTGCAAGCAACAATCTCACCAAACAATCTTATGCCCAAGTGGTTAATCCACCCAACCCCTCTTTGCGCTGGGAAAAGGTGAAAATTGTAAATCTGGGCCTCGATTTTAAGTTGTTTAACAATCGTGCGGGTGGCAACGTCGATGTGTATGATAAAAAAGGACTTGATCTCATTTCAAATGTTTCTTTTCCACCGTCTAGTGGCATATCGAACTTCAAGGGCAACTATGCGCAAACCAAAAGCCGTGGCTTAGACCTTGACCTGAATATTCAAATCCTAAAGGGACAATTGGGTTGGCAAACCCGTTTCAATTATAGCCTAATCAGCGAAAAGGTAACCAAATACAGTGCAGTTACCTCGGCTGCTAGTTATTTGCCCTACGGCACGCCCATGCTCAACAAGCCCTTATATGCGGTTTACAGCTACGAATGGGCTGGTTTAGATCCATCAACAGGCGATCCGCTCGGCTATTTGAACGGAGCACCCAGCAAGGATTACCTGTCTATCTTAAACAGTTATACCCCCGAAAAACTGCTGTATAGCGGCAGTGCCCGCCCTACTCAATTTGGCGCTTTCAGCAATACGTTGAGCTATGCAGGCTTTGAGCTTTCGGCTACCATCAGCTATAAATTAGGTTATTACGTTCGAACAAATAGCATCATTTACGGGCGAGACCTGGGCCTGAGCAGCAGCCATGGCGATTATATGCTTCGCTGGCAACAGCCTGGCGACGAAAACCTTACCCATGTGCCCGCTGTACCAGCCGTGGCCAACGACCGCAGAGATAGTTTTTATACCGGCGCTAGCATATTGGTGGCCAAAGGCGACCATATCCGTCTGGAAGACATTAACCTGAGCTACGAATTGCCTGCCCGGCTTTTGAAACGAACGCCTTTCAAGAACCTTCGCCTGTACAGCTATGCCCGTAACCTTGGGCTGTTGTACAAAGCCAACAAAAGCAGCGAAGATCCCTACTTCCTGAACAGCGGTCCACCACCGTTTAACCTTTTTTTCGGATTGAACGCGAATTTATAAACACCTAAACACAATGACCATGAAAAAATTATGCCTTTTCTTTATCACCTGCAGCTTAGTTTTGAACTTAGGCTGTACCAAGGATTTTCTGGATGAAAGACCCGCAAAATCGCTATTGGTTCCGAGCACATTGACCGATTTACAGGCTTTGTTAGACAATATTAACGTGATGAACTCAGCTCCGGCCCTGCCCACGGTTGTAGCCGACGATTACAGCTTGCTGGAAGGTGGCGCCTTAAAAATAGATGCGGTACAAAGCGGCGGGTATTTTTGGGCCGATGATGCTTACCAGGGCAATACGGTTGGCGACTGGAATACGCCATACCAACAAATCTTTTATAGCAATGTGGTATTAGATGCCTTGGCCAAAATAGAAATCAATCCGGCTACACAAAACACCTACAACGCCATTAAGGGAAGCGCCTATTTTTATAAAGCCATGGCTCTCCATAACCTTCTGCAACTGTTTGCCAAGCCTTATGATGAGCATGCCGACAGCTACCCCGGCCTTCCTGTTCCCTTAAGTTCTGATGTTAACGAAAGACCTGCACGCCAAACACTAAGCTATAGTTACGCACAATTACTTAAAAACTTACAGGATGCGATTGCACTTTTGCCCCTCAAACCAGTCACCAAAAACAGGCCAAGCCAACAGGCAGTTCTTGCGCTAATGGCCAGGGTTTACCTGATTATGCAAGATTACCCCCAGGCAGAAGCCTACGCCGAAAAAGCACTGAATATTAGCCGGAGCCTGATAGATTACAACACCGCTGTGGCCACAACCACGCCTTTTGGTCAGGTGCTGCCAAACGGGATAGACGAAGTTATCTTCTACAACAAAAAGCTTTCTTATGCTTTCTTCACTTCTGGTATTATTAAAATAGATGCAGGATTGGCCAGTTTGTACCACAGCAACGATTTGCGTCGTAAATTCTATTTCAGGGATGGCACTAACAGCTCGGTTTCCTTTACGGGCTACGAAGGGCTTACTACCGACGAGCTCTACCTCATCAGTGCCGAATGCAAAGCCAGGCGCAACAATATTGAGGGAGCGATGAACGAATTGAACACCTTGTTGCAAAAACGCTGGAAAACGGGCACTTACGTTAACCAAAGTGCCGGCACCGCAAGCCTTGCACTGAGCCTTATCCTCACAGAACGGCGTAAAGAACTGGTCGGCCGGGGCCTTCGCTGGACCGATCTTCGGCGATTGAACCAAGACCCCAAATTGGCCATTACCCTAACCCGGACTTACGGCGGGAAAACTTATACGCTGCCACCCAACGACAAGAAATATACTTTTCCCATACCCGACAGGGAAATACAATACGGCATCATTGAGCAAAATTAGGCTTAACAGTCAAGCGCATCGGCACCAGTCGGTGCGCTTTTTTTGATTGTTTCGTAACCAAAGCTTACTGCTAATTCTCTACACGTAGCAGACTGCAAAAGCGGTAGTGATTTGTCATACCTATCTCTGTTTAGCAAGCTACGGGCTAATCATCTAAATTTAACATTAATATTGTATCAAGGAATTTACAATCCTCAATCATGATCCGATACAACCTTTTGTTATAACACGAGTCCTCCATCTGCCCTTTACACAAGCCAACTCTAGTAATTTTACCGTTCAATAAAATGACTTAGCAATCATGAAAATTAGCCCTAATGAACTTATTCTATGCCGCACCCCTGCGTTCGGAATAACAGACCGTCTTGAAGACAAATGGAAAGAACTGAAAGAGAAAATCAACGAATCTTCTCCAGCTTTTTACCAAACCATTGCAAGCCTCGAAGCAGACGAAATTGCCAAACTTCCCGAAAAAGCCCGCTTTACCATTTGGAAATACTTTAATCGGGCCAAATATAGGGCCACTCCATTTGGAACATTTGCAACTGTTGTACCTATTCCGGTAGCGAAGGCGCCAACACGGCCTATCCAAATCAGCGAAGCCATTTATCCCCATCACTTTATCGATTGGAGCCAAAAAGAAATATACACCCAAAACGTAAAAAAGGCTTTCAAATATTCCAAATACTATTTAAGTAATTCCTCATTCTATTTAATCGGCGAAGAAATCAGGTATGTATGTTCTAAAAACCAGGGGTTTGAATTGGCCGCCGTAGCGCGCATGCCCGAACTGGAAACACTGCTTGAACATTGCCACTATCCCACACCGCTCCACACCCTCCACGAGCTGATGTGGCAACAATTTGAAATGGACAAGGGCAATACCAACCAGTTATTGATGCAACTGATCGACCTGCAACTGATCTGCACCGATGCCTTTCCGAACATTACTGGTGAAGATTATTTCAGCAGGATAAACCAACAGGCCAAGCGCTTGCCCAGCGAATACATCATTGCCGAACGCAAACTCGTCAATGGAGCCTTTGAGCAGCAATACCTTAAACAGCTGCCAGAGCTCGTCGGTTTTCTTACGCAACACCTCCAACCGGCCATCAACTGCGATTTAAGCGATTTTAAACAGGCCTTCCTCAAAAAATTCGAACAAAAAGAGGTTAGCCTAGCCGTTGCCATGGACCCCGAAATAGGCATAGGCTACAGCCAGCTTGAGCAGCAGCGCCAGCAAGACAAATTGATTGCCAATATTAAGGAAGGTCAGCAAAAAGGCAACGGCACCTTACAGATTGCCTATGGTCCTCTACAACATTTTTTGCTGAACCAAATGATGAGCAAAGCACCCATCCAGTTGGAGAATTTTAAGGAAAACACCCCAACAAGTGCTTTGCAATTGTCTAATTCTTTTAGCCTGATTTTTCATCTTTTTGAGGGCAATCCGGTGATTACCCAAATCGGGGGCTGTACCGCAAATGCACTGTTAGGTCGTTTTACACTGGCCAACAAACAAATAGAAAATTATGGCCAGCAATTGGCACAGCTTGAAAAAGAAGCTAATCCCGATGTACTTTTTTTTGATTTGGCTTATCAGGCCGAACAGCGGGTTGACAATGTAAACCGTCGCAAAATGCTGTACGACCACGAACTGCCCATATTAACCTGGTCGGCAAGTGCACAGCCCTTAGACCTCAACGACATCTTGGTTTCTATTTGCGGGCAGGAAATCGTGCTGCGCTCCAAACGACTCAACAAAAGATTAATTCCCAGAATACCTTCCGCCTACAATTATAGCCGTTCTGATCTTTCTGCCTACCGTTTATTATGCGATTTGCAATACCAGGGCTTATATGGCAACCTGAATTTTAAGCTACAGGATTTCTTTCCGCACCTGGCCCATTATCCGCGGGTAAGTTTTAAAGATATCATCCTTTCGCCGGCAAGTTGGTTGATACCGACAGCTTTTTTTAAGGAGAAGCAAACCACAGTCGCTTTAAAACACCTCAAAGATTGGCTGGCTACCAATCAGATCGATAGCATTTTTAAAGCCGGCACCAGCGACAATATTTTATGCTTCGACCCGGCAAATGACGAAGACCTGCAGGCCTTTATATTGTACGGCAAACAATGTTGCGAGCAGGAAATTTATATTCAGGAGGGCTTAATCGACCACACATCGGTTGTACATAGCGAAACCGGCAAGGCATTTCTGCCCCAGTTTATTGCCAGTTTTACGCATCAGGAAACCATTTACAGGCCTTATGCAAACATCGGAAAGGCACGCCCCAACGAAACCCATCCACCCGTTTTGGAATTGCCTGGCGGAGAATGGCTTTACTTTGAGCTTTATCTCCACCCGAGCCGAAGCAATATGGTTTTGCAGCATTTTATCCGTCCGTTTTTAAAAAACAACCAGCAGCAATTCAGAAAATGGTTTTTCATCAGGTACAACGAGCCTAGTTCGCACCTTCGCTTTAGGGTACAGCTGTACAAAAAAGCCGATGCTTATGCAGTATTGAACGAATTTAGGGAACTTATTGCCAATGAAGTAACACTCGGGCTGATCCAGGATTACAAAATTAGGACCTACCACAAGGAAACCGAGCGCTATGGCGCAACCAGAATGGATCTGGTAGAGCAATACTTTTGTGCCGACAGCCGTTACATCCTCTATTTAACCGGCAAAAGCGAGGATAACGAAAAGCTTTACCTGGCTACGCTCTCCCTATTATTAGAGCTTTATGCACAGGCCATTCCAAATATTAACGACCAGCTTGCATTTGCAAAGGAAATAGCCCAGAATTTTGCATTGGAAATGAACATCGACGTGGATAATTTTAAACGCATCAACAGCGAGTTTAACGATTTTAAGAAGAGGGCGGCCGAATTAAAAATGCCTTTGCCCAAATTGGCCAAACAAGCACTGCTTAAACACTTTAAAATGCTGATGCGCAGCTGCAGCAACGAAGCAGACAAGAAGCGATTGCTTACCGACCTGATCCACATGCACGTCAATCGGCTTTTTAGCAACGATCAGCGGGTACACGAAACCATTATTTATCATTACCTGTTAAGGGCGTTGCAGACGAAGCGGGCACTTGCAGCTTTGCCAGTGGAATAAACAGCCTCACCACAAAATGGTTCTGGTCTTCTACGCCATAGCTAAAATCAACGTCTTCGCCATAGGCATATTGCAAACGCTGCTTGATGTTGAGCAAGCCTGAATTATTGCTGTGGCTGCTTGGTTTCGGATTGATGAGGTTATCTGTTTCGAGGTAAAAAGTATCTTCTACCGCCGCTACATTGATCTGGGCTTGATGTGCTGCGTCGCTTAAATCGCCATGCTTAAAGATGTTTTCGACCAGGGTAAGCAACACCAAGGGAATGAGATGCAGCTTTTTAACATCTTCGGTATAAGAAAATTCGAGATTGAGCGGTTTGTCTTTCCTTACCTGATTTAGATAGAGCAGGTTTTCTACTTGCTCTATTTCTTCGCCCAAGCGAACATCCACCTGCTCCGAATCGATGGCATAACGCATCATCTGCGACAGCCTGATAATGGCATCGCCGGCAAGCGGAGAGTGCGCATTCACGTTGTGGTAAACAAAATCAAGTGTATTGAACAAGAAATGCGGATTGATCTGCGCCTTTAAAAAAGCATTTTGCGCCTGCACCAGGTCTTGTGTAATGCGCTGTTGCAAGATGATGTTGTTTAGCCGCTCCCTTTCTAGTTCCTCTGTTTTTTTGCGCTCTTTCAAATAGGTTTTGATGTAATAATAGCCCGTGGCAAAACCCATAAAATAAATGCCCCGATAAAAATTCTTCAGCATAAAGGTAGAATCGAGCTTATAAGGTCCGTTCCACTTGATAATTTTGATCAAAATCAAAAATTCATCGGCCAAATAGTGCAAAAGCACATAAATGCACAGTTGCACCACCACTATAATAGGCAGTTTCCATATCGCGTTTAGGCGGTCTTTGGTACTCCAGGGCATGGCCCAATCAGCATGTACATAAAAGAAAAGGATATTGATGGAATAATGCAGGATATAGGTAACCGGATTGGAGAAGTTGTAGAGGATGCCGATGATAATGGCTTCGTAAAAAATAAACAGTATCCAGACCAGGATGTGGATCCTGTTTGCAGCAAACCAGTTGAGCTTAGTTCTTTCCATATTTTATACCTTTTTGTATAGGATATTATCCTTTCTATATAAGTTTCTTCTTGAGCACAACATACTAGGCTAGTTTCAATAAAAATTTAAATATTATGAAACGCAAAGCACTAAAAATCAGCTCAAATACATTGTTTGTTTACAAATCTGTTAAAGCGGCCACAGGCAGGGGTACAACCGTTGATACAGATCCTACCACTGCTATGACTGCCACAAGTTCTTTAACAGGGATTTTCCAAAAATAAAATTGACTGGCGGGATTAGTTCTTCTTTCCCGCCTTGATCAATCTTACGTTGATAAAGTCGGTAAATTCCTTGCGGTAATGGTCGCCAACCGTAATCTGGACACCATTGATCATTTTAATGGTATTCCCATCGATGCTTTCCATGTGGTCTTTTCTCACGATAAAGCTTCGGTGCAATTGGATAAAATCATCGTTGTTGTTCAATATTTTGGCCATTTCTGTCAAAGACATGTAGGTTAATATGTTTTTGGTTGCCGTATGGATCATCACGTAGTTGAGCTTGCTCTCGACGGCAATAACGTCTTTGTACTTGATTTTGATGATTTTGGGACTTTCTTCCTTGCTTTTCACAAAAAAGAAATCCTCTTTTTCCATCACGGCATCGCCTTGTTTTTCGCCTGGAAATAATTTGTTAATCGTTATTACAAACTTGCCCAGCGTATAAGGCTTCAACAAAAAGGCATCTGCATCGGCCTCAAAGGCATCGTAGGCGTACTTGGTATGCGCAGTTGTAAAAATCAGCTTGTCTGTTTTGCTTCTGATGGCCTTAGAAAGTTCTATGCCTGTAATTTTGGGCATATCAACATCCATGAGGATCAGGTCTACGGCTTCGCCTTCTGTAATGGATTTTAAGGCTTTTAACGGATCGGTATAGCTTTGAATCAACGTAAGCTCGGGTACCGAATCGATGTATTTTTTCAGTCCGTCTATCGCATGTTGCTCATCGTCAATTATAATGCACTTGTACATCTCTAGTTTATAATCCCTCTAAATATGTACAAAATAGCTGTATTATGCAACTTTATTTATTTCTTATCAGTTAAAACGGCCGACTGATATAGCCAAAACAAGTGCTCGTATAAGCAAGTGGGAAAGGGATGGGCGTTTGACTTATGAACGCTTGAAGGAGATATCGGGATCGATATCGGCCAGCATCGTATCCAGGTCTTCTATCGGGCGGCACGAATCGATAAGCTTAACCAAATCAACCATGTCAAAATTATAAAGAGACGACAAGGCAAAAAGCTTCGACAGAGGCGTTTCTACCAGATTTCTCTCATACCTGATATAGGTAGGCCTGCTTACAAATAAATAATTCGCAACCTCTTGCTGGTTGAGATTTTGCTGTTTTCTCAGTTTCTTTAAGATTTGGCCAAGTTGAATATTCATAACACAGTAAATTTGAGATGGAATTTATTGGTCAATATTGCAAATCGGCTTTATTTTTAACGCTTTCTTATACGAACAGGGGTAATTTCGGGATAGAAAGGCTTTATTTCAGGATTAAACTTTTTTAAAGGATCATTTTTTTGACAAAACGCCTTTCCAAAGCGCAGAGCCATTCTTTTCGTTCATCATGTTCATTTTTTTTACACAAAAAATTTAATTCAGAATTAAAAAATCGTTCTGAATGCCCATTAAAACACTGAAAATCTGTTCATTGTCCACCCACGCCTCAAAAACGCCGTTTTCTTTGTTCATTTTCGCATTTAATTTTTGCATTTTATAATGGTATATTAGTGGTAAAGCTCAAAAATAACGTATCTCCTTATGCCAAATCCCCTATTCTTACAAGAATTAAAACGGCTTATCCTCATCAAAACGAACATAAAGGTCATTAGTCCTTCCGATTGCAGGATAATTTCCAGTTCTGTTCAGAAGGAACTCAAAAAGAACATCAGCGAAACCACCATCAAACGGCTCTTCGGTTTTGCCGAAATCAAACACGAATTTTCAAAGTTTACCATCAACACCCTGATGGAATATGTAGGCATGGCCGATGAACAGAACATCGGCAAAAAGGCACTCGATCTAGAACAGGTGCCCGAAGATGCCTTCGAACAACTGCGGGCCAGGGCGCAGCGCATTACCTACTTTACCCTGCAGAACATCCGCAACAGGTGCAGCGTTCCCTACGAAATGACCATTGCGCGCAAGTTTGCCAAGCACGATCTCATGTTTTTCCACTCGAGCAAGTACAGTTTTACTTCCTTTATTTCGCAACCGGGCTATGGAAAAAGTATTTTGCTGAGCCATTTGGTACAACAGATGTTTATAGACGAGGATGCGCCCTTTAAAAAGGATATCGTACTCTTTTTAAACGCAGATTACCTGTTTAACAAAGAACTGGAAGAACTAAGCCTCGAAGAACGCATCAAAACCAGGATTGGTTTGCCCCAACACACCGATCTTATTGCCTATTTTAACGACCAGTGGCTTAAACATGGCCACAAATTCATCATCATCCTGGATGGTTTTTCTGAACTGGTCATCAACAAAACCACCAAGCAAAAAGTATTCGAAAGCATCATCAGCCTGGTAACCAATATCGACCAGCATGAAAGCATCAAACTGATACTGGGCATGCGCTCGACCACCTGGAACCGTTTTTACGACAAGATGCGCTATTCTTATTTCCTGAAGAGCAAATGGTTTCCAGGCAATTATTTTAACCTCAACGACAGTTCAAACGTTCCGCCACTAACCGAAATAGAGGTTGAACAGATTTTCCAGAAAATGAGCCCGCTCGATTTTACCAAGATCAGCGACAGTTTGAAAGCCCAGCTCAAATTCCCGTTCCAGATCCAGTGGTACTATCAGCTGAAGGAAGAATATCCCGCCTTTGATTCGTATACCAATATTATCCATTACGAAATCATTTCCCGCTTTATCCAGGAAAAAATTTACAATTCGACCTATGCTACGGAAAAGGTGTTGTTCTGCAAAAAGATCATCCACCTCACCAATTACGGTCGGCGGGGCTACTCGGTAACCAAAACCGACCTGATCAAGGAACTGCCTGTTTTTAAGAATGCCTACATGGAACTGCTCACCGATGGCATATTGATGGAAGAAAAACATGTTAAAAGCGGCTTTCCGTCAGAATTTGTACGTTTTATACAGCCCCATGTATTCGAATATTTCTTATTTACCGAACTGTACGAGCTGTTTAACCAGCAAATGGACGAGCGTTTCTTTGAGCTGGTGCATCAGGAGTATGTGGGCAACCATGTGCGGTTTCAGCTTTTGCAATGGTCGGTAAGGCTATTGGTACGCCTCAACAAGTTCCGCGAAATCGACGCCGTGCTTAACCTTAAGCTGAACAATTACGAAAAGAACTACCTGATTTACTTTATTGCCGAAAACCTCAATTACCGAAACAAGAAGGATCCGAACCTGTTGCAGCAAATCAAGGAACAGCAGCTGCACAAATTGCTGATGAAGCAGTTTATCCATTTTGATTTTATCGATTCGTACTACAAGGATGCGGTTAAATGTTTGATCGATGTTGCCGACAGCGAAGAAACCGCCCTTTATTACCATGCCATCCTGGCTATTTTCGATTGCCTGAGCCTGAACCAGGCCAAAATACTGAAGCGACTCGAAAAAATGGAAGGCCTAAAATGCGAAGCGAAAAACTGGGACATCAATCCCTACGAAACGATTAAGCTGATTTACCTGCGCATTAAAGACGTTGCCATTGCCGAAAACCAAAACCTGCAAAAGATAGAGGATTTTAAGTATGGCGGCAAAATAAACGGCATCAGGAACAAGGAACTGCCCGACATGCGACAAGTGATCAGTTACTTGCTGATTTTCTTGCTCAACCTGTTTTATGGCTCGCCATTAGAGGCCACAAAAATCATATCGGCTATTTTGCGGGAGCATCCGAAGCTGATGAAAACGCGTAAATTCTTCTCCATCTATTTGCTCAACCTGATGGCCCAGGCTTGTGCACGAACAAATCCTAGCAAAAAGACAGACCAAATGGAGAAAATACTGACACAGCTGTACGCCGACGAATCGAGGGTAAATCCAACGCTGTATGCACAATCGGTATTTTTATCGCTAAAAGCCGAACAGAGCAAAAACAGAAAGGATTACGCCACGGCGCTGCAATATGCGCACGAGTGCATTAAAATCTACAAGCGCAACGACTTGGCCATTAACGAACTGTTTACCTACAACCTCATCATCAGCATTTATAAAGAGCTTAAAGACGACGAGAAAGTAGAGGAATACAGCTACCACAAGCTCAACCTGCTTGATAGCAAACAGGTAAACGTGCCGGTATTCAAGTCAACCTCTTTTATTTAACCAATAATTTTTAGTCATAAAAAAAGGAGATGTGAATCTCCTTTTTCTTTTTATTACTATCAACTAACTAACTATTTCTTGGTTACCTTAAACTCGGTACGCCTGTTGAGCGCCCTGCCTTCGGGATTGTCTTTGCCATCGGGCAATTTATTGGGGGCCACCGGCATGCTAAAGCCGTAGCCTTTGCTGGTCATGCGTTCTGGTGCGATGCCCCGGCTTACCAAATAATCGACGCACGATTTGGCTCTGCGGTTAGACAGGTCGAGGTTATAGGCCTCTGTGCCGATATTATCGGTATGGGCGCCCAATTCGATTTCGATGTTCTTGTTATCCACCATCAAATCGTACAAATAGTTAAGCGTAACCTTTGACGAATCGGTCAGTTCGGCACTATCGAATTCATAGAAAATATTATTCAGCACAATAGGCTTGTTCACCTTAAACGGCGTTAGGCAGAGCTCTGCACTTTTTAGGGTGTCGACACTGGCCAGCTGTTCATAACTGTAGCTGATGTTTTTGGCAAAATAGCTGTCTTTTACCGCATTGACCTGAAAACCGCGGTTAGAGCTGATGCCAAATCGGTACATGCCATTTTGGTCGGAAGTAGTGGTTTGCTCGGTAAAATCGGCACCCGTAATGGTAACAGTGGCACCTTCTAATGGTTTTAAGGTGGCGCAATCGATCAGCTTGCCACTGATGGTTAAGGTTTCTCTCCTGATTTTGAAGATTTCCAAACAGCATAGCGATTCGCGGTCGGAGCTGATGTAGCCTTCCTTGTCTTCGTCGTCTGTTGGCGTAAAGTACATATCGTCTTTGGCCGAGTTGAAAGGATAGCCCATGTTTTTTGGCGTGGTCCAATCGGTAAAATCGCCTTCTGATTCATAAAAATCAAAACCGCCTATGCCAATGCGGCCTGTACTGCTGAAAAGCAGCTTACGGGTTTTAGGATTATAGTAAGGCGCCTCGTCGTCTTCCTTGGTATTGATTTTATCGCCCATGTTCATGGCATTACCGGTGGTGCCGTCGGGCCTGATGATGGCATACCACAAATCGTATTTGCCAAAACCTCCCGGCCTATCGGAAGCGAAGATAAGGTATTTGCCATCTTTGGTAATATAAGGTTGCATGGAGTTGAAGCCATTCACGTTGATTTCGCCACCCAAAGCTACCGGATCAGACCATTGATTATTGGCCATACGGCTAGATACGTAAATGCTGCGTTTTTTGTCTTCCTTGTTAATCCAGGCGGTAAAATACATAAAGCCTCCGTTGGGATGCAATGTAGGTGCCGCCACTTCCATCTGCTTAACGTTAACGCCTACCCGGCTTACTTCGGCGTCTGGGCTTTCTGGCTTGGCCGAGGTTGCATAAATAGCATTGATATAAGGGTTGTCTTTTCTCACCACCCTGCTGTTACCTCCAGAAAGTACTTCGGGTTTGCCATTGGTCCTTACCGGCCTCGACGAAGTGAAATAAAAAGTCTGGTTGCCTACTGCAGGCGCATAATTGGAACCCGCCGTATTTACTTCGGCCGGTAGCCTGTTTAGTTTGAAGAGCCTGGGATATTTGATTTCGTTCAATGCAAACCTGCACGACTCGATTTCTGTCCTAGCTTTTTCTTTATAGCCATCGTTTACGTTGTACTTGTTCACAAAGGCATTAAAAGCGGTAATGGCCTCGTCAAACTTGAAATTGGCACGCAAACATTCGGCATACCAATAACCACTCAGCGCATACTTGGGATTACTGAAGCCATTGGCGATTACATACCATTTTTCGGCATCCTTAAAATTTTTATACAGCCTGAGCGAAGTGGCCAGCTGAAATACGGCATACTCGTAATCGTCTTTGCGGGGACTTTCTTCCTGTATCCGCTTTTCGAAGCCATAAGGCACCACGAAGCCTGCACTGTCTGGCGATATCTGCAGCGCCCGCTTATAATATTCTGAGGCCGCATAATATTCTTTGTTAATGAAGTAGACATCGGCTACCCTCTTGTTATCTGTTGTCATCTGGGCCTGGGCAAATGAAAGGCTGCAACATAGGATCAAAATTGTTTTTAAATAGCGCATATCTCAAAAAATTAAAGTCGTGGACAGAAGAAGTTAGGGCCAACAATACCTTTTCTGCTGGTAAACGATACAGAAAGTTCCAAGCCGCCCCTGGCGCCTGTTGCCTTGTTGAGGCTCGAGGTATTAAAGTCGTAGCTTACCCCGATAACCATGCTTTTAAAATGAACCCCTAAAAAAGCAATTGCCGAATCGTCAACGCGATAGTTCGACCCGAACAAAATATCCGATTCGGCGTTGAGCATCATCTGCGCATAGGCACCGGCCGCAATTTCGCGGGCATTTCCTTGTTTCAGGTAAATGAAGTTGGGCGTGATATCCAACATATTGTTAACCTTGATGCGTGCCCCGCCATGTCCGGTAAAGCGCATAGGCAGGCGCGGATTATCGCCGGCTATGAACTTATCTTTGGGCCTGGTAAGGTGCGATACACTGGCACCGGCAAAAACATTTACTTTTTTATTGGTGCTGCCGTCAAAAAACATGATACCGGCATTGATATCTGGCGCCACATAGCTCGACGAAGAAATATCGTCAGACATAGGCATACTCGGATCGTAACCTAGTATAGGATTGTACTGGCTACCTGTGGTGATTTTAGAGATATCGAGGCTCTTGCTGATGATACCGGCCTGCATCCCGAAATTGATAATCTGCTCGCCACTTTGGCCAAAGCGAATGCGATAGGCCGCCGAAGCCAAGGCGCTGAGCTGGTTATAGCCAATATCGCCTGCCCTCTGGTTAATGATGATACCGCCCAGCGACAGGTTTTTAACGGGAGCCATATCAAAAGAGGCACCAGCGGTGAGGTAGCCGTTTCTCAATGCATCCCATTGTTGCTTGGCATTTACATTTACCCGATAATCGCCATCGGTAACCCCGGTCAGGGCCGGGTTTAGCCAAAGCGGGTTAGCATAATATTGCGAAAAATGTGGATCTATCTGTGCTTGTGCTTGCTGTACTCCAAAACTTAGTCCGAATGCCAGCATTACTATTCTTACGTATTTCATGTGTTTCTTGTTAGGTAAAACCATTTCACAATTTTGTTTAATGCTATCTGAGCAATGTTATTGTTCCTTTATAAGTCTTAGTGGTGCCATCAGCAAAGGTTACTGCGATGGTATACACATAAACTCCGTTTGGCTGCATGGTGCCGTTAAACCTTCCATCCCATCCGGTGGTGAGCGAGTTCGATTCGAACAGGAACTGACCCCACTGGTTATAGATCTTCATGTTAAACTTGCTCACCAGGTTGCCGTAGGCATAGAAGATATCGTTCTTGCCATCGCCATTTGGCGTAAAGGTGTTCGGTATGTAAAGCTCGTTGGCAAAAGGATTGCTGGCGGTGCCGGTTACCGGTGCTGAATTGGCACTGGTTTGGCAATCGATCTGACCTTTGGCCCTTACTACAATGGTTACGCTTTGTCCAGGTTGCAAGCCTAAGGCCTGATAAGTTGTACCGGTAGGTCCGCCGGTTGGCGATACCCAAGTATTGCCATTATTGAGCGAAACTTCGTAGGCCGTAGCTCCAGCTACCGCGTTCCAGGCAAAGGTTATGCTATTGGCCGTCGTGCTTTCTACCCTCACTACTGGAATGGCCAACACTGGCAATACATTGACCGTAATGGCGGTACGCGAGTTGCTTGCGCAGCCACCTGCTTTCGAAACACTTTCTACATAATAAGTTGTAGTAGCATTCAAGGCCGGTGTGGTAAAGCTGTTTCCTTCGGCAAGCATAGCGCCACCCGAACTGTTGGCATACCATCTGTAAACCAGGTTGGCATCAGGGTTGTTCACACTTAATACCGCGGTACTGCCTGAGCATATCGGGTTGTTGTTGGCCGATACGCCAACTGGCGCCACCGGTACCGGCATGGCGATGATAGCTGCAGGCGCCCTGGCAGGAGAAATACAAGAGCCAGTGCTTGCTTCTACATAGTACGTTATATTGGTCGCAATAGCTGGCGTAGTGAAACTAGCGCCACTGCCTACTGCGGTACCTCCCACTGCTGCGTTATACCAAGTATAGGTTACGCCACTTTGCGGGTTGCTTACACTTAATACGGTACTATTGCCAATACATACATTGACGTTGTTGGTAGCTACTACCGGCGTGGTTGGCCTTGGGGTAACTGTTACGGTTACCTTAACCCTGCCACTGGCATTGCCACAACCATTGGCGCTTACTGCCTGTACGTAATAATCGGTGGTGGTATTTAAAATGGAGATGTTAAATGTTGCACCTGTTCCTACCATTGTACCGCCCACCGCAGCATCGAACCATTGGTAGGTAGCTGTCGGATCGGCATTTTGTACGGTTAAGGTAGTTCCATCGCCAGCACAAATACTTGTTCCAGTGTTAGATACAATTGGATTTACCGGACGAGGGTTTACGGTAATGGCCACTACTTTTCCGTTTCCGGCCACGTTTTCACATTTGTTATCGCCTTTTACGGTTACATAATAAGTGGTGTTGGCCGTTAGTGCCGTTGTGGTAAACGAAGCCTGGTTAGAAACCACATTGGTTAAAGCGGCATCACTGTACCAGGTAAATACCGGATTGGTTACCGTAGCACTGCTCGCGGTAAGCGTAGTGGTATTGTTTTCGCAAATGGTGGTTGTACCCGTTACCGAGATATCGGCAGGCGTTGCATTTGGCCTCACGGTTATGGTAATGGTTTTGGCATTTGCCGGGGTATTTTCGCATTTGTTGCTTCCTTTTACGGTTACATAATAAGTGGTAGTTGCACTTAATGTTGGCGTTACAAATACGGCACCTATTTGGGCTACGTTTGTTAACGAAGCATCGGTGTACCAAGTAAATACCGGATTGGTTACGGTTAAGCTACTGGCCGTGATGGTGGCCGTACCGGTACCACAGATATTCACCGTGGCCGGGTTCAGGTTGATATCGGCCGCAGTGGCTGCCGTATTAACCGTTACCGTTACCATTTTAGCGGTAGAACTGCTGTTTTCGCACTTGTTATCGCCTTTTACGGTTACATAATAAGTTTTGGTAGCAGCCAGTGCTCCGGTAGTATACGAAGCCCCAACAAACGCAACCGAAGTAAGGGCAGCATCGTTGTACCAGGTAAATACCGGATTGGTTACCGTAGTGGTACTGGCCACTAACGTAGCGGTACCGTTTTGGCAAATGGTAGCATTATTGGCGGTAATATCCGATGCATCGGCAACTGGTTTCACCGTAATGGTGATGGCCTTGGCGCTACCCGGGCTGTTGGCACAGCTGTTATCGCCTTTTACGGTTACATAGAAGGTAGTGGTAGCACTTAACGGCTGACTGGTAAACGATGGGCCAATGTAAATCAAATTGGTGAGGGCCGCATCGGCATACCAGGTAAATACCGGATTGGTTACCGTTGGACTGGTGGCGGCAATAACCGCTGCAGATCCGTTGCAGACTGTTGTATTTCCAGTCAAGATGATATCGGTCATGCCCGACAATGGATTTACGGTTACCGTAACTACTTTGGCGTCAACGGCTTTGTTTTCGCACTTGTTGTCGCCTTTTACGGTTACATAAAATGTAGTAGTGCTGCTTAAAGATGGGATCAGGTAGGTTGGTCCTACAAATACCACCGAGGTTAACGAGGCATCGCTGTACCAGGTAAATACCGGATTGGTTACCGTAAAGCTCGAAGCCATGAGGCTTACCGAATTTCCGGCACAAATGGTCATGTTGCTCAGGTTGATATCGGCCGCAGTAGCGTATGGATTAACAGTGATGGTTACAGCTTTCGCATCGGCAACGCCATTGGTACACTTGTTATCGCCTTTAATCACTACATAATAAGTCGTGGTATTGCTTAACGGTGGCGTTGTAAAATCGGCACCAACATGAGCCACATTGGTTAAGGCGGCATCGCTGTACCAGGTAAATACTGGGTTAGTTACCGTAGTTGAGCTTGCATTGAGCGTAGTTGGACTACCTGAACAAACTTTGGTTGGTCCGCTTACCAGGATATCGGCTGCAGTAGCCAACGGATTAACCGTAATGGTAATCACCTGTGCATCTGCTGGTTTGTTTTCGCATTTGTTATCGCCTTTTACGGTTACATAATAAGTGGTGTTACCATTTAAAGGAGGGCTAACAAAATTAGCGCCTACATAGGCTACATCGGTTAAGGTTGCATTTTTATACCAGGTAAACACCGGATTGGTTACCGTAGTTGAGCTTGCGGTCAACGAAACGGTCGAACCTGCGCAAATGGTACTTACACCTGCCAAATTAATGTCGGCCGCAGTAGCCGAAGGATTAATGGTAATGGTTACCGTTTTGGCATCTGCTGGAGCATTGGCGCATTTGTTGGTGCCACTTACGGTTACATAATAAGTGGTGGTAGCCGAAAGTGCCGGAGTAGTAAACGTAGCCTGTGTAGAAACCACATTGGTTAAGGCCGCATCGCTGTACCAAATAAATACCGGATTGGTTACCGTGGTTGAACTTGCCGTTAAAGTAGTGGTACCTGCACTGCAGATGTTGTTCACACCGCTTACCTGTACATCAGCAGCAGTGGCCGACGGTTTAACCGTAATGGTGATTTTTGTACGGCTTGCATTGGCACAGCTGTTGCTATTTACGGCTTCTACAAAGAAATCGTAAGTACCGGCGGCCAAGTTGGCTGGCGTAGTATAATTGCTATTGTTCAATACCAACAGGTTACCACTGGCATCGTACCAGTTAAAGGTAACACCTGCTACAGCCTGTACGCCCAAGGTTACCGGCGAATTGATACAGGTAGTGGTTGGGTTTCCAGCAATTGGAGTTGGTGGCGCAGGTGGAGGCAAGATCGTAACGACCACTTTGGTAGGTGCACTCTCGCAACCATTTACAAAAGCTTTTACATAATAGTTGTAGGTACCGGCAACCAATGAAGTTGGTGTGTTGAAGGTAGTTCCATCAGCTTGATAAACGGTTTCCAGATACCATCTGTACGTTACACCAACTTGAGGATTTTTAACATTGAGCGTAGCTGCACTGCCTTGACAAGCGCTGGCAGTAGCAACGGCTACTTGAGGCGCTACATTTATTCTTTGTGCATAATTGAAGTTGATTGAGGTTAAGGCACCTATTAATCCTGAATTTAACCTTACTTCTACGCCATCAAATGCAGCGGTTGGTACATAAGTAAGGATGATGGCACTGTTATCGCTCAATAATTCCAAGTGGATCAGTGGATTGTTTACCACCATTTCGTCGTTATTGCTGGTTGCACCGTTGTAGGTGGTTACGGTTAATGTTGGCAACACGGCCAGCGACAACAATTTGCCTGGCGAGGTCAATACCACTTTCAGGGTATCGCCTACCTTAGACAAGCCACCTGCAAAACCTACACGTTGGTAAACCGAGGCACCCAAGGCACCTACCGGCATCAGCAATGAAGAACCAGTTTGAATATTGTTATCGACTGCTAAACCTGGGTTCGAAACACCGGCCAATAAAGCTACACCGGTAACGCCATCGGCAAGCTGTACCGTAGCGGCACCACAAGGGGTAGGTTCTGTTCCGTTCGGAATAACCGTTACCACAACCGAGGCACGACCAGAAGCCGGGCATGGACCTGGAACAGTAGCTTCTACATAAAACGTAGTTGTTCCAGCTAAAGGTGGGGTTACATAAGTGGCGGTGCTGGCCAATAAAGTGCCACCAACTGGTAAGTCGTACCACCTAAAGGTTGCACCAGCAGTGCTTGAACTTGCGGTTAAGATAGCCGGACTGTTTTGAGCCACGGTTACAGCAGCAGGCGTAACAATCGGCAAATCTACCGAGCCTACAGTAATGGTGGCAGTAGCTCTGGTTGCCGAAGCCAAGCCACAGGCATTTACGGCTTCTACAGAATAAGAGGTATTGGCCACAACAGCGATAGCCGTAAAGGTTACACCATCTTTACCTACCTGATAAGTACCACCAGCATCGTACCATTTGTAAGTAATGCCTGCGATTGGATTTTTAATCTGTAGCAACACATTGTTGCCTGCGCAGGTATTGACGTTACTGGCCAATAGCTCTGGAACTGCAGGAGCCGGCGTAGTGGTTACGTTAACTGCTGTTTTATAGCTTACACAACCTGATGCACTGCTAGCCGCTACAAAATACCTGGTATCAGCAGTTAAGGCAGGTGTAGTAAAGCTTACACCGTCTTTGCCGGTTTGGTAAACGCCAGCGACATCGTACCATTTATAGGTTAATCCGGCTTTCGGATTTTTCACCGTCAGTACCGCAGTTTGTGTTAGGCAGGCGGTAACGTTAGCGGCCATTACTTCTGGCGCTGCAATTACACGCTGTGCATAGTTTACGTTTAATGAAGTTAAGGCACCCAGCACGCCTGAATTCAACCTGACTTCTACCGCATCAAATTGGGCAGCAGGCACAAAGGTTAACAAGGCTTGGGTATTGCCACTTAATAATTCTAAGCTGATGAGCGGACTGTTACTTGGCAACACATCGTTGTTGCTTACACCCCCATTCAAGGTGGATACCTGAACCGTACCCAAAACACTAGCCGACAATAATTTGCCCGGCGAGTTGATCAGGACGCGAACAGTATCTCCAATATTCGAAACGCTTCCAAATGCTAGTCTTTGGTAAACCGAGGCGCCCAAGGCACCTACTGGCATCAATAAGGTAGAACCAGTTTGCGTATCGTTGTCAATGGCCAAGCTAGGATTAGATACACCCGCTAATAAGGCCACGCCTGTTACCCCATTGATTTGGCTGATGGCGCCTTCGCAAGGTACCGGATTGCTCGATCCGTTGCCATCAACAGTTACCGTTACCTGAATACGACTTGCAGAGCTACATCCGGTCAAGGTGTTGGTGCTTTCTACAAAATAAGAAGTGGTAGCTGTTAGTGGCGGCGTTACAAAAGTTGCGCCGGTATAAACTGGTGCGGTAGCTGTAGCCGACGAGTACCAGTTAAATATCACATTAGCTTCTGAAGAGCTTGCCGTAAGGATGGCTGTCTGTCCTGGGCTAATGGTTGAAGAAGAAACCTGAACCTGTGGCGCTACCGGACGCGGATTAACCGTTACCGTAACTGCGCCACGGGTTGCACTTACGCATCCCGACAAGGCGGCTTCTACATAATAGGTTTTGGTGGCTGTTAAAGCCGGCGTGGTAAAATTAGCACCGCTGAACACTGGGGTTCCGCCAGCAGCTGTTTCATACCAGTTATAAGTGAGGGTTGGATCAGGATTGGTTACCGCTAGTACCGTAGTAGAACCTTCGCAACTTGCAGGAACAGTGGCCACAGTAGGCACTGCCAATACAGGTACCACGTTTACAGTTACCGGCACACGCTCGGCATTGGCACAGCCTGCTTTGCTTACTTCAATATAATAAGTGGTAGTAGTAGCCAGTGCTGGAGTTGTAAAACTGTTCCCATTGCCAACTACGCTGCCACCAACGGCTGCATCGTACCAAGTTAAGGTAGTGCCCCCATTTGGCGTAGCATTTAAGGTAGTGGTGCTTCCGGCACAAATATTCAAGCCCGAAGCGGCTACAGTTGGTTTAGGATAAATAATTTCGGCACCATAAATATCAAGGCTGCTTAAGGCGGCAACAGTTGCGCCAAACCTAACTTCTACCCTGTCGTAAGACTGTCCGGCAGCGAAAGTTGCTTTAAAGCGATTGCCTGCCAATAGTTTCAGATCTATTAAGGCCGAATTCAGTTGGTAGCTGGTTACCACGTTCGAACCATTCATTACGTTGATGGTGATTCCGCTCAGCACCGATAGATCCAATAGACCTGTTGGCGTTGCCAAGTCTAAACGGATGCTATCGGTAGCCAAACCAACATTAGGGAAAATTAACCTTTGATAGCCCGTTGCGCCTACGCCAACTGCCAAGGTGATCCTGGTATAATTGGTGAGGTCGGCATCAGTAGAATTTCCTGGACCGCTGATGCTGCACAATACGCAAACACCAATGATACCACTGTTTTGGTTGGTAGCCGCATTACAATTCGGATTAACCGGACCATTTAATACGGTTACCACCACTGGCGTACGGCTAGCGCTTACGCAGCCTGTACTGTTACTGGTTTCGGCATAGAAAGTAGTGGTGGTAGTTAATGCAGGTGTAGTAAAGCTTGGTCCTGTACCCAATGCAGTACCACCAGCAGCCACATTGTACCATTTAATCACATCGCCACTATTGGCTGTAGCCTGTAGCACGGTGCTTTGGCCACTGTTAACCACCTGATTATTGGTAGTCACCACTGGCGCGGCTGGTGCCGGATTAATGGTTACCGCAACTGCAGTACGTGCGCTCACCGCTGTTCCAGAAACAGCTTCTACATAAAACGTAGTGGTACTGGTTAAAGTTCCGGTATTGAATACACCGGCGTTGTTGGTTGCCAATGGCGTATTGCCGGTTGGCCCATACCAGTTGTAGGTTACACCAGCCTGCAAGTTGCTTACGCTTAATGAGGTTGCGCTGCCACTACAAATAGTCGCGCTGGCTACCACTGGCTGATTGACACCAACGGTGATGGTATAATCTGTATTTACCTTATTGCCATTTGCATCAGTAGCAGTTAGCGATAAAGTATAAGTTCCGCCTTGTGTTGGCGTTCCTGTAATTTCTCTTGTTGTGGTATTAAAGCTTAAACCCGGAGGCAAATTGGTAGCCACATAGGTATAAGGAGCAGTGCCACCACTTACTGCCGGCAGGGTTTGGGTTGGATAAGGAACACCAACGGTACCATTAGCCAAAGTAGCTGTAGGCAACGATAAAGCTCCTATTACTTTTACCGGATAGGTATTGGTAGCGGTTTTTCCCGTGCCGTCGGTTACGGTTACGCCGATACTGTAATTACCCGATTGGGTTGGCGTTCCTGTAATTTGTCTGGTAGCCGGATTAAAGCTCAACCCTGGAGGCAAGTTGCTGGCCACATAAGTATAAGGTCCTGTACCACCAGTAGCTGCCGGAATGGTTTCTGTAGGATAAGCAACACCCACATTGCCATCGGCCAGGGTTTTGGCAGGCAACACCAGCGGATCAACCACTTTAATGGTATAGTTGGCCGTAGCCGTTTTTCCATCGGCATCGCTTGCATTTAACGTTAGCGTATAAGTTCCTGCCGTTGTTGGCGTTCCGGTGATTTCCCTCGTAGTTGGATTAAAATTCAATCCTGGAGGCAAGTTGCTCACCGAATAAGTATAAGGTGTTGTACCTCCGGTTGCAGGCAACAAAATCTGGGTTGGATAAGACGTGCCGACCGTTCCGTCAGAAAGCGTGGTGGTAGCCAGCACCAATGGATCTTTTACCACAACGGTATAATTGGTAGTGGTGGTATTGCCATCGGCATCGGTTACATTAACGCCCACTACAAAAGTGCCCGATTGGGTTGGCGTGCCGGTGATTTCCCGGGTAGCCGGATTAAAGCTTAAACCCGGAGGCAAATTGGTGGCTACATAAGTATAAGGCGTGCTTCCTCCCGTAGCCAACGGAATTACCTGCGTAGGATATAATGTTCCAACAGTTCCATTAGGCAAGCTTGCCCCTGGCAAAACCAAAGTTGGCGTTATTTTTAAGGTATAAGCTGCCGTAGCCGTACAGCCTTTGCTGTCGGTTGCCGTAATATTAAAATTAAACGTACCCGCTGCAGTTGGCGTACCCCCTATTTGTCCGCTGGCTGATAGCACCAAACCAGCAGGCAGGTTACTGCCCGCAGCCAAGGCATAAGTAAAGGCTGGTGTGCCACCGGTGGCTGCCGTAATTTGTTTAGAATAGGCCGAACCAATCGTCCCATTGGCTAAGGTAGTCGTGGCAAAAGTAATTTGCGGATTAACCGTAACCACAATCGGCACCCTTACTGATTCATCTGTACAGCCAATCCTTCTGGCCGCCACATAATAAGTTGTATTGGCTGTTAAAGCAGGGGTAGTAAAAGTTGCACTGGTGGCCAATGCACTGCCACCATCGGCTACATCGTACCAGCGAAGCTCGTTGGTTGCACCTGTAGTTGCGCCCAGCACGGCTGTACTGTTGTAGCAGGCATTCACTGCGTTTGACTGTGGTGCTGTAAACGTTGGCCTTGGTGCAGTACTGGTTATCCCATATAAATTAATGGTTTGGGTTAAGCCCACATTCAGCAAGGAATTGAGCGTTATTTTTACACGGTCGAAAGCCAGACCAGGCGAAAATGGAATATTGGTTACCTGACCGGCATTGAGCAGTCCCAGCAAATCGAGGCTCAATAGATTGTTCAGGTTGGTCGTATATACTTGCGTATTGCCGTTATAGGCGGTTACCTGGGTATTGTTCAGCAATCCGGCACTCAACAAAGCAGGATTAACGCGCATCCGGATATTAAACTCATCACCGGCCTGCGATGGAATAGCGAAATATACGGTTTGACTGATAGAACCCGCAACCCCTAAAGCGCCCAAACTGATTTCAGAGAAATTGGTCTGGTCGGCATCAATGGCAAATTGAGGATTGGTTACCCCTGCCTTGCCCAAGCCCAACAAATCGACCGTAAGGCCGCTGCCTTCATAGCTGGTGGCAAATGCACTGGCGCAACCAGTTGTACCCGAAGTATAAAAAGCGTAATAAACTTTGGTGCTATATGGCGAGCTTAACAGTAAAGCATCTGTTCTATCTTTAAGGTATACCCTATCATAGGCTTGGCTTGGCGTAATCGCCAAATAAAAAAAGCCGTTCGCATCCTTAATCAGACGCAGATCGGCATTTCCAAATCCTGAGCTACTTATCCCGGAGACCACCGTATTTCCGGAAGAGTTCCGGGCCCCGACCTCAAAATAATGGTCGCCCAGTGCTACATTCCCGACCACCGATGCCAGGGCGCTGCCCAAATTGCCACCCAACAGTACATTGAGTAAGGAGGCATCTCCGTCAATGCGCAAAAACGTAGTGGTATTGGCCGGTATGGTTGAAGCAAACTGAAGCTCCAGCTCTCCGCTATATTTGCCTAAACCTAGCGCCGCACCCCCGTACGATTTAACCGTAGCGAAAGTATTGCTGCCATTTGTTGCATTTGTTGCATCGTCTACCTGTGCAGACTTTACCGTAGCAGTTGTGGCATAAATTCTGGTTTGCGCATACGATTTGGAAAATAGCAGCGTTATAATGGTAATTTGTAGCAGAAAAGCGATCCATCTAATAGACCGAAGGTTAAAAGTAGATATCGATTTCATAAAATAGGGATTATATTGCGTTATTCTGATGCAATTTTAAGCAGCAAACCACTTTGCTTTGCCATTCGACTTGTTCATTAGAACACAGCCATATACTGCCATTGTTCATTTTATTCATTTTGTATTGTTCACAACCGAACAAAAACCAGTTGAACAAGGCCATATTTCTCTATTATAGCGCATTAGGGCACTTTTTGACCAAAAATGGCAGATAAGTCCTGAATAGCGCTATAATTCTGAACATTGATTTTCTTTTAAGTTAAGTCTTATCTTCGCGTGAAATCGATTGCAACACGCTAAAAAAATGACTCAATTTATTTTAGATGAACTCAGGCATTTAATTCTAAAAAAAGTTGGAATCCGTGTGGTCTGTCCTTCTGATTGCCAGGTTATTGCATTAGCCATCAGCAAAAAAGTAAACAAAAGCATTAGCGAAACCACCATTAAAAGGTTATTCGGCTTTGCCACCATTCACCATCAGTTCTCCAAGTTTACCATCAACACCCTTTTAGAATATGTAGAGAACGACGACACGCACGTAGTAACCGATGCCGCCATTAATGGCAGTCCATATACCGGCGACAAGGATTGGGATTATTTGATTGCAAAGGCCAGAACACTTTCAGAAAGCACCATCAAGCGTGTAATTACGCAGAGCGAAATCCCCTACCACCTTACCATCAACAGGAAATTTGCCGAACACGATTTTAACTATTTCTATTCGTCCAATTATATTTTTACGGCTTTTATTGCCCAGGCAGGCTATGGCAAGAGTATTTTGCTTAGCCACTTGGTACAAAACCTCTTTCTTAAGCCCGGTGCAAAATATGCGCAAGATGTGGTACTGTTCTTACACGCCGAAAGGGTTTTTAACGTAGAGACCGAATCGCAGAACCTGGAAACCGACCTGCAAAAACTCTTAGGGCTATCTACAGAAAAAGACATCATTACCTATTTTAATGAACAATATGCCAAAAACGGCAAAAAATTGGTGCTCATTTTCGACGGCTTCCATGAAATTTTAAGAAGAAATGGCCTCAAACCCAAAATATTCGACAGCATTGTCAAAATGCTTTGCGACTTGGAGGGCAGTCCGGCCATTAAACTGGTGCTGAGCATGCGCTCTTACGCCTGGAAACGTTTTTATCAAAACATCCGTCATTCGCATTACCTGAAAAGCAAATGGTTTGCCGGAAGCTATTTCAGGTCGATAGAACAATCGAACGTACCGACATTTACCGAGGCCGAAGTAGACATTTTGTTCAGCAAAATCAGTTCGTTTCCTAGCAAGCGCCTTAATTCGGAACTAAAATACCAGCTCAAATATCCATTCCACATCTCCTATTATTATGAGCTGAAAAGCCTTTATCCGGAAAACGAGTACCGAACCAATCTCGTTTTCTACGAAATGACCCTACAACATCTCTCTAAAAAAATCTATTCGTCTAAGCATTCGGTAGAAAAACTGATCCTTTGCAAGCAATTGATCCAATTGAGCGACTATGGCTTGAAGGGCAACCGGATAGACAAGAGCCTGCTGATGGACGAGTTTACGGTTTTCAGGGATGCCTACATGGAATTGCTGCTTGACGGGCTTTTGATTGAAGAACAACACCACGAACACGGATTTCCGATAGAACTGGTCCGTTTTATCCATCCACATATTTTCGAGTACTTTTTGTTCAAGGAAACATTGGAACGTCATCAGGACCAGATGAGCCCGGCATTTTTCGAGGCGATTGTTTCGGGCTACAGCAACAATAAACTGGCCCTCCCTCTTTTGAAATGGGCTACCTTCTTTACCATCAAAAATGGCGATTTCGATCCGATCATATCGATTTTGAACCTCAAGTTGGGCCGTTGGGAAACCAATCAGCTGATGCTATTTATGGCCGAGCAGTTTAATTACCAGCTTCAAAACGAGCCCGAAAGCCTAAACGGACTTAAAAAACATAATATCCATCAGGAACTGCTCAGGAAGTTTGCCGAAATCGATTTTATTGATCCGAGCTATTGCAACCTGCTCAAAATTTTTAGCGAAATAAGCCAAGACGAAGAAGTAAAAGCCATTTATTATTCGATGGTATTTATTTTCGACAGTTTTTCGCTGCAGGCCAGCAAACTGCAACAGCATATCGAAGAATTTGACCCGGCAACGCATCCACTCAAAAACTGGCCTGTACATCCCGCTACATTTGGCGCTTTGCTATTGCAGCTGCTCAACGGCGAAAACATTAGCGAAGACCCGGCTTGGGTACAATTCGACCTCGAAAACAATGGTCAGGCGCTATTGGAGCAAATGTCGGGTGCGCCACAATATGCCTGCAGCATCTTTCTGTTGCTGCTAAACTGGCTGAACGGCAATTTGCCACAAGTGATTGACCTGATCAATTCGATCAAGAATTTTAAGCAATCAGGGTCTATTTCCGACTATTATTCCATTTATATGCTCCATGTACTGGCCTTGGCCTATGCCAACAGCGGCAACACCAAAAAAGCCGACCAGCTGGAACGCATATTGAACCATATCCACGAACACCCACTCAGGCCCGATACCAGCCCCTGCGCCAAAGACTTGCAACAATTGGTACTGGCTCAACAATACCTGAACAAGGGCAATTATGAACTGGC
The DNA here is from genome assembly GCF_036324255.1 of Pedobacter albus. Classification (NCBI taxonomy): domain Bacteria; kingdom Pseudomonadati; phylum Bacteroidota; class Sphingobacteriia; order Sphingobacteriales; family Sphingobacteriaceae; genus Pedobacter; species Pedobacter albus. Next base: position 392,142 of record NZ_JAZDQT010000001.1, on the reverse strand, counting down.
ACTGCTGCATGGCCACGAAAGTGTAGAGCGCTATAAGAAAAACCATTGTTTGGCCCTTCAGATGATTGCCTATCAGGTTTTGATCAGAACCTACTTGGAAACAAAAGACATAGACAAGGCCAACGAATACCGATATACGGTGCTTTGCCTGCTCGACGAGAAAAAGATCAACTCCAATCTTTTCAGTTTCCAGGCTATTGTTTCCAACAGCATCATAAACCCTTAAAAACAAAAAGTGAACAAGAACAAACCCTAATGAACAGCTTTGTTCAGACTTTAAAAAACGACGCCAACTTGAACAAAAAGAACGTATACAATATGGCCTTATCTATGGTTATTTGTAGGCATAAGATTAATGCTGATGCTACGTTTAAGGTACATAATAGGACTTTTTTTAATTTGTTTGAGTTTAAACGCCAACGCCCAAACGGGCTGTCTTTTGCCCAATAACACACTTTACACTTCGCAGGTTGATCCGGGCTTGTTAAATGTGGTTTTGGCGCTCTTGGTTGGCTCTACTCCTATTTATTATGCAAGTCCAAACGTTACCTTAACCGATCCGGCCACCTGCTATTGGACGGCCGCCACTGGCACGGTTGCCTGCAAGGTTTGCCCTGGCTCCTATACCAACGTTGCGGGATTACTTACCGGCTGTTCGGTAAGTTTTGTAGACGGTCTTCAGGCTACCTATGTAATGGATTGCGACATCGACGACCATGCTTGGGCTTGGGTGCTTGGCGCCAGTGCACTGGGGGTTTACCTCATCAGGAGGAAGGGACTATTTTAACCCAAACAAAATCTATGTTAACTCCAAAAAGTCCGCTTAACATAAACATAATATGGATTTAAAGGCTCAATAGCCTAATTTTACAAAAAACTCCTAATTGATTTCATGAAAAAGCACAAAGTAAAAACGCTCCTAAAGATTTCTAGAAAGAACGCCAAAAAAGATATTCAAGCAGATTTAACCAAGGCTTTACAGGAAGTAGTCGGCAAATTTGGAAAAAGCTCTAAGAAACTAGACAAAACCATCAAAAGAAGCGCCATTAAGCTTGCCAAGGAATTGTCTAAAGAGCTCGATCTACAACCCGAAACCGAGCCAAAAGAAACGGTAGCTACAAGCACCGAAGCCAAAGCTGTTCAGGCGCCTAAAAAACCTGCCGCTCCAAAAGCAGCCAAACCTGCCAAAAAAGAAACTCCGGCCGAATCATAAGCCAACAGATAAAAAAAGCCTCCCGAATTTCGGGAGGCTTTTAACTATTAACTAACTATTAAATCGATTATGGCTTGTCAGGTGCTTCCGGGGCTTTACCTATCAACTCCATAAATTGATCCAGTTTTGGGGTTATAATAATCTGCGTGCGCCTATTTCTGGCTTTACCCGCATCGGTATCATTGCTGGCCACGGTATTGTATTCGCCCCTGCCGCCAGCGGTTAAACGCTTGGGATCTACCGCATAATTGTTCTGCAGCGATTGCACCACCGACGAAGCCCTCAGCGCACTTAAATCCCAGTTGTTCCTGATATTGGGTTTGCTAATCGGTACGTTATCGGTGTTACCCTCTATCAGCACATCATAGCCTTGGTAATCTTTAATGATTTTGGCTATTTTGGCCAAGGTGGCTCCAGCTTTGTCAGAAATTTCGTAGCTACCCGATTTATACAGCATATTGTCGGATAGCGAAATGTAAACCACGCCTTTCAATACCTGCACGTCAACATCGCTCATTTCTTCCCTGCTTAACGAACGGGTTAGGTTATTGGTAAGCACCATATTGAGTGAATCGCTTTTGTTTTTGGCATTAACCAATTGCTGGATGTATTTATTCGAGCTATTGATCTCATCAACCAGTTTGGAGATGTTCACATTTCCCTGATTGCTCGAAGCCAAGCATTTATTGAGCGCTGTTTGCAAAGCAGCTACGTTAGAACGCTCGGAGGCGAGCTGTTCTTCCAAGCCCTTAATCCTGATTTTAGACCCAGATACTTCCTTTTCGCTGTCTTGCAGGCGCTGGTTCAGTTCCTGGTTACTTTGTTGCAATTTGGTATTGTTGGATTGCAGTTCTGCGTATTTTTTGTTGCTTACGCAACCTTGTGCCAACACCCCCGTAAGTAGCAATAAAGGCACTATATGCTTTAACTTCATGTTTTTTACCTTTTGGTTAAATAATTATCTTTTAAACAAATAAGCGCTAAGAAAGTTTGGTCTTTTTCAAAATTTTAGCAACGGCAAGTAAAAGCTTGGCGAAAGGCTCAAAAATTGGGTTGCTCTTTAAAACTGGGTTGCTCCTGCCGATCTTCCAGCTGTTTCATTCTATAATCGAACCACAGCCACACCAAAATGCAAACCATAACCGCAAGCAATAAAATAGCCAATAGCGACAGCAACGACCTGGAAACCCTAAACCTAAGCAATAGCCTATGCCATGTCATTTTGTTAACCTCGTTTTAAAAGCAGGCTGATCATCATATTGGTGGTAAAACATCAGACCAACTCCTTAAAAATATCGAAAAAAAATGGCCTTTAACAGTACAGACCGCCCAGAATGGCCTCTACAGTGCATTCAGTTTATTCATTTTGTGAGGCGTGCTGTTCAACAAGTAAAATCAAGCTTAATTCCACATTTTAAAACTTGTTCCTGTTTGTAACAACAAAGCTTAAATTTATCTAAAGGTATAGCGATATGCGTATGGCGTATGGCGAATGGCGTAGTACGTAGGACGTAGGACGATATGATACAAAACGCAATACGCCTAACGCTACACAATACTAATAAAGGCAAAATGCTTGAACTACAAACGGGAACTTTTTTTGGTGCACACCACAAGGTCATTAACCTGCCTGGATTGGTAATTACAGATACCCAATACACCAAAGACAAGGTAGATTGGCATTACCATCAAAACCCCTACTTTACTTTTCTTTTGCAGGGAAGCATGCTCGAAGCCAATAAAAAAGAGCGTTACGAATGCCTTCCTGGTACCCTGCTCTACCATCATTGGCAAGATGCCCATTACAATGTTAAAGGGCGAGGCTTTGTACAAGGCTTGCATGTAGAGCTGAGTCCGTTTTTTGCTGAGCAATTTGAACTTAAGCTGCATGCTATCGAGGGAAGCCTGCAACTGCATAATCCCATGCTCAAATCCATTTTCCAACAACTTTACTTCGAAAGCAAAATCAACGATTCTATTACCCCTTTGGCGGTAGAGGCACAGTTGCTAAGGGCTTTTGAGCTATTGAACAAAGAGCGGCAGCTAGACAGCAACGGTCTTCCCAAATGGGTAAAAAGGGTAAAAGAAGCCTTGCATCATGGCGACTATGCAGATTTGAGTCTGAACAAACTGGCTGCCCTGGCCGATGTGCATCCTTCGCACCTTTCGAGAGATTTTCCCAAATATTTTAAGGCATCTATTGGTCAGTACCTCCGCCAGCTGCAGCATCAAAAGGCCAGCCATTTGTTGTTAACCGATGCCTCGTTAACCGAAATTGCCTATAGCTGTGGTTTTGCCGACCAAAGCCATTTCATCAGGCGGTTTAAAAAAGAAACGGGTATCAGTCCGTTAAGCTATAAGAAAATGATGCGACGTTAAAAATGTTCTATTTTTTGGCAGGCCAACTCGCTAGTATTGCCTCATCAAATACGCAAACATGACATCCAAAAAAATAAGCATCTATTTCTTCTTGCTGTGCCTCATGCCTTTTGGGCAAGCCAATGCGCAAAACATGAAAGCCTATGAAGGGCATTGGGAAAGTGAATTAGCCCAACCACAGGCCTTTAGTCCAAAACTTAGCATCCAATTGCTCAATGCCCGTACCGCATTGCTCAAGCTAAGCGGATTGCATGGCAGCATCCAACAGCGATTTTCATACGTAAAAGGCAAAACTTTTCAGGTAAAACTGGGCGAGGGTTTGGTTTTCAGGGGATCTTGGAACCAAAAAGAAAAGACGATAACTGGTTTCATCAAGTCTGGACAATGGTTTTACCACCTCCAATTGTTGCCCGATGCCAAAATGGAATTTACTACCAACTGGAACATATTGCTTGCCTCCAACTTCAATTCACGGCTTTACCTGAGCATAGAAAATGCCGACGGCGAAAATTTTGAGGCTTATGCCTTTAGTTCGGAAGTACGTTATCCAGGCTTTTTCTGTTATGATTTTAAGAAATCGGGCGACCATATTTCATTCCGTGATTTTAGGACAGGCCTTGCTTTAAACGGCAAGCTGGAAGACAAACGCATCCCTTTGCAAATTAAAATCGGGAAGCTTTTATTGGCAACATTAGCATTGAAACCCTCGGCCAAGGACTGGGATTTGAAATCGGGCTCCAAACCAACCCGCTATTCCAATGAGCGACCACAGCAACTGAACGATGGCTTAAGCACCTTGAGCCTCCAAGAAACCGGCCTCAAAATCGACGAAAGCTACTTGCAAAAAATGGTCGACAGCATCAACGCCAACAAAATTACGAATACACACAGCGTGCTGATTGCCAAGAACAACAAACTGCTTTACGAAGCCTATTTTGGAGGCAATGATGCTGCTACGCCACACGATCTGCGTTCGGCTTCCAAAAGTATTTCGTCGGCACTGATCGGCATGGCCATTGACCGGCATATATTGCGCGATACTGCCCAGAAACTGGTTGATTTGCTGCCTTCATCTTATCAAAGCCTGATGCAGGAGCCACGCAAACAAGCCATTAGCCTGGGCAACCTGCTCACGATGAGTTCAGGTATTGATGCAGTAGATTTTGGCATAGAGCGTAAATCGGCTGCTGCCGAAGACAACTACCAGCCCACGCCTGATTGGGCAAAAACCGTACTGGCAGCCCCAATGATCAATTACCCAGGTACCCACGCCAATTATGGATCGGCCAACCCCTATTTGCTGGGTTTCGTACTGGCCCATAAATTAAAACAAGGCACTTTAGATTTCATCGACCAAAATCTGTACAAGCCTTTGGCAATCAGCAATTACATTATTCAGCAAGACGAAAAGGCCAACCCTTATTTTGGAGGCGGTATTTTTATGCGCTCGCGCGATATGCTCAAATTTGGATTGCTGTATGCCAATAAGGGCCAATGGCAAGGCCGGCAGCTCATTAGCAGAGCTTGGGTCAATGCCTCGTTCAAAAACTACCTCAACCTGGAAAACCATCCCGAAAAAAACGGCTATGGCTTCTTATGGTGGCATTATAGCTACAAGGTTGGTAACCGCATGCTGGAATCAATCGAAGCACGCGGTGCTGGCGGACAATATATTTTTATTTTGCCGGCATTGGATATGGTGATTGTAATTACCTCGGGCAATTTTAGAAACGGCCGAGTATGGCAACCAGAAAAAATAGTAGAAAACTATATTTTGCCTGCTTTTATCAATAATTAGTCTTCTTCTTAAAAATTAAAAAGCAATGCAACAGTATCCACTGCCACATTGCTTAACTTAACTATTAATAATGATGAGGCTCAAATATATACACATTATTTTACAAATGCAACAAAATTGCATTTATATTTGTGGTATGAAATTTCCCATCAACTCCCAACTGTTCGACAAGGTCGGCATGTCGGCTTCGGCAGCCTGCGCCATTCATTGTGCGCTACTTCCCATTGTTCTTACCTTATTACCTATTGTAGGGCTCGAGTTCTTGGCCAATCCCATGATAGAGCTGAGCATGATTGTCCTTTCGCTTGCACTGGCCTGTATTGCTTTATCCAGTGCCTATCAAAAACACCGCAGGGTATTGCCCTTTGTGATTTTGATGCTGGGCTTTTGCTTCATTGCCTTAGGCCACTTGATTGAAGGATTGGAAAGCTATTTGATCCCATTGGGTGGCCTGCTCATCGCGATTGCGCATTTCATCAATCTCAAACTAACAAAATCCTGCAGCCACCATATCCAACCTTAAGCCATGAACCGGAAAAAACTGCCCTTTGCCCTACTTTTAGTGTTGATGGCCACTGTACAGCCCGCCTGCAAACATGAACAAATGGATACGCGAAAGCTTTATCTGAAATACCTGAAAAGCCATAGCCGCAAAACAGCCAATACTGCTGGACAGCATTAATTAGCCCATGAACCAGCAAATCACACTTGCGAAATTTGGAATACTTCGCAAGTGCTTTTACTAAGCATTAAAGCCACCATCGATGGTTAGGGCGGCACCCGTGATGTATTGGCCTTCGTTGCTGGCCAAGAAAGCCACCAAACCGGCTACATCGGCTCCTGTTCCATACTCCGACAATGCCATGCGAGGCCTCAAGAAATCGGCCAGTTCGCTATTGGCAGGGTTCATGTCGGTATCAATTGGACCGGGTTGTACGGTGTTTACGGTAATGCCTTTGCTGCCCAAATCTCTGGCCAAGCCACGCGTAAGGCCGTGAACCGCTGCTTTGCTCATTACATACAATGTTCCAGCCGGACCAACTGCATTTTCGGCCATATTGCTGCCAATATTAATGATACGGCCACCAGCAGGCAGGTGTTTTACCGCAGCCAACGAAGCTGCATAAACGGCTCTTACGTTTACAGCCATGATATCTTCATAGTCCTGCAGGTTGTGTTCTTCAAATGCCTTACCCACATAGATTCCGGCATTGTTGACCAAGATATCGAGTGCGCCAAATTGGGCAATGGTTTGCTCAACCGCAGCAGTTACGGCAAGAGCATCGGCGCTGTTGGCCGCTATGGCTTGGGCCTTGCCTCCATTGGCATTGATTTCTTGCGCCAAGGCCTCGGCTTTCTCGGGTGAACTGTGGTAAGTAAAAGCCACGGTGGCGCCTTCGGCTGCTAATCTTTTAACAATGGCCGCGCCAATACCACGGCTGCCGCCGGTTACCAAGGCAATTTTATTTGCTAGTTTTTTCATGTTTTTATTTTTTTCTTCAAAACTAAATAGCTTTCTTCTATATTTGATTGTACACAAGAAATTGTTAGGTACTAACAAAAAAGTAAGTAATGAGAAAAGAGACTTCAACCAACGCCATTAACGAAAAGCAGCTTAACGACAGCTGTGGCATGGCCTATTCGCTACATGTTTTAGGTGGCCGGTGGAAACCTGCTATTTTGTGCAGGTTGTCTTATGGCACCTGGCGTTTTGGCGAACTGAGAAAGAACATTGATGGTATTTCTGAACGCATGTTGGTGGCGCAGCTGCGTGAGCTGGAAAACGATAAGGTAATTGAGCGTTTGGTCTATCCGGAGGTACCGCCCCGGGTAGAATACCGTTTAACGGCCTTGGGCGAAACGATGCGTCCTATGCTGAAAGCCATGTCTGATTGGGGCAATATGCATCGACAAACCGTAAATCCGGTGGAGGTTTCGGAGCCTGCCTAAACAAAAAAGCCTTATCCTCGATATAAATCGGAATAAGGCCTCCATCCTATTCAAGTGCTTGTTAATTCTTTCTGCGCATCTGGAATTTTTGCGCTTTGAATTTGCCTTTTACTGTTCCCGAGATTTCGGCCACCAGCGAATCTTTGTTGATTTGCTTGTAGCTGATCTGTTGCGGAAAATCATGTTCAGGATTTTCAAAAACCATTTCGCTTGCCGAAACCGTTTTGGCTTTAAAACTAACGGGCTTGCCTCCGTTTTGGTTCTTTACCGTTGGAATATAGAAAAGTCCATCGGTTTGTTGTACCAGTTTGATGTTTTCGAAAACCAGGGTGTCTTTTTCCTTAAGCACATAGCTTTTGCCATGAAACTCTTTTGGAGAGGCCTTTGTCCAGGTTTCGAACACGCTGCCGCGAGCTGTTTTTTGTTCCCAAGTGCCAATCAGCCATTTGGTTTTGTCTAAATCTGCAGTTCCTGCCTTAAAAGCAAAAACCAGGGTTGTCATCAAGGCCAATGCCAGGCCTGCGCTAATTTTTTTCATTAGAGTATAGTTTTTTAATGATTACGAAACCATCATGTGTATGTTCATGATATTTCAGCTTAAATTTTACTGAACAAAGCTGCGCATCAGCAAAGGCAAAAAATTGTAAAAATGCGACAGGCTTATGCAGTGCCTACAAATAGCTTTGAAAGCTGCAGGTTGTCTGCATAGAATTTTTTCGGACTAAGTCCTGTAAACTCTTTAAAATCCTTGATAAAGTGCGCCTGATCGTAGTAAGCTGCTTCGTAGGCCAAATCGGTTAGGTTGTCGAAACGTTTTTCGGCCAGCATTTTTAGGGCCGTTTGCAATCTTATGATCTTGTTCAGTTGTTTTGGACTTAACCCAACGGTTGTAGCAAATTTGCGTTCCAGTTGCCTCCGGTTGATATTCAGTTGTTCGCTCAATTGACCAACAGAAAGCTGGCCATTCAGTTCGAGCATAGCATTGACGCAAGATTTGACTAAACTGTTGACCGTTTCGGTTTCCTGTAGTTTCTGAAGCAGGAAAGATTCGGCCAGTTTTATTCTATCGGCCGTGCTGGTGGTTGCCAACACTTCTTTTTCCAGCTGCAGACCAGCCTCACCAAATAATTCAGTCAAGGACACGGCTTTGTTTTCCAATTGCTGTGCACTCCAATGGGTAAAAGGCAAAAAGCCTTCGGGATTAAAGCGCAAGGCAAAAATTCCGGTAGATCCGGTGGGTGCGATAGACAATGTGGAGGTAATCTGTCCGAAAACAAAACAACGGGGCTGCATGATAAATTCCACTTCGTTTTGGTATTGCCTATACAAATCGCCATAATGGAAAATCATTTCCATACAACCATCCGGTACGATTGTTTGCCGCTGTTCGGTAGCCGAAGCAGGGCTTTCCAAGGTCCAGGCACATTTAACAAAGGCATTGAGTTCGGGGCTGATTTCGAAAGTTTGGTAATCCATAGGAGGTATTATTAACCAAATATAAGCAAATAAAAAGGGGCATCCATTAACGGATACCCCTTTTTCATTGAACATGCCAATGCTTTTGCGCTTACCTTACTATAGTAATAAAACCCTTTTTGGTGCCGAAGCCAGCGCCAAAATCGATAATGTAATAATAGGTACCTTCTGACAATGGCGAGCCGTTAAGCGTGGCATCCCAATTGTTTTTATAGCCTTTTGTCTTAAACACGGTTTTTCCGGCGCGGTCAAAAATCGTAACCGAGTTGTTTGGATAGAGATCGATGTTTTCGACAATCCAATAATCGTTTACACCGTCGCCGTTTGGCGAAAGGATATTGGTGGCATTTAAGGTTTTGAAATCTTCTTTTACCTCAATGGTGATACTTTGCGTACTGCTTCTGCCATAAATATTGCTTCCAGTAACCGTATAAGTGGTGGTTAACGATGGTCGAACCGTTAACATGGCTCCGTTTTGTCCGGCTATGATACCATTTGCCGTTGCCCATTGGTAAGTTACAGCACCAGTTGCCGTTAACTTAGCCGTCTCGCCTTTACTGATACTATTGCCCAAGTTGCTGGTGATGGTAATAACAGGTGCCGGATTATCGATAATTTTCAGGGTCTGCACCACTGGAACCGCAGCCGTATAATTGGCATTTCCAGCTTGGCTTGCTGTAATGTTTACGGTACCTGCTTTCAAGATTTCCACCTGATTGCCATTGATCATACGGGCGATACTTACATCGCTACTGGCATAGCTAACCGTTAAACCCGAACTGGCCGTTGCCGTAAGCAGGAATGGCGCGTCGGTAGAAAGCTTATCAGCCAAGGCCGCAAAGCTAATGGTCTGCGAGGTGCTACTCACGGTTAAGGCTCCCTGCATGTAGCTGATGGCGTAGTTTTGCGCTACGGCGCCACTGGCGGTAATCGGGTAAGTTCCAGCTGGAGAAGACAGTGTTGCAGTGGTAGCAAGACTTACCGGGCTGGTTAATACCGAAGCATTTTCTGTACCTACAAAGCCTGAATAGCTTGCCGTTAATACAGGATTAGCTTGATTGTAGAATTTTGTTTTGTTGTCGGCGGTAATAACCAATGCTTTTTTAGCGATGCTGAGGTTTGCGCCTGTATAGTTCAGGGTGTAGTTGCCACTGAGTGACAGGTTATTCTGGCTGATGGCATAAGTACCAACGTTCTCACCTGTTGTCCTTGAAAGCGAACCTGTAAAACCATCACCGGTTACCAACGCAGGGCTGAAAGTATAGGTCAACACAGGATCGGCATCGCCGTAAACCTTGTTCTTCGCATCGGCGATAACGCTGATTGTTTTCTTGCCGATAGTCAAGTCTGCACCGGTATAATTTAAAATGTAGTTGCCACTGATTGACAGATTGTTTTGGCTGATGGCATAAGTGCCTACATTTTCACCGGTTGTCCTTGAAAGCGAACCTGTAAAACCATCACCGGTTACCAACGCAGGACTAAACGTGTAGGTCAGCGCCGGATCGGCATCGCCGTAAATCTTGCTTTTCGCATCGGCGGTTATGCTAATTGTTTTCTTGCCGATAGTCAAATTTGCACCGGTATAATTCAAAGTGTAGTTGCCACTGATTGACAGATTGTTCTGGTTGATGGCATAGGTGCCTACGTTCTCGCCTATAGCCCGGCTTAGCGAACCGGTAAAGCTGTCGCCAGTTATTAAAGCTGGACTGAAAGTATAGGTCAATGCTGGATCTGAATCGCCGTAGACCTTGCTTTTTGTGTCAGCAGTTACCATTATGATTTTCTTGCCGATGGTTAAGTCTGCACCAGTATAGTTCAAAGTATAGTTGCCGTTCAGTGCCAAGCTGTTCTGGTTGATGGCATAAGTGCCTACGTTCTCTCCTACCACGCGACTTAGCGAACCCGTAAAGCTGTCGCCAGCGATTAGTGCCGGACTGAAGGTATAGGTCAGTACTGGGTCGACATCGCCGTAGACCTTGCTTTTTGCATCGGCTATAACATTAACCGTTTTCTTGCCGATGGTCAAATCAGCACCGGTATAGTTCAACGTATAGTTGCCGTTCAATGCCAAACTGTTCTGGTTAATGGCATAAGTTCCTACGTTCTCTCCTACCACGCGACTTAGCGAACCCGTAAAGCTGTCACCAGCTACCAATGCAGGACTGAAAGTGTAAGTCAGTACAGGGTCTGCATCGCCGTAGACCTTGCTTTTTGCATCGGAGATTACCGCTATAGTTTTCTTGCCGATGGTCAGGTCGGCACCGGTATAGTTCAAGGTATAGTTGCCATTCAGCGCCAAGGTGTTCTGGTTGATGGTATAAGTTCCTACGTTCTCGCCGGTTACTCGGCTTAACGAACCCGCAAAGCTGTCGCCAGTTATTAAAGCTGGGCTAAAACTGTACGTCAATATAGGGTCTGCATCGCCGTAGACCTTGCTTTTCGCATCGGCGATGACGCTGATGTCTTTCTTGCTGATAGCCAAATCAGCGCCGGTATAGTTCAAGGTGTAGTTGCCACTGAGTGACAGATTGTTCTGGTTGATGGCATAAGTTCCTACATTCTCGCCAGTTACTCGGCTTAACGAACCGCTAAAACTATCGCCGATTACCAACGCAGGACTAAACGTGTAGGTCAGTACAGGGTCGGTATCACCGTAAATCTTGCTTTTCGCATCAGCGATTACATTAATTGTCTTTTTGCCGATGGTCAAATCAGCACCGGTATAGTTCAAAGTGTAGTTGCCGTTCAGCGCCAAGCTGTTCTGATTGATCGCATAAGTTCCTACGTTCTCACCTGTTGTCCTTGAAAGCGAACCGGTAAAGCTATCGCCGGTTACCAACGCAGGACTAAACGTGTAGGTCAATGCCGGGTCGGCATCGCCGTAAACCTTGCTTTTCGCATCGACGATTACACTAACCGTTTTCTTGCCGATGCTGAAATCTGCACCGGTATAGTTTAGCGTATAGTTTCCGTTCAGTGCCAAGGTGTTTTGATTGATAGTATAAGTTCCTACGTTCTCGCCAGTTACTCGGCTTAGCAAACCGGTAAAGCTGTCGCCGGTTACGAGTGCAGGACTGAACGTGTAGGTCAGCGTAGGGTCTGAATCGCCGTAAACCTTGCTTTTCGCGTCGGCGATAACGCTAACCGTTTTCTTGCCGATACTTAAATCCGCTCCGGTATAATTCAGGGTATAGTTGCCGTTGAGCGCCAAAGTGTTCTGATTGATGCCATAGGTACCTACATTCTCTCCTGTTACACGGCTTAGCGTACCTATAAAACTATCGCCGGTTACCAGTGTCGGACTGAAAGTGTAGGTCAGTGCTGGATCGGTATCGCCGTAGACCTTGCTTCTCGCATCGGCAGTTACCGTTATGGTTTTCTTACCGATGGTCAAGTCAGCACCGGTATAGTTCAACGTATAGTTGCCGTTCAGCGCCAAAGTGTTCTGGTTGATGGCATAGGTGCCAACGTTTTCACCGATTGTACGGCTTAGCGAGCCCGTAAAGCTATCGCCGCTTACCAATGCAGGGCTGAAGGTATAAGTCAGTGCCGGATCGGTACCGCCGTAGACCTTGCTTTTTGCATCGGCGGTTACTGTTATTGTTTTCTTACCGATGGTCAAATCAGCACCGGTATAGTTCAAAGTGTAGTTGCCATTCAGTGCCAAGCTATTCTGGTTGATGGCGTAAGTGCCTACGTTCTCTCCAGCTGACCTTGAAAGCGAACCGGTAAAGCTGTCGCCCGTTACCAACGCAGGGCTGAACGTGTAGGTCAATGCTGGATCTGAATCGCCGTAAACCTTGCTTTTCGCATCGGTTATAACATTGACAGCTTTCTTGCCAATGGTCAGGTCGGCACCGGTATAATTCAGGGTATAGTTGCTGTTCAGCACCAAGGTATTCTGTCCGATGGTGTAATCACCTACGTTTTCTCCGGCTGACCTTGAAAGCGAACCGGTAAAGCTATCACCCGTTACCAATGCCGGGCTGAACGTGTAAGTTAACACAGGATCGGCATCGCCGTAAACCTTACTTTTCGCATCGGCATTAACCGCAATTGCTAAAGGATTAATAGTCAGGTTTCCTGTGGCATCTACGGCCGTGTAATTGGCATTGTTCAAAGTTGCCACCACAGCATAAGTACCAACATTTTTTGGAGCAGTTGGCTGACCGTCATAACTCAAACTTATTCCGGCTATCCCATTTGGCGATACATTGACTGCTGGCGTTTTTGCCGAGCCGTCATAAACCTGTGTCAAGCCATTCAAGCTTAAAACCGCAAGGGCTTTATCAATTGTTAGGATTTGGGTTACACTTGTTGCTCCGTTGTAGTTGGCATTGCCTAATTGCGATGCCGTAATGGTAGTCGTTCCGGCGCCTACTAGGGTAACCACGTTGTTTTGGATAGTCGCTACAGTGGTATTCGAGCTGGTATAAGTAATCGGATTTCCAGACCCACCGCCAGTTGCCGTTAGGTTAAAAGGCGCATCGCCGAAAGTTTTGTTGGCCAAGGCACCAAAGCTGATGGTTTGATCTTGACTAAGTACCGTTAATGGCTGCACCACATCGGTTGCCGGATTGAAATTGGCATTGCCTGCCTGCGATACCGTAATGTTTGTTGTACCAGCTCCAACCAGGGTAACTTTATCACCATTTATCGTGGCTACATTGGTATTTGAACTTGTATAGGTAAGTGGAATTCCTGAATTGGTGCCCGTTGCCGTTAAATCAAAGGGAGCATCGCCGAAAGTTTTGTTAGCCAGGGTACCAAAGTTGATGGCCTGGTTCTTTTTATCTATCGTAAGCGATTGTTGTATGGCCGGTGCAGCGGTATAATCTGCATTTCCAGCCTGATTGGCTGTAATGGTGGTAGTTCCGGCTCCAACAATGGTTACTTTGTTGCCACTAATGGTCGCTACGCTGATATCGGAACTGGTATAATTTATCGCATTGCCTGAATTGCCACCGGTAGCCGTCAGATCGAAAGGAGCATCGCCATAAGTCTGGTTGGGGAGTGCCGCAAATGTAATAGCCTGATTGCCGATAACATGGATAGTTAAATTGAAATGAGTTGTTCCACTGGCATTGGTCGCATTGACTTGATAAACCGTTGCTGATGATACCACAGTTGGCGTACCACTTATGGTACCACTTACCGGATCAAAACTCAATCCATTAGGCAATGCCGGACTAATGCTATATGTTGCCAATCCGCCCGAATTGGTAGGCACTATTGGCGTTATGGCCACATTAATCGACAGGTTTTGCGGACTTACATAAGTGATATTAGCCAAAGGAATGGGTGCAACGACCAAGTTAAAAGATGCAGTTCCTGTTCCGCCATTGCCATCGTTAGCTATAATTTCGACAGCCAACGTACCCACTGCGGCATGATTTGGCGTACCACTCAGCTTTCTGTTGGTTCCATCAAAACTTAACCAACTCGGCAAGGCCGCCCCACCAGCCAACCTGGCCGTATAAGTGAGAACATCGCCATCCAAATCCTGAAAAGTATTGCTCGCAAAAACAAGGCTGAATGGCGAATCTTCTACTGCATTTTGTGCAGGTATGGCATTTGCTACAGTTGGTGCATCGTTAACCGAAATCACGATAACCTGGCTGTTCGAGGCCCCGCTGTTGAGCATGCCGTCTTTAACGATAAAGCTTACCCACCTGTTTAATGTGGACGGATTGGAAGAAGTATTCGAATATTTAACCGCACGCAGGGCCGCCTCGAACTGGGCCGGCGTAGCACCTGCTGCCGTGCTCAAACTCAGAATGCCCGTGGCGGGATCGAAAGTACCTATGATATCGCCCATGGTGGCCGGATTGCTGGCCAGCGAAAGCACATCCTGGTCTGCGGCATAATTGCTGGTGATTGACACCTTTGCCGAACTGAGATAGGCATTGTCTACATCAAAAACCACGATCCCTGCATTGATCGCAACTGCCGGACCTTTTTCGGTATAGGTGGCGTTGCTCGTGCCAACCACTGCAGGCGCATCGTTAACCGCAGTGATGTTGACCGTGCTCGAAAGCACGTTGCTGTTGGCAGCCCCATCGTTGACCGTAAAGTTGATGGTTCTTGCCAAGACAGACGGATTGGACGAATGGTTGATGTACTTGACCGAACGCAGGGCCGCCTCGAACTGGCCCAGGGTGGCCGTGGTGGCCGTGGTCAGCGCAAGCGTTCCAGTGGCCGGATCGAAGGTACCGGCAATGTCGCCCATGGTGGCCGGCACGTTGGCGAACAGCAGCTCGTCCTGCCCCGATACATAGTTGGTGCCGATGACCACCTTGGCACTGGCCAGATTGGCATTGTCGGCATCGCTTACCGTAACCGCAGCGTTGACAACCTTGGCCGGATCTTTTTCTGTATAGCTGAGCACGCTTGTGCCGGCCAAAACCGGTGCATCGTTAACCGAAATCACGATAACCTGGCTGTTCGAGGCAGCGCTGTTGAGCACCCCGTCGTTAACGATAAAGCTTACCCACCTGTTTAATGTGGACGGATTGGAGGAGGTATTCGAATATTTAACCGCACGCAGGGCCGCCTCGAACTGGGCCGGCGTAGCACCTCCTGCCGTGCTCAAACTCAGCATGCCCGTGGCGGGATCGAAAGTACCTATGATATCGCCCATGGTGGCCGGATTGCTGGCCAAAGACAGCACATCCTGGCCTGCGACATAGTTGCTGGTGATTGACACCTTTGCCGAACTGAGGTAGGCATTGTCTACGTCAAAAACCACGATCCCCGCATTGATCGCAACTGCTGGGCCTTTTTCGGTATAGGTGGCGTTGCTCGTGCCAACAACCGCAGGCGCATCGTTAACCGCAATGATGTTGACCGTGCTCGAAAGCACGTTGCTGTTGACTGTCCCATCGTTGACCGTAAAGTTGATGGTTCTTGCCAAGACAGACGGATTGGACGAATGGTTGATGTACTTGACCGCACGCAGGGCCGCCTCGAACTGGCTCAGGGTGGCCGTGGTGGCCGTGGTCAGCGCAAGCGTTCCGGTGGCCGGATCGAAGGTGCCGGCAATGTCGCCCATGGTGGCCGGCACGTTGGCGAACTGAAGTTCGTCCTGCCCCGATACGTAGTTGGTGCCGATAACCACCTTGGCACTGGCCAGATTGGCATTGTCGGCATCGCTTACCGTAACCGCAGCGTTGACAACCTTGGCCGGATCTTTTTCTGTATAGCTGAGCACGCTTGTGCCGGCCAAAACCGGTGCATCGTTAACCGAAATCACGATAACCTGGCTGTTCGAGGCAACGCTGTTGAGCACCCCGTCGTTAACGGTAAAGCTTACCCACCTGTTTAAAGTGGACGGATTGGAGGAGGTATTCGCATATTTAACCGAGCGCAAGGCTTGCTGAAATTCGATTATAGTAGCCCCTCCAGCAGAGCTAAGGCTTAATACTCCCGTAACAGGATCAAATGAAGCCACAATATCAGCTATCGAAGCCGACATGCTCAATACGTCTTCACCAGCCACATAATTGCTGAATATACTTATTTTGGCACTTGCCAAGGTCGTGTTATCGGCATCGTCCACTATAATTCCCGCATTGATCGCAACCGCTGGACCTTTTTCGGTATAGGTGGCGTTGCTGGTGCCAATCACAACAGGTGGCGCAGGATTAATGGTAAGTGCGGTGGCATTACCCGATGCCTGTACAAAAGTATAGTTTCCGTTATTAGCTGTTAATCCCGATCCGTTGATGCTGTATTGCCCAACAGGACTAACCGAATTGGCTGGCGAAGTAAAGGCCAAAGTTCCCGTGGTGGCCGTAGCCTGGGTTTGCCCCAGTACAAAACCTGTTATCGTACCTGAAAAGGCCGGATTAGACGCACCATAAACCCTCGAAGCGGGATTGGCTGTATACGTTAAAGTACTTGAGGTAATCGTTAAAGCCGTACTGTTTGTACCGGCTTGAGCAAAGGTATAATTGCCATTGTTGGCCGTCAAACCACTGCCGTTGATGGCATAAGAGCCAACATTGCTACTGGTTGTGGCTGCACTTGTAAAGGCCAAGGTACCTGTGGTAGCCGTAGCCTGGGTTTGCCCCAATACAAAGCCCGTTACCGTACCCGAGAAGGCGGGATTGGAAGCGCCATAAGCTCTCGAGGCCGGATCTGCAGTATAAGTCAATGAAACAGGAGAAATACTCAAAGCGGTGCTGTTTGCTGCTGCTTGTACAAAAGTATAATTGCCGTTGTTGGCCGTCAAACCACTGCCGTTGATGGCATAAGAGCCCGCATTGCTGCTTGTTGTGGTTGCACTTGTGAAAGCCAAGGTGCCCGTGGTAGCTGTAGCCAGGGTTTCGCCGTTGGCAAAGCCTGTTACCGTGCCCGAAAAAGCAGGATTGGAAGCTCCGTAAGCTCTCGAAGCGGCATTGGCCGAATAAGTTAAGGTGGCCGTGTTAATGGTTAAGGCAGTATTGTTTGTGCCTGCCTGAGCAAATACATAATTGCCGTTATTGGCCGTTAAGCCACTTCCATTGATGGCATAAGTGCCGATGTTGCTACTTGTGGTGGCCGCACTGGTAAAGGCCAAGGTACCTGTAGTAGCCGTGGCTTGGGTCTGGCTCAAAACAAAACCTGTTATCGTACCCGAAAAGACCGGGTTTGATGCGCCATAAGCCCTCGAAGCCGAGGTGGCTGTATAGGTTAAAGTAACCGGATTAATGGTTAAGGTACCGGAGGCCAAGGTAATGTTGTAGTTAGCTGTAATATCTACGCTTGAAGCGTTTTTAATCACAACCGAACCATTATTGATGGATATATTACCGGTTCCTGCATTGGCAGTAGCAACCGCTTCTGCACTTGTTAAGGTAGCAGCAGTAATCGAAGCGCCACTCGACAAGCTTCCTGCGGTAATCGAAACCGCACTGCCATCACTTGCAAAATTGAGCAACGTGCCATAATTTTTGCTGGTGTTATTGGCCTTTACCGTAATGTTGAGCTTATTCACCGTACTTGTACCAATCGCCGATGTTTTGCTTACCGCCGAATTACTGGTCAGGTTAATGGTACCGCTATAGTTTCCTTCGTTATTGCTGGCGGCCAACCTTACGTAAACCGTTGTTGCACTAATGGTACCCGCAGCTCCAACTGTAACACTAGTACCGTAGCCACTACCCGCACTTAAGCTCACTTCAAAGCCCGCAGGCGCCGCCACTAAAATGCCTGCCAACATATTGGCACCAGCAACCGTAAAGGTACCGGGACTAGAAGCCGTTCCATAATTGCTTGCCGGAATGGCCGAAACAGCCGTTGCCGTAATTGTAGGGGTTAAAGTTGTAAAGCTTTGTTGGTTGCCATATCCCGTAAAAGTATAAACCTGTCCGTTGCTTACATCGGTAAACGAGTTGATGGCATAGGCCCTTACATTATAAGTTGTACCTGCAGCCAGGCTATTGGGCGTTCCAGAAAAAACGCCGTTGCCACTACCTAGGCTAGCCTTATTGTTGACTAGGGTTGGCATAGTAGGACTTGTGGCATAAACTACCCCACGCTCGGTAACAGTAGCGCCGCCATTATAGGTTACATTGCCTCCCATGGTAGCGTTATTTACCCCTATTGCACTTGGCGCATCCGTAGTTAACACAGGCGCACCAAAAAGCCCATCCCCGCTCAGTTGCAACTGGCTGCCTACCACTTCTACCCAGGCACCTACAGTGAGCGGTGGCGGTACATCTGTATTGATTTTATTGTAGTAATAGGCATTTCCAGTTTGACAGGTTGGATGGTCCAGATCAGAATCCATTACCCAAGCATTAAAGCCCTGGTTATTGTAATTGGTGCACCAACGAATATTGTAAGTATAGGTTGTACCAAAACTATCGGTACCCACACCTGAAAAAGATACCTTCCCATTGTATAGCGACCCATTTTTGTTCAGGACAACCTGAGTAGTTTGATAAACATCCTTATAAATGATGGAGTTCTGGCCAATGGCCCAAACAGAAATAAGGAGCAGTGGTAATAAGAGGTAAAGTTTCAGTTTCATGAGCGTTAGTTTGGTATTTGATAGATGGCATAAAGGCTACCTCTGTTTAATGAGATAGCCTAATGATAAATTTGAGCGTTAATAAATTAAATATTGTGGATTATACTTGAACAACATAAATAATGTAGTTCACCGCAAGAGAGGGTTGTAAATTGCTGGTTTCTTCTGTTTTATGCTGGTCTAGTTCAATGGTGGCCTGATGCAAGTTCCATGATTTGGTAGCTGCCTGGCCATATTTCAACAAACCTCTCGGAAGCGAAGCAAATACATTGCCCTTCGGATTTGCGCTGTCTGGCGTACCACTACTCGCCCAAAGATCGTGGCTATGTGGAGGTAGAGTTGATAATTTATAATTTCCACCACCGGCTTGACCAATGGTATAGTTAGATAAACCCGGCGCCTGTCCTACACCCAGCGCCACCTTGCCCCTCAAATCCGGCAATTTAAAGGTTTTGCCAGTTTGGCCTCCATAATTATACTGAAGCACCTGAAAAAGCGGATTAAACTGTGTATTGATAGGCATTTCTTGCCCGGCGCAAAACATCCATCCTCTTGGAGCGAAGTCTCCACCAAAAATTCTTATTTCTCCTAAAAAAGCGTCCATAGTATTTTGATTGTGTCTGGTTAATGGTTAAATATTATGATCTTGATGGATAAATTCCATTTAAGGCAACGGCTAACACAAGCCCTATTACCGGCTGTACATTACTCACAGGTGTTGCACCGCCTGTTTTACCCACTGTGTTCTCGTCCATCGTCGCCAGGTTTCCAGATGGGTCTCCTTTAAGGTAATGCGTTCCAGGTGCTACATTTTTTACAGTAGCCAACAAGTTACCTTCAGGCGACACGGCGGTACCATCCCCATCGGCTACCCTCACATCGTGTCTGTGGTCAGGCATGTTATTGTGCGTAAGCGTAGTTGCCATCGCGCCTAATTTCTTTCCAAAAGCATAAAGAGGATCGTTTGGAGAACCGCCAACCGGTGTTCTTCCATTTAAATCGGGTACGCCAAAATTGGTTTGTCCGTCGCCGCCATATTGGGTCAGCAAGATGGTAGACAAATTCTTCGTGCTACTATTGATCGGCAATATTTGGCCATTGCACTGTACCCAATCCTTGGCCAAACGGTCATTCCAAAACGGGAATAGTTTTACCTCGCCGATATAGTTCTCTACAATACTCATTACGCCTTCATAGCAAATGATATAATTCATGGCCAAAAATGGTTGCAGGGTTGGCGCCGAGGTTGCAGCACCCGTACTCACGATGGAGTCGGCACTCATTTTCACTTTTTTGTTCACATCGTAAGCACTATAGGTAGAGATTGGCGCTTTATTACCATCCAATGTAGTGGATATAAAAACATATTCGTCCAGATTCGAGTTCCCATTGTTTTCAGTCACATAGAACGAATGGCTATGAGGAGGCAGATTATCCGCGCTAAGCGCCACGGATTCGGCACCAGCTTTATCCGCCAGGGCCAGCTTAACCGTGTCAGTTTTATTGCCTACATGCACCGGCACACGTCCGCGCAAATCGGGCACATTAAAATACTGGCCATCGCCCCCAAATGTTTCCCTTAACATCACGTACAAGTCCATGTATTGGTTGATATCCAAGGCCCTGCCATCACATATTACCCAGCCATCGGGTGCCTTATCGCCCGCATACAACCTCACTTCTCCAATAAAATTGTTTCCGTTCATAACTCTGTTTTTTAGTTTGGTTTATTTTTAATTAAAATTGGTTTCCTGACTAAAAAATAACCGATAAAGTTGCTCAGCACGAGATATGGCTTGTTTGCGGTTCGAAGCAGAACCCAGCTAGATGTAGGTAACAACCAGCTATTGCAAACAATAGCTGGTTAATTGTTGAGAGACATTATAAATTATTTTATAGGATAATCTTTTCTAATTCGCTTTCAAGGAGATAAGAGCGTTGATTGCGAATAACAAAACGAAGTTAATTAACCTATAGTTATATAGGAAAGGAAGTAAGGCCAAATTTGTCCATAGTTATAAATCAGTACAAATTTCGGCAAACAATTTGCCTGCTAGGCTAATAGCCTTGGTTTTTCACGTATGCCGACGGGCTCTGCCCTACCAGTTTCTTAAACGAGTTGTAAAAAGCGCTGCGCGAGGCAAAGCCTGCATCGTGTGCCAAGGTTTCGATGGTATAGCTCTGCATAAACCCGGGCTTTGCAATCTGTTCTTTCAAATCGGCAATGCGATAGGTATTCACAAAATCCATAAAATTCTGTTGGTACTGGTTATTTAAGATAGACGACAGCTTGTGTGGCGATAAACCCAAAGCCTCCGAAAGCGACTTAAGGCTGAGGTTTTTGTCTTTAAAGGCCTGTTTTTCGGTCATGTGGCGCTCTATTTGCTTGCAAAGTTGCTCCATTTCCTTATCCTTTTTAAGCGAAAGCGCATATTGCTTCTGAATTTTAACCAGCGTTAGGGGTTTCATGTCGAGCAGCGAAGCCACAAACTCTGAGGGCAAACGTTCCATATAGCCCGGTTTGGTTTGGATAAAATAAAGATAGCGCTCTTTGGCACTGCCTACGCGTACAATATGTGCACGCTCCTGCGCATCCATGTAATACTGCTCGAGCATGACCCTGAAAATGAAATTGAGTTCGAAATAACGCAGAAAAAACCCTTGAAGCACATTAACCGGTATGGCCACCAGGCTTACATCTTCAACAGCTATAATGGCTTCTTTAGAGGCACCATTACCATAAAGGCCAGAGATAGAGCTTACAAATTCGTTCTCTACCGAGATATAAGTTACAATATGCTTTTTCTTATGTGTGGTGCAGCCCATCAAGGCTCCTTTTTTGATAAAGTACACATAATGGCAAATGGCATACTCTTTAACCAAAACATGGCCTTTTGGATATTCAAAAGCAACCATATTGGCATAGGTTTCTTTTTTGAGTTCATCCCCTATGGGATAAACTCGGCTTAAAAGGTCTATAACCAGATCAGAATCCGATTTTATAGCCCTTTGAGGGGGTAGTTGTTTAGTGAGCAAGGATATGAACGATTTAAGGATGATTAATAATCCAAAAATATTAAAAAAAATATTTTAGCCTATATATTTCTCCAATTAAACCACTGATTTATAGCCTGGAGCTTGATTCAATTCAATATACCAAATTTTATTGCCGATTTATAATTTTTAAGGCGCTTGAAAAAAAATTGAACAACCCAAAAAGGGCTGACATAGGGTTGTCAGTGGCGCGCTGTTTCTTTGTATTAACAAAAAGATCAAATCACAAACAATAGCTAAAATTTAATCATGGAAACACAAAACCTAACCGCTACAGAATCTCCGGTATTCGCTTCGAGCAATGACATGTTAAACCAGTGGCTGGGCCATCGCCGATTAACCCGACGCGTAATCGAGGCATTTCCGGCCGACAAATTATTTACCCACAGCATTGGCGGCATGCGCACCTTTGCCCAAATGGTCAAAGAGATCATCGATATTTCTGGACCTGGCGTGCGTGGCATTGCTACCGACAACTGGGACCATGCCGGCAGCCTTAACGGCCATGTTATTGAAGAGGCAGACCAAAACAAAGAGGCTTTATTGCGATTGTTTGATGCCGGAACAACAGAAATCGAAACTTTCCTGCCTCAAATTTCGACAGCAAGGTTCCAAGAAAACGTGGTGACATTTGGCCTATACGAAGGCGTGGTTTTTTCGTCGCTCCTGTATTTTATCGACAACGAAATCCATCACCGCGCACAGGGCACCGTTTACCTGCGCAGTCTGGGCATAGAACCGCCTGCATTTTGGAACAGAAACTAATTTCGACAACACCTGCGAGGTTTTAAAACTTCGCAGGTGTATGGCTTGACATGAAACCTACACGCTTTATTAAGCTATACAGGTTACTGGACTTCCTTTACAGAACCAACAAAAAAGCCCCTCATTTACAGGAGGGGCTTTTAGCTTTTTAACTGCGCTTAGAGCGTAGCCATATCAATCACAAAACGATAGCGCACATCGCCTTTCAGCATTCTCTCGTAAGAAGCCGTGATGTCTTTAATGTCGATCACTTCGATATCCGACACGATATTATGTTCGGCGCAGAAATCGAGCATTTCCTGAGTTTCAGGAATACCTCCAATGCCAGAACCGGCCAAACTTTTACGGCCACCCAACAAGGCAAACGGCTGTACGGCATAAGGTTCTGAAGGTACGCCTACGCAAATATGTGTTCCGTTGGTTTTTAAAAGCGACAGGTACATGTTCATATCGTGCTCGGCAGAAACCGTATCCAAGATAAAATCGAAAGAACCCCTAACCGCTTTTAGCTGTTCAGGATCTGAAGTTACCACGAAATGATGCGCGCCCAATTCTTTAGCCGCCGCTTCTTTGGATGGAGAAGTACTCAGTACCGTAACTTCGGCACCAAAAGCTACGCCAAACTTTACGCCCATGTGGCCCAAGCCACCCAAGCCTAAAACGGCCAATTTATGGCCCTTGCCTACTTTCCAGTGGCGCAACGGCGAATAGGTGGTAATACCGGCACACAATAAGGGCGCGGTAGCAGCCAATGGCAGCTTATCGGAAATATGCAGCACAAATTCTTCGCGTACCACAATGGTATTCGAATAGCCACCATAAGTAGGCACGCCTTGTCTGTCTTTGTTATTGTAGGTCTGTGTATTTCCTTCAAAGCAATATTGCTCCAATCCGTCTTTGCAGTTTTCGCAAACCTGGCACGAATCGACCATACAGCCCACACCGGCCAAATCGTCTAATTTGAATTTCTTGACATGGTCGCCCACCTTAATTACACGGCCCACAATTTCGTGGCCTGGCACCATTGGGAAAATACCCGGAAACCAGTCGTTTTTAATTTGATGGAGGTCTGAGTGACAAACCCCACAGTATAATATTTCCAGCTGAACATCGTGTGGCCCAACTTCCCTGCGCTCAAAATCCCAGGGTGCTAAATCTGTTGTTGCAGTTTGCGCTGCATAACCTTTGGCTTGTATCATAAATTATTAATTAAGTTTTGTTACTAACAAAGCTACAATCAATCGCCTAAAATCCGGCTATAAGATTCAAAGCAATAATTATAGATTTCAAACAATTTTGCACAAAGCAAAAAAAGCACCTCGTGTAAAAGGTGCTTTTGATCGTTCGATGGTGACCAGCTTACCATAAATTAACCGTAACCGGCACTACATAATTGTAAATAACACCGCTATCCCAATAAACAATGCCAACCCAGTACGTACCCGGGCCACCAAATGCCGACATGGGAATATTAATGGCATTGCCTTCGCTGCCTGGAAATCCGGCACTTTGGTATTCGATGTTGTAGTCGTTGATGTAATAGTAAGCACCAGCAGGAAGCGGGTCGCCATACCAGGCAAAATACAAAGAGCCCGTTGACGAATAATAAGTGGAGCCTGGACCAATCAACACGCCTTCCGGGTAAGAAGTAGACAATTTTTCAGCAAACAGTCCGGCTTTCTTTTGGATCAGTCCGTCGGTGGCTTTGGCGCTTTGGCTAAGGCCTAGCCCTAGCGCAATTACCAATGTAAATGCAGCAATTAATTTTTTCATAATTTTCCGATTAAGTTTTATAATTAACTATCAGTTAAATTACTCATTATCAAACGGATTAGGATAGATGTAAAAAAATAGAGCAAAAGGATAAGATTGATTCCTTGGCCAAGTCCGGTTGTTTGGCAGGAGAAAATATTCAAATCCGTTTTCGGGCGCGAGTTCCAATCTTTAGCTTTGCCTATCAATCATCAAATCATTGCTTCATGAGCCAATTGATCAGTTCGATACTTCTTGGATCTACATTTTTGCTTGCCTTTGTTATCTTTTGCAATCCTTATCGCGTCAACAAAAGGGCAAATGTTTGGTTTGGTGCATTTGTAACATGTTTCTTTCTGATTGTGCTCCAAAATATCGGGTTAAGCACTGGTTTGTTTAACGAAAACGACTTGCTGTTCCAATTTTTGGGTATCGCCAACTTTGCCATTGCACCCATTTTTTACCTGAGCGTTTGCTTTTATGCCACCCCTTTCAGCAGTTGGAAACATAGGGATTACCTGCATTTTGCTTTTGCATTTTTGATGCTACTGATTATCGTTGCTTCTCTATTTCTAGACCAGGAAATACCTGCCGAAACGATAACTACAGCACAGCAAGACAGCGCCGAGCATATCTTCAACCTCCTTTTCGGCCTGCAACTAACGGTTTATTGTGTCCTGGCCTATCAAAAAATAGCCAAACATCGCCAAAATATCCTGTTGCTCAATTCTTCTATCGAGTACATTGAGCTGAAGTGGCTGCAAAACCTTTGCATTGGGGTAATGGTATTGGCATTTTTCTGGCTAGCCGATATTCTTTTTAAGCTTTCCGATACTTCTTCCCTAGTTGATGATTTAACCAGTCTGCTTTATTTAACCGGTGTGCTCTACATCGCTTACCAATGGCTGAGGCAAAAAGAAATCTTCCCTTACAATTTAGGCGAGCAGGAAGAACTCAAGGCCATCATAGCCGAAACCACGCAGCAGGAATTGGAAAAGAAAAAATTAGTGCCCGACGACAAACTGGAAGAACTTAAAACCCAAGTGCGCGAACTGATCGAAACACACAAACCCTACCTCGCCGACGACCTGAACCTGATCAAGCTCGCCGAACAATTGAACATGTCGAGCCACCAGCTTTCGTACGTCATTAACAATGGCTTTAACGAAAACTTTTACCAGCTGATTAACCGTTACCGCGTAGAAGAAGCCAAAAAACTGATACTCGACCCCAAAATGGACCATTTGAGCCTGTTGGGTATTGCTTTTGAAGTGGGATTCAGCTCTAAAACGGTATTTAACACCACGTTCAAAAAGATGACGGGGCAAACACCTTCCGAATATAAAAGAAACAAGCTGGCAAAAACAGGTTCTGATTGATAAACCAGAACGCTCGCCCCTTGCTTTTATCGGTCTTTTGTCTAAAAATTTCTCAAAAAAATGAAAAAGACAAAAAACCTTATCCTCTTTGTATCGATGTTGTTCTTGCTTGTTTCGTGCAAAAAAAGCAGCCCAACTAAAAAAACAGACGAACAAACCCTAACCCAGGCCTCGGTCAATTTGGGCACCCATCAATTAGCGGCCTATACCTTGATCCGACAATCTAAATACCTGGTGGTATTTGAATCTGGCCTTGGCGACGGTCATGACGTATGGAACCAAAAAAATGTCATTTCCAGCATCGCCGCTACCTCCGATGTGTTAAGCTACGACAGGGCTGGCTACGGAAAATCGACCCTTGGCCCCAAGCCCAGAAACATCAGCACCTTGAGCGCCGAATTGGCCAAGCTTATCGAACAATTTGCAAACCACAGCAAAGTGATCCTGGTTGGACATTCGTTGGGTGGCATGGTGATTAGGGATTATGCCATCAAAAATCCGGATAAAGTTGCGGCGCTGTTGTTTATCGACCCCTCCCACGAGTATTACAATCGTCCTTCAACAACCGATCAAGAGCAAATTTATAACGAATTCAAGAACGCCTATGGGGCAAATTTTGGCGGGGCCTTAGAGGCCAGCTGCCTCATAGAGGATTCGAACTATACGGCTACGCTCCCCAACTTACCTCATGTACCTGTAACGGTGATTTCGAGCACGAAAACAGATGCCTTACATTCAACCGCCGACAGAAAGAAATGGTTCGATGCCCACGAGCTTTTAAAAGCTGGAGTTAATGATTTTACGCATATCGCCACGGCAAACGCTGGTCATTATATCATGGTAGACGAGCCCAATTTGGTGGTAGACAGCTTTAAAGCTTTGCTCAAAAAACTTCCCTAATTAAAAAACAGCTTCATAACCCACTGTAAGATTGCTTATTAGCAAATATTATACTTTTTTTTCTTGTGTACGTAGGGGTACGTGCCCAGGTTGTTGTCATATTATCAAATCACAAAAAACAATTAATCCACTATTTAAAAAAGTATGAAAACTTACAAGTTTTATTTAATGATTGCCGTTATGATGATGGCAACTGTTGCTGCAAAAGCCCAAACTTCGGAAACCAGCTTTGGCCTCAAAGCCGGGTTAAACTATGCCAGCTTGCCTAGCAACCTAAGTGCCATTACCGACAAAAAAGGAAAGATAGGCTATAATTTGGGCGCTTTTGCCAGGATTGGCACCTCGCTTTATTTTCAGCCCGAGCTTAACTATGTAACCTTTAAGAGCTCGTACAATTATGCGGCCCAAACCTATACGCCCAAGTTCCATCAGCTTAATCTGCCGTTAATGGTAGGCTACAAGCTGATTAACACCGATGCGCTTAACTTCAGGATTTCGGCAGGCCCCGATCTCAACTATACGTTAAACAAAGCTGTAGGTCCCGCGGGGTTCGACTATAAAAAACTGAATGTGGGCGGCGTAATCAATGCTGGTGTAGATATTGGCAACCTCACCCTAGATGCGCGTTACAGCAGGGGTTTTACCAAAATCAACAAACAATTGCAGGAAAAAACCAACCTGTTTAACCTATCTGTAGGCTTAAAAGTGTTTTAAGCTAAGCCAAATTCTTTGCAAAAGGGGGAAATCAATTGATTTCCCCCTTTTTTATGGGCCTTATCGCGATTGACACAAAATGACAGATATCTATCATTTATATCCACCAACAAGTACACTATTTTTGTAGAACCATCCCCAAAGCAACGCGCTCAAACCAAAAAGCATCCCGCTTTACTTTTAAACACACTTCATGACAACCAAACTATTGGCTATTTGCTTGGCGATGCTTTTATTTACCGTACCTGTTTTTGCAGCAGTTCCAGTTGATGGGCAGGCTTGCCTAAACCATCTTACTGGAGATATCTTTCAAACCCGTACAGCCGCTCCGCCTATATCAGGAAGGTATACCTATGCCAATTCTGATCCTATTGTGCAGAGCGGTTCGCTTTGCTTTACCTACGTTACAGTTGGCCGATGCTACATAGAAGGCGTTCCAGGGCCTCTTTCAGGTGCTACTTGGAATGCCGTAACCATTACCGTTTATGATTGCCCTTTGGATGATTACGCCATTCCATTCTTAATTGCAATATCGGTTAGTACCTTTTTTATGCTAAAAAGACAGAAAGCGACTTTGGCTTAGCTAGTTGTACCTAGCGATGAACCATTTGGGTTTATTGTTGAAATTATTGGGTCAACTCCCCCCGAGCTCACCATTGAAAGTGTCGGTTAAATAGTGAGTAACCGGATCATGAAAAAACCAAAACCCATCAACCCGTCAAAGTTCTTAGCAAAAATGAAAGTTAGCAATAGCTGCAAAATCAACTACTACAACCTGTTTGCTAAAACCATTGATCAAGCCAAGAATTTTGCCATTGGGCCATTTTATGGGTATATCACCAATCACATCGATAAGAGAATTGAATGGGTTAGCGAAAACATTAACCAGTTGACCCCTCATACGAAACGGGAATGGCTAAACCATGATCCAGAATTCTGCCTAGCTCAATTTTTGCCCGAAGACAAGCCCTATGTACTAGAAGCACTACGTTTCATTGGCGAAAATTATCCCAGCATGAGCGAGGCCGAAAGAAAAGCCGTTAAGGTCAATGTCTATGCCCGGGCGCTAAATGCCAAAAAAAAATATACTTGGATAATGATTCAAGTGCCTGATACCTACATCAACGAAAAGAACCAGGTTGAAAGCAGTCTTTACATCGTTTATGATTTACCGCATTTCCGTATAGCCAACCAGCCTTTTTTTTCGGTAATTGACCACAATAACCACGAAATACAGTACCATAAACAAGAGGAGCATCGAATGATGGATACAAAGCCTCTCATGGTCAGTACCCGCGAAAGAGAAATCCTAAAACTGATGGCCGAAGGTTTTAATTCTCCCGAAATCTCTCAAAAGCTCTTTATTTCCTACCATACCGTTGAGAACCACAAGCGCAACCTCCGGAAAAAAACAAATACAAGAACCTCATCAGCACTGATGGTATTTGCCATTACGCATAACCTGATTTTTGTTTAGGCAAGAAAAAATTGATGTAGCAAAAAAGCCACCTGAAACCGATTGATTATGAGTCTCCTACTTTGACCGCCCTCTTATAGACGAAAATCTCCATTTTTGACTTACAGAAGCAACATAATCACATTTTTTCAAATCTTAAATTTTTACTCCGTAACGTTCTATTCTATCCCGTTCCGAAGTTCTCTTATATTCATCCATATTGTAAGAGCAGAAAATGATCTCTCCTCGCCAACTCTATATTGATCTCATTTTTTGTTAATATGGGTTCCATAAGCCTTTTTTACGCAAAACATGTAGTTTTTACGTAGGTAAGTCAAAAATATTTTACCCTAGTGAAGAATTTGTGGCCCGTAACATTATACATTACCAATCCGGATTGAGCTGGGGTGTTGCTTCAGGCAGTTTTTGTTTTTTATAAACACCCTTCGTATCAAAATAGACTTCTATGAGATTTCCCATCGAATCTATCTTCAAGTAGCTTTTATTAAAAAAGGCCCTTGCAGTTTTCACCAAAATAAAGGTTACAACCTTGTCGTTTTCCTGGTAGAAATAGCCCATTTTTCCTTTCAAAGGATTGATGTCTTCAATTGTTAAGCTAGATCCTTTGTAGTGAGTAATGGAAACCTTGTTATTACTATAGAATTTGTAAAAGAACTTATTTTCCTTATTTACATAGATACTGTTTGTATCAATAGTTGATTCTCTAGCCCTATATTTAGTCAACGATTTAGGTATAAATTTACCTCTCACCATACCATAACTATTATAGCTAAAGTTGACACATCCCATAAATTGGAGCGACACCAAGACCAGAAACATACCTTTAAAAAACCTTACCATAATGTAAAATCCGTTTCTTTCTTTTAGTATATGCCTACCTTTTGTTTCGATGGATATAATTCTATCGATTATTGATATTTGAAATCAATCGTTATCATGTCATTCGCCCTTTCCTATCGTGCTTTCGTTGCCATCACGAATAGCCCTATAATGTGGCGACATGATTTCGACACCCGCAGCGTCAAATGCATCGTGTATGTTTTTATGTAATTCTGAATAAATACGGCCCATTTTTTCGGGTTTTGAGGTATAGGCATTGATCTGGTAGGTAACATACCAATCATCGAGGCTCTTTTGAAATACATAAGGTTGTTTCTCTTTGATAATATCTTCCGTAGCCAATGCTGCCTCAATCAGTAATTTATGGATGGTTTGCCACGGAATGTCATAACCCAAGGTAATTTTTGAATGAAGCACAAGCCCTCCCTTTTTACTTAGACTGGAATAATTTATGGTATTGCCATTAAGTATTGCGCTGTTGGGGATTGTTACTATTTCATTTTTAACGGTCACCAGTCGGGTTACCAATAGCGACTTCTCTAAAACATCTCCTTCAACGTCGCCAATCTTAACCGTATCGCCGATGGCAAAGGGTCTCATATAGGTAATTACCATGCCTGCAACGCCATTGCTGATTGCAGAAGAAGAACCGAAAGAAATCAGCAAGCCCAAGAATACCGAAACCCCCTTGAATATATCGGAATCAGAACCAGGAATGGATGGCCAGATGACCACAAGCATAAAGGCATCCAATACAATTCTTACAATATTATAGGTAGGTTTTGCCCAATCAGGGTAAAACCCTGTTATTTTAAGTTTTTCTGTCTCTATTTCATGAGATAGAAACCTGATGCCTTTTTTAAGGTATCTGAATACAAAGAAAATGACCAATATTTTAATAAAGTTCGGGATGAAATTTACAATAGCACCAAACATGCTTTTAAGCGGAACCAGTACAAAGCTGATCAGGCGATCGCTCCATGGTTTTGTCCAGGGGAAAAGCTGAAATATTAGAGGTAGGGCAACATAGACCAACATAACGATAAGGAAAAGCTTAAGCAATCCCAAAACCCTGTTGATGAGCAGCAGTTCATTTTCACGGTTGATCAGTTCATAGTCCTTGATTTTGATATTACCAAGTTTATCTTTCACCTTAATACCAAGCCAGGCGGTAAACCTGTTAAAATACTTATTCAGGTAAAAAATACAGAGTATCAGTAAAAACAGGATTAGCAATCCCATTGCAGCTCTTTTCAGCAGCTCGGTCAGATCGGTTTCTTTTTTGTACTGCTCGACATTTTTAATGATTATCTGCCTGTAGGTTTGGGCTAGTACTTTTCTATCCATTCCAACTGAACCTGCATCCGCATTGGATAAGCTGATGAGTATATCGCCTTTATAAGCTACATCTGTAACGACGGTATCGCTTTTGATCTTTACAGAATCAGGGAGGAATAGCAGATCCTCCGCCAATCGCTCTATTTTTTCAGAGCTCCTTTGTGCCCGTTCTGTTGCAGGCAAGGAACCGAGCTTATTTTTAATATGGAAAAGCGTATCCCTGTGAGAGATAACAGGAAATCCTTTATCAATAGGTTCTGTTTGAGCATTAACGCCTTGAGATACACCTAATAGCAGCAGCAGTGAGAAAATTAACTTCATTGAAATGTTATGGTTACTAGTAGTAATAATAAGCAATTTTTAGAATATCATAAACATGTGGGGGTTTATCTCTGGCCGTTGTTCTTAAAAACAGGAGTAAACCGAAGTTGCCGAGCCAGATACACTCGATTTATTTGATATGAAACATGATTGCTGATAGTAATCGGTAGCAGAAAAAACAAAAAACCGTCTCCAAATTTCTTTGTAAGACGGTTTATTAGTGGGCCCACCAGGACTTGAACCTGGGACCGACGGATTATGAGTCCGGCGCTCTAACCAACTGAGCTATAGGCCCTGAAAAACCAATTAGGTTTTGCGAGTGCAATGTTACATATTTGCAACGAATTTTGGAAACCCTTTTTATGGAAAATATAAAAAATATTATTTTCGATTATGGCAACGTAATCTTCGAAATCAACTTTAAACGTACCCAAAACGCACTCTTACAGCTCGGTATCCATAATGCCGAACAGTTTTTTGCCCACCAGAGCCACAACAGCCTTTTCGACGATTTTGAAGTAGCCGGCATTAGCCCCGATCAGTTTCGCGATGGCATCCGCGTGGCCACAGTCAACCCACACCTGAGCGATGCCCAAATTGACGAAGCCTGGAACAGCCTTTTGATCGGCGTTTCTGAAGGCAACCACCAGGTGCTGCTCGACGTGAAGGAAAAATACCGTACCTTTTTATTGAGCAACAACAACGAAATCCATTATAACTGGATCATCAATTACCTGAGAAAGGAATTCAACATGGAGAACTACGACAGTCATTTTGAAAAGGCCTATTTCTCGCAACACATGAAGCTACGTAAGCCCAACGTCAATATTTTCGAGCAGGTAATCAAAGAAAACAACCTTAATCCGAACGAAACCTTGTTTATAGACGATAGTCCGCAACACATTGAAGGCGCCAAAAAAACTGGCTTGCACACGCTCTTAATGGATGTGCATCCCGAAAAACTGCGCGTATTTTTGCAACAACACGGAATTTTATAACCGACCGCCAACTTTGAACTGCTAACTGTAAACTGCCAACTGTAAATTGCTAACTCCCTTTATCGGGTTCAAAGTCCCAAGGCAACAGTTGCGAAATCCGCCTATCGGCCATATCACCGTAAATAAAGAGGTTAGTTTCGGGATAATAGCCGTTTTTCTCGATGTTAATGCTTCCATTCTCGATAAAATACATAAAGGTTAGCTTGTCTTTGATCTTGAGCTTTTCGCCAGGTGGCACTTTGCTTTTATCGGTCATATAACTATTGTAATTAGCCAAAGGGATTTTGTAAGTAACCAACAAGGTATCCTTAAAATTAAAGGCAACGGTACCCAAAGCCCTGTTTAAGGTGGCCAATCGCCTCGCCGACAGATAAGTGGTATCATAGGCCAGCACTTCGTCTTGCCTCATGATCTGCTTGTAATACTCAACCGTATCTTTGCTTTTAAACAGGTTATTAATGTAATAGTAGGAATCCGCCTTGGCACCATCGCCTATTTTTTGCTGGATGATGCCAGCCACCCGCGCTCTTTCCTTATTTTTTATGGCTTTGTAAGCGTACAGGGCAAACCCTTCCATCGTTAGGTTATTGTCGTACACTGAACGCATAAAATGCATTTTAGAGCCATAATAAGCATAGTTTCGATTTCTTTTGATTTGGGCCAAGTCTGCTTTACCCAGCTTCATGTCTTCAAAGAAACTCGAATATCGGAAAGAAATGATGTCGTTATTAAACGTATAGTTAAAATCTTCGAGGTCGAGCTTAATAAGGTAGCCGGTAAAACCGTTCTCAATAAGTAAAGCCGATTTGGCAAAAACCCTCAGATTGGTACTCTCCTTATCGTAATAAAAAACCAACACTTCTGGATTCTTGATCTTACAGTATGCCCGCAGATGGCCATCGTTGCCCAACAAGATCTGAGTAAACAAACTGCCCCATTTTTTAAAGTTGTCGTCCTTGTTTCTAGTCGATTTGACCACCACTTCATTGAGGGTCTTATCTTCCGGCTTTAAAGGAATAAGCACCCCGTCATTCTTGCCTGGCTCTATCAAAACCGTTTTTTTCTGATAAGCCACATGCGATGCCACCAATTCCATCTTTCCGGAAAAGGGCACGGTTAAGCTAAATTTTCCTTCAGCATCTGTAATGGTGCCTATCGTACTGTTGTTGATATAAATACTGATGCCCGGTAAAGGCCCCTTGCTCTTCTCATCAATCACCTGTCCCTTGATTACCATTTGGCCGTGAGCCGTTGCCGCAACAAGTAAGAACAAAAAGAGTAAATATTTTTTCATAAATTTAGAAAAGCTTTTTTTCAGATGCTTCAATATCGAAAATTAACGGTTAATTTTTAAGAAATGAACGAAAAAAGATTTACATCCCTAAAGGAGTTCTACCCTTTTTACTTGAGCGAACATCAAAACTCGACGAGCCGAGCGTTGCATTTTATTGGAACGGCATTGCTAATCTTGGCGCTGATTGCGACTATATTATTCCACGACTGGCGTTTTTTGGTGGCCATTCCCTTTATCGGTTATGGCTTTGCCTGGGTAGGCCATTTTTTCTTCGAAAAGAACAAACCCGCCACCTTTAAATATCCCGGCTATAGTTTGATGAGCGATTTTTTATTATTCTGGGATTTACTGAGCGGCAAACAACCGTTTAGGGTTAAATAGCTTTTGCCTATACGCACATAGAGAAAAGCAGTTTGATAGTGGGTACCGTCCCGGCTATCTTTACCTCGGTCAACAAAGCAAAAAATAGCATTTGAAAGCTTTTTGCAGGCTTTGCACCAAGCATTTGGAGACAAGTAGTTTACAAAAAATAACTGTTCGATTATTAAAACGCATTAAACATGGAAAACAACGCTAACGAAAGCAAATGCCCTTTTCACGGAGCCAATCAACAAAATATAGGCGGTGGCGGCACCAGGAACCGCGACTGGTGGCCAAATCAGTTGAAGCTCAATATTTTGAGGCAACACTCTACCTTGTCCGATCCTATGGACAAAGACTTTAACTATGCCGAGGCGTTTAAAAGCCTAGACCTCCATACGGTAAAAAAAGACCTTCATGCCCTGATGACCGACTCGCAGGATTGGTGGCCAGCCGATTTTGGCCATTATGGTCCATTGTTTATCAGAATGGCCTGGCATAGCGCAGGTACCTATCGCGTGGGCGATGGCCGCGGTGGCGCAGGAGCCGGACAGCAACGTTTTGCGCCTTTAAACAGCTGGCCAGACAATGTGAGCTTAGACAAGGCCAGAAGATTGCTTTGGCCAATCAAGCAAAAATACGGACGTAAAATATCCTGGGCCGATTTGTTGATCCTAACCGGCAACGTAGCCCTCGAATCGATGGGCTTTAAAACCTTTGGCTTTGCTGGCGGGCGCGAAGATGTGTGGGAATCGCAGGAAGATGTATTTTGGGGCAACGAAACAACTTGGCTCGGCGACAATAAAAGGTATAGTGGCGATCGCAACCTCGAAGATCCGCTTGGCGCCGTACAAATGGGATTGATTTATGTAAATCCAGAAGGTCCGGCAGGAAACCCAGACCCGATTGCGGCTGCCCGCGACATTAGAGAAACTTTTGCCCGTATGGCTATGAACGATGAGGAAACCGTGGCGCTGATTGCCGGCGGACATACGTTTGGCAAAACACATGGCGCCGGTCCGGCAACCAATGTGGGCAAAGAACCAGAAGCAGCTGGCATGGAAAGCCAAGGCTTAGGCTGGGCCAGCACTTTCGGCACCGGCGTGGGCAAAGATGCCATTACCAGTGGTTTGGAAGTGACCTGGACTACCACCCCTACGCAATGGAGCAACAATTTCTTCGAAAACCTATTCAATTTTGAATGGGAGCTTTCTAAAAGTCCGGCAGGTGCGCACCAATGGGTAGCCAAAAATGCCAGCCCAATAATCCCCGATGCTTTTGATGCTTCGAAAAAACAGCTGCCAACCATGCTCACCACCGACCTTTCGTTAAGGTTCGATCCAGCTTATGAAAAGATCTCCAGACGTTTCTTCGAGAATCCAGATGAATTTGCCGATGCCTTTGCCCGCGCCTGGTTTAAGCTTACCCATCGCGATATGGGGCCAGTATCACGCTATTTAGGTCCGGAAGTACCGAGCGAAGAACTGCTTTGGCAAGATCCAATTCCGGCAGTAGACCATGCCTTGATTGATGGTGGCGACAGCGCAGCCTTAAAAGCGAAAATACTAGCTTCTGGCCTATCGGTTTCAGAACTGGTATCTACAGCCTGGGCTTCGGCTTCTACTTTCCGTGGCTCGGATAAACGGGGCGGAGCCAACGGCGCACGTATTCGTTTGGCGCCTCAAAAATACTGGCTGGTAAACAACCCTACACAATTAGCAAAGGTATTGGATAAGTTAACAGCTATCCAAAACGAGTTTAATGCAACACAAAGTGGAGGCAAAAAAGTATCGCTTGCCGATTTGATCGTATTAGCTGGATGTGCGGGTGTAGAAAAGGCCGTCAAAGATGCAGGCCATGCCACTGAAGTACCTTTTACGCCGGGCCGTACAGATGCCTCTCAAGAGCAGACCGATATCGATTCGTTTGCTTTCTTAGAACCGGCCGCCGATGGTTTCCGCAACTACAGAAAAACCAAATATCCGGTTTCGACAGAAGCTTTGCTGATTGACAAGGCACAACTATTAACGCTTACTGCGCCAGAATTAACCGTATTGCTGGGCGGATTACGCGTATTGGGCACCAATTTCGACGGAAGCCAACATGGCGTTTTCACCAAGCGCAAACAGGTACTGACCAACGATTTCTTTATCAACCTGCTCGATATGGGCACAGCTTGGAAAGCCATAAGCGACGACAAGGAGCTTTTTGAAGGCAGCGACCGCAACACCGGCGAAACCAAATGGACTGCTACCCGTGCCGATTTGGTATTCGGATCGAATGCCGAATTGAGAGCCGTGGCCGAAGTTTATGGCAGTGCCGATGCGCAACAAAAATTCGTAACCGATTTTGTAGCTGTCTGGAACAAGGTGATGAACCTCGACCGTTTCGATTTGGCCTAATCCAAAGCCTTATTTTTAATCATAACAAAGCCCGTATTTGCAACACAAATGCGGGCTTTGGCTTTTTAAGCAACATCCTTCATTTGTAAAGTTTCTTGCTTTTTTTGCTTTTCACAAATAACAAAGCCATATTTGTGGCCATGAGCAAAAGGAACATACTTCAAACAATTGCCCGCCTCTTCAATCCGAAGAACGGGACGAGTATGCCTATTGCCGTTGACCAACTGCCTTTTGCTGGCATTTCATTGAAGCCCATCGCCCTTAAACAGAGCAAAGACTTCATTCAATAAACCCCGGATCCTACATCTTTTTTCTTGATTTCGGGGGATAACCACCTCTTATTTTTTTATTGCCCTGCTTTTGCATTGGGCCATCTATTCACTTTAATTTTTTTCAAGATGAACACCAAATCCATTTTATTGTCTAAAAGCGACTACAAATTTCTGAGCGAACACTTAGAAAAAGCCATCATGAGCGACTACAACAAACAGCGCCTGAGGGAAGAAATCAAAAACGCCAAAATATTCGACGACGACCAGTTGCCAGCCGACGTAGTTTCCTTATATACAGAGACTAAGATCGAAAGTACCGATAACGGTCAGGAATTTGTCTTTAAATTGGTTTTGCCCAAAGATGCCGATATAAAACAGCAAAAAGTATCTATCTTTGCCCCCATCAGCATTGCTTTGCTGGGCTACCAAACCGGCGATTTGATCAATTGGGAAATGCCCGACGGCATTAAGGCCTACAAAATCATTTCGGTGAGAAAGCTGGCAGCCAACGAACTGTAGGCCAACCCAAAACCGGCCTTTATTGCATATGAAACCAGAAAGCACAGAAAAAATAAAAAAATGGGCCAAAAGACTTGGTTTCTGGGGCTTCATTTTCTTTTTAGCCAAGGGTTTGGCATGGCTTGCCCTTGGCTATTTTGTATTGAAATAGGCTATAAACTGGCATCGATTACCGATTTGAGATAAGTTTTGATATCTGCTCTGGCACCGATAGACCGATTGATTATTGCCCCGTCTTTTCCGATAACAACATGCACCGGCAAAGCGTTGGTATAGAAAATTTCAGCAACATTAGCTACTTGGTTAATTACCTTATAATCGAACTTTTTGGTTTTAAAGAACTTGAGCAGGTTTGCTTTCGGATCGGCCGTAATGGCCAAAAACACCACCTCTTTACGATTGGCATACTCTTTTACCAATTTATTCAGTTCTGGCATTTCGGCAATGCAAGGCCCGCAACCAATTCCCCAAATATTAACCACTACTATTTTGCCTTTTAAATCGGAAAGGCTCACTTTATTGCCCTGCATATCTGTGCCGGTAAAATTGATGGCCGGATTTTGAGCCTTTGGCTGGCCTCCTTTAGCTTTGAGCGCGGCTAAGAAATCGGCAAAAGTTTGTTGTTTTACGTTGCAAAGCGGATACAGGCGCTCCAGGTCTTGAGCTACGTTTGCCTCTCCTATTTGATACAAGCGCTTGTAATCTTCCAGCGCCAGGTTAAGCTGACCAAGCGCTTCGAAGGATTTTGCCCGTTGTTTGAGCATTTCTGGCATAAAATTGCCTTCGGCGCTATGTCCTTCAACAACCTGAATAGCTGCCGATAAATGAACAACGGCCTCCTGAAAATCGCGTTGCAGGGCGTTAACTTTGGCTAAATCCAGCAAAAGATTAGACACATACATTTGATAATGTCCATTGTTTAGCCTAAACTGGTGCTGAATGTTGCCGTCCTGAAAGCGTTTAATGGCATCTCGCAACAATTGCTTGGCCGTATCCAGTTTTTCATTGCGACTAATGTACAGTTCTGGCAAATTACCTAAGGCATAATAGGGCAATTGATCTGTAGTCAACAGAGGCTGGATCACTTTTTCGAAAAAGTTGGTCGGAATACCGGCATCAGTCCGCAGGTATTCGAAAGCATTCGCATCGGCACAAATGGCTGCATTCGGATAATCGATATAGATCATTTTGAGCTTGGCACGTACATCCTCTTCTAATTGCAAATTGCTGGCTTTGTAGTTTTCATAGTTGTAAATGCTAAAGGCGAAAGCAGTTTCGGCCTTTGTAGGATATTGATCAAGCAATTGGTAGAGATAGGCTTTGGCTTCTTTCAAGCGATTGGTTTTTGCCAGTCCGACACAATTGGCGGCCATAAAGCCAGCATCGTTCCTAGCTTCAGCATGTTGTACGGCCAAACGTTCCAAATCCTGCAAAAAACTATTGATTTGGGCTTTGCCACTTTCAGGGTACTTAATCATCGCCACTACGTTCATCATCCGGGCATAGGCATAATAATGATCGGGGTGGCCAGCAATCTCCAATCGGAACAAGCTATCAACCTTATCGCTGAAAAAAGAATCCAGGTAAGCACCTTTTACCGGTTTGCCACTATCTTTTTCATAAACCAACCTGTTTTCGCCCGCCGGTTCATCGTCTTTGTTCAACGTATAAAAATCGACCTTGAAAGAAGCCGTTTCTTTAGGCAACACGAAAGACGTTTGTAACCTGCCTTCGATATTGTTCAATGTCAAATGCTGTTTTTTTACCGAACCATCCTGCAGGTATCGCGTAATGCGCGCATAAATGGGCCATGTGCCTTTCAATTTGGCTGTCGCCGAGGTTTGGTCATAACTTAGCCGGATGGTATCGCCTGCGGATGGACGGCTCGGAAGCACTTGGCTCACCTGCGCCATTGATGGCAGGGTGAAAGCGCAACACAAAAGGAGAAAGTACTTTTTCATGAAATTATCTTTGTTTTAGCCAAAACTATTTTCGGTTGCATCCACTTCCCTATTTAATTGACTAACCCGCTTAAAAGTCATTTAGCTGTGCCGAACAAGCGTATAAAAGCCTCTCTTCAAATCTTTATCTTCATTCGCACCCTGAAAAGGCATACTTATCACGATTTTCATCGCATTCGTCATCTATTTTAGGAAATCAGGAGGCTTTTGGCTAGTTTCAAACGATGAACTGGATACAAGGAATTTGGGAGAAGAGCTTTACGCAATGGCCCTACCGACTGGCACTGCACTTCGGTTTTTGGCTTTTTTATCTTTTCTTTTGGCTAGACGAAAGCATGGTGGTCAAAATTACCCCCGAACAGCACTATTGGGTAACGCTGGTAGGCGCCGTGTTCGTTACTTTTCTGTACTACAGCCTGGCCTACTGGATCTGGCCACTTTTTAGCCAACGAAAATGGTTCTGGGCCGTTTTGTCGCTGGTTGTTTTCTATGCAACGGCCATTATCCTCCGAACTTACCATCTCTCGCTCGTTATCAACTGGTATAACCTGCACAACAGCACAGTGGCCGGCGGACAGTTCTGGGAACAGCTTTACCAAACGCAATTCAAGACGATTTCTCTTTCCCGCATTTTGTTTAGTGGCCTCTCTAGCCTGATTGTCATCGTTTATGTACCGCTCAGCATCAAATTTATGCGCTATGTTTATCTGTCGAGCCAGCAAAAGGCTTGGATGCTGAAGGAAAATGCGAAACTGCAACTCGACACTTTAAAAGCACAGATCAATCCGCATTTCTTTTTCAATACCCTCAACAACCTGCAGTCGTTCATTGTACAAAACGAAAAGGAAAAATCGGTAGACCTGCTTAGCCGTTTGGCCGATTTTATGCGCAGCTCCCTATACGATGGCGAAAAAGAATACATCAGCCTTGAAAAAGAAGTCGAACTGCTAAGCAGCTATATCAATATCGAGAAGGTAAGATTTGAAGAAGATGCCCAGATCAGCTTTTCGCTCAACCAGAGCTATCCCAACTACCATTTGCCAACTTTTATGTTGCTGCCCTTTGTAGAAAACGCGTTTAAGCATGGTGGCAATCTGCCAAATCATCAAATCAAAATCGACATCGAGCTTCAGCAGGATGAAAAACAGCTCCGATTTAGGGCAAGCAATGCTTTTTTAACCGATACAAAATCAACCCTTGGCGGCATAGGACTGCAAAACGTGAAAAAGAGGCTGGAACATTATTTTCCAAACCGTTATCAATTGGATATTGCTACCGCAGGCAATATCTTTACCGTGAATCTTCTCATCAACAAATGATCAATTATATCATCGTAGACGACGAGCCACAGGCGCGCAAGCTGATCCAAAGCTATATGTCGGCATTACCCAACTATCATTTGGCAAAAGCCTGTGCCAATGCCATGGAGGCCTACGAAATACTCTGCACACAGGAAATTGATTTCATGTTTTTGGACATTAAAATGCCCATGGT
Source organism: Pedobacter albus (assembly GCF_036324255.1). NCBI lineage: Bacteria > Pseudomonadati > Bacteroidota > Sphingobacteriia > Sphingobacteriales > Sphingobacteriaceae > Pedobacter > Pedobacter albus. The sequence continues at coordinate 351,468 of NZ_JAZDQT010000001.1, read as the reverse complement.
GTCAGGGATTGATTTTCTCAAATCGCTAAAAAAGCCACCACTCGTTATCTTTACCACCGCATTTAACAAATATGCCCTCGAAAGCTACGAACTCAGTGTAGTAGATTACCTGCTGAAGCCTATCGCCATGCCTCGTCTGCTTAATGCGCTAGAAAAGATAAACGAACGCCTGAACCAAAAAGCCACTACAGCTCAAAACCCTATAACAGACCATCTGTTTTTTAAGGTCGAGAATAAATTGGTTAGGGTAGATTTAGATGCGATTTTATTAATCGAAAGCCTGCAAAATTTTGTCAAAATCCATTTAAAAGACAAGATCTTGCTCACTTCCAACAGCATGAAAAGCCTGGAAAGCAAACTTCCTACACAACAGTTTTTAAGGGTGCACCGCTCCTACATCGTGCCCATCAAATCGATCATTGCCATTAACGGAAATACGATAGAAACCACTTATCAACCCATACAGATTGGCGTAAGCTATAGGAATGAAGTGATGCGCTTTGCAAAAGGCAGTAATGATTATTAGTTCATTGGTGTCATTAGTTCATTGGCTCATTAGTTCGTTAGTCATTAGGAATTTTGACTATGGACCATGGACTAAAGACTATGGATATAGTTCATTAGTTCATTAGCTGATTGGTCATTTGGAATTTTGACTATCGACTAAAGACTATGAACTATCGACTAAATCCTCCTCCTCGCCTTTTCTTTGCTGATGAGGCCCAGCTCCCTGCCGGTTTGTCCGGCAACCGAAGTATTTTCCTGCGCCCTTCTAAACAAATAAGGCATTACGGCTTTAATTGGTCCATAAGGCACATATTTGGCCACGTTATAGCCGGCATCAGAAAGGTTAAAGCTCAGGTTATCGCTCATGCCCAGCAGCTGTGCAAAAAAAGCATGCGAATGGCTATGCGGAATTTGCTTCTCGTCCATCAGTTCGGTGAGCAGGCGGCTGCTTTCCTCGTTGTGCGTGCCACAAACAAAGCCAATCTGGTCGATGTGATCCACACAAAACCTCAACGATTCGTCGTAATCTTTATCGGTGCTGGCTTTATCAGGTTGTATTGGCGATGGATAGCCCATTTCGGCTGCGCGCTTGCGCTCTTTTTCCATGTAGGCCCCACGTACCATTTTTACGCCCAAAATAAAACCGGTTTCTTTGGCAATGAGGTAATCGGCTTGTAAATCGGCCAATTTATCGTGCCTATACATTTGGTAGGTATTGTAAACGATCAGCTTTTGCTGGTTAAACTTGGTCATCATTTCCAAGGCCAGCATATCGATTGTATCCTGGATCCAGGTTTCTTCGGCATCGATCATCACCGGAACCTGCTTATCAAAAGCCGTTTGGCAGATTTTTTCGCAACGCATTCTCACGCGTTCAAACTCTGCGGTTTCATCGGCAGTTAAGGTTTGTTTGGCATCTAGCTTTTCCAACAAGGCAAAACGGCCAATACCGGTTACCTTAAATACGGTAATCGGGATGCGCGGATCGCCATCGGCCCTTAAAATAGTGCGGATAATTTCTTCGCAAGTAAAATCAAATACTTCTTCTTCCTCCTCGCCTTCTACCGAATAATCCAAAATGGTACCCACTTTACCCAAATGCAATTGTTCAATGGTATGCTCGCAATCCTGAATGGTTTCTCCGCCACAAAACTGCTTAAAGATCGTTGCTTTGATGGCTCCTTTAATCGGAAAGCCAATATTGAGCATGAAGTTGGTAATCGGAGGACCTATTTTGGTAAGGAAGTTGTTGCCGATGATTTTGAACAGCCAATAAGCCTGGTTAAGTTCGGCGTTTGATTTGTTGCGGAAAGCGATTTCTGTATTGTCAAAATTGATTTTTCTTGCGGGGTGTGTTTCCATTGAAGTGTATTTTACTTGGTCAGACGAGTGCAAAAATATAAATAACAATGATTCTTTAGCTAAAACACTCTGCAAATAATTGTAAATTTGCACCGCAATGATAAAATTCAAATTAGAAGGCGAATTTATTCCACTAATAGCCCTTTTAAAGGCTGTTTCGCTGGTACAAAGCGGTGGCGAGGCGCAAATGGTTGTGGAAGACGGCTTGGTCAAGTACAACGGTACGGTTGACCGCCGAAAACGACTGAAAGTTCGCCAAGGCGACAAGGTAGAATTTATGGGCAAAACAATCGAAGTCGAATAATGAAGGCAATAAACAGCGACGGACATTCCATTTATTTCGAATCAGGCCTGGCTCCTCTAAAAGAGCTTTTGGCGCAACGCAACTATAGCAAGGTCTTTGTTTTTGCCGACAGCCATACTGCTGAGCTTTGCCTGCCTTTGTTTAGGGAGTACCTTGACGAGTTGGAAGATTTCGACATCATTGAAACCGATCCGGGCGAAGAAAACAAGAACATCGACTTTTGCATCGGCATTTGGAAAACCTTATTGGATTTTGGTGCCGACCGCAAATGCCTGATGATTAACCTGGGCGGCGGCGTGATTACCGACATGGGCGGCTTTATTGCCTCGACCTATAAAAGAGGAATAGATTTCATCAATATTCCAACTACTTTGCTTTCGCAGGTTGATGCTTCGGTGGGTGGCAAAACCGGCATCGACATCGACAACGTGAAGAACATGGTGGGCACCTTTGCCTTGCCACAAGCCGTTTTTATTGAGAATGCCTTCTTGCAAACCCTATCGAAAAGAGAAATGCTTTCGGGCTTTGCCGAAATGATCAAACATGGCTTGATTGTAGATGCAGCTTACTACCAGGCGCTTAAAAAAGTAGCTTACCAAACCGTTTCATCTGACGACATTTACCGTTCGGTAGAGATTAAACATGAGGTAGTGACCGCCGATCCCTTTGAAAAAGGCCTGCGCAAAATATTGAATTATGGTCATACCATTGGCCACGCAGTAGAAAGCTATGCCTTAACCAACGACAAGGCACCTTTAACCCACGGCGAAGCCATTGCCATTGGCATGATCTGCGAAGCATTTCTATCGGCCAAATATTGTAACCTCAGCCAAGAAGAACTCAAAGACATTAGCGATTATATATTAAGCATCTACCCCAAATACCAGATCAAGGAAACTAGCTTTAAACAGCTGGTTGAGCTGATGCAGAGCGACAAAAAGAACGAAGCAGGCTTTATCCTATTTTCTCTGCTAGATAAAATCGGCCAATGTACCTACAATTGCAAGGTGACAGATGCCGATATCCTGGAAAGCTTAAAATATTACAATTCATTATAAGTTAAGAACGAAGTATGACATTTACCGGCAGCGATATTTCTGTAGGCACCTTATTTGGAGGGGTAATTGTACTCACCTTGGTCGAAATGTATTTTAGTTATGCCCACGACCGTAAACTGTATACCAAAAAAGATACCTTAAACAATATTTACCTCATGTTGGCCGCGGTTTTGGTTAACCTGACCATGAAAACGGCTACTTTTTTTCTGTTGCAGTACTGCTACGAAAATTACCGCTTGTTCCAAATCGAAAATGTTTGGCTTTATTGGATCGTTTTGATCCTGGCGCAGGACTTTTTATACTGGTTTTTGCATACCGTGGGGCATTACGTGCGCTTTTTCTGGGCCATGCACGTTACCCACCACTCGTCAGAATATTTTAACCTCACCACGGGCTTCCGCTCTACGGTGTTTGAGCCTTTATACCGGGTATTTTTCTACCTGCCTTTGGCTTTTATGGGCTTTAATGCCTTAGATGTGCTTTTTGCCTATTTGGTAACCCAAATTTATGGCAACATTGTACACACCCAAACCGTGGGCAAACTGCACCCTATTATCGAGTATATTTTCGTAACCCCTTCGCACCACAGGGTACACCATGCCAGTAATGTTCGCTATTTGGACAAAAACATGGGCATGGTACTCATTTTATGGGACAGGTGGTTCGGCACTTTTCAGGCAGAAGTACCACAGGAAGAAATCAAATACGGTTTAACCAAACAACCCGACGACTCGAGATTCAGCAATATCGTTTTCCACGAGTGGGTTGCCTTGGCACAGGATGTGAAGAAAGCACCAACTTTTTGGGATAAGGTCAAATATGTGGTAAATCCTCCGGGATGGAGCCACGACGGCAGCACCCAAATTGCCAAGGTGATGCAAAGAGAACTTAGAGAGGCTGAGCAGCAGGGGAAGAAAGAAAGTCTTTAGTCGATAGTCTGTTAGTCTATAGTCTATAGTCCAAAAATAGTTCTTGTGGACTCAATTTGCAGTTTACAGTTTACAGTTTAAATAATCTATCAATTAAACAATTCAGCAGTTTAACAATTCTACCTTCCCTTCCCATAGAGAGGTGCCCGTAGGGCGGATGGTAACCTAGGGACAATAACGCCATTGCCTTTGTTAAATAAACCCTATTGCAGCGAACACGGAATGCAATGGAGTAAAGCGAAAAGAGGGACTGGAATTGCCGATAAGCACCAACGTTGTTTTTCAAACCTATAAAACGCCGCTAGTCTATAGACCATGGTCCATGGACTATTGGCCATTCGCCTAACGCCATTCGCTTAACCAGCGAAGCCTTGAGCCGTCAAAAGGAAACACTATATTGCATCAAATTAGCGCTCATGAAAACACTTGCCCTGTTACTGTTCCAGATGGCTTTTTTCGGCATGTTTGCCTTTGCCCAGCAAAACGAAAGCACCAAATATTTTGATATCAGGAACAAACCCATTAGCGAAAAAAAGTTTAAAGAGCAACGTGCGACCAATCAGGTATTGGATATTATTGGCGATTCTGCAAACCATCGCAAACTGATTGAGAGAGAAGAAAATGGACAATTTGCTGACTACGCCAAACTGATTTCCACCCTGGAAAAAGCAAGCGGCAAAAAAATGGGCACCGAAAAACCCCTGGTCATTATTTATTATCCGGGAAAAGACAAGTGCAACGAAACGATTTCTCTTTCAAACTTCGCTTCCTATTACCGTGGCCTGCAAAAGAAATTAGATGCTCATATCATTTTTGTGTACAAAGATTTTGATGGCTTGACCGGCAACAATCCAGACAAATGGATCAAAGACCCTGAAGCTGTGGTAGAAAAATCGTTTTTCAAGCACCCCTATCCTTGCCTAAGTTTCGTGGCCCTATCCAAAACCGGAAAGTACAGCAGCTATTTTGGAGAGTTCCCTCCATCCTTTGTTGAAAAAGCGGTAAAAGCACTGCAATAAGCTTATTTTTTGACCACCGAGAAAAGACCACCCAAACAACAAAATTAAATTTTGTTCAAATTATTTTCACTTCACCCTTGACAAATTAAATTCGGGTGTGTACATTTGACACCATAAAGCAAAAAATGAATTTAACTACTACATATTGGTTCGGCTACTTTTACTACTTTAGTAAGAGCCGGGACTAGTATGCAAAAAACATAACAAGAATATTTGTATATAAAAAGTCCCGGCATACCGCCGGGACTTTTTTGTTTTAACGCAAAAATGTCAATGAAAACACCAAAAACAAAGGTAGCTATCCAAGGTATCAAGGCCTCATTCCACGAAGAAGCCGCATTCAAATTCTTCGGCAGAGACATCGAAACCATCGAATGCAACTCTTTTAAGCAAACTTGCGAGAGCTTAGAAAAAGGCGAAGCCGACTATGTCATCATGGCCATAGAAAACTCTATTGCCGGCAGTTTGTTGCCCAACTATACCTTGATCAGGGAATATAATTTTGCGGTAACCGGCGAGGTTTACCTGCCTATCCAGCTGCATTTGATGGCCCTGCCTGGTGTTAAGTTCGAAGACGTAAAATTTGCCACTTCCCACCCAATCGCCATCAGACAATGTGTTGATTTTTTTGACGATTTCCCTGCCATTCAGGTCATTGAAAGCAACGATACCGCCGCCTGCGCCAAGAAAATCAGGGACGAGCAACTAAAAGATACCGTGGCCATTGCCAATACTTTGGCCGCCGAATTGTATGGTTTGAACATCATCGAGCGCCGCATCGAATCGAACAAAAAGAACTTTACGCGTTTCCTTATTTTGAAAAAAGACAAAACCGAAGACATCAAGGAAATCAACAAGGCTTCGATCTGTTTTCAGGTAGGCAACCATGTAGGCGCCTTGGCTAAAGTGCTCAACCTTTTTGCCGAGCTCAACGTAAACTTAACCAAAATACAATCTATGCCGGTGCTGGGCAAAAGAAACGAGTATTACTTTTACGTAGACATGGAATGGACCAACATGGAAAACTATGATACGGCCATCAGAAAGGCCTTAAAATATACCGTGAACTTCAACATCATGGGCGAATACCAAAAGAACGACAAAGTGTAACCGAAGATTTGGTTAAGCATTAAATTAAAAGAATTATAAAACCCCAATAACCCCCGAAAAATGAAATTACAATTAAACATCCAACCTCTGAACAGCTGGATCAACGTCAAAAACGAACCCTTATTAATCTCTGGACCATGCAGTGCAGAAACCGAAGAGCAGTTGCTATCTACCGCACATTTATTGGCCGCGACCGGAAAAGTAAGCGTATTAAGAGCAGGAATCTGGAAGCCTCGTACCCGTCCGGGAGAATTTGAAGGCATCGGGAGTATTGGTTTGGAATGGCTAAAACGTGCCAAAGCAGAAACCGGTTTGCCTACAGCCGTTGAGGTAGCCAATGCCAAACACGTTGAAGAAGCTTTAGCCGCTGGTGTTGATATCTTATGGATTGGTGCCCGTTCTACCGTAAACCCGTTCACCGTACAGGAAATTGCCGATGCCTTGCAAGGCGTTGATATCCCGGTATTGGTTAAAAATCCGGTTAACCCTGATTTACAGCTATGGATCGGTGCTTTAGAGCGCATCAACAAAGCCGGCATCACCAAATTGGGTGCCATCCATCGTGGCTTCTCTTCTTTTGAGAAAAGTGCTTTCCGTAACGAACCGATGTGGGAAATGGCCATCCAATTGAAAACTTTATGTCCAGAATTACCTATCATCAACGATCCGAGCCACATTTGCGGCAACCGCGACCTGATTTCTTACGTAGCCCAAAAAGCATTGGATTTGGATATGCAAGGTTTGATGATCGAATCGCACATTGACCCTTCGGTAGCCTGGACCGATGCCAAGCAACAAGTAACTCCAGCTGCCTTGGCCGACATCGTTAACAATTTCACCCTACGTAAACCTGAATCGAAAAACGAAGACTTTACCGATAAATTGGCCGATTTGAGAGCCCAAATTGATAAAATTGATGACCTGGTATTCCAAAAATTGGCTGAGCGTATGGGCATTACCCAAAAAATTGGCGAATACAAAAGAGACAATGGCGTAACCATTTTACAGGTAAACCGCTGGGACGAAATCATGAAAAAACGTACCGCATTTGCCAAAGCCCTGAAATTGGATTTGAACTTCACCGAAAAATTATTGGAATTGATCCACGGCGAATCGATCCGCAAACAGACCGAAATCATGAATGCAGGCAAAGCCGAAGAAGGAATTGCTGCCGAAGCGCACGCCGAAGCCAAAGCCTAATTATAGCCATACGTCATCCCGAGCGCATTTCGGGGTGGCGACTTTGGATCATAGCTCACCTCATTCAACCCAAAAAATGTCTAAAAACCTATTGCTTTCTTTCAAAGGCAACAAACAAATCAATACCGAAATCAGGCTAACCGGCTCCAAAAGCGAGTGCAACAGGGCATTGATCATCTCGGCGCTCAGCAAAGGAACCGTTGGCGTAGAGAACCTTTCTGTAGCTGCCGATACCGTTACCCTTGCGGGCAGTCTTAAGTCAGTAGTCCAAAGTCCAAAGGAAACTAACGGCTCAAGTCTAACCGTCGATATCGGTCCTGCGGGCACGGCCATGCGTTTTTTAACCGCTTTTTTGAGCCTGCAACAGGGCAATTTTCTGTTGACAGGAACCGAACGCATGAAACAACGGCCAATCGGCATTTTGGTGGAAGCGCTCCAAAGCATCGGCGCTAAAATCAGCTATGCCGAAAACGAAGGCTTCCCTCCTCTGCACATCGGTGGCCCTTTTGAACAAAGCCAAGCCAACGTAAAAATCAAAGGCGACATCAGCAGCCAATACATTTCGGCCCTGTTAATGATTGCTCCCGCTCTGCCTCAGGGCCTTAGCCTGGAAATAGAGGGCGAACTTACTTCTAAGCCTTATGTAGAAATGACCTTGGCCATGTTGGAGCAGACAGGTATTACACACGAATGGAATGAGAACATAATCAGCATTGCACCACAGCAATTTAAGCCTGCTAAGCTTTATGTAGAACCCGATTGGAGCGCGGCCTCCTACTGGTATTCCATTGCCGCATTGGCTGATGAAGCCGAAATATTTTTGCCAGGCCTCAATGGCTACAGCTTGCAGGGCGATAGCAAAATCACCGAAATCATGGCCAACTTTGGCATTACTTCGCAGTTTAAAAACGGTGGTGTATGGCTAAAAAAAGAGCCTAAACAGGTAGAAAGAAAGATCTTCGACATGAAAGAATGTCCAGATTTGGCCCAAACCGTAGTGGTTATTTGTGCCGCTTTAGGCCACGATGCTACTTTTACGGGCTTAGAAACCCTTAAAATCAAGGAAACCAACCGCGTGTTGGCACTGCAAACCGAACTGGCCAAGATTGGGGTTAAGTTTATCGAGAAAAATTTCAGCTATAAATTGGATTGCTCTGGATTGCATTTTCCAGAAAAAATCAGCGTCAGTACTTACGAAGACCATCGCATGGCCATGGCTTTTGCACCTTTGGCCCTCAAAATTGCCGAGGTAGAAATCGAAGACCAACACGTAGTTGATAAATCTTATCCTTATTTTTGGGAAGACCTGGCGAAAGCTGGATTTAACATTGGTACAGCGTAGTGCGGTTTGCGTAATGCGTTAAATTAAAACATAACGTATGGCGAGCGTATCTCGATACACTATACGCCATACTCAATACTCTTAAAAATGGCAGGAAACTCATTCGGACAGTTATTCAAGATTACCACCTTCGGCGAATCGCATGGTGTAGCCATCGGCGTAATTATAGACGGCTGTCCGGCAGGATTGACCATAGACCTTGATTTTGTTCAATCGGAATTGGATAAACGCAGGCCCGGTCAATCGAAAATTACCACGCAGCGCAAAGAGAGTGATACGGTACAAGTGCTTTCGGGCATTTTTGAAGGTAAGAGCACCGGAACGCCGATCAGTCTGCTGATTCCGAACGAAGACCAACGCTCAAAAGACTACGAACACAATAAAGATGTGTACCGTCCTTCGCATGCCGATTATACATACGATGCCAAATACGGCATCCGCGACCACCGTGGTGGCGGCCGTTCTTCGGCGCGCGAAACCGCTGCACGCGTAGCGGCCGGAGCCATCGCCAAATTATTGCTCAAGCATTTTGGCATCGAAATTTTTGGACATGTAACTGCCGTTGGACAAATCAATGCGCCAAATTTCGATTCGAATAACCTGGCAGAAGCACTGGCCATCCGCGAAGAAAATATTGTACGTTGTGCCGATCCGGCCACGGCCAAAGAAATGATCGATTTTATCGATTCGGTACGCAAAGACGGCGATACGGTAGGTGGCAAAATAGGCTGTGTGATTAAAAACTGTCCGGCTGGCTTGGGCGAGCCTGTTTTTGACAAGCTCCATGCCGATTTGGGCAAGGCCATGCTCAGCATCAATGCCGTACATGGTTTCGAGTACGGATCGGGCTTTGCAGGCAGCGAAATGCGTGGATCTGAACATAACGATATTTTCATAGCCGGCGACAAACCTTCTACACTGACCAATTTTTCGGGAGGCATTCAAGGTGGCATCAGCAATGGCATGGACATCAATTTTACGGTGGCCTTTAAACCGGTCGCTACCATTATGCACAACCAACAAACCATTAATGCGGCTGGTGAAGCGGCCGAGATTAAAGGCAAGGGCCGCCATGATCCTTGCGTGGTGCCTAGAGCGGTAATTATTGTAGAAGCCATGGGCGCTTTGGTATTGGCCGATCATTTGTTGAGGCAGCGAAGCGCGAAGTTATAAGTTGTTAGTCGATAGACCATGGTTCATAGTTGATGGTTCATAGCTCAAAAATTTTCATGGCGAGGAGGAATAACGAAGCCTAGCTGTAGCAGGCAATCTTATTTGATAAACTAGAGCTTGTTGGCGGAGAACACCAACAAGTGCATCACGAGATTCGAAATAAACCAATTGCTACCGTTGGTGTTCTTCACCAACGGGTTAAAGATGAAGCCTACCTGTGGCAGTCAACCTTATTCAATAAACTAAAAAGCCCTGGATTTGATCCGGGCTTTCTTTTAAATACAGCTCAATTTTAAGTACACAACGATTTTGCAAAGAACCGAAGTCTTAACCTGCTTGTGTTATACTTCCTCTTTCTTTGCGGTTAACCTAATGAGCAAATGGCAAATGAACTCATGAACAATAAAGCTATATTTGGCTTATGAAATACCTTCTCTCCTTCCTGCTCCTATTTAGCATAACTGCCAGTGCCCAAAATTATCAGCAAACCATAGCCAAGCATCGCGAAGCCTACAAAGCCGATTTTTTGAAGGAAGAACGTTCGCCATTAAAAGAAGCCGACCTCGCTAACCTCGATTTCTTTAAGCCAGACAGCACTTATCGGGTGCAGGCCCAAGTTTCGTTACTCAACAACGAGAAAACCTTTAAAATGCCAACCTATGCAGGTACCACCGCTGACTATATTCGCTATGCAAAAGTAGATTTTAAGTTAAATGGCCAGACCCTGAGCATGACTTTGTACCGTAGCATTGCCTTGTTACAGCATCCCCAATATAAAGACCTTTTGTTTTTGCCTTTTACCGACGAAACCAACAACAAAAGCACTTATGGAGGGGGCCGTTATATCGATTTAGATCTAAAAACCATTAAAAACGGCAAAATCGAAATCGATTTTAACAAAGCCTACAACCCTTATTGCGCCTACAGCTCGGGCTACCGCTGCCCTATTCCACCCGAAGAAAACGATTTGGCCACAGCCATACAGGCCGGCGAAAAATTGTACAAGGGCGAGAAGAAGCATTAGTTTAGTTTTTAGCCTATAGACCATAGACCATGGCCTATAGCCTGATGGCAATTTTGTTTATAAACCAAAAAGAGACCTTGAACTTAATTCAGGGTCTCTTTCCTATGCAGACTTGCGAAGTTTTGAAAACTTCGCAAGTCTCTGCTAAAACAATTTTGGAAATTTCTCTGGATTGCTTTCGTGCATGATATCGTAAATCGCTTCCATCACGTCGTCTGTTGATGGTTTGCTGAAATAATCGCCATCAGAACCATAAGGCGGACGATGAGCCTTAGCCGTTAGGGTTTTCGGCTGTGCATCTAGCCAATAATAGCCTTTTTGTTCTTCCAAAACCTGCTGCATGATAAACGCGGTTGCGCCTCCAGGAACATCTTCATCTATAACCAACAATTTATTGGTTTTTTGCAGCGATTTGGCACAAACCTGATCGGTATCGAATGGCAAGAGCGTTTGCGGATCGATAATTTCGATCGAGATACCCAATTGCTCCAGTTCTTCGGCAGCTTCCTCTACGATACGCAAGGTAGAGCCATAAGTTACCACGGTTAAATCGGTTCCTTCCCTCAAAATTTCGGCTTTGCCCAAAGGAACGGTAAAGCTACCTACGTTTTCAGGCAACTTCTCTTTGAGGCGGTAGCCATTGAGGCATTCGATCACCAAAGCTGGCTCGTCCGACCTGAATAAAGTATTGTACATACCTGCCGCCTGAGTCATGTTGCGCGGTACACAAATGTGCATGCCGCGTAAAGAGCCCAAAATCATGGCCATTGGCGAACCCGAATGCCAAACACCTTCTAAACGGTGTCCGCGGGTACGCACAATTACCGGTGCTTTTTGTCCGGCTTTGGTACGATATGATAAACTGGCCAAATCATCGCTCAACACGTTGAGGGCAAACAGCAAATAATCTAAATATTGGATTTCGGCAATAGGCCTCAAACCACGCATGGCTAAGCCTATACCCTGCCCGGCAATAGTCATTTCCCTGATGCCTGTATCGGTTACACGCAATTCGCCATATTTGGCCTGCAAACCGGCAAAGCCTTGGTTTACATCGCCGATATTGCCCAAATCTTCGCCAAAAGCTACTAAACGTGGGTCTCTGGCAAAATTAGAATCGAAGCAGGCGTTTAATACTTCCCTGCCATCAATCATTTTGCTGTTTTCGGTATAAATGGCCTCTACAACTTCTACCGCAAATGGACTTTCCTTGCCATCGGTAAATAGTTTTGAGCTATATTTTTCTTCGTTAACACCAGCTTGTTCCTGATACCATTTTACCAGTATGTCGCGCGCTGAAGAGGGTTCATGCACGCTCTGGCGAATGGCTTTTCTGGCTGCATTCATCACTTCTCTTCGCAATGCATCGGGCGTAGAAGCCAATTGCGACGCGATTTTAGTCAGCATCGGATTGCCATTGGCAAAAGCATTGATCATATTGATGACCTGTGCCTGTTCTTCCTTAATGCTTTCCAAGAACTCGTTCCATGCCTCTTTTTGCACTTCGCGAACATGTTTTTTGGCTTCATCTTCCAGCTGGATCAATTCTTCGTCGGTCGCAATGGCCGATTCGATCATCCAATTACGCATCTGCACAATACAATCGTACTCTTTTTCCCAGGCTAACCTGTCCTTATCTTTATAACGCTCGTGCGAGCCCGAGGTAGAGTGTCCTTGTGGCTGTGTTACCTCTGTTACGTGTATCAAAACCGGTACATGTTCGGTACGGCATACTTCGATAGCTTTTTGATAGGTTTCGCACAAAGCGGGATAATCCCATCCTTTTACCTTGAATATTTCGTAGCCGTTGGTGCCTTCTTCGCGCTGAAATCCCTTCAAGATCTCAGAAATATCTTCTTTAGTGGTTTGATATTTGGCCGGAACCGAAATGCCATAAGCATCATCCCAAACCGAAATGGCCATCGGCACCTGCAAAACGCCGGCAGCATTGATGGCTTCAAAAAACACGCCTTCTGAAGTTGAGGCATTGCCGATGGTTCCGAAGGCAACCTCATTGCCGTTTACCGAAAAGTTCTTCAGGTAATCGAGTTCGGGGTTTTGCCTAAACAACTTTGAAGCATAGGCCAAACCTACCAAACGGGCCATTTGTCCGCCGGTTGGCGCAATATCAGACGAGCAATTTTTGACCTGCGTAAGGTCTTTCCAAGAGCCGTCTTCGTTTAGCGAACGTGTAGCAAAGTGGCAGTTCATTTGTCGGCCGGCCGAAGAAGGATCGGCTTCAACGCTTGGATTGGCATACAGTTGCGCAAAAAATTCTTTAAGTGTAGCGATACCTGTAGCAAAGGCAAAAGTTTGGTCGCGGTAATAACCCGAACGCCAGTCGCCATTTTTGAAAGCCTTGGCCATAGCCAATTGAGGCACCTCCTTGCCGTCGCCGAAAATACCAAACTTGGCCTTACCAGTTAACACTTCCTTTCGACCTAGCAAGCTCGCCTGACGGCTCTCAACTGCTATCCTATAGTCGTTGATTACTATGGTTTTAAAGTCGTCGAAACTCAATTCTGAAGCATCAATCTGATTGGTCATTAGCTTGCTATTTGACATCATAAGCGGTATTGGTTAGGCCACAAAGATACGATTCTTTCTAAATAGCGCCGAACACTCCAATGTAATTTAAATAGTAGAATAGTTTGGAATAGTTTTTGTATTAAGCTTTAAAACAATTAAATTTGTTTAAACCCGAAGAAAGATGAAAAATTTAATTTTGTTATTTACGTTGATGCTCGGCATAGGATTTGCCACCAAGGCACAGACCAAGCCTGCAGAGTTTAAGTTCGAAACCGAAACCCATGATTTTGGCAAAGTAGTCTTGAACAAACCGGTTAGCTTTACCTTTAATTTTACCAATGAAGGCGATGCCCCGCTGATTATTTCCAAGGTTGAAACCACTTGTGGCTGTACCGTTTCGGAATACACCCAAACCCCTGTTAAAAAAGGCGAAAAGGGTTTTGTAAAGGTAACTTTAACCCCTGCCGGCTCACCGCTTCCTTTTAATAAAGCGATTACCCTGACTTCGAATGCCAGGACAACCACCAAGGTGCTTTACATCAAAGGCGAATCGGTAAATGGATCGACCAAGTAAAATTCTTGAAGATATTTAAACAAAAACCCCGTTAATCCAACGGGGTTTTTTATTTTTGTGCCATGCCAAAAATATCAGAAAAAGGGCTCCAAATGCCCGCTTCCCCGATTAGAAAACTCACTCCTTTTGCCGACAAGGCCAAGGCAGCGGGTAAAAAAGTTTACCATTTAAACATTGGTCAGCCAGATATTGCTACGCCAGAAGGCATGCTTAGTGCCGTAAAGAATATAGATTTTAATGTTTGGGCCTACACGCCGTCTGAAGGTACTTTGGCCTACAGAACCAAACTCACCGAATATTACAACAAACTGGGCTACAACATTAAGCCCGAAAACATTTTGGTAACCGTTGGCGGTTCTGAAGCCATTACCATTGCCATGCAGACCTGCGTAAACGAGGGTGATGAAATTATTATCCCTGAGCCTTTTTACGCCAACTACAACGGTTTTGCCTGTATGAGCAACGTGGTGGTAAAGCCCATCCTTTCGTACATCGAAAATGGTTTCGCCTTACCTCCTATTGCCGAGTTCGAGAAATTGATTACGCCAAAAACAAAGGCCATCATCATCTGCAACCCGAATAACCCAACCGGTTATTTGTATTCGAAAGAAGAACTGGAAGCCTTAAAAGCATTGTGCCTGAAATACGACTTGTTCTTATTCTCTGACGAGGCTTACCGCGAATTCTGTTATGATGGCCGCGAATTTATCTCGCCGATGCACTTGGACGGATTAGACGAAAACGTGGTGGTCATGGACACCGTATCTAAACGCTACAGCGCTTGTGGAGCTCGTTTGGGTTGCCTAATCACCAAAAACGCGGCAGTTATTGCTTCGGGATTAAAATTTGCACAGGCCCGTTTAAGTCCGGGTATGGTGGAGCAGATTGCCGGAACCGCTGCTGTTGATACGCCAGATAGCTATTTTGAGGAAGTAAACAAGGAATACACCTTGCGCAGAGATACTTTGGTTAACCGTTTAAACAGCATGGAAGGCGTTTTCTGCCCTAATCCGGGTGGCGCTTTTTATGTGGTGGCCAAATTGCCGATCGACGATGCGGATGCCTTCTGCCAATGGATGCTCGAAAGCTTTGCATACAACAATGCCACAGTAATGATGGCACCGGCAACGGGCTTTTACTCGAGCCCAAGCACAGGCAAGAACGAGGTTAGAATGGCTTATGTATTGAATACTACCGACCTGAACGCCGCGATGGATTGCCTGGAAAAAGCTTTAACGGAATATCCTGGAAGAACGCTTTAGGCTAATGGTTTATAGTCGATAGTGCATGGCTTGATTTGCGAGTAAGAACAACACTGTCCAAATTTATTCCAGCACAACAACTGACAACAAAAGCCTCCTGAAAATCGGGAGGCTTTTTTATTAAAATTCGGCTAAAGTCTACTATTTCTATATTCTAAATCGTAAATTTGCGCCAATGATCAAAAAAATACATCGCCAGGTAAGAAAAGCACGCTACATTGTTTACAAAGAAACTTTAATCGATTTCAGAGAGCACCTATGGACCTTTTTAGGATCGTTTTTTGGCATCGGGCTAATCGGCTTGATGAGCAGCCAGTTTTTTACGGCCTCAGATAATTTATTTCTGATTGGTTCATTTGGCGCTTCTTCTGTTTTGATATACGGCGTAATCAACAGTCCTTTAGCCCAGCCCAGGAATTTGATTGGCGGCCATGTGATCTGTGCCCTAGTTGGCGTAACCATTTACAAACTAATACCCGGACAGCTTTGGCTTTCGTCGGCCTTATCTGTATCTGTTTCCATCGTTTTAATGCAGATTACCAAAACCCTGCATCCGCCAGGTGGCGCTACGGCTTTAATTGCCAATATTGGTTCTCCTAAAATCCATGCATTGGGTTATCTGTATGTTTTAAGTCCGGTATTTTCTGGCGCAGTTATCTTGCTGGCCGTGGCTATATTTTTCAACAATCGGACGAGCCATCGCCATTATCCCAACAACAAGAAATGGTACAAGGTTTGGCGCAGGTACAGACGTTTTTCGCATAGGTAACCAAGAGGATTGTTTCTGATAACATTCAAGAGAAAAAAGGACCGGAAAGCAACTACCTGCTATTGTTTCAACTAGATTCTGACGAGCACATCATGTGGGGCGATACAGGAGTGGCTAACTTCTTCATCGACCCAACCGACCTTGCCAATAAAGACTTCTCAAAAGTACCTTACCATTGGGATTGTCACTAGGGTTCAATATGCAAAAGGATAACCTTCAAACCCTTTCATCGATGATCCCTCCAAAACAGCATCAATCGGTGCAGCACCGCTAGGAAAATTATTCTTTAAGGCTTAGCAATCTTTGGCCAGCTCCCACGAATTGCAGAGCTGTTGTTTCCCACAAGGAATCGGCAACCTTTCCATTCCTTGTTCAAGAACAGAACGGCGGTTTCTCCATTGGATTTTAAGAAATCTGTTAGCCCAAAGACTTCATCTCCCATCAAATTCTTTTATCGTTGTTTTTGTTACAAAAACACTTCCATCCTTAAGCCATATTAGCGTAAGCTGAAAAAAAACACTATATTTTTCGTGCCAAATCTATTTTCTTAACCTAAAGTTAAATAATTAAAAATATTGTGTAAAATATTCTACAATTATTCCAGATAGTGATGTAATTTTTTACACAAAATGTAGAAAATATTACCCTATATCAATTTTTGTTCCTACTTTAGGAGAGAGAACTATTAATACGCACACATCTCCCTATTTATGTTTGGTTTAGGACGTTTACGCTCTTGCAGTACATGCTTTTTTTAAAATATGTATTGCGTTAGGGTTCTAAATATATGGAAGCTATCACGGCTAACTTCACGGTCTTTGCTGTGTTGCTTAACCTTTATTGCACTTTCGTGTTTTGCCCTAAAAACCTTTGCAGAAGGCAGCAAAGACCTTTACCCTTCTGGCGCACAAGGCAATAGAGCCTTTCTTTATGCCAACATAGATGGCACTAATTACACAGACCGATTTCCTTTTAAAACCAGAGGCGCCCATTTCGTTTATGCCAAATCAGGTGAAACCATCGCGGTGGCATCAAGTGCTATTGGGGTAAACAACGGACGGATTATCGTGACCTCTCCCGATGGGAATTCGACCACCTATAATGTGAGCGCCGGTGTTGGGCTTATTCCAAATCGAACAGCAGAGCTTTCGGGGCCGGGTGTAGGTTATACGCCCATTACCATTTCGGTTTCTGCAGCGCGCGCGGGCGTTTGGATGGTAGAATTTCTGGCGCCTGTAGGCAATGGCAGCAGTAGCGATATCACTGCGCCAGATGTTTTGGCCGATGGAAACTGGACCCAATCTGCAGGCAACACCATCAATTATATAGCCGCATGGGATGTATCGGTAAGAAACACTGCGGGCACAGCTTGGCTAACCGGTCGTGTTTACACCAATGTTTTAAATCTTGGAATTAGAAACAACTTTACCAATAGTGCAAAAGGCTTTTATGTAACCAATTATATCCTTACCGAAGACGGGCGGGCATATCGAGTAAAAACCAATGGCAACAATGGTTGGGCCTTTACATTTTTCTCTAACAACAATGGCTTTGCCGTAGGTGGCGTAGCCACTTACAAGAGTTTAAATGCATCGACAATGGCGGCTCTTTCTGGCCTTCACGACCCGAGAACACCCGACGATGTCCTGAACAAAACCCATAAGATTTTTTATAACAGGCCAAATGCCGATCTTCCAGAAACGGGGCCGGCCTATATAAGCGCCGCCAATCAAACTACCTGGCTCAAAAAAACAGCCGTTTTGCCCATCATTACCGATTTGAAATTTACTGGTGTTGAAGGTACCGAGAACAAGATCAGTTATAAAGGGGCAAAAATTACTTTTACGGCTTCGGCATCAGGAAGCTATCAAATTACCATCCCCTTGGCCAATGGCGCCAACCGAGTGATCAATGGTTCTGCCGTGGCGGGCACTAACGAAGTATTTTGGGATGCCAAGGATGCCAATGGAAATTTCTTGCAGCCAGGGCCGATCTCACCGCAGGTACAAACTTTTTTACGGTCGGCAGAAGTTCACTTTCCCTACATAGATATGGAAATCAACCCACAAGGTTTGATTATCGAATTAATAGAGAATAATACGAGTTACAATGTTAACCCTGCAAATCCCAATCCGTCAGAATATAGCGATATTGTTTACTGGGACGATGCAAATATTACCAATGCGGGGGTAGCTGGCAGCAATAGTTCCAATCCGGTAACCAATTTAACCGGAGTAAGCAGCAATACCAACGGGCACAAGTTTGGCGCTTATAGCAATAGTAATCAATTTGGCGATGAGCGTTCGATGGACACCTGGACCTATATCGAAAGTGGCAAAACCACCCAATTGGTCAATATCGAAATATTCCAGGCAGATTTAAAGATAGAATCGATCAGCCCAGATTTATCCAAGTACTTTTCAGACCGGACAATTACTTATACCGTTAGGGCACAAAATGCCGGCCCTTCGGCGGCTGACGGATCGCGTTTAGCGATTTCGCTGCCTGCCGGATTAACTATCACCTCTGTAGCAACAGCAAATCAAAGTCCTGGCGTAGCCGTAAACAATGCCGTTACAGGAGCACAGAACTACACGGCTACACTTAACATGCCCAACCAAGGCACCATCGACATCGTTATTGTAGCCACCTTTACAGGAAGCTATACCCAAATATTCAGCAACACCAAAGCGAGCATATTAAGGCCTGCCGATGTAAGCGACCCTGATGCGACAGGCAATAATGCCCTAGGCCCTGTAGATGCAGACGAAGAATGCTTAAATGGTGCCGCATCGGGCGTTGGCCTTTGCAACAACATTAAGTACAATACGGTTAATGGTCAGGAAGTATGCCAAGGGAGCAACATTGTTGCCGTTAGTTACCCATTATCTGCAGACGGTACACAATTTGAGAACTCGGCACTTCCATTAGGCTTAAGCCCACAAGATGCTGGTGGAAATCGTACAGTTAGCGGTGTCCTATCCTCTTCTGGCATACAAACTTTCTATATTAAAACGCTGAATACCAAAAGAACGCAAACCAATGTGATCATGAGGGCTAATGCTTTGCCAACCGCCACCACAGATGGTCCGCTGAGCGTTTGTGTTGATGCTACCGATAATCCAGCCATTAGTTTTAAAGGCGCTGGTGCCATAGGCGCTTATGAATTTAGCTATACGATTAACAACGGCAGCACGCAAACGGTTACTACAGCTTCGGGGTCAGACACGGCTACAGTGGCCATACCTGTAAATAGTGCCGGTGTACTTATCTACAAGCTAGTATCGGTTAAAGATCTGGCCACGGGCTGCAATCAGGCAACGAATGCAAGTGTTACCGTTAATGTCCAGCCCAAACCTACAAAAGCACATATTCAATTAAATAATTAATAAAAAATCATCCAAAACAATGAAAGCAACATTTATCAAAACAATCCTAGCGGCATTTATCATCATCCTTGGCATGAATGCAACAAGTAAGGCGCAAACTTACTACCCAGTTTATTTATGCGATGGCGGCACTGCAACACTGCATAGCCCTGAAGAAAGCACCTTAACAAACGGAGATAAGGTTCATTGGTATTTAGAAGGCGTTGAAGTAGCGAACAAAACCTATACCGGAACAGCCAACGAAACCAACTATGTTACACCAAACAATCTTTCTCCTGGTGTGCACAATTATACCAGCAGGATAGAATCGGTTGCCGGATGTTGGGGAGATCTTTCAGATCCTTTCCAGGTTTACCAATTGCCAAGTAAAACACTCGCTTTAGCTGCAAATAATGCTTCGTATTGTGGTGGCGATGCAAGTTTAAGTTCTATCATCACGGCTACCGCTACACCAGCTCAGCCCTTGCCAGCAGGCATAGAGTATGCTTACGTATGGTCAGCCACAAAAAATGGAACTGCAGTAGCTCCACTTTCTGGAATAGGTACTGATGATGGCTCAAAGACCGATGTCAACAAATTTACCTTAAATACAACTGGTGCCGGCTCTTATGTTTTCAGTGCAACGGTAAAATATGTAAAAACGGCTGCTAATACCGGTGTGTTAAAATCGGGCGATAATAATGGATGTGAAGTTACAGCTACTGCGACACAAACCGTAACCGTAACGCCAAAACCAGTTAAACCTACCATTATTGTCCAATAGTTTTTGCTAACAGACCACTAGGTTGAACGTAAAACGGTACATATTACTGGCGTTCTTCTTGCTGCTGGCCAATTGGGCATTTGCACAGGCAAATCCTACTGTTGTTAGGATTCGTTTGGGTTCTTCGGTCAAATTCGCAGTAAGAGATCAGGCTGGACTTTCCTCGTTCCAATGGTATCGAGATGGGAAACCTATAGCCAATGCTACCGCCCCCCTATATACCGCTAGCGTAGCGGGTTTATACCAAGTGGTTGCCATCAATGCCGATGGCTGTAAGTCGGATCTATCGGATGGTTTTTTATTAATAATTGAATATGCGGACTTAGCAGTCCATAAAATTTCGGAAAAACGATATGTAGGGCCGGGTGAGGCCTTCGAATATCAGATTTCTGTGCAGAATAACGGAAATATCGATGCTACTGGAGTAGAAGTGGTAGATAAACTGCCAAGCAACCTAAAGTACATTGGCATTATTGGCGATCCAATGGACAACGTTACCGTTGTGAACAATGTCATTTCGTGGAAGATACCTTTATTGGCAAATGGCCAAAAAATGGTTTTATCGCTAAAAACTACCGCAATTAAGGCAGAGAAAGTGATCAATATTGCCACTGTAACCGCGCTTGAGCCCGATCCGAATTTGGCCAATAACATCTCTACAGATGTGAAGGAAATTATTGGCGAAGTCGTAGTGCCTAATGTAATTACGCCAAATGGCGATGGCAAAAATGATGTCTTTAAGATAGTTGGGCTAGAGCTTCATCCCGAAAATACCCTGTCTATTTTTAACAGATGGGGCAATGAAGTGTACAGGAGCAATGGCCCTTACAAGAACGATTGGAACGGAAACGGCCTTAATGAGGGTACCTATTACTACTTGCTGAAGATCAAAGAGAAAGATGGAAGCGAGAGAAGCAGTACAGGTTGGATTACATTGATAAAAGATTAATATGTGGAAATTGACTAAGCTTATTTTAATGTTGTGCCTGGCGGTCCCGTGTTTTGCCCAGCAAGATGCGCAGTATAGCCAATATATTTTCAATGGTATTTATATCAATCCGGCCTACGCAGGGTATCGCGAACGCATCAACATCAACGCGACCTACAGGAACCAATGGACTGGCGTGAATGGCGCTCCGAAAGGCTTTACTTTGGCAGCCGATGCACTCATGCCCAACGAGCGTGTTGGCTTATCAATGGTAATGAGTGCGGAGCAATTGGGTGCCCAGAAAAATATTTCGGCCTTTGCCAACTATGCCTACCGTTTTCCGATTAATGAAGAAGGAACTTCGAAGCTTGCCTTTGGCCTAGGTCTTGGCGTGATGCAATCGGGCTTAAATGGAGATATGCTCAACCCGACAGATTTGGAAGATAATTACATTCCAAGCGGCACGGTCAAACAAATAGTGCCCGACATGCACGCAGGCGTGTTTTTCTCTACACCCAAAATGTATATCGGTGCATCGGTTAACAACTTGATAGGCAAATATATATTGGACAAAAGATCTTTAGATTACAACTTTCCAACGCCGAAGCCCCATTTTTATTTAACCGGTGGCGTATTGATTCCTATGGCAGAATATGTCATTGACTTT
Source organism: Pedobacter albus (assembly GCF_036324255.1). Lineage (NCBI taxonomy): Bacteria > Pseudomonadati > Bacteroidota > Sphingobacteriia > Sphingobacteriales > Sphingobacteriaceae > Pedobacter > Pedobacter albus. Next base: position 329,559 of record NZ_JAZDQT010000001.1, on the reverse strand, counting down.
AAGCCTTTCTTTTTGATCAAAGACGATATCAAAGGCCCAACGGTGATGGACATCAATGCTTTTTTCTTGTTCAAGCAGGTGGTTTGGCTGGGCGCAGGCTATAGAACCGGCATCAAACTTTACAAAAAGCCGGCCCTGCAAGGAGATTTCAATAGCAATAATGCCCTCATTGGCATGGCCGAGGTATTGGTTAGCCAACAGTTAAGGCTGGGCTATTCGTACGACCATAGCACGAGCAAATTGGCTGGTTACGCCGGTTCAACCCACGAAATCTCCATCAGCTGGAACTTTTATACCCTAAAAGAAAAACGTCTATATTTCTGTTATTTCTGAGGTGTTTTGGTCCTATGCAGGCCTTTTGCAGTGATTTTTCCAACAATAAAAAAGCCTGCCCTCAGCTTGGTTTGGCATTTATTTTGTATCTTTGTTATCCGATTCTGCTTGTTGTACCGCAACAAGCCCAGAATCGGAAACTTACAGTTGGGGCCGTTTTGGATTTGACAGGGTGGCGCTGAGTATGTAAGCATGCAGTGCGTTGTACGGAGAGCACTTAAAAGATAACGTTCAAACAATAATTGGCGAAAATAACTACGCCTTAGCTGCTTAATTTAGAATTACGCAAGCTTTTGTCCCTCTAGCTGCCGCATTGTTAGGCTAGAAACCGGGGCATCGAAATAACAACGCTAGCTGTTGCATGGTACGCTGCAATGGCGAAACAAAGTACCTAAGGAGAAAGACAAGGTCGGTTTCCAGCCCGTCTCCTCCCGACAATTAATTGGGAAATAAGCATGTAGAAGGCATAATTTAGAACACAACTGGACAAGGGTTCGAACCCCTTCGGCTCCACAAACCCCTGAAAAACAACATTTTCAGGGATTTTTTTTTATAAAGTTTTATTAAACTACAACTCCCTAACCATTTCAAACTGATTGATAAAGTTTGTCAGGCCCTGCTTTTCCAAAACTATTTTCAGGCCTTTTGCAGCTTCGTCTACATTGTTCAGCTGCACTTTTTCCTGGGTTGCTTGTTTTTGTATTTCAGCTAAAATTCTGGTGGCAATTCCTTGTTGGCGATATGCTGGCTTTACGGCAAGCTGATATAATCGCCTATTGATGGGATTGAAAAGCGCATAGCCTACCAATTCCTCCCCTAAAAATGCGCCAAAAGTCTGTGGTTTAATTACATCCATGCTAGAGATGGCGTTTTGCCAGCTTGGCTCAACCTCCCAAAATGATTGAAAAACAGCCCAATCAGGGGTAGCTAATGCCTGTATGGCAACCCGATTTGAAACAGCTCCACTTGTTAAAACACCATTGAAACACAACAATTTCCGCTGTATAGAGAATCCATTTTTTTGATAAGCCCTGATAGCTGATTGATTGCCTTCGATGACTTCCAGCACCAATCGTTTTACGTCGTTTTCCTTCAAAAAAGGCAAAATATAATCGTACATCTTACTGACCAAACCTTGTCCGCGATAGGCAGGCAAAGTGCCAGTTCCGGCATTGTATACGTTTATTTTTCCATCTACGTTTCTAACGCCGTTCATGATGAAAGCAACAATTTCTTCGGCCTCAAAAACCCCTACCGACCATTCCAGTCGAATATCTTCTGAGGCTATTTTAAATTGCAACTGTTCCTCGTTTAACTGAAAGGGCACTATATAATCGGCAAAAGCATTATTTATAGCTATTAATAAGGCCTTTATATCTTGTATGCTTAATTTGCGAAGCTCCATATTCTGATTTTTAGGTTATTGGCCGATTTTGATGCAACGCACCGGCCAAATTTTATTCCTTTATAATGAGTACTTCTCCATCCCGTAATGCCTTGAACAGCCATTTATTGTCGATACATTTTTGCACCTCCTTGGCCATGGCTTCCGATTCGAAATGGTTGGATTGGTAATGTGGCAAAATCCCGTAATCGAAATAACCCAAGCCGGCATAAATGGGTGTTTGAAGCTGTTCGTATGGGAGTTGGTTGGGATCGTCGACCTCGGCAATGTATTTGAGCGAATCGCATAAGATACATACACCGGCACTATAGCCAGCCCATAAAAAATCCCTGCGCTGACGTAGTTTTTGGAAGATCGTGTCAAATCCGCTCAGCTGCATGGCCTGCCTTAAAACAAAGGTATTGCCACCCGAAACCCATACGCCGTCTAAGGTGGCCAACTTTTGATCCAAAGCTTCTTCCCGAAAAAAATAATCCTTCAAATCCACATGCTCATTCTCGAAGCCCAGTTTTTCCAAGAAAGCCATTTCCTGCATCAGTTCCTCCCGCTTCCTGGCTTCATCGGCACCAATCCAGTCTTTTGCATTGTTGATATGTCCAATTTTTGCGCCTGGTGGCAAAAGCTCGGCAAGCTGGTCTGTTTCATTTCCAAACAAGTAGGAAGACAAATATAAATTCATAATCGTTTTTGGCATTTAATGCAGTACGCCTGCTCTGATGATTAAAAATGCGTTGAGCAGTACATAAACGACCAGCAGCAATAAGAAAAACCTGCGGTCGAGGCGATCGGCCTTGGCATCTTTTCCTTTTTTGATCATTTGCAACGAAATGGCCGTGCAGATAATCACCACCAAGATGAAAATCAGCGTGAGGCCATGCAGCATATCAACCAAGGTAAAGGAGCTCGAATCGGGCAAAGCGCCATCGATAATGTATTTGTTGCCAATAACGGCAAAGAGCGAACCTACGCTCAGTCCAAAGCGCGAATCGATGCTGTCGGCGTGGATAAAAAAGCACATCAGCGCGATAAAAAATGCCACATACATCCCCAGGAACATTTTCAGGAACAGGCCAAAAGCATCTCTGCTGATATTGATCTTCACCTTAAAGCTGCTGTATTCGGTATGCGCAGGCTTAATGCTTTCGTCGCCAAAGGCAGTTTCATATTTTTTGATGCCGCTTTTCAGGGTCAGGCTATCGATATTCCAGCCCCGCAGCGTAAACTTGGGATCGTATTGCTTGCCTACGGTATCGGGCACAAAAACAAGCGCGTCTTTATCAAACTGCGAATTTTCTATAGATAGGCGGAGCGCCTGCTTATCGAAGGGAAAATTATTGATGGCCCACGAATCTTTCATCACGCACTGGATTTTCATGAGCAGGTACATGCGGTTGCCACTGCTGTCGAGGGTAGAAAAAGACTTGCTGACGGACTTAGCCTGCGGAATTTCGAGGTTGTTTACAAAATCGAAATCCTTGTTTTTGTACTTGAGCCAAAGCCAAAAATCGACCGTGTATTCTTTGTCCTTAAAATTGATGTCGTGGATACTGGTTACATAGATGCCGGCCCTTACGGTATCGGGCTTGGCTTTTTGAGCAAAGGCGACTGAACCATACAGCGAAAGCAACAGGATGCAAAATGCGACGAAACGACAGTTTTTTTTCAAGACAGTTATTTTTACTTAAAAATAAGAGTTAGCTCGGATAAAACTATAGCTATGCAAAAAATTATGTGGCAGGTTATATCGGCAAAGCATGCTTAAAACATGAGTAAGCCACAGATGAACAAGATTTAGAATTTCTTTTTATTACCTACAAATGCATCAGGATATTAACCAATTTGCCAAATGGATCGCGTACATAGAACCGGCGTACGCCCCAGGGTTCATTAGCTGGGCCGTATTCGATGCTGAATTGGGAGGTACGCATCAATTCAAAGGCCTCGTCAACATCATCTACTTCCACAGAAAGATCTGGTGTTTCGGTTCCCGATCCGCCTTCTTGCATGACGCTGAGCTGTACATCCATTTTATTGCTGTTGCCGTAGGTCGTCATCCAGCCCTGATCCATCAATAAATCAAGTCCCAATATATCCTGATAAAAAACCTTGGCTTTGGCCAGTTCTGCCGAGTGGATATTGGCCACAATGCGCTTAACTTTCATAAAGGGGTAATTGAACGCTTAAGTTAAACATTTGAGAGTTAAAAAATCAATAGCTCAACAGGTAAATCGGATAGCCTGCGTCTATTTCCTTGTATATCTTCAATCCGAATTTAGCATAAAACGGCAGGTTTTTTTCGGTTGAGGTTTCCAGGAGCAACAAACGGCCCAATGCCTTGCTTTCGGCCAATAAGGAGGTCAGCAGGTGCGAACCTTCGCCCTGTCCCTGCACCGATGGATCGACTCCTATAAACCAAAGGTGATAGGCCGGTTTGCCCTGGGTAAGCTCCTGATGGGCCAGCTTCACCATTTTTTCTTTGGCCACTACCCGACCAATATTGCCAAGCCCCGATATGAAAAAAGTGAGTTTCAGATCTCTGAAAAGCGAACGGAAGCTGAAGCGTTTTCGCTCGTCGAAAAGTACCAGCGCGCAACAGTCGCGGTTTTTGGAAATAATTACCTGGCCAAACTCCATACATTCGTCAAAAGCATACTCCATCAGCATTCTGATGCGCTGCAACCGCCTGCCATCCTGTTTGACCAACTGGTTTACGCTTTTGTTCTGATCGAAAGAAGTGCTGAGTATTTCTACCACTCTTGCCTTATCCTGAATTGACGCACTTATCATAGCACTAATATCGTTCATTTGGGCAAAGTTGTGCCCCCCTATCCATTTTTTTACCTAAGTACTTCTTAATAGTTTAATCCAGTTGCGCCTGTTCATCCGTTTAATGTAATATCTTAGCGTAATGAAAGATCCTGTTGCCACCAACCACGACCAGATTTCTGCCAAAAAGCTCAAGGCCATATTTGGTGGATCGATAGGAAATTTGGTAGAATGGTACGATTGGTATGCCTACACCGCTTTTGCCATCTACTTTTCGGCTTCGTTTTTTCCAAAAGGCAACCCAACGGTGCAGCTGCTCAACACGGCTGGTATTTTTGCTCTGGGCTTTTTGATGCGCCCATTAGGTGGTTATCTGTTTGGCCGCATTGCCGACAGAATTGGCCGAAAACAGTCGATGACCCTTTCCGTACTGCTCATGTCGTTGGGTTCGTTGCTCATTGCACTTACGCCAACCTATCAAAGCATTGGTCTTTTTGCGCCCATCTTGTTGCTAACCGCCCGCTTGATGCAGGGCCTGAGTGTGGGTGGCGAGTATGGCGTATCTGCGACCTACCTGAGCGAAATGGCCAGCAAAAATCGACGTGGTTTTTATTCGAGCTTTCAATATGTAACCTTAATCGGTGGACAGCTATTAGCGCTTGCTATACAATTGGCCTTGCAGCAACTGTTTTTAACCGAAGCCGAAATATTGGCCTGGGGCTGGCGCATTCCGTTTATTTTTGGAGCTATACTCTCGCTGGTTGCGCTTTACCTCCGAAAAAACCTGGAAGAAACCCAAGCCTTCGAAAATCAGGCGCACCTAAAACCCAGCCAAAAAGGAACCCTTAAAGAATTGCTCAAACATCCCAAAGCCGTTATGAAGGTTATTGGCCTGACACTGGGCGGTACTTTGGCCTTTTACACCTATACCACCTACATGCAAAAGTTTTTGGTCAATACCGTGCACATGAGTAAAGAACAGTCGACACTGATGTCATTTGCCACCTTGTTTATTTTTGCTTGTCTGCAGCCTGTATTTGGTGCATTATCCGACCGGATTGGCCGCAAACCTTTGCTCATTAGCTTCGGTGTTTTGGGCACCTTAGGCACTGTACCGTTGCTTACTGCCTTGAGCCAAACTTCGTCGCAATGGCAGGCTTTCTTTTTGCTGATGGCCGCCCTCATTATTGTAAGTGGCTATACCAGCATCAATGCCATTGTAAAAGCAGAACTCTTTCCGGCCGAGATACGCGCTTTGGGCGTTGGCTTGCCTTATGCCTTAACTGTTGCCATTTTTGGGGGCACTGCCGAATACATTGCCCTGCAGTTTAAAGATTGGGGCCACGAGTCGTATTACTACTGGTATATTACGGCTTGCATCTTCCTTTCATTGCTTGTTTATGTGGGCATGAAAGACACCAAGGAAAGTTCATCGCTAGACCGCGACCAGGTTAAATAGCACTTGCATTTTAGCACTTATTTTTTTACTTTTAATTGGAAAACTTACCTTTTAAAAACTAGAGCTATGGGAAAATTTGTCATCTCAACCAGAAGCAATGGAGATTTTCAGTTTAATCTTAAAGCTGGAAATGGCGAAATCATTTTAACAAGTCAGGGCTACTCAAGCAAGGCTTCCTGCAACAATGGGATCGAATCGGTTAAAAAAAATTCGCCCGACGATAACCGTTACGAAAGGAAAACCTCAACCAACGACAAGCATTACTTCGTACTGAAAGCCGGCAATGGCGAGATTATTGGCAACAGCCAGATGTACGAAAGCACTTCGGGAAGGGACAACGGAATCGAATCGGTTAAGAAAAATGCACCCGACGCTACGGTTGAAGAGCAGGTTTCTTAGTTGATTGTTTTAATTGTTGGCCATTGTTCAATTGCTGCTATTGTTAAATGGTTCAATTGTTCGATTGTTAAACGGCTTAATTGTTTAAATGGCTAATGGCTAAATTGTTGGCAAGGCTTGGCTGTGAACTGAAAATTGAGAACTGCCAACTGAAAACCGGCAACTGTCAACCGAGCATTGCCAACTGCAAGCCTAATTACGGTGTTTCAAAAAATCCCAGGGCATTTTGCTGGTGCTGCGCTTTTCTTCTTCGATCAGGAAGCAGGCTATTTGGGTGAGCAATAAATCGTTCTCGCTAACGGTTCTGTCGCCAAGAGCTACCAATTTTTTAATGTTGGATGGATTGGCCGCATCTAAACCTTCCTTGATGCTTTCTAAGCTATCGGGTTCTATACGGATGTAGTTTTTTTCCTTCCCTACCGAGTGGAAAAGCTGTTCCAGAAAAAAATCGCTGGTTTCGGCTACGCCGCTCATCATAATGTCGATCAGTGCAGGTACTATGGCCATGGCACTGCTCTTTTTAAAATGATCGTAATCGTACGACCTTCTTGAACGGCCTGTGCCCAAAGAAAACAAATGGATATCGTTTATTTTGGTCTGGTTGTAGGCTTTGGTTACTTCGATCAGTCCGCTTAACGCCGGATTGGTAGCAAAAACACCACCATCTAACAAGGGATAGCGCACATTGGCCAGCGAATAGATTTCGGCCACGCTAAAATAGGTAGGCGCTGCCGAAGTGGCCCTGCATACGTCTTTCAGGTAAAAATCCCGGCTCTCGCCACGAGTAATGGCTGTTTGCTGTCTGAAAAAATGCGTTTTGCGCAACTCGATGTTATAGGCACTGATGATGCAGGGCTTAATGAGCTGGCTTAGCTTGGTATGACCAAAATACTTTTTCAGGATGCCTTCAAAAACCTGGCTGTTGTAGCGTTCGCCAGCTAAACCCAGCTTGGCTCTGATGCGTTTAAGCAGGCTCATTTTAAAGATTTCGTTGCCATGTTCGAGGTAAAGATCCAGGGCAGCCCTCGCCGAAAATTTAGGTCGGGTTGGGTGGTCTTCCGATGGACAGAGCAACAAACAAGTCAAAATGCCACCGGTACTGGTTCCGGCAAAAAAATCGAAATAGTCTACAATGGCCGCATCGGGATTTTTGCTCTCCTGCTTCAATTTGTCTTCGAGCGCTACGAGCAACATCCCGGGTATGATGCCTCTTATCCCGCCACCATCAATAGAAAGTATTTTTTTCATAAGCTATTTGGCCTAAGGGTAAATATAGCCTACTTATTTTTTATTGCGAAGCCCTTTGCTCCTTAAAAAGTCATTTCTTAGGTAATTAATGTATTACGGAGCTGAAAACGATGCTTTTGATGGGATTTTGCTATCCAAACAAAAAAGCCAACGATTGTTCGCTGGCCTTCTCCTGTTAACCTACAAATGGCTAGATGCTGGTACGCTGAATGATTTCCTGCGCCGCATTTTCGGTAGGTTTGTTCTTTTTGAGCTTGCTGTTGCCAAAATTATACCTGATGTTGAAAGAAACGCTTCTGGCATCCCAATAATTGTTGTTGTTGGTAATGACGTATCTCGAATTAATAATCGATTTGTTAGCCGATGTTTTGAGCAGATCGGCACCTGATAGCGTAAACACAAACTGTCGCACCGTTTTTCTGAAGCCGATGCCAAGATCTCCCCTGGCTTTACCCCTGCTGCCTTCGCCAATATCGGCCACAACGGGTGCGAGATAGTTGAGGTTAACAAAGGCCGAAAACTGGCCCTTTTGCGAAAGGATAATCGAATTGTTCATTTTAACGCTTCCCGAAAAACCGCTGTTGTCAATCAGCTCATCGGCTGCCTGTCCTTTGTAGCGGGTGTAGTTGCCGGCCAATGTAAGCGACGATTTGATGTACCTGCCCATTTTAAAATTGGCAATAAAGGTAAAGTCGGCTATATTGCCGGTTCCATAGTTGAGCCAAACAATCCTGGTAATATTATTGTTGTTGTTGGCCAGCAAGAACTGCGAAAAGCTATTGGTAATATGGGCATGGCTGAGCAAAAAGATATAAGCGCCTTTTAAGGTATAGCTCAATTCGTTCTTTAAAATATAAGACGATTGCAGAAAAGGGTTTCCTTCGGCATACTGCGTAGGGTTATGATAAACCCTCAGGTTGTTAAGCTGCCAAAAATCAGGACGTTCTATCCTTTTGGAAAGGGTATACGAAAAATTATGGTTCGTATTTGGCGCATAACTAATAGCCAGCGTAGGAAACAAATTCAGGTAATCTTTATCTACCGCTACTTCATTTTTGGTGGTTTCTATGCCTTTGGTACTCGATTGTTCGAGCCTTAGCCCCGTGGTTAGGCCCCATTGCTTGCCCAGGCTAAAATCGGCACTGGCATAAGCCGCATTGATATGCTCGTTGTAGGCGTAGTTGGTGCTTCGCAATTCGTCTTTTACATAAATGCCACTTGCGTTGGCTACGGCATAATAAAGGTTGTTTTCGGTAGCCGTATTAAATGATCTTGCTCCCAATTTCAGCTTGATTTGGCTACCGATGGGCAATTTATAATCGAGCGCAAAAGTGTAGTTTTTAATCTGCTGTGGTAAAACCGCAATTTCGTTTCGCCTTACTTCGTTGGTTTCCACAACCGTGGCATAAGTGCGCTGGTTGGTGTTATTGCTGTATTCGAAATAATCGGCACTGGCCGTTAAGCTCTGCCCCAAGGTATCGAGGTCGAAACTATAGTTGAGGCCGGCATCTAACGAATGGCCTTTGATCTTGCTGTTGTTGGTAAAAACGAAGCTCGAATCGATTTGATTGGTTGTTTTGTCGATAAAGCTGTTGTTGTTGATCCAATTTAAAGTCTGATGGTTCGGATTATAGTTGAGCGTAGCCGCCAGCACCTGTTTTTTGCCAATACCATATTCTACGCCCAAATTACCTCCATAGTAAGTACGGAATTCGTCTCTATCCAATGCCGACAAATTTAAAATCTGATTGGTGGCCGCGCCCCTAAAATCGAAATCATGTCTTTCGGCAATGAACTTCCTGTCGCGGTTAAGGTAAGGCGTAACATTAATGCCCAGACTTTTTTGGCGGTAGTTGAATGCACCGCTAACCTGTTGCGAATTATAGGTAGCCTGACGGTCTGTTAAGGCTAGAGAGCCTTGATATCCATCGCTTTCGCGCTTTTTGAACACAATATTCAGTATTCCGGCATTGCCCGATGCATCAAACTCGCTACCGGGTGTAGTCACAATTTCTATATCGCTCAGTGTGGTGCTTGGCAGGCTTTTGAGATAGTTGAACAAGGCCTGGCCACTTAGGTTCGATTTGCGTCCGTTGATATAGACGATAGCACCCTGCTTGGCAGAAATAGACAAAGAACCATTATCGTCGGCATTAACCAAAGGCACCTGTTTAAGCACATCCCAAACCGTGTTGTTGATGCTCAGGCTGCTATTGGCTACATTCACCACAAAACGATCTGATTTGCGTTGAATTAAGGGTTTTGATGAAGAAATGGTTACCTCCTTGAGGTTGTTGATGCTCGGCTTCAAATAAACGGGCTCTACATTGACCCGCTCGCCCGAATCGCGCAGCTCTCTGCTATAAACCTGATAGCCCAAGCCCGAAACGCGTAATATCATTGCCGTAGCCTGCTTGGCCGAAATATTGTAGGTACCCGTAGTATCGGTATAGCCGTGGCCAATCAGTGCCGAATCGGTTTTATTTAAAAGCTCTACAAGCACGTACATGGCGGGGTCTTTGGTATTTTCTATAAAAACCTTGCCTGTAAACCTCCGTTCGGCTACCTGATCTGTTTTTTTCTTTTCGATCAGGATGTTGTCCTCTACTTGTCTAAACGTAAAATCGCTTTGCTGAAAAATCTCGTCCAAGGTTTGCTCTACGGTCCTACTTGCTGGAGGCAGGCTTAAAATAGGCATGGCCTTGATATCGTCTTTTCTATAAAAAAAGCGGAACTGGGTTTGTTTCTCTATTCTTTTGAGCGCTTTGTGTATCGGTTCGTTGTTCAGTCCCACTGTTACCGGCGTTGCTTTGATATCCTGGCTTTTAAGTGTCAAGCCAAAAAGCAATTGCAGTCCAACAAATGAAAAAACAAATATTAATAAGCTAATGCGCATAAATTGTATGATAAAAGGCGGAACAAAGCGGAGCGAATCTGCGCTATGCCAAGCCAAACCTTGCTGCTGTTTTGCAGAAAATTTCATATTTTTAAAAGTTTTATTGATTGTCAAAATGATTTAAAACATCCTGTTTTCAGGAAGCCTGCGGGCCGATTGCCGTCGGTTCGCAGTTTTTTATGGCCTTGCCATCCCTTTTCGGGGTTTCTATCTTCTTTTCTGGTTCGTGTTTTAGCTAAGTTGGTTATTCGCATCCGGCACCGAAAATGGCAACGGTATTGTTTTTGATCTTGTAAGTGGCCTTGTTAAACTCGCATATCACCCTGAGGGCCTGATCCAGGGTTTTGTCTTTTTTGATTGTGCCGGTAAAGCGACAGTTTTTCAGCTTTTCGTTGCCAAACTTGATTTGCACATTGTATTGCTTTGCTAGGGCAAGCGCGGCTTCGCCAAAAGTGGTGTTATCAAAATAGAGGTCATCAGGCAGCCAGTCCAGTACTACTTCGGTAGCTATATGGCTTTGCACATAGCTTTGACGCCGCTGCTCATAAACAATTTGCTGATTAGGCGTTAACAGTCCTAATACTTCGCCGGCTTTGGCAACCTGTACCTTGCCACGAGTTACGGCAACCTTTACCTGGCTACCCAATTTATCGGCACTGATGTTAAAGGCGGTGCCCAATACAGTAGTGGTTATTTTGCCTGTATGCACCATAAAAGGCCTTTGTGGAAGATGTTTAACATCAAAATAAGCTTCACCACTGAGGTATACTTCCCTGTTTTTATGGCCCGGGGCAGTATTGTACCTGATGCTTGCGCCACCATTGAGCCATACGCTGCTGCTGTCTTCCAGCATCACGTAGTGTTTTTCGCCTAGGGCTGCGCTAACGGTAGTCCAGCTGGCAATAGCTACAGGTTGTTTTTGCTTAGGCCAGAGCAACAAAGTCAGCAAGAAGCCAGCCAATACGGCCGCGCTGGCTATCGCCACTTTCAACCAGCTCTTAAATTTGATTATCTTTTTGTTTTCGGCACCAATGGTATTGCTTATCCTGCAATAGAGCTTTTGCAGCCATTCGTCTTGGTTGCTCGCACCGAGCTCATCCCAAACCGTAGCGGCCTGATCCGGATTTTCCAACCACTGTTCAACCAGCTGTTGTTCTTCCAAACTCGCCTCGCCTTTAAGGTACCTGTCTAATAATTGATCAATTTTCATAAACGCCTTTCCTTATGAGCGCTTGAAGTTAGCATGGGTACTATGAGAAAATGAAAAAAATTTAGCCGTCCCGAAAATCGGGCTACTTCATCAACAAAAAAGCCAGTACCGGCAGGGCTTCTTTCAGGTACTTGAGCGCCGTGGTCAATTGGTTTTTGACCGTTTGCTCAGTAATACCCAGCTTTTCGGCTATTTGTTTTACGCTGAGGTGCTCGTGTCTGCTTAAGCGATAAATTTCTTGGATGCGTGGCGACAACTTGGCCAATGAATCTTCCAATGTTTTTTGCAGTTCCTTGGCTTCGAGTTGCTGATCGGCACTTTGGGCATAGCTGGTGGCTAAGGCCTGCAAAAAGGCCGCATAACGCTGATGATGGCTGTTTTTTCTGATATGATCGATAATCCGGTGGCGGGTTGCCGCATATAGGTAGCTTTTAAGGTGCATTTCGGCATCCAGCTGTTGCCTCCTCTCCCATAGCCATACAAACAGGTCGTGCAAAATGTCACTGGCTTCGTCCAAATCGTGCAGCCTCGAACTGGCCACCGTATAGCGCGCCAAATCCTTGCTGTACCTGTTGTAGATTTCAGTAAAGGCATCACGGTTGTCTTCTTTCAGCAACCCAACGAGCTGCTTATCGGTTAAGGTATTTAATCGCATCCTGTTTGATCTGAAACAAATATAGCATTAAGCCGTATTTTTTCTAATCAACTTTGGTCTTATCCCATCCATCGCCCTAACAGCCATCGCATACCCTCCTCTATTTAGCTTTAAATGAATTTTATGCAAAAAATACCTAAAATTGAGTATTTACCCGCTGTTGCGATACGGTTAGTTTTGGCAAACAATTAATCGGAACATGGAACAAACTAAAAAATTTTTATTCTTTGCCTTTGCACTTCCAGTGCTGGCAATGGGCTGCGAGCTCTTTGAAGAAAAACCCGAAGAAGAAACCAAAAAGGTTGACAATTCTACCTACACCTACAGCTACACTTGTCCTACCGGCAAAAAATACAACATCGAAATTCCAAATAGGCTTTCTGCCGCCTGCAAAAAGAATTGGGAATATTATGCCCGCACCTATGGCTGCAACGATGCCAACAACTTTGCCGATGCCAACAGTAAAAAAGCACAATGCCCATGAGAACGCTCTTCATCTTAGCCTTCATTGCCGTATGTAGTACAGCAAAGGCACAAATCAAGCCAACTTCAGGCCAATATACCACCGCTGATGGCTATTACACGGTAACCATCAATTTTGAAAACAGCAGCCTGACCTTAATTGAACCTAACCGGACGTCTGTTTATACAAAAGTAGCCGATAATATTTTCAGCTTTATCCACCCAGCTTCAAAAATAGACTACCGCATCGAGGTAATGGATCCGCAAACCATACAGACTTTCAAAGCCAACGTTTCGAGCAGCCGTTACACCCTTAAACTGAGCAGTACCAGCACGAACACCAATAGCGAGCAATACAAAACCTATTCGGCTATGGCCGAGCGCTATAAAGCCAAAATGCTGACCGATAAAAAAGATGCACAGCTTTGGTCGTTTTGCGCGGCCGCCGCTTACGCCAGAAGTACCATGAACGACGAGGGCTTTAAAGAATATGCCACACAGGTTTCGTCGTCTATTAAGCTGATTATCGTAAACAAGACCAAATGCCCCTGCGAAGATGCCATTCCGGCAACGATATGGAATAACGCTCAATAAAAGCCAAATAAAGGCCCTGCAATTGGGGCTTTTATTTATAAATCGACTCCAAAACTATTGATAAGCGGCCAATTTATTATCGGCCATTATTTTCTTGTATTCGCGCGGGGTAAGGCCTTTGGCTTCCCTAAAAAAGCGGTTAAAATTAGAGAGGCTGTTAAAGCCACAGGCATAGGCCAGGCTGCTGATCTGCTGTTCGCCATCGGCCATGAGCTTACAGGCGTGGCTGATACGTACCTCGTTTACAAATTCGACAAAGGTTTTTTGCGTACGGTTCTTAAAATAGCGGCAAAATGCCTGTTTGTTCATGTTGATGAGCGCCGATACGGTATCAAGGTGTATATCGGCCGAAAAATTGGCAAACACGTATTTGAATACCTTATCCATGCGGTCGTTGTCTTTAAGCTGGTAGTTATTGGTATAGCCCAAACCAGACAACAATTCATATTCTTCGGCATTAGACAGGGTGTCGAGGATTTTAAGCAATAAAATCATCCGTTCAAAGCCTTCCTCTTCAGCAGCCAGTTGCAACAGCAGCGCTTTGAGCTTCTCTTTGGTCTGCCCAAAAAATTTCATTCCCCGTTGGGCAATTTGCAGGATGGATTTGAGTTTCTGCATGGTTACCATGCCCTCAAAAGCCGTTATCAATTTATCGGCATCGAAAAACAAGGTTACCGAACGCGCGTGCGACGAAGGCTCTACCGCCTCAAAATACCGCTCGTCGTTATGCCAAACATGAGGCAGGTTAGCGCCAATAAACGTAAGTTCGTCGTGTTCAAACGTATCTATGCTATCGCCAATAATCCTTCGTCCGCTGCTCTCCACGATATAGCTCATCTGGCATTCGACATGAAAATGGAACGTTGTTGAAAAATATGGACTGTCTACGACCTTAGTCTTGTAGACTTCGTTTTCTGAACCTTCTAATATTTTAGCAAAAACAGGTTTCATGCGCACTGGCCATTAAATATAACACTTGGCCAATTATAGCAAGAAAGAGCCATAATTACCATAAATCATACCTATAATTACTAAAATAGCTAATATAAAACCATAAAACGCAAATTTATTTCTAGTATTTCAACATTTATGCGCCTAACTTTAAAAATTGCCAAACCTATTGTCCATAGCCAACCAACACCTATCCTATGAAAAAAATCTCTCTGTTTTTCTTGCTCTTGTTTGCCCTGAATAATGGCTGGGCACAACAGCAACTTCCCGATACGAAGCCCAACCTGGCACAAAAAGCAATGATTAAACGTGGCTATGGCATGTTTATCCATTTCGGCATCAACACCTTTAACGAAACCGAATGGTCTGACGGCACTTTGCCCGCTTCGAGCTACAACCCCAGCAAGCTCGATCCCGAGCAGTGGGTACGCACAGCAAAGGAAGCCGGTTTTAGGTATGTACTGCTCATTACCAAGCACCATGATGGCTTTTGCTTGTGGAACAGCAAATACACTGATTATGATGTAGCTTCATCGCCGGTAAAAACCGATGTGGTTAAAGCCGTGGCCGATGCCTGCAAAAAGTACGGCATACAGTTTGCCATTTATTATTCGCTGTGGGACAGGCACGAACCAAGCTACAAAGACAAAAATCCTCAAAAATACATAGACTACATGCTGAACCAGTTAACCGAACTGTTTAGCAATTATGGCAATATTTGCGAGCTGTGGCTTGATGGCGGCTGGGACAGGAAACCTAACGATTGGGGCATCGACCAGATTTACAAACTGGTCAAAAAATACAACCCAGCCTGTGCCGTCAGCGTAAACCACACCATTGAAAGCACCGCAGGGAAAAGAAACTTCACGTTGCCCTCGAACATGACCGAAGACAACAAATATTTTTTCCAGTATTTCCCTTCCGATTTCAGGCTTTGGGATCCTAAGCTCATTACCAAATTCGACAAAAAACAGTACCTGCACAACGGCCAGTCGTATTACCTGCCTTTTGAACATACGCTGTGCTTGAGCAAGCGCTGGAATTGGTTCCAGAAATCGGCGCAATTGCCTACCAGAGATCTTGATGAGCTGGAAGAGCTTTTTTATTGGTGCACCGACAACGACAATAGCCTCGTTATCAATGTGCCGCCCGATCAAACCGGTCGTATCAGGGCCTACGAAGCCGATGCAGTGATTGGCTTGGGCAAAAGATTGGGCCTCTCGGCAAATAAACCCCTGCCCAAAAACGGCCAGTTTATTTCTTTTAATCGCCCGGCAACCGCTACCAGCACCAGCGAAGAAAAAGGCAAGCGCTTGGAAGCAAACGCCATTAACGATGGCAAACTAGACAGCAAATGGCTCTCGAAAGATACTTTGGCCAGCGTAGAAATGGAACTCGCCCCAAGCCAGGCCTTCAATAAAATCAGCATTTTCGAATATCAGGATACCAAGGAACTGGCAGATGGCTTTTCGCAAATCAGGGCGCCCCGCATCCAGCAGTACAGCGTAGACATTTTGCAAGATGGACAGTGGCAAACCATTTACCTCGGCGACGAGCCTATGGGCGATTGCAAAGTAATCCGTTTAGCTCAGCACTATAAAGCCGCCAAACTCCGTTTCAAAGTGCTAAAAGCTACAGCGCCACCAGGCATCAACGAAATATGTGTAATTTATAAAGCCGAAAAATAAGCTCATCTACTTTTACCCATGAACTTTAACAAAATATTGATCATTGCCTGCTTGGTTTTCCATTTTTCAGGCTTACAGGCCCAAGAAACACCCCTGCCCTACACCGCAGCTATAGAAAAGCAGAGCCAGACCGATTGGCTGGTTGCACCAAACGCACAAAAGGCCGGCATTTATTACACGGCCAACAAACAGGGAATTATCCTGTACAACGGCTATGTGAGGCGCGAATTTGCCCTATCGCCAGGCTTGGCCTGCATTGATTACAAGAATATGAGCAACGGCCAGCAATTGTTGCGTTCGCCAAAGCCCGAAGCAAAAATCACCATCAATGGCAAGGTTTACCAAGTAGGTGGGCTTTACGGACAAACCGAAAATGCTTATTACCTGCCCCAATGGACGAAACAGCTGCATGGCCAGGCGGATTTTGTTTACAAAAATTTCAAGATCGAAAACATCAAGCCTTATCTGCACTGGAAACCCAACACTTGGACATTGAACCGCAAACAGGCTACAGGCAAACACCTGTCTTTTGAGCTGGAAAGCACCAACCCGGCCTTAAAAGACATCGTAATAACCATACATTACGAGCTTTATGATGGCCTGCCGCTCATCGTCAAATGGCTCTCTGTGCAGAACAACAGCAGCCAAGCCATTAAAATAGATCGTGTGATAAATGAAGTTTTAGGGATTGTTGACGAGGAAAGCGCCGTAGTAGGCACCGAAGCTCAAATGAAGAAACAGCATGGCATTTATATCGAATCGAACTATGCCTTTAACAACTCCATGCAGTACGAAATTAGCGATCAAACCACGCATTGGCATAAAGACACGACTTACACTTCGCAGGTAAACTACGATTACAAAAGCCCGGTTTTATTGGAAATCTATCCCGAGAATGCCCCCGGACTTACGTTAATGCCCAACGAAACATTGAATTCGATCCGTACGCACGAACTGCTGATCGATACCTACGACCGTGAAAGAAAGGGATTGATGATCCGGAAAATGTATCGCACCATTGCGCCATGGACCACGCAAAACCCGATTTTCATGCACCTGGTCAGCAAAAACGACGACGAAGTATGGAATGCCATAACACAATGCGCCAACACCGGCTACGAGGCTTTGATCATGAGCTTTGGCAGCCACTGCAACATGGAAGACACCACGGCCAAAAACATTAGCCATTGGAAAAAAATAGCCGATTTTGCACACAGCAAAGGCATACTAATTGGCAGCTATTCGCTTTTTAGCTCGCGCCATATTAGCGAGGAAGACGATGTGGTTAACCCCAAAACCGGAAAAATTGGAGGCTCGTTCTTCGGCAACGCTCCATGTTTTGGCAGCAAATGGGGCTTGGGCTACCGCGACAAAATCAAATATTTTTTAAGCAAAACAGGTTTCAACATCTGGGAAAACGACGGCCCCTACCCAGGCGACATTTGCGCATCGACTACGCATCCGGGCCATACGGGAAAAGACGATTCGCAGTGGAAACAAATGGAAATACAAAAGGAACTGTACAGGTGGTGCAACGAAAACGGTATTTACATCAATGCGCCCGACTGGTACCTATTAGATGGCACCAATAAGGTTTCGTTAGGCTACCGCGAAGTTAACTTCTCTTTGCCCCGCGAACAGCAGAAAATATTAAACAGGCAAAACATCTTTGACGGCAATTGGGAAAAAACACCATCCATGAGCTGGGGTTTTGTGCCTTTAACCAAATACCAAGGTGGCGGTCCCGAAGCCATTTTAGAACCTTTGGCCGAACATCTTTCCGATTATAAGCAACTGATGATGCAATATTACGGTGCCGGCGTGCAGGCCTGTTACCGGGGTCCTCGCCTGTACGATACCGAAGAAACCAGAAAAACCGTAGTCGAAGTTATCAATTGGTACAAAAAATACCGTGAAATCTTAAACAGCGATCTCATTCACTTGCGCAGGGCCGATGGCCGCGACTGGGATGGCTGGCTTCATGTCAATCCGCAGCTCAAACAAAAAGCATTGCTCATGGTGTTTAATCCGCTGAAGGAAAAAATAACCCGTACTGTAAAAGTACCGCTTTATTATACCGGCTTAACCCAAAGTGCCAAAATCAGCATCAACGGCGGTCCGCAAAAACCGTACAAGCTTAACCGGAACTACGAAATTACCATTCCAATTACGTTGCAAGCCGAAGCCTATCAATGGATAACGGTCGAATAAAAACCAATGTTAAAACCGCAGGTTGAAGTTTTCGGTTCTATAGCTTCGGTATAAATGATTAGCTTTGGCTAAACACCAGTTCTGATGCAGTATAAACGAAACCTACTCTTAACCGTACTTTTTGTGCTGATTGCCTGTTTTGTTTGGCTCAGTATTTTTGTGGCCCACCATCCGATTCCAAAATTCGACCTCGAAATTTCGCTGGCCGTACAAAAATACCATTCCGATGCCCTGGATAAAATCATGCTGGCCATCAGTTTCTTTGGTGAACTGCCCTATTCCCTGTTATCGGTGATTATAGTGGCGCTGATTTTTTATTACTACAAATACAAACGTGAAGCTTTTTTCATTGCCCAGATCCTTTTTTCGGGATTGCTCATCTTGGTGGTCAAAAACTACGTAAACCGCCCCCGTCCAACCGAATTCTATGTGCGCTTGGTAGAAATAAACCGTTTTCAGAGCTTTCCGAGCGGACATGTGCTTTCTTATGTGCTCTTTTTTGGCTTCCTCATTATTTTGATGCGCCATTTAAAAAACATTCCCCAAGCCACACGTCGCGTGGTTACGGTGATCTCGGCTTTTTTGGTGATTATGATTGCCCCTTCCAGGATTTATTTGGGCGCCCATTGGTTTACCGATACTTTGGGAGGATTTATTTTGGGGCTGATCTGCCTGTTTCCGCTTTGCTGGCTGTATTTTAAAAAAAGAAACGGGGATAAAGCTAAGCCTCATCCCCGTCATCTAAATTAACGCTCTCGAATATATAGACGTTCGTTTAGAAACTTTATTGTACAACAACTGATTTTTTCTTTATTTGACAACCAACGAATTCCAAAATTTGAGCTTTTCAGCCTCATGGTTGGTGCCGTTTTTTTCCAAAAACCAAAGCCCATACATTTTGGCCCCCACAAAAACATTCATTAATTGCGACTTGTTCAAGTCTTCTTTCTCGCCTCGCATATCCATTTTAATATAGTAGGCAGGCTTGCCTTTAAAAGTACAGATCGAATCCTTAAGCGCAACCGCATTGCCGGCCCCCAGCACAAATCCATTCTTCAAATCTGTGTAGGTCTTTTCCTTTTTAAGCAATTCGGCCATCATACTTGCATCAACACCCTGTTTTTCGAAATCGGTAACGATAACAAACATATTGACTGTCGAATCGAGCTCGGCTATCCAAATTTCCTTGCCATCGATGATTTTCTTTTCGGGCTTTTTGGGAAAGGCTATCGACACGTTTGGGTCTATTTCTACACGCTCCCAGGCAAAAGAGAACAATAAAAACGACATAAAAAACAAAAAGGCAATGGTTTTCTGTTGCATACTTTGATAATGAACAGTGAAGATAGGCACAGCTGATGAACAACAAAATACCTAATAATGTGTATTTTATGCCTAAAAAGAAACGGGGACAAGACTAGAAGTCCCATCCCCGTTATCTAAATTAACGCTCTCGCAACAAATAGACGGTTATTTTTTCTAATTATCGCAAAAATTAAAATCTTTTTTTTACTCCGAATAGCTCTAAAAAAGAGACGGAGATAGAAGGCCTAAGCCCTATCCCCGTCATCTAAATTAACGCTCTCGATATATAGACGCTTGAATAAACACTTTAGTATGTTCCATTTGATTTTTTTATTGGCCCTTGCCATAATCGGCTCGAACAACTTTAGGTTTTGTTCTTTAATCCTACACTTGATTTACTAATTTTTTTAGCATATATTTGTTTCCACACAAATCAAAAATGTTATACGCAGTTGTCGATATTGAAACCACCGGAGGCTATGCCGCCGCACATGGCATTACAGAAATTGCCATATACATTCACAATGGTGAAGAAGTGGTAGACAGTTTCGAAACACTCATCAATCCGCATCAGCCCATTCCGATGCACATCCAGGCCCTAACCGGCATTAATGATGATATGGTGGCCGATGCACCCGATTTCAGGGAAGTGGCCGATCATATTTACGAATTGCTGCACGACAAGATTTTTGTGGCGCATAACGTCAATTTCGATTACTCCTTTGTGCGCCATCACCTCGAAGCCTGTGGCCACCAGTTACAGGTAAAAAAACTCTGCACCGTTAGACTAAGTCGCAAGGTTTTTCCAGGCTTGGCTTCCTATAGTCTGGGCAGATTGTGCAAAGCCCTGAATATTACCATCAACAACCGCCACCGGGCAGCCGGCGATGCCGAAGCTACGGCTACACTATTGGGCATGATTGTAAACGAAGACCAGGCTGGCGTAATTGCCGATACGTTGAAGAAAGGTTCGCGCGAACAGGTTTTGCCTCCTAATTTGTTGCGCGAAGCCATAGACAAGCTGCCCAACACACCTGGCGTTTATTATTTTAAAAACGAAAAAGGCAAAGTGGTTTATGTGGGCAAGGCCAAACAGCTTAAAAAACGGGTCTGTACGCATTTTACGGGGCACAGCATCAGCCAGCAACGGCAAAATTTCCTGAAAAGCATTTTCCACATCGACTTTGTGAGCTGTGGCACCGAGCTCATGGCTTTTATTTTAGAAGCCAGCGAAATCAAAAAACTATGGCCAGCCAACAACCGCGCCATGAAGCGCTTTGAGCAAAAATATTCGCTCTATCATTTCGAAGACCAAAATGGCTATATCCGTTTAGGCATAGACAAACATCGCAAAGACAGCCATGCCTTGTACAGTTTCAACTACCTGCTCGAAGGACATGAACTATTGAGAAAGCTGGTAGCTCAACATTCGCTTTGCGAAAAACTCTGCTTTATCCAAACCCTAAAAGAAGCCTGTACGCACCATGCCAGCGAACAGTGCAATGGTGCCTGTATTGGCGAGGAAGCGCCCGAAGACTACAATTATCGCGTAGATCAGGCCATTAAACAATTACAAGACCTTTTGCCCTCGTTTATATTGGTTGACCAAGGCCGTACCGACGACGAGCAAAGCTGCATTTGGGTAGAAAAAGGTAAATTTTACGGAATGGGCTATATTGCTAACTATGCCGACGTAAACGATTTGGAAAGCCTTAAATCAGCCATGGAGCCCTATCCTTCCAACGATTACATCATGAACCTGATCCTCTCGCACCAAAGCCGGTTTCCGGCAAAGGCCATACCGCTAACTATCATCCAACAAAACAGCGAAGCCATAGATTTTACCTTTACTTAGCCATTTTTGAGCAAAATAAAGACATAAAAACATATACAAAAAGTAAAAAGTACCATTTTTAGTAGAGATAACACCTTTGTTGGCGTTCGCGAAACTGGTATCTTTGTATATGAAAAATGATATTCCTGTTTATGATATCCAAAACTTTAAGGCCTACAAGAATGACGGCATTCTGGTAAGCCGTTTTGGCCATTATGCACAGCAACATCAGCACCTGCATTCGGCACACCGCCACTCTTTTTTTCATCTTGTTTTTTTTACGCAAGGCAGCGGCAGCCAACAGATAGATTTTAAGCGTTTTGGCGTAAAGCCAGGCCTGATTTATTTTATGGTGCCGGGGCAAGTGCACAGCTGGGATTTTGAAACCGTACCTGATGGCTATATCATCAATTTTTCTAGCGATTATTTGAGCAGCTTTTTGCTACAGCCCAACTACCTCGAAAACTTCAGCTTTTTTAACGGTCAGCCCGACTCGCAGGTTATTTTGCTGCCGGCTGAAACGCAGGCCAAACTGGTAGCCATTTTTGAGGATATTTTAAAGGAAGGCCAAAACGAAAAGCCCATTAACGACGATCTGGTGAAGACTTTGCTACTTCGTTTGTTTATAGAGGTAGCCCGAAGCACCAACGTGATGCACACCGCGCCGGGCAGCTCGTACAACCACACGCTCTTGAAAAATTTTCAGCGCCTTATTGATCAAAATTATGCCCAATTGAGGTTGCCCAAACAGTATGCAAGCCTGCTTTACATTACGCCCAACCACTTAAATGCGCTTTGTAACGATTTTTTGGGCCAATCGGCGGGCACGCTGATCAGAGAACGTGTTATTTTGGAAGCCAAGCGCCTACTCATCAACCTCGACCTGATGGTAGCCGAAATAGCGACCAAGCTCAATTTTGCAGACCAATCGTACTTCATCAAGTTTTTTAAAAAATACGAAGGCATTACGCCCGAAAAATTCAGAAAATTAAATACAACACCACATGGAACAAAATAAAGACACCAAAGGATTATATATCTCTCAATGGCATGGTTTTGCCAATGCAAAATGCCCACGCTGCAGGGTTGGAAAAGTATTTACGGGTGCTACCTATGGCTTTAAGGCTCAAAAAATGAATGAGTTTTGTCCGCACTGCCAATTGAAATTTGAGCGCGAACCTGGCTATTTCTATGTATCGATGTTTGTGAGCTATGCCATGAACGTGGCCGAAATGGTAACCATCAGCGTTGCCGCCTATATTTTAGGGCTTAAACTGGAATACGATAACCTATGGTATTTTGTAGCGCTGCTTTTCGGCTCTACCTTGGTATTTTCGCCATTCAACTACCGTTATTCTCGAATGATCTTATTGTATTGGCTATCGCCAGGGTTGCATTACGAGCCAGAGCGAAGCGCCAAATAAAGCGCTGCGAAGTTTAGCAACAAGACTTGCGAAGCTTTAAAAACTTCGCAAGTCTTTCTTAACTTAAAGAATGGCGTATCTGTAGCTCACCCATTCGTCCCAAACCGTTTTGGTTTGAGAGGCAGTTTCCTGCTCTTTCTGGCTTTGCTCTTCGGCCTTGTCCTTACGTTTTTCTACATATTTTTCTACTACCGGAGTAGCGTGAGCGCTTTGAGGTTCTGGGGCAGCTTTACTCGACAAATCTGTTGTCGCTTTTGCTGATTTTTCTACTGTTTTTGTATACATGGCTCAGTTATTTGTAAAAACTATTATTACAACAACTGCTTTTCCAAATATGTTTGCTCAAAATCGTCAAAATAACGCTGCAAAAGCCATTTTTCAGCAAAACCATTAAAACCCCTGCTTATTTGCTCTCTTTCAGCACCATATCAATGGTAATTGCTGTGGCCACAATAGCTACTTTCTGTTTATTTTCTGCATAATTGGGGTCAATAGACACGTTGTATTTATCGGCTGTGGTAAAGATTTCCTTCAATGCGCCTGCCCATTTTTTGCTGATTTTACCCATTTCGGTTCCTTTGGCATCTTTGATTACAAAGTTCCAGGCTTTCCAATCGCCGGTTATCTGTGCAATGTTTTCGCCGGTGGCCGCATCGTCAATAGTAAAAGTAGGCTTAAAGAACTTGAATTTTTGTTTGATGAGGCCAATTTCTACTCCTGCCGGATCGGTAACCGTAATTTTCGACATCCAAAATGTCCATCCCCTGCTAATGGTAGCCTGCAACTGATCGTTTACGTCGGTTATTTCCAGGTGGAAAGGCATCATGCCCTTATTGATGAGCAAAGTGAGGAACTTGTGCCAGCCGCTCATGCGTTGCTTGATGATCCCGATTTGTGCGCCTTGTTCGTTGTATACCTTGTATTCGTTTGTGAACTTCAAAAAGTTCACCTTCTCATCGATAAAATATTCATCGCCAAGGAAAAAAGTAGGAATAGAATTGTTCATTAATTGATTTTTAAGTTTTCAGTTACGCGTCTAAAATAATTATTTTTTCTATCCTGCAAATTAACGCGCCGATAATTTTAAAAACTGCATAGCGGTTAAATATCCTTAACTTTGCCGCAACAGCTATTGAAGAAAATGGCTTAACTGATTTAAACATGGAAATAGGAAGATACAATACCTTACGGATAGTGGGCAAGAATGCAGATGGCCTAAGCTTATCAGACGGCAACAGCGAAGTTTTGCTGCCCTTTGGCGAAGTACCCAAGAACGTGCAAGTGGGCGATAACCTCGAAGTATTCGTTTACGCCAGCAAAAGCGGCGATTTGATGGCCACAGCCCAAGATGCTTTTGCCGAAGTGGGCGATTTTGCCTACCTCACGGCGGTTGATTCGGGCGAGAATGGCGCCTTTTTGGATTTGGGCATCGGTAAAGACGTGTATGTGCCCGTGCGTGAGCAAAAAAGGCCCATGCACAAAGGCGAGGGTTATGTGGTGTACCTGCACCTTGACGGCGATAGGCGCCTGATGGCTTCGTCGAGGCTCGACAGGTTTATCGAAGAAGAAGATTTTGATTTTGAAGAAGGCGACGAAGTGAGCCTGCTCATCAGCGAAAAAACCGATTTGGGCTATAATGCCATCATCAACAACAGGTACATTGGCTTGTTGTACCACAACGAACTTTTTGCCCATTTACTGCCCGGCGACCAACGGAAGGGATGGATCAAGAAAATACGCATTGGCAATAAGATAGATCTGAGCCTGCAGCCGATGGGTTATGGCCACATTTTGGAAACCAAAGACGTTATCCTGAAAGCACTGCGGGAAGCGGGTGGCAAAATTCCGTTAGGCGACAAAAGCTCTCCGGAAGACATTTACGAACGTTTCCAAATTAGCAAGAGCGCTTTTAAAAAAGCCATCGGCGGCCTTTACAAAGAGCGCAACATCAGCATTGGCGATGAGGAGATTAGGATAATTTTTCCAGATTAAACAAAATAGCTATAAATATTTTGGGGTTTTGGAAACCTTTTTCGCAAATCAAACGTATTAATAATAAGAGTAGAATCTACTTGAGGGAGTTTTTTTGTGAGGTGCAGTCTTACGGCTGCACCTTTTTTATTGAACAACCTGTGGTACAAGCATTTTCGTTATCAAACCGCCACAACTGAACAAAGGCTCGCAAGACTTTTCCAAATGATTTTAAAAAGCCGTTTTTTGATGGGCTTTATATAGTTTAAATGTAATTGTGTTAATTTTTTTTAGGCTTTTCTATCGAAATCGTTATCTTCACTATTCAATTTAATAAAAACAAATTATGACAGGTACAGTAAAATGGTTTAACGATGCAAAAGGCTTTGGTTTTATCACACCAGAGGAAGGCGGCAAGGATATTTTTTGCCACCATTCTGCCATTCAATCTTCAGGACTAAGATCTTTAAAAGAAGGCCAACAAGTTGAATTTGAAGTTAAAGACGGCAAAAAAGGCCCTGAAGCAAGCAACGTTAGAGTAACAGGATAAGTAATAAAGACTTTTTATTTATTTATTTGATGCGAAAAAAATGTCACCAAAGTTGGTGACATTTTTTTTTAGCAGGCCTTTTTGTAAAGTTTCAGAACATTTACACACGGCCACCATCGTTTTTTGTATTTTTGGTTTCCCTAACCGTTGTCATTTGCTAGCTTTTTTTACGTATAAGACACCTCAAAGATTCGCTGCTGCATTTAAGCAATTCTATAGTTTGGCCAATTTGAGGCAAATTAAGGTATTGAGCATGATTATTTTCGTCATTGCTTTTTGCTCCCGGCTGGCAAGTCTTGTTTTTTATACCGATGTAATCAAGATACAGAACTACGCCGAGCATTCTCTGGCCAATTGGATACAGCTATCGGGCGCATTTATCTTTTACCTGCTCAGTACCATCGCCCTCCAATCGACCAAATGGACCATTCTGCAAAGGCGATTGCTCACCATCTGCTTCATTATTTTTGTGTTGCTCATCTCTTTTGGAGTAAGCTATACCGTTTCGCTGCACAACACCAAAAATACGCTGACCATGTTTTTGATTGGCATTGTAAGCGTAAGCCTGTTTTTCGCCATCGAATACCGCGAAATTTTAGGCATTGCCATTTTTATGGTCATCGTGTTTATCCTGAGCATGGTATTGCCCAAAATTGCTTTTCAGGAAAAAATCATGAACGTAATTGCGGCCTTTATTTTAGGTTTTATCTTGATGGGGTCTTCACGATACAGCTATTATTTCAAGTCGATGCATTTCGTAAGGCTGAAGCAACTGGAGGAAAAGAACGAGGAAATACAACATTTAAACACCCAAAAAGGAGAAATTCTCGCTTTTGTGGCGCACGACCTCCGAAATCCGTTAAACAACATCGAAACATTGAGCAAGTTGCTGCTGGCCGAAGACAAACAGCACAGCGAAGCCAGAATGATTTCGGCAGCAGCCCACCAGGCCAAGGAAATCATTAACGACCTGATTGAGGCGGTTAAGCTAGACCAACCGGTTATGCAGACCGAACGGATAGCCGTTGCTCCTTTTTTGCAGTCGATTTTAGAAAAATGGAGCAGCAACCAGCAAAGGACCTTCAACCTGATCGGAGCCGACCAAAATGCCTTCGCCTACATCAACCGCTCTAAAATGGAAAGGGTAATAGACAACCTGATCAGCAACGGTCTCAAATTCTCGGACCCCGAACAGCCGCTTGATATTGAATTGAGCGTACATGAGCAAAACGTGTGCATTGCCATTATGGATTATGGAATCGGCATTCCGAAAAAACTGCAGCAACATGTTTTCGATCAGTTTTCTAAGGCGGGCCGTACCGGTCTAAAGGGCGAAAAATCGGTGGGTTTGGGCCTACATATCTCTAAACGCATCATTGTCCAACACAAGGGCACGTTGCTCATGAAAAGCGAGGAAAACAAAGGCACAACCTTTACCATCCTCCTCCCCTTGGCCTAATCTATTTCTTGTTGCGTAGCAAAAAGTTTTGGGGAGAAATTAACCAAGAAAAGCTCTTTTTTTGTTCGGGTTACCGCAGTGTACAGCCAACGCAAGAAATCCATATCCACCATGTCATCGGTTAAATAGCCCTGATCAACAAATACGGCATCCCATTGGCCGCCTTGTGCCTTGTGGCAGGTTACGGCATAGGCAAACTTAATCTGCAGAGCATTGTAGTAGGGATCTTGCTTAATGGCTTCCATCTTTTCCTTTCTGTTGCTGATGTGCTCATAATCGAGCATCAGGCCTTCAAAAAGCTGTTTGCTTTGCGTATAGGGTAAATTGGGCGTTTCGGCCTGTAGGGTGTCTAAAATAACCTTGCAACTGACGCTACCTACTTCAGGAAAATCCAAAAACTCCAGCTGCACTTCGGCAAACCTCAAGCCGTAGCGCTCTTCTTCCCTACGTACCCTGATTACCTTGGCCATATCGCCATTGGCAATAAAGGCCGTTTCCTGATTATCGGGAAGCCAAAAATAATTGTTGCGCACCACCATCAGCTGATCGCCGCCACTGAGTTCTTCATCGCGGTAAAGCAGCCGGCTCCTGATTTGGTTGTTGTACACATTGGCCGATTTATTGGAACGACAAACCACCAAGGTATTTTCCAAGCCGAATTTGCCATAGGCATATTCAAGTCCCTCCACCATTTTTACGCCCGTCATGCTAAAAATATCCTTGTAATTTTTGGTGATGAACTTTGGCAAAACCTTTTGTGCCTCGCTGTATTTGTTAATCAGTTTGCGCAACATGGTGGCATTGGCTAAAATACCTGATTTTTTCTCCTGGCGCACCACTTCTTTCAACTCGACGGCAACAACGTTGAGGTGAAAATTATCGCTCAGGTATTTTTCGTTCAATGCCGGACTATCGATGCTGCCTACCGGAGGCAACTGGGCCGTATCGCCAACAAACAGCAACGAACAGTTTTTATCCTTCCCATCGGCACCGGGCTGATAAACAAACTCGATCAGATCCCTCAAAAACGATGACCCATTTTGTTGGTTCCATTCGTCGGCAATCATAGAGGCCTCATCTACAATAAACAAGGTGTTTTTGGCCAGGTTGGGCGCCAGCTGGAAAGCCATTTCGGTGCTCACGGCGCTTTTTTTACGGTAGATTTTTTTATGGATGGTCAGGGCCTTTTTTTGGGTATACGAACTGATTACCTTGGCTGCCCTGCCCGTAGGCGCCAACAGCACCACATTCAGCCTGAACTGTGGCAAAGCCCTTACCAAAGCCGCCACCGAAGTGGTTTTTCCCGTACCGGCATAGCCACGCAGCACAAAACACTTTTCGGTGCGCTGATTATCCAGAAAAGCGCTGGCCTTGGCGCAAAACACCAATTGTTCGTCGGTTGGCTCGAAAGGATACGACTGGGCGATGAGGTGGGCTTTATCCATTTAGCAAAGATGCAACGGTATTGGCAGAAAGCGGTTAAATTTATCTAATAATTTGTTTAAACATTATCGCCTGTCTGCTGACAAGGTTTTAGGCATCCTCTAGGCCCAAACAAGCCAAGTTCATTTTCGTCGCCAAAAATTTAAACCGCTTCTTATAGAAAAAAGAATTATTTTTGTCTGTACATGAACAGCAGCAACAGCATTTTATTACTCGACCCCAATTTTGATCCCGCTACGGCATCGTCCTGTAATTTATTGATCAAAGTAGGCCAGGATAGTTTTTCTTATGCCATCGTGAATAAGGAAACCCAACAGGTAAATGCTGTTTTTGACGAGCAGGAATGCGAAAATGGGCTTCAAAAACTGAGCGACCGCTTAAAAACCGACCATTACCTTACTTTGCCCTATCAAAAAGTAAAAGTGGCCGTGCATACGCCCAATGTGATTGCGGTTCCGAACGATCTGTATAGCGAACAGCTATTGACCAACCATACGCCTTATTTTATTGGTTCGCATACCGGTAGCCTCTACCAGCAGGCCCATAGCCATTTTGGATTTACCACCGTTTTTGCCCTCTCCAAAACTGCCGAAGATACGCTGAACAGCTTTAACCTGAGCCAATTGTTTACCTTGGATGCAGGCTTGTTGGCCTTGGCCAAAAATATTGGAGAAACCGGCTTGCTGCTTGATTTTACGGCCAACTCTTTTCAGGTACTTTACCTCAAAAACAAGCAGGTGGTTTTTCAGCAAAACTATGAAATCGACAACCTCGACGAGTTCAACTATTATCTTTTGTTGATGCTTAATCAGCTTGATATCGATGCGAAAGCAACTTCGCTGTTCTTAAGCGGTATTGTGCACGAAGGCGACGAGCGCTACAATTGCCTGGCTAAATATTTTGCACAGCTTCAATTTGTTAACGGACAGCCCGAGCTAAACCAAAGCATTCTGGACGATATGCCCAGCCATTACTACAGCAATTTACTAGCGCTAGATCAATGCGAATAATAGGCGGAAAATTAAAAGGCATACAGTTGAACGCGCCTGCCAAACTACCGGTAAGGCCAACCAAAGACATGGCCAAAGAAGCGCTGTTCAACATCCTGCACAACACTTATGATTTTGAAGAATGCTCGGTGCTCGACCTGTTTAGCGGCACGGGTAGCGTAAGCATCGAATTTGCCTCGCGTGGCATTAAGGAAGTAAGAACGGTCGACAAGCACCCGGGTTGCGTAGCCTGGATCAAGTCTGTTGCCGACAAATACAAGCTCAGCGAAATTGACGCCCAAAAAGCCGATGCTTTCAAATACCTGGCGCAAGAACACAACAGTTACGATATTATTTTTGCCGATCCGCCCTACGATTTGCCCAATATTCCGCTGTTGCCACAACTGGTGGCTCAAAACCAATTGCTCAAACCCAAGGGCGTGCTCATTGTCGAGCATCCGCCACTGCTTAAATTAGATCAACAACCCGGCTATTCGCATACCAGAAAATACGGCAATTCTTCCTTCAGTTTTTTCGACCCGGTTATTTGACCGCTGTAGTTTCTACTTTCCAATCGTCAGTCCTGAACGGCGTTACTGGCAGGCCCTCTTTACTAAACACATTGGCCATAGCGGTATTGCTGAACGCAAACCTTATGGCTACCGGTTTTTGGATCGTTTTATTCCAAACCACAATCCTGTCTTTTTCCAGCTTTACTTCGGCAGGCAGAAATGTTTGATCGTCGCCGGCAATGTAAAAATCGCTAGGCTGGGCATTGCCCTTTACCATGAAGCCGTTTGGCGCGTTATCAAAATACAGTGCCATCTTGTTGCCAGCGTGCTCCATTTTCTTAAACATGGGGCTTTTCACTATGCCCATATCTTTTTTATAGGTTTCTGACAGCGCAAGTTTGGCCAATCGGTTGGCAACTTCCAGTTTATTTTGGGGATGGATATTGTTTACATCATCTACCAGATCGGTAATCACCACCATGCCTGTGTTTGAAAGCGCCAGCGATTTGGCCTGTTGTTCTCTCAGCAAGGCCCCGATAAGGGCAGTATTGTATTTGTAAGGCGCAATCTGCACAAAGTAAAAAGGAAATTCTTTTTGCCATTGCTTCCGCCAGTCGGCAATCATAGCTGTAAACAAGGCCTGGTACGTGCTGTTAGTCGACGTATTGCTTTCGCCTTGGTACCAGATTACCCCGGCAATGGCCAAATTGGTTAGCGGACTGATCATCGCATTATAGGTACGCCCCGGTTGCGTAGGCCACCAAATCGATTTTTCGAGTTTGGACGAAGCATTTTTCAATACCGGATTGTCTTCCACAACAGCCCCTGCCGTCCAAACCTCTGCCGGCGTACCGCCCCAACTGGCATTGACCACACCTACTGGCACACCCAACTCTTGTTGCAGTTTCTTGGCATAGAAATAGCCGATGGCGCTAAAACCTTTCAAACTTTCTGGTCCGCACACTTTCCATTGGCCCACACAATCGTCTTGCGGATTGCTTGCTGTGGTTTTGGCCACCTGAAATAACCGAATTTGATCGTTTGCACTGTTGGGAAGCTCATCTAACATTTGCTTGAGGCCCTGATAGCTGCTCCATTCCATGTTCGATTGGCCAGCGCATACCCAAACCTCGCCGATAAGGATATTAGACAGCACAATTTGGTTATTGCCCTTGATGGTAATGGTGTAAGGCCCACCTGCTACTGGCGTAGGAATATTGATTTTCCATTGTGCATTGCCATCGGCGGTTACCGAATCTTTTTTGTTGTTCCACGATGTGGTGATATAGATTTTCTCGGCCGGATCAGACCAGCCCCATAAATTGACGTTCGATTGCCTTTGCAACACCATATTGCTCGCTATAACCGAAGGCAAACGCACCATAGCCATGCTTTGTTCGCGACCCATCAGAAACAGCAAGACCAGTATCCAGTATATTTTTTTCATCTTCAAAAATCTAGTTGATTAAAATTAGCGTAATCGAACAATTTAATCCTAATGATTTATTAGCCGATTGCTTCTTTTTTTTACCCATTTGAATGAAATCAAGACCCTGGCATGAGCAAAATGACGGCTGTTCGCAGCCAAATCTTTCCCATTCGTTAACAAAGTGATATATTTGGTTATGAAAATAGCGCTATTTCCAGGTTCATTCGATCCGATTACCATTGCTCACGTCGATATTTTGAAGCGGGCAATGCCCTTATTTGACCGCATTGTGGTAGGAATTGGTCTGAACAGCTCGAAGCAGAATTTTTTGTCGGCCGAAAAAAGGGAAGAAATCGTCAAAACCGTTTTTCAATCGGCCAGCAACGTAGAAGTACAGCTTTACGAAGGACTGACGGTTGATTTTTGTGCCAAAATAGAGGCTAAATACATGATCAGGGGCATACGTTCGGCGGCCGATTTCGAATATGAACGCGCCATTGCCCAAATCAACCAAACCATGATGCCTGATGTAGAAACCATCCTGTTGCTCAGCAAACCCGAATTTTCGGCCATTAGCTCTACCATTGTTCGCGATATTTTACGCAACAAAGGCAATGTGGCTCCTTTTGTACCTCAAGAAGCATTGGCATTCTTATAATAGGCGACTGGAAAGAATTAAGCGAGGAAACAATTCCAGCTATTTTTCGCTTTATTTTACACCAGGTTTTCGGCCTTTAGCACATCCAAAATCAAGGGATAGGTATTTTTGATCTTGCCCTGAATGCCCAAAGGGTTAACCCAAACAGCGCTGGTAATGCCTTCGTCTTTCTGCGGTATGAGTTTAGGTGCGCCTTTTACCCACATTTTATACCAGCTGGTACGTTTGAGGATCAGCTTGTTGCCTAGTTCGTAAACGTGATAGGTTTTGCAGAGCCGGTCATCGCGCCTTTCTATTTTAACGCCGCATTCTTCTTCTACTTCCCTTACGGCAGCAGTTTTGATTTTTTCTTCTTTTTCTACCTTTCCCTTTGGCAAATCCCACTTTTTATTTCTGAAAATAAATAAAAATTCGCCGTTGGCATTCTCTACCAGTCCGCCGGCCGCCTTGATAATGGTCAGCTTTTTCTTGATGGCCTGAAAAAGTTCTTGGGGCTTTTTGCTGATCAGCACATAATTTTTCTGCTTGCTCAGTTTGAGGTTTCTATAAAATGTTTGAAAATCAAAATCCTCTGTATCAAGCTGTTGGATTTTATCTATTTGTCTGGGTACAGTATCTGCGATAAACAAGGTGTTATCGTTAATATAAATTCTGTATTTTTGGGCCATGTATAATAAAAGTGATATTGAATTAAAGGTAGCTGAATTTTTATTACAAATTAAAGCAATTAAATTACAACCTAATAATCCATTTACATGGGCCTCGGGTTGGAAATCTCCTATTTATTGCGATAACAGAATTACATTGTCGCATCCTGCCGTTAGAACCTACATCCGCCAAAAGCTTGCGCAACTGATCCAAGAAGAATATGGTGCAGTTGACGTGATTGCAGGTGTGGCTACTGCCGGAATTCCGCAAGGTGTTTTGGTTGCCCAAGAGCTGGGCCTTCCTTTCATCTACGTGCGTTCTAAAGCCAAAGAGCACGGCACCGGAAGCTTGATTGAGGGCGAAATTATTGAAGGCCAACGCGTAGTGGTTATCGAAGATTTGATTTCTACTGGCAAAAGCAGCCTGCAGGCTGTAGAGGCTTTGCGTGCCGCCGGCTTATCGGTAGCGGGTTTGGTGGCTATTTTCACTTATGGATTTGACCAAGCCGACCAAAACTTTGCCGACGCCAAATGCCGTTATTCTACCTTATCTAACTATCCTACGTTGATCAGCTATGCGGCCGAGCACGGTTTCATTGCCCAAAACGAAATCAATTTGTTGAACAAATGGCGCGAAGCTCCAGCAATTTGGGGCAAAGACATTGCCATTGACGCAGAATAACAAAATTTGGTACGATTTTTCGAGACCTAAAAGAAAAACATACTTATGACCATTATTGAAAGTACCGTTGAACTAGATTTGCCTATAGACAAGGTTTATAATTTTTTGGAAGATTTGAACAATCACCAACAGTTAATGCCCGAAAACATCTATAATTGGTCGTCTACAGCCGATGAAGCCAGCTTTACCATCCAAAACATGGCAAAATTGGCCATCAAAATTGCTAACCGCATCCCTAACAGCGAAATTGTGGCCGTTCCTTCAGAAAAAGCACCTTTTGATGTAGAACTGAAATGGACAGTGGAACCCAACGCCAACGGAGGCACTACGGCCAAACACATTATTTCGGCCGATTTGAACATGATGATGAAAATGTTGGCCGCTGGTCCGCTGCAAAAACTGGCAGACCACCAAAC
Organism: Pedobacter albus; assembly: GCF_036324255.1. Taxonomy (NCBI): domain Bacteria; kingdom Pseudomonadati; phylum Bacteroidota; class Sphingobacteriia; order Sphingobacteriales; family Sphingobacteriaceae; genus Pedobacter; species Pedobacter albus. The sequence continues at coordinate 295,963 of NZ_JAZDQT010000001.1, read as the reverse complement.
CAAAAGACTAAAAGAAGTATTGGGTTAATAGCCAAGACTAAATCATAAAAAAAGCCCCTCAAAAATTGAGGGGCTTTTTTTATTTTACCGTAAAGCTGTAGCTCTTTCTTACCAACTGTCCGCTTAAGGCTACACCTTCTAAAGTAACCAGGTATTTGCCCGGCTCGTCGGCGGTAAAAAACTTGAAGTTGGCATTGCCTTTTTCATCAGTAATCAAATCGGGTTTCCAATAAATGGTCGACCTTAAATCAGCCATATCCTTGTTTTGAGCGGCAACATCATAGGCGGGCGCATAAAACTCTTTGGCCATGGCATATCCAGTTTTTAATTTACTAAACCCAAGGGGTTGTTTAGGTTTTGGCCTCCATTCGGTGGTGAAGAATACAATTCCAAACCTAGCCGACATCTCATTCGATAAATATCTTCCTTTGGGCAAGCTAAGCACAGGATTTGAAGGTGATTTTAAGTTAAGTCCTACGCCCGTAGCATAAAGTCCCCCTCTAATTACTTGGATACCTGCCAAATTACTGGGGTCGACGCCACTCAAATCCGATATCGGATTTCCATCTAACAGAAGCAACATGGGGCCTTCTATTTCTTTATTTCGGCCATAAATAACATTATGCCTGATATTTATGCCCTGAATTCCAATCAATAAGGTAACTACGCTGCCCGAAGTCTGCAGCCTATCTGGCGTAAGGGTATAATCGGCTGGTGTAATTGTGGGCAATGCCGACTTATAGATAGGCGGATTTCGGGATGTTTTAACCACCACTTCTTTAAGCATGATTTTTCCGTTTTTCAAGCCATATTTTCCCAATTCGTTGAAACGTTGCTCGGTAGCCGCCAGGTATTTGACCAATACGGAATCTTTTGCGCCTCCTTTCGGCCTCTCGTTTGGCAAACTCGCAAAGGCTACCCTGTTATCTATTAAGATCTGTGCATTGTTTCTGTCTTTGGCATTTTTGGCGCGTAAAATAACCGTGGTACTATCCGGAAAAAACAAGTTGTCAAATACGAAACGGCCATTGGCATCGGCCACCGTATCTAGCAACAGCAAGGTACTGGGCACAAACAGGTTGATCTTGCCATAAGGAATGGGCTTGTTGTGGAGGTTAACAATGGTGCCATTGATGGCAAAACTTTCCTCTGGACGGAATTTTAAATGGGATTGGCCATTTGGATGCATAATCTCTTCCCACTTAAACCTGCGCCAACCCTGGGTAAGCAACAACAAGTCCAACTGTCTTTCTTTGGTGGGATTAACAGCCGTAAAATAATAATTCGGCTTTTCTATATTTCCTTTTAGATCGGAAGTAAGCAACAGGTTAGATAAAATACTCGTTTCGTTATCTTCGATCTGGTTTACTTTGTCTTGATTAACCACCGACACCGAAAAACTGCCTACTTCTCCCTTTGCCTTGGAGTTTTCTACATGGAGCGACAGATTAACCTGCTCTCTCTTGCCATAGCTTTCTTTGGGGGTACTCATGGCAGCCTTTAAACCGTCATTTCGACGAACAAAGACCAATCTTTCGGCCAAAGGCATCATGTCTGGCGTAAAGAGCGTAAACTGAACAATGCCTTCTGGCAATTCGTTTTTCGGCAATTTAGAAGAAATCGTTCCTTTATCCAGTTTGATTTTGGTGGTGTATTTAACCATCCCATTAGATTGGGCAACCACCACAAACTCATTATCCTGAGCCAGATCTGAAGAGCAGTTTACGCGCATCATCAAATTTTCATCGTCTAAATGACTTAGGCTAAATACATAGCCCTTTGTAGCCGCCTGGGGCAATTGGTAGCGTTTCTGTATGCCATCGGCAACAACTACGGCAGTGTAGCGCTCGCCTGCAAGCGGCGTTAGGGCAAAAAGCCCCATGCCCAAATGTTCTGAACCGATGACTGCCACTTTTTTGCCTTCCTTATCTTCTACATAGCCTTCCACAGCTGTACCCATTCCGTTTTCGTCAACCGCTTTAAAGGCCACTTTCGAACGGATACCGTTGACCAGATTTCCACCTTCGGGAAAAAACTGCACATCAATGGCCTTTACGCTGCTTACTACAGGTGTGCTTTTGGCTACCTTAACCACATCGTTTTTGTTAAACAGGGTATTGAGCAACAGCTTATTAAAAGCATAGTCTTTTTTCAGGTTGTAATTAACGGTAATTATGCCTTGACTATCTGTTTTGCCTGTGCCGCTAAACAGCTTGTTGCCTTCGTAAATCAAATTATAGCTGACCTCTTTATTGCGTTCGGGCTCGTTGTTGAAATTGGTATAGGTCAGCGTGGCTTTTAGCGAAGTTCCGTTGGCCGTTGGACTGAGGTCAAATTTGGTATCAACCCATACCCTGTCATGAAATGCATCGCCTATGGTAATTTCTTTCCTGAACAAAAAGGAATCGTCAAAATTGCGCATCCAATTGGTATAAGCCCTGAGCTGATAGGTTCCGGCGCTAAATACCGTATCAGAGAGATCGATATCGCCGTTGGCCAAACCATTTTCCAGGGGCAGCACCAAAGTTTTTTTGACCGAATCATTTTCATCAACCACATCTATATAGAGCACTTTGCTCAGCAACGAAAGCTTGTTTTCTTCGGCATTAACCACATAGGCCTTGAACCAAAGATCGTCGCCCACGCTGTAGTAGGGCTTATCTAAATGCAAGTGTACTTTTTCTTGGGGCGAATTGGCGGTAAACTGCTCCAGTTTCTCCAATAAAGAATCAAGCAGGTCGTCTTTGGCCACAAATGCACCAAAAACACTTAAGCTGATAAAGGCAACAACAACAAAGAGTGATTTTTTCATAATGGTTGAGAAACAGGTTAAATATTGTAGTTAATTTATCGTTAAAACAGTATTGACAACTTGGCTTCAAAACTTTAGCATTTTATTTTACCGTAAAGCTGTAGTTCTTTCTAACCAGTTGTCCGCTTAGCCCCACTCCTTCTAAGGTTACCAGGTATTTGCCCGGCTCGTCGGCGGTAAAAAACTTGAGGTGGGCATTGCCCCTATCGTCGGTAATCAGGTCGGGTTTCCAGTAAATCGTCGACCTCAGATCGGCCATTTCCTTATGCTGTTCAGGCACATCGTAGACAGGCGCATAAAACTCCTTGGTTAAGGTATAGCCGGCTTTTAGTCTGCTTAAACCCAAAGCCGGTTTTGGTTTGGCCCTCCAATCGGTGGTAAAAAATACAATTCCATAAGCCGAGCTCATCACGTTGGTAAGGCCTTTATACTGTGGGCCATCGACAACCGGATCAGCAGGTTCCTGCAGATTTAGTCCTATGCCCGAAGAATAAGCCCCTGCCCTAACGATCTGTATGCCGGCCAAAGTACTGGGATCGATCATGGTGGCATCTTTAATTGGCCTTCCGTCCAACAGCAACAGCATAGGCCCTTCCATCGCTTTTCTACGTCCATAAATGATATTGCTTCTCACTGAAATCCCAGCCATACCCGTAAAAAAGTTGAGCACATTGGTGGAGGATTGGAGCTTATCTGGCGTTATGGTATAATCGGGTGGACTGATAGCAGGAAGCGCCGATTTATAAATAGGTGGATTTCTGGAAGTCTTGATTTCTACCGGCTTGAGCAAAATGCTGCCATTAATCAAACCATATTTGCCCATTTCGCTAAATCTTTGCTGCGCAGCCGCAAGGTAGCTTACAAATACGGCATCTTTTGCGCCATTGGTTTTAGCCAAGGGCAAACTTGAAAAGCCTACTCTGTTATCGATCAAGATCTGAGCATTATTGCGCTCTTTGGCATTTTTGGCGCGTAAAATCACTGTAGTACTATCCGGAAAAACCAAATTATCGAACACAAAACGGCCGTTGGCATCGGCCACCGTATCCATCAGCAACAAGGTACTGGGTACAAACAGGTTGATTTTGCCATAAGGAATAGGCTTATTATTGAGGTTCACAATGGTACCGTGGATGGCAAAACTGGCTTCGGCATTAAACTTGAAATTGGCTTGGCCTTCTGGCTGCATCACATCGCTCCATTTAAACCTGCGCCAGCCTTGGGTAAGCATCAGCAGGTCTAAATTCCTGATTTTGGTGGCATCGATGGCCGTAAAATAATAGTTGGGTTTTTCTATGTTTCCCTTTAAATCGGAAGTTAGCAACAGGTTAGACAAAATGGTGGTTTCGTTATCTTCTACCTGATTCACTTTGTCTTGGTTAACCACCGATACCGAAAAACTGCCCACTTCTCCATTTGCCTTGGCATCTTCAACATGCAAGGCAAGGTCAACTTGCTCTCTTTTGCCATAGCTTTCTTTAGGCGTGCTAAACTTCACATGAAGACCATCATTCCGATGAACAAATACCAATCGCTCGGCCAAGGGAGACATGTTGGCGGTAAAAAGCGTAAACTGCACAATGCCTTCAGACAACATGTTTTTAGGCAATTTGGAAGAAACCGATTCCTTATCCAGCTTGATTTTGGTGGTGTATTTGATAATGCCGTTTGACTGCGCCACCACAATTACTTCATTATCTTGTGCCAATGCTGGCGAGCAATTGATGCGCAACAACAGGTTTTCATCGTCCAAATGATTTAAGCTCAACACATAGCCCGTAGCCATGGCTTGAGGCAACTGATAGCGTTTTTGCTCGCCATCTTTAGCAATTACAGCCGTATATTGCTGCCCTGCCACAGGCGTAAAAGCAAAAAGTCCCATGCCCAAATGTTCTGAACTGATGGCCGCCACCTTTTTACCTTCCTTATCTTGTACATAGCCTTCAACAGCCGTGCCCATTCCGTTTTCGTCAACCGCTTTGAAAGCCACTTTCGAGCGGATTCCGCTGACCAAATTTCCTCCTTCCGGAAAAAACTGCAGATCGATTGTTTTGGCCTGATTTACTACCGCAACAGTTTTGGCTACTTTGATCGCATCGTTTTTGTTAAACACCGTATTGAGCAACAATTTGCTAAGCGTATAGTCTTTTTTAAGGTTATAATTTACGGTAATTATACCTTTGCTATCGGTTCGGCCCGTGCCGCTAAACAATTTATTGCCTTCGTAAACCAGGTTGTAGCTTACTTCTTTATTAATTTCGGGCTCGTTGTCAAAATTGGTATAGCTGAGCGTAGCTTTTAGTGCGGTTCCGTTGGGGCTTGGGTTCAGCTCAAACTTGGTGTCGGCCATTACCTTATCGTAAAGCGCATCGCCGATGTTGATTTCTTTCCTGAACAAAAAGGCGTCGTCAAAATTGCGCATCCAATTGGTGTATGCCCTCAACTGATAGGTTCCTGCCCTAAACGTGGTATCAGAAAGATCGATATTGCCATTGCTCAAACCGTTTTCCAAAGGAAGCACCTGTGTTTTTTTAACCTTCCCCTTTTCATCAACAATGTCTACATAAAGCACCTTGCTTAAAAGCGATAGCTTGTTTTCTTCGGCATTAACCACATAGGCACTAAACCAAATGTCTTCTCCAATGCTGTAATACGGTTTATCCAAATGCAGATGCACTTTTTCTTGCGGATTTTTACTGGTGTACTGCTCAAGCTTTTCGATAAAGGAGCTTAATGGCCCGTCGTCTTTGAGCAAAAAACCAGACAACGCTATAAAACCAACTGCAACAAGTGCCGGCAGAAAGAGACGCTTTTTCATATCGTTAATAGTTAGGCACTTAAATATAAGAATTTTAATCTAAACTTTTAGTTGTTTGGGATAATCTCGCTGCCGAACATAAATTTTAATACCTTAGTTAGAAATTAAACCTATTGCCATGCCGTCAAGATTTCTCCATACTTTCCTGTTGCTCATTTTTCCCAGCTTTATGGCCAATTCTTATGCCCAATCGTTTACCGCAACTGCGCTAAAAACAGAATACCTGGTTAATCCGATTGGATTAGACAACCCCAATCCGCGTTTTACCTGGCAAATGGCCGATACCAGAACCGGCGCCAAACAAACTGCCTTCAGGTTAATGCTGGGTACTGACTCGCTGGCTTTGGCACAAGGCAAAGCCAATGTATGGACTACCGGATGGCTACAGACCAGTGCACAGCTCAAATCTTATTCGGGCCCGCAACTAAAACCTTTTACTAAATATTATTGGCGGATTGATATCGCCGACCAGCACCAAAAGAAATCCAGTTCGGTAAAAATAGCCAGCTTCGAAATGGGCATGATGAACTCCAAAAACTGGCAGGGCGCCTGGATTGCCGATAATGAGAACGCCAAACTTAAACCTGCTCCCTATTTCAGGAAAGTTTTCGAAGCTAAAAAGCAAATCAAATCGGCCAGGGCCTACATCGCTGCCGCAGGCTTATACGAACTCTCGCTCAACGGGCAAAAGGTAGGCAACCACAGGCTCGACCCGATGTACACGCGTTTCGACAGGAGGAATTTATACGTAACCTACGATGTAACCCAGCAGCTTCAGCAAGGAAAAAATGCCATTGGTGTGTTGTTGGGCAATGGCTGGTACAATCATCAATCGACGGCCGTATGGTATTTTGACCGTGCTCCCTGGCGCAACAGACCCACATTTTGCCTGGATTTACGTATTACCTATACCGATGGCAGCGTAGAAATCATTAAATCGGGCAAGGATTGGAAAACCGACCTCAGTCCTATCATTTTCAACAGCATTTATACGGCCGAACATTATGATTCGCGTTTGGAGCAAGCGGGCTGGAATACGGTTGGTTTCGACGATAGCAAATGGAAAAACGTCATTTTCCGTTCTGCACCTTCCTCACAAATTGTGGCCCAAGCCATGCATCCGGTACGCAACGTAGAAGAAATCAAGGCCATTAGCCTCAAAAAATTTGACGATACCACTTATGTTTTCGATCTGGGGCGCAATATTTCGGGCGTGAGCAAAATCAAGCTGCATGGTCCTGCCGGCACCGTGGTTAAGCTCAAACATGGCGAAAGACTTTATCCCAACGGGCATGTAGACTTGTCTAATATCGATGTGCATTACCGCCCTACCGACGATAAAGACCCATTCCAAACCGACATTCTCATTTTAAACGGCAAAGGCGAACAAAGCTTCATGCCTCATTTCAATTACAAGGGTTTTCAATATGTAGAGGTCAGCAGCAGTGTCCCTATTCGATTGGTTAAAGAAGATTTGGTAGGCTATTTTATGCACAGCGACGTACCCGTGGCAGGAAGCATCAAAGCCAGCGATCCTTTTATCGAAAAATTACAGTTTGCCACCAATAACTCTTACCTGTCTAATCTTTTTGGCTACCCTACCGATTGTCCGCAACGCGAGAAAAACGGCTGGACTGGTGATGCGCAAATTGCCATAGAAACCGGCCTGTACAGCTTTGACGGCATCACCATTTACGAAAAATGGCTGGCCGACCATCGCGATGAACAACAGCCTAATGGGGTTTTGCCTTCCATTATCCCTACCGACGGCTGGGGTTACGAATGGGGCAACGGACCCGATTGGACCAGTACCATTGCTATTATCCCTTGGAACATTTACCTGTTTTACGGCGATACAAAAATCCTGCAAGACAATTACGACAATATCCGCCGTTATGTAAACCATATTAACGAAACCTATCCAAGTGGCCTAACCACTTGGGGCTTGGGCGATTGGGTACCTGTAAAATCCGTATCGCCGGTCGAGCTTACTTCTACCTGCTACTATTACGCCGATGCGCTGATCTTGGCCAAAACGGCAAAAATTTTGGGTAAAACTGCCGACTATCAGCAATATTCGGTCCTGGCGGCTCAAATTAAAAATGCCTTTAACGCCAAATACCTCAACCGTGCCACAGGCCTGTATGGTTCGGGACTACAAACCGAGCTGAGCGTGCCTTTGTTTTGGGGCTTGGTTCCCGACGACCTAAAGCACCGCGTAGCCGAAAACCTGGCCAAACGGGTCGCAGCAGATAACTTCCACCTCGACGTAGGTTTGTTGGGCACCAAGGCCATCTTGTCGGCGTTGAGTAATAATGGTTTTGGCGAGGTTGCCTATCAACTGGCCAGCCAGAGAACCTTTCCGAGCTGGGGCTGGTGGATTGAAAACGGCGCCACTACACTGTACGAAAACTGGAACATCCAATCGAAAAACGATATTTCGCTCAACCACATCATGTTTGGCGAAATCGGTGCCTGGTGGTATAAATCGCTTGGAGGCATCAAGCCCGACGAAACGCAACCGGGTTTCCAGCATATTTTGCTGCAACCTCAAGTAGTTGAAGGATTGGAAAGTTTTGAAGCTACGCACAATGGTCCCTATGGTCAAATTGTGTCGGGATGGGAGAAAAAAGGACAGCAACTCACCTATCATTTTGTGGTTCCGGCCAATGCAACGGCAAGTGTCGATATTCCGATAGCCAAAACACAGACAGCCTATTTAAACGGCAAACCCGTCCAAGCGGGACTGATCAGGTTACCTGCCGGAAACCATCGCCTAGAACTTCGGTAAATTGCCAAAAACAAGACATTTTTTCAGTATAAATCACTAACTTACAGACAATTAGTCAATAAAAACCGAAACATAGCGACAAAATTTCCGATTGGTGAAGCAAAACGGCAATGGCATTTGTTTTGATTTAAAAGGGAATATGAACTTCAACAACTTTACCATAAAAGCACAAGAGGCCATACAAAAGGCTTCCGAAATAGCACAAGGCAATCAACAGCAGGCTATCGAAACAGCACACCTGTTAAAAGGTCTGCTATCGGTTGATGAAAACGTAGTTTCTTATGTTTTAAAGAAACTGAACGTGAACCTTAACGTGTTGGAACAAAACCTCAACACCGCTATAGAAAAATTACCAAAGGTTTCTGGTGGCGATATTTATTTGTCGTCGGGAGCCAACTCGGCCCTGCAAAAAGCCCAGTCTTACCTCAAAGAGTTTAAAGACGAATTTGTGGCCGTAGAACATATTTTATTGGGTATTTTGGCCGTTAACGACTCTACTTCCAAACTATTGAAAGATCAGGGCGTAACCGAAAAAGACCTTAAAAAAGCCATTACCGAATTGCGTGGCGACAGTCGGGTAACCGACCAAAATGCCGAGGCAACCTACCAGGCTTTGAGCAAATATGCCCGCAACCTGAATGAGTATGCCGAAAGCGGCAAGCTCGATCCGGTAATTGGCCGCGATGAAGAAATTAGGCGTGTGATCCAAATTCTTTCGCGCCGTACCAAAAACAATCCTATCCTGATTGGCGAACCTGGTGTTGGTAAAACCGCCATTGCCGAAGGCATTGCCTTTAGGATCATTAAAGGCGACGTTCCGGAAAACCTGAAATCGAAAACCGTATTCTCTTTAGACATGGGCGCTTTGATTGCAGGAGCCAAATACAAAGGCGAATTTGAGGAACGTTTAAAAGCCGTAGTGAAAGAGGTAACGCAAAGCGATGGCGATATCATCTTGTTTATCGATGAGATTCACACCTTGGTTGGCGCAGGTGGTGGCGAAGGTGCCATGGATGCGGCCAATATTTTAAAACCAGCCTTGGCCCGTGGCGAATTGCGTGCCATTGGCGCAACCACGCTGGACGAGTACCAAAAATACCTCGAAAAAGACAAAGCTTTAGAGCGTCGTTTTCAAAAAGTAATGGTTGAGGAGCCTGATACCCAAGATGCCATCTCTATTTTGCGTGGCTTGAAAGAACGCTATGAAACCCACCACAAGGTGAGGATCAAAGACGAAGCCATTATTGCCGCCGTAGAAATGTCGCAACGCTATATTGCCGATAGGTTCTTGCCCGACAAGGCCATCGACTTAATGGACGAGGCGGCTTCTAAACTGCGTATGGAAATGGACAGCGTACCCGAGCACGTAGATGCCCTAGACCGCGAAATTATGCGCTTGGAAATTGAACGCGAAGCCATTAAACGCGAAAAAGACGATAAAAAAGTAAAAGAGCTTTCTGAAGAAATTGCCAACCTTTCGGCCGAGCGCGATGAGTTTAAAGCCAAATGGCAAGGCGAAAAAGACTTGGTTGATGCGGTAAACAATCAGATTGAGCAGATCGAGCAGTACAAACTGGAAGCCGAGCAGGCTGAACGTGCCGGCGATTATGGCCGCGTAGCCGAAATCCGTTATGGCAAAATCAAAGAGGCTCAAGATAAGGTTGAAAAACTAAAAGCCGATTTGGAAAGCCAGCAAAGCGACAGCAGAATGCTGAAAGAAGAGGTTACTGCCGACGATATTGCAGGCGTGGTAGCCCGTTGGACCGGCATTCCGGTAACCAAACTGGTAGCCAGCGAGCGTGAAAAATTATTGCACTTGGAAGATGAGCTACACAAACGCGTGGCTGGTCAGGAAGAAGCCATTGAGGCCATTTCCGATGCCATCCGTCGCTCACGTGCCGGTTTGCAGGATAAACGCAAGCCCATCGGATCGTTCATTTTCTTGGGCACCACTGGTGTTGGTAAAACCGAGCTGGCCAAAGCCTTGGCCGAATTCCTGTTCAACGACGAGAACGCCATGACCAGGATCGACATGAGCGAATACCAAGAAAGACATGCCGTTTCGCGATTGATTGGAGCGCCTCCGGGCTATGTAGGCTATGATGAAGGTGGCCAGCTAACCGAGGCGGTAAGGCGCAAACCTTATTCGGTGGTGTTGCTCGACGAAATCGAAAAAGCGCACCCAGATGTATTCAACATCTTGTTGCAAGTACTTGACGATGGACGTTTAACCGACAACAAAGGCCGTGTGGTAAACTTTAAGAATACCATTATCATCATGACTTCGAACATCGGTTCGCACCTGATCCAGGATAATTTCAAAAGCCTGGACGATGAAAACCGCGATGAAGTGATTGCCAAAACCAAAAACGAATTGTTTGAGCTTTTGAAGCAAACCATCCGTCCGGAGTTTTTGAACCGTATCGACGAGCTGATCATGTTTACTCCACTCAACAGAACAGAAATCAGGGATATTGTGGCCCTGCAGTTCAAACAGGTGCAAAAAACCTTGGCCGAGATGGGCATTACCCTCGAAGCCAGCGAAGAAGCCCTCGATTGGTTGGCCGAATTGGGCTACGACCCACAGTTTGGCGCCAGACCTTTAAAACGTGTCATCCAAAAAAGAATATTGAACGAATTGTCTAAATCTATTTTGGCCGGAACCGTTGACAAGGAAAGTAAAATCAAACTCGACATGTTCGACCATCAGTTTGTTTTCTTAAACGAAAAAGCGGATTAAAATCCTCCAGCTATTTTAAAAGCAAGCCCTTCGGGAAATCTCCCGAAGGGCTTTTTGATGCGCTATACTTCGAGATACACTTGCGAAGTTTTGAAAACTTCGCAAGTGTTCTCCACAAGAGAGTTGCCTCAATTTGCTGGTGAAGAACACCAGCAAAAGCTAAAAGTGAACCAAAACCCTCCATAGCCTTTACAGCCATCGCCAGTATTCTTAGCCAATAGTTTTGTTAAGTTGTTGGCTAAAAACCACGCGCTATCGTTGGTGTTCTTCACCAACGACATTACCTATTTCAATTTTGACAAATTTGCCATTATAGAACACCAGCAAAAGCATCCTCCTGGATTTATAGTCATCATTGGTATTCTCCGCAGGCAGTCTTGTTAAATTGCAGGCTAAAAACCACGCGCTATCGTTGGTGTTCTTCACCAACGACATTACCTATTTCAATTTTGACAAATTTGCCATTGAAAACACCAGCAAAAGCATGAGATACACTTGCGAAGTTTTAAAAACTTCGCAAGTGTTCTTCATCAAAAAATCATAAACAATTTTGTATTTTAGTTTGATACATCCCATAGTCCATGACCAAACATAGCCGTTTTCTCCTATCTCTGATTTTGTTCTTTATCAGTTTATCGGGCCAGGCCCAACAAATCAACTACAAGGAAATGGTGCAGTACGACAGCGTACGCAAAGCGGCGCCAAGAGAAAAACTGTACATGCAATTAGACAAGCCGGTTTATGCCATGGGCGATACCATCTGGTTTAAGGGCTACCTGATTAACGCCAGTTTGCTCAATTATTCAACAACCAGCGCATTGATTTATGTAGACATGATCGATAAAAAAGGACAGGTGGTGCAAACGGTGAGTCTGCCTACGCAATACGGCTTAACCTGGGCTGGTTTGGCCATCGACCCCAACAAATATGAAGCGGGTACCTATACTTTTAGGGCCTACACCAACTGGATGCAGAACTTTGGCGATACCTTTCTGTTTAAAAAAGAAATCCAAATTCTGGATATTGCCCCAACGCAGCCAACCGGCCCAAGCACAGCGACGGCCAAAACGCAAAACGCCAAGAGCAATGCCCCGAACAGCAGTAAAAAACCGTTAATCGACCTGCAGTTTTTGCCAGAAGGTGGCACCTGGATTGCCGAACGTCAACAAAAACTTGCCTTTAAGGCTCTCAACATCAATGGCAAGGGCACCATTGTAGAGGGCGACATTCTGGATTCCAAACAGCAGAAAGTGGCCACCTTCAAATCGAACAGCATGGGAATGGGCTATTTTGATTTTACCCCCAAAACCGGCGAAATTTATGTAGCCAACTACAAATCAGCCATTGGCAATGGCAGTCAGCCCCTGCCTAAAACACAGCCCAATGGCATTACGCTCAGGCTAAACAATAACCTGAACGGCGATTCGATCGGTATCTCCATCCTTTCAGATCTGCCCAACCAAGAACTTACCATTTTAGGCCAGTCGAGGGGCGTATTGTGTTTCTTGGCCAAAATCAAGCCCAATTCTACCTACAAAATTGTTCGGGTGCCCAAAAACATCTTCCCTACTGGGGTTTGCCAGATTTTGGTTCAAAACGAGCAGCAACAAACGCTGAACGAGCGCAATTTCTTTATCAATCATCACGACGAACTTAAGGTACAAATGACTGCCACAAACCAAAGTTTTACGGTGAGAGATAGCATCCCGATCCATCTTAAAATAACCGACCAAAGCGGGAAACCCATTGCGGGTTCTTTTTCTTTGGCCGTTACCGACGACGGACAGGTGAAAAAAGACAGTTTAAACGACCAGAATATCCTGAATTACCTGCTGCTGAGTTCCGACCTGAAAGGCGAAATCGAAAACCCAGGCCATTACTTCAATGTTTCAAACGCACAGCAGCAAGAAGAACTCGAAGCGCTCATGCTTACCCAAGGCTGGGTGAGTTACCAGTGGGACCTGAACAAAAAGCCAACATTTAAAGCCGAAAGCGAATTTACGGTAAGCGGCAAAGTAACCAACATCACCAATAAACCCATTGCAAAAGGGAAGATTACCCTGCTCAGCACCCGCAAAGGCTTTATGGTCATGGATACAGTAACCAACGACAAAGGAGAATTTGTGTTCAGGAATTTTCCGGCAATGGACAGCTTGTCTTTTTTAATCCAAGCACTTAATGCCAAAGGCAACAGGGGTACTTTAGGCATCGAAATGAATGAATTTAAACGACCAGCTATAGCCCTTGCAGCTCCAATCGTACCCCTTACGGCCATGCCAGAAACCCCGGATAGCGCCAGCAAGCAAATGATTACGAGCCAAAGACAGGCTTCTACCTACCGAGGTGGTGGCATTGGCTTGCGCGAGGTTAAAATAACGGGCAAAAAAGTAGTCAAAAGTTCTAAAAACCTGAATGGACCAGGCGAGGCAGACCAAACCTTTTCTGAAGCCGATTTGGAGAAACTGAATAAAAAAACGTTGCTCAATGTATTGGAAGAGAACGTAAAGGGCTTTAGGATGGGCTTTAAGCGCAGAACCAACATCAAAGAATTTATGGTCAATTTTGCCCTTGTAAAGCTGGTTATCGATGGCGTTGATGTAGATTTCTTCTACTCTCCTTCCGATTGGCCGATTACCGATGCGCATTACCAGCACCTCAAATATTACCTCGACTATTATACAGCCGAAGATGTACAGGGCATAGAGATTATGAAACACGCCCGAAATGCAGGTCGGTACCGCATGCAATTTTTAAATCCGATGGATGATACAGAATATGCGTTTATAGAAATAACCACCAAAACCGGCTCTGGCCCCTTCCTCAAAAAAGCGGCCAACATGTATATCTATAAGCCCCTGCCCTATGGCGACAACAAAATTTTCTACAGCCCGAAATATACCGTAGCCAACAAAACCAATAAAACACCCGACCTTCGGTCCACCTTGTACTGGATGCCAAACATCGTTACCGATAAAAACGGAGAGGCAAACGCCCATTTCTTTGCCAGCGACCGCAAAGGCACTTATACCGCATGGCTGGAAGGAACCGATACCGAGGGGAATTTTGGCTTTAAGGCCATCAAAATTACGGTTAAATAAACTTGGGCCAATTTGCTTCTCCTCATGGCTTAGTGTACGGACATAAAAATATAACCGAAAATTTTTAATCTGATTTACAGATAGTTAAAGATTTAACAACTACATCCATAGTTGTTTTTCATTTTTTATGCCTAAACTTGGTTAACACAAAAACACACAAATGAAACCTAAATTATTCATCATGGCCGCGCTGTGCCTTTTGGCCTATGGCGCAAGCGCACAAACAGAAAAAGGAAAAAGCTTTATCAACGGTTCAATTGGATTTACTTCCAATAAAAACAACCAAATCGTTTCCACCAGTCCAACTTTTAGCACTGAACAAAAAGCAGAGGCTTTTAACATTGTACCTCGTTTTGGCTATCTTGTTGCCGATAATTGGGCCATTGGCCTCGGGGCTGGCTATTCTCGTAGCAAATCGACAGTTAACACGGTAAATACCGCTTCTTCGGCTATTATTTTGGCCACACAAACCGCTAAGCAGCATGTCTTCAGCATCGAACCTTTTGTAAGAAAATATGTTGATGTAGCCGATAAGTTCAAATTCTTTGGCGAGTTTAACCTTGGCATTGGTTTTGGCAAAGCGGTTAGCCATTCTCTCTATAGCGCTCCGATAAATTCTAGCAGCGAAGATAGCTATAAACTAACTTCTTACGGCGCTGCCCTATCGCCAGGTTTTGCCTTTTTCCCATCCAAAAAATGGGCTATCGAATTTAGCTTCCCATTGGCCAGCTACCGCAAGACAAAGCCAAAGGATGTATCGAATGGTTTGAGCGTTCCAACTACCGAAACGTTCACCTTTGCAACCGACTCATTCAATCCGAGCATCGGTTTTAATTTTCATTTTTGATTACTCTGTATAAAAAACCCCTCAGTTTAGCAATAAACGAGGGGTTAATCATATACTTACGTAATTTCTATTTCATGCTCTTGGCCCTGATGGCCTTAAATTCGGAGCCTTCTTTCCATCCCGGAAAAGTACTTTCGTTGCTGAGACGATAGCCCACAGCAAACAACAACCTCAAATCGGCCACCATACCCGAAAAATCCCATTTGGCAGGTTCAAAATTATCTGCAGGTGCATGATAGCGGTTTTTGGTATAATCTTCTTGCTGCGCCTTGCCCCAGGCCTCGCCGTGTTTTACATTGTTAATACCGTTGCCAGTGTACAATGCCGGAATACCTACTTTGGCAAAATTGAAGTGGTCTGACCTAAAATACGAACCAGCAGACGGGTTAGGATCTTTGGCTACCACGCGCTCTTGCTTTTTGGCAGCCTCGGCCAGGTAATCTTCCAATTCGGACTGGCCATAGCCCACTACGACAATATCTTTGGTCATGCCCGAAGCTTCCATCGCATCGATGTTGATATCGGCAACCGTTTTGTTTACTGGTACCAAAGGATGCGAAGCATAATATTCTGAGCCCAACAAACCCTGCTCCTCGCCTGTTAAGGCAATAAACAAGATAGAACGCTCAGGTTGGTGCTTGGCTTTTTTAAAGGCATCGGCCAGGAGCAACAAGGCCGCTGTTCCGGTGGCATTGTCAACCGCGCCATTGTAAATCGAATCGCCATTAATGGCCTCGCCTTTGCCCAGGTGGTCCCAGTGGCCCGAATAAATCAAATATTCATCAGCTCGCTTGGTGCCCGGCAAAACCGCCACCACATTATTAGAAACCGATTTTTTGATGGTATTGTTAATGGTTAGCGATACTTTGAGCCCCAAATCGACTGGTTTAAAGCCTGGTTTGCCGGCCTGTTTCATCAAATCTTCCGATTTTCCGGCCAGCTTAAATAGGTTTTTCGCCATATCCTGGGTAATCCAACCTTCCATCAATGCCCTCGAGCTGTTGTTGTCTTTCGCTGCTAAATACAATTTCGATTTAGACCAGCCACTTCTCACTACGCTCCAAGGATAGCTTGCCGGCGCCGTATCGTGGATGATGATAATTCCAGTAGCGCCTTGACGGGCTGCCTCTTCAAACTTGTAGGTCCAACGGCCGTAGTAGGTCATGGTTTTGCCCTTAAACAAGGTCGTATCTGAAAAACCCGGATCGTTTACCATCACCACAACGGTTTTTCCTTTCACATCCAAACCTTCGTAATCGTTCCATTTGTATTCAGGTGCCACGATGCCATAACCGGCGAAAACCATTTCCGAGTTCTCTACTTTTACTTGGTTGGTTACATGTCGGGTAGCAGCCACAAAATCGTCGAGGTAGGTTAAAGCCGTACCTGTATTACCGGCAACGGTTTTAATCATCATGGCTCCGGCTGGGGTCGATTTGATATCAACCATAGGCACTTCCTGAAAATAACTATCGCCATTGCCCGGTTTCAGGCCCAGTTTTTCGAATTCGCCTTTCAGGTAATTGATGGTTTTGGTTTCTCCGGCCGTAAATGGTTTGCGACCTTCGAAATCGTCGGAAGCCAGCACCGCGATGTGTTTGGCAAAGGCAGAATCGTTAATGGCTTTGAGCGATGCCGAATCGGCCTCTATACCTGCCGATTTTTGACCTGACGATTGGCAGGAGGCCAAAGCCAGCATGCCTACCGACAGCACAAGTAATTGTTTTTTCATGTGTTTAGCGAGTTAAGGAATACCTAAAATAAGGTTTTAAAACAAATAAGCCTCGAAAATTCGAGGCTTATTGTTGTTGATGTTATTGCTTACGTTCCACTTCCCTGTCCATTTCGGTAATGTTTACGTTTACAGACTGAGAAAAATCGTTGAGCAGGTAATTGTTAAAATAATCGGCCAAGCGCCAGAACATATATTCGGTCATGTCGCCAAAACCATGGCGCTGACCCGGAACGATCATAAAATCGAACCTTTTGCCAGCCCTGATCAAGGCATTGGCTACACGGATAGAGTTGGCCGGATGTACGTTGTTGTCGATATCGCCGTGCATCAGCAACAAATGTCCTTTCAGGTTTTTAGCCAAATCAGGGTTTTTGTCGATCGAATATTTGAAAGTGGTATCGCCTTTGGCTGAAACAATTTCTTTTACACCGTGGTGCTTTTCGCTCCACCAGCGGTTGTAGATGCTGTTATCGTGGTTACCCGCCGCCGAAACTGCCACTTTAAAGAAATCCGGATACACCAACATAGCCGCAGTCGACATGAAACCACCACCCGAGTGACCGGTAATACCTACCCTGTTGGCATCGATAAACGAATATTTATCGGCCAGTTGCTCGATTGCCGCTTTTTTATCGGCCAAACCGTAATCGCGCAGGTTGCCATAGCCATAAGTGTGATACCATTTAGAACGCGCCGGGTTGCCACCGCGGTTACCCACAGTGATTACAATATAGCCCAGTTGTGCCAAACGGTCAACACGGTCCATGGCACGGCCAAACGATTTGTTTACCGCTTCGGTTTGTGGGCCTGGGTAAACGTACTCGATAATCGGATATTTCTTGTTCGGATCGAAGTTGAAAGGCTTGTACATGACGCCATACAAATCGGTTACACCATCATCGGCTTTTACTTTGAAAGGCTCAGGAAACTTGTAACCGGTAGCCATCAGCAAAGACAAATCGGCAGTTTCCAAATCCATCACCTTGTTGCCTTCATTATCCAACAAAACAGATTTAGGAACGGTATTTACGCGAGAGAAGTTATCGACAAGGAACTTGTTCTCGTCGTTCATGTTTACTTGATGGTCAAAATCGCCACTGTTCAGCAATTTCATGCCTGTACCATCAAAATTGATACGGTACAAATGTAGGTAATAAGGGTCTTCCTTCGCTTCGCGACCATTGGCCGTAAAGTAAAGCACACGGTTTTTCTGGTCGATGTTAACGATGCCTTCGCAGTGGAAAGAGCCTGAAGTAATCTGGTTTTTCAATTTACCATTGCCATCAAACAGGTAGAAATGGCCCCAGCCATCGCGTTCGCTCCAATGGATAATTTCCTTGCCTCCATCAATCAAACCTGGACGTTGTACTTCTACATAAGTATTGAAACGCTCTTCGATCAAGGTGGTTACCTTACTAGTATTGATATCGATGGTGCAGATATCGATACGTTTCAAATCCCTGCTGGTGCGGGCAAAATAGAACTTGCTGTTATCGCCCAACCAAATAGACGGACGGAACTCGTTATCGCGGTCTTTGTTTAGCGATTCTTTGCCCCAAGCCGAAATGCTTTGGTCTTTAAAAGCAGTAGTATTGATGGTTTTGTAGGTTTTCTTGGCAAAATCGAACAGCACAAACTCGTCAATCGGCGCTTCTTTCTCGCCTGGCATCTGGTATTTGTAGGTTTCTAAAGTTGGACGACCGGCCGAAACACTGTTGATGACCCAAAGGTCTTTAACCTGGCGCGAATCGGTCCTGTCTAAAACAAAATACTTCGAATCTGGCGACCACAATACATAAGCACCACGTCTTTTTTTGTTGTTTTTGATGTTTTCTTCGTTGTTTTCGCCGTCGCCGTCGCTACCGTACGAATAGAACTTTACACCGTCTTTGGTCAATTGATGCTCTACAATGGTGCTGTCTTCTTCGTTTTTAACCGCCTTTTTGTAGTTCTCTTTGTCCATCCAATACAGGTTGTAGTTGCGGGAGAAGATAATGGCCGAAGAATCGGGCGCTACCGAGCCCCAAGAAGGTTTGGCCTTAGGTTTTTGGTAGTTGGGTATTTCGGTCAATTTTTGACTGGCCAGTTCGTAGTTGAAAGAATAGATTTTCTTTTGCATCGAATCGGCTGCTTTTTTATCTTTTCTGTCAGGTTTTACCTCGTCGGTTGTGCTTCTCACTTCGAAAGTGATGCTTTTTTCGTCTTTGGCAAACTTGAGGTTTTCGATAGGCAGGTGTTGCGCATCAAAAGGATCACGGATGATCATGGTAATCTGCGCCGCCATTTTGGCTGGATCGAATAGCATTTTTTTGCTTCTGGCAGCCGGCTCTACAATATACCATTGTTTGCCGTTTGGTGTTTCGTATTGGTACCAAAAACGGTTGCTCAGTTTGAGCCAATGCGGATCTACAGCCGTCGAATAAATAATTTTCCTCAACTTATTTGGCGAGAAACGGGCAGCGGCTTGATAGTTTGCTCTTTCAGGAGCGGGGGTAGTTTCTGTTAGCGATATGGTTTTGGTTTGCGCAAAAGCCTGTACGCCCAACAGGGAAACAAAAAACAAAAGGAAGTAAAGTTTTTTCATTACATAGTTGATTGATAAATTGAAGCGCCTAATTTATCTAAAATGTGCTGTTGGCCATAGTTTTAATTGTAAAAAAGATGGGAAAATTGGGATTCGCCTATTTTTTTGTCACCAATCACCTATTTTTATCCACACCCTAAAAATTTTGTCATCAAATCCCTCTCGTTTTCATAGTTTTGTAACATAAATATTAACCATGAGAAAAACTTTCTTATCACTTTTGGCAGCTTCGCTGATTTTAGCCCTAGGCTGCCAATCCAAATCGCAGCCAAGCGCCACCAAGGCCGGAGGCGACAGTACAGCAAACGCACAGGCAACCAGTCCTGAAGCAGATACTACCCCTAAAACAGCAACCGGCAATATCAAAGTAGCCGATGCCAAAACCATTTTGGCGCGCAAACAAGTGCCTATTTTGTGTTACCACCAGGTGCGTAACTGGAGGCCAACCGATGGAAAAGTGGGCAAAGACTATATTATAGAAATCCAAAACTTTAAAGACCAGATCAAAATGCTGGCCGATAGCGGTTACCATACCATTTTGCCAGACCAGCTTTACGCCTACCTCAATACCGGCGCACCCTTGCCTAGCAAGCCGATCATGCTTACTTTTGACGACACCGACCTTGACCAATTTACAGTTGTTCGTCCAACCTTGCAGAAATACGGCTACAAAGCGGTTTATTTTATCATGACCGTTTCTATTGGCAAAAAAGGAAAGTTTGTTGATTACATGAGCGCCGACCAGATCAAGCAATTGGCAGCCGAAGGCAACGTGATCGGAAGCCATACCTACGACCACAAAAACTTTAAAAAATATGCCGGCAAAGACTGGGAAGAACAGTTGGACAAGCCTACCAAAAAACTGGAAGAAATTACGGGCAAAAAAATGACCGAGTTTGCCTACCCTTTTGGCTTGTGGAACGCAGAAGGCATCCCGGAACTTAAAAAACGTGGTTTCAGAATGGCTTTTCAGTTAGCGACCAAACGCGACGAGAAAGACCCGTTGTTTACCATCAGAAGGATTATTGCCAGTGGCTATTGGAGCCCAAAAACATTGAGCAACAGCATCAAGAATAGTTTCTAACAAAAAGCCCCCCGATGTAAAATCGGGGGGCTTTTTTATACAAGAAAGAAGTTTTATTCTAATTAATTACTTTCCATGCCTCATTGCCGGCGGGCTAGTCCTTTTGTCTTGAAACAAAATTGACCAAAAATTCAAGGAGGCAAACCTTTGTTGCAACTGCTAAATCTACGCTGCTGTTGCGCAAGACCAAGTCGTGTGATTGTTAGTGGCCAAGTAACTGGCTTAATTGCTTCACTTCTGCGCCCTTGCTTGTTTCGACAGGACAAAAGGAAGTGTTGCACTTCGATTTGCACTTACTTCCAAAGTTTTGCAGGCCATTCTTGGCCTAGTGCGAACTTTAAAGTTAATTATAAGATCGCTTCAATC
Source organism: Pedobacter albus (assembly GCF_036324255.1). Classification (NCBI taxonomy): domain Bacteria; kingdom Pseudomonadati; phylum Bacteroidota; class Sphingobacteriia; order Sphingobacteriales; family Sphingobacteriaceae; genus Pedobacter; species Pedobacter albus. The sequence goes on along the minus strand of NZ_JAZDQT010000001.1, from coordinate 275,088 downwards.
CGGTATTGCTTGCCGTTAAAATCTACTTGCTCTCCTTTCTGTTTGCCGACAAACAATTTGCCTATAGGCGATGCTACCGAAATGGCAAAATAAACCGTTTGGTCGAGCTGTAATTGTCCGGCGCTGATGCTCATGTAAAAATTGCCCTGGTCGGTGTATACCAAACTGCCGTTTCTTACCTGCGTGGTTGGCGCCAGTTCCTTAATCAGCTCCAAACCTTTCAGTTGCTCCTCTGCGTCGCTTAGCAGTCGCATATTGCGCTCGATATCCTGTTGCGCCATTTCCCTGCTGGTTTCGAACTTATCGCCCGCACTGCTTTTGGTATCATCGTTACTGGCCTCCCTTGCCTGTTGCAAAGCAGTTTTGGCTGTTTCTATACGTTTTTCTACAAAAGCTAAACACAGTTGATATAAGGAGGATTTGATGCTCATGCGAATGTTAAGTTGGTAGATTGGAATGTTGTAATGTTGAAAAGTTGGAAGGTTAGCAGCTAATCAGCTTTTACCGATTAAAATTAGGAATCGCGACAGCCATTAACCATAATCAACTATCGACTGCAGACTATGGACTATCGACTGTGGACTGTATACTATCGACTACCCCTCAATCCAGGTTACTTTTTCGGCCATTGGGGTTCTGTTGGCTTCGCGCGACTCTTCTTCGTGATAGCCCATGTAAAACAGTCCGTAGCATTTTTCGTTTGGCGCTAATCCCAAAAAATCGCCTAAATGATCGATCAATGGTGGCGAACTCCAATAAGCACCTACGTTTAAGGCTTCGGCAGTTAATGCCATATTTTGAACGGCGCAGGCAGTGGCGGCAATTTCTTCCCAAGCAGGCAGTTTATCGGGACTGAATTGAATATTGATAGCCAAAATACACGAAGCTTGAGCCGTTTTTTCGCCAAAACTGTCGTATTTTTTCTGCATAAACTTTTCTGCTGGCACATTTGCCTGATAAAGCTGGCCCAGGGTTTCGCCCAATTTGGCCTTTCCTCCTTTTCTGATTACGGTAAAACGCCACGGCTGGGTAAGTTTATGGCTAGGCGCATAATTGGCGCTTTCCAAAATCTGCTCAATGACTTCAACCGGGATTTCCTTCTCTGTATAGCTTGCCGGAAAAATGCTCCTGCGGTTTTTAATTATTCTTGATATGATTTCGTATGTGTTGTTCATGGGTCCAAAAATAGGCATTTCGTTAGTGCGATTTATCTTTGTATTGTTAATTGTTGAATTGCTGAATTGTGAAATTGTTAAACTGTTGAATTGCCTGATTACTGAATTGTTAAATCGTTTGATTGCTCAATCATAGCTGTAAACCGACTATGGACTATCGACTATTGACTGTGGACTGTGGACTATTGACTATGAACTAGCCTTCAGCTGTTTCCTGATCTGTTTTACTTTGGCAAAAAAGGCAATGCTCTCTTTGTCTACCAGGTAATCCATCGTTTGGAGCAGTTCGTCCCTGATCCAATCTTGCTTTGCGCTTAAATTTGCCAGAATATTGAGCACATGCGATTTGATGGCCACCGGAACTTCCTCGTCGATAAGCCAGGCAAATGCAGTTTCGACCAAAGAATCTAAGTTATGTTGCGCAAGTATATCCTTAATGGCCTTTGGTGCATTTTTCTTGGTCATGAGGGCCAATATCTTGCCGTAATGCCTCCTGCACGAAAGGTTATTTTGCGAAGCAAAACGTGTCAAAAAATAGCTTGTAGCGGGCAAAAAATCTTCCAGTCGGCCAACGTAAACATTTTCCAATATCCAGGCCGCCCTGAACGAAACTTTATCATCGCGATCAAAAGTAAGGTCGATAAGCTCTTTAACTGGAATATGGTGATTTGCAACGATGTTAGACAAGTAGACTACCTTTTCTTTGCCAATGGTTTGGGCCAAAATAGTTTTCAATTCAATTTTATCCATAAAACTTGTTTGGATTTGCTAAAATAAGTAACTTTAAATACTAAACTAACCCAAATAAAAATGAAAAATTTAATTCTGTCTTCTTTGGTTCTGGGAGCTTCTCTGTTTTCTTTCACCTTAATCGATGGTATCCAGAAAGAAGCTAAACTCATTGATGACTCTAAACTGATTTATCACGTTAACGAAAAAAACGAATTACATGGTGCATATTCTGTGCAGAACACCAAAGATAATGTAACCATTAGAGGCAGCTATACCGACAACAAAAGAACGGGCAACTGGTATTGCTTCAACAGCGATAAAAGCCTTTTTTTAAGATATAACTACGACCAGAAAAAGATTTTGTTCATCGACACCGTGGCCATCAAAAAAGCCGAAATCGTTATTGTGGACAAAAATCCTGAAGCAGTAAAAAATGCAAGCATCAGCGTTCCGGTATGTCCGCTCGATCAATATGTTTCTTTCCTTAAAAAAGAGATTTCAGATGTTTTTCCGCAGCCCCACATGCAGTACGCTACCCCAACCAACCTCGAAATCGTGGCTAAAGTAGATGCCAACGGACAGGCAAAATACCAGGTCAACTACATTTTCGACAAAATCAAAAGAAGCATCAGCGTATCTGGAAAAAGCAAGGCTTTTGTAATCGACTGGGTTCCTGCCATGTACGAAGGTAAAGGTGTGGCTTCAGAATTTAAAGTGGCTACCGAGATTTCTTTCTCAAACAACGACGGCCATAGACGTTTCAACTGGAACTAGACATTAAAATCCATCATAGCAAGGCAATCTCAAAAAGGTTGCCTTTTTTGTTGGCCATAATCCCTTGCAAAGTGCAAAAGCCTAGGTATAAGCAAAAAAAATACGTACCTTTGCAGCTTATTTTTCAGCAACATGATTTCAGTTTCTAATTTATCCCTGCGTTATGGTAAACGTACTCTTTTTGAAGAAGTTAACCTTAAGTTTACCCATGGCAACTGCTATGGTGTAATTGGAGCCAATGGCGCAGGTAAATCTACTTTCCTCAAGATCCTTTCTGGCGATGTAAGTGCCACTACCGGTAGCGTAGCCTTTACGCCCGGCGAGCGCATGGCCGTATTAAAGCAGAACCACTACGAGTTTGACGAATTTTCGGTCATCGAAACCGTTATGATGGGTCACAAGGAACTGTACGACATCATGAAGGAAAAAGACGCCATTTACCTGAAAGAAGATTTCACGGAGAAAGATGGCGAACGCGCCGGCGAGCTGGAAAACCTTTTTGCCGAAAAAGACGGCTGGAACATGGAGAGCAATGCCGCTACCCTGTTGAGCAACTTGGGCATTAAAGAAGAACACCATTACAAATTGCTGAAGGAATTGGATGGTAACCAAAAAGTACGCGTGCTTTTGGCCCAGGCCTTGTTCGGAAACCCGGATATCCTGTTGCTCGATGAGCCTACCAACGATTTGGACATCGATACCATTGCCTGGCTAGAGAACTTCCTGGCCGACTACCAGAACATTGTTTTGGTGGTTTCCCACGATAGGCACTTTTTAGATGCCGTTTGTACGCACATCGTTGATATCGACTTTGGCAAGATGAGCATTTATACCGGAAACTATACTTTCTGGTACGAATCGAGCCAATTGGCCCTGAAACAACGCAGCGATCAGAATAAAAAACTAGAGGAGAAAGTAAAAGAGCTACAGGAATTTATCCAGCGCTTTAGTGCCAATGCCTCTAAATCTAAACAGGCTACTTCGCGTAAGAAAGCATTGGATAAGATCGATATTTCGGAAATCAAGGCTTCGAGCCGAAAATATCCGGCCATTATGTTCAACAATGCAGGCCGTGAGGCTGGCGACCAGATTTTGCAGGTAGAAAACCTGAGCAAAACGGCCAATGGCGAAGTGATGTTCAAAAACATCAGCTTTATGGTGAACAAGGGCGATAAAATTGTCGTTTTATCACAAAACAGCTTGGCTACTACTGCCTTTTACGATATTTTGGCAGGCCACGACAAAGATTTTACCGGTGAATTCAAGTTTGGCGTAACCATCAGCACCGCTGATATCCCGAACGACAATTCAACTTATTTTGAAGGCAAGAACGAAAATCTGGTCGATTGGTTGCGCGAATATTCGGGTACCGATGCCGACGAGCAGTTTGTAAGGAGCTTCCTGGGCCGTATGTTGTTTTCGGGCGAAGAAGTGCTTAAAAACGTAAAAGTGCTTTCGGGAGGCGAAAAAATGCGCTGCATGTTCTCAAGAATGATGTTGCAACAAGCCAATTTCCTGATGTTCGACGAGCCAACCAACCACTTGGACCTCGAATCGATTACCGCCCTAAACAACGGCATGAACGATTTTAAAGGCACCATGTTGTTCACTTCTCGTGACCATGCCTTGACCGAATCTGTTGCCAACCGCATCATCGAAATTACGCCTAACGGCATCATCGATAAATTGATGACTTACGACGAGTACATCAACAACAGCGATGTAGCCAAGCAGCGCGAAGAAATGTATAAATAAGCAATCAAGCTTTGAAGCTATACATCCCATCGGATTAAAACCTGATGGGATTTTTTTATTCAGGCAGTAGCAAATCCTTTACACAATTTTTAATGCAATTTAATTGCATATACTATTTTTGTAAGCGGAAGGCTCAATGGTCTTTTTGTTTATTAAATGATTTCAATCCAAGCTGTAGCGCATAGCTACAATAGCAACCAACAGCTCAGTTTTAAGGACTGGCAGATTAACAACGGCGAGCAATGGCTATTGCTGGGCCAGTCTGGCAGTGGCAAAACCACCCTGTTGCATATTTTAACGGGCATTTTAAAACCTACTGCCGGCGAAGTGCGCATAGGCGACACTGCTATTTACCAACTTTCGCCGAAGGCGCTCGACCGTTTTAGGGGCAGGCAGATCGGTATTATTTTCCAGAGGCCACACCTCATCAAAAGCCTAACCATAGCCGAAAACCTATTGCTGGCCCAAAGTTTTGCCAAACTACCCGAAAACCACAAACGTATTGACGAGGTACTGAAATCGTTGGATATGCTGCACAAAAAAAACGCCTATCCCAACGAACTGAGCCAGGGACAGCTGCAGCGCATTTCTATTGCCAGGGCCGTTATCAATAAACCTGCCTTGTTAATTGCCGACGAGCCTACTTCGAGCCTCGACGACAAGAATGCTGAAGCGGTGCTTGAGCTGCTGTTGCAACAATCGGGCTTAAACCAGGCTACCCTGATTGTGGCCACCCACGATAAACGAGTGAAAGATGCCTTTACCCATACTTACGACCTGACATGAGCCCTTTTAAAATAAGTTGGAAGAGTTTAGCAGCTAAACCGCTTTCATCGGCCTTAAATATCATGCTCATTGCCTTCGGTATGGGTATTTTGACCATTTTGCTGTTGGCTTCGACCCAAATTGAAGAAAAGCTGAACAACAACTCAAAAGATATAGACCTGGTAGTTGGGGCCAAAGGCAGTCCTTTGCAGCTCATTTTAAGCAGCATCTACTACATCGACTTCCCTACGGGTAATATTCCGCTCAAGGAGGCGAATGAACTGGCGCATAATCCTTTTGTAAAACGTGCTACGCCCCTAGCCTTGGGCGACAACTACAACGGGGTGCGCATTGTAGGAACCGATACCAACTTCATCAGCCTATACAAATTAAAGGTACAGGACGGAAAATTCTGGAAAGCCGATTTAGAAGCCACCATTGGCGCCACAGTGGCCAAAAACCAAAATTTAAAGGTAGGCGATACTTTTTTCGGGGCACATGGTCTAACCAACAACTCCGATGTGCACAAAGACCACGCCTATAAAGTAGTAGGTATTTTGGCGCCACAGGGCAATGTAACCGAAAATTTGATTTTGACCAATATTGCCAGTGTTTGGAAAATGCACGAAGAACCCGAAAAAGCGGGTGCGCACGAACATCACGATGCGCCAACACCCGATCCAACAAGTGAAATTCAGGGTCAGGAAATTACTTCGTTACTGATCCAATACCGCTCGCCAATGTCGGTGGTCATGTTTCCGCGAATGGTGAACCAGGCTACCAATTTGCAATCGGCCTCACCAGCAATGGAGAGCACCCGTCTCTTTTCTTTGATTGGGGTTGGCGTTGATACCTTGCAGTGGTTTGCCATCTTGATTATGCTCATCGCGGCCATCAGCGTATTTGTAAACCTGTACAACTCGCTCAAAGAAAGAAGCTACGACTTGGCCATTATGCGTACCTTGGGCGCCTCGCGAACTAAACTATTTGTCATTGTTATCCTCGAAGGATTGATCTTGACCGTTATAGGTACCATCGTAGGCATGGGCTTGGGCCATTTGGCACTAGAATTGATTGCCCATTACCAGGAAAGCAGCCAGGCCAAGCTCAGCGGACTGGTTTTTATCCCTACCGAGGGCTACCTCTTGCTTACTGGGCTGGCTATCGGTATATTTGCAGCGATCATACCGGCCTTACAGGCTTACCGTTCTAATATTTCTAAAATACTTGCCAAAAACTAAAAACCACAGATGAAAAAACTAAGCATCATTCTTTTATTATTAACCGGCTTCGGATTTGCAGCCAAGGCGCAACACGATCCTAGCGATCAGATCATTTCAGAAAACTGGGACATTATAGGCAGCGTTGACTTTAAAACCGTTAAAGACACCGAGATGTATGCCATTTTTGGAAACGAGATAAAAAAACATGCCAACAAGCCCTTCGAATTGGAAGGCTATATCGTGCCGATTAAAGACGGCATGAAACAAACTAAATTCATGCTCTCTACGCTACCAATTAACCAATGTTTCTTTTGCGGCAAAAACGGCGTGCCGATTATGGTGATGGTTGAACTGACCGAACCCATTAAATTCACCTACCAAACGGTAAAAATTAAAGGAACCTTGAAATTAAGCACGGCCAATGCCATGGACAGTCCGCCGATAAGTTTAATGGCAGGCAAAGCACTATAACCATGCAAAAGAGAAATCCTGTAGATATTTTAAGGGAAAACCAACTCAAAAACACGCGTCAACGGGTGCGTGTGCTCGAAGAGATTGCGGCCGACAAAGCAGCCATTTCGCAACCTGATTTGGAAAAGAAATTGGGCAAGGAGATAGACCGGGTAACCTTATATCGTATTCTCAATACTTACGAAGACAAGGGCATTCTGCACCGCATTATCGATTTTAACGGCACGGCCAATTATGCCATCTGCTCGTCGGCCTGCACGGCACACCACCACCACGACGAACATTTGCATTTCAATTGCACCAATTGCCATAAAATCTATTGTTTGGAAACCAAAGTGCCTACCATCAACATTCCTGATGGTTTTACGGCCAATACGATTAGCTTAATTGCTTATGGCATTTGCGACAAATGCGGCAAGGCCGACAAACATAATTAAGAAAAAACTATATAAAAAAGGGCGTTGAAATGATTTCAACGCCCTTTTTGTTGATGAGGACAGCCTAGTGACCTGAGTGGCCATCAGCACCATGTGCGTGACCGTGGCTCAATTCTTCGGCAGTTGCCTCGCGAACGGTTAGGATCTTTCCTGAAAAAATAAGGTTTTTGCCAGCCATTGGATGGTTCAAGTCAACCGAAATATATTCTTCGTGAACACCGGTTACACCTGCACGGAAATGGTTACCTTGATTGTCTTGCAACGGAATTACATCGCCAACACTTGGCAAATCGCCTCCGGCTTCCTTAAACATATCGATAGGCAAATCAACGTGGGCAGCTGGATCGATTTCGCCATAGCCTTCTGCCGGAGAAAGCTCGAAGCTGTACTCGTCGCCTGCTTTTAAGCCTTGCAAATGCTCTTCAAATTTTGGCAGCATCATGCCTACGCCAAACAAGAACACTAAAGGGTTCTCTTCGTTTGCTTTTTCAACAAAAACTTGCTGACCTTCTGGTGTAGTAGTGTGCAACTCATAAGTGATAGACACTACGGTGTTTGAATTGATATTCATTCTGTTCTGTTTTGTTTTAATTTATAAATTCTACTGCCGGCAACCGTAATACAGGCAGTTGGCAAGTTTTATTTCGGCAAATATAGGTTAATTATTAGGCTAACAAAAAACCATCATTAATTGTTGCAGGAAAAGCGACAAGAATCAGAAACAGGAAGAAAACAATGTCAAAATCCACTTATCTTAGCCTATCGGTTTGATTATTCCTAACCGCCGAAACACCCGAATAAAAAACAAAGATGAATGGAATGAAAAACCTGCTGTATTCATTGGCGATGTTCGTGTTCATCACCATAGAGTTTTACCTGCTGCTTAAGCTTGGCTTTTGGTTATTCAAAAAAGTAGATGCCTACCAGCCTGCCATTAGCCAATCACTCTATTATTTTTTGTTTTTCATAGCCAACCTATTGGCCATTTTTATCATCAACGATCTTTTGGTTTTCATCGTAACGACCTTGATTCGCAAAATCAGCAAAATATCGCCAGACCGGAAGTACGCCGTGTGGTTTACCAGGATATACTCGATTGTATTTTGCGTAATTGCGATTTTTCAACTGGTTTATGCCACAGAAAGCATGAGAACGATATTGGCGTGCATCACCATGTCGATCGTTTTGATGAGAGCCGTTTATGTAAACATTGTCGCCACCAACGAAAGCCTCTTGGTAAACCTATTTGTTGCTGGATCAGACCTCGACGAAAAACAGTTCAGGGCCGAAATGAAAGCAGTTATGAAACCTAAAAAAAGCAAGGAAGACGAAATCATCACAAGTATCAAAAAACGCATCGACGAGCTCAACCGAGCAGGAGATAAAGATGAGGGCTTCTAGGTTCGGATAAAACTCATTTCAATTCATTTATCTGTTCTTCTTTGGTGGGCAAATACCCCGCTTTTCATAAAAGAGGGAAAGAAATAATGTTAAACTAATAATTAGGCTTATTTTATTATTTTATAGAAAGCTCTATAATAAACAGGTTTTATCCATATTCAAGTTAAATAATCGTAATCATCAATAAATGCAATACAATTTACAATAAACTCTACACCTCTTCCTTAAGTTTCTGGATTGCCTGTACAAATCCAACCAGATTCTTCATCACAATAGACAGTTTCAGTATTTTCATTTATGTAATAAGTAAAGTTTAGTGATGTACTTTATTTAAACTTTATGCTTTTTAGTAGATCATTGAAAATTTTCTCTGCCTTTTTTCGATCCTGCTTCTTGCATACTACTCTACCGCTTATAGATTTGTAGTTTCTATATTCAGAATCAAAATTGTAACGATATTCATCACCAGCAACATGGGTGCAGCTAATAAAAAATCCAATATCGTTCACTTTAATAATTTCTGCCTTGTCTATATCATTACTCATACCGAGTTCCTCTAATGTCTCTAATTTGGAGGCCTTCATTTCTGAAAGATTCTTGACCTGCTTTTTTAAATAATCATCCCATAAGATATTATCCCAAAAAGTTATGATTATTCCATTTTTATTAAAGCATTTGGTCGTTCCATCCATTGCCGGAGAGCTTCGATAGTTCTTTAGCATATACTTGTAATGCTCAACCCAATCCATGCTTTCACTTTTCTTAGGTGGAGTAATATGAACTACTTCACTCAAAGGCTTTTCTTGAGAAAGAAAAGACAACAATAATAGAAAACTAGCTATTAAATTTATCTTCATATCTAGTTCAAGTTGATTTATTAATTAAGATTCAACAACTGCTCTTTTACAGCTGGAAGCAAAAAAACTAACCCATGGTCTGCTAATTCTTTTATTCCGGCTTTAAATAAGGCCTTATTTGTAAAAGAATTAACATAATCTAAAAACAGCCTTTCCAATTCTTCTTTTCTCTTTTCATCAGTTATAGGCTCATCAAAATTAAGAATCCTACTAAACTCTTGAGGTTGTCTAGTAAATATATCACCCATTTCTTTCTTGGCTAAATTCTTATTAATATGATGAGTGTTACCAAACATTCCTTGGACAAATATTTTGATATTTAACTCGTAATAATCTCCAAATTTTGATTTTTGAAGCTCAAGCACTAAAATAGCCTCAGGGCTTTCTTTAAACCAAGCCCCAAAAGCCTTTGAAAAACCATGAGACTTTGCCACTTCGTCAAAAACGTTTTTAAATTCTTTACTATCCATCATCAATATAAATCTAAAACCTTTTTCCAATTAATGCCACTAAATTGAGGCATTCTTTGTAGTTCTTCTAGATATTCCTGCAATTGCTTATTCCCAGCTGTTATTTGACGAGGGTTATTAGGCTTAAGCTCATATATTGTTGCATTTTCAATATCAAGAAAGTCAATTCGTTTACCACTTGGAAGTCTATATTCTTTAATAGCAAGCCCTGGTTTTACGTCGGCTAACTTGTAGTTTCTATGCATTTGTTGTCCAATCTCCAATGTAGATTTCGTGTATGAGGCTCCAGCGGGAATAGACTCTTCCACAGCAGAGCGCACATTTGGGTGACTTGGGGAAATAAGAAAACAATCTATTAAATATGACCAATAGAAAGGGGATTTTAATGCCTCGCCCCATAAGTTTAATAATCCACTAATCCGATCTCCTGACATCATCTGGATCATTCCTCTATCAGGAATACCATTCATATAAACTAAGTCAGCAGCGCTCGTATAATATTTGACATTGTTTCTAAAATTATTGACTTGGTCTGGTCTAATGATATACTCTATACCATTTCTCACCGTACTAGCCAATCGACTACCGGCATAAAACACCAATTTATTGTTTTGGTCATAATGTGGTGTTAATGTATAATCACCTATTTCAATGCTACTACTTGCAACACTGTACCTGCTCATATTGATTGTTTTGGAATTTCTATATTTCAATATGAGGTAAAGCTCTATCCCATTTCCGGTTATGGGGTCGGCCATCGTATTTACGATTTCTTCAACTTCCTCATCAGAGTAAAAAAAACTTTGTTCTGGCTCCAAAACTGGTGGTAAAGTACCCCCATCACAATCAGTTGGCGGAACTCCGGCAAGTTTCAACAAACCATTTCCATTCGCTTTTGAAACAACAGGCATTGGAGTTCCACTGCCACATGGGTCATAGCCTCCTGGCGGATTTGGGGTAGTGCCACCACCCCCACCTCCACCGCCATCGCCCGTAGGTGGAGAGTTTGGAGGTGCGCAATTTACAACTGTTGTAACACTTATATTATAGCCTGGCGGATAATCGTCTGAGCGAACTTCCCAATTCCCATAGGTGTCATAATAATTACATTCAGCCCTAGTCCAATGTCCATATTTGCAGGGATATGCAGTAACAACATAAACATCATATATCTCACATTCCCCCGGCAACAAACTAATCTTGTTATTGTTTATAAGAACCTGGGATGTGCCCGCAGACATTACCTTGCCCTGAGAGCCTTGGGTATTGGTTTGTTCCCTAAGCTGTGGAAAGTCAGCGAGATTGATTCTACTGGCATATATCTCGCCCTTAAAAGGGAGATGCTTTTGGCCGTGCCAGTCGGCTATCCATTCCTTGGTTGGAATATAAGTGGTTAGGAAAGCCGTTGTATTTCCGCCAACAGTCTGGATCGTAATATTCTCGAAATGTATGGCTCGGGGTGTCTTGGGTTTCAAGGCCAAAACATAGCTTACGGTATCGCCCAGCACGAGCTTCTTTACATTCCCCATATCCAACACGAAACTAAGTCCAGTTTCTCCAACCGACATCGTTGTATTCTTCGCATTTCCCGCATTGGCAATGACAGGCTTTAGCGAACCCATCTTGTCAAGGTTGATGGATGACAGAAACTCGTTGTAGCTGATGTTTTGGATCTTTTCCTTGGTTTCTACTATTTTTTTTGACGGTACTAGCAAGTCCTTTTTACAAGAGCCAATACAAATCGACACAAATAACAGGAGGATAAATCCAAGATAGTTCAGGGGCTTGAATAACCCGACAGGCCATAGCTTGGCCATGAGAGCGTTGTTTTTCATAGTTTATTGGTTTTTCGGTTATTGAATATCGTATTAAATCTGTTACATTTCAAAGAATCAGATGTTAAACAATGTTATTTTCCATAACCAAAAATGGAATTTAATCAATGATTAAATAATTGAATTTCCAATTAACAAAGAGCCTGTTTCATAGCCCTTTAATTATTACAACGAAGTGAATTGATAAGGTAGGATAAAACAGAAATAAAGACTAAGAAAGTATCCTAACAAAAGCACTGGACTTGACCTGATATTCATTTTGTCTTAATTGATCAATTTTAACGCCTCTTCAACCGTAGCTACCGGCAGCTGGCAGGTCTTGTTTCGACAAACGTATATTTTCGTTTCTTCGCTCAGCTTACCTGCTAAAAGGGGAAGACTGCTTTTTGCCCCACCCAACATCATTTTATTCGGAATATATTGGGCATTTAATTCTTTTTTCACAGCTTCGATGGTCATGCCGGTTAGGGCAATTTCGTTGAGGCCGTGCACCTCGTTCAATAATTGGATGCACCAGTTGGAGTAGGCCGAACCGTAAGCCTTGATTCTCGGCAATACCGCAGCCAACATGGCCGATGCTTTTTGGTTATAGGCTTCATCGTCATAAAGTAATCCCAGTTTTTGCAGGTTTTGGGCCATGACCGAATTAGAGGACGCAATTACATTATCCATTACCTCGTGCTTACGCGCAATGAGCTCTTCGCCGTTTCCAGCGGTGTAAAAGAACATATCGTTTGTTGGATCCGCAAAATTGGCCAACACATAATCGGTCAATATCTTGGCTTCAACCAACCATTTCTCGTTAAAATCTGCTTCGTAAAGGGCAATCAGCGCTTCGATCATAAAGGCATAATCGTCTAAAAAGCCCGAAATGCTGGCCTTTCCGTTCTTGTAGTTGCGGTACAAACCACCGCCTGGCGCCACCATATCGCTCAGGATAAAAGTTGCCGCCTGTTTAGCACGTTCGTAATACAATTCATGGTCTAATATTTGGGAAGTGTCGGCCAAAGCCTTAATCATCATGGCGTTCCAAGCCACAAGGCATTTATCATCCAAGCCGGGCCTTACCCGTTTGCTCCTTTCGTCGAGTAGCTTGGCCTTGGCCAGTGCCACTTTATCGCACAAGGTTGCTTCATCTATTCCGTATTTGGCCAAGATCACTTCATCGCTAAGCGTTCTTCTCAGGATATTCGTTTCCTCTTCGGCCCAGTTGCCGGCTTCGGTTACATTAAAATATTCGGCCAGCAAAACCGCATCTTCTTCGCCAACTACTTCGTCGAATTGCGTTTTGTCCCATACATAAAACTTGCCTTCTACCCCTTCGCTATCCGCATCTAAAGCCGAATAAAACAGGCCGTTTGGTGCGCTCATCTCTCTAAAGGCCCAATCAATCGTATCAACAATCACTTGCACAAAGGGTTGGAACTTGAGGCACTGATAGGCCTCGGCATATAGCCCAATGAGCTGGGCATTATCGTAAAGCATTTTTTCGAAATGGGGCACATGCCATTTGTCGTCGACCGAATAGCGGGCAAAACCGCCTCCTATCTGATCGTAAATGCCACCCATTGCCATCGCTTCTAGGGTAGTGCAAACTGCCGTAAAAACCGCTTCATCGGGCGTTAAAAAAGCATAACGCAACAGAAAACTCCAATTGTTGGGCAGCGGAAACTTTGGCGCACGGTTGTAGCCGCCTTCGGTAATATCGAAATGTCGTTTCCAAGGTTCTATAATTTCGGCGAGTTGGGTTGGCGAGAAATCGATTTTGCCCTGAAAAGGAATAATCTGTTCGGCTTGCTGAATACCATCAGTCAATCTTTGGGCATAGTTGGTTGCCTTTTGGGGTTCGTCTTTCCACAAAGCAGCCAAATTAAGCAGGATATTGATCCAATCTGGCTTTCTAAAGTAGGTACCTCCGTAAATAGGGCGCTGATCGGGCAGGCAGATGGCATTTAGTGGCCAGCCTCCGTTGCCGTTCATCAATTGTACGGCCAGCATGTAAATCTGGTCTATATCGGGTCTTTCTTCGCGGTCTACCTTAATGCACACAAAATGCTGATTCATCACCTCGGCCACCTCATGGCTTTCAAAACTTTCATGCTCCATCACATGGCACCAATGGCAGGCCGAATAGCCAATGCTCACCAAAATCAGCTTGTTTTCTGCTTGGGCCTTGGCCAGGGCCGCTGGCCCCCATTCGTACCATTGTACCGGGTTATAGGCGTGTTGCAACAAATAAGGCGACGAAGCGTTGATCAGGCTATTGGGTTCTTTATGCATGGGTTTGAGCTAACGGATACGAAATGTGAGGCAATAAATTATGGCAATTGTCACAATTTAAGGTGTAAAGCTATCAATTATCTACAAACCTGTTTCTATTTAGTTTTTGTTTTTTACATTAGTTCCCAAATCTTACAGCGATTGTCCAGTACCTAAAAAAATGAAAATCACCCACACCGAAATCTACCGTTTCAGCATACCGATGGAGCCTTTTGTAATTGCTACGGGCACCATGCACTTTGCGCAGAATGTATTGGTTAAAATCTACACCGATTCGGGCATTTATGGCATTGGCGAATGTTCGGCTTTTCCGATGATTGTGGGCGAAACCCAAGATACCTGCATCGCGATGGCCAAAGATTTTGCGCTGATCTGGAAAGGCAAAAACCCGCTCGAAATACCGGAACGCATGCAAGACCTGTTGGCTTATGCCGACCATAATGCAACTATTAAAAGTGCATTCGACATGGCTTTGTTTGATATTGCAGCCAAAAATGCAGGCTTGCCCCTGTACAAATTTTTGGGCGGGCACAAACGTGCGATAGAAACCGACATGACGATTGGGATCGATACGCCCGAAAAAATGTCGCTGATGGCTTTGAAGCACCAAAAGAACGGTTGCAGAATCCTCAAAATCAAATTGGGCAAAAAAGTGCACGATGATATCGAACGCGTCAAACAGATCAGGGCAGCGGTTGGCCCCGAAATGGTGTTGCGCTTGGACGCCAACCAGGGCTGGAGCTTTGACGATGCCTTGCTGGCTTTGGGCGAACTCGAGTCGCAAAACATAGAATTCTGCGAACAGCCGATGCGTACCTGGTACGACGATCGCCTGCCCGAGCTGAATCTCAACTCGCCCATTAAACTTATGGCCGACGAAAGCTGCTATAACCACCATGATGCGCGCAAACTGATCAATGCACAGGCTTGCGAATACCTGAATATTAAATTTGCCAAATCTGGCGGTATTTTAGAAGCCCAAAAAATACATGAAGAAGCTTTGCAAAAAGGTGTAAAATGTATGATTGGCAGCATGCTCGAAAGTCGCATTGCGCTTACGGCCAACCTGCATTTTGCCTTGGCTAGCCCCAATGTAGTCTTTTTCGACCTCGATACCTGCCTATTGGGACATTTGGTAGACCCGGTAACTGGTGGGCTCACCTACGACGGCTTTATGCTCGACGTGCCGGAAAGCATAGGTATTGGTGCCGATGCCGACCAAAAATTTCTGGATACCTGCGAGAAATGGACCATTTAGGTCTTGCCTGTGTAGATTTGCTTGTTTATCCGTCAGGTAGGCAACCTGCTTTTACTTTTTAAGCAGTCTGTCAAAAGCCAAACTATCGCCGTTAAAGGCGTTGAAGTCGACTACATGGTTAATGCCGTTGATGCGCGCCTTGTCTGAATGTTGCCAAAACTTCCAGTCTTTTTCGTTGAGCCTAAGCTTGGGCTGATGGTAATGGGCCACCCAAAATGGATAATCTTGATAATAGCCCTGCAAATAGTCTTGATAGAATTTCAGGCCGGTATAAATAATCGGTTTTACCTTGGTACGGTCTTCTATTTGGATGATAAAGGCATTCAGTTCCTTGCGCATCTGTGCCGGCGATACGCCATCGAGGCTTTCGATATCGACCACTGGAGGCAAATCCCCTTTTTCGATACTCACCGTCTGCAAAAAGAAATTAGCCTGCCATAAACCCGATTTTTTGGGTCTGAAAAAATGATAGGCACCTACTTTTAGACCAGCTTTGGGAGCTTCGCGCCAGTTGCGCTGAAAACAGGGGTCCACAATCAACAACCCCTCTGTAGCTTTGATAAAGGCAAAAGAAACCTTGACGCCGTCTTCTTCCATGTTCTTTACCTTTTGCCAATCGATGCGCCCTTGGTAATACGACACATCGATGCCGTGGATCGTGTATTTTTTAGGAATTTTGATGTTGAAGCTTTCGTAGGTCCGGTAGTTTTTGTCTTCGCCCGGATGGCGCAACCAATACCAGGTAGCACTGGCAATTTTTAGGATGTAGCCATAATAAAACGGCGACAAAAGAATGAGCAATAAGCCCGCAATGGCAAATTTAAGGTGGAGCGACCATCCTTTTTTCTTCTTTGGTTGCGGTTTTCTTACTGTTTTTCTTTTGACTGGAGGCATGGACTAAAAATACAAAACCTCACTTAAATCGTATATCATTTAAATGAGGTTTCAGGTTAATTTAAACCATCATACAGAAACGGCTAGCTCACATGATGGTTTGCCGATTATTTGCTTAATTCGGCGTAGTATTTATGGAACAAAGGCAGGGTTTCTATGCCTTTATAATAGTTGAAAATATCGTACTTTTCGTTTGGCGAGTGCAAGGCATCGCTATCCAAGCCAAAACCGAACAATACCGATTTAATGCCCAAAACATCTTCAAACAAAGCCACGATTGGAATACTGCCACCGCCACGGGTTGGAATTGGCTTTTTGCCAAAGCTGTCTTCGATGGCTTTTTCGGCCGCACGGTAAGCCACGCTATCGGTTGGGGTAACCACCGGCTCGCCGCCATGGTGCGCAGTAACCTTAACCTTTACATAGTCTGGCGCAATGCTCTCGAAATGCTTGGTAAAGATCTCGCTGATTTCGTCGGAGTTTTGGTTAGGCACCAAACGCATCGAAATCTTCGCATTGGCCTTGCTTGGCAATACGGTTTTGGCACCTTCGCCAATATAGCCGCTCCAAATGCCGTTTACCTCCAAGGTTGGGCGAGTGCCGGTACGTTCTAATGCAGAATAACCTTTTTCGCCCCAATCGGCCTTGATATCCAAGTCTTTTTTGTATTCGTCTAAATCGAACGGCGCCGAATTGAGGGCTTTCTTTTCTTCATCGCTCAGTTCAACTACTTTATCGTAAAATGCAGGAATGGTAATGTGGTTGTTCTCATCGTGCAGCGAAGCAATCATTTTGCACAAAATGGTAGCCGGGTTGGCCACTGCACCTCCATAAACACCAGAATGCAGGTCGCGGTTCGGGCCAATTACTTCTACTTCCATGTAAGCCAAGCCACGCAAACCGGTTTCGATCGATGGGTTTTCCATACTGATCATCGAGGTATCAGAAATCAACACCACATCGGCTTTTAGGCGCTCGGCATTGGCTTTGACAAAGATGCCCAGATTGGCCGATCCCACTTCTTCTTCGCCTTCAATCATGAATTTAACGTTGCAGGCCAAAGTATTGGTTTGCATCATCAGCTCAAATGCCTTGACGTGCATGTAGAATTGTCCTTTGTCGTCGCAGGCACCGCGGGCATAGATTTTGCCATCGCGTACCGTAGGCTCAAAAGGCGGCGTATGCCATAGTTCGAGCGGATCTGGTGGTTGCACGTCGTAGTGGCCATAAATCAGTACCGTTGGCAAGCTGGCATCAACGATTTTTTCGCCATACACGATTGGATAACCGGCAGTTTCGCAGATTTCTACTTTATCGGCACCGGCATCTCTTAGCTTTTGCGCCACAAAATCGGCCGTTTTTAAAACATCGCCTTTATATTTTGGATCAGCACTTACCGATGGAAAACGCAATAATTCGAAAAGCTCGTCTAAAAAGCGTTGCTTATTCGCCTCAACATAATTCTTGATTTCTTGCATATCATTTATATTTTTAAACAAATATATGCTTTTTGCCAAAGCCTGCTAAAAAACAATTGCCATCTGGCTTAATTGTCAACTTTAACTAAAAGTAAATCAAGCTTATAAATAGCATTTGTAATAATTATATATTTGTGGCCGAATAGCTTTATTTTTGCGCTATAATAATTTAAAAGGGATGAGATTTCGGGCATTAGCGCTATGCTTTGCAATTTTATTAGGTTTTTGTTTCCGTTCAACTGCCCAGATTACTGGTGCCAGCTGTCCGGAATCTGCCAAATATTATGCTAAAGACAGCGTAAATGTGGTCACCTTTGGCGCAAGCACGGTCGCAGGCGTAAATGGCTTGGATTTTCAGTCGTACCTGACCACCAATTTCTTAAACTGCTATACCGGCAAAACCATCAACGTACAGAAATACGGCGTTCCGGGCGAAACCACCGGCAAAGGCCTGTTGAGGATAGACAACGCCATTTTTGGCAAAACCGGCTTTATCGTTATTTTAATGGGGGCCAACGATGCCCTAGATATTGAGGCGGGCAAACAAAAAATAGCCGAAACAGAGGCTAACATGCGTACTTTTATCGTCAAGTCGCTGAACCAGAACCTGGTGCCCATTGTGTGTACGTTGCAAAACTTCGACGACCGCCAAGATGCGCGTTTGAGAAGGGCAAACGTACAGGTAAGGCTCATCAACGACATTTACAAGAAGCTGGTTAAAGAATATAACATCTATCTGGCCGATATCAATGCGGTTATGCGCCGTGACTTTACCTTGTACCAGGATGCCATCCACCCTAACGCAAGGGGCAATAGGCTGATCAGTTTTGTACTTTTCGATACCATCAACAAAATTATTGCCGAGCGCTTTTTGCAGTTCGTGGTTACGCAAAACTATCCCAACCCTGGCAGGGACTTGACTTCGGTCGACATTGTAATGCCGGCTTCGGACAAAATAGAATTCAAGATTTACAACCTGCAAGGCAAAGTAGTGCAAACCGTACTAAGCGAATACCTGAATACCGGCAAGCATACCGTACAGTTAGACCTGCACTATCTCTCTCCCGGCATTTACATCTACAAAATCGTATCCTCATCGGGCCAGTATTCGGCTACAAAAAAGATGATCGTGGTGCGTTAGGCATCTTATTCTTCATTTTCATTGCTATATTAGCCCAACAAACCTCATTAGCTTATTGCAATGCTCAATTTCGCAAACGAAACGATCGATTTAGATCAACTGCCCAAATACGAAGAAACCAAGTTGAATGCACCGCATGCCAGCTATTGGAAGATTATCCTGATCAACCTGCTGATCTGTTTGGTATTGCTAAGCAGTGCATTGACAGTTCTTTTCTTCTTTAATGAAGAAATACGCGACTACCTTCTACCCATTGGCATCGCCTATCTTTTGTTTTGGATTTTGCTATTTGTGCTTTACCGTGCCAGCTTTAAAAAGAGAGGCTTTGCCCTGCGCGAAAAAGACATCATGTATAAAAGTGGCATCATTGCCGAAACCACTACGATTATCCCCTTAAACAGGATACAGCACGTGGCTTTGGAAGAAGGCCTTTTTTCGAGGATGTACGGATTGGCTACCCTGCAGCTGTTTACCGCTGGCGGACAGAGCGGCCACATGCACATTGCGGGCATCCCGATAGCCAAAGCCAGGGTGATTAAAGAAGCATTGGTTAAACGCCTCGATTTAATGGAAACCCCTGCAACCGAAGCACAATGAACCAGGATTTTAGTCAGCCACAGCGGCAATCGGTAACGGGCATCATCATCATGACCGGCAATATGCTCCAGCAGATCATCAGGGCGCTTATCGTGCCAATTGCCCTCATGGTTTTTAAGACCGACTACAAACAAATGTTATATTTTGTGATTTTAGTTGGCGCTATATTGGTTATTTCGCTTGTGTTTGGCTATTTGAGCTACCGCAGATTTACCTTCTTTTTAGATGAGGCCAAGCAGGAATTCGTGATTAACAAGGGCATTTTTAAGCGTACCCAGCTCACCATACAGCTTGATAAGATACAACAGGTTAACATTAACCAGTCTTTGTTGCAAAAGGTAATCGGTATTTACAGTCTGCATATTGATACCGCGGGCACCGAAAGCAAGGAGGTTGGCATTAAGGCCATTGACGAGCAAAGCGCCTACCATTTAAAGGAAAAGCTGCTTAATCACAAGCCGAGTGTACACCCCCATGAAACAGAAGAACTTGCCACTCCTGCCCCTGCAGTACCACTACTTAAAATAAGCGCTGGCACTTTGTTCAAGGTAGGCCTAACTTCTAATTATGGCAGGAGCCTGGCTTTGCTTATCGGTTTTGCCTTTGCGGCTTTCCACAACATCAAAGAACTGCTCAAGGCTTTCGATACCGACAACGGGCAGGTAGAAAACGTACTGGAAAAGGGAATTACGGCTTTTTCGGTAAGCTTGCTAATTGTTTTGGTACTCTTTATCCTATTGGCCACCAACATTATCCGCACTTTTGTAAAGTATTTTGATTTTCAGATCAGCAAACAAAACGGTTCCTTGCTGATTGCTTCCGGACTTTTTTCGCGCAACCATACGCTACTGAGCCCCAAAAAGGTGCAGATTACTGCCTATAGCCAAAACTACTTTCAGAAAAAGTTCAATTTCATGAATTTGACGCTCAGGCAGGCGCATGCCGGCAAGGAACAGAGCGAAAAGGAGCTCCACAAATCCAACTTGGAAGTTCCGGGTTGCAACCTTGCCGAAAAAGAGGCATTGTTACAACTTATCCTTGGAAAAACACCCCCTCAAGGACAGCTCTTTATTCCAAATTTCAGGTTTTTAAATCTGCCCATTTTCTTTAACCTCGTCATACCTGTTGGCATTTATCTGTTATTGGCTTCGAATATGCCGCAATTGTGGCCTTTTTACCCGCTGGCCATTGCCTATTTTGTGGTTGGGCTTTTGATGATTTATATCAGCTACACCAAGCACCGCTTAAGGGTTAGTGAAGATTTCATTGTGAAACAAAAGGGAATTTGGGACATTTCGAATGAAATCGTGTTTTCGCACAAGATACAGTCCATCACCACCTTTCAGTTTCCCTGGCACAAAAGCGTAGATGTTGGGCATTTGCACCTGCATACTGCAGCCGGTATTATCCGCTTTAAGTATGGCAACTACACCGAAATCAAACAGCTGGTTAACTACTGGCTTTACCAGTTAGAGAGTGGCAGCGAAGAATGGATGTAAACCTTAGCCTGTACGCTTTTAACCAATCGCAATCGTTTGCGTAAAACTTAGAAAAACGATTTAGCCATCAAAACAACTAAAAAAGTAGTCACGCTAATCAAAATTGCATTTCTGCTAATATTCGCTCACTAGCCTTTCCTTAATTAAAAATTAAGACAATTGCCTTTTGGTTTACTCAATCGTTTGCGTAGGCTTGGCTCGTTTCAATCCAAAATTTAGGTTATACCTTAATTCTCCAAGGGCTGTTTGCGCGCAAACAGCCTTACTAACCTAAACTTATTCCAATGAAAAAAAATCTATCAAAAAAGATGATTTTAACGGGTTTACTCGTTATTTTCTCGCTCCTAACCTACGCACAGGTTAAGGTAAGCGGCACCGTAAAAGACAAGGATGGATTGCCGATACCCGGCGCAAGTGTCCAGATCAAAGGAAGCTTGACCGGTGTTAGCACCGATCCAAATGGCAAGTACCTCATCAGCGTGCCTGCCAATTCTACCTTAACATTCTCGTTTATCGGCTTTATTACCCAAGATATTGCCATAGGCGACAAAACCGAAATCAATGTAATGCTGCAAGGCTCGACCAACGACTTAAACGAAGTGGTAGTAGTGGGCTACGGCGCACAAAAGAAGGTGAGTTTGGCGGGATCGGTGGCCACCGTAAACACCAAAAACATCATCAACAGACCAGTTACTTCCCTAACCAATGCTTTACAGGGCGCAGTACCTGGGGTGGCCATTAAATCGGCACCTGGCGATGTGGGCAGCGACCTGGGCTCGGTCAACATTAGGGGGCGCGGCAACTTGGGTACTTCCGAACCGCTCTATGTAGTAGACGGCGTGATTGTTTCGGCTGGCGATTTTGCCCGTATCAACACCAACGATGTAGAAAACATTTCCCTGCTTAAAGACGCGGCCGCGGCCATCTACGGCTCAAGGGCTGCTTATGGTGTAATTTTGGTGACGACAAAAAAAGGCAATGGCGCCATGAGGATCAACTACAATGCTTATTATGGTACCCAATCGGCCACCTACCTGCCCGATTTTGTAGGTTCTTACGATTATGCCATTTTACGCAACGAAGCGGCCACCAATGCTGGAAAAACGCCTATTTTCTCGCAAACGGCCTTAACACAGATCCAAAACCATTCTAACCCTGATCTCTATCCAGACAACGATTGGTACGCTTTAACTTTAAGGAAAACCGCACCGATGATGGAACATGCTATCAATATTTCGGGTGGCGACAAAATCAGGTATTACCTTGGCGGTGCCTATTTCGATCAAAACTCGTTGATTCCGGGCAAAGACCTCAAGCGCTATTCGCTCAGATCCAACATCGACGCGCAGGTTAGCGAAAAATTCAAGGTAGGAACCAACATTTCCTACATCAGAGATGGTTTTAACAACGATAAAGGCAACATCGACTTCGTGTCGCTATCCAGACAGGTGCCTTTATTGGTAAACAGGCAAAGCAACGGCAATTGGGGCAGCGTAAACGGCGGCCTGATCGATGCCACCCTGGCTACCGGAAATACCGTACGTAAATTAGAAGAAGGCGGCAGAAGTTCTTACTATACCAATCGTTTTATTGGCAACTTAACCGGAACGTATACCCCAATTAAAGGCCTCGACATTTCGGGCCTCTTCTCTTATAACTTTTATAATTCGTTAAACAGTGGCTTCACCAGCACCATGAACCCTATTCCTAACTATTTTACAGGGGTTCCGATTGCAAGTACGGCAGTTACCACCAACCAGCTCGACGAATCGTGGCAAAACATTGGCCGTTTATTGGCACAGGCAACGGTAACCTACGAGAAAACGATAGATAAACATTATTTCAAAATTTTGGCCGGTAGTTCGTATGAAAACACCAACAACCGCACCATCAGAACGATCCGCAAGAATTTCGTAAACAACGATTTGAACGCCATTAACGGCGGTTCGTCCGATCCGTTAAACACAACGGCTTCTGGAGGCATAGACCAACGTGCTTTCGAATCTTATTTCGGCAGGTTAAATTATACTTATAACAATAAATACATCTTCGAATCGACCATTAGGGCCGATGCTTCTTCACAGTTTGCACCAGGCCATCGCTGGGGTACCTATCCTTCGTTTTTGGGCGCTTGGCGTATTTCGCAGGAAGATTTCATGAAGGATATCAAATCCATTACCGAATTGAAGCTGCGTGCATCATGGGGCAAGTCGGGTAACGTAAACAACGTAGGCTCTTACGATTTCTACGACGGCTTAACTAC
Organism: Pedobacter albus; assembly: GCF_036324255.1. NCBI lineage: Bacteria > Pseudomonadati > Bacteroidota > Sphingobacteriia > Sphingobacteriales > Sphingobacteriaceae > Pedobacter > Pedobacter albus. Next base: position 251,783 of record NZ_JAZDQT010000001.1, on the reverse strand, counting down.
CGGAACGGGCTCAATTTTAGACGAAAGCAAACAAGATGGCGTGTTTCCTGCCAAATTGTACAATCCTTTGTTGAGCTGGGAGAAAGTAAATACCACCAACATTGGCGTAGACCTCACACTTTTCAACTCGCTAACCATTCAGGCTGATGTATTTGACCGCCTAACCAAGGATATCTTGTTGCAAAACCCAAGCATTCCTGACGAAGCAGGTCTGATTGTAGATAACAATCCTTCTAAAAATCAAGCTCCCTCCATCAACCTAGGCAAGGTTAGAAACAGGGGCTTTGAGCTTTCGTTAAACTACAATGGCAAAATCAGCGATTTCAGCTATTCGGTTGGTGGCAACGTGAGCAAGATCTGGAATAAAATTATTGATTTGGGTGGCGCAAACGAAACCCCTCCTAGTGGCTATTACATCAACCGCGTGGGTTATGGCATCGGTTCGTTCTACATGTGGAAATCAGACGGCTTATTTGCTTCAGATGCTGAAGTAGCCCAACACGCTTTCCAATCGACCGGTACCAAAGCTGGCGACATTAAATACGTTGACCAAAACGGCGATGGCAAGATCGATGGCGACGACCGCGTGATCGTGGGCAACGATGTTCCTTATTTCATCTACGGCATCAACTTATCGGCCAACTACAAAGGCTTCGATTTTTCATTGCTTGGCCAAGGCGTAAACGATGTCAAAGTTTATCTTGAATCGGAAGCTTCGCAAGCCTTTTTTAACAGTGCCGGCGTAAAATCGTATGTGTTGCAAAGATGGACCAAAGAAAATCCAAACCCGAATGCGCCTTATCCAAGGGTGTTGATTTCTGCCGATAATACGCAAAACCTTAAACAGTCTGATTTTTGGTTATTCAATGCCGATTATTTCAGGATCAAGAGCATTACCCTAGGCTACAGTCTGCCAAAAAACATTACCAGCAAGCTTAAAATCGGTGGCTTAAGGGTATATGCCTCAAGCAACAATCCGTTCACCATCCGCGGCGATAAAAGGCTGAAGGATTTTGACCCAGAGGTTCCATCTTCGCGTGCGTCATACCCTTCATTAAAAACTTATTCGTTTGGTATCAATCTAACTCTGTAAATAGCCATGAAAAAAATATTCTATATATCAATGATAACCCTTGCCACCTACTCGTTGAGCGGGTGCAAGAAATCGGCCATCGATTTTGTGCCACAAGACCAGTTGTCGAGCAGTTCTTTCTGGAAATCGCAAAAAGATGCGCAATTAGCCCTAAACGGATGTTACGGCTACTTAAACAATGCCTTTAATTATGCCTATGACGACGGTGCTTCAGATAATGCCTATGCCCAATATCCTTGGGAAAGCAATGCTACCCCGATTGCGGCGGGCAATGTCGATGCCACACTAGACCAAGGTTATAACAGCCGTTACATCTATATCCGCAGGTATAACTACTTTTTAGACAACATCAACAAAGCGCCAATGAGCGATGCCCTGAAAAAACGTTTCATTGCCGAGGCTAGGGTGTTGAGGGCTTTCACCTATTTCGAATTGGCCAAAACGTTCGGCCCTGTTCCCTTGCTAAAAACTTCGTATACCGATCCGCAGGAAACTGCAATAGCGCCAACCCCAGAAGCCGATGTCATCAATTTTGCCATTGCCGAAATCCAAAGTGCCTTGGTTGACCTCCCTGCAAGCTATGCGGGTGGCGCTACCACCGAAACCGGCAGGATTACCAGTGGTGCCGCCTGGGCACTGTTAACAAGAATCCAACTACATTATCAAAAATGGGCCGATGCAGTAACCAGTGCCCAAAAAGTAATGGGTGCAGGTTATGCCTTGTACAGAAAAACCACGCTTACTACCGATGATTTGAAAGATGATTTCAGCCCTTATGTAACTTTTGCCAACGATGCCGAGAAAGACAAATTCTACAAGGGCTTGGCCAGCTACGAACAGCAGTTTTGGGCAGCCAACGAGCTCACCAGCAAAGAAATCATCCTGGTTTCGCAAAACATCACCAATTCTTCATACGATTACGGCAACGGTCTGAGAACCCTTTTCCCGCCAAGCGATTTGGGTGGCTGGAGCTCTATCACTCCTACCCAAGAATTGATTAATGCCTATTGGGATAAAACAGGAAATACTTTTACGCCACCTAGCGCTACTACCAGAGCCACCAATTACAACAACGGTACCCCAAATGCGGCCTATGCCGACGAGTTCAAAAACAGGGATACCCGTTTATATGCCAGCGTATTGTTTCCAGGTGCACCTTGGGGCCGTTTCAACAATGGCTACAAATTTGCCTGGGGCAAAGGTGGCGGCAACAACAGCGTAACCGGCTATAACTTTAAAAAACTGGTAGATCCGGCTTACATTGCCAACGATTGGGATGGAGAGCAAGATTTTGCCATCATCAGGTATGCAGAAATCCTGCTTTCTTATGCTGAAGCGAAGAATGAATTGAGCGGACCAGATGCTACTATTTATGCCGCTTTAGACGATATCCGCGACCGTGCCGGCATGCCAGCAGTGAACCAAGCCACTTATAACGACAAGGATAAGCTCAGAACATTGATCCGCAACGAACGCAGGATCGAATTGGCCGCCGAAGGGCAGCGCTTCTGGGATATCAGACGTTGGAACATTGCCCAAAACGTTATGAAAACCACTTACGATATCACCAATAGTCCGGTGCAAACCCGTGTTTGGCAGGCCAAATTTGTATGGATGCCTTATCCGCAAAAAGCATTGGATAAAAACCCCAACCTAAAAGCCGCCCAAAGCGCCAAAGGCTACTGATCTTTCTTCCATATTTTTAAAGGCCAAGCATTGCTTGGCCTTTTTTGTTTTTAGGCCTAAAATTTGCTATAATTGATTACACACAAAACACAACCAAATGAAACCAAAACTTATCTTAATGGCTTTGCTATGCACCCTTGCATGGGGTACGCGGGCCCAAACAGACAGAGGTCAGGGCCTAGCCGGAGGCAGCCTGAGCTTTGGCACCTCAAAAACAAAAGGCGAAAGCAGTGCCCTGAACAATTTTACCGTTACCCCCAGAATCGGCTATTTCCTTAACAAAAACTTTGCGCTGGGTGTCGAATTTCCGTTAAGCTTGTCTAAGCTACATGGCGTAGATTACACGCGATGGAACGAAGAAGGAGGTTATTACGAAAATGCATCAGGCCCCAGGGAATTCAATTTTGGCATCGCCGCCTTTGCCCGCAAGTACTTCGATATCAAAGAACATTGGAAGATTTTCGGGCAGGCTAACCTTGCTTTTCAGGTCATCAGCACCAAATTAATCGACGATGATGGCTACGTGATCAGAAACAGCGGCCGTTTGAAAGGAATCGGCGCCAGCCTGAGCCCAGGCGTGGCCTATTTTTTCAACAACAAGCTGGGCATCGAGTTCTCGTTTCCAGTAATATCGTTTTTCCACCAAAACTATTACGACGCCAATTCGAGCTATAATTACCCCAAAACCAACAACCTGCGCCTGGCACTCGAAAACTTTACGCCAACATTTGGCATACACGCACATTTTTAGCTGATATCCTTGCGAAGTTCTAATGTAGCAACACTTGCGAAGTTTTAGCATAGTACACTTGCGAAGTTTTAATGTGGCAACACTTGCGAAGTTTTAAAAACTTCGCAAGTGTTTACGCTTAACTTACCAACACCTTTTCATAAGCGCGCATAATTTGCTATTTTTGGGCTTTAAAACAGGAGCCGATTTGGATTACTTAGCAGGATTAAACCCGCAGCAAAGAGCAGCAGTAGAAAACACCCAGGGACCAGTGATGATTGTGGCCGGCGCAGGCTCAGGCAAAACCCGTGTAATTACCTATAGAGTAGCACATCTGATACAAAAAGGTACAGACGCCTTTAATATTTTGGTGCTTACCTTTACCAATAAAGCCAGTAAAGATATGCGCGAGCGTATCAGCAAGGTGGTGGGCAGCGAGGCCAAAAACATTTGGATGGGTACCTTCCACTCGGTATTTGCCAAGATTTTGCGCGTGGAAGCCGAAAAAATAGGCTATCCATCTAATTTTACCATTTACGACACCGACGATAGCAAAAGCCTAATCCGCACCATTTTGAAAGAAATGCAGCTCGACGATAAGCTTTATGCCGCCAATATCGTGTATAACCGCATCTCATCGGCCAAAAACAATTTGGTTTCGTATACCGAATATCAAGAAAACAGCCAGATTCAGGCTGAAGATAGCGGCAATAAACGTCCTTTGCTGGGCCAGATTTACGAAACCTATGCCAAACGCTGCTACAAGGCTGGCGCTATGGATTTCGACGATTTGTTGTTCAAAACCAATATCCTGCTCAAAGACCATCCCGACGTTTTAAACAAATACCAACACAAATTCAAGTATTTGATGGTAGACGAGTATCAGGATACCAACTTTTCGCAGTATACCATCGTCAGGAAACTGGCTGCCGCGCACCAGAACATTTGCGTAGTGGGCGACGATGCCCAAAGTATCTATGCTTTCCGTGGTGCCAACATCCAGAACATCCTCAACTTTGAGCGCGATTATCCCGATTTAAAGGTCTACAAGCTGGAGCAGAACTACCGCTCTACCCAAAACATCGTTGAAGCGGCCAACAGCATCATCGCCAACAACAAAAACCAGTTGGAGAAAAACGTATTTTCCGACAACGAAAAAGGCGACAGGATCAAGGTTTCAAGAGCTTTTACCGATAACGAAGAAGGCAAGCTTGTAGCCGAATCTATTGTGCAAGACCGTACTTCCAAAGGCCTGGAATATAAGGATTTTGCTATTTTATACCGTACCAACGCCCAAAGCAGGGCCATGGAGGAAGCCTTGCGCAAACTCAATGTGCCTTATAAAATATATGGTGGCCTTTCTTTCTACCAACGCAAAGAAATTAAGGATTTGATTGCCTATTTCCGTCTTACCTTCAATCCGGCCGACGAAGAAGCCATTAAACGGGTCATCAACTACCCTCGCCGTGGCTTGGGCGATACCACCTTGGAGAAAATCTCTGCGGCAGCCGGCCAGCACGACATTAGCATGTGGCAGGTGATTTGTAATCCGCATCAGTATTTAGACGGCCGCGTACCCGGCCAGCTGGGCGATTTTGCCACGATGATCCAAAGTTTTGCGGCCGAGTCGAAAAAACTCGATGCCTACGAAACCGCGCTTTACATTGCACAGCACTCGGGCATTTTAAAAGAACTGCACAACGACGACAGCGTGGAAGGCCGCAGCCGCTACGAAAACATCCAAGAATTGCTGAACGGTATCAAGGAATTTGCCGAACGCGAAGACATTGAAGACAGAAGCCTGGCCATTTTTATGCAGGATATTGCCTTGTTAACCAACGACGACCGTCAGGACGACAAAGACAAAGACACGGTTTCGTTAATGACTATCCACTCGGCCAAAGGTTTGGAGTTTAAAAACGTCTATATTGTGGGTTTGGAAGAAAACCTCTTCCCTTCGCAAATGTCGCTAACCTCAAGAACCGACTTGGAAGAAGAACGCAGGCTGTTTTACGTGGCCATTACACGTGCCGAGAAGAAATTGACCATCACTTACGCCACTTCGCGTTACCGTTGGGGCACTTTAACCTCTTGCGAACCGAGCCGTTTCATCAACGAAATCAATCCTTCGTATTTAGAGCTCGAAATAGCCAAACCCGCCAAAAACAGCTTCGGCGAAAACAGTTTCGACAGCGAGCGCAAAACCTGGAGCCAACAACGTGAATTTACACCAAAACCTAGCCAAAGCACTACGGTAATCAGGCCAAAAACCACGGCTATGCTACCAAAAGCGCACGTACCGACGGCAGGCTTTACACCAAACGCCGCCAACGAGTTTCAAAACGGCATGGACGTAGAACACGAAAAGTTCGGTTTTGGCAAAATCGTGAACCTCGAAGGCACTTTGCCCGATGTAAAAGCGACCGTATTTTTTCAAGGCTTGGGCAACAAACAATTATTACTAAAATTTGCTAAATTGCGAATTGTGAAATAAGAATTATCTTTGTCCATCATTTACACCAATAAAGCGCCAAATGGCTCATACTAAAGAGCTAGCGTTCAAAAAATAACAATGAATTTCGATTATAACACCACCCGTAGCGACCTCATTTTAGCAGAATATGGCCGTAATGTACAAAACATGGTTAAGTACATTATCGATTTGCCGACCAAAGAGGAGCGCAATAAATATGCACAGGCCGTAATCGACCTGATGGGCTTTTTAAATCCGCATTTGCGCGATGTGGCCGACTTTAAGCATAAATTATGGGATCATTTGCACATCATTTCCGATTATAAAATCGATGTAGACAGCCCATATCCTAAACCAACACCAGAAGATTCGCAGTTTAAGCCTGAGCATATTGGCTATCCGCAACAAAAAATCGCCTATAAACACTATGGCAAAACAGTGGAAAAACTGATTTCGAAAGCGATGGAAGAAGAAAATCCGGAGCGTAAATCGGCCATGGTACAAGGCATTGCCAATTTCATGAAAATGGCCTATGTGCAGTGGAACAAGGACAATGTGGCCGACGAAACCATCCTCAAAAACCTCAAAGACCTTTCGGGCGGGGCTTTGGCTTTGGAAGAAAACGTAAACCTGAACAAGGTAGAGTTTAAGCCACAGGCCAACAGATCGAACAATAACAACAATAACCGCAACCGCAACAACAAAAACCGCAACAATAAAGGTCGCAACAACAACACTAAACAAAGACACTAACGTTAAAGGCAAAATTGGGCGGGCAACACGATGCCAACCCTGTTTTGTTAAATCCAGATAAGAAAAACTAGAAAGATGAATGCATTCGAAATTATAGGTGGCAAGAAATTAAAGGGCGAAATCACTCCGCAAGGAGCTAAAAACGAGGCGCTTCAGATTTTATCTGCCGTTTTGTTAACCGACCAAAAGGTAACCATCAGCAATATTCCCGATATCAAGGATGTAAACAAACTGATCGAACTTTTGGGCGATTTGGGCGTAACCGTAGAACGCCTGAACAAAGACACTTATACCTTCGAAGCCAAAAACATCAACTTGGATTTCTTCCAGTCTGACGTTTTCAAGGCAAAAGGCGGTGGCTTGCGTGGCTCCATCATGATTGTTGGTCCGCTTTTGGCCCGTTTTGGCAAGGCGGCCATTCCTAAACCAGGGGGCGATAAAATTGGCCGTCGCCGATTGGACACCCACTTTTTAGGCTTCGAGAAATTGGGCGCCAAATTTGTATACGACTCTAAAAAAGCATTTTTCAACGTAGATGCCACCAATTTAAAAGGAGCTTATATCCTTTTAGATGAGGCTTCGGTAACCGGGACAGCCAATATTGTAATGGCAGCGGTATTAGCTAAAGGCACTACCACCATTTATAATGCAGCCTGTGAGCCATATTTGCAGCAACTTTGCAAAATGCTGAACCGCATGGGTGCCAAAATTTCGGGTATTGGTTCTAACCTCCTGACCATTGAAGGCGTAACCAAACTAGGCGGTACCGAGCACAGAATGTTGCCTGATATGATCGAAATCGGCTCTTTTATTGGTTTAGCAGCCATGACCGAGTCTGAAATCACCATCAAAAACGTGTGCTACGACGAATTGGGTGTTATTCCGGAAGTTTTCAAAAAGCTCGGCATCAAACTAGAGCGCCGTGGCGACGATATTTATATCCCTTCGCAAAAGCATTACGAAATCGATACTTTTATCGATGGGTCGATTCTAACCATTGCCGATGCCCCTTGGCCAGGTTTTACGCCTGATTTGTTGAGCATTGTGCTTGTGGTAGCTACTCAGGCACGTGGCTCAGTGCTTATCCATCAGAAAATGTTCGAAAGCCGTTTGTTCTTTGTGGATAAACTGATTGATATGGGCGCACAAATTATTCTTTGCGATCCGCATCGTGCCACGGTAAACGGTATCGACAAAAAATACAAATTAAGAGGCATCAGCATGACCTCTCCCGATATCCGCGCCGGCGTTTCCCTGCTGATTGCAGCTTTGTCTGCCGAAGGAACTTCGACCATTTACAATATCGAGCAAATTGAGCGTGGCTACCAAGACATCGACATCCGCTTGCGTGCCCTTGGCGCACAAATCAAGCGCGTTGAAGGCTCTGGACCAAGCCATTAATCGTAAAAAAACATAAAAAAAAGCCTCAGCAATATATTGTTGGGGCTTTCTTTTTGGATTACACTTGTGAAGTTTTAGAGCGTACACTTGCGAAGTTTTAAAAACTTCGCAAGTGTTTGTCTTGTATTGCTCTTAAGTATAAAAAACACCACCCTCCTGCCAGGAGACAAAAGACCACCCCGCCTTGCAGGCACCCCTCCAGTGGAGGGGAATTGTTATCAAACTAGTCGGGAAAGCATTTCCCGACTAAACTAACTGCGGATTTATAATCCGTTAAAGGCCAAATTTGAGCCCCCAAAAACTAGCCAAACCAGGATGGAAACCTTAAAACAAAAGCCCCGAATTTACATTCGGGGCTTTTTTATTCCATAAGTAAACTATTTACGGGATAATTAACCTGAAATAGCTTCAATGATATCGTATTGGGTAATGATTTCGAATTTGCCTTGCTCGTCTTCTACCAAAACGGCACTGTTGTCTTTATTGATCATGGCCGAAATTTTGTCTATCGATGTATTCAGGTCTACAAAGGGCAAAGAAGCCGTCATGATTTCTTTAACTGGGCTCGACCTTAGCGATGGATTTTCCAGCAACGAATCCAGTACATTGCTTTCCGTTACCTTGCCAATCACCATGCCTTGCTGCGTAACCGGAAGCTGCGAAATGCTCAATGTTTTCATGATATTGATGGCTTCGATAATCGTTTTCTCGCAATCGAGCGTTACCACCTCCTGGTTAGAACGTTTGGCCAAAATAGAGCGGGCCGTTAGTTTTTCGTCTTTCAAGAAACCACGTTCGCGCAACCAATCTTCGTTATACATTTTACCCATGTAACGGCTACCATGATCGTGAAAAATAACCACAACGACATCGTCTGGTTTCAGCGAATCTTTAAGTTGCAATAATCCGGCAATGGCTGCACCCGCCGAGTTGCCTGCAAAAATGCCTTCCCTGCGCGCAATTTCGCGGGTCATTAACGCCGCATCTTTATCTGTTACCTTTTCAAAGGCATCAATCACATCAAAATTTACATTCTGCGGCAAAAAGTCTTCACCAATGCCTTCGGTAATGTAAGGATAAATCTCGTTTTTATCTAAAATGCCGGTTTCCTTATATTTTTTGAACACCGAGCCATAAGTATCTATACCCCAAACCTTTATTTTAGGGTTTTTCTCTTTCAAGTACTTTCCAGTACCCGAAATAGTGCCGCCGGTACCTACACCAACCACCAAATGAGTGATTTTGCCTTCGGTTTGTGCCCAAATTTCAGGGCCGGTTTGCTCGTAATGCGCCTGGCTATTAGAAAGATTATCATATTGGTTAGGTTTCCACGAATTAGGCACCTCACGCTCTAAACGCGATGAAACCGAATAGTAAGAACGTGGATCTTCGGGATCAACATTGGTTGGACAAACAATCACCTCGGCCCCAAAGGCACGCAAGGCATCAACCTTTTCCTTCGATTGCTTGTCGGTAGTGGTAAAAATACATTTATAGCCTTTGATAATGGCGGCCATAGCCAGACCCATGCCTGTATTGCCCGAAGTACCTTCAATAATGGTGCCCCCAGGTTTCAGTTTGCCTGATTTTTCTGCATCTTCTATCATTTTTACCGCCATACGGTCTTTGATCGAGTTGCCAGGATTGGTCGTCTCGATTTTGGCCAGTACAGTTGCCGGTATTTCTTTCGTAATGCTGTTTAATTTAACCAAAGGCGTATTGCCGATGGTCTCTAAAATATTGTTATACCACATGTCGCAAAATTACGCAATGACGATTAGTATTTTATAAACTAATATTTATTTGGAACATTATTTTTTAATCAGCCGTTTTAAGAAATTTTATTTCATAATCTATAAAATCGGTAGACAATTATACTATAAAATTAGGCCAGCTTGTAAATTTTGCCTGGTAGCGAAATCAGAATTCCCTGCATTTCGAGGGTAAGCAGCACCATGGCTAGCTTGCTTTGAGGCGTATCCGATTGGATAGCAAGCTCGTCGGTACTCATTGGCCCCTCGCGTAACAACTCCATAACAACCTGTTCTTCCTTATTCAATGGTATGGGCATTTGGATTTCCTTTTTGGCTACAGGCTCATCGTCCCAGCCCAGGTAATAAATCAGGTCGCGCGGATGGTTGATCAGCCCCGCCCGATTGGTTTTGATCAAAAAATTACAGCCTTCAGAAAATTCGTCGCTTGTTCTTCCCGGAAAGGCATAAACATCCCTGTTGTACGAATTGGCCAATTCGGCCGTAATCAGGGCACCCCCTTTAATCGAGGCTTCTACCACAATGGTCACATCGCTTATGCCGGCAATGATGCGGTTCCGTTTCGGAAAATTCTCCCGATCGGGATTGGTGCCCGGTAAAAACTCGGTCAATAAACCACCTTGCCGAGCCATTTTTTGGGTCAGTTCCTGATGGATGGCCGGATAGATACGATCGAGGCCATGCGCCAGCACACCCACCGTAGGCAAGCCTTGCGCTAGGCTTTCTTTATGCGCCGCTGCATCAATGCCCAAAGCCAAGCCACTTACCACCAGTACATCATAAGGCAACAAAGCGGCGATCAGTTGCTTGCAAAGCTGTTTGCCATATGCGGTGGCATTGCGCGTACCCACTACGCTTACGATGCGACGATGATTTAGATCGGCAGTACCTTTATAATAAAGCAGCAAGGGGGCGTCATAACAATTTCGCAACCGTTTAGGGTAAGCTTCATCGCGATAAAACAACACCTTGATATTGTGCTTTTGGATAAACTCGAGCTGTTTCTCGGCAAGAGCCAACGCATTTGTTGCCAAAATTGCATGAGCCGTCTTTTCTCCTATGCCCTCAACCTGCTTAATCTCCTGTTTGGAGGCCGCGAATACGGCTTCGGCACTGCCGAAATGAAACAGCAGATTCTTGGCCAACATAGGGCCTACACCTTTGATCAGGCTTAGTGCAATTTGATGCGTTAAACTCATTAAATCTAAAATAATGAATTATTCCAGATTAATAAATTAATTTTATTACCTTATAAATCAGTAAATTACAATAAAACTATAAAAATAGTTTGTTAACTATAAAAATAGTGGTAAATTTAGATTAAGTAATAAGCAAACAATAGAATGAGAGAGTTAACAAAAGCCGAAGAGCAGGTGATGCTGATTTTGTGGGAAATGCAAGAAGGCATTGTAAAAGACGTGATCGACAAGATGGATCCGCCAAAGCCGGCTTACAATACGGTATCAACGGTAATCAGGGTTTTAGAAACCAAGGGCTTTATTTCGCATAAGGCCATAGGCAATACGCACATCTACTTTCCGCTCATCAGCGAGGCCCAGTACAAGCATTTTGCCTTCGACAAGGTGATGAACAATTATTTCGAAAACAACTACCAAAGCCTGGTTTCTTTTTTAGTGAAAGAAAAAAACATGGACATGAACGAGCTCGACGAGCTGATTGCATTGGCCGAAAAACTTAAAAACAACAAATAACATGGACTGGTTGTACTATTTGCTAGAGGCAAACCTCTACCTGATCATTTTCTACGGATTTTACCGTTTGTTATTGCAAAACCAGACTTTTTACAACAGCAACCGCTATTATCTGTTGGCGAGCAGCTTTACGGCCTTTGCCCTGCCCATCTTGCAAATAGGCTACCTCAGGCCCAGCCTTCCCTATGAAGAAGTAGCAATTGTACAGGATGTTAATCTTGTTGCCTTACAACCGGTGGCAAAGCTGGAGCCTACATTCCAGCTTACCGACTACTTCTATATTTTCTACATCGGTATAGCCATTTGCTTTGCATTTAAGCTGCTACTGGCCATCCTTAAGATTTTAAAACTATCCATCAACGCGAAAAAGCACTACAATAAAAGCTTTACCATTGTAGAATTAAAGGACGAAAAAGAGGCGTTTTCTTTCTTCAACCTTCTGTTTATCCACCCGCAAATGGCCGAAAAACAGGTGGTGTTGAAGCACGAACTCGTCCACATCAAGCAAAAGCACACCTTAGACGTGCTGTTTTTTGAGCTGTTGCAAATCGTATGCTGGTTTAATCCGATTATCTATTTCATCAAAAAGGATATTAAGCTACTGCACGAATACATTGCCGACGAATTAAGCACCACCAACAATCAGCAGAAACACGATTATGTGATGTTTCTGATCGAAAACTCCTTTGGCATTGTGCCCCAAAAACTGACGAACCAAATTTTCAATCAATCAATATTAAAAAGGAGAATTAACATGTTAAACAAAAAGAGAACAACGAGTTGGGCCAGGCTCAAGCTGCTGTTGGCCCTCCCCTTGGGTGGCGCAATGCTCTGTACCTCGACGATGGCTTTTACCAAAGACTATGGCTATGTAGATTTATTTCCGGAGAAAAATAAAGCTGCTCAAGGCCAAGTAGTGGAAACCGTGGCTGTACAAGAACCTGCGCAATCAGAAGGGAAAACATTCTATCCAAGAAACGAGTATTCCAAATCGAAGGGTGAAACCGCAGTTATTGTCGACAAAAGGCACATCGTCATTAATGGCAAACCCGTTGCAGATGTAGCCAAGTTTCATGGTGTTTCGCAGGCCAATAGCATTAGCTACCTTAACGTAGCCAATGCAGTGAAGAAATATGGCGATAAAGGCAAACATGGCGCCGTAGAAATTACTGGAACACACCTTAAATACTTGGAATTGGTACCGCCACCGGTGCGCGAAAACCCAACTGTTAAAGAAGACCAAGTTAGGTTTCCGCCACCAATCGTTAAACCCGATGATAAGTTTTATACAAGGTATGGGATAGACAAAACAACCAGAAAACCTGTTCTACGAGAAAAAAGATACATTTTAATCAATGGCAAAGCAGTAGAAGACCTGTCAACCTTTTACGGGGTTTCTAATGCCGAAAGCATCAAAAATCTATCAAGAGAAAAGGCTATTGCCAAATACGGCGACAAAGGGCAAAATGGCGCCGTTGAAATCACCGGAAAAAACATTCAATACTTTACTAAAGTAACACTCCCAAGACCACCTGCCGTTCAACCGCCACCAGCCTATGCCAAAAACAGCGTAAAATTTCCGCCCCCGGTTGTTAAAGCCGATCAAGTAACGCCACCACCCCCAATTGAGGAGCGACCTAGCAAAGCAAAAGCACGTAAAGCAAGGCCAATCAAGTTGAAAGAAGGTGATGTAATCAAGTTTCCACCTCCTGTAATTAAAGAGGATAAAAAAGGGAACAACGACGAAGCGGATTTAAAGGCTAAAGTAGCGGCCTTACCAAGCGTAAGCATAGCCAGTACAGACCCAGACAATGCCATGAAACAGCTCTACATCAAGTCGGCCAAAGAAAAACAGATTGCAGCAATGGGCACTGAACAGGCATTTCAGAGCACTAAACCAGATTCGAAAGTCTCATATTCAATTACGGTAAAAGAGCCTCAGGAAAGATTAAAAAGCGCTCTAGGCAAAGAGGTATATCAAAACCTTGGCTCAAAGGTCGACCAGCAAACCCCACGGATTACGGTTAAGCCTAGCGTAAAAGAAACCAAAAAAGAGGCAAAACAACCCATCACCTTAGAATTGCTTCCGACCAAAAACCAGCCTTAAAACCAAACAAATCATGAGCAAAAAGCCCGCACGGATAAAATCGGTACGGGCTTTTTTCATTAAATAACCTTAATTATTGTGGGATATACACCACATATTTGGTTTCAAAAAAATCTTCTTCAAAATAAGCCGAAAGCGGATGCAGTTCTGCCTTCAGTTTAGATTCCTTGATTTCTTCGGTCAAATCTCCGCCTTTGAGGTAAAGGATGCCGTTTTGGATGGCATTGATGTTTTCTTTGGCAAATTTGCCACGTATCCAAGGGTAAAAATCGATTAAACGCGTTACCGCCCTCGATACTACAAAATTATATTGATCAGTTACCTGCTCGGCCCTTAAATGGCTCGCTTTTACATTATTCAGGCCCAATGCGGCAGCCACTTCCGTAACCACCTTGATTTTTTTCCCAATCGAATCAACCAAATGGAACTGCGTTTCAGGAAACAAGATTGCCAAAGGAATACCCGGAAAACCGCCTCCCGTACCTACGTCTAGCACTTTCTCGCCCGCTTTAAAAGTACAGAACTTGGCAATGCCCAGCGAATGCAGGATGTGGCGTTCGTACAGCTCGTCGATGTCTTTTCTCGAAATGACATTAATCTGCGCATTCCAAAAACTGTACAAATCGTACAATTGCTCAAACTGGGCGATCTGCTTGTCGGTAAGGTTTTTAAAATACTTGAAAACGATGGTTGGTTTAATATCAGACATGATCAGCGATTTATTTCCACTTTACTTTTTTCACAAATATAGACAGAAAGGCATTAAGCACCAGAAAAACAAACAAGATGAGGTCCAATAGCGGGAACCACCAGCTTAATTCGCCATAATTGAGGCGTTTGAGCAGGCGCGGATAAACAAAACTTCTGATGATAATGCTCAACGCAAAAATACCGATACCCAAATACAGCGTAGCCGGCAGGCACAACAGCACGATACCTATTATATAGAACAAAAACTGTACGGCAATCTGCAACGATAAAACGAATTTATGTTTGGGCTTGTAGAACTTGCCAGCGCCTACGTGTCTCTTCTTTTGGCGCAGGTAATCAAAAAAAGAAGTTTTAGGCTCACTCCAAACATGTGTTTCCTTATGAATTTGGATAGCCGTGTTATGCGCATGCGCATGAGCGTTTACAAACAGGTCATCATCGCCAGAAGGGATGTGCATGTGCGTTGCAAAGCCTTTGTTTTTAAAGAAAAGCGATTTTTTGTAGGCCATATTTCGGCCAACACCCATGTAAGGCATGCCTTTGAGGGCAAAGGCAAGGTAGTTAACCGCCGTAAAAAAAGTTTCGAACCTAATCAGGCAGTTTAGCAGGCTCCGTTTCTTAAAATAAGGCGAATAGCCCAGCAAAATTTCAATGTTTTGATCAGCCGGTTGCTGCATGCCCATAAGCCAATGGGCCGACGCAGGCTCGCAATCGGCATCGGTAAATACCAGCCATTCGTAGCTGGCGGCCTTAATGCCCATGGTAACGGCAAACTTTTTTCCGGCAATAAACTTTTCGCCTTCAGCCACGGTAACCACCTTTAAATGGCTATGCTGCTTGGCCAATCGCTCTAAAAAATCGCCGGTTCCATCCCACGAGCGGTCGTTTACTACAACTACCTCAAACTGGGGATAATCCTGATTTAGAATGCTTGCGAGGTATTTTTCCAGGTTCTGGATTTCGTTGCGGGCGCATACAATAACACTAATGGGATTAACCGCGCGCTCAGGGATCTCGTCTATTTTATAGCTGGCCAGTTTGGCATGCACAAACAAGCTAAAATAGAGCTGGACCAAAAAACAAAAAACAAAAGCGCCGAGCAGGCTAATCTCTAATATATTTAATTCCACGATGGTATTTCTGAAAGCTAGCAAAGCTCTCATTTTTAATCTGTAAACCAGCTTGATGTTGATAAAAAATTAAGGCCATGTTCAAAAAACGCATAATTATTGAAGGTTTTGAACGTTGTTTCTAGCTCAGCTTCAAAACAACACGGCGCAATGACCATAAAAAGGAATATTCTTGCTATTTTTGTCGGATTTTTGAAGAGGAATACCCGGCCACGAAACCATTGTGGCCAGCAAAACACAGAACAGCATGAAATTTGATTTACAGGCCAAAGACCCGTCATCCAAAGCCAGGGCGGGCGTGATTACCACTGCCCACGGCGAAATACAAACCCCCATTTTTATGCCTGTAGGCACTGCCGGAACGGTAAAAGCAGTGCACCAAAAAGAACTTAAAGAAGATATCAAAGCCCAAATCATCTTGGGCAATACCTATCATTTATACCTAAGACCGGGATTGGAGGTTTTAGAGCCCGCCGGAGGATTGCACAAATTCATTGGCTGGGACAAGCCTATTTTAACCGACAGCGGTGGCTATCAGGTGTATTCGCTGAGCAAAGTGCGCAAGATCAAGGAAGAAGGCGTTACTTTCCGTTCGCACATTGATGGCTCTAAGCACTTGTTTACGCCAGAATACGCCATGGACATCCAAAGAAGCATTGGCGCTGATATTATCATGGCTTTTGACGAGTGTACGCCCTACCCTTGCGATTACAAATACGCGGCCAACTCGCTCAACATGACCCACCGATGGCTTAAACGTTGCTGCGAGCGCGTAGACACCACCGAACCTAAATACGGCTATGAGCAAACGCTTTTTCCTATTGTTCAGGGTTCGGTTTATAAGGATTTAAGGGTGAAATCGGCCGAATTTATTGCTTCGATGGGTCGCGAAGGCAATGCCATTGGCGGTTTATCGGTAGGCGAACCTGCCGAAGAAATGTATGCGATGACCGAAGTGGTTTGCGATATCCTGCCTACAGACAAACCGCGTTACCTGATGGGCGTGGGCACTCCTATTAATATATTGGAGAACATTGCGCTTGGCGTTGACATGTTCGACTGCGTAATGCCGACCAGAAATGCCCGAAACGGCATGTTGTTTACCCGAAACGGCATCATCAACATCGGCAACAAGAAATGGGCTAACGATTTTTCTCCAATCGATGCCGAAAGCGATTTACTGGCCGACCAAGTTTATTCTAAAGCCTATTTAAGGCATTTAATGCACTCGAAAGAGATGCTGGGCGCACAGATTGCTTCTTTGCACAACCTGCATTTTTACCTTTGGCTGGTTAAAGAAGCACGAGAAAAAATCATTTCGGGCGAGTTTTACGCTTGGAAGAATAAAATGGTGAGTATATTAGGGAATAAATTGTAATGAACTTCATCAGGCAGCGCATTAAAATTATCGACGGCTACATCATTGGCAAATACCTGGGCACCTTTGTTTATACCCTGGTTATTTTTGTGGTGATCATTGTCATCTTCGATCTTTCGGAAAAACTCGACGATTTTTTGGAGAACAACATGAGCATCTGGCAAACGATTTCGCAGTATTATGCCGGTTCTATACCGTTTTACGTAAACATGCTCTCGCCCCTGATCAATTTTATTGCGGTAATTTTCTTTACGGCTAAAATGGCTGACCAGACCGAAATCGTGCCTATTTTAAGTGGCGGCGTAAGCTTTAATCGCTTTTTAAGGCCTTATTTTATCTCGGCTTTCATCATTTTTTCGCTCAACCTGTTGTCTAACCTCTATGTATTGCCCTACACCAACAGGATCAAAAACAAGTTCGAAAACGAAGTGGTGAACAAAAACGACCCTTATATCAAAACCGGGATCCACATGAAAGTGGATAGCAATACCTATATCTTTATCGATAATTTCGACAATAAGACCAATATCGGCTACCGTTTCTCGCTAGATAAATTTAAAGGCGATGTCCTGAAGAAAAAGCTGTGGGCCGAGCAGATTGCCTGGGATTCGGTAAAAAGAAGCTGGAAACTGAGCAACTACACCATCAGGAATGTAGATGGGCTGAAGGAAACGATGGTTTATGCCACCAACAAGCAGAAAGATACGGTTCTGGATATGAGGCCCAACGATTTTTCGGCCTACCAGAACGTGTTCGAAAGCATGAGCAACAAGGAACTTTCAGACAAGATCAAAAAAGAAAGAATAAGGGGCTCTGGCATTATGAGCGACCTGCTTTTTGAGCAATACAAGCGCTGGCTGCAACCTCTATCGGCCTTTGTATTGACCTTAATCGGCGTAGCCTTATCTTCTCGAAAAGTACGTGGCGGCGTGGGCTTGCCACTCGGAATCGGCATTATTTTGAGTTTTGCCTATATCGTTTTGACGCAGTTTGCCAAGATGTTTTCGACCAAGGGCGGACTGCCTCCTTTGGCCGCAACGATTTTGCCTACGCTCTTTTTTGGTTTACTAGGCTTATATTTGCTGCGAAGAGCACCAAAATAAGATGAAACCTAGCCTTAAAACACTTAATCACGACAACCGAAACCTCTTAATTTTACACCTTACCGTTTTTGTTTGGGGCTTTACAGGCATTCTGGGTGCTTTAATTTCCATCAGCGCCGTACAAATGGTATGGTACAGGGTATTAATTGCCTCCATTACGCTATTTGCCTATTTTAAGCTCAGCAAAACCGATATCAGGGTAACGCGTACACAGTTTCTCAAATTCTTTTTTACAGGCAGTATTGTAGCTACGCATTGGATCTTTTTCTTCCATTCCATCAAGGTAGCCAACGTTTCGGTAAGCCTTATTTGCCTGTCTTCCGTTACGCTTTTCATCGCCATTTTAGAGCCTTTGATTAAAAAACATGCCATTTCTAAAGGCGACATTTTTGTGGGATTGCTCATTATTTTGGGCATTTATCTCATCTTTAAATTCGAAACTAAGTACACCACTGGCATTATTTTCGGCTTGCTATCGGCAGTTGCAGCCAGTTTTTTTTCTACCATCAACTCTACTTTGGTGCAGAAAAACAACCCCAGCATCATTGGATTTTACGAGCTTGCCGGTGCCTTTTTCTGGATCAGCATCTACCGTTTATTCGATAAAAGCCTGCTTACAGAAACCTTCAATTTAAGCTTAACCGACTGGTTTTATTTGCTGATTTTAGGCACTGTTTGTACGGCTTTAGCCTACGTTGCGGGAGTGTCGGTGATGCGAACTTTATCGGCATTTAGGGTGGCTTTGATTACCAATTTGGAACCCGTTTACGGCATCGTTTTGGCCTTTATTTTATTCGGCCAGAAAGAGCAGATGACCGGTGGTTTTTACCTTGGTTCCCTGCTTATTTTAGCTGCTGTTTTCATCTATCCCATCTATAAAAACCGTCGCAACAAGGCCTGATTTCTATCCTTTTTCTTCTCGCAAAAACCCCATATCTAGGCAGAAAAACCGCTGGATTTCGTGACATTCTTCCTTTAAATCGCTCTAAAAAGGCCATTTAAAGTGCCGATTTTAGCCCGGTTTTATTCGAAAAAAGAATTACTTACGTCAAAATATCGGCAGGAAATGCCGATATGAGGCTTATTTTTACTTAAAAACGTTGCTTTATAAGCTGTTTTTTATCATTTCTTCACCACGGCAACCACTTTTTCCCCTAAAAAATCGCAACGTTTACCCTACAAAACAACCCTCATTTTGACTAAAAAACGTCGTCATGGCATCTCGTTTTTACCATGTTTTACGTCCGCCCAAAGCCGTTATTTACCCGAAAATCAATCGTCATATCCAGCCATTTTACCTGCCAAATCCGTCCTTTAAAGCCCCACCTAAAAGACCATCTTTTACCTGAATCCCTCATCTCAAGCTACTCACTTTTTGAAGTACAAACGATAACACCTAGTGTCAGACCGCACCAACTTTTTGCCTTAAAACCCAAACAGTAAATCCCAATTTCCGTTCCATTTCCGCTTTAGCAAAGCGACTAAATCGCCTTTAAAAATCGGCACATTCAACAAATTTCGCTCACCCTTTCTTTACTAAAAAACATCTGATAAAACTCAGTTTCACCACCCCAAAAAGCACTCGATTTCAGACCTCAAAAAACAGGCTTTAGCTTTTATTTTTTGTCAGTGAAGACCCAAATAAACCATCCAAAAAATACGAGATTTTAAAGCTATTCGGCATGAGGTTTTCAATTCAAAAACTAATCCAAACACCCTGCCTTCACTGACAAAAATAGGCATCATTTTCTAGCGATTTTTCATCCATTTTACAAACTTAGCTCTAGGGTAGGAGTGTGAAGAAACGTATACATGTTTAAAAAATTAACGAAAAAATTTGCTTAAAATCCGATGGAATAAGTGTACCTTAATAGCAAGTTTTAAAAACGTTCTCTGATTTCTTTAAAGCTGTTAAAAAACACATCAAACAGCATAAACACATACAAATTTCATCACAAAAACCTGATTTATATATTTCACATAAAACAATATAAATCAATATTTTAAATAATTTAAGTTGAATTAAAATTTAAAATAAATCCCCCAAACAAAATCCTAAAAAACTAAAAATTTTAGCATAAAACCATAATGAAGCTCAATAAACAATTAAATAAACTGAAAATCAATATATTAACTACTATAACTTTAAGCTTTATTTCACTTCATGGTTTTTCGCAGATTTTCGACAGCGAACAAAATCCACTTAGTGTAAAATGGCGCCAAATTAACAGCAACGGCTTCCGGCTTATCTATCCGAGCGAACTCGAAAAAGAAGCACAAAGAATGGCCAATACCATCGCCTATATCTACCCTTATGTTGGACGTGATTTTGACCGACAAAAAACGAGCATCCCCATCGTGTTTCAGAACCGCGGAACCATTGCCAATGGCTTCGTTCAACTGGCCCCCAAAAAGTCGCAATTCAACACCACCCCACCCCAGCAATTTGACAGTCAGGATTGGCTCAATAATTTAGCCGTCCACGAGCTTAGGCACGTGGCCCAATTCGACAAAATAACCAGAGGCCAGGCCCACCCTTTTCCGGAAGAAATCTACTTCGCCTATTTGGGGGCAAGCATCCCAACTTGGTTCTTCGAAGGCGATGCGGTGAGCACCGAAACTTCGCTTACCCACGCGGGCCGTGGCAGGCAACCTTCGTGGATCATGCCTTTCAGAACTTCGCTGCTAAGCGGACAAAATTTTTCCTACTCGAAAGCCTACTTCGGATCGAACAAAGACCAGACCCCAGGCTACTACCAATTGGGCTACCTGCTCACCTCGCAGCTACGCCAAGAATTTGGAAAAGGAATCGTCGACAGTCTGCTCGCCGACATCCACCATCGGCCACTCCGCTTCTACCCTTTTTCGCAGAGCCTGAAAAAATACACGGGCTACAATACCAAAAAATTTTACGCGCATGTTTTGGAGCAGCTGAAAAAAGATTGGCAAAGGCAAGACGAGCAGACCCCACACGGCGATTACAAAAGTTTGAACCGGCCATCGAAAATTGCCACCAATTACTACCTACCAACTGCCCTGCCCAACCAACAACTTTTAACCCTTAAACAGAGCAAGGACGAGGTGGCTGGTTTTGTGGTTTTGAACCCCGACAAGAGCGAGCAAAAACTTTTCAAAATCGGCTATCAGGAACAGCCCTGGTTCAGCTATGCCAACCAGCTGCTGGTTTGGGATGAGATCAGGTACGACCCCCGCTACAAGCAACGCAACTACAGCGTGGTTTGCCTTTACGATTTTTCGACCAAGACCAGACGCCAGCTTACCTTCAGGACGAGGCTGTTTTCGCCAACACTTTCGGGCGACGGAAAAAAATTGCTGGCCGTACAGGCAGACCTGAGCAACAACTTCAATCTGGTGGCCATCGATGTGGCCAGCGGCAAAATAACGAAGACCTACAGCAATCCCGAAAATCTGATTTTGCAAACCCCGGCCCTCAATACCGACGGTTCGCAGCGGAGCTGGGTTGGCGTAAGCGAAAAAGGAAAGTCGCTTTGGCTAGCTAATGAAAAGGGCGAAACCGTGCAATTGATCAAAGAAACGAATCAGCAGTTGAGCAGGCCGGTATTTATTGGCGATAAAATCGCATTTAACGCCCATCTAAGCGGACTTGACAACATTTATGGGGTTATGCCTGCCGATAAAAAAATCGTGGCGCTAACGTCAGCAAAATACGGCGCTTTTAATCCGAGCCCGAGCAACGATGGCCAATCGATATTTTTCAACAACTACCAACTGATGGGCTACGAGATTGCAACAGCTCCAATCGAGCCAAAAGAAGTGCAGCCCAACCATTTTGTATATTTTGGCGAAGCTGCCGAAAAACAGGAAAATACCGGCGATGTTTTTAGGCAAATTCCAGACAGCGCCTACACTTCTACCACCTACAGTCCGCTGGCCCATGCTTTTTCGTTTCACAGCATCAGTCCAACGGTTGACGACGACGACAGGCTGGGCATCGCACTCAAATCGAACGACCTGCTCAACATTGTCGATTTTTTTGGCGGTGTGAGCTACCACAGCGATTTAAGAAAACTGGAATACAATGCCGGACTGACCTACAAAAGCCTTTATCCGGTACTGAGCGCTACTTTCAGGAACCGTCCGCGCCTGGCCTATTATCGCCTTGCCGGACAAATACAAGAGGCCAACTGGCGCGAAAACAGGCTCGAACTGAAAGCCAGCGTTCCGCTAAGCATCAATGCCTACAACCACAACTACAGTTTTTTGGGAGAGGTGGGAACGAGCTTTACCCAAAGGAATTTTGCGCCGCAGGAAGCCGCCATTTTCAGCAAAACACTTAATTTCCCGATGAGCTACCGTTTGGGCTTTGTCCATAGTCTACGGGCCGCCGAGCGCAATGTAGCGCCTCAATGGGCACAATCGGTTACGCTTAGCTACTACAACCAGCCCTTCGACCAGCACCTTAACGGCGACCTGATTGCTTTCGAAAGTGCGCTTTACTTTCCCGGCCTCCTGAAAAACCATTCATTCGTGGCCAGCTTCAACTACCAGCAAAGCAGCGGGGTACTGAAAGGCAATACCGAAATTGCGACGGTTTATGGCTACGGACAAATCAGGGCCAGGAGCGAACTGAAAAACACCTTGTTGCTTAACTACCGTTTTCCGATTGCCTTTCCGGATGCTGAAATTGGGCCTTTTGCTTACATCCGCAACTTGAGGGGCGGATTTTTTAGCCATTATGAAAACATCGGCACTGAAACCAATCTGGCACAACCCAAGACTTTTGGCCTCGAATTGCGCAGCAGCCTAAACCTTTTGCGCTATCAGCCTGTTATAGATTTGGGCGTAAGAGCCGTATTTGTGAACAAAGTTTACAACCAAAACCCTATCTTAGAGTTTATATTCAACTACAGTTTTTAAACTTATGAAAGCAAAAACCATCTTCATCATCGTTGTTACCGCATTGTTAACTACATTTTTGCTCATCAATAGAGAGGCCGTTCCCTTCGATTTCATCATCGGAAAAGAGGTGTACATCTCAAAGCTCATCGTAATCGGAGTTTGCATCCTGATTGGCTTTATTTTAGGCTTTATTGCCGGAAGGCCGAAGAAAACCCTCAGCAGCTACGATACGGAAATAGAAAAGCATCAGCCCGTGGAGAACAAATCTACCTTGAGCGACGAAGATCGGGATTATATTTCTTAGTCTTTTAGTCTTTTAGTCGGAAGTCGATAGTCCATAGTCCATAGTTGATGGTCCATAGTTAGGAAGCCTATAGTTGATAGCCTATAGTCAGTAAGCTGGAAGTCAGAAAGTTAGCGACTTAACAAATGTATTAGACTCGTTTTTTACCTTCTACCTCTTTACCCTCCATCCTTCCACCTTTCAACCCTCAACCCACCTTTGGTCTTTCCGCTTTAGTCTTTCGGCTCTGCCTTAGGTCCTTTGCTTCTTAACTCCCTCAGGGCATCAAGCGCAATCCAGTTGGCTTTTTTGTTCTGTTGGGCAAGGATGTTTTCGGCGGTGGTAATGGCATGATAATACAGCCGAGCATTGCGCTTACCCATTTGCCTCAATGCCCAGTTAACGGCTTTTTTCACAAAATTGCGGTTATCCCAGGCTTCCCTTTCGATGAGCTGAAAAAACTCCAAAAAAGTTTCATCGGGCTCTTTTTTGAGATGAACGGCCGCCTCGGCCATGAGCACAAAGCCCGTACGCTTCACAAATTCCTTTTCAGCTTTGGCATACTCAAAAACCTTCGGCTTAAAATAAGGCGTTCTGACGAACAGATTGCCGCAGGCCTGGTCACATACATCCCAAGAGGTAAAATCGTTTGTCCAGCGATCTATCTGTTGCTCGTTGACCAATTTGGGCTCGCCAATAATGGTGGCCAAAATTCTTGCCTCATGAATTCCGGTTTCCCAAAGCTCGAGCGACAAGGCCTGGTTTTTACGGATCTGCTTAGCCAGCGCCCTCACCTTGGGCATGCTTACGCCCAAAGCTTTTGAGTTATCGATACCAAAACGCAGCATTTTTTGACGGTACGCCGGGTCTGACAACGATTGAAGCTCTGAAATGATAAATTCGCAGTCGTTCATGTTAAGTAAAGCTAAAAGTCTAAAGGCAAAAGACCAAAGCCGGATAGGAAATCTTGCAAAGGACACAAAACTCAATGGTTTCTAACGATAGACCATCGACCACTTTTCACAAAAAATGCCGGATCGAAACCCGGCACTGTATTTTTGTTGAAATCATTTAACCCATGAACTAAGCCAAAGCCTGCTCAATATCGGCCAGGATATCATCAATATGCTCCAAACCTATCGAAAGACGGATAGAGCCCTGCTCAATGCCCACGATGTTGCGTTCTTCTTCGGTAAGCTTGCTGTGCGTACTCGTTGCCGGATGCGTAGCGATAGATCGGGTATCGGCTAAGTTGGCCGAAATCGAAAACATTTTCAGGCCGTCCATAAATTTGCGAGCACCTTCAACCCCGCCTTTTACCACGATGGTTACAATGCCTCCACCCTGTTTCATCTGCTTTTTGGCAATCTGGTATTGCGGATGCGATGGCAGGAACGGATATTTGACCAACTTGATTTGAGGATGTTTCTCTAAATATTCGGCCACTTTCAAGGCGTTTTCGCAATGGCGATCCATGCGAACCGCAAGCGTTTCTAAACTTTTCGACAAAATCCAGGCGTTAAAAGGCGACAAAGATGGTCCACTGTGACGGGCAAATGCAACAATTTCTGTAACAAGTGCCTTACTGCCCAAAATAATGCCTCCTAGCACACGGCCTTGCCCATCGATGTATTTGGTAGCCGAATGGATAGAAATATGTGCCCCCAATTTAATCGGTTGTTGCAAATAAGGCGTAGCGAAACAGTTGTCAACCACCAAAAGCACATTGTGTTTTTTGGCCAAAGCACCCAAAAACTCCAAGTCGATAATGTCGATGCCCGGGTTTGACGGCGTTTCTACAAAAATTATCTTGGTATTGGGCTTGATCAAAGCTTCCCAATCTTCGGGTTTGTCTAAATCGGCATAATCGAAAGTCACGCCCCATTTAGAGAAAACATTGGTTAGCAATTGGTGTGTTGAGCCAAAAACCGAACGGCTAGACACAATGTGGTCGCCATTTTTTAAAAAGGCACCAAAAGTCGTGAAAATGGCTGCCATGCCTGTTGCGGTGGCAAAGCCGTCTTCGGCACCTTCCAAAAGGCACATTTTTTCGATAAACTCAGAAGTATTCGGGTTCGAATAGCGACTGTAAACGTTGCCTTCCTTCTCGTTGGCAAAAAGTGCGCGCATTTCTTCGGCATCGTCAAATTTATAGCTCGATGTGAGGTAAATGGGTGCCGAATGCTCTTTGTGGCTGCTTCTTTCGGTTTGGGTGCGGATGGCTATGGTTTCAAAATTTTCGTTTTTCATGATTGGGTAATGGGTGTTGCGTATAGCATAGTGAGTATTGAGTAATGCGTAGAGCGTATTGCGAAAAGCGTTTACGGCACTACAGCTTTATTTAATGGCGTAAGTAAAATTTATGGTTGCCGAACGGCTCAGGATATTGGAAACCGAACAGTATTTATCAAAAGTCATTTGGATGGCCCTTTCTACCTTGGTCACGCTCAAGTCGCCATACAAGTCGAAATGGATATTGATCACATCAAAAATCGGAGGCATTTCTTCATCCTTGCGGGTAGCCTTGATATTGATTTTAATGTCGTTTAAAGGTTCTTTCTGTTTGGTCAGCACATTAACGATGTCGATGCCGCTGCAGCCACCCAAGCCAACCAAGAGCGTTTCCATAGGCCTAAAACCCTTGCCTTCGCCACCGATGGCAGGCTTGGCATCTAACTGCACCGTAAATCCGTTTTCGTTTACGGCTTCAAAATTGAATTTCCCGCTTTTGCGGCTGAGATTAATTTCCATATTGTGTTATTATCGGGTGTTGATAGTTCATAGTCGATGGTCAATAGCCAATAGTTTATAGTCTGGGGTTGATAGTCTGAATTTCGTCCACCTTCCAGTCCTCCTTCTTCAACCCTTTACCTTCTTAAACATTGTAAAAAACCACATTCTCTTGCTCGAGTTCGGGCAGGGAAACCGGCTGTTCAAAAATTGCAAAAACCGATGAACCACTACCGCTCATCAGCGCAAATGTAGCACCTGCGGCGTAAAGCTTTGTTTTTATTTCGTCAATTTGCGGATATTGCGCAAAAACAGAAGTTTCAAAATCGTTAAATATTTGCTCTTTCCACTGGCTGATGGGCAAATGTATCAACTCTTTGAGCGAAACCGCAGGCTGTTTTACTTTAGCGTTGCGGTAGGCTTCGGCTGTCGAAACGTGTACCGGCGGTTTAACCAGCACCATAAAATAGTTGGAAAGATCCATTTCTAGTGCCTCGAACTGATCGCCTTTTTCAGTGGCATATACCGGCTTGTTGGCAATAAAAAAAGCACAGTCGGCACCCAAGGCCCGCGCGTAATCCTCCATTTTTGTTGTACTTAAGCCCAGTTTAAACTTTTCGTTCACCAGCTTGATCAGAAAGGCCGCATCGGCCGAACCGCCTCCAAGGCCCGCGCCAACCGGTATGTTTTTCAGCAACACGATTTGCTGGTTGGGCAAGCCAAAATCGGCCTGCAATTGTTTAAAAGCC
Organism: Pedobacter albus; assembly: GCF_036324255.1. Taxonomy (NCBI): domain Bacteria; kingdom Pseudomonadati; phylum Bacteroidota; class Sphingobacteriia; order Sphingobacteriales; family Sphingobacteriaceae; genus Pedobacter; species Pedobacter albus. Next base: position 225,091 of record NZ_JAZDQT010000001.1, on the reverse strand, counting down.
TTTAAACAAAGATTATCCTGCGCATCGCCGGGTATGTCAATCCCTTTAACCGTGCAAAAAGTTGCTTCGGCATCAAGCAGTTCTACCGCATCATGCAGCCTAACCGGATAAAAAACGGTTTGCAAATTGTGGTAGCCATCGCTTCTCTTTTCGGTAAGCAGCAGTCCTAGATTGATTTTGGCATTGGCAAAAGCGAGCATTTAAATTGACGATTTTAAATTTTATACCGGTAATGGCCAATGATTTTCCACGAAAACAGACAGTCTGAAAGTTCTTGCCCGTTGCCGATATTGTGTACAATGAGGTACCTTTTGTTATCGGCCGATTTTTTATTGACCACCAAACCGATATGCGAAATATTGCCGCTCAGGTTCCAGCACACGATATCGCCCGGCTTGTAATCTTCCGTTTTTTTGCTCATGGCCTGTTTAGTTCCTTTTCTGGCAAAAAACACCATCAGGTTGTATACCCTACGATGGTCGATATTCGGATCGGGTTCTTTGCGTCCCCAATCTTTGGGATAAAGCTTAAAATTGCGCTTCATATCCTCATGTACTTCTTTTTGCAGGTCGGTGCCCAAGGTACGGTAAGCCCGAATAACCACATCGGTGCAAACGCCTTTTCCGGCAGGCACATCGCCATTGGGATAGGGAATTTTAAAATAAGCAGGATCATAAACCACCTTTTGCTTGGTTAAGGCCAAGGCAGCGGCAGACAATTGCAGTGCTTTTGGCGATTGTGCAAAAACACCCGAAGCCAACAATAAGCCCACAAAAGAAAGCACTACTTTTTTAAGCATAATCACGGTTATTGGAGAGCCAAAGCTAATTTATTTTTTCGCGAATTGGAAAAATGACCCCATGTTAAAAAAACATCAGGCACAAAGGCTCTTAAATTGCTTAACTTTGTAGTTGATGAACCTGCCGTGATTAAACAGTTGTTTTAATCATCAAAGGCTCCATCTGATGGCTAAAACAAAAAACAAATAGATGAAACAGTATTTAGATTTGATGCAGCATGTGCTCGATCACGGCACGCAGAAGCACGACCGTACCGGCACAGGCACCATTAGCGTTTTCGGCTATCAGATGCGCTTTAACCTGCAAGAGGGCTTCCCGATGGTAACCACCAAGAAACTGCACCTCAAATCTATCATTCACGAGCTCATCTGGTTTTTGAGTGGCGATACCAACATCAAATACCTCAAAGACAACGGCGTAAGGATATGGGACGAATGGGCCGACGAAGCAGGCAATTTAGGTCCGGTTTACGGCTCGCAATGGCGCTCGTGGCCTAAGCCCGATGGCGAAAAGATCGACCAGATCAGCCAGATCGTAAACATGATCAAAAACAATCCTGATTCGCGAAGGATCATTGTTTCGGCCTGGAACGTAGCCGAAGTAGAAAACATGGCTTTGCCGCCTTGCCACGCCTTTTTTCAGTTTTATGTGGCCGAAGGCAAACTGAGCTGCCAATTGTACCAACGCAGCGCCGATATTTTCTTGGGCGTACCTTTCAACATTGCCTCTTATGCCCTGCTGACCATGATGGTTGCTCAGGTATGTGGCCTGCAGTACGGCGATTTTATCCATACCCTCGGCGATGCCCACCTGTACAACAACCACATTGAACAAGCGAGGTTACAACTGAGCAGAGAACCAAGACCATTGCCAACCATGGAAATCAACCCAGCCGTTAAAGACATTTTCGATTTTAAATACGAAGACTTCACCTTAAAAGATTACGATCCACATCCGCATATTAAAGGCGTTGTTGCGGTATAAAAAAGTTCATTAGTTCATGAGCTCACTAGTTCATTAGTGCCTACATGAATTAAAAATATATGTTCATCCCCATTTATTAATCATAATCACCCTACAGCGATTCGGTTATTAAAATTAAAAGGTATGAGCTATCATAAAATTGAAGATTTAGAAGTCTATTTGCTTGCCGAAGATTTCTCGAACAAAATTTGGGATATCACCATGAAATGGGATTTCTTTGCAAAAGACACCGTTGGCAAACAAGTTTGCAATGCCGCCGACTCAATAAGTGCCAACATTGCTGAAGGCTATGGTCGCTTTCATTACAAGGAAAACAAGAACTTCTGCTATTATAGCCGAGGTTCAATAGTAGAAACCAAATCCTTTTTGAGGAAGATGAAGTATAGAAAATTAGTTGATGAGGACAACTATAATGTACTTTTAAAAGAGCTAGAAACTATCCATTTTAAGTTAAACGCATATATTAAATACATTGGCAGAAACCCGTCGGCCTAGCAGACCAGGTGAACCAAGGAACCAATGAACCAATGAACCAATTATCTATAGTCGTAGCCATAGCCGAAAACCGTGCCATCGGCAAAAACAACCAGTTGCTGTGGCACCTGCCGGCCGACCTCAAGCATTTTAAGCAAATAACTTCGGGGCATACCATTATTATGGGCCGTAAAACCTACGATTCCATCGGCAAACCCTTGCCCAACAGGCGCAACATTGTAATTACCCGCCAAAACGGCTTGCAACTCGAAGGCGTAGAAGTAGTGAACAGCCTTAGTGAAGCCCTTGCCCTGTGTACTGCAGAAAATGAAGTGTTTGTAATTGGCGGTGCCGAAATCTACAAAGCGGCTTTGCCTTTGACACAAAAAATTTACCTCACCACGGTGCACCAATCTTTCGAAGCCGATGCATTTTTCCCCGAAATTAATGCAAACGAATGGGCTGAAACCGAGAAAGAAAGCCACTCGCCCGACGAAAAAAACGCCCTGAGCTATACTTTTTCAACGTTGCAACGCCTATAGCCAAGCTTCCTTAATAAAATTACAATAAGAAGTCCTATTATTTAAAAAAATAATTAGATTTGCCGACTTGTTTAAAAACAGCATACTATAGAAAAAATTATATACAAAAGTCAAACAAATGCAAGGTAAAGGTTTTATTAAATTTATGGCAATACTATTGGGTATTGTCTGTCTGTATTCACTTTCGTTTAATCTAGTTACTTATAATGTAGAGAAAAAAGCCAAAGAGTATGCCAAAGGCGATGCCGTTAAGGAAAAAGCCTATTTAGATTCGATGGCTACCGTTCCGGTTTATCCGGGTTTAGGCCTAACCTATCAACAAGTAAAAGGCAAGGAAATCAACCTTGGTCTTGACTTAAAAGGTGGTATGAACGTTACCATGGAGATTTCGTTGGCAGAGCTGACCAAATCTTTAGCGGGAAACCCTACCGATGCCAACTTTAACGAGGCATTGAAAAACGCACAGCAACAAATGAACACCGGTGGAAAGGATTTCATCTCTTTGTTTGTTAACGAATACGAAAAACTTGTACCTAACGGAAAATTGGCCGATTTCTTTGCCAACCAAGATAACTCGACCGTTTTAAAAAGCAACTCGAGCAACTCTGAAGTAAAAAACTACTTGTCTAAAGAAGCCAACAGCGCCATCGACCGTTCGTTCATCATCTTGCGTAGCCGTATTGATGGTTTTGGTGTGGTAAGTCCGAACATGCAGAAGCAAGAAGGTTCGAACCGTATCTTCATCGAGATGCCGGGCATCCAAGACAAAGAGCGTGTACGCAAGCTATTGCAAGGTTCGGCCGAATTGCAGTTCTGGCAAGTTTACCAAAACGACGAAACTTATGGCGTTTTGGATAACATCAACAAAACCTTGGCCGCTGCTGTTAAAGATACGGTTGCCACTACGCTTGCCGTTGCCGGCGATACCACCAAAAAAGGCGGTAAATTGGCTGGTTTAACTACTAAAGGCAATACTGCCGATACTTCTAAAGCCACCAAAGCAATTAACGAAGCTAAAAAGAACCCTTTGTTTGCCTTATTGCAGCCTGCAGTAGCGCCTAATGAAGCTGGCCAAATGTCGTTTATTCCTGGTGCCGTAGTAGGTATTTCCATGCAAAAAGACACGGCTAAAGTAAATGCCTTTTTTGCCAAAGCCGAAGTAAAGCCAATTATTCCTAGCAACATGAAGTTCATGTGGAGCGCCAAGCCTAGAACTGGCACTAAACTATTCGAACTTTATGCCATTAAAGTAACTTCGCTAGACGGCAAACCTGATTTGGGCGGCGATGCGATTGCCAACGCCCGTGCCGATTTCGATCAGCAAAACAGACCAGAGGTAACCATGTTCATGACTTCTGAAGGTGCTACCAAATGGAAAAAAATCACTGCCGACGCCGCAGCTGATCCAAGCAACAAAAAAGCCATTGCCATTGTATTAGACAACACCGTATATTCAGCTCCAACCGTACAGAACGAAATCCCTAACGGTGTTTCTTCTATCTCTGGAAGCTTTACCCAAGAAGATACCAAAGACTTGGCCAACATTTTAAAGGCCGGTAAATTGCCTGCTCCTGCCAAAATCGTTTCAGATTTCGTGGTAGGTCCTTCATTGGGTCAGCAAGCTATCCACAGCGGCTTGGCTTCGTTCATCATTGCCTTTATTGTAATCTTAGCCTTTATGGCCATGTACTACAACAAAGCGGGTTGGGTTGCCAACTTGGCCTTGGTAATCAACTTGTTCTTTATCATGGGTATTTTGGCCGCTTTCCATGCGGTATTAACCCTTCCTGGTATTGCCGGTATCGTATTGACCATCGGTTTGTCGGTAGATGCGAACATCTTGATCTTCGAGCGTGTGCGTGAAGAGCTTGCCCATGGCAAGAGCACTGCCGTGGCCATTAGAGCAGGCTTTAAACACGCCATGTCGTCTATCATCGACTCTAACGTAACCTTGTTCATCCTCGGATTTATCCTGGCTATTTTCGGTACAGGACCAGTTCGTGGTTTCGCTGTAACCTTAATGGTAGGTATTGTAACTTCATTGTTCGCGGCAGTAGCCATTTCTCGCGTCATCTTTGAAGGCTTGCTAAACAAAAAAGCATCGATTTCTTTCGATAACAGCGTAACCAGAAATGCATTCAAGAACATTGCCTTCAACTTTGTTGGACGCAGAAAGCTTTATTACATCATTTCTTCGCTAATTATCGTATTAGGTGTTGTTTTCTATGTTAAAAACGGCGGTCTGCACTTAGGTGTCGATTTCAAAGGAGGCAGAACCTACATGGTGAAGTTCGACAAAGCCATGAACACCGAAGACGTAGCTAAAAAGCTGACGACTAATTTCGATGGCGAAGAAGCTTTGGTCAAAACAGCCGGAACCGACAACTCGTTAAAAATTACCACGCCTTTCCATATCAACGACCAAGATCAAAATGCTGATAAAGTAGTTGAAACCGCTTTGAGAAAAGGCTTGGACGAACTAGGTGCAAAATACAGCATCGAAAGTTCACAAAAAGTAACGCCTACCATTGCCAGCGACATTATTTATGGCGCTTACGGAGCAATCTTGTTCTCGTGTATCGTGATGTTTATCTACATCTTGGTACGTTTCAAAAAATGGCAATATGGTTTGGGTGCGGTTATCGCCTTGTTCCACGACGTATTGTTGGTACTTTCGTTCTACACCATTTTGGATGGCGTGTTGCCTTTCCCATTGGAAATTGGCCAAGATTTCATCGCCGCCATCTTAACGGTAATGGGTTATACCATGACTGAAACCGTGGTTGTGTTTGACCGTATCCGTGAGAAATTGGGCGAAACTGGCAAAGCCGACGTATATGGCGAGGAGCGCAATACCCTGATCAACTTTGCCTTGAACAGCACCTTGAGCCGTACCATCCTAACCTCATTAACGGTATTCTTCGTATTGATGGTTATCTTCATCTTTGGTGGCGATAGCATCCGTGGCTTTATCTTTGCCTTGTTAATCGGACGTATCATCGGTACCTACTCATCATTGTGTATCTCAACTCCTATCGTAATCGACTTGTCGAAAGACGAAAAGAAAAAATAGGTTGAAAAACATATTCAAAAGGCCCCGAAAATTTCGGGGCCTTTTTTGTTGCAATCAAATTACCATAAACGCGCTGTTCTTAAACTGGTTTAAGCAACAATGCTAAAGTATCTTCTATATTTGCTAAACTAAATACGAAGCTCATGGGTTTATCAGATATGAACAACGAAAAGCAGAAAATAGTCATTGTTGGTGGCGGTTTTGGTGGCATAGAGCTGGCCAAAAAGCTCCGTAAGAAAAACGTAGAGGTTACTATACTCGATAGGCACAACTACCATACTTTTCAACCCCTGCTTTATCAGGTGGCTACTGGCGGACTGGAGGCCGATTCGATTGCCTTTCCTATCCGAAAAATATTCAAGGGACAAAAAAACCTCACTTTTAGGGTAACCGAAGTAGAAAAGGTAATTCCCGAAAACAACACCCTGTTAACCACCATTGGCGAAATCAAATACGACCATCTGGTCATCGCTACCGGATCAACCAGCAATTTCTTTGGGCAGACCGAAATAGAGCACAATGCCATGCCGATGAAGTCTATTCCAGAAGCCTTAAACCTGCGTAGCCTCATTTTGCAGAACCTAGAGGCTTCGCTCATCGCCAAAACGCCAGAACAGGAAGCCGAACTGTTAAACTTTGTGGTAGTTGGCGGCGGACCAACAGGCGTTGAAACTGCCGGTGCCATTGCCGAACTTAAAAAACACGTACTGAAAAACGATTATCCCGAACTGGATATCCATAAAGTAAACATTTACCTGGTGGAAGGTTCGCCTGAGCTCTTAGGCGCCATGTCTGTACAGGCGCAGCAAAAAGCCAAGGCCTTTCTCGAAGAACTGGGCGTAACCGTGTACACCGAAACCCGCGTACAGGCTTACGACGGCAAGGTGCTTTCTTTTGTTGACGGGCGGACGATTGCCTCCTCAACCGTAATATGGAGTGCCGGTGTAAAAGGCGTGGTGCTCGATGGCCTCAATACCGAGAAAATTGTACGTGGCAATCGCTTAAAAGTAGATAAAATTAACCGCGTAGAGGGTTATCAGAATATTTATGCCATTGGCGATGTGGCGGCCATGATTACCGATGAAACCCCAAATGGCCATCCGGGAGTGGCACCGGCCGCTATCCAGCAGGGCAAGCAATTGGCCAAAAACCTGATGCACATCATCAACAACGAGCCCACCGAAGACTTTAAGTACTTTGATAAAGGCGCCATGGCTACTGTTGGCCGCAACCGTGCCGTTGTCGACATCAACAAAATCCGTTTTCAGGGCGTTTTTGCCTGGTTTACCTGGATGTTTGTGCACTTGATGACCTTGGTTGGCTTCAGAAACAAACTGGTGGTTTTTGTAAACTGGGTTTGGAGCTATTTTAGCTACGACAGAGGCACTCGGTTAATCATCAGGCCATTTGTAAAAGCCGACAAACTCGAAGCAGAAGACCAAAAAAGTTAGCTGATTGGCTTATTAGCTTAATCGCCGACTGAAAAAGCAACATTAATTACAGACCGTATCCCAACATTACAACATTCCAACCTTATAACCCTTAGCCCATGAAACTTGTAGAATGCCCACGCGATGCCATGCAAGGTCTGCACGATTTTATTCCTACCGCAGTTAAAGCCAAATACATCAATCTGCTGCTACAGGTAGGCTTTGACACCATCGATTTCGGCAGTTTTGTTTCGCCAAAGGCCATTCCGCAATTGCGCGATACCCGAGAAGTGTTAGATTTACTGGATTTGGCTCATACCAAGTCTAAACTATTGGCCATTGTAGCCAATTTAAGGGGCGTAGAAGAAGCCGTTCAGCATCAGGCCATTACTTACCTCGGCTTTCCTTTTTCGGTTTCTGAGACCTTCCAACAGCGCAATACGAACTCGAGCATTGCCCAGTCGCTCCATACGGTTGAAGAAATGCTTAATTTATGCGACCAGCATCACAAAACTGCGGTTGTTTACCTTTCTATGGGTTTTGGCAATCCTTATGGCGACGAGTGGAATACCGAAATCGTACAGCATTGGGCCCACGAACTGGTTAATCGAGGCGTTAAAATCCTGGCATTGGCCGATACTACAGGCGTTTCATCGCCAGCAAAAATCAAAACCATTTTGCCGGCATTGATGAATAGCTTTCCGCAAACCGAAATCGGCATCCATTTGCACAGTACGCCTCAAACTCGGCTAGAAAAGATTGAAGCCGCTTACGAAGTTGGCTGCAAGCGTTTTGATAGTGCCCTAAAAGGCTTTGGTGGCTGCCCTATGGCTACCGACGACCTGACGGGCAACATGGCCACCGAAGACTTGATGGCCTATTTGCAATCGAAAGGCGAAAACCTAAGTCTCGATCTAGAAAAATGGTTGGATGCCATGGCTTATTCGGGCAAGATATTTCATTAACCATTTGCTATTTTCTTCTGGCATTTGGCTATATTTAAGGATTACAAGCCTCCTTGGCCGACAAAACTAAAAGAAAGTGGGTATTCAGCTACCTCAACAAGGTCAAAAATGATGAAAAACGGGGTGCCTCACACTAAACTTTTTTCACCATCCTGAAATGCTGTATGCCGGCTTCCTCAAACTGTTCGCCTTCGGCAACAAAACCAAACTTGGCGTAAAGGCTCATGGCATCCAGCTGCGAATTGAGGTAAATATAATTGGCATCGGGTGGTAGGTCGTCAAGCGCGGTGGCAATCAGGGCGCGACCAACCCCTTGTCCCCTAAACTCCTTCAGCACCGCAAAACGCTCCAATTTATAACCCTTATCGGTTTTGCGCCAACGGCAGGCGCCACAAGGCTGATGGTCTGATAAAGCCAGAAAATGGGTCGATACATCTTCGTTTTCCCATTCCAGTTCTGGCGGACAGCCCTGTTCGTGTACAAAAACGATCTTACGGATAGCGAAAACCTTTTCCAGTTCTTCTTTAGTTGTTGCTTTGTGTACTTGAAGTGTGTCCATTTTTTTTATCTTTTTTAGTGCCTTTGATTTTCAGCAGTTTCAGTTCGTTCAGCTCCTCAGCCACATCTATCGAGTGCGAGCAGTGGATATCCGTTTCTTTTTTGGCCAATACAGCCAATGTTGCATAGAACTTGTGCAGCTGGTCCAGTTCCTGTTCGGTCAGGTCTTCGATATCAACCATGCGGTTACTGGCCTGCTCGTGTGCGGCAATGAGCTCGTTCAGCTTCAGCTGGATGGCCTTGCTGTCTTTGTTTTGCGATTTCTGGATCAGGAACACCATTAAAAAAGTAATGATTGTGGTTCCGGTATTGATCACCAGCTGCCAGGTTTCTGAATAATTGAAAATCGGTCCCGATACCGCCCATATCACCACAATGGCCGTAGCGGCTAAAAAAGCATAAGAACTGCCGGTAAAACGGGTAGCGGCATTGGCAAAATCTTCAAACAGATTGCTTTTCTTTTTTCTACTTTTCATGGCAAGGGTTTTGCAGTACTAATTTGCAAATAAATATGGGCATAAAAAAAGCGCAACAAGTAATTCTACTGTCACGCTTTCTTTAAACATTTTAGCTGGCGAAATGTTTGCCGTTTACAATTTTTCGTGTACGTTGATACAGTTCAAATCTTCGAAGGCAACGGTTAGGCGTTTTACAAACTCCTCTTCGCCCTTGCGCAACCAAACGCGTGGATCGTAGTATTTTTTATTCGGCTTATCTTCGCCCTCTGGGTTGCCGATTTGGCCTTGCAGATAGGCTTCGTTCTTTTTGTAATAAGCCAAAATGCCTTCCCAAAATGCCCATTGCATATCGGTATCGATGTTCATTTTGATGGCACCATAAGAAATGGCTTCCCTAATTTCTTCCTGAGAAGAGCCAGAACCACCGTGGAATACGAAATTAATAGGTTTTTCGGCGCTCAAACCGAATTTTTCCTTCACATAATCCTGCGAATTTTTCAGGATAATCGGTTGCAACTTTACGTTTCCTGGTTTGTAAACACCGTGTACGTTACCAAAAGCGGCCGCAATGGTAAACCTGTCGCTCACCTTGCTCAGTTCTTCGTAGGCATAAGCCACTTCAGAAGGCTGGGTATAGAGTTTAGAGCTGTCTACATCGCTATTGTCTACGCCATCTTCCTCGCCACCGGTAACGCCCAGCTCGATTTCGATGGTCATGCCCATTTTGCTCATGCGCTCCAGGTATTTGGTGCAGATTTCCATGTTTTCTTCGATCGGTTCTTCAGAAAGATCCAACATGTGCGACGAGAACAAAGGCTTGCCGGTTTCGGCGAAGAATTTCTCGCCATGGTCTAAAAGGCCGTCAATCCAAGGCAACAATTTTTTAGCGGCATGGTCGGTATGCAGAATTACCGCTACGCCATAGTGCTCGGCCAATAAATGAACGTGTTTGGCTGCAGAAACCGCACCCAATACACAAGCATTCAGGTTATCATTGTTTAAGGTTTTGCCCGCATAAAATTGCGCGCCACCATTAGAAAGCTGGATCATTACCGGCGAGTTTACCGCTTTTGCCGTTTCCATTACCGCATTGATGGTGTTGGTACCCGTTACGTTTACCGCTGGCAATGCAAATTGATGTTTTTTAGCCTGTTCAAACAACTCCTGAACGGCTGCTCCGTAAATTACGCCTTTATAGCCTTTTAAACTCATTTTATATTTGTTTTGTTGATTTTCGAATTTAGCAAAAATTTTAAAAAATACCGCTTAAACCTGAACGGTATTAAACAATTAACTTAGTGTACTTTTTACAATATCATCGGCTAATATACAATTATATTTTAAAGCACAATTTCTATTTGAAAACAAAAATCGCGACCACGTGATTTTAAAATCGATTTAGCTGTTCGCGTTCTGGGCTACTTGCACAAATTATATTTAGGCGAAATTAAAACTACCGCTTAAAATATTTTTTTGTTTCTTTGTACTCGCATTTTTTAAAAGTAACATGGCTTGGTTTAAGAGAGAAAAAAAGGGGATCAGTACCTCAACAGAAGAAAAAAAAGAAGCGCCAGACGGCTTGTGGAACAAGTGTCCGAACTGTAAAAAAGCACTCCACAGCGCAGATTTGATAGAAAACAAGTACGTTTGCCACTACTGCGACTACCACCTCAGAATAGGTTCTAAAGAATATTTCCAGGTTCTTTTCGACAATAACGAGTTTACCGAACTTTTCGGCAACTTGACTTCGGGCGATCCGCTTCACTTCGTTGACAGTAAGCCTTATACCGAAAGAATTGTGGAAACCACAGCCAAAACAGGCTTAAAAGATGCCATCAGGGCTGCACACGGCAAAATTGACGGCGAAGAAATCATGATTGCCTGTATGGATTTTGCTTTTATCGGCGGTTCGATGGGCTCGGTAGTAGGCGAGAAAATTGCCCGCTCTATCGACTACAGCCTTAAACACAAGGTGCCTTTCCTCATGATTTCCAAATCAGGCGGTGCCAGGATGATGGAAGCAGCCTTTTCTTTGATGCAAATGGCTAAAACCTCGGCTAAATTGGCCTTGTTGAGCCAAGCTAAAATTCCGTATATTTCTTTGCTTACCGATCCAACTACCGGCGGCGTAACGGCCTCTTATGCCATGCTGGGCGACATCAACATTGCCGAACCAGGCGCTTTGATCGGCTTTGCCGGACCGCGCGTGATCAAAGAAACCATTAAAAAAGACCTGCCTAAAGGTTTCCAAACCTCTGAATTTGTATTGGAGCACGGATTTTTGGATTTCATTGTAGACAGAAGACAGATGAAAGCCAAATTGGCTACTTTCTTGAAAATGATGAAGAATTAATTGAGATTAATTCACTTGTTGAATGGCTAAATTGCTGCATTGCATGTAAATTATTAGCCACCAAATAAAACCATAAAAAAGCCCGGTCAAACGATCGGGCTTTTTCTTTGCCAGCATATTTGGAGATTTGCTATCTTTAGTTTTCACCAAATCGCCCTTTTATGAACAAGTTACTGCTAGCCACCTTGGGCTTAGCCCTTTGCACCAGTCTTGGCCACGTGCCATTGAGGCCTAAAACTGTTGTGGTATGGCAACCCTCTCACCAAACCGATACCGGAACCGATTTTAGTGAAGCGGCCACCTGTAACGACATCATAGAAGGTGCCATGGCCAGCAAACCAGCCTTAAACGAGCACAAGGTTTGGAGCCTGCACCAAGAGGGCCTCCACCATCCCGATTTAGGCAGCAATACCGTAATTGAGCATACTTCGGCCATTATAGACGGCAAAATATCTGGTTACGCCTACGAATTGCAGGAATCGAATAAATTGAAGCCAACCGTATTTATCGCCGTGCACAACAACGGGGGCACCAAGCGCCACGCCATTTGGGGCTATATACACGAAGGCGATGCCCAGGAAGCCGAAAACAAGGAATTGGCCGCACGATTAATCGCGGCCATCAGCAAGGCCACCGACCTGGAAAACCGTGGCGTTCTTTTCGACAGCTCGACCGGAAGAAACGATTACACCTGCAAAACTACGGGCAAAAAGGCATTTTATAGCCTCGACGAAAACATCAATACCGCCAAATACAGGGTTTTACTGGAAATTGGCGACAACGGGGTGAGCAAGACTTTTTTACAGGATCCTGCCAACCAGAAAAAAATGGGCGAAGCGCTAAAAGCCGAACTGGCCAAATGGATGCAGGAAAAAAACTTGGACTAGAACTAAAATCTAAATAACCGCCATGAAAAGAATTTTATTAGCCACGTTGCTGATGTGTACCTGTGCTTATGTAGGTGCCCAAGAGAAAAAGGCCAATCCGAAATACAATGAAAAACTAGCAAAAGAGTATGGTGCCGACGATTACGGCATGAAGATGTATGTATTGGTCATCCTCAAAACCGGCAGCAATACCACCGAAACCAAAGCCAAAACCGATAGCCTCTTTGCCGGACACATGGCCAATATGGGCAAACTGGTACAGCAGCACAAGCTCATTGTTGCCGGGCCTTTGGGCAAGAACGACAAGAGCTATAGGGGCATTTTTATCCTCAACACCAAATCGCTGGACGAAGCCAAAGAAATGCTGGCTACAGATCCGGCAGTAAAGGCCAAGTTATTGGATGCCGAACTGTTCAATTGGTATGGCTCGGCCGCCTTGCCAGCTTATTTGAAGGTAGACGAGCAAATGGGCAAGTATAAATTTTAATTTTTCGGCTATTGGGTGCAACGTTTCCACAAAAGCCTTGTCTTTTGGATAACCAAAACCTAATCATGAAAAAAACAATACTCCCTATCCTATTTTTAGCCTTGTGCAGCTTTGGCAGCTGGGCGCAATCCCTTACTAAGCAAGATTTTGTACAAGACCTCGAATTCCTGAAAAAAACGCTTCCCGAAAAACATACCAACTTATTTGCCAAAATAAACCGGGCCCAGTTCGAAAACAAGGTCGATTTGATTTTAATGAGGTCTAACTCCCTCGATTGGGATCGCTTTGTAGCCGAACTGTTTAGATTGACCGTATCTATAGGCGACGAGCATACTTTTATAGAGGTCGATTTTACGAAAACCCTGCCTATCCAGTTCGAGGTTTTTAAGGAAGGATTGTTTGTAACAGGCATCGATTCGGCTCATGCCTCACTGTTGAACAGCAAGCTGGAAAGCATAAATGGCCATCCGGTAAGCGAAGTGATTACCCGTTTCAAGGAAATCATCCTGCATGAAAACCCTTCTTATTTTGACGACCATCTGGTGCATTACCTCAACAATCCGGTATTGCTTAAAGGTTTAGGCCTTATTGACGATGATTCCAAAGTCGCCTTTGTTTTTAATACAGCCAAAGGCCAAACAGCAAAAGCAGACATTGCTTCGGTAGCCGGCAAAAATGCTGCGAAACTGCCTTTGGTCAGGTCGGGCAATAGCCTACTTTCAAAGAGAAAAGAAGGAAATTACTGGTTCGATTATAGCGCCGACAAAAAAATCCTGTATTTCAACTATGGCGAATGCAGGGAAATGCCAAACTACCCTTTTGCCAAATTCAACGACGAGCTGTTTGCCAGCATCAATCAATACAAGCCCGAAAAAATTGTGCTCGACCTCCGCTACAACAGTGGTGGAAATTCGGGCATTTTAAGGCCTTTTATGGAACAAATCAAATCAAGCTACCTTAACCAAAAGAACAAATTTTTCGTGCTGATTGGCAAAACGACCTTTTCATCGGCTGTGATGAATGCCGTTGACCTGAAAAGAAACCTGAACATTACCCTTGTTGGCCAACCCAGTGCAGGCCTGATTAATGGTTATGGCGAGGTGAGGGGATTTGCTTTGCACAAATCGAAAATCATAGTGGCCTACTCTACCAAATATTGGGAAAGATGGAAAGGCAAAAAAGGACCTTTAAAACCTGATGTAGCGGTAAGCTATTCGATTAAAAACTATGTAGATGGCAAAGACGAGGCTTTGATGCAGGTGGAGAAGAGGTAGAAGGCGGGAAGGAATAAAGGCAGAAGGTAAATTAGTCGCATTTTCGCTCATCAGTTACATAGATGGCCAGGCAGGAAATGCTTTCCCGATTAAATTAAGTCTGGCTTTCAAGTCGGTTTTATGATTGGATTGCAAATCCAAAGCTAGAACGATCGGGATGGCACATCCCGACCAACTCAAAGAAAACAAAAACATAAGAAAGTCGAAAGCAAGATGCAAACTGGATTCACCACATTTTCCTTTGCCAATTAAATAAATGCTAGTCGGGAAATGCTTTCCCGACTAAAATAACTCCGGATTTCAAATCCGGCTCTATTATTTAGATAATCGGATGCCACATCCCGACCAACTCAGAAAGACCAAAGCTTAAAGACCAAAGCCAAGAGTACATTATGGATGATCGAAAAATCCATCTTTATGCTTTCAGCTTTGGTCTTTAGTCTTCTTACTATTCTTCTTTCTTCTGGAATTTATAAAACAAGTAGCCTAAAAACGGCAGAATGAGTAAACTGCCCAATAACAAGGCCCAACCCAAGGTTTGAACTGTTTTTGCCGGACCTATAGCCTCGTAAAGCGAAATGGCGCTCCCATTTCTGAGCCTGATGAAATTAGGGAAGTGCGCGTAACTGATGGCCAATAAAATCATGGTCACCTGAAAACCCGCCAGAATACGTAATACCTTTGTTTTGCCCTTGAGCAACAAATACCATAACAAAACCAGCGAAAGACTGGCCAAGCTTACCGCTGCAAGCCCTACGGGGTTTTCAAATACCCAGTTAACCAAAGGCACACCTTCCGAATAGGCTGCCCAGAAAACAACGATACCAAACAACACGGCCGCTACGTTCATGAATTTCGCCTTTTTGATGAAGCGTTTTTTATCTTCCTCTTCCTTACACTCTCCAATGAGGTAAATAGCCGCCAAAAAGCCGCACAAAGCCACAGTAAACAGACCTACGGCCACCGAAAAAAGGTTAAGCCATCCCCAAATATAGGCCTGTACAAAATTATGTGGGTCAGTGTCTATTTGTCCGCAAAGTACGCTACCTGCAATAATGCCTAAAAACAAGGGCGTAATAAAGCTCGAATACACAAAAATCTTGTTGTATACCTCCTGCATCTGGTCTTTTACCGCGTCGTAATGCCTGAATACAAAAGCTGTTCCGCGGGCAATAATGCCGATGAGCATCACGGCCAATGGAATATGCAGGTAGATAGACATGGTACTGTAAATGAGCGGAAAGGCCACGAACAGAATCACAATGGCAATAATGAGCCACATGTGGTTGGCCTCCCAAACCGGACCAATGGCATGGTACATTGTTTTACGGGTTTTACTTCTGTTTTTAGACGAGGTAAAAAGTTCAATAATGCCTGCTCCAAAATCGGCGCCACCTAGCAAAAAGTAAAGCAAAATAGCTAGGCACAAGAAAGAAATGACTACATACTGCATGGCTATTGTTCTTGAGGTTGTTGACTGTATAAGATTGGTACCATTTTGATCTGCCGGTAAAGCAGGAAGATCACAATCAGGTTAAGTGAAGCATAGATGGCCGTAAACAAGTAAAAAGACCAGGCAATACCCGGCATTGGCGTTACTGCATCTTTGGTTTTCATCACACCATAAATTATCCATGGCTGCCTACCTACCTCGGTAACTACCCACCCTGCTTCCAAAGCGATGTAACCTAGCGGAATAGCGGCCACAAAGAGTTTTAACAACCATCGGCGATCGATAATGGCCTTTTTGCGCCATAAGGTCACATAATAAATAAGCGATAGCAACACCAATAAACTGCCTATGCCCACCATCATTTGAAAGGCATAATGCGTTACAGCTACCGGTGGATGTTCGCTTTCGGGGATTTTGTCGAGGCCTTTAACCTCGGCCTTAAAATCGCCATGTGCCAGAAAGCTTAAAGCCGCAGGCACTTCAAAAGCCATTTTTACTTCTTTCTTTTCTTCGTTAACGATACCGCCAATGAGCAAAGGTGCCGGCTTTTGGGTATGATAAAGGGCTTCCATGGCCGCCAATTTGGCTGGTTGCCTTTTGGCCACATCTTTGGCCGAAATATCGCCACTAATCGGTTGCAACAAAGCCCCAATGGTGGCAAAAACCGCAGCAATCTTGAAAGCCTTGTAATGAAACTCCTGATTTTGCTTCCTCAGGATCATAAGTGCATGCACACCGGCTACTGCAAAACCCGTAGCTGTAAACGCAGCCAAACACATGTGCAAGGCCTGCGTAAACCAAGCCTTGTTAAACATGGCCTGAATGGGATCGATATTGAGGTATTGACCGTTTACATAATCGAAACCCGCCGGACTGTTCATCCAGGCATTGGCCGCTACCACCAAAATACCCGAAGCCAAGCCACTTACACCAACCACAACTCCGGTAAACCAGTGAAACCACTTGTTCAGTTTGTTCCATCCGTACAGGAAAAAGCCCAAGGCAATAGCCTCAATAAAAAAGGCTGTGCCTTCTAAAGAGAAAGGCATGCCGAAAATAGGCCCTGCATGCTCCATAAATTTGGGCCAGAGCAATCCCAGTTCAAAAGACAGCATGGTACCCGAAACGGCTCCGGTTGCAAAGAAAATGGCTACGCCCTTGCTCCAGGCCTTGGTTAGGTTTCTGTAAACTTCATTGTTGGTTTTAAGCCATTTGTAATGCGAAACCGCCATAAAAAACGGCATCACCATACCTATACAAGCATAAATGATGTGGAAGCCCAGCGAAAGGGCCATCTGTGAACGGGCGGCGAGGAAATCGTCCATAACAAAGTAAATTACGTGTTACAAATATACTTGCCCAGCGCATTGATTTTCCTTAAAATCAACAAAATAGCCCATCAATTTTCAATATAGAACGTTTATAAATTGCAGCTAAATTTGGTGTTCTTGGGGTGATTGTTTAATTGATGGATTGTTGTTATTGCGATATTGTTGGGACGGTTGAATTGTTAAATGGTTGAATTGCTAATTGACAAATTGTTAAATGTTAACTGAAAACCGAAAATTTATCGAAGAAATCACCGGCTTACTACCTTACACACATCCCTCTAAGAAAACTGAATAACCAATAGCCCATTAGCTATAAACCATGAACTATGGGCTATGGACTACCAACCAACACCTAGCCCGTAGTCAACTCCTTGTAGGCGGCCGTTAAGCTTCTGGCAATGCCATCGCCTTTCCATTCGGGTGCGCCGGGTATGCTGGTCGCTTTCAGGATGTCTTCCTTGCTTTTACCGGCCTTGATTTCGCCCCCTACAAAAGTCAGCAACGACTGCAGGTAATTTTGAAAGGCCTTGATATCGGCCTTATTGCCGGTTACTTTTTCAGGATCGAGGCTATGGCCCCAAATAAACAGCGTATCGTTATCAAACTGGTTGCTAATTTGGTCTAAGGCCTTGATCCAATTGCCAATATGCGCCCCATTGTCTTGGTCGATGTAAGGATAGCGACGATTGAACACCAAATCGCCAACATGGGCAATATTGGCATTTTCGAAGTGGTACACCACATCGCCATTGGTATGGCCAGAGCCATAATAATAGGCACTGATTTTTTCCTTGCCTACCGGCGCTTTCCAGCCTTTGCCAAAAGTGGTATCGGGCAACAGTTGTTTATCCAAGCTATTGGACTTTTCGGCCGCCAATTTTTGGTTAACCGCCGAATTTTGATGGGCTACCACATGTTCGGCTAAGCCCTTGAACGAAATATTGCCGGCTGTATGGTCGCCATGGTGGTGCGTATTTAAAAGGTATTTAAAAGGCTTGTCGCCCAGTTTCTTGAGCTCTTCTATCACATGAGGTGCCGTAGTTGGAAACTGCGCATCGACCACTACAAAGCCACTGTTGCCGTTTAACCAAGCAATGGTACCGCCCTGTTCGGTAAAAATGCCAATATCGTTGCGCAAGGCTTTAAATTCATAGGCGCGTGCCCAGCTAGGGCTGGCAAAAAGATCTGTCCTGTATAAGGCGAGCATGGCTAAAGCCAATGCCGAGTTTTGGATAAATTGTCTTCTGTGCATGAGGATGAAAATCAAAAAACCACGAAAGTAAAATCCCGTGGTTTAAATTTAGTTAAATATTCTGATTAAACGCCACTGCCTGGAATAGTGCCAGGTTCGTGTCCATCGCCAAAGGCCTGGTTGGTACGCCCGTGTTTTTTCTCAAATTTGCTGGTGATGTTCGAAGAACTGTTTTTTTCAATGTTTTCTTCGTTTCTCGGCATATCTTTTTCAGCATCAACGTCTATCAGGTCGTTTTTAACCGTTCTCCTTTTTTCATTGTAATTTTCCATAACAACTATGCTTTGATGTAAGGTTATAACAACTTAAGAACGGGCATTGTTTGAGGGTGGGGACATCGACTACTTAAAAAGCAAATAAATCTTTATGTTTGAACAAACCAAACAGATGAGAACCAGAATTACCTTATTGTGCCTTGTTACGGCCGTATTTGGCATTCTTGCCGATGTGGGTGTACATTTGCCAAGTTTCCCCTTGAGCTGGATCATTGAAAACCTATTGGTGGCTTTCGATTTCTACAGCACCGTTAGAGCCATCAGAGACATCCCTATTACCTCGCTTATCAATTTAATGCTGTTGATCGGGGCATTCGTTTACCTGGCCTACAAAGGCAAAGAAACCCGATTGCTCGGATTTTCTTTTGCGGTTATCCTTGGCTACAGGCTTTCGCTCTTTATAGGCAATTTGCCAAAGCTGTTCTATCAATTTAACCTATCGACCATTGTTCTTATGCTTGGCCATGTGCTGTGGGTTTGGATTGCCATTCGCATGCTTAGCTATTTCAACCAACAAAAGACCTTAAAAACCGAACAGAGCGAAAAATATGACGAGAACTATTATGTGGCTGCTTCAGCCGGACAACGGCTATTCAATTTTCTGATCGATACCATTGTAGCCCTGCTCTTGCTCTTTGCACTTTTCAGTTACCTGCTCAAAATAGAATGGGTAAAGCAAGCCGCCCTATCGCTATCCGATCTGCTTGGCGAAAGAATGGGGTTCTTTTTTATAGCAGGACTTTTCAGGTTTGTTTATTACCTCGGCTTTGAACTGGCTTTTCAAACTTCGGCCGGCAAGCTGCTTACAGGTACGAGGGTTATTAAAAATGAGGGCAACAAATTAGATTTCAAGACTACATTTTTGCGAACCCTTTGCAGATACATTCCTTTTGAGCCCTTTTCTTTTGCTTTTTCGAGGACTGGCTGGCACGACAGGTGGTCGGATACATCCGTGGTAAAAGAAGAAAAGGCCGTAGCCAAACCTGGTCTATATTTCCTGCTTATTCCATTATTGATTGTCTTCATGGTCGGACTTCAGTTTTTTGCCCACCAAATACGTTCGTACCGCATGGCCAAAGCCTATACCGACCGGATAGAAAGAGAACAAAACGAACTGATTGATGAGCTCAGCAACCTCGAAACCAGTGATTTTATCAAAGCGACCAGCAATGCCGATTATTATAGCACCGTTTACCTGAAGCCAGAAAAAATAGAAGCCAGCCAAATCACTTTTACGGCAATTAAAGTCAATCCGGAGGGTGTTGAACGGAAAGAAAAAATCGAAGCGTTTTATTTGAAGAACAAAGACACTTTACCTCGCATCACATTGAGCAAGAAAGAACTCATAGAAGCTGTTAAAGGCGATAAAGACCAGATCAAAGGCATCCGTTTACCCGAAATGGGCTTTTATAAAATCAATGGCGTAAGCCATCATTTCCAGCCCGATTTAAGCCCAATTATACAGCATCCCTACCAAAGAAAGTACGTTATCGTCAACATCAGGAACTTCGGCATACCGGCAACCATCCTCAAAATTGAAAATGATGGAAGCGAAAGCAACATCAAGTGGGAAATTGACCGGCCGCAACTAGGCAATTATTTAAGCAGCGCACAAGGCACCATACTTGGAAGAAGCGAGAATCCCATCGGCGATTTTAAAATCAGGCTTTATGTAAGCGATAGCCTTAACGTAACCCGTATTTATAGCCTGTCATCGACAGATGAAGGCAATAGGCTTAAAAGGATAAAACCCTAACCACAAAAGCCCCGTAACCATAAATTGCAGGGTTTTTGTTTGGCAAATCATTGGCAAGCACCGCCACCAAAATCCTTCGTGAATTTGCTGAACAGAAAATGAACAGCCACAACAGCTATCTTGTTCATTATCAAATCAAATCCCTGCATTTAATAATTAAACGTTAACTTGTATAACAGTTGTTTAATTATTAACCTAAAACTAAAACGATGAGAAAGTTAATTTTATTAGCGGCATTATTTTTTGCGCTTTCAAGCGTATTGATGCCCAATTATGCAGCCTCTGCCAAAACCAGCATGATTACCAAGAAGAAAATAATTCTTCAGGGATCTAGAACGCATCCGATGTATGGCTGGGAATTTTTAATCTCTTTCCGCACTGGTACGAACACTGTAATTGGTGTTGACAGTCCCGATGTTCATGTAACCGGCTTCACCTATTCGTCGGCTTCTGCAACGGCATCAACCATCACCGTAAACGATTTTCAGATCAGTCTGCTAGAAACTACAGGCCCAATTGATGCCTCGGGCGACTATACCGTTTTTTAAACAAATTCATTCCCACAAAAAAACCTCATAGTCGATTACTATGAGGTTTTTTTGTCTTAAATATTTAGACTTATTGGTACATTCCGTTTTTAAACCTTAATATTTTTGTAGTTGTTTTCGAAGTTATTTTCTTCTTACAATCATCGTTTACCTTGGTGCTCACTATATGCCTGATTTTGTTTTTGACGATGATGTTGTAGTAGCCCTGCGAAACAGTCTTTGAAAAGCTTAATGTTTTCACTTCTTCGTTAAATTCGCCTGCGCAGTGCATATCCCACTCTCCTGTCGAGGTTTCACTGTCAAAATTCTTCAACAGACACTTGATTTTGGCACCCCTAGGCTCGAAAATAGAAATCAGCTCGCTGCTGTAAGGGTTGGGATTTGAACTTCCCCTAAAAGCAAGTTTAATGGCAAATGCGTTTACGCCGGCTTTAACCTTGTAAGGGGCTGTATCAATAAAAATGCTTTCCAGCCTTACGGCATCCGACGTCCAGCCATTAGTTGTCCCTTCTTCAAAGTATTTGCTGATGATCTTCCCGCTTTGGTTATTGACCACAAGGATATAGCTATCGAGCGAAAAGAATTCTTCCTCCTTTTCGTTATACTTCGGAATCACAACTACCGACAACTCTTTATGGTAAGGCAATGGCTTTTCCGCTATCAGCTCTTCGTTACATTGGTTGCTCTCTATTTGGAGCTGCGCCAACACTTTAGCCACCAGCGCAGATTGCCCGTAACTGCTGTTGCCTGCTAATAAGCTCAAGGCAATGATCAAACAGGCAATACAGCGTTTCATGAAATGATAATCAGTTTGTTGGGCAACTAAGCCAAGGCGCTTTGCTTGACCACCATTTTCACTTTTTCAATCACATAGTCCAAATCTTCCTTGGTGGTGTATTTGCTGAAAGAAAAACGTACGGCTGGGCGGTTAGGATCGGCCTTGATGCCGTTCAATACGTGCGAGCCAATATTCGATCCCGACGAACAGGCACTGCCCCCAGATGCACAAATACCATTGATATCCAAGTTGAACAACAACATATCGGCCATGTCCATTTCAGGGAAAGAAACGTTCAGCACCGTATAAAGGCTCTTGTCGGCATCGGTTTCGCCATTAAAGGCTACGCCAGGTATTTCGGCAATCAGTTGTGCCTTTAAATAGTCTTTCAGTTCTTGGATATGGGTTTGGTGGGCTTCCATTTCGGCATAGGCAATTTCTAAGGCTTTGGCCAAGCCTACAATGCCGTACACGTTTTCGGTACCCCCACGCATGTTACGCTCTTGTGCACCACCGTAAATCATTGGCGGAATTTTGATATTGCTGTTTACATACAAAAAGCCCACACCTTTGGGTCCGTGCAACTTGTGCGCAGCACAAACAATAAAGTGTGCCTTCAGCTTGCGTACATCGTGCACATAGTGCCCCATGGTTTGCACGGTATCGGCATGGTAAATGGCATCGTATTTTTCGCAGATATCGCCTACACGCTCCATATCGGTCAATGTACCCAACTCGTTGTTGGCGTGCATCAACGATACAAAAGTACGGCCATTGGTCTGCAACAGTTCTTCCAAATGGTTATAGTCGACATTGCCTTTGCTATCGATATTTACAAAACTCAATTTATCGATTACCCCATCCTTTAGCAACATATTTAAGGTATGCTCAACGGCATGGTGCTCAATTTTAGAAGTAATGGCATGTTTAATTCCGTAAGCGGCAATGCCGCAACGAATGGCTGTATTATCAGCCTCGGTACCTCCAGAAGTAAAGAAAATCTCGGAAGGCGATGCGTTCAAAAGTCCGGCTACCGTTTTCCTTGCTTTTTCTACCAAGGTTCTTACCTCGCGTCCCAATGCGTGTATAGCCGATGGATTTCCGTAGAAATTCTGCATTACATTGGTCATTTCGGCAATTACTGCTTCATCTAAAGGCGTAGTGGCCGCATTATCTAAATAAACCCTTTTCATTTGGCTTGGTATTAATTGAGTTGTAATATTTCTTTAATATCTGTAATGATCTTGTTGGCCAAATTCTCGGCCACAGTTTCGTTTTCGGCTTCGCTGTAAATACGGATGATCGGTTCGGTATTCGAACGGCGCAAATGTACCCATTCTTTTTCAAACTCTATCTTTAACCCGTCGATGGTGCTGTGTGGCTGGCTCTTGTACTTCTCTTGTACCTTCAGCAACAAACCATCGATATCCATTTCTGGGGTAAGCGTAATTTTGTTTTTCGAAATATGGTAAGCCGGATACGAGCTTCTCAACACTGAAATGGTCGTGCCTACTTTGGCCAGGTGCGACAAAAACAGGGCGATACCCACCAAGGCATCCCTGCCATAATGCGATTCTGGATAAATTACGCCTCCATTGCCTTCGCCACCAATAATGGCATTGGTAGCCTTCATTTGGTTCACCACATTGACCTCGCCTACCGCAGCAGCGTTGTATTGGCCACCGGCTTTCTCTGTTACATCGCGCAGGGCACGGGTCGACGAAAGATTGGAAACGGTATTGCCCGGTGTATTTTTAAGCACATAATCGGCAATGGCTACCAAGGTATATTCTTCGCCAAACATGCTGCCATCTTCGTTTACAAAACATAAACGGTCAACATCAGGATCTACCACGATGCCCAAATCGGCACGTTTGGCTTGCACTACTTTCGAAATTTCGGTCAAATGCTCTGGCAAAGGCTCCGGATTGTGCGGAAATTCGCCGTTTGGTTCGCAATAAAGTTCATAAACGGTTTCAACGCCCAAGGCTTTCAACAAAGCCGGCACAAAAATACCACCGGTAGAATTTACGCAGTCGATGGCGATTTTGAAATTAGCCTTTTTAATGGCAGCTACATCTACCAACGGCAAAGCCAAAATGGCATCAATATGTTTTTGTAGGTAAGTATCGTTCGGTGTTACCTTGCCCAGTTCATTGACATCGGCAAAAGCGAAATCGGCATTTTCTGCCATTTCCAATACTTCTTTGCCGTCGGCATCGCTGATAAACTCGCCTTTTTCGTTCAGCAGTTTCAGCGCGTTCCATTGTTTTGGGTTATGGCTGGCCGTTAAAATGATGCCTCCTCCGGCTTTTTCGAGCGGCACGGCAATTTCAACGGTAGGCGTGGTTGACAAGCCCAGGTCGATCACCTCAATGCCGAGGCCTTGCAGGGTACCGATTACCAAATTATTAACCATGGTACCCGAAATGCGGGCATCGCGGCCTAATACGATTTTTTTGTTTTGTGTTTTGTTAATCACCCACGAACCATAGGCGGCCGTAAATTTAACAATATCGATTGGGGTCAACCCATCGCCGGCCTTTCCGCCAATGGTGCCTCTAATTCCAGAAATAGATTTTATTAATGTCAAGGTTGTAGATTTTTCCAAAAATAGTAATTTTTTGCCTAATGAATGCCAATTAAACACATGCCAAGGTAATTTTTAAAAGCAACTGATTTGCATTTTGAGAAATAAAATCAGATTTGCTGTTCTACAAATACTATATTTGCCTTATCAAAAAACGTCAACAAATAGCGTAATGCAGCGTAAATGGTTTCAACATTGGTTTAATTCTCCTTATTATCACATCCTTTACAGTCAACGTAACGATGAGGAGGCCGAATTTTTAATAGACAATCTATCCGCCCATTTGAGGCCCGAAGCCAATAGCCGTATTCTGGATATTGCCTGCGGCCGTGGTCGCCATGCCATTTACCTGAACAAGAAAGGCTACGACGTAACCGGAATTGACCTCTCTGAACAGAGCATCAAATATGCGCAGCAGTTTGAGCAGAAAAACCTTCATTTTTACGTGCACGACATGCGCAAGCTGTCTTACATCAACTATTTCGACATCGCCCTGAACCTGTTTACCAGCTTTGGCTATTTTGACACCGAAAAAGACCATGTGAATGCGCTAAAGGCATTTAGAAAGGGACTGAAAGCCGATGGCACCTTGGTAATCGATTATTTCAATACGCAAAAAATCATCAAGAACCTGACCCACCAAGAAACCAAAACGGTTGACGGCATCGAATTCCACCTTAAAAAATTCGTATCGGAAGGCAAAATCATCAAGCATATCAACTTTGAGCACCGCCTGAAAACATACGCTTTTGAGGAGCGCGTACAGGCTTTCTTTTTGGCCGATTTTGAACGCATGTTCCAAAAAAGCGGCTTGGTGATTACCGAAACTTTTGGCAGTTATGGTTTAGATCCTTTTGACGAGATGAAGTCTGACCGGTTAATCCTCATTTGCAAAAAAGCATGATCGAAACACTGCAACAGTTTGATGCCGAGCTTTTTTTAAAAGTTCATCGTGGCCTAAGCAATGATTTTTTCGACTGGCTGATGCCTTTGGTCAGGAATCGTTTCTTTTGGTCGCCATTATACCTGTTTATTGTTGTTTTCTGTATCAGGCAATACAAAAAAACCGGTTATTACATGATCGGTATGATTTTGGCCACCTTTGCCATGGGCGATCTGATTGCCTCGAGGCTCATAAAACCTGCCGTTGCCAGGCTCAGGCCTTGCAACGAACCTACTTTGGTTCACGATATCATCCACAGGGTACCTTGCGGCAGCGGCTATAGCTTCCCCTCGTCGCATGCCACCAACCACTTTGCCATTGCCATTTTTCTGATTTGCCTATTCTATAAAAAATGGAAACCTATTTTGCCTTTGGGCTTGGCCTGGGCCCTGCTGGTTAGCTTTGCACAGGTATATGTTGGCGTACACTACCCTATCGATACTTTTGTAGGTGCGCTTTTGGGTACTTCTATTGGCTTTTTTACTTTTTTTATTTACCAAAAAATTAAACCTGCGCAGTAATGGAAATCTGGAAGTTCCTTGTTTTGTTTTTTTGTGCCTTTTTTGGAGGGACAGCTATTTTTATGGTCAAAAACGACAAGTCGCAACTGCTTAAGCTTATCCTTTCCTTTAGTGGGGCCTACCTTTTTGCCATTACCGTGCTTCACTTGATCCCCGATGCCTACAGTGGCAGCGACAAGGGCGAAATCGGCATATTTATCCTGATCGGTTTCTTGCTGCAGATATTTTTGGAGCAGTTTTCGGAAGGCGTAGAACATGGCCATATCCATAAGCACCACGATGGACACGTTTTTCCCTGGGGCATTATGATCAGCCTTTGCCTGCACGCTTTTTTAGAAGGTATGCCTTTGGCCAAAGACCCCAACAATGAACTTATTTTCGGCATTGCCCTGCACCATATCCCAGCGGCCTTTGCCTTGGCCAGCATCTTGATGCAAAACCATTTTAAGGCCAAGGGAATAATCTTTTACATTGTTTTATTTGCCATTATGGCTCCAGCAGGCTATTATTTCAGTACCAGCCTCGGCAATGGCAGCATTAGCGGCATGGAACCTTACTACAACAAGATAATGGGCATTGTAATTGGCATATTCCTGCACATTTCTACCACCATTCTTTTCGAATCGAGTGCCGACCACAAAATCAACAAACGTAAAATGCTGGCCGTACTATTAGGTATCGGGATTGCCTTAATTGGTTTTTACAGCGCCGGACACGGGCACTAGCCTCTCATTTTGTCGAGCAAAACATTCAGCTGTTCGGCTTCATCTTCGGTAAGGCTGTTGACAATGAAAGTAGAAAAATCTACTTCTTTATCCATTTTTCGCAACAGGGCCAGCCCCTTGCTTGTAATAATGATATCCACGGCACGCTTATCGTGTACATTGACGGTTTTTTCAACAAAGCCTTTCTGAATAAGCCTGTCAACGATTCTGGATGTATCGCTCATCTTATCCAAAATCCTCGATTTGATGAGGTTGATGGTAGAGGGGCTTGGGTGCTGCCCTCTCAATATCCTGAGCACATTGAATTGCTGCTGCGTAATGTCGTACACATTCAGCATGTCTTTTACTTTCTGGCTGCTCCAAAAATAGGTATAGGTCAGATTAACCAGTGCCTGCTGGAAAACATTTTCAAATTTTGAAGCCTTAATCTCCTTTTGTAGTTGCATGGTTTGGATCGCGTTTTTCAAACTGGGTAGCAGAAGCTCTTTTTCGGCTATTATCTTTCCCATAATTCCACGGGCAGTGCTTACACTTGTTCTTACAACAATACCCCCTTTTAAGGTGATATTCGGCCGTAAAAACCATTAACCCATCTTCGTTAAGATAATAGTCGGTTCCTTCTCTCATTGATTAAGCAATTTAACGACCAATTTTGGTGCGAGGTAAGTTTGCAACGCTGTTCCGCTGCCATGGGTGGTCCATACTTCTCTAGGTTTTACGGCAGCTATCGTCTCTAAAATTGCATCCCAATCTACGTGGTCTGAAATGTAGAGCTGAATTTCGTTATTTTTTTGCAGATTTTTCCATCCCGTTGCAAAAACCCTGATGACATTGATTGCCCTGAAGTAGCTATTGTATACCATTGGAGGCACTATATACACCATATTGGCCTGATTTTGCTTCATCACCTTTCTGTCGTACACTTCATATTGCCCAAGCTTAACGCCCATTTCTTCGTATAACCGGGCAAAGGGCATGATACTATGGTGCAACAAAATGCGTTTTTGCGGACAGTGCTCGTTAAGCAAAGCGATGAGGCGTTGGCTCTTGCCCAAGGCATAGGCACCCAGCATGATATTGGCCTCCACCGCATTCAGTTTTTTGATTTCTTCAACCGCATCGGGATGTTTGGTTTCGGCAGTGGCAAATGTAGTTTCTGTCAGCAGCACATCGGCCTGCACCAATTCGATAGGCTCGCAGGTCGAATCGGCCTCCAGCTTGTAATCGCCGGTATAAAGATACCTCACGCCTTTGTATTCCATTAATACCAGTGCCGAGCCCAACATGTGTCCGGCCGGATAAAAACTGATGGCTACGCCCTTGAGGTTAAAAACTTCGTGATAGGCCTTTAAATGAAAGTGCGCTGCCGCAAATTTGCGATAACGGTGTTGCATAAAAGCCGCGGTGGGCGCCGTACAATAAACATTTTGATTGCCACTTACCGCGTGGTCGCCATGGGCGTGCGAAATAACCGCTTCCACCACAGGTTCTTTTGGATCGAGGTAGAAGTTGCCGTAGCTACAGAAGAGGCCAATTTTGGTTTGAACGATAAAATCGTTGAGAATTGCAACAGAATTTGACATGTGTGGATGATTAAAGCTTCAAAAACTGTTCGTGAAGCGCCAATACTTGCAGGATAATGGATTGATGCTCGGTATTTCCGATAAAGTAATCGGCCATTTTGCTTTTTTGCTCGTCGCTCCATTGCTTATCCATACGGGCCAATACCTGTTCGCGACTAGCACCATCGCGTTGCATGACCCTGGCCAGTTTAAGCTCGAGCGGCGCCGTTACCAGTATATTTTTGTCGCACATTTGATAAGAACCGCTTTCAAACAACAAAGCCGCTTCTTTTAAAGTATAGGGAACATTTGAAGGCACTTTTTTTGCCCAGCTATCGAAAGCCCTGAATACGGCCGGATGCACCAAGGCATTGAGCTTATCGAGTTCTGTCTGATTGTTAAACACGATCTGCGCAATATGCTTGTTATTGAGTGCACCACTTGCCGCGTAGCTCTCCTGTCCAAAGGCCTTTTTGACGCCGGCTATCAAAATAGGATCGCTTACCATGAGCTCTTTGGCTACGGTATCGGCATAAAAAACCGGGATGCCCAAGGTTTCGAATACTTTGCAAACCGTGGTTTTGCCACTGCCGATGCCACCTGTTATTCCTATCTTCAGCATTATTTTTCGATGATAAAATTGATTTTTCGCGGCACCACCTTTACCAGGGTGCAATATTCGGGAAAACGGGTCAGTTTGACGGTTAGTTTATCGTGATGCAGGTTTTTCCATTCGTTAAGGTCTAAAGTAGCCTCTATAAAATCCTCATCCACTTCCTGATAGCTCGAAAGCGCCACCATGAAGGTGACCTGTACTTTCTTGGGATAAAGCTTTACATCGTAATAATCGCTGTTGTTGATGATTTTTAAGGGCACATCAACCGTTTTCTCGGTAAATTCATCAACCGGTATTTTTACCCCAACGCTGCTGGGATAAACGCTTACATTATTAGAATTGGTTTGCTTAATGGCTAGCCGGGTATTGACGGTTTGTTGCAAATCGGCCAGTTTCAGGGTATCGGTATACCATTGGCTAATTTTGGCCAGTTCTTCCTGCGGACCAGAAATATTAACGTACGAAGGCGTAAGCTGTACCTGACTTGCAATACCATACTGCTTTACAAAGCTGAGGTCGGACACCAATTTAATTGGAATGCGCTTAATGGTGCGTTTAGAAAAATCGAAATAAAGCGTATCCGGCTTTACCGAAATTACCCTTTGCGAGGTTTCCAATTGCTTATTGATCTGTTCCAGCTGGTCTGAAAACAGGATGTAACTGCGATTGTTGAGCTTTTCTAAGCTTACGGTAATAGATTGGGGTTTGATGCGCAGGCGCGAAAACAGCAGCTGCCAGCCCGTTCCTTCTACCTGCAGGTTAACCCGATCAGGTTGCAAAGGCTTAAACGCCTTGTTCTGAGGCTCGTCTTTATACAGAAGCTCCGTTTTGGCTACGTATTTGTACTTGCCATTCAATGCCATGAACAGCCAAGCGCCTATGGCACAGATTAAACAGGCAATGAGCGTTCCCAAACGCTTTCTTTCCAGTTTATTTAGCTTGATCAATGGCATGGAGGTAAAAATACAAAAAAAGCCGCTCCCCTTTGTCGGAAGAGCGGCTTTTTATCATTCAAAAACAATTATGCTTTAGGCGCAGCAGCTTTGGTTGCATCTAAAGAAATGGCTGTTTTATCAAAACGGATTTTGGTACCGCCTTCTACTTCAATCAAAAAAGTAGTATCGTTGCTGCCAACAATTTTGCCATGAATGCCAGCGGTAGTTACGATTTTATCGCCGATTTTAAGTTCTTCTACCAATTTCTTGTGGTCTTTGGCTTTTTTTACCTGTGGCCTAATCATGAAGAAATAAAAAACGATCATGATCAAAACCATCGGAATAACCATACCCGTAAGCTGGTTACCGGCTGCTTGTAATAATACTGTTGATGTCATTATTTTTGTTTTATTGTTGAATTGTTAAAATTGATTTATTGTTAAATTGTTCTATTGTTGAAACTGTTCTATTGCTAAATTGTTGGATTGTTAAAGTGGCAACTTATACAACTGCAAACCGTAAACTGCCAACTGAAAACTGCTAACCGTAAACTGCTAACTACGGCCTCGCTTTCACTTCGCCTACCAGGTGCAGTTTCGGGATGTCGGGATTTGCATTCGAAATCAGGGTAACTACCTTATCCTGCATGCCCATTTTGCCTTCGCTGTTAAACACCACTTTAATGACGCCTTCTTCGCCTGGTTTTACCGGTCCATCAGGATATTCTGGAACCGTACAACCGCAAGTAGCACTGGCATTGGTGATGATCAGCGGTGTTTTGCCTTCATTCTTAAACTTAAACTCATAATGTACTTTTTCGCCCTGCGTAATTTGTCCAAAATCGAAAATCTCCTTTTCAAACTTCACTTTGGGTGCATCGGCGGCAGGCACAGTTGGTGCACCGGTAGCCGACACGCCACTCGCTTCTGCTTTTTGTTCAATGGTATCAGATTTGCTTCTGTTACAGGCGGTAAAAGCGATTACCACACAGGCAGCGATCAATAATCTTTTCATGGATATTAGTCTTCTATAAGGCCACGGCCAATTTTTTTGATACTATTTGTTCTTTTCAGGTCGTTCAAAATCTTGTCCAAGATACCGTTAATAAACGAATTACTTTTCGGCGTACTGTAATCTTTTGAAAGCTCCAGGTATTCGTTGATGGTTACTTTGACCGGAATTGACGGGAAATTCATCAGCTCGCAGATAGCCATCTTCATCAAAATGGTATCCATCAAAGCGATACGCTCCGATTCCCAGTTTTTGGTGCGCTCGGCAATCAGTTCTTGATATTTATCGTCGTTTTTAAGGGTATAGGCAAACAGGTCTTTCACAAACTTGCTGTCTTCGTCCCAGTCGGCGCTGATTGGCGTCAACTTGTTCTTGAACGAATCTTCGAAAGTAAAGTTCTTCAGGGTCTTGGCAATCATGCCCTGCATCACTTCCCTATCTACCGGCCAGTTGATAAACTTGTCTTCAAATGCCTGGATGATATTTTGGTTTTTGAGCAGGAGCTTGCGGAAGATGAATTTGATGATTTCTTTCGAGCTTTCCAGGGTTTCTTCGGCCTCTTCGGCCAAATAAGCTTCGTACTCTTTGGTGGTCTTCAGCTTGTTGAAGATCGATTTAACCAATTCCGGATCGGCAAACCAGTTTACCTGATACCTGTTTACGGCCGAAACATATTCTGGGTTTTCTTTTAAGATAACCGCAAACCTGTTGTGCAGCAGTTTTTGGTTCGGGCTCAAATCTTCGGCAGTTGGCAGGTGCTTGTTGGCTCTCTCCAGTGCATCGTGGGCGGTATATTCGGTTACGTCGACCAAAAGGGCCAACATACGGATATACATTTCATAAACATTGTCGATACTTTGCATCAGTTTTTTCTGATTGCTTACAATGTCTTTTTTGTCTGTCATGTGCCAAGCAAAGATATTTTGCAGGACTTTGATTCGGAGGTGCCTTCTGTTTAACATGAATGTAAGAACGATTGGTATTTTTACCGTTTAATTAATATGAGGATTTGATTTTTTTGATGTCGCTTATTCTTTTTTCGGCAATGCGGCTGGCAGCCAAATTGGTCGGAATTTGTTCTGTTTTTGATAGTTTGATCACTTCGCGGGTAGCGTCGTAGATATTTTCGGTCAGTTGCATGGTTCTTTTCTTGCCAAAACCGGTCAGTTCGGCATAGCAGTTGATCAGGCCACCGGCATTGATCAGGTAATCTGGCGCATATAAAATGCCTTTTTCCAGCAACAATTGTCCATGTACCTGCTCATCGGCCAGCTGGTTGTTAGCCGAACCTGCAATGATGGCAAATTTCATGGTTTTGATGGTTTTGTCGTTTACTGTTGCCCCCAAGGCGCATGGCGCATAGATATCGGCTCCAATGGTAAATATCTTGTCGGCATCAATCGGCTTAGCCTTGTATTTACGAGCCACTTCCTGCAAACGGTCTTGGTTGATATCGCTGATGTAAACTTCTACGTTTTCTTGGCGCAACAGTTCTACCAAATGTTCGCCTACGTTGCCAATACCTTGTACCACCACCGATTTTCCGGCCAGCATATCGGTACCAAAAACTTCCTTAACGCAAGCCTTGATGCCCAAAAACACCCCTTTTGCCGTATATGGCGCAGGGTTGCCCGCACCACCCAACGATTCGGGAACGCCGGTAACATAATTGGTTTCCATGCGGATGTACTCCATATCCCTGGTGGTAGTCCCCATGTCTTCGGCCGTAATGAACTCGCCATTCATGTTTTTGATGAAACGGCCATAGCTGCGCATTAAAGCTTCTGTTTTTTGTTTTCTCGGGTCGCCGATGATCACGGCTTTACCGCCGCCCAGGTTCAATCCGGTAATGGCCGATTTGTAGGTCATGCCCTTAGAAAGGCGCAGCACATCTTCCAGCGCTTCGGCCTCAGAGTTGTAGGTCCACATACGCGTACCGCCCAAAGCAGGGCCCAACGTGGTGTCGTGTACGGCAATAATGGCTTTTAATCCGGTATCTGGATCATTGCAAAAAACCACTTTTTTGTGGCCTGATGCACTTAATTGGTCTAAAACTGAAGGAACGATAGTACTGTTACCAGACATACAAATTTCTTGAAATGATACGGACAAAATTAAAACAAAAAAACCATTATTTTACGTTGTTTTTATGTAAAGTGCGAAAAAAAGAAAAGTCTTTTGGCTAACTTTGCCTATACATGAGGCACCTCCTATTTCTAAACAAATACTTTTACAAATACAAATGGTGGATTATTCCGGGGGTGATCTTCGTGGTGATATCCAACATTTTTGGGGTCGTTCCGGCACAGGTGGTTGGACATGCCTTTAACCTCATTACCGAGAACATTGCCATTTACCAGCTCTGCAACGGCTTTGAGCGCCAGCAGGTGATGTACGATATTTTCAGCAACAGCCTTTTCTTTTTTGGCGCGCTTATTTTGGTGCTTTACCTGTTGCGCGGGCTTTTTCTTTTCTTCATGCGCCAAACCATCATCCTCATGTCGAGGCACATCGAGTTCGACATGAAGAACGAAATCTATGCGCATTACCAAAAGCTGAGCCTCGGTTTTTACCGCCGCAACAATACCGGCGATTTGATGAACCGCGCTACTGAAGACGTAAACCGGGTAAGGATGTATGTTGGTCCGGCCATCATGTATACCATTAATACTACGGTACTGTTTTTCCTGATTATTTATTTCATGTTTTCGGTAAACAGCACTTTGGCCATTTACTGTTTGTTGCCCCTCCCCATTTTGGTACTGACCATTTATTATGTCAATACCATCATCAACCAGCGCAGCGAAAAGATACAGGAACAGCTTTCGCGCCTGTCGAGTTTTGTACAGGAACGGTTTTCGGGCATCAGGGTCATCAAATCTTACGTTAGGGAAGACCACACCCAGGATGTTTTTGCCGAAGAAAGCCAATCGTACAAGAACAATTCGATGGGTTTGGTTAAAGTACAAGCACTTTTCTTCCCGTCGATGCTCCTCCTCGTGGGGCTTAGCACTACCCTAACCGTGTACATTGGAGGCAAGCAGGTAATCGAGGGTTCGATTACGGCGGGCAATATTGCCGAGTTTATCGTTTATGTAAACCAGCTTACCTTTCCGGTAACCATGTTGGGCTGGGTCACTACGCTTATCCAACGCGCGGCCGCCTCGCAAAAGCGCATCAACGAATTTTTGCAATTGAAGCCCGATATCAGCTCGGCCAACACTGTAGAAAAAGACTTTACAGGCAAGATCAGCTTTAAAAACGTGAGCTTTACCTATCCCGATACCGGCATCGAAGCGCTTAAAAACGTAAGCTTTGAGATAGAGAAAGGACAGTTTTTAGCCATCATTGGCCGAACCGGCTCCGGAAAATCGACCTTGGCTAACCTGATTATGCGCATGTACGACGTCGACTCGGGCAGCATACAGATCGATGGCAACGAATTGAAGGGCCTAAACCTGCACAGCTACCGCAACCAGGTAGGCTTTGTGCCCCAAGAAGTTTTCCTGTTTTCGGATACCATCAAAAACAACATCGCCTTTGGCTTAGACCAAGTTGAGCCCGGACAAGTGGAACAGGCCGCGAAAAATGCAGCCGTTTATCAGAATATCATCGATTTTGACCTTAAATTTGAAACCATGTTGGGTGAAAGAGGCATAACGCTTTCTGGGGGACAAAAGCAGCGGGTTTCTATTGCACGGGCCCTGATCAAAGAACCCAAAATCCTCATTTTCGACGATTGCCTTTCGGCGGTAGATACCAAAACCGAAGAAGAAATTTTAGGCAACCTCGGCGCCATTATGAAAGGCAAAACCAGTATTTTGATCGCGCATCGCATATCGACCATCAAAAACGCCGACAAAATTATTGTGCTCGACGAAGGCCGGATTATTGAGCAGGGCACGCATCAGCAACTGCTCGATTTAGGGGGTGCCTACGCCGAAATGTACGACAACCAACTATTGGAAGAAGAAAACAGCTAATCCGCCGTAAAAAACGCCCGTACCCATGCGTGTAGC
Source organism: Pedobacter albus (assembly GCF_036324255.1). Taxonomy (NCBI): domain Bacteria; kingdom Pseudomonadati; phylum Bacteroidota; class Sphingobacteriia; order Sphingobacteriales; family Sphingobacteriaceae; genus Pedobacter; species Pedobacter albus. Next base: position 190,491 of record NZ_JAZDQT010000001.1, on the reverse strand, counting down.
ATAAAGTTCAGTTTTTTAACTAAAACCAAAAACTGCGTTATTCTATTTTGAACTTTGACAATTATTGCTTTATATTTACGACAACCTAAAACTAACACTACACACAACAATGGGAGATTTTGACAACAAAGAGAGAGAAGAGGTTTTTTCCAAGAAGGTAAGAGCAGGTAAACGGACTTATTTTTTTGATGTAAAAGCGACACGTTCAGGCGATTACTACCTTACCTTAACAGAAAGCAAAAAAAGATTGGAAGACGGCGTTTTTGTGAAACACAAAATCTTTTTATACAAAGAAGATTTCGAGAAGTTCACCGAAGGCCTGTCAGAAACCATCGATTACATCAAATCACATCAGGAAGTTGTGGAAAAACGCTACGAATATTCTGAAAACGCAGAATATAACGTAACCAAATCTGAAAACGACGATTTTTCTTACTAAGAACCACCAATATTTACAATCCCTCAAGTCACATTGAGGGATTTTTTTTGCATCTTAAATTTTTGAGGCTAATGTGGGCTTTCGGCTAACCTTTCATCGTCATTACGGTAGAAAATAGCGCAATGATATAAAAGCCAATCAGCACGATGGTCATGATGCCCCAATACTTGAACAGCGATTTCAACCTCAACAAAGCCTCGTTCAGGCTATTTTGGTCGCCATACAAAACCCCTAACTTAGCACGCGAAGCGTATTTGAAAAGCAGCAGGCTTGGATAAAAAATAGCAAAGGCGTACAACAGGCAAACCAGGGTAAGACCCGCGCCCCCCAATGCGGCTATAGATTTTAAGGAGGCTAATTCTGGATTTGTACCCACAGCGGCTCCAATGGTAAAAGCACTAACGACCATTAGTCCTGTAAAAACAAAGCCTACGATCGCTAAAAAGGTAGCCCATTTGGCCATCTCATAAAGATAGCTGCGCATTTCTTCGCTTACAATCAGCTGCGGGTGGGTTGATGATTCAGGAGTTAATTCTTCGTTTTCCATTATTTTGGGCATTATGATTTACAATCAAAGATAAGCATAATTAATTTTTGCCCATTACAAAACACTAGGGAAAGGGCTTAAAAATTAATATCTTTGCGGCCGTGAAAGGTAGCAGGGTGAAAAGACGGGAGGTGGAAGATATTTATTTTCTAAACCAATCAACCAAGAACTGCTAACTGAAAAACTGAACAATAATCGTAAATCAAAACATAAATGGCATTACAATGTGGTATAGTTGGCTTACCAAATGTGGGTAAATCAACCTTATTTAACTGTTTATCTAACGCAAAGGCACAAGCGGCCAATTTTCCGTTCTGTACCATCGAGCCCAATGTGGGCGTAATTACCGTACCCGACGATCGCTTAACCAAGCTTGCCGAGCTCGTGAATCCGCAAAAAGTGGTACCTAACACCATCGAAATCGTTGATATTGCCGGTTTGGTAAAAGGCGCATCGAAAGGCGAAGGACTGGGCAACCAATTTTTGGGCAACATTAGAGCCACCAATGCCATTATCCACGTGCTGCGTTGCTTTGACGATGGCAATGTGATCCATGTTGATGGTTCTGTGGATCCTATCCGCGACCGCGAAATCATCGATACCGAATTGCAGCTTAAAGATTTGGACACTGTGGTGAAACGCATCCAAAAAGTAGAAAAACAAGCCAAAACCGATAAAGACGCCAAAAAGACCTTTGATATTTTGAGCGTGGTGAAAGCACACCTCGAAACTGGAAAATCGGTTCGTACCGCTCCTTTGCAAGCAGAAGATTTCGATTTCATCAGCGATTTGGGCCTATTGACCCAAAAACCCGTGATGTACGTTTGTAACGTTGACGAAGGCTCGGTAGTGACCGGCAACAAATACGTGGAGTTAGTTAAAGCAAACGTAGCCGACGAGAATGCAGAAGTTTTGGTGATTTCGGCAAAAATCGAATCGGAGATTGCCGAATTGGAGAGTTATGAAGAGCGCCAGGAGTTTTTGGCCGATTTAGGCTTGACCGAATCGGGCGTTAACAAATTGATCAGAGCCGCCTATCGCCTACTGGACTTGTACACCTATTTTACCGCTGGTGTGCAAGAAGTAAGGGCCTGGACCATTACCAAAGGCTTTACCGCTCCACAGGCGGCTGGCGTAATCCACACCGATTTTGAAAAAGGCTTTATCCGTGCCGAAGTAATCAAATACAACGATTTTGTAACACTAGGTTCAGAAAATGCTTGTAAAGAAGCCGGAAAACTGGGCGTAGAAGGAAAAACCTACGTAGTGGAAGATGGCGACATTATGCACTTCAGGTTTAACGTATAAACCTAAAGCCTGTTAACGACAACACCAATAGGAAACTAATTTAAAAATCCCGTAGGCACTGCCTATGGGATTTTTTTATGCAAAGACTGATTGTCTAGAAATTCGCCATAATTTATGCATCATAAACTATAGACCATGGACTATCGACTAAAGACTATGAACTTATGAACTAAAGCAACGTTCCCCTCAAAATCAGCACCGCAATGCTGAAATAGATGACAATACCGGTTACATCGACCATGGTGGCTACAAAAGGCGCTGAAGATGTGGCCGGATCGAGCTTCAGTTTTTTCATGATAATCGGCATCATCGAGCCTATCAAACTTCCCCAAAGTACTATGCCAATCAGCGTAAAGAAAATGGTAACCGACAACAGGAACCAATGCGTACCATAATCGTAAATATGGAGGCTTTGCCACAAAACAATCCTGACCAAGCCTATCGTTCCTAAGGTTACGCCCAGCAAAAGTCCGGAAACAATTTCGCGACGCATTACTTTCCACCATTCGGCCAAGGTTACTTCGCCCAAAGCCATGGCTTGTATAATCAGCGTTGAAGCCTGCGAACCGCTATTGCCTCCGCTACTCATAATCAGTGGAATAAACAAAGAAAGCACCACCGCTTTGGAGAGTTCGATCTCGAAGTGTTGCATGGCCGTTGCAGTAAGCATTTCGCCCAAAAAGAGCACGATTAGCCAGCTTGCCCTTTTCTTGACCAGCTTAAAAATCGGCATATCGAGGTAAGGTTCGTCCAAAGCCTCGGTACCCCCTATTTTCTGCATGTCTTCGGTATATTCTTCGTGGGCAATCCACAAAATATCGTCAACCGTTACAATACCTAACAAGATATTTTGATCGTCGACCACAGGCAGGGCCACCCGGTTGTTCATCCTGAACACGTTAATGGCTTCTTCCTGCGGGTCGTTTACGTTGAGCGAAATCAACCTGTTATCGGTCAAATCGCCGATACGCATTTCGGGATCGGCCAATAAAATCTCCCTGATCCTGATATCATCCAGCAGTACACCGTCTTTGTCAATTACATACACCACATCGATGGTTTCGGAGTTTTTGCCATAACGACGGATATGCGAAAGCACACGGCTAACCGTCCAATCGGTTTTAACCGCAATAAAATCGGGGGTCATCAAACGGCCTACGCTGTCTTCCTCGTAACCCAACAGGTGTAGGGCTTCGATCCGGTCGTTGTCGGGCAGCAAAATGAGCAGTTTTTTTACTGCATCGCCCTTCAGTTCGCCCAGTAAGGCCGTCCTATCGTCGGGAGGCAGTTGCCTGATGATTTCGGTCAGTTTGTTGCTCTGCAGTTTTTTGATGATCCTTTCCTGCGTCGGGAAATCGAGAATACGGAATACATTGACTGCCCTTTTGGTAGAAAGGGTTTCTATAAACTTAACGGCATATTGTGGAAGTTCGTCGATGAGCTGTTCTACATCGGATATATTCAGCTCGTTCAGGTACGCCTTTAACTGCCTATCGCTCTCATTTTCTATTAGTTGCAACACTTCTTCTACTAGCAGTTCTTCCATAATCCGTTAAATTTTAAATTTACATAAGCAATCTATTCCGTCTTTTTTTTGCAAAAATGGCTTTTTCTTTTCAGAATGCAAACTATAATCGGTTCAAAATATCCTTTTTGAGGTTAAATAATAGTTAAGAAACCGAAACATTCCCCAGTGCCAAATCAAACTGCTTTTTGGGCTTTGCTCTAAAATTATGGCAATTTTAAGCGACGATTTTAAAAGCGATGAGCAAATTAAGCAGCAGATTAGCTATATTTGCCAATTCTGTTTCCGTAGTTCAATGGATAGAATGTCAGATTCCGGTTCTGATGATGGGGGTTCGAATCCCTTCGGGAACACTTAAAATATTCAACCGTCTTTAATGGAAATTAGAGGCGGTTTTTGTTTAAGAAAGTTTTCGATTATGCCTTAACCTTTTAACAATGGTTACAATGGTGATAATTTAGTAACTTTGTATTATGCAACCTGCAGTTCAAAATAAACGGACGTTAATATCATTGCTTAAGGCCAATGGCCAGAAGTTGAAATCTTATGGTGTTTCGACCCTAAGTATATTTGGCTCGTTTGTTACTGGAAAATTCAATGCAGAAAGCGACATAGATCTTTTGGTTGATTTTGTTCCCGAACAGAAGAACTATGATAATTTTATGGAACTATCATTCTTTTTAGAGGATTTGTTAGGCAGGAAAGTTGAAGTGGTAACTCCACAGTCTTTGAATAAATACATCGGCTCACACATCCTAAAACAAGCTGAACGTGTTGCCATCTAACATAGAGTTGCTCAAACACATGCTTGATGAGGTTTCCTTTGTACTTGGTGCAACTCAAGGAAAGGAAAAGGATCATGTGGTTAACGACCCTGTACTATCAAGAGCCCTTATCAGAAGCTTAGAAATTATCGGCGAAGCTAGCGCCAAAGTTGACCCCGAGTTTAAATCGCTATATCCTAACGTGGAATGGCGAAAAATGTCAAATACGCGTAACCGGTTAATCCACGATTATTTTGGTGTAGACTATGACATCTTTGGGATATCATCGTTTCTAAATTGCCCGACCTCGAAACAGAGCTCCAAGCGATTATTTCAACAAGTTAGGACAAGTTTTTCAAATATTTAAGGTTTCTTCCTAAACTGCAAATGCAACATCATAGCAATAACTCATGGCAAACGAAACCGAAAAACCCGCATTCTGGGAAAAGGCCTTTAGCGAAAAACAGGAAATGTGGGGCTTCGAACCTGCACAATCGGCCGTACTGACCAAGGACTTTTTTCTTGAAAAATCAGTAAAAAACGTATTGGTTCCTGGAGTGGGCTACGGACGCAATGCCCAGCTTTTTGTAGCTAACGGCATGGCCGTAACCGGTATCGAAATTTCAAAAACAGCTATCGAAATGGCTCGAAAACACTACGGAACAGCCATGAACATCTATCAGGGTTCGGTAACCGACATGCCTTTCGACAATAACAAATACAATGGCCTGTTTTGCTACGCCCTCATCCATTTGCTGGATGACAAAGACCGAAAAAAACTCATCAGCGATTGTTATAACCAGCTAGCCGAGCATGGTTATATGGTATTTACGGCCATTTCCAAAACAGCTCCTACCTATGCACAAGGCAAGTTTTTAAGCAAAGACCGCTATGAAATATTCGAGGGCGTGCAAATGTTCTTTTATGACGAAGAATCGGTCCACGCAGAATTTGGCCCTTACGGACTGTTCGAAATCATTCCCATTCAAGAAAGCCAGCCCTTCCTGCTCGTCAAATGCAAAAAATAAGGAGCGCTTTGGTCAAAGCCTAGGGTTTATTGCCCCAGGTAAGCGCCGATCACCTTCATCCGCATTTTGTTCAGCTCGTCTATTTCGGTGGTATTGGAAATGAGTATAAAAGTTAGTCCTTTATCAATTAAGTGTACCCAATTGGCCGTATGTCCATAGCCTCCACCCTGTCTTTCGGCTAAAATGGTTTCTACCTTGCCAAATTTCATCGGATAAACCCAAAATCCAAAGGCTACATCGCCCAGTTTCGGGTAGCTAGTTGTCATGAGCTGTACGGTTTCCTTTTTGAGGATCTGATGGTTGAAAATGGCCTGATCAAATTTGAGCAGGTCTTTTGGCGTAGAATACATGGCACCTGCCGAGTAAAAATTATCAATGTATACGTTTGTGGGCATGTAAACTTCCTTCACGTTGTTTTCGCGGGGCGAATAACCCTCATCCATGTTTTTGACGATGTCATCGTGGTGATAGAAATCCGTTTCGGTCATTTTCAACGGAATCAAAATCTTCTCCCTCAACACTTGCTCAAAGGATTTGTGGTAAAGGTTTTCGACAATCTTGCCCAACAATATAAAATCGCCGTTGTTATACGAGAACTTGGTACCCGGCGTATCAATCAATTTTTCGGAAAGGTATCTTTTAATGAAGTCGTCGAGGCCCCAAATGGTTTTGTTGTAGGCTTCGTGGATCATTTCGGGGGTGCTGATGTCTTTATGGAACAGGCCGCTGCTGTAGGTAAGTAGGTTTCTGACCGTGACTTTTTTCGCTCCTTCTCCCTGATAATCGGGAATATAGGCTGAAATCGTAGAATCGAGGTTGATTTTGCCTTGCTCATAAAGTTGCATTATCAAAACCGTGGTAAACGTTTTGGTGAGCGACCAAATCTGATACCTTGTGGTTTCGCCGTACTTGATATCGTAATGCCTGTTGGCCAAACCCGTATATTTCAAATATTCGATTTTGCCGTTCTTGGCAATGAGCACAGCCCCGTTAAAGTTGCGCTGATTGATGCATGAATCCATCACCTTCTCTACTTTCGCCAATTGGGCAAAGGCAAACACGGGCAAGAACAACAAACAGTGTATCGAATATTTAAAGATTTTCATATTTCTACTGATTTTAGCCTCCTCATTTTATTTGTCAAATTACGACAATTTAAAAGCAAATGCACTTATTGCTCAATGGGTTTATTGTCATAAACTGCCGGTACTTGTTTTTGTAGCCACATGGTCATCCAAGCCGAGGCCATTCTGGTGGCAATAGCTTCTTCCCTACCCGGATAGCTGTTTTCGTCATCGCCGGTATAGGTATGCCCATCGGCAAAGCGTTGCTGCTGTGCCCATACTTTATCGGTGTGCAGTTTTGCCCAATATTTTCCTTTATGGTTAAGCGCTTTATCATCCCAACCGTAAGTAAAAGCGGCAATATCGAGATTGGCATAGGTATCGTAAACCCCTAAACCCCAATCAGAACCCTCTGGGTAATAAACCTCGGGACTACCAACCTGATACATGGTCCCTCCAGGAGCCTTGTAAGGAGGCGATGAAAAGCGATAGGAAGTTACCGAGTAATAAATTTTATCAAGGTTAAACCGGGCGGCTTCGGGTGTCGGCTTCCCAACCAACGAAAACACAATCGGTGCATTGATCATCGAAGCGAGTGCATTATAAGTAGGATGAATAATGCCATGGTTAATCACAAACCCCGGTTCTTCTACATTATAACCCTCTACCCAGCTGCTTACCGGACGTCCGTGTATGATTTTGGAATTCTTCAAATCAGAAGGCAAAGCTGTGGCAGCAATGAGGTACTCGGCCGCTTTATAAAGCCATTTACCGGCATGAGCGTGCTTTGGCATCATTTCGGCCGCCAAATACAGCAATTCTGCATTCCAGGCATTTTCTTCTATTTTGGAATCTCCCTTAAAGATTACCTTTCCAGTACTATCCTTGTAATAAAGTGGCTTGGTTGGCAAAAACCGGTCTGCTTCGGCCACAATCATCCGGATGATATTGGACTGGTCTTTCGGTGCAAAATCTTCCCATAAAAGCCAAGCGCCATATCCGGCATAATAAGCCCAGTGGGCGGCCTGCCAATCCCCACCCCAAACACTTCGCGTAGCATTGATTTTATGGTCGTAGGCAACCGATTTGATCATCAGAACTGCTTTTTCTTGAGCTTCCTGTAACGATTGACCTGTTACTTTAGGGTCGTATATGCCGGTTTTGATAGCGATAGCCAAGCCAAAAGCCATTCCGGCAGGGAAACGATACCTGTATTCGTTTACCTTCGATTTGCTTTTCAGGTCGAGATAACCCGTCGAATCTGTCTGGTACTTTTTAAGGTCGCGATACCAAGCGCCAAGTGCAAATTTATTGACATTTAACAACGTAGCTTTTACGGTATTGGCCAAGTCATCATGAGGTATTTTTTTCTTAAATCGCGTCCAGTTAATGGGCTGTACAATGGTATTGTCGACTTCTTTAATGGGTACAAGGTTTTGACTGTTGGCCACATTAGCCATAACAATGAGCAGCAGGGCTGTCAGCATTGGTAATCGATGTTTCATTTTGTTGGTTTAGGTAGATTAAAATCGCTAGCCAATATAATTTATATTTTCTAGAATTTAATTAACCCAGGGTTAAACAAAAAAACCATAGCGAAAAGCTATGGTTTTTATTGTGTGATGATTAAATGCCTATTGCCAACCGCCGCCTAATGCACGGTATAAAGCCACACCGGCATTAAGCTGTGCCGTTTTAATGGTGGTTAAATCCAATTCGCCTCTTAACAGATTGCCTTGGGCGGTAATTACCTCTAAATAATTGGCCATCCCGCTTTTAAAGAGCAGGTCTGCGTTTTTAACAGCCAACTGTAAGGTTTGCACCCTGGTTTGCACGGTGGCATATTCGTTTTTGAGATTGATCAACTTGGCCTGCTCGTTCGAAACTTCGGCAACGGCCCCAATGACGGTCTGTCTAAACTGCAACACCGATTTTTCCCTTTCTATTTTAGCCAGTTCGAACTGGGTTTTCAATTCCTTCCGCTGAAAAATAGGTTGCGTAATGCCGCCTCCCACTACGCCAAATAACGATGCCGGAATGTTAAACCAATTGCTGGCCTTAAAAGAATTTAAACCTCCACTGGCCGAAATGGTTAGGCTGGGGTACATCATGGCATTGGCTATGCCCACTTTGGCATTGGCAATTCTCAGGCCCAATTCCATGCTTTTTACATCAGGCCTAATGCTCAACAAATTTGCGGGTACCCCTACGGCCAACTGATCGGGAACGGTTAATTGTGCTAAAGTAGCCGCACGCTCAATGGCCGTTGGAAACTTGCCGGTTAATACGCTCAGCGCGTTTTCCTGAATGCTGATGGCTGTGGTAAGCTGCGGGATCAATTGAGTAGCGTTCAGCAACTGGGCTTCAGCCTGCTGAATGGCCAACGAGCTCACCTGACCGGCATCAAACTGCATTTTGATCATTTTAAGTGTATTGGTATTCAGCTCGATATTCTGCTGCGCCACTTTCAATTGCGCATCCAACATCAGCAACTGGTAAAAGCCCGTAGCCACCTCGGCTACAATACGGGTCTGCACCGCTTTCTTTACTTCGGCCGATTGCAGGTAACCGGCATAAGCGGCCTCCTTTTGTTTCTTGATCTTGCCCCAAATATCGGCTTCCCAACTCAAGCCTAAATTGGCATTGAAATCTTCGATATGTGTAGTTTTTAAAAACTGCGAAGTGCTCAATCCGTTCAAGCTGTTATCCGACGGACGGTTAGAACTGGCCGTAACCTGTAGGTTCAGCTGGGGCACATTGCCCATTTTTGCCCTTTGCAGCATCAGCTCCGAGGCCTCGATGTTTTTCAGTGCCATTTGTAGGTCGATGTTTCGCAACAAGGCGCTATCAATCAAATTGCGGATGGTCGGCGTAGCAAAAAAATCCTTTACCGGCAACGCACCGATGCTGTTGGTATCTGTATTGCCATCCCTAAAGTTCATCGGCACATCCTTCATGGGGTTGGCGATGTTTTTGGTGAGGCTACAGCTGCTTATGGCCAAAATCAGCAGGGCCAAAAAGCTATTTATCAATATTTTCATCTGTTATTTATACTAATTTTAGTTATACCATTTCTTCAACCATGAAGAAACGAGGGGCAAAAACTCTTCGAGTGGCGAAGGCTCTTGCGTGGTAGTTTGGTTATTTTCCATCGTGAACTAAATGATGATTTTCTTCGTGGTGCACATTTGTAGGCGCACCCGTGATTTTTTCCTGTAAAAACTGGAAGAGGATAAAAAGTACCGGAATAAAGAATACGCCAAGCAGTACCCCCGAAAGCATCCCGCCAGCGGCTGCGATACTGATGGAGTGGTTACCCAATGCCGATGGACCTGTAGCCCTCATCATCGGGATCATCCCTACAATAAAGGCCAAAGAAGTCATGATAATCGGGCGCAAGCGCAATTTGGCCGCCTCCAAGGCCGACGACAGCAGGGTTTGTCCGGCTCTTCTGCGCTGGATGGCAAATTCTACAATCAGAATGGCATTTTTGGCCAGCAAGCCAATCAGCATCACCAGGGCTACCTGCACATAAATATTGTTAGAGATACCGGTAAAACCGATAGCTGCAAATACGCCGAATATACCGGTTGGAATAGACAAGATAACCGAAAAAGGGAGGATATAGCTCTCATACTGCGCCGACAACAAGAAATAAACAAACAGCAGGCACAGGATAAAAATAACCACCGACTGGCCGCCCGAAGAAATCTCTTCTTTGGTCATCCCCGAAAATTCGTAGCTATAACCACCCGGCAAATGCTTGGCAGCCACTTCTTCTACCGCTTTAATGGCATCGCCCGAACTGTAACCCGGTTTGGCAATGGCATTTAAGCCGATGGAACTGAACAGATTGTAACGTGATACCGTTTCTGGACCATAAACCCGAGTCAATTTCACCAAGGTATTGATAGGTACCATTTGGCCCCTGTTGTTCTTGACAAACACGCCATCCATGGCTGCCGGATTGGCCCTGTCTTCCTGATCGGCTTGTACCACCACGCGGTAATATTTGCCAAAACGGTTGAAATCGGAAGTTTGGGCACTACCAAAATAGGCCTGCATGGTTTGTAGGATATCTCTTACGCTTACGCCTAGCTGGGCCGCTTTAACCTCGTCAAGCTCCATGGCCAACTGGGGATAATCAGACCTGAACGAGGTAAAGGCTACCGCAATTTCCGGGCGTTTCATCAACTCGCCAATAAAATTGGACGAAACTTCGCTAAACTTGTCCAGTTTGCCTACCGTTCTGTCTTGCAATACGATATCTAAACCGTCAATGTTACTGAAACCCGGCACGGTTGGGAAAGTGAACACAAAGAAATTGGCACCCTTAATGGCGGCCAGTTTTTGTCGTACCTCGCCCATAATGCCATCGATATCCTTGATTTTTCCGCGCTCTTTGGTTGGTTTCAGCAATACAAAAGCCACACCCGACGAAGGGCTCGACGACTGGGTGAGCATGTTGAAACCAGAAAGTCCCATCAAGGTTTGTTTCGATTCCATCGATCCCAAAATACCCTCCAACTGCTTGATGACTTCCGTTGTACGGTCTAACGAAGCACCGGCAGGCATCGACAGCGAAATAGCGATAAAACCTTGGTCTTCTGAAGGAATAAAACCCGATGGCGTACGTTTGATCATCACGCCTGTAGCCACAATTACCGCAACCAATGCCACCATGGTAGCCCAACGGAACTTGATTAGAAATTTAAGGCCGTTGGTATATTGATCAGTTATTTTTTGGAAACCGGAATTAAAGCCAGCAAAGAATTTCTGCTTAAAGGTTTTCTTTTCGCCAGTAGCCGGATTGTGCTCTTTCAAGAACAAGGCCGCCAGCGCAGGGCTTAAAGTCAAGGCATTTACCGCCGAAATGACGATGGCAATAGCCAGGGTAAAGGCAAACTGTCTGTAAAACAAGCCTGTTGAGCCTTCCATAAAGCCTACCGGCAAAAATACCGCCGACATGATGAGGGTGATGGAAATAATGGCACCGGTAATCTCGCTCATGGCCGAAGCCGTTGCCGCTTTAGGAGGCAAATGCCGGTGTTCCATTTTGGCATGAACCGCCTCTACCACCACAATGGCATCATCTACCACAATCCCAATGGCCAACACCAATGCAAACAGGGTAAGCAGATTGATAGAGAAACCAAAAATCCACATAAAGAAGAAAGTTCCCAAAATGGCCACCGGCACAGCTATGGCTGGAATGAGGGTCGACCTGAAATCCTGCAGGAACACAAAAACCACGATAAACACCAAGATAAATGCCTCGATTAAGGTGTGGATTACCTGATCGATAGACTGGTCTAACGAATATTTGGTATTGTATAAAATGAGATGTTTTACGCCTTTCGGAAAGTCTTTTGATAGTTTTTGCATCAGCTTGTCTATCGCGATCTGAATTTCGTTCGAGTTGGAGCCCGCCAGCTGCACGATACCGATGTTAACCCCGGGCTTGCCGTTTACACGGGTGAAGTTGGTGTACGAATAGGCCCCAAATTCAATTCTGGCCAAGTCTTTCAACCTTAATACCGAACCATCGGGATTGGCTTTGATCACCATATCGCCATATTCTTCTGGTTTGTTGAGCTTGCCTTTGTAGGTAATCACGTATTCGAAAGCCTCTTTGCTGCTCTCGCCGAACTTGCCAGGCGCCGCTTCCAGGTTTTTATCCTGAATAATGCCCATCACTTCTTTTGGCGTCAGGTTGTAAGTCGCCATTTTAGCAGGGTTGAGCCAGATACGCATCGAGTAGTCTTTGTTACCACCAAAAATGGTTGCCGAGCCTACACCCGGAATACGTTTAATATCAGGAATGATGTTGATTTGGGCATAGTTGGCCAAGAAAGTCTGGTCGTAGTTTTGCTCATCGTCAGTGAACAAATCGACCACCATAATCAAGCTATTTTGTTGCTTGGCTGTGGTAATACCGGCCTGCACCACCTCGGCAGGCAATTGGCTGGTGGCTTGGGCCACGCGGTTTTGTACGTTTACAGCGGCCTGATCGGGATTGGTACCCAATTTAAAATAAACGGTAATGACCAACGAACCATCATTACTGGCCGTAGAGCTCATATAGCTCATGTTTTCGACACCGTTGATGGATTCTTCCAGCGATGGCGCTACCGAACGTAATACCGTTTCGGCGTTGGCACCTGGGTAGAAAGCCATGACCTGAACCGCCGGTGGCGCTATATCAGGAAATTGCTGCAAGGGCAATTTAGACAGCCCTAAAACCCCAAGTATAACCAATAGGATAGAGATGACCGTAGCGAGTACCGGCCTGTTTAGAAATATTTTGAACATAATTTTGTCTTATTTTGTAGCGTTATAGGCAGTTACGGGTTTGCTGATTTCTGGCTGGATCAAGTCGCCTTCTTTTAAGCTCTCGAAACCTTTGGCAATAATCTGCTCGCCCGATTTTAGGCCATCTTGTATTAAATAATTGGTACCGCTTGTGCCCAGCACCTTAATGGGACGTTTGCTTACTTTGTTGTCTTTGCCAACGGCATATACAAATACTTTGTCCTGTATTTCGATGGTCGATGCCTGTGGAACCAACAACACGTTGTTGTGCGCCATGCCCAACCTTACCTTGCCGGTGTTGCCCGATCTTAATACGCCTTTGGCATTAGGAAAACTGGCTCTTAAAGTAATGGCGCCGGTAGTTTTGTCGAACTGGCCATCAACCATATCTATTTTGCCATTGGCAGGATATAAAGTCTGGTCGGCCAAGACCAACGAAACCGGAGGCAAATGCTTGAGCCTTTCGTTTACCGAATTGCCCTCGTATTTAGCATTGAAATTGATGAAATCGGTTTCGGCCAAAGAAAAATACACATGTACCTCGTGCACGTCGGAAAGGTTGGTTAACGCTTCTGGATCTGCCGGACCAACCAAACTGCCTTGTTTTTTGGGCAAGCGGCCAATGTAACCGCTAATGGGTGCCTTGATTTCGGTATAAGCCAAATTGATTTGGGCATTGTTTACGCTGGCTTTAGCCTGTTCTACGTTAGCTACCGCAATTTGATGTGCAGTTTTTGCCGTTTGCAATTGAAAAGCAGAAACCACTTTGTTCTGTACCAATGGGGTAAGCTTATCTATTTCCAACTGTGCATTTAAAACCGCAGCCTGTGCAGCCTGCAAAGCGGCTTTGGCATTATTGAGTTGGGCCTTAAACGGCAATGGCGAAATTTGGAACAACAACTGGCCCTTGTTCACCAACTGGCCCTCGTTTACATAAATACGGTCTATGGTACCCGAAACCTGCGGGCGGATTTCTAGGTCGGCAGCACCTTCTATAGCAGCCGGATAGTCAACAAATGTTTCTTGAGAGCCTTGGCTAATGGTAATTACAGGTAATGACGGAGCTTGGGCAACCTGGGCCTGCTCTTGTTTGCCTGCACAGCTTGCCAAGAACAAGACTGTAGCTAAGGCAAAAAATCTAACATAGTTAGATAACTTAACATTGTTAAGTAACGGAGTGAAATTGGAGATATATTGCATGATTATTGGGATTTGAATGTTTATTTTACGTTAATAAATTAATCTAACAGTGTTAAGTAGAAGTCGAAAAAATTTTAATCGTTGATGGTTCTGATAATCGCCTGGATAGCGCCCCTCAAAATCTGCTGATTAATTTCTTCGTTGGTACCTTTTTGTGTTAGGTTGATCGATATCAGGCCGTGTATAACCGACCAAAAAGTATAATATTTTAAACAGATGATATCTTCTGGTCGCGGCTCTTTGGTAACGAGCTTGTCGATGGCATCTGAAAAAAGCTTGGTTGTATATTCTGCTTCGGGCAACGATTTTTTGAGCTCGCAGCAGTTCATGTCAACACCGTACATCAGCTGGTACATTTCCTTGCAGTTGAAGGCAAATTGCCAGTAGGCCATCCACATGGCTTCCAGTTGCTGTGCCGGTTCGGTTTCGCTGTCTTGGGCTTTTTTAATCTTTTTGCCCAGAATGGCATAGCCTTGGCGGGTCAGTTCTATCAATAGGCCTTCTTTGTTGGGGAAGTATTCGTAAATAATAGGCGCGGTATACTCAATGGCATCTGCGATCTTCCGCATGCTCAGCGCATTCCAACCCTCGTGCTTCACAATCTGCAAGGCCGCATCCAATATCCCTTTGCGGGTATCTTCTTTTTGTCGCTGGATTCTTTCTTTACTTCCCATGGCCGGTTAAATGATATAAAATAATCTAACACCGTTAAGCAAATGTAGAAATGATTTTGATGATGCATATCATTTATTTGTCAGATAAAATTAAATGGGCTTTAGATGGGCGAAAAGGAGGTTTTTGGATGAAATTTATCCTTGAAATCGATTATCTGTAAACCTATGGCCGACAAACAAGCTAATAGTTTCTTCTATTTGAGATTGCCTACCTTCCGGTAGATTGGCAAATCCTGACAAATTAGGAAGATGTAGAAATCACTTCCCAATAAAAGTGCTGATATAAAGATTTTTCGCAGTAGGCAATTCATTACATACCCTCCTCAATTCAACTATTTCATCAGCATAAGCTTCTTTATCAAATAAGTAAAGAAAAAAATAAGGTACCAGGACACCTTGGTTTCTGTTCGTTTCCAATATAGCCTTACAATCATTCTCCGTGAAATCAGATGTAAAATAAAGTCTATGAGATAGGTATCGCCTCCAAAAAACCAGCTCTAAATGATCAGGATAATTTTTCAAACCCTTATCTATCGTCGGCAAGAAGTTCTTTTCTCCAATTACACTCCATTCATCAGGTATGTTATTAGGATCATTAAACTCAATTTGTTCAGTTGCAAAAGACCAATACAAAAAAGCTAAATTTATAAAACAATCAACATCAGGAACATTGCTTCCCCTTATCTCTTCTTCATAAAATTTAACTGCATCTATATACTGTTTTTCTATATCTTTTATGAATGCTCTGTTCATCGCTGATTTATTGTTGGCTTAAGGAGCATTATTTTTTAGAACAACGATTTAAATATCAAAACAATCCCCAATATAATTCCGAAAATACATCCTACATATATTTTTATATCATTGCCAAAACCACTTTTATATCCTTCTTTCGTTTCTCTAAACATATGGAACAATAGCCAAGTACAAGATAAAAGAGAGGCCATCCCTATTAAAAGCAATAGTATTTCATTAAAGCTCATTATTTTATACTCTCCTTATCCAAAGGGTCATTCATACTCCCTTTCTTTGGCAAACCAAATAGAAATTGTCTGCCTATAGGTGTACAAATCAAATCTAACAAAACCTATGCCTTCTCTTTCTTCAATGGGCTCTTCTTGATGGTCTTTTTCAGCTTGGTCCACTGCTCGTCGTAAAAATCGCAGGACATGTAGTTTACCCCTACCCGCAGCGCCTTGAGCCCGCTTACGCCCTGCAGTTCCTCCAATTCGAGGGTTTCGAGGTCGTTGTTTAAAAAGCCTTGTTCTTGCAGATACTTGATATACTCGAGGTACTCGTTGGCTTCGTAGGCATTGAAATAAACCAGGGCAATTTTGCCGGGTTGGGTCAGGCGTTCGTTAGTGCCTTTTACCAAAACCTTGTCTATCCTTTTCTTCACTACCTCATAGCGGATGTTATAAGCTCCTTCTACGTCGAACCTGCGCTCGTCATTCCTAAAACTGATATCAATCGGGTTAGAGTGGACAAAAATCAGTTGCGTAGTCAACAAAGCCCTTGGCATTTGGCTCACCAATCCATTGGTTAAACGCGCCACCTCTACCATGGCCGTTAATTGCCACAAACGGATATTTTTGAGGTACAACAAATCAAAAGGTATGTCAGGCGCGATATCCTGTCCAATATAAATGTCGTATTCTACCCCATCGGTCCTGAATTTGGCAAAATAGCAGGGATAAGTAGCCTGCAAAGCCTGTTGGGCTTCGTCCAAATATTCGCTAACGGAAGTATTGATGAACTGCATGGAAGTTTCGAGCGTTCTCCTGTTTTCGAAAGCAATGCCATCGGCAGGATTAATCGCCGCGAAATATTGCTGCACCAAGGCCGCAGCCTGCGGATGGCCTTTTTCGATATGTTTTAATACCGGATAAACCTCCAGTTCCAGAAATTCGTTGAGCAGCGTTTCTTCGCTCGAGCTGATGAACTCTTCGATCCGTTTAAGCCAATCCTTGCAGTTGAACAAAATCTTATCGAGCAAATCGAGTGAAACAATAGCACGCAGGCCGTTGAGGCTTTCAATCAGCATGGCCAGTTGCACTTTCAGGTCTTCTTTCAAGGCAAAATTGCGCTCTACCGTCGAGTTGCGGATGTCGATGGCACCAAACAGCGGATAAAGGTCTTTAAAGGTAACCGTTTCTATCTCGACCGCTTTCTTTTTCTCTTTGCTCATTTTCAGGAAATCCCATACCACCTGGTTAAATTTCCATTGTACCGAGGGTTGCAGGGCAGTGAATTTGTCTTTCAGCACGGCATCCATTTTGGCATTGAACTCTTCGATGCGGTATTGCAGCAACTGGCCCAGCAAAGGCATGGCCGAATGCAAACGCGACAACAGTTTCTCATCTACTTCCAAACTCTCGGTCGAGTAGATTTCTAATACCCCGGCCAGCTGGTTGTTGTAAAAAACAGGCAGGAACGAATAAGAATGGATACCGTTTTTCCTCAACACCTCGAGAAAGGGAAATCGTTGTATCTTTTCATCGTCGAGATTATTGAAAAAAACCGGACGTGGATTGTCTTGATATTCCTTCACCAAGGCATAAAACGATTCTTCCTGTAAGTTGTATTTTTTGCCCGAATTGAGGAGAATGCTTTGCGAATTCTGCTCGTTGTCGAACACAAATTTGTCGTTTACCACCAAAAAAGGCAGCAATCCAAACTCGATATGCCCATCGCCAGCCAGGGTTTTCAGGGCCTGTATTACATGCTCATAGGCCTCGTTTTCGTAGGTATGGTTAACCAGGGCATTGCGGATGCCGTCAATAGAATGCTGCAGGGTTACATCGCTTAGCGAGATTACCGTAAAGCCGTCGAACCTGAATTTGCTGAGTGGCAGGATCTTTTGCAAGAGCTCTACCTCGGTACCGTCTTGGATGAGGCTGGCTACCTGCTCAAAATTGAGTTCGGGCAGTTCGCCGTCGTACTGGATATCGATAAACTGGGTATCGGCATTGATGTTGTAGTACTGTGTAAGGTTTGTTTTCGGATTGGTGTACGAATGCAGGATTTCGTGTCGTGAAATGGAAGTATAGTTGTAAAACCTTTCCAGAATCATCCGGTAAATAAACTGCATCTGCTGCTTTTCTTTCGATGCTGGATATTCTTCGCCGTTTTGGCGCTTTTCTTCAATGTGGAAGGACAGAAAATCGTAAAAAGAATCAGTGCTGAAAAAAATCTTGTCGGGCACAGGCGTACTCAATGCCCAAAACAGGTCTTTTTCGTTGGCCATTAAAGGCGTGAGGATGGTAAAAATCAGTTCGAGCGTGTCTTTGTACTTGCCCAGTTCTTCTACCTGGATATCGTTTCTCAACGCTTCTTCGCGTTCTATCTTCTCGAGCAAAAAGCGATAAAACTCTGCCTTTAAAGTCTGTTCGGTTTTGAGCCTGTTTTTGAGGTAGGCAATCAAAGGCCTGAACGACAGGGTAAATTCTACCTGGCAGCCTACGCATTCATTTCTGTTGATCTGAATAATATTGGTATTCATCTCTCGTTAATTAAAATCTAAAGTTCATCGAAACATAAGGATACCATCCTTCTTTCGAATAACCCATCACTAACCTAAAAATGGTTAGGGATGCTGGGGCAAAATATACACCGGCACCTACGCCGTGGTGCCATAAGTCTGAGGTTTCGTTGGTTTTCCAAACGCGGCCCACATCATAAAATCCCAATAGGCCTACCTGACCCGGGAGCACGTAGCTTACAAAATCGCCCAGTTTGGCCCTCAGCTCCAAGTTGTTGTAAAAACTATGCTGACCAGAGAACCTAAACTGCCTGTAGCCCAACAAATTGCCCTGTCCGCCCAAAAACAAAGTCTGGTAAAACGAAGGCTTGCCAATGGTAATACCGCCACCAAAACGATCGGCCAGTACAAATTTAGCCCTGCCGTCCAAGTTCTTGTACAAGGCAATATTCGCTGTAAACTGCACAAAGGAACTGGCATATTTGTTCAGGCTTTTGTAGCCCACCAACTTAAAATCGGTGTAGCTGCCCAGTGTCGGCAAAATCTCGTTGTCGCGGGTATTATTGGTAAAGTTGACTGCTACGCCGGTGTAAAGTTTGTCTTTATCAACGGTTAAACTATCATAAGAGTGCAATTGTGACGTGTTGTTGATAAATCTGCCGGCATTGTCCTCTTGGTCAAACTTATAGAACTGAAAAATAGGCCCCACGGTGAAGGTTGATTTCGGCCTGCGCCACCTGAGCGATACCTCGGTCTGGTAGATACTGAACCTGGCCCTATAATACTTCACTTCGTTGCCCGATTTCTTAAACGTGGTTTCGTTGCCCATGCCAAAAAAATTCTGGGTATTGTCGGGCGCAAAGGCATCGGCTTTCAACACCAAATCGGCTTTGCCTACGGCCTGTAGCCAGTCGCCACTGTAGTTAAAACGAAAAGCCGAAGTAGCAAACGAGTGCAGAAACGAGAAGTTCTGTTGGTTGCCATAGGGTTGTTTCCTGAAACCCGGATTGGTAATTTTATAGTTCAGGCCCATCAGCAAGCCATCATCAACATTGAAGCCCGCATTGAGCAACAGCGAATAGCGGCTGTACAGGTCTTTGCCCAAATAAGATACATTGGAAGTATCGGTAGAAAGTATTTTGTTGAGCTTGCCTACGTCATTGCCCGCAAAGGTCGATTTCTTGTTTTTGAGGCCAAAAAGCTGCACGCTCCTGCTGGCATTTTGTACATCGTAGATTTTTTTGCCTCCTCCGGCAATAATCCTCAATTTGATGTTAGAACTTTTATTGTTCAAAATAACGCTGTCGTTGCCATCTTTTACGTACAAACGGATTTCTTGGGTTACCTTCGGATCGAAAGTACGGCTAAAGATTTCTTCCTTGATATCGCCGTCTTTGGCAATTTTATGGATCTGGATCTTCAGGTGCCGATCGGCAGAATCGGTAATCACTACCCGCTCGTTTTTGTTGCTGGTTTGGATGTCGACAATGCGGTTAAAGAAATGATAGTATTCGTTCATCAGTTTCGGCAGTGCCGCACGACGCTCTTTCATTTGTTTGAGAAACTGATCATGGCGCAAGGTATAGTTAGGTTCGGGCAACCTGCGCAAGGCCTGTTCCAATACATCGTCGGTAAGTTTGGCGCAAAAATCCTTGATGATTTGGTTCCATTCGGCTTCGCTAAACTGCGACAGCAAACGACTGTTCATGGCCCTGCCTTCCCATAAAAACCAGTTGATGCGTTTAATGTTGCGTTCGTAGCCCTGCATCATCGGCAAAAACGACGAACCTTGGGCATAACGCTGGATAAAACCATCAGAACTAAAGAAAACCTGGTCGCGATCTCTCGGCACAGCCAGGTATTTTGAACCTTTCTGTCCTTTTTCAGGCTTCCAACGCCATTGGTCCTCATGGCGGTCCCAGTCGCCCAGCATCACATCCAGCGCACGCGCGCGCAACAACAAGGCACCATCGTAGGTATTGTCGTTGTCGTCGTCTAGCTTCTTGAACATTTTGGTGGTATTGTCTGAATTGCCCAAAGGCTCTCTTTCTTCGAGCAGGCAAAGCGTATTGGCAAAGGCATTCATATAATCGCCCAAATTAGGGTCTGGCGATACCCAGGCAATAATCGGGTTGCTATGGGGCACGTTAACGGCTTCGGCCAAAGGAGGCACCACCAAGGCGCCAAAAGGGTGTTGGGCCGACATGTTGTCTTTCAGGATGTCTTTGGCAAACGTATTCCTCAATCCCTGTGGCAACAACACTTCAGGGTATTTCTCCACGCTTCTGAGCACCCATTCCTTGCCGTTTTTATCTTCGAGCCTTAACGAGCGCGACTGGTTGCCCCCACCCAATTGCGTAGGTTTTAGGCCTCCCTTAAACTCGGAAATACGCAACACCGGAAATTTGGTTTCCATGGCGTAGTCTTTGCGATAGTTTTCGCCAAATAAAAAGCGGTGGAGTTTGCCCACACTATCGTAGGTAGGATGGACTTTGATGCTGATGCTGTCGGCTTTAATTACTTTATACTCGTTCTTTTTGGCCGCCACCACCTCTTTGTAGGGCTGGGTATAGCTAAAAACCTTCACTACGCCAGTATCGGCATACACATAATAATCGTAGCGCATATCGTTGTTGAGCAACTGATCGGCAATAACGTAGCCTTGGCGATACTCGTGAAAAAGCGAATTTTTGCCTTTTTTATTAGGCGACCATTTTGAACCGGCACCACTTACAATCTGCAACTGCTTGCTTTTGATCAGCTGCAGGCCATGTTCGTGCCCCGCCACATACACCACATTTGGCTTCTCGCCGAAAACACTGTTCACGCTTTTGATCATGTCTTTGTACAGCGGATGGTTTAAATCCTCAGGGCTTAGCAAGGTAGAGCGCAAAAAAGGATAAACCGAACCGATAACCGGCAAAGGAATAACCAGGTTTTTGTTGAGCAAGGTTAAGGGCAACAAGTGGTTGCGCCAGGTAAAATAACCGCCGTGCGCACCGTAGCTCTGAAATGGATGGTGCGAAGCCAACAAAATCATCCGGTCGCGGTTCTGCTCCATCAAATCGTTCATGCGGGTAATTACAGCATCTTTGGTTTGGCAATCGCAATCGGCTGCCGGATTTTGTTTATTGTAGGGAAAAAGCCACCACTCGCTGTCGTAGGCAATAATGGTGAGTTTATCTGTTAGCCTGATGGCGATGGGATCTGGACAACCGTTGGATGGAATGAGCTTGAGCAAAGGATCGCCCAGCGATTCGAGGTATTCGCTCTGCCTTTTGATCTTGGCCAATCCGTTGGGACCAGATTTGTCCCAATCGTGGTTGCCTGGCACAAAGAAAACCGCTGCACCAGCATCGCGCATGGGCTGAAACTGCGACTGCAATATTTTGATGGTTTCCTGCTCATCACCAAAACCCGGAATGGCCATTCCCGTTGGGTAAATGTTATCGCCCAAATAAAGCGTGGTTGTTTTGCCTTTGATGACATGTTTGGCTGCATTTTTAAGCGATTCCATTTGGCCGGTATTCATTTCGCCGGCATCACCAATTAAAATAACACGGTACTTTACCTCTTCTTGGGCCAGGCCAAACAAGCTTGCAAACAATAAAAAAACAGATAGGGTAACTTTTTTCAACATGCTGGCTATTTGAACGTTAACAGAAAATGGTTGTTGCTATAAATTTAAGGTTTTTTATAATCGAACCTCAAAATATTGCCTTGCTGGGTTTCGCTGCCTTCGTTAGAGATGTACAGGTTGTTATCCTTGTCAAAGGCAATGCCCTCGGGCTGGTTAAATATATTCGAACTCAAGTGATATACGTTTTTGATTTTCCAGTTGGCATCGGTAACGATAAGCGCCTTGTTTACACTCGAAACCACATACCATTCGTTGGTTTTCAGGTTCATGGCCAAGGCCGAAGGATGGAAAATACCCTTTCTTTTGCCAGATAATTTGTCTACCTGGCTGGCATCGACCACAAAAGTGCCTTTGGGTTTGACCGTACCGTTTTTTTGGAGCGAAAAAATATAGCCACTAGCTTGTTTTTTGCCACGGTCTACCTTGCAATCTTTGCAAAGCACATATAAATCGCCAGTGCTTTGATTGGCAAACATGCCTTCGTACTCGCCTTTTGGCAACATGTTCTCTAGTTTTTGCACGTTGGCCGCTTCTGGCTTTTGGGTTTCGCTGAGCGGAAAAGTATATAAATGGCCATTGCTTTTTAACAGAATGGCCCAACCTTGGCTAATGGCAATGTCTTCATAATCGCCTTTGCCGGCAAACTTGGTAGCGCTTTCGTTTTTAGAACCTAAGGGCAGCCGAAAAATCTTGCCTTCCTCGTCTTGTTCGGCATAAACAATCCTGTTATCGCCTTTGTCGAAGGCAATTCCGGATATTTCCTGCAACACATCGGGCATATTGTATTTTTTGGGTTTGCTCAGGTCGTAGCCCGGGGGACTTGCCGGCCCCTTACTTTTGGTTTGCGCGCACGACAGCTGCATGGTGGCCAAAAAAGCCAGCGCTACCCATAACAACTCATATCTTTTAGCGATGCTGTTCTTCATACTTACTCTTTAAAAATTGATAAATACGGTATTGCGACTGCTCGGGTTCGCCTTTAGCCACAATCGGAACGTTATTCAGGTCTTTGTCTAAAGCCACGGCTTGTACATTATCGGCCAGTTGCAGGTTAATCATCGATTTGATTTCATCCTTAATCTCTTGGTCGAGAACCGGAAAACAAACCTCAATCCTACGGTAAATATTCCTGTTCATCCAATCGGCCGAGCCCAAATAAATCTCTTCCTTACCGCCATTGTGGAAGACAAATACCCTGCCATGTTCCAAGTAACGGTCAACAATTCTTCTGGCTGTAATGTTTTCGCTCATGCCTTTTACGCCGGGTTCGAGCCTGCAAATTCCGCGTACAATGAGCTGTATTTTGACACCGGCCTGCGAGGCTTCGTACAGTTTGCCAATGAGTATCTTTTCTTCGAGGTTGTTTAATTTGATAATGATAGAAGCGGGTCTTGCCTGTTGGGCTTGGGCTATTTCGCGGTCTATCAAAGCCAAAAAGGCCTGCTGCAGGTTAAATTGGGCCACCAAAAGGTAATTGAACTTGATTAGATCTGGATTGGTTGGCTTCTCTCTTTTGGCCAGAAAAATAAATACCAGTTCCATTTCGCGGAGCATGCCCTGGTGGGCCGTCATCAGGATGTGGTCGGTATAAAAATTGGCCGTGGTTTCGTTAAAGTTTCCGGTGGCAAAAAGTCCGGCATAAACCGTCCTCAAACCTATCTTTCTTTTAACCAATGCAATTTTGGCATGTACTTTTAGCGCGGTTACGCTGTAAATGATTTCCACGCTGGCCTCTTTCATTTTCTTGGCCCATTTAATGTTATTGGCTTCGTCAAAACGAGCTTTGAGCTCAACTAACACAAAAACCTTTTTGCCGTTTTTGGCCGCGCTGATGAGGGCATTTACAATTTTCGAATCGCTGGCCACGCGGTAAAGCGTTACATAGATTTCCGCTACGTCGGCATTGGTAGCGGCCTCGTTAAAAAAGCGCAATACGCTATCATACGATTGGTACGGCGGGTTAATGAGGATGTCTTTCGCCAAAATCTGATCAAAAATCGATTGGTCTTTTACGATAGGCGGATAGGCAATTTTAGGCCACGAAGCATTTGATAAACTGGCCATGCTCACCGGGAACGAAGAAAAATCCTTCAGGTTGTGGTAGCAGCCACCTTCAACCAGGTTGGCATTTTGCAGGTTCAGCTTCTCGGTGAGCAAATCGAGCGTAGCCTGTGGTATACCGGGCTGGTATAAAAACCTGGTGGCCAAACCGAAGTCGCGTTTTTGCAACTGGTTCTCGATCTGTTCTGCCAAATTGCCAGCATATTCGTCTTTCAGGTCAATTTCGGCGTTGCGGGTAATCTTAAAGCTAAAGCAACCCGTAATGGTAGCCTCTTTAAACAGGCGCTTCAGGTTGCACCTGATGATATCGTCTAAAAAAACGATGAAAGTTTCATCGCCTTTGGCCACCTTATAAAAGCGAGGCAGCTCATTGGATGGAATGTTCAGGATAAAAGTCTTTTCCTGCGTACCCACGGTCAGGTTAACCAATAGGTAAAGTTCGTTGTTGTTGGGGAAGAAAGAAGATTTGGCCTCGGCAAGGTTAACAGGCTGCAAGAAAGCCAATACCTGGCTCAGAAAGTAGCGTTCTATTTCTTCATCCAGCTGGACGGGTATTTTTTCGTCGTAAATGAGCTGCACATGGTGGCTTCTCAGTTCGGGAATAATGTTTGTTTTTAAGATCCTGCCATATTCCTGTTGCTGCAATTGAATGGCCTCGTTGGCCCTGTCGAGCAGGCTTTCGTCTACATTAACGCTGTTGTCTTCCTTTTTGCGCAATTTGGCCAAGGCCAAGAGCACCGGCATGCGCACGCGGTAAAACTCGTCGAGGTTTGACGAATAAATAGACAGGAACTTGATGCGTTCCAGCAAAGGAACGGTGGTTCTTCCGGCCTCCTGCAGCACCCTTTGGTTAAAGGTAAGCCAGCTTAAATCTCTATCAAAAAAAGCATCTTCAACTTTGGTATCGGGCATTTTTAGTCTAATTTACCGTAAGCAACGTAAGAAATCACATAGGCCAGCACCGCCGTAATCAATCCGTACATGAAAATGTTATAAGCCGTGCGCAACAGTTTGTATTTGCGCCCCAACACCACGCCCTGCGAGTACACATCGGTAATGAGCGTGCCGTACAAAAACTCCTTATCGTTCATCACTTTCACCATTCCCCTCGAATAATCCTGCAGAGCCATTTTATAAAAATTGCCAAAGAAAAGCAGGTTTACCTTTTTGCGATCGAGGTCGTTATCGGTAAATACCCCATTGGGAATGGAAGGCCTGGTAGCCAAAATGGCAAAAATAATGCACGAAAGCGCTACCATGAGCAAAATAAAGGTGGGCACGATGAGAAAGGCATTGTCTTCGAGCCTTCTGAGCACCAAACTCACAATAAGCGACAGGATGATAGAGTTAACGGTAATGAGCAATTGCGATTTGTTGTCAGCCATATCGCTAAGGCGCTGGTTATTGCCCGAGGTAATCCTGAACATGGTTTCAATGCCTTTGTCAGGCCGCTCCTTGTCTTTGTTTTTACGCAGTTTTTCCTGTTTTGGAGCTTCGTCGGCAATTGCCTCGTTGATATTGGCCAAACCTAGTTCGGCTTCGTCTTCAATCAGTTTGGCTTTGAGCTTGGCTAGGTTTTTGGCTTTTTGATCGTTCAGCAACAGGTTGCAGTAATCGGTATGGTATTGGTGCGTTTCGAGAAAGGCGATGTCCTTTTTGCGCCATTCTATTTTGCTGATGTGTTTGTTGTAAAGCAGCTCTACTTCCTTGTGCATGAGCTTGCCCTTTTTCCTGAAATTTTCGCCACCCAGATGAAAAAGATCGCCGTCGCATAAAATGTTCTCGAGCTGGTTGGTCGGTTTTTGGGGCATTTTGGTAGCCAAGATCACCTGCGCCACGGCATCCCTCACCTCGGCAGGCACTTCATGTTCCTTCAAAAAATCGCCTGCTAGTTCTGCACTTTTCTGCTCGTGGTTAGTGGGCGCCTCAAAATAGCCGGTATCATGAAACCAGGCTCCTGTATAAACAATAAAAAAATCCTTGTCGTTTAGCTGGTAGTGATTGACAATCTGCACGGTGGCTTTTACCACATCTTGGGTATGGTCTAGGTTATGGTAAACAAGTTTTTCGTCGTGGTGCGTACTGAAATAGGCCAGCACGTGTTTTTCAACTTCTTCTTGAAGGCGCTTGTAGTTCATTGGTTTATATGCCGAAACAGGGTTATTTTTCTTTTAATTTAATTAATTAGATATTTACGAAATATACGCATTTTTATTCATGGCCTACCAAAAAACCCTTAAAATGAAATTTGTTCCATCTTTTGTGCCGAAGCCCGGTTTTCGTAGATTTTACCTAACAATTTTTATGGCAATTGGTTTGGTCTGCAGCAGTTTTAAAAGCGACGATTTTAAAAGCGAAATCACGGCTACCCTTCGCCAACAGGTTTTAAAAGAGGCCAACTGGGCCATGCAGCAAAAACCGCTTACCGTTACCGCATTTCGCGCCGAGCGGAGCGCTGGCGGTTTGCACGATTTTTATTCGGAAGGCGACTATTGGTGGCCAAATCCCGAGAACCCGAATGGTGCCTATATCCAAAAAGATGGGCTTACCAATCCGCAGAATTTTGTAGCGCACCGTCAGGCTATGATCAGGTTTAGCCAGATTATCGGTGCCTTAGCATCGGCCTACCAACTTACGGGCAACGACAACTATGTAAAACAGGCCGTATTGCACCTCAACGCCTGGTTTATCAATGCCAACACTAAGATGAACCCCAACCTGTTGTATGCCCAAGCCATTAAAGGGGTGGCCACCGGGCGGGGCATCGGCATTATCGACACCATCCAATTGATGGAAGTGGTACAGGGCATGTTGGCCATGCAAAAATCAAAGGCTTTGCCAAAGCAAACGATTAATGGTGCCAAAAACTGGTTTGCCCTATATCTGGAATGGCTTACTACACACCAATATGGCAAAGACGAAATGAACGCCAAAAATAACCACGGCACTTGCTGGGTAATGCAGGTGGCCTGTTTTGCCAAATTTACCCAAAACCAGCAACTGATCGATTTTTGCAAGGAACGCTACAAAACGGTAATCCTTCCCCAACAAATGACCAGCGACGGCAGCCTGCCTTTAGAACTCAAACGCACCAAACCTTATGGCTACTCGATTTTTAACCTCGATGCCCTGGCTACCATTTGCCAATTGCTGAGTACCCCACAAGATAATTTGTGGCATTACCAAACTGCTGATGGACTTGGCATACAAAAAGGGATTGCATTTCTTTACCCATTTTTGG
Source organism: Pedobacter albus (assembly GCF_036324255.1). Classification (NCBI taxonomy): domain Bacteria; kingdom Pseudomonadati; phylum Bacteroidota; class Sphingobacteriia; order Sphingobacteriales; family Sphingobacteriaceae; genus Pedobacter; species Pedobacter albus. Next base: position 163,207 of record NZ_JAZDQT010000001.1, on the reverse strand, counting down.
CCGACAAAGACAAATGGCCTTATGCCAAAGACGTGATGCATTGGGAAAGCTGGCCGGTAGCCCAGCCATCGATTTTGTTTGGCGCGATGGCCTATCAGCAAAAAGATTGGCTAAACACCTGGAAAGCAGCCGAACATAACCCCAAAAACGAGGAAATCATTAGAAATTTACCCGTAAGGCATCCCTTAATCTGGCTCGATTAATTTTCAATTTTGTTACAAAACAACGTTTCTTTTGGTTTGTTAGCTATTAACCAATTAAAACTAGCTCATGCCTAAGAAAACCAGTAAATTCCAATTTGTTCCTTTTCTCATCTGCCTTTTTATTCCCTTGTTTGTTGGCTTTTTAGGCAGCATGCTTACGCTTGATTCCGTCAAAACCTGGTATTTGACCATCAACAAACCTGCCTTTAATCCGCCCAACGCAGTTTTTGGTCCGGTTTGGAGCCTGCTCTATATCCTGATGGGCATTTCTTCGTACCTAGTTTGGAAAAAACGCAAAACCACCATGGGTTATTCATGGGCAGTCGGCATTTATATCCTGCAACTGCTGCTTAACCTCATGTGGTCTTATTTGTTCTTCTACCAGCACCAAATCGGCTTTGCCTTGATTGAAATCGGCCTCTTGTTGTTAACCATCATCATCAATGCCTTTATCTTTTACCGCATAGATAAAACAGCGGGATGGCTCTTTGTACCTTATATTCTTTGGGTCAGCTTTGCGTCTTATTTAACCTATTCCATCTCGCTTTTGAATTAATTTGAAAGAAAAACAATATTTTTATAGGGTGATGGACCCTAAAAAGCTATATGTTTTGCTCTTCATACTTTTGGCACTGCAAGTCCAGGCGCAAAAAGTTGGCGTGGTACTTAGTGGCGGAGGCGCCAAAGGACTAGCCCATATTGGCACATTAAAGGCTTTGGAAGAAAACCACATTCCCATCGACTACATTACCGGTACATCGATGGGTGGCATTGTCGGCGCCATGTATGCCGCGGGCTACTCGCCAAGCCAAATGGAGAAAATTGCCTTGAGCGCCGATTTTCAGGATTGGGTAAACGGCCGTTACAAAAGCGATTACAGCTATTATTTTCAAAAAACAAGTCCAAATGCTTCGGTGCTTACCGCCAAGCTTTCCATAGATACTAGCCTTAGGCTGAGCTTCAGGTCTAACCTTATTAACGACATTCCGCTTAATTTTGCGCTGATGGAGTTGTTTTCGCAGGCATCAGCCATTTCCAAAGACAATTTCGACCAGCTTTTCGTGCCTTATCGCTGCATGGTATCCGATGTGCTTTCGCAACAGAGCATTACGGTGGGCAACGGCAATTTGGCCGAAGCAGTAAGAGCCACCATGACCGTTCCGCTGATTTACCGTCCTATTAAGTTGAATGATAAATATGTATTTGATGGTGGCATTTACAACAACTTTCCGGCCGACGTGATGAAAAAGGAGTTCAATCCCGATTTCATTATCGGTGCAAACGTATCGTCCAAAACATTTAACGAATACCCCAAAAACGACGACCGCCTGCTGAACCGCTTTTTGGTATATATGTTTTTGGCCAAGTCCGACTCTACCTTGGTGGGCGAAAACGGCACCTACATCCAGCCGGACCTGACAAATTTCAGCTCGACCAATTTTGTGCCTGTAGCCGAGCTCATCAAACGTGGCTACGATGCAACCATGGCCGAAATGGAAAGCATTAAAAGCAAGATTGCCAGGAGGGTAAGCACCCAAGAGCTCCTGACCAAGCGCATGGACTTTAACCAGCGCAAACCCGACATGATTTTTAGCAACGTGGTGGTTTCGGGGGTAAACTCGCAACAGAAAAAATATATCGAAAGGCTTTTTAAAAGCGACCAGACTACCTTTAACCTCACCGATATCAAAAGGGGCTATTACAAATTGGTGGCCGACGAAACTTTTGAAACCGTTTATCCCAAAATAAGCTACAATCCGCCTACCGACAGCTATACTTTCGAAATTGTGGCCCGACCTAAAAAAAGCTTCAAGATCGATTTTGGAGGCAATATTTCTTCAAGGCCGATCAGCAATGTTTACTTGGGATTGCAGTACAACTACCTGAACCGTAAGGCTTATACTTTTGGGGCCAACTTCTATTCGGGCAGGTTTTACGAATCGGCCCAGGTAAGCGGCCGTGTCGACTATCCTTCTGGCCTGCCTCTATTTTTGGCAACCGAACTCACCTACAACCACTGGAACTACTACAATACCAGCCAAATTTTTATCGAAAACCCCCATCCTACCTATGTAGAACAGGGCGACAGGAAAATAGACCTCAAACTGGGCATGCCTTTAAACCGCAATGCCAGAATTACATTGATAGGCTCGTTCATCAACAACAACGACAGCTATAGCCCTACCAATACCTTTCAGGTTGGCGATGTTTTGGACAGAACTGTTTTTAACGGACTGAGAACAAGCGTGCTTTTTGAGCAGAACTCGTTGAACCGCAAGCAATATGCCGACCGTGGCCACAGTTTTTTCTTCAGTGTAAACTTTACCACCGGCAAGGAAAACTATACGCCTGGCAACATTTTCAGAAGCAATACCAGCTTTACGAGGAGTTTGGAGATTGAGCGTACTTTTAGGGAATGGTTTCATCTGAAGCTGAGCGACGAACATTACTTTTTCCATACCAAACATTATACCTTGGGCTATTTGGTAGAGGGCGTGATTTCTTCGCAACCGCTTTATTTCAACTACTATTCTACCTTGCTGGCGGCTCCGGCTTTTTATCCGCTTCAAGACAGCAGATCGCTTTTTCTGGAGAAGTTCAGGGCAACGAGCTACGCCGCGGGAGGGCTCAAAAACGTATTCAACATCAAAAGAAATCTTGATTTGCGACTAGAGGCCTACTTATTCCTGCCTTACAAGGAATTTGAACAAACCGGTCTGCAGGAGGTAAAATATGCAAAGGCCTTTAGGCGCTGGCATTATGCAGGCACGGCCGGACTGGTTTATCACACCCCTGTTGGCCCGATAAGCCTCAGCTATAATTTATATGACGATCCTGCAAAAAGAAACGGCGTTTTGCTACATTTAGGGTATCTCATCTACAACAAACGATCTTTAGAATAACTGGCTTTAACATTAGACATGAAAAACCTGCTTGCTGCTTTGCTTCTTTTTATTTCGGGTACCTGCTTTGCGCAGCATACCGATATCAATAATTTCTTGGTTAAGGAAAGTCTGTTAAAAAACAGCAAGCTGGCCATTATTGCGGCCGATTCGTTGGGCAATCCGATAGAAAACATCAATGGCGTTTACACGTTCAGCATCAGTGGCTTTACCCAATCGCTGAGCTTTAACGGTGGCGTGGCCGTTATTCCCTTGCAGATAGACAAATCTACTTTTGTGTACATCAAGCACCAAAACGACAACGGCACGCACAGCAAGCTGTTGTATGTGTACAAAAAAGACGGCGACCTCAATCCCTTTACCATCAGCAGGATATTCTTGATCGTTATCCCTCTGATTATTATTATCCTGGCCTTTGCCTTTAAGCGTTTCATTTATATAGCCATTATTCTGTTGCTGGTTTTCTTCTTCTTCAGCTACAGCAACGGCCTCAACATCTCTACTTTCTTCGAAACTACTTTTGACTACCTGAAGAATTTGATTTAGCGACTTTACAGTTCATGGTTGGCAGTTTTCAGTTGGCAGTTCACAGTTAGCAATTGGCAGTTGACAGTTAAGCTCAACACCCCAATAAACCAATGAACCAATGAACCAATGAACTAATGAGCCAATGAACCAACCCCCTAAAACGGCATACCAATACCGAAGTTGTATTGCATAAAGCGGTAGCGGTCTGGACTATGTGCGATGTTGTATTGGGCTTTAAAATCGCTGCCTCCTCTTAAGAATTTGCCGATTACCCATTGCTCGCTGCCTTCAAACTGCGGATCTTTTACTTTGAGGCCCAGGTCGAACCTGAACACAAAGAACTGTACGTCGTACCTTAAGCCTACGCCCGTACCAATGGCAATCTGCTTTCCGAAATCCTTCAGTTTAAACTTGGCCCCCGACTGCAGTTCGTCGTCGGTAAGGTTCCAAATATTGCCCATATCCACAAATACGGCTCCTTTAAGCTTGCCACCAAAAAATTTGTTGGTAAGCATGGTCCGGTATTCAAAGTTGCTCTCAATGCGCATTTCGCCCAACTGGTCCAACCCAAAAAGCGCGCTTCTTAACTCTGGTGTCTGCAAAACAGACCTGTTGTAATTACCTGGTCCCAGCGTTCTGGCTTGCCATGCCCTGATACCGCTCGAGCCACCGGCATAAAACATTTTTTCGAAAGGAATGGTGGTAGAGTTGCCATACGCATAGCCGATACCTGCATTGATCCTGGCCACAAACTGCTTGTCTACCCCAATGTTTTTATACCAACGCACATCGATTTCAGGGCGTACATACTGGTTAAACGGCAGACCGAATACGGTTCCGAAATCGCCTTTGGCTGGATCGTGTTTATTGCCCAAAGCCCTGGTGGCCAACTGCAAGAGGTTACCCGCCATGTCAATGCTGCCCCTGAAATAAACAAAAGACCGATTGTCTAACAGCTTATCTGCATTAAGCGAATAGGTATATTTTACGCCAAGCGTAAAATCCTTTCTGCCTAGCAGATAAATATTATAAAAGTTATTAGCCAGTAGTTTTTTGTTCACTTCGGCATTGGGGTTCGAACTATTGGTATCGATGAGAACGTTACCAAAACGATATTCAAAGTTTAACGGGGTTAACGAGTGGAGCTTCGATTTGGTTTCTACCCAATCGTAAGAAATGGAATTGATAAAAATCCGCCTTACCGCAATGTCTTTTTGCAAGGCATACAGATAACTAGTAGAAATAGTGGTATAAGGCATCCCGTTTTTGCCCATCATCGGAATACCGAAAGGCACCATCAATCGGGGGACGCTCAAACTGGCACTTACCGAAAAATCGCGCTGGTAGATATCCGAAAAAATCGACTTGCCACCGTTTGTCCTCGATTGCAAACCACCTTTAATCTGGAACTGGAAACGCTCTGCACCTTTCAGAAAGTTATTGTCGGTATACGTATTGCTCAAGTTAAAGCCAACCGTACCGCCGTTAAAAGGGATCTCGCCCTCTATCCGGTTGCTCCGCCGTTTTTGTGGCGTTAACAACAATACCGGTTCTACTTTATTGCTGCTGTCTTTAGGTTTGGTATAATCTATTTTTACGTTTTTGAATACGTTGAGCTGATAAAGCCTATCATAGGTGAGCTGTTCCTTGCTGATATCGAAAATTTCGCCCTCCCTTAAAAAATCGTAGCGCACAATGGGGTTTCGCCTAAACCGTTTAGACAAATCGGTAAATTTGATTCCCCGGATCGTTCTTTTCACTTTGAGCGAATCGCCCAGCTTATCCAAATCGGTAAAACCATCAGAATTTGGAGCAATAATGATATTGGTTTCGCCAATGGTATAAACTCTATGTTTGGTGTAAAGGCTGTCGATGGGGTTGTCGATAATCAGTTTCACGTTTACCTTGCTCGCGTTTAGGCCCGAATCGGGTTCATAGCGCACATAGGGCCTCACAAAATCAAAATATCCGTTTTGGCGCATCACCTGATAAATCTGCTCCCGTTCATAAACCAACGAATCTTCATCGTATTGCATGCCTTCATGCAGGTGCGTAAACAAGACCTTATGCGAAAAATACAGGTTTTTTACGGCGGTATCAGGTATTTGGTAACTCAGCTTGTTTACCATAAAAGCCGGACCTGGATCAGCAATAAATTTGAGGTGGGCCTTTTTGTTTTTGATGTCGATCTGCGATTTGACCTTGGCCTTAAAAAAGCCCTTGCTCTTCAGGTACTTTTCGATCTGCGTACGCGAAATTTCGACCAGCGTACTGTCTAAAATAGGCGGTGGCGAACCCAAAGGCTTGATGTTGCTGGTTTTGTATTTGCCGTTTTTGGTGTTGAACATGTTGTAGATGGCCACATTGATGCCCAAACCGCCTGCCGGCCTGATGTCTTTTTGCACATAGTTATAAGCCTGCTCTTCGAAAGCCTTGCCTACACTGTCTATTTCAACTTTTTTAACGATCGACTGGTAGTCTTCGATGTACTTTGTTGAGGAGCATCCTGCCACAAACACCAAAATAAATAGTAATATTGCAGTAATTTGTACCTGTTGCCTATAGTTGTATTTGTATGCTTTCAAAATCTCAAATCAGTTTTATAAAATCGCTACATCAGAAGAAGTACCGCAAAGAAAGCGGAATTTTTATGATTGAAGGTATAAAATCTATCACAGAATTCATAAACTCAAGCTACCAAATCCACAGCATTTATTATACGCCCGCCTACTTTTCCCAGTTGCCCAAAAATCTCGCAAATATAAAGTTATTTGAGGTAAACAACGCTGAACTGGAGAAGATTAGTACCTTGCAAAATCCGCAGGGCGTTTTGGCGCTGGTTTATATTCCCACCAAGCAGGAAGTGGATATAGCTACGTTAAAAGGCCAGTTTTCGCTGGTTTTAGACGACGTCCAGGATCCGGGAAACTTCGGCACCATTATCCGCACCGCCGACTGGTTTGGCATTAAAAACGTAATCTGTTCGGAAAATACCGTGGAGGCCTACAACCCCAAAACCGTACAGTCGACCATGGGCTCGCTATGCAGGGTCAACGTGATTTATACCCCGCTCGATTCGTTCCTGGCCAATGCCAAATTGCCGGTTTTTGGCGCCCTGCTTAACGGACAGAACATTTACCAAACCAATTGGGGCAACGAAGGGCTGATTTTATTGGGCAACGAAGGACATGGCATTGGCCAGGCCCTGTTAAACAAAATCACCATTCCGGTTACCATTCCGCGCATTGGCGAAGCAGAGTCGTTAAATGTAGCGGTAAGCGCTGCTATTTTTTGCTCCGAAATTAAACGAGGCTAAACTGGCGCCAAAACTTTCTGTTGCATTTTAACCCTCCTAATAAAAAATTAAATTCAATTTGCTTTGAACCCTAATTTTTAATTATTAACTTTGCAACCTTGAATTTTTAAGGGTCGAGTGGCCGAGTGGCTAGGCAGAGGTCTGCAAAACCTTGTACAGCGGTTCGAATCCGCTCTCGACCTCAAGATTAAAATAATTAAAAGAAATAAAGCGCATTACCATGGCAGTAACAAGATTAAAAAGAAAAGACAGATACAATAAAACTGTTTCTCGTTTAGAGGTGAAAAACCTAAAGTTAGCTACTAACTTAGAGTTAGGAAGCCGTTCTAAGCAATCTACAAAAGACCAATTGGCTAAAAACAACGCTATCTTGGCTCAATTAGAAGCTAAAGCTTAGTCAGTTTTCTTTTTAAAAAAGACTTAAAGCATTCTAGATTACTCTAGGATGCTTTTTTTTTTTGCAAATCCCACACATGCTCTCCATGCCCCAGCTATTTTCTTAAAATAAAACTTGCGTAAGCAAATACTTACACATATATTTGTAAGCAAACGCTTACATAATTATGAGGAGAGATGTTTTTCAGGCCATTGCCGACCCCACTAGAAGAGAAATTATAAACCTAATCGCTTTTCAATCGTTAAACCTAAACGCCATTGCCGATCATTTCGACATGAGCAGACCAGCCATTTCGCAGCACATCAAAATATTGAACGAATGCGGCCTGCTCAACATCAGGCAGGATGGCCGCGAAAGATTTTGCGAAATGCGGTTCGAAAAGCTGCAGGAAGTGGCCAATTGGATAGCGCGCTACCAAACGTTCTGGAACAACAAACTCGACGACCTGGAAAGACACCTCAACCAAAAACCCTAGTATTTACCCTAAACAAAACCAACCATGAGCAACAAACCCGTCATTGTAGAAAGAACATTTACCGCACCAGCCGACAGAGTATGGAAAGCCATTACCGATGTAAACGAAATGAGAAACTGGTATTTCCAGCTCAAGGACTTCAAACCCAAAGTTGGCTTTAAGTTCGATTTTATGGGCGGACCGGAAGAAGGCCCGCAATACCTGCACCTCTGCGAAGTAACCGAGGTAGAAGAAGGCAAAAAAATAGCTTACAGCTGGCGTTACGACAATTACCCAGGCAATTCTGTGGTAAGCTGGGAGCTTTTTGACCAAGGCGAAAAAACCTTGCTGCGAATTACGCACACCGGTTTGGAAACCATCGCCGAAAACGGACCTGGTTTTGCCAAAAACAATTTTGTGGAAGGCTGGACCTATTTCTTACATACCGCACTAAAAGGTTATCTTGAACCTGAGCAAAATTAATTTGATTAACCATGGAAAAAGTAGTCATTGTTACGCAGATGCTGATCAGAAAGCCTGCAAAAGAAGTTTTTGAGGCATTTATCGATCCCGCCATCACCACCAAATTCTGGTTCACCAAATCGTCGGGCAAGCTGGAAGAAGGCAAAACCGTTACTTGGGAATGGGAAATGTACAAGGTAAGCAACGAGGTTTCGGTAAAAGAAATCATTGCCAATAAGAAAATAGCCACCCAATGGGGCCAGCCCGCTGTCAATGTCGATTATGAATTTACGGCAGTAACGGAAGATACCACTTATGTAGAAATCAAGAATTACGGCTTTGATCTGAATGCCGACGAACTGATTAAAGCTGTAATGGACAATACCGGAGGCTTTACCACGGTATTGGACGGCGCCAAGGCCTATCTGGAGCACGGCATACAGCTTAACCTGGTGGGCGATAAGTTTCCGCATTGACAACAAACCACAAAGACTTGAAACGCACCTATAATTGCTTATGGGTGCGTTTTGTGTTTTTAAACCAACACCCCGTTCAGGAATGCCACTCTCCTACTTCAAAAATTAAGCTTAACTTTAGGCTATTGAACTTGGCAAGCAACAAATCGCCCTCTCAAAACAATGCAGCATTACCCCACAGACAAAGAAATTATCAAAGGCGAAATTGCCGATTATTGGTTCGAAGACGGAATTTTGGTTTCACTGTCGAAAAGCATTAAACGGACTGTACCCTTAATTGCCGCTAACGTGGAGCTGGTTAAGCAACTGACCAACAACAAGCCCGTTCCATTGCTCATCTATTTAAAAAACTCGCCGGTACCCGATGCCGAAACCAGAAAATTCTCTGCGGCCAAACTGCCGGAAATCTATTCGGCTATGGCCATGGTTGCCCAACCGGGATTGTCTAAATTCATCATGAATATCTTGTTCAGGCTCAAAAAACCTCCCATACCCATGAAAAGCTTTACCGATGCCCAGCAAGCCAAGGCATGGCTCAAAGAAATCGCTACCTGAACCTTCTCCTCATTAGTATTGTTTAAGGGCGTAAGGCACGAGCTTTTTGTTTCAAAAGGCGAAATTCATCTAATTGAAAACAAAGTTTCTTATCTTAACCTATCAAACTTAAAAAAATGACAACAGTAAACGTATACCTCACTTTTAAGGGAAATTGCAAAGCCGCTTTCGAGTTTTACAAATCGGTTTTTGGTGGCGAGTTTCAGTTTATCGGCTTTTTCAAAGACATGCCGCCACAAGAAGGGATGCCACCAATGTCAGCCGAAGCAGGCGAAAAGGTCATGCACGTTTCCCTGCCCATCAGCAAAGAAACTTTTCTTTTGGGCAGTGATACCGACGATGTGTGGTCGCCGAACTTTACCCAGGGCAACAATTTCTCCATTTCGATCAGTACCGATAGCCAAGCCAAGGCCGACCGCCTGTACAATGCGCTTGCCGCTGGCGGACAGGCAACCATGCCGATGAGCCAGACCTTTTGGAGCGCCTATTTTGGCATGCTGACCGATAAATTCGGCATCAACTGGATGATTGGCCTTGAAGAGGAGCCGAAATAGCAAATCGCTATTTTTTCTCCACTACAAAATAGGTCTGCCATAGGGTTGTCAGTAGCACCTTTATTTTTGCTTGACGATTTCATCAAAACCCAATGGAAAATACAGCAGAAACCAATAGAGGCGTAGCTACTTTTTATGCCAAAACCCGACAGGAATGGCGCAACTGGTTGGCACAAAACAATCAGTCGGCTGTAGAAGTATGCCTCATCCTCTACCATAAAAAAAGCAAAACGCCTTGCGTAAGCTATGTCGAATCGGTTGAGGAAGCCCTATGTTTCGGCTGGATAGATTCTTTAACCAACAAAAGAAGCGAGGAAAGCTTTTACCAAAGATTTTCGCCCCGCAAGCCCAGAAGCAACTGGAGCCAATCTAACCGCGACCGCGTGGCTAGGCTGACCAGCGAAGGCCTGATGACCGAGCATGGGCAAAAAACAATTGATATAGCCAAAGAAAATGGCCGATGGATGCCTGGTCAAGTACCTGAAGTCTAAAGTCAATAGTCTTGTGATGAGCAGCTATAGAACAGTGACCAATGAACTAATAATAAATCAACAAACATGTCAATAATCGAACAACTAGCCTCCTCTTTAGGCAGAAGGGACGAAGTTCCCAATCAGGAATTAGCCCAACAGATTGTAGCCAATGGCGATCAAAAGGCCGTGGCGATATTGGTAGAAAACCTCCACCACAAAAACAAGGATATCCAGAGCGACTGCATCAAAACCCTGGATGAAATCGGCAAATTGAATCCTAAACTCGTTGCCCCGCACATCGAGGCTTTGCTGGCCCTGCTCGACCATAAAAACAACCGCCTGCAATGGGGTGCCATGACAGCTTTAAATGCCGTGGCCAACGAAAACCTAAAAGCGGTTTATCAGGCCCTGCCTAAAATCATTGCCTGTGCAGATAAAGGCTCGGTCATTACAAACGACAACTGCGTAGGCATTTTAATCAAGCTTTGTGCTGTGCCTACCTATGCCGACGATGCTTTTGCCCTGTTAAACGAAAGGCTGCTGAAGTGCCCGACCAACCAGTTGCCCATGTATGCCGAAAATGCCTTGCCCATTATCAACCAACAAAACAAAAGCATTTTCGTCAGCACACTAACGGCACGTTTGCCCGAAATTGAAAAAGACAGCAAGCGCCTGCGCGTTGAAAAAGCGATCAAGAAAATCAACAAATAATCCTTTGGGTCTGCTATTACCTATCTGGTCCTAAAAAATCAGCTGGCAGGCAACAAGACCAGTTTTGATTAGCCGAGAAAAAGGGAATAAAAATTTAAGCCACGCGAATAATTAAGCCAAAGCCTTGCAGATTCTCTTGATCAGCCCAGGCCCTTCGTAAATAAAACCCGTATACAGCTGTACCAAAGCAGCGCCTGCATCTATTTTTTCTTGGGCGTCGGCCGGCGAGTGGATGCCTCCTACCCCAATAATCGGGAATGATTTATTCGATTTTTCGGAAAGGTAACGGATAACCTCGGTAGATCTTTTGGCCAAAGGCTTGCCACTCAAACCACCGGTTTCGCTTTTCAGCTTTTCTTCGGTGTACAAGCCGTTCCTGTCAATCGTAGTGTTGGTTGCAATGACGCCGGCAATGCCGGTTTCCTTTACAATCTCCACAATATCGTCCAATTGTTCGTTGGTTAAATCGGGGGCTATCTTAAGCAGGATTGGCCTCGAAATATCGTTTTTGCGGTTGCGTTGCTGCAAGGTATGGAGCAGTTCCTTAAGCGGTTCTTTTTCTTGCAGAGCCCTTAATCCGGGTGTATTGGGCGAGCTTACGTTCACCACAAAATAATCAACCACATCAAACAAACGATCAAAGCACTTGATGTAATCGCTGGTGGCATCTTCGTTTGGCGTACTCTTGTTTTTGCCAATGTTGCCACCTACTATAATTTGAGGCTCTTTTTGTTTCAATAAACGCAGGCGTTCGGCCATAACGTCGACCCCTTTGTTGTTAAAGCCCATGCGGTTAATCAGGGCTTCATCTTCTTCCAACCTGAACATCCGCGGCTTGTCGTTGCCCGGCTGAGGCAATGGCGTAACGGTTCCTACTTCGATAAAGCCGAAGCCCAGATTGCTCAGGGCCTCCACATATTCGCCATTTTTGTCGAAACCTGCCGCCAAACCCACCGGATTTCTGAATTTGAGGCCAAAAACCTCGCGTTCCAATCCCTTTAAATGGATATCAAAACTGCTGCGCAGAATGGTTTTGCCCAATGGAAAATAATCGTGGAACCATTTAAGACGTTTAACCACAAAATAGTGGACATTTTCTGGGTCGAACTTAAAAAATACAGGTTTGACTAGCCGATACATGCAACGAAGATAAGAACGATTTTGTTGTCTTTTATTGAAGAAAAAAAAAATCTGCACAAATCGGCAAAATGCTCTATTTTTTTACATCCGTTTCCGTCGCTTTGAAATGAAAGAACATTTGGATAAGTTAGATTTTACATAGGAACAATTGGTTTATGTTCAACAGCGAGCAATGGCGCATACCCTTGCAACAACTTCAACAAAGACCCTCCACATGAAAAAAGTAAATTTGCTCAGCAAAGCTGAAATGAAAAACGTAATGGGCGGCGATGGCGAAACCATCAGCCATATTGGCGGCGATCGGGCAGTGATGTACTGCCGTACCAGATATGTAGCCTTAATTGGCGACCCGGTTAACGTACCTGATTGCAGCCCCAGCAGTTGGGCTAGCTATTGCGCAGGCAAGGATGGCTACTCTGAAGAAGATTCGCAGTGCATCTACTTTTAATTAAACACAGGGAAACTTTAAAAAGCCAGCTTCATTAGGTGCGAAGCTGGCTTTTTTATTTTTAGTAGGCCGCGGTAAACCTTTGCTTGGCATGCTGGTTGCTCGCTACCTCGTCGGCAATAACAACCGCTAAATCCTGTACAGAAAGTATGCTTCTGCCCTCGGCGTTGAACACTGGATTTTCTAAACCCAAACGGTAATTGCCGGTACGGCCGGTATCAATACCCGGATGCATTTCTATGGCCGGACTAAAAAAGGTCCAGTTGATTTCCTTTTCGTTTTTAAGGATGTTCAAATAATCCCTGGCTGCCGTTGCGCCGGCTTTGTATTCGGCCGGAAAATCAGGACCATCTACTAATTGGTGTCCATCAATAAATAAACTTCCGGCACCGCCAATCACGATTAAGCGAGGTACACCAGCCGTTTTTACAGCCGCTTGCACAGCTTCAGATCCTTTGATAAAATCGGCATACAAATTTGGGTTGGTCCATCCTGCGTTAAATGCGCTTACCACTACATCGGCACCTTTCAAGGCATCGGCCAAAGATTCAACATCGCTTACATCGGCGGTTTTTGCCGTTACCTGATCGTTTTGAGCTACCGAACCTACGTTACGCGCAATGGCAATTACCTGATGGCCACGATTGGCCAATTCTGCTGTTAAGTTTTGGCCAACAAAACCTGTGGCCCCTATTACTGCTACTTTCATTGTTTTTGATTTTATATTGTAAATAATTTTGTTACAGTTTTATTTAAAAAAATATCAGACGAACTTGGCACTAAAATCGGCCAGGCTTTGCTTGTTCAGTTGATCGATCAACACGCGCTCAGTATCGTTGTATAGGCCGTCTAAATGGGCATTGATATTTTTGCCTACCGGACATCGCGGGTTAGGCGTGTTTTTCTGATGCCCCAACAGCGACAGCTGCCTTACGCTTTCGTAAATGGCTCCCAAACTAATGTCGCTTGCCTTTTTGGCCAAGGTGGTGCCACCGTTTTTGCCTTCCTTGCTTTGCACAAAGCCGTGTTGGCGCAAACTGATCAGCTCTTTGCGTACCATGGCCGGATTGATGTTGATGCTTCCCGCCAGCCATTCAGACGATACCAATTCGCCCTGGGCCTTGTCGAGCAAGACCAGAATATGCAATGCGATGGAGAATCTTCCGTTGTTCATTCTGTAATTATTTTTATTACAGTACAAAGGTAGGAACATTTTTTTAAATTCCAAATTTTTGTGTAGTGCGTATGGAGCAGAGCGTAATGCGTAAAGTGTAAGGCGTATAGCGATTGGCGATTAGTTTACTAAGCTAACAATTTAGCTATCAAAGCAATTTTAACCTTTAAAGCAATCGGGAATTAGCCAATTTAATTTGTATTTTTGCGCCGAAATGATTTCTATAAACGATTTAACTTTTTTAATTGGCTCTAGGGCCTTATATGACGAAGCCGATTGGCACATTAAGCCAGGCGACCGTGTGGGATTGATTGGTGCAAACGGAACCGGCAAATCTACCTTGCTTAAACTTATTGTGGGCGAATACACACCTTCTTCGGGCAGCATCTCGATGGCGAAAGACATCAAGATTGGCTACCTGAACCAGGATTTGTTGTCGTACGATTCGCATCACAGCATTCTGCACGTGGCTATGGAGGCTTTTGAGCGCCAGAACCAACTGCACGACGAGATTGAAGAACTCCTCAAAAAAATCGAAACGGATTACAGCGAGGAGGTTTTAAATAAACTGAGCGACAAACAACAAGAATTCGAGGCGCTTGATGGCTATAACATCGAATACCGCGCCAATGAAATTTTGGCGGGTTTGGGTTTCAGCACCGCCGATCAGCAACGCCCTTTGAATACCTTTTCGGGAGGTTGGCGTATGCGCGTGATGCTGGCCAAAATCCTGTTGCAAACGCCCGATATCCTCTTGCTGGATGAGCCGACCAACCACATGGACTTGCCTTCCATCAAATGGCTCGAAAACTATTTGGGCGGTTTTGAAGGCGCCATTGTCATCGTTTCGCACGATAGGTATTTCTTGGACAAAATCGTGAATAAAACCGTCGAATCGCGCAAAGGCAAGCTGACCGTTTATGCGGGCAACTATTCTTTCTACTTGGAAGAAAAAGCTTTGCGCAGCGAGATCCAAAGAGGCGAGTTTAAAAACCAGCAAGCCAAAATCAAGCAGGAAGAACGTTTGATCGAACGCTTTAAGGCCAAGGCCAGCAAAGCCAAAATGGCTCAATCGAGGATGAAAGCCCTCGACAAAATGGAACGTGTAGAAGATGTTGACGACGACAATCCAACGGTAAACTTCAGCTTTAAATTTACCAAACCCTCGGGCCGCCATGTGGTGCGCATCGAAAATGCCTCTAAAAGCTATCCGAACATCGATATCTTGGAGCATGCCGATGCGGTAATCGAAAAAGGCGATAAAATTGCGCTGATTGGCGCCAACGGTAAAGGTAAATCGACCTTATTACGTATGATTGCGGGCACCGAGAAATTTGAAGGTTCTTGCGAAACCGGCCATAACGTAACCACGACTTTCTTTGCGCAGCACCAATTGGAATCGCTGCACCTAGACAATACCATCTTAGAAGAATTGCAGGCTTTTGCGCCAAAACATACCGATACCGAGTTGCGTTCAATCTTGGGTTGCTTCTTGTTTACCGGCGATGACGTATTCAAAAAAATCAGGGTGCTTTCTGGGGGCGAAAAATCGAGGGTAGCCTTGGCCAAATCGCTGACCACCGATTCGAATTTCCTGATTTTGGATGAGCCCACCAACCACTTGGACATCCAGTCGGTTAACATCCTTATTCAGGCCTTGCAACAATACGAAGGCACTTTTATTGCCGTATCGCACGACAGGTATTTCCTAGACAACGTGGCCAACAAAATCTGGTTCATCGAAGAAGAAAAGATCAAGGAATATCCAGGCACTTACGCCGAATACGAAGAGTGGAACAGTAAACGTGTTATTCCGGCGCCAAAACCTATTCCGGTTAAGCCAACGGGCGAAGAAAAGAAAACCAAAGTGGCCGAACCCGCGCCTGCCAATGCTCAGCAGCAATTGAAAAAGCTGAACGAAAAGCTACGCAGAACCGAAGAGGAAATTGCCGCTTTCGAAATAAGCGTAAAGGCAGCAGAAGCCGAACTGGCCAAAGAAGAAATATTTTCGAACCAGCATAAACTGGACGAGGCGAATAAACATTACCTGGCCGAAAAAGCCTTGCTAGACCATGCCCAAAAAGTATGGGAAGAACTAGCAGCCGAAATCATGGAACTCGAATCTTAAGACAATTTGATGAAGAAATTAGGCCTGATAGCTTTTATAATCGTTTTATGCACAAGCGCTTTTGCCCAAAATGCAAGCGTAGTTTACGACAATAAAATCTATCAGCCATTCATCAAAACGGTTGAATGCTACAACAGCAAAAAAGAACAATCCTTTCCGGTGATTACATTGCGCACCGGCGAAACACTCACTTTTGGCTTTGACGACTTGCGTGGTGGCAACAAAAACTACAGCTACAGCATTGAGCACTGTACCTACGATTGGAAGCCATCTAACCTCAACCAACTCGATTACGTAGAATCGTTTAAGGAGGATATCATTTTTGGTTATCGCTATTCCTTTAATACGCTACAGAAATTTACGCATTATCAAATTTCCTTGCCTAACGAGCAGATCAAGCCTAAAATAAGTGGCAATTACCTGCTCAAGGTTTATGAGAGCAACAAGCCTGAAAACGTAATCATTACGCAACGCTTTTATGTTGTTGACAATTTGGCCAATATCGGTGCCGAGTTGCTGCCAAGCAGTCAGGTAGAATTTCGCAACAGCAAACAGCGGGTAAGCTTTAGCATTTTTCATCAAATGGCTATCCAAAACCCTTACCTGCAGGTAAAGGCGGTGGTGATGCAAAACGGTATTCCGCAAACCGCCGTTATCAATACCAAACCTGCCTTTGTAAAACCCGGAGCCCTCACCTACAACGAATTGGGCACCAACGAGTTTTGGGCAGGCAACGAGTTCCGCAAATTTGACATCAGGAGCTTTAGGTACAAAGCCGAGCATGTGCAGGATATTTACCGCGACTCCTCCATTAATGTGATTCTTTTTGCCGACCAGGCCACCGGTACTGCCCGATACAGCAACCAATTTGACGAAAACGGCGATTTTTTTGTACGTAACCAAGACGGTCGCGATAACATTACCGATAGCGACTATGCCAATGTGCTTTTTACCCTAAGCGCAGTTCCGCCAAGCGCCAAAGGCAATGCCTATGTAGTTGGCCGGTTTAACAATTATGCCATCAACGAAGACAGCAGGCTCATTTACGATACCAGTCGCAAGCGCTTTTACGGCAACATCAAGGTAAAACAAGGCGTTTACGACTTCAAATACGTTTGGGTTGATGGCAACGGCAAATTTGACGATACCGTTTTTGAGGGTTCTTTTTTCGAAACCGGCAACACCTATCAGATACTGGCCTATTACCGCAAACCAGGTGGCCGTTGGGATGAGCTGATCGGCTTTGCCAACATCTCAAATGTAAAAAAATAGAGCATTTCCAGACTGTCAAATCTACTGCTATTCTGTTATTTTAGGTGCGATCTTTAGCGCTTAAAGTCCATGACTAAAAAGAAAGAATCTGCCGACATCCCAAAACTTGTTGCTGATGACCAGGCAAAAATAGATATCCATATTGCCCATAAGCGTGAGGCATTTGATGGCATGCGCGCCAACCAGGATGCCGAAATTGCGCACACGCAAGATGCCATTGGCGTACTCAAAACCATTTTACAAACCACCATCATCATTTTCGGAGGCCTGATAGGTAGCTTTATTACGCTGAGCACCAAAATCAATCCTACCTCCTACCTCATTTGCTCGGGCATGATAAGCTTATTGATCATTGGCATCGCCTTGCATTTTACGAGAGCTACCCGAAAGAAAATAGACCAGAGCAACTCCAAGTATGTAATCCATCGGGAAGAATATCATTATGAACGTTCTGTTTTAGGCATAGCGCCCTTCCAATTCGACATCGATGCTTACAACAAAGCACATAAGAAAAGTCCTTACCTGCCTGGCGGAGGCTACAAATTCACCAAAAAGATATTGAATTCGTTTACCTGGATAGTCGTCATTACCGCCTTGATCGGTACCGGCATTGTTTGGCTCGCCATTGACGAAAAAAACAACTCGATCGAAATCAAGAACCAACAAAAAAAGGAAGAACAGACCGAAGCTCCAAAGCCTACAGACACCATTTGTTGCTGATAGCTTAGGCCATGGCCTCTTTGGGCACCCAAACGCTTACGCTGCCCGCATTGCACAGAAAAGTGGCATTTCCATTGTCGTCAATTGTAATTTCCTCTTGTCTTTTGTCCAAGGCATCTACAAAAACCCGACCCGCAAAAGCCTTGCCTACCTGCATTTCCTTAAAGCCTTCGTCGCCGTTGCACATGAGCACCGCCAAACCTGAGTTTTCGTGTTCGGCATCGCCGGTTCGGGTCCAGCCGATACAATTGGCATGGTTAAGGTAATCCTGCTGTTCGCCATAGGCCAAATCGCGCCTGATTTTTAGCAAAACTGGCAATTCGGCAACCGTAGCTAAATCGATATGTTGCGCTTTGTCTTCATAACTGGCGCCATACACATCGGTAAAGAACACACAGGGCGTACCTTGCACACGCAATAAAATCAGTGCATAAGCCAAGGGGCGAAACCAATAATCGACAAAGGATTCAAGCGCCTGCATCGGTTGCGAATCATGGTTATCCACAAAAGTAACGGCCAGTTCGGGCCTATTGCCTACCAAGGTATTCTCAAAAATACGGCTCATATCGTAATCCTTGCCTTCGGTAGAAGCCAGGTAAAGGTTATGGTGCAGCAACGAATCGAACAGCTGGGTGCGGCCACCGGTAATTTCGAGGTATTGATCGAGATCGCTTACATCTTGAATATCCCAGTTTTCGGCCACAAAGTAGAAATTTCGGACACATTCCTGCTCCATTTCGTCCATCCATTCGATCAGAAAATCGGGCGAGATGTGTTTAACGGCGTCCAGGCGGAAACCATCAACCTTGGTGTTTTCGTAATACCATTTGCCCCAATACTTAAGCTCTTCGCGTACGGCAGGATTCCTAAAATCGATATCGTCGAACATCAGGTAATCGTAATTGCCCAATTCGTTGGAGGGTACTTTTTCCCAGCCTTCGCCATAGCCATTTTCGATCATAAAAATCGCCGATTCTTTCAGGTCTTCGGCCCAATCTACGCCACTAAAGCATCGGTGATCCCAAATAAATTCGGAATATTGGCCTTTGCGCCCCGGAAAGGTAAACCGGGTCCAGGCCTCGATTTCGAACACATCAGAGGTAAATTCGTTCCTGTTTTCTTTGTTTACCCGTCTTACGCTCACCTTTTCAAGCTCATCGCCCCCGGCTTTATGGTTAAAGATGGTATCGGCAATGGCCTGCAAACCATGTTGGTGCAAAGCCTCGATGGCTTGTTGGTATTCTTGCTTCGTGCCATATTTGGTGGCCGTACTGTTTTTTTGGTCAAACTCGCCCAAATCGAACAAATCATAGGTATCGTAGCCTATAGAAAAAGTGCCATTCGTGCCCTTATAGGCAGGCGGAAGCCAAAGTCCTGTGATGCCCATGGTGGCCAAATTTTCAGCCTCTTTTTTTACTTTCGTCCACAAATTATCGGCTTCATTGTAGTACCAATGGAAATACTGGATCAGCGTTGGGTTTTGCATATTTTTAAAGGCTAAATAAGGGTAACAGGAAAGAGTGGCTTATGTTTTAAACGGTATACTATTTTAGCAATTTAAGGCTTGGCAAACAAGTATTTCGCCTTTCTTTACCATAATTAGACGGATGGCTTTTGCCAAAAAATACAATAAAATCCATCTTTTTTATCTACTTTTGCAGCCATTATGAGTATAAAAGCTAAAAGCCCTAAAGATTCGTTCACGATCATGAACGAGCTGGTATTACCCAACGACACCAACACCCTTAACAATTTAATGGGCGGACGTTTGTTGCATTGGATGGATATCGCGGCGGCTATTTCGGCACAAAAGCACTGCAACAGGATTGTGGTTACGGCTTCGGTTGACAATGTTTCCTTTAAACAGGCCATTAAACTGGGCGATGTAATTACCATTGAGGCCAAGGTTACCCGTTCGTTTAACACTTCGGTTGAGGTACGTTTAGACGTTTGGGCAGAAAACATCCCTTCTGGCAGCAGAGCGAAGTCGAACGAAGCTTATTATACTTTCGTAGCGGTTGATCAAAGTGGCAGAACCATCCCTGTGCCCGAGTTGAAACCAGAAACCAACGAAGAAATCGAATTGTTTAACGGGGCCTTGCGCCGCAGGCAATTGCGTTTAATCTTAGGCGGCAAAATGGAACCCAACGACGCTAGCGAACTCAAGGCCCTATTTTTTAAGGAATAAATCCTGACCATTTGGTCGGCTTAACAACGAAAACGGCATGACGACCTACACTACTTTGATTATTTTAAGCGGATTGGTAATCTTCTCCTATCTGTTTGATTTGGTAGCCAGCAAAACCAAGCTGCCTTCGGTTTTATTGCTCCTGCTGTTGGGCATCGGCCTACGCCTGCTGGTAGATAACCTGCACCTGCAAACCTTCAATTTCTTGCGCATTTTACCCACTTTGGGCACCGTAGGGCTGATTTTAATCGTTTTTGAGGGTTCTTTGGAACTTAAATACGACCGCGAGAAGAACAAAATCATCAAAGGTGCTTTTTTTTCGGCCTTTTTTATCCTTTTGGCTACCATTGCCTGCATTACCTTTATCATTTATCAAGTAACAGACAAGGAACTTTACCTCTGTTTGGTTAATGCCGTACCTTTTAGCGTCATCAGCTCGGCCATTGCCATTCCCTCTGTTGCCGGACTGGGCAAAAAGAGTAAGGAATTTATCATTTACGAAAGCTCTTTTTCGGATATTTTGGGCATTATCATTTTCAACTTTGCTGTTTCCAATCCCCATATTTCGGCCAGTTCTTTTGCCACTTTGGGCCTCGACATGGCCATCGTTATTATATTTTCGGTAATCGCCTGTATATTTTTGCTGTACCTGATGGGCAGGATTTCGCACCACATCAAGTTCTTCCTGATTATTTCCATCCTGATTTTGGTTTATGCCATCGGACAATCGCACCACCTTTCGTCACTGGTACTGATTTTGGCCTTTGGCCTCTTTTTAAACAACGCCGATACCATTAGACATGCCTGGTTCAGAACGGTGTTTTTGTACGAAAACCTGGCCAAGGACCTGTCCCAGTTGCATCAGCTTTCGGCCGAGAGTGCCTTTATTATCCGTACCTTCTTCTTCGTGATATTTGGCTTTACCATTAACATCTACGAACTGAACAACCAAAATGTACTGGTTAATGGCTTTCTGATTTTGCTGAGCATTTACGTCATCAGGTTTGTATATTTGTTGCTCTTTAGAAGGGAAAACGTGATGCCTGAAGGCTTTGTTACGCCTCGCGGACTAATCAGCATCTTGTTGTACTATAATTTGCCTGCCAGCATGAAACTGCCCGAAATTGGCACTTCTTTCTTATTTGTAGTGGTACTGGGCACCAGTTTGATCATGAGCATCGGCTTAATGACCAGCAAGAAAAAGATTTCGGAAATGCATTGATGATTGTTTTCGATTGCTCCATTGTTAAATTGTTAAACTGTTGGATTGTTCAATGGAGAGCTGCCAACTGAAAATTGCCAATTGAAAACTCCTTCCACTTTTTGAAAGGTAATCTGTCAATACACTATGCTCTATCGACTAAAGACTATGGACTATCGACTAAAGACTAAAGACTGCACTAGCTTCCCATTTCGAGAATCTTATCAAATTCTGTTGCTTTTAAAGGCATCACCGACAAACGACCCTGGCGCACCAAAGAAATGTCTTTAAGGCTTTCTTCTGCTTTGATCTGTTCCAGGCTCACTGGCTTAGCCAAACTTTGTACCGGCGCCAAATCGACTACCACCCAATTCGGATCGCTGGTGGTTGGGTCTTGATAGGCTTCTTTCACTACTTTGGCAATACCTACTACATTTTTGCCTTCGTTGCTGTGGTAAAAAAGCACCAAATCGCCTTCTCGCATGGCCCTGAGGTTATTGCGCGCCTGAAAATTGCGTACGCCATCCCAAAAGGTACGTCCGTCTTGGTTAAATTTCTCCCAACTGTATTTAAAAGGTTCCGATTTGACTAGCCAATATTGCATTATACTTGTTTTAAATGTGTTTTTATCGTTTAGCGAAAGTAAGGTAAGCTATCCTTTCGCACTGTGCCTACAAAAATAGCAAATGCAAGCACAGCTTTCACATATTTCTAAAATAGAAAAGCAATGCGTCTTTTACGAATTGCTTTTTCTGAATGGAGCATTTTTTACCTGACTAGCTAGAATTAATCTATTTTTGACAAAAAGATATCTACAGTTAAAAGCAACAAAACTAATTCTGATGCAAGTAGAAAACATTCTAGAAATTGGGATTGACAAATTAGAAAGACTTTACATCAAACCCGAAAAGCTATCTTTTGTCCTTATTTACAGAAGTGCTACCGAAGTTCATTGGGATAGCAATGGTCATTTTCTCTATTCGCCCAAACCTAGGGAATGGACGTATTTAGATTGATATCGACATATTCTCCATGTCATCGAAACTGAATGCGACGTCAAACTCAAAATAACAAATTCTACAAATTGGATCAACGTATCAAAACATTTAAAAGAAGAATTTATCAAATTTTGAAACGCCTTTAATTAACCACAAGACCTCTTGCCTATCCTAATTTTCGCCATGCTCAGGTGCCTTAGGCGGTTAAAATCACCTGTCATCTAGAATCTTTTCAAAAAATATTTGCGAAACCGATCGGTTGCATTTATATTTGCAACTGAACGGTTGCAAATTAAAGATATACCATGAGAAGAGATGTTTTTCAGGCCATTGCCGATCCTACCCGCCGCGCCATTATTGGGCTACTTGCCCTGCAGGCCATGACCCCCAATGCCATTGCCGAAAATTTCGACAGTACCCGGCAGGCCATATCCAAGCATATCAAAATATTAAACGAATGCCAGCTCATTGAACAAAAACAAAATGGGCGGGAAATCTATTATCATTTCAACCCTCAGAAAATGAAAGAAGTTGACCTTTGGATGGAGCAGTTCCGCAAACTTTGGGAAACGCGTTTCGAACAACTAGACAACTTATTGGAAAATTTAAAACCTAAAAAATCATGACAAAGAGAGAAGCTGTTTTTTCAAAAGACACCGAAAACAAAAAACTAACCGTAACCAGGTCGTTCGGCGCTCCCCTAGCTACCGTATGGAGGGCCTGGACCGAAAGCGAAATTCTGGACCAATGGTGGGCACCTAAGCCTTTCAAGGCCGAAACCAAAACCATGGACTGCAAAAGCGGCGGCCATTGGCTCTATTGCATGGTGGGTCCAGAAGGCGAACGCCATTGGTGCAAGGTTGATTACCACACCGTAAATCCAGAAAGCCACATCAACAGTTCGGCGGGTTTTTGCGATGAAAACGGTACGCCTAATCTTGAATTTCCAATCATGCACTGGGACAAGAATTTCAAGGCCGAAGGCGACGAAACCAAGGTTTACATCGAAATTACCTTCGACAAGGAAGAAGACATGAACACCATAATCGGCATGGGCTTTAAAGAAGGCTTTACCGCAGGCCTAGAGAACCTCGACGAATATTTGGCTTCGCATTAAACAAAACGATCTGCCCTCATACTTCGCCCCTTTTCTGTCACAGAATTGGGGCATTTTTTTATCGTAACAAATCAGGCTAAAAGATTTCTAAGAAATAGACGTTGTCTTCATACCAAAGCTACTAAACGCATGAAAAAAACACTACTTACCTCCTTACTCGGGCTCATCGGCTTAACGGCTTTCGCCCAAATCAAAAACACTTCTTTCGATGAGAAAAAGGAAAATGCCAAATGGCCAGAAAGCTGGGCTATCAAAGAAATACCCGGTTCAACCGTTCAAATAGACGATAACATTAAATTTTCGGGCAGTTCTTCGTTAAAAATCAGCACCAACGAAGGCGTAGAACCTAGCAAATTTGCGTCTTTTTCGCAAACCATCCCACTCAACCTCGACAAAACCTCAAGGGCAACCATCAGCGTTTATCTCAAGACCGAAAACCTGATGGGCAGCGCGGCCATTTGGTGCCAGGTTTGGGACGACAAGAACAAAAGCGTTGGCTTTGTGAACCTCGGAAGCCAAAACGAACCTGTAAAAGGAACCAACGACTGGAAAAAATATTCGATGACCCTGATCTTAGACAGAACGGCTAAAAGGCTAGTCCTAGGAGGCTATTCGATGGGGGCCGGATCAACTTGGTTTGACGACATTGCGTTTGAAAGCGCCCAAGCCAATAGCAAGCCTGCCAGCAAAGAAGTGAAAAACTATATTGCGGTAGTTAATGCCATTATTAAAGATAACTCTATTTATACGGATTCGCTCAACTGGGGGGCCATCAATGCCGATATCGAAGAGTTGGGCAAAGGCCTGGAAACCACTGCCGATGCACAGATGCTGACCAATTTTATGTTGCAAAAATTACGGGCAGCCGGCGATAACCATTCTTTTTTTCAGCCCAAAGTAGCAGCACAGCAATATGCAAGCGGCAACACCAGTCAGCAAAAACCTACCTTTAAATTGCTCGACAATCATATTGGTTACATTATGGTGCCCAGCTATGGTTCTACCGATACCGAAACAGGCAAGGCTTTTGCCAACGAGATACAGGGCTTTATCAAAAAACTGGATACTGAAAATACTATCAAAGGCTGGATTGTTGACCTGCGCCCGAACACCGGCGGCAACATGCACCCCATGATTGCAGGCCTGGGCCCAATTATAGGCCGAGGAACCTTGGGCTACTTTGTTAAAGGCAAAAGTAAAACCCCATGGTACTATACCAAAGAAGGCGAAGGCGCCGGCAAAGGCATTACCGTGAAGATAGATCAGCCTTACGAGCTCAAAAACCCCAACAGCAAGGTAGCCGTGCTCATTGGGCCAAGGACCAGCAGCAGCGGCGAAATGACCACTGTTTCGTTTATCGGAAAAAAGAATGCCAAATTGTTTGGCGAGCAAAGCGGAGGCTATACCACAGCCAATACGGGCTATCCGCTTCCAGACGGCTCCTTTTTGTACCTGGCCAGTTCGTATGTTGCCGATCGCAATATGAAAAAGTACATCGGCAAAATTACACCTGATGTTGTTGTAAAGCCTGTTGCTGGAGAAGATACCGTCTTAAAAACAGCTGAAACCTGGGTTTTAGACAGCAATCCTTAAAACACCAAAACAGAAAATCCCCATCCTGATTGTATTAGGATGGGGATTTTTTATGGATTAAAAAACGCTTAGTCTTTTTTGCTGTCGAGCGCCGCTTCGATGCGGTCTGACAAATCCTGCAAATGGTATTTGCTTAAGGTATCGCCTTGCGAACCTGCTGCCGATTTGATGGTTTTATCCAAATCGCGTAATTGGCCTTTAACCACCGATACCACATCGCTTTGCGAAGCCGATAAACCAGTTGGAATATTGCCTCCCCTGCCGGTTAAAACGGCATTAACCGCTGTTGGAGCAGGCGCAGCTGGCTTAACAATGGCAATGAGCTTATCAACATAGGCTTTTTGCAGGTTGCGACGGTATACATCGATCGTAGCGTTTGATTTCAGCTCGGTGAAGATCGAGTTGTTCAAATCGCCAAACAAATCGGTAATTTTGTAAGCCGTGGCTCCATCCGTAGCTTCGGCCGCTACCAGTTTGCTCAAGGTATTGCTGCTCAACAAACGGCTCAAGGTAGAGCCTTGCAATCTCGAAACAACCTCTAATGGATTTTGGTCAATGTTATCCAAAATTGATTGGGTTAACATCCATTTTGGCGTTACAAACAATTGCCTGTTCAAGAAATCCATGGCCTCTTTTTGCGTGGCTGCAGGTACGCGTTCGTAAATTGAGCCCGCTTGCTCAACGGTTTTCGGATTTTCGTAAATACCGCCCACATTTTTGGCTACGTGGCCCATGTAGCGGCCAAATTGTGTAGTTAACTGGCCATACATGTTGGCCAAATTCTCGTAGCCCTCGTTAGGCTCTTTGGTCCAGGCAGGCAATTGGGGCAAGATTACTTTCAGGTTTTTGATACCATAATCACTGGCTTTCATGGCGTTGTCGCCCAAATCTTCGTTTTGCGAATGCGGATCATCTGGATTAGACTCGGTACCGAACCACAAACGTCTGTTTTTAGCCGATTCGATCACCATTTTATTCAAGGTAGCCGTTTCATCGCCTGCGCCTTTTCCATCCAGGTATTTGTAACCCCACTCGATGGCCCATTTGTCGTAATCGCCAATACGCGGATACAAACCTTTCGAGGTGATGTTGTCTTCAGGTTGCGCCACATAGTTGAAACGGGCATAGTCCATGATAGAAGGCGTGTGGCCGTTTTCTTCTACCCATTTTTTGTTGCGCAGGTTTTCTACCGGCACGGTTGAACTTGAACCATAGTTGTGCAGCAAGCCCAAGGTATGGCCTACTTCGTGCGAAGAAACGAAACGGATCAAATCGCCCATCAGTTCGTCGCTAAAAGTAACTTTGCGCGCCCTCGGATCAACCGCAGCCGTTTGGATCATATACCAATCGTGCACCAGCTTCATGACGTTGTGGTACCAGTTGATATGGCTTTCCATGATTTCGCCGCTGCGTGGATCGGAAATGCTCGGACCGCTGGCATTGGCAATTTCTGAAGGCTTATAAACAATGGCCGAATGGCGTGCATCGTCTATGCTCCAAGTCGAATCCTGCTCTTTGGTTGGCGCCATTTTGCCTACGATGGCATTTTTGAAGCCGGCTTTCTCAAAAGCTTTTTGCCAATCGTTGATACCGGCAATGAGGTAAGGAACCCATTTTTTTGGCGTAGCCGGATCGATGTAATACACAATCTGTTTAGCCGGTTCAACCAATTCGCCACGTTTGTATTTGGCCAAATCCTGAGGTTTTGGTTCCAACCTCCAACGTTTGATCAAATCGATTTCCTTCACTCCTTGCGGATTGAGGTCGAAATCGGTATAACCCACGGTAAAGTAGCCTACACGCGGATCGGCGTAACGGGCTTTCATCGGTACCTTAGGCAAAATTACCATCGAAGTATTGAGTTCTATGGTTGCAGATCCTGTTGAGCCACCGGCACCGCCAGCAGCAGCAGGCGCACCGCCACCAAAACCACTTGTAGTTGCCGCCGATAAGCTGTAGGTTTTAACCGTACTGATTTCTACGTTTGTTGGGAAACTGCGGATGTTTTGGATATAGCTGCGATCGGCCAATTGACTACCCAACCTGAAACGGGTTTTGGCCATTGGCGAGCTGAAATAGAAAATATCGTTGTCGCTGTTGATGTAATCGGTCACATCAATCACACTGCCGTTTTTGTCGGGCGAGTAGGCCGCCACGTTAAAAGAAGCCGCAATAGGCTGAATGCTCGAGTTTTTCAGGTTCTGGTACATGGCCGTTGTACTATCCGGACTGTACGTTTTGAAACTGATTTTGCGCATAAAAATGCGGTTGTTAGGCCCCTTGTCGAAACGGATTACCGTACTGCCGATCACATCGCCGGCATAGCCCTGCGCCGCACGAACTTCGGTACCCGATTTTGAAATGCGGCTTACCACCAAAATGTCCCTGCCCAAAGTGGTATCGGCAATTTCAAAATAGTATTTGTCTTCAATTTTGTGGGTGGTAATCATCCCCTTTCGGGTAAGTGCCTTATCGGTAATCACCTGGTTATAAGGTTTAGGCTGTGCCCTTACGCCCGATCCCAAGGCAGCGCCTGGTGCCCTACGGGTAGTATCGGCTGCGCCACCGCCTTGTGGCCTTACTTGTGCCTGGGTCAGGGTAATAGCGCCCACTGCCAGTAAAATGGTTAGTAAATTTCTTTTCATGTAATAATAAGTTAATTGACAAGTAAATATAAATGACCCAAGGGCCAATTATATCGCCATGCCAATAACTTTGTAGTTACAATGTCTAGAAATATTTAGGCGAAAATCACCCGTTGGGATTTGACTTTGAGGGTGATTAATTGTTCAATTGCTTAATGGTTGGATTGTCCAATTGTTAAATTGTGGGATTGCTGGATTGTTAATCTGTAAAGCATATAGACTACAGACTGTTGACTATGGACTATAGACCATGGACTATAGACTTACCCCTCAAACTCCGGATTTTCGATCAAGCCTATTACATTGCCAAATGGATCGTAAATGCTGCCTACCCAAATCGGGCCACCCACATTTTTAGGCGCTTCGTGTACCTTAACACCTAAAGTTTCTATCTTTTCGAAGGTTGCCTTGATATCGTCTACCCCCCAATAGGTAATGGATTGATTGCCGTTTTGGTAGCTCGAAGGATCTGGATCGAGGCCGAGTTCGAAACCACCAACGTTATAGCCTACGTAGAAAGGCTCATCAAAATAAGGCGTGATGCCAAAAATCTGTTGGTACCATTCTTTGGCTTTTTCTAAATCGTTAACGTGATAAACGATAGTGCGAAGTCCTTTTAGCATGGGGATAATTGAATGAGTGAATGATTAAATGAGTGAATTAGAGAATGGGTGAGTTTTGAATGAACCAATTTCCAGTTGGCAGTTCTCAGCTAGCAATTTAACAATAACCAATCAGCCAATGAACTAATGAACCAATAAACTAGTGTATCATCTTAAACAACATTTCTTTTAACAGTTCGCCGTCGGTCGTATTTCCGGTGCTATCTAAACCCTTGCTTTTTAAATCGTAGGTACGGAGTATGCTGATGATGTCGAAAGTTTTTCCGATGCTGAATGTCCGGGCAGCCGTTTCATAATCTTTCACAAAATACGGATTTACGCCCAGTTCTTTGGCCGCATCGTTTTTATTGGGCAGGTAATGGTATTTGAGGATTTTGGTAAAATAAGCACTCAAATTGGCCATCACCATCACCATGGGATTGGCTTTGGGATTATCGGCAAAATAGTTCACAATCTGATTGCATTTGAGCACGTTGCGCGTGGCCAACGCCTTTTGCAATTCGAATACATTGTACTCTTTGCTGATGCCAATATTACGTTGGATATCGTCTGTTTGTATCGTGGCGTCTTTGCTGATGTTCAAACAAAGCTTCTCTACTTCGTTGGCAATTTTAGATAAATCGGTGCCCAGGTATTCGGCCATTAGCGCAGCCGCTTGAGGAGCAATTTTGTAGCCTTTTTCCTTGATATGGTCTTCAATCCAAGGCATTAATTTGTAATCGCGAACCGGGTCCGACTGAAAAACCACGCCGTTATTGGCAATAGCCTTGTAAATTTTTTTGCGCTTGTCGAAATTGGCATACTTGTAGGCTAATACCAAAATAGTGCTCGGCAGGGGCTTCTCAAAATAATTGAGCGCTACTTCGGCCTCCTTGCTGCTGCCTTCGGTTTCTTTGGCCCATTTCAGGTCTTGCGCTTCCTTCACCATAATGAGCTGGTATTCGGCCATCATCGGGTAGCGTTTGGCTGCATTTAAAATGGTGGCCATATCGGTGTCTTTGCCATAAAGTACCGTTTGGTTAAAGCCTTTCTCGCCATCGCTCAGCACATGTTTTTCCATGTAATCAAGCACTTGGTCAATGTAATAGGGTTCTTCGCCCTGCAACAGGTACAATGGCCTGAATTTTCTGGCCTTTAAGTCTTTTAGGATATCAACCGCGCTCATTGCCGTAAAATTACGATTTAAATTAGATTTGAGGTAGTATATTTGTCGGTGAGATTTGAGTATTGCGTATTGAGATGTGAGATATGGGAATTGAGAACTGTTAACTGAGAATTGAAAACTTCCAACCGGAAACCGAGAACTGAAAAATGCCCTTTAACCCTACGCCCCTTAATTTGCCACCCCACCCTTTTAAGATTACGCAAAAAGAGGATACCTATTTTATTTTCGACGAAATCCGCAAAAAGCATTTGGTGTTAACGCCCGAAGAATGGGTAAGGCAACATTTCATCCGTTTTCTGGTGAAGGAAAAGGGCTTCCCTACCGCATTGCTCCAAATTGAAGGAGGCCTCAGTCTTAACCAAACGCGTAAAAGAAGCGATATTTTAGTTTACAACACTGCTGGCGAAAAACTGATGGTTATCGAATGCAAAGCACCATCGGTGGCCATTACACAGGCTACTTTCGATCAAGCGGCACGCTACAACTCGGTTTATAAAGCACCTTGGCTGGTGGTAACCAACGGTCTGCAGCATTACCATGCACAAATAGACCATAGCAACGGCCGTTTTTTGTTTGTGGCCGAGCTACCCAATTATCAAGCACTGTAAACAGCCTCTATTAATCGTATTCCTTTTTCCAAAGCTGGCGCTGCCCCGAATATATGGCTTCGTTGCACATGGACACACAAATAGCGGCCTTGGTGCCTGTATCGATGTTTGAAACGGGCATATTGCCTGCTGTTACCGATTCGTAAAAAGCTTTCAAGGCATAATTGGTTCCGTCTATGGTAGGCTTGTCTAAAATAGGGATCCCACCGTCGGCATTGGGTGCAATTTTGGTAGCGCTGGTTACGCCATCTACAATGCCCAGTTCTTTGGCCAAAGCCTTTTCGGGATAAAACACACCCGTGTTGGTGAGCAGAGAAACCGTGCCTTTAGTACCTTTGATTTTAAACAGGTAGCCATCGTGCGCGTTGCCACAAGTAGCCCCAAAATTACCGATCATGCCTGCCTCCTTGTACCTTAAAACGGCCTGAACGTTATCATAAGTTTCACGACCATCTTTAAAGACGTCAATCCCTCCGGTTCCCAAAATTTCGCTGGGCTGTGTTTCGAATGCCCAATTGATAAAATCGATTTGGTGCGAAAGCAGTTCGGCAGGCAGTCCGCCAGAGTATTCCTTGTACATGCGCCAGTTGATCTGCCTTTCTAAACTCGGATCGGGCACTGCCCTGCGCCAATTGCCGTTTCTGTCCCAACGACAATCTATCTGCGAAACCTTGCCGATATAGCCGCTCTGGATCATTTCTTTTACCTTAAAATACAGGGGCGAATAGCGATATTGGTAGCCCACCTGAAATACCTGTTTGGGGTATTGCTTAACCAGTTTCCTCAATTCGAGTGCCTGACTAGCATTGTAGGTCATGGTTTTCTCTACATATACGTGCTTACCTGCCAGCACGGCATCTTTTGCAATTTTAAAATGCTGGTTTAAGGGCACCGCAATAAATACGGCTTGGATATTTTTATTGTCGAGAATTTGCTGGTAGTCTTTTACCGCCTCGGCCGATGCCGGCACATAAGGCTTGGTTTCGGCCAACCTAAAATCGAGCACATCGCAATAAGCACTTATTTTAAAGAGCTCGGGCATAGCTTTGATAACCGAAAGCACGCCTTTGCCCCGATCTCCACAGCCAATCATGGCCATGGAAATAGGTTCGGCCACCAAGTTGGCCATCAAACGATCAGACAGCAACAAACCCGAGCCCAACAGGGCCGATTTTTGAATAAAAGTACGACGGCGCATTACAAAGTCTTGATTTTGACGCTTCTAAAACTCACCCGATTTCCATGATCCTGCAACAAGAGATGCCCTTTAGGCGCTTCGCCAAAATCTTTCCAAACCTTATACTTACTCAAGGCTACCAGTTTCCTGAATTCTTCAGATCCCCTGGTGTATTCCAATACTTTTACGCCATTCAGGTAATGTTCTACCTTGTTGTTCGGGTAAACCACTACCCTGCCACTGTTCCAAGCGCCGATTGGATGCAGGAAACGGGCTTCTTTTTTAGCGGTAATTAAATCGTACAGCGAAGCCAATGTTCTGTTGCCATCCCTGCCTAATTTGGCATCCGGATGCTTCTCATCGTCTAACACCTGATACTCGAGGCCTATGGCCGATCCGGTATTTTTTTCAGACAGGGTAACGAAGTATTTTACGCCACTATTGGCACCTTCAGACAATTTGAAATCGAATGAAAGATCGAAGGCCGAAAACTCCTCTTTGGTCACGATATCGCCACCATTGGTTGATTCTGCACCATCGGATGGCAATACCGTTAGCTCGCCATTGGCAATGCTCCAGCCTTTTGCCGGGAATGCAGTTTTATAGGCTCCAACCCAACCTGCATTGGTCTTACCATCAAACAACAACTTATAACCATTGGCTTTTTCGTAGGCAGACAGGCTATTGGGTGTAAAATTAACGGTATAAATCCCCTTTGGAAAGGCCTCTGGCTTGAGGTTTTCGGTTTGGATGCGAATGTTCTTGAAATACACCTTTTTGCCATCCAGTTTGAGGTTGTTGCCAATGCCATGCACCTGCAAGCCGATAAATCCGGTTTTATCAACCGTATCGATCACATAAGCCACCGGAATACCGTTTACCCAGGTTTTGGTTTCGTTGCCGATACATTCGATTTTATAATGGTTAAATTCCTCTACTTTGTAAGCCGATTTGGCTTTCGGGTTAAGTTCTAACGGATAAAGCCACTGCCTGCGGGCTTCGTCGTAAATACCGCCGGTCCAAGCTCTCGCCGACGGGTCTATTTCAACCTGCCTTCCATACACCATGCCTTTGCCTTGGTTGCCGGCAGGGTTAAAATGACTACGTGTTTGGATGCCCGAGTTGGTTTCGGTACCTTCCAGTTTCACATCCAGCTCTAAAATAAAATTGCCATATTCTTTTTCGGTTACCAAGAAAGAGTTGGGCGAACCTTTGGCCATCGTGCCTACAATCATGCCGTTTTCTATGGCATAAGGCGCCGAGCCCACAATGGGTTTCCAGCCATTTAGGGTTTTGCCATCAAACAAAGGGG
This sequence comes from Pedobacter albus, assembly GCF_036324255.1. Lineage (NCBI taxonomy): Bacteria > Pseudomonadati > Bacteroidota > Sphingobacteriia > Sphingobacteriales > Sphingobacteriaceae > Pedobacter > Pedobacter albus. The sequence continues at coordinate 130,666 of NZ_JAZDQT010000001.1, read as the reverse complement.
TAGATTTCTGTGCTTGTACAGCCGTGGTTAGGCCAAGCAGGGAAAGTGCTAAGGTAATCGTGTTCAGCTTCATCATATTGGGGTTATCAATGATAGGTAGATATTTGGATTTAGTATTTGAAAATCTTGCCGTTGGCCATTACTTCCTGTTTTTGCTCGTCGAAAGTGGCTTTTGCACCGGTATGTACCGCTGCATTGGTCATGATATTGGCTATGGAATGGTAGTAACCTGCTTCAACCGGCGCATTTGGCGTTTTTCGGCTGCGTATGCATTCCATCCAGTTGCGCATGTGGCCCGAAGTTAAAGGATCGCCACCCATGCTAGCACCGGTAGCTGTCTTGATCTCAGTTTTAGAAAGGTCGAAATTGCCTAATAAATTGGCTTTCATACCCATAGCCGCGGCTTCCTTCTCGCCCAAGCCTCCTTTTGGCGAAACTTTATTGGTGATGAGGTTGAGCTCTCCACCGTTCGAATAATACACTTCGCCTACATCGCCTACGCTGTTTTGCATCCTCGAGGTAAAGGTAACCTGAAAGCCATCGCTAGTATCGGGCTTGCCATAATCGAATACAGCCACCATGGTATCCCAGTTTTTGCGACCGTCTTTCCAAGTGTAGATGCCACCGTTGGCCACTACGCTACGCGGATGATGCAGTTGCGTAAACCAGTGCACCGTATCAATTTGGTGCGACATCCATTGGCCAGGCATACCCGACGAGTAAGGCCAGAACAAACGGTATTCCAAATATTTACGAGGGTCCCAGGTATCGGCCGGACGGTTGAGCAAAAAGCGTTTCCAATCGATGTCTTCTTGTTTGAGTTTGGCTACCAGGGCAGGTCTGCGCCAACGCCCAGGCTGGTTCACATTCCATACCAAATCTACGGCTGTAATGGCTCCAAATTTACCCTGTTGGATATAATCCGCTGCGTTTTTATAATTTTCGCCACTGCGGCGCTGCGAACCGATCTGTACAATTTTATTGCTGGCTTTTACCGCCTTCAAGGCCGCTTTAGCATCGTCCATGGTTTCGGCAAAGGGCTTTTCTACATAGGCATCGCAACCGGCTTTTACGGCTTCTATGGTATGCAGGGCATGCTGAAAATCGGCCGTGCTGATAATGACCGCATCCAAGTCTTTCATGGCATACAGTTCATCGTTGTTGCGACAGCTTTTGATATCGCTTCCCGTTTTTTCTTTGATAAAGGCGGTACCCAGATCCCTGCGGTAAGCCCAAAGATCGGAAAGACCAACCAGGTCAAAATTCAGTTCTTTGTAGTGGTTTTGAAAACAGGGAAAAAGCGTTTCCCTAAATCGATCCGAAAACCCGACTGCACCTACACGAACCCGATCGTTGGCGCCTATAATGCGGTTATAGCTTTTTGCGCTTGTACTGAGCGTACCGGCATAAGTAGCGGCTGCAAGCAATGCTGATTGCTTGATAAATGTTCTTCTAGTGTTATCCATCTCAGAACGCTTAATGAATGAGTGAAAAGTTGATGTTAGACAGATTAAACGTTTTAACCTAACCAATAATAAGATTTTTCATTCAGAATTAATAGCCTGAGCAATGATATTTTAATTACAATAAAGGTCAAAGGCTAAAGCTAAAAGACTAAAGGCATTATTTAACCTATACGATAAAAGCTACAGATGAACAGATTTGACAGTCCTAGATTTTCAAAACTAATCTGTCAATCTGTGGCTAAAACAATACTCAAATCTGAATTGGTGAAGAACACCAACTGATGCGCGGTAATAAGACCAAAGGCCAAAGCTAAAAGACTAAAGGAATTGTTAATCTGTGGAAGGAAAACCACTAACGAACAGATTTGACACCCTGGATTTCCAAAACTAATCTGTCAATCTGTGGCTAAAACAATACTCAAATCCGAATTGGTGAAGAACACCAACTGATGCGTGGGTAAAAGACCAAAGGCTAAAGCTAAAAGACTAAAGGAATTGTTAACTTATAAAAGTAACTGACGAACAGGCTTAACACCCTGGCTTTCCAAAACTAATCTGTCAATCTGTGGCAAAAACCTGTTGTAAACTACAATGGCTTTACCGCCGTAATAGAGAAAGTGTATTTACCAACGTCATAACCTTTAAAGTCGGCTACATTCACAAACTTTACATCGGCTCTTTTGCCTTGTTTATACAAGTTGCCGGTAAGCGTATAATTCTTGTCGATTGCTACGGTTTTTACGATATCATCGGGCATAATACCGTTTATTTGAAGCTGGATGTAATTTAACAGCGAGCCTTTAGGCCTGGCGTTGTCATTATAACCCACAAAAGTGGCCAGCTTAAAGGTTTGTCCGCTTACCAACGTATCGGTTAAGCTTTTGAGCTTTAAGGGCATGTCCTTCAAAAACTCCGGCTCGTTGCTCAAGTTTATGGCCCAATGCTTAAACTTATCGGTAGTGGCGTCCTGGGTAGCCTGGTCTTTGGTCCAATCTGGATTTTCGGCAATAAATTCGTTTACTTTTTGCTCAATAAAAATAGTAGAGCTATTGGTGTTCTCTGTTGCTTTTTTGTTGGAACAAGCAGCCAAAACGGCTACCAAAAGCATAATTGCTAGTTTCTTCATGTCTTATCTTTTTGAGTTGATAATGATTTTAACCAATGTAGGATCGTAAATCTTAAAAGCCGTTTGGTCAGATTGAACCAAGTTTGGCGTCAGTACCGCATCTACCTCTTTAGGGTGCGATTTCATCGGAGGCAAGGCAAAAACTCCCCTCACACAAGGAATCTGCGCCATCAGGTTGCCCCCGTCAAAGCTCATTAAAGTACCAGCATTTTTGCCCGCAAAGCCAATCAGCATTACCGGTTTGCCATTCAGTTTATTAAACAACGATAGCGAACTGCCCAATTTAATGCCATTCTGCAACACATAAGTGGTGCCAGGTTTATCGATAATAATATTCTGAATGGTTTGATAGGGAGGTTTGCTTTCCTGCCAATTGATGGTAAGCTCTCCGGCCGTACCTTTCCAAACTTTGGTAACAAAAGCATGCTGAAACACACCGTTAACCATCATAGAATCGAGTTCTACATTCGCTTTGCCGGCCTTGCGTTCAATCGTTTCGTAGGTATCGTCAAAAGTAATCTTCCCTACCCCATCGCAACTTACCAAAATGGCATTCGGGTTTGGCTTCAGACTCGTCTCGCTACCCGAAACTGGAGGAGGCGGTGTTGCTACATCTTCCGTAATCGTAGTGTCCAACAGCAACGTATCGACCTTTTCTGGCTGTTTCTGGTTACTTTGGCAGGCCACAAAACACAAAGCCAAACCTGCAAGACCTAATTTTATTTTTTTCATACTAAGCCTCCATAGCCGCTAGGCTCTCGGTAATGATTGCAATTTTAGATTCGGCATCGGCTTTTTTATTGCGTTCATTGGCAATGATTTCAGGTTTTGCATTTTGTACAAAACGCTCGTTGCTCAACTTGGCGTCAACCGATTTCAGGAAGCCCTGCAGGTATTCCAATTCTTTGGTTAAGCGCTCTTTTTCTGCTTCGGCATCTACATTGCCACCTAGGCTGATGAAGAATTCGTCGTTGCCCACCATAAAGCTGGCCGCACCTGCAACCTTATCATTAACCAACTCGATTTGCTCGATATTGGCCAATTTAAAGATGATGTTTTCCCAAGCCTTATAATCGAGGCCAGAATTAACTTTAATAGCCAATGGCAAAGCTTCTTTTGGCGAAATCTGGCGCTTATTCCTTACATTTCTGATTTCTGAAACCAGTCCTTTAACCAATTCGGCTTCTTTAAGCAAAATCTCGTTAACCTGTCCAATAACCGGATAATCGGCTACGATGCAACAATCCATTTCGGCGCGCTCGCCAAACAGCTCGTCGTGGTACAACTCTTCCGTTAAGAAAGGCATAAAAGGATGCAACAATCTTAAAATCTGCTCAAAATACTGGATGGTTATTTTTTTTGTTTCCGCATCAACCGGATGTTGGTACTGAGGCTTGATCATTTCCAAATACCAGGCACAGAAATCGTCCCATACCAATTTATAGGTTGCCATTAAGGCTTCTGATAAACGATACTGTTTAAAGTTCGATTCGATTTCGGCCAAAGCTTCGCTAAAACGGCTTTCGAACCAAGCAATAGCTTTTTGATTTGGATTGGCCAAAGTTTCGTCAACTTCCCAGCCTTTTACCAAGCGGAAGGCATTCCAGATTTTATTGGCAAAGTTACGGCCTTGTTCGCAGTAAGCTTCGTCAAACATCAAATCGTTACCAGCCGGCGAAGACATCAGCATGCCTACCCTTACGCCATCGGCACCGTATTTTTCGATCAGTCCAATCGGATCGGGTGAATTGCCCAACGATTTAGACATTTTTCTGCCCAATTTATCGCGAACAATGCCGGTTAAATAAACATTGGTAAATGGTTTTTTGCCAGTAAATTCACGTCCAGCCATAATCATACGGGCCACCCAGAAGAACAAAATCTCCGGCGCAGTTACCAAATCGTTGGTTGGATAGTAATAGTTGAAATCTTTGTTCTGAGGATCTTTAAAACCATCAAAAACCGTAATCGGCCATAACCACGACGAAAACCAGGTGTCAACCACGTCTTCGTCCTGTGTAATAAACTCTTCAGCTTGTTTCCTAAAGCCTGCCTTCGATTCCTCAGACCACTCGCGACGCTCAGGTACGCGATTGATCAACTCTTCAATAGCCTCTGCCTTTGTTTTGGCTACAACCGGCTCTTCATGCTGGAAATACCAAGCCGGAATGCGTTGTCCCCACCACAATTGGCGACTAATACACCAATCTTTCACGTTTTCCATCCAGTGGCGATAGGTGTTGATGAATTTTTCTGGAATCAGCTTTACTTCGCCATTCAGCACATCTTCCAAGGCTGGTTTGGCCAGCTGGTCCATTTTACTGAACCATTGCAGCGAAAGTTTGGGCTCGATAACCGCATCGGTACGCTCAGAAAAACCTACCTGCGATTTATAGTCTTCCACTTTCTCCAAATGCCCGCTTTCTTCAAGCACTTTGGCAATTTTTTTACGGGCCACGAAACGATCTTCGCCAATCAGGATTTCAGCCTTATCGTTTAAAGTACCATCATCGTTCAAGATATCGATAACCGGAAGCTTGTGTTTTACGCCCAGTTCATAATCGTTCAAATCGTGCGCAGGCGTAACTTTTAGGCAGCCTGTACCAAATTCCATGGTCACATATTCGTCTTGTATAATCGGAATTTCGCGATTGATCAAAGGCACAAAAACCTTTTTGCCATGCAAATGCGTATAGCGCTCGTCGTTAGGGTTGATACAGATCGCACTATCGGCCATGATGGTTTCCGGACGCGTTGTGGCGATGGTCAGAAAGGCTGAAGGCTCGCCTTCACTTTTTACCTCATATTTGATATAATACAGCTTCTGGTTAACCTCTTTGCGGATAACCTCTTCGTCGGAAACGGCAGTTTTGCCTGTCGGATCCCAGTTTACCATGCGTACGCCACGGTAGATATTGCCTTTTTTGTACAAATGGATAAAACTGTCGATTACTGCTTCAGACAAATCCTCTTCCATGGTAAAACGGGTCCTGTCCCAATCGCAGCTGGCACCCAGTTTTTTGAGCTGATCCAAAATAATGCCCCCGTATTTCTCTTTCCATTCCCAAGCGTATTTCAAGAATTCCTCGCGGCTCAGGTCTTTTTTGCTGATGCCCCTTTCTTTAAGCATGGCTACCACCTTTGCTTCGGTGGCAATAGAAGCATGGTCGGTTCCAGCTACCCAGCAAGCGTTTTTGCCCTGCATACGGGCCTTGCGGATCAGTACATCCTGAATGGTGTTGTTGAGCATGTGGCCCATGTGCAATACGCCGGTTACGTTTGGTGGCGGAATAACGATGGTATAAGGTTCACGTTCATCGGGTGTTGAATGAAAAAACTTTTTGTCTAGCCAATAGCTGTACCATTTGTCTTCTGCGGCCGTAGGGTCGTATTTTGTGGAAATGCTCATGTATATTTGTGTCGATTAAACTACAAAAATACGATTTTGGCAGGAATTTTTAAAGCAGAAAAGCGAGAGAAACACTTGCAAAGTTCTAAAAACTTCGCAAGTGTTATTCGAACAATTTTGTAGCTTAGTACAACTAAAAGCTCAACATGAAACTTGATCGACTAACCCCTTTCCTCTATACCAACCAATTTGCATCAACTATCGAATTTTACACCCAAACGCTCGGTTTTACCTGCCTAACTGACGAGCCCACTTTTTGGGCCTGTTTGCAAAAAGACGAAGTGCAAATCTTTGTAAGTCTGCCCAATGAACATATCGGTTTTGAAAAAGCTGTTTTTACGGGTTCTTTTTATTTCAATACGCCTAACGTGGATGAAATTTGGGAACAGCTTAAAGACCAGGTCAATGTTTGCTACCCGTTAGAAGATTTCGATTATGGCATGCGCGAGTTTGCCATTTACGACAATAACGGCTACCTTTTGCAATTTGGACAGGATTTGCCTACAAATCAGTAAATACTTCGTCGAGGTTGAGGCCAAAGCCCGGCAAAACGCTCGAAGTTACAAACTCGCCTAAAGTATAGATTTTTGAAGGCTGGTAATGGCCATTGACTAAACTGTAGATTAAAACGGTTTGATCGCTTTGGCTTACCACCCAATATTCTTTTACGCCAAACTCTTGGTAAATTTGGTATTTGTACAACAGTTCTTTTTTGTTGTTGCCCGGCGAAAGGATTTCGATAACGAGATCAGGAGCGCCGATACAGCCCTTATCATCGAGCTTGGATTTATCACAAACCACGCAGATATCGGGTTGCAATACGGTATAAATAGCCTCGTTGGCCTTGCTCTCTTTGGGAAAACGGACATCGAAAGGAGCCGCATAAGCTTTGCAGGGCTGATTTTTTAAGAAATTGGCGATAGGAAGAAACAGGTTTCTCGAAATTTCCTGATGCAGGCGCGATGGCGCAGGGCTCATCTTAAAGACTTTGCCCTTAATCAGTTCTACGCGATCATCAAAAAGCCAGTTGAGGTAATGGGCATAGCTATAGGTTAGCGACAGGTCAATATCATTGAACTGCCACACCTTTTCGTTATCATCGGGGGTTTTATATTTAACATGCTCGCTCACAAACCAAATTTACTAAAATAAATAGCAAATTCAAAATTTCATCCTTTGAATTCTCACTGCATTTAAAATCGCTAGAAATGCTACGCCAACATCGGCAAAAACAGCCTCCCACATGGTTGCAAGGCCACCGGCGCCCAAAACAAGCACCACCGCTTTGACCGCAAAGGCCAATCCAATGTTCTGGTAAACCACACGCTTGGTCGCTTTGCCAATTTTAATAGCCGTCACAATCCGGCTCGGCTGGTCGTTTTGGATCACCACATCGGCCGTTTCAATAGCTGCATCGCTACCCATGGCCCCCATGGCCATACCCACATCGCTAAGTGCCAGTACGGGTGCATCGTTAATGCCATCGCCCACAAAGGCCACTTGGTTTGCCGGGTCTTTTTTGATTTCTTCCAACCTGCTTACCTTATCTTCGGGCAACAAATCGCCATAGGCCAGGTCGATACCCAATTCTTTAGCCAGTTTCTGCGTGATGGCCGTTTTATCGCCACTTAACATCACCACTTGCTTAATCCCGTTGGCATGCAGCTCGTCAACTGCCTGCTTAGCATCGGCTTTTACTTCGTCGGCAATAATGGCGTAACCCGCATACTTGCCATCCACAGCCAACAGCACAATGGTTTCTACCTGTTCGTTGATAAAATCAGGATAATCGATATTGAGTTTTTTGAGCAGCTTGGCATTGCCTGCACCTACCTGTTGCTGATCGATAAGCGCTGTTAAACCATGGCCCGCAATTTCTTTCACTTCGGTTACAGCCAACAGCTGCTTATCGCCATAATGGCTTACAATGGCTTTGGCAATGGGATGGGTAGACTGCGATTCTAAAGAAGCCAACAAGGCCATAAACCTAGCTTCGTCAATTTCGGCCTTTACTTCTTTTACCTTGAATACGCCTTGGGTTAACGTGCCGGTTTTGTCCATCACCACCACGTTAAGCTGGGTAATTACATCGAGAAAATTAGAACCCTTAAACAGGATACCGTTGGCAGAAGCTGCGCCAATGCCACCAAAATAGCCCAAAGGGATAGAAATAACCAAGGCACAAGGGCATGAAATCACCAAAAACACCAGCGCCCGGTACAACCAGGTCTGAAAATCGTAGTTGGCCACGATGAAATAAGGCAAAGCCACCAATGCTACCGCCAAAAAGAAAACGATGGGCGTGTACACACGGGCAAACTTGCGGATGAACAATTCTGTTTTGGCTTTGCGCGAAGTGGCGTTCTGCACCATCTCCAAAATACGCGACAGGGCGCTATCGGCAAACTTCTTGGTTACTTTTAGCGTAACCACCTGATCGAGATTGAGCATACCTGCCAGCACCGCTTCGCCTTTGCGAATGGTTCTTGGCGTACTTTCTCCCGTTAGGGCAGCCGTATTGAAGCTGGCGCTATCGCTCAGCAATTCGCCATCCAGCGGAGCTTTTTCGCCCACTTTGAGCTGTATGGTTTCGCCTATGGCTACAGTATCGGGCTTTACGGTTTCGAATTTGCCGCTGCGTTGTACGTTGGCCAGATCGGGTCTTACATCGAGCAGGGCTTTGATGTTTCGCTTGGCCTTATCGACCGCAGCACCCTGAAACAATTCGCCGATGGTATAAAACAGCATTACAGCTACGGCTTCAGGGTATTCGCCCAAGGCCAAAGCGCCAATGGTGGCCAGCGACATCAATAAAAACTCGGTAAAAATATCGCCCTTGGCTATCGTAAGTACGGCTTCCTTAATCACCGAAAGGGCCACAATGGCATAAGCCAGCAAATACCAGCCCGTACGCAAGTAACCCGTAAAAAAAACCAGTTTAAAATGATCGAAGGCAATGGCGCTCAATAGCAGCACCAAACTTAAGATAGCCGGCAAATAGGTTTTAATGGATGAAGCATCGCCATGGTCGTGGTCGTGCCCATCATCGTGGCTGTGCGTTTGCTCATGGCTGCAGCAGCCGTCTGTATGTGGAGGATGTTCGTGTTTTTCCATTTCTAATTTAGAATTATTCAAAATTACATATTAAATCACTAAAAAGTGGCTTTTTCATCACTGATTTTTAGCGCCATACAATAAAAGATGTTAAAATATGTTAAATAAATATAAAAGCTAAAACAATGAAATCGTTCAGATTAACAATATTTAATATTGACATTTTCCGCAAAATTGGCTTAAGCAAAATCTATTACTGGTTCAACAAGTAATATTTCTATTATCATGCCTTAGTTTATTGGGTAATTCTTAATTTTCATCTTTAATTATATCCCATAAAGTATGAAAATTCAATTGAAAAGTTATTTTGCGGCGGCGGGTATCCTGGCGGGCAGTTTTGTGGCTTCGGCGCAGAACGCACCCAAAAAATACATCGACCCTGCAAATATGGATCTGAGTGTGAAGCCGGGCGACGATTTTTATCAGTATGCCAGCGGAACCTGGATCAAAAACAACCCTGTTCCGGCCAAAGAAACACGTTGGGGATCTTTTAACGAACTCCGCGAATTTAATGCCCAAGCGGTAAGAGGCTTGGTAGAAGCGGCAGCGGCCGACAAAAATGCACATGCAGGTTCGGTAACCAAACGCGTTGGCGATTTCTACGCAGCCGCCATGGACAGTGTGACCATCGAAAAACTGGGCTATACGCCGATCAAAGCCGATCTTGAAAAAATCAAACAAGTAAAAGACGTACAGGGGCTTTTAGACCAAATTGCCTATATGCGCACTTCGGGTGTTGGCGGTGGCATGTTTGGTTTTGGGGTTGGCCAAGACCGAAAAAACGTAACCAAATACCTGGTTAACGTTTCGCAGGGCGGTACTACTTTAAGCGATCGCGATTACTATTTAAAAGATGATCCACAAAGCCAAAAAATCAGGGCAGCCTACCATACTTACATGGTGAAGCTGTTCAGTTTGGTTGGCAATACCGAGGCTGTGGCGACACAAAAAGCCGAAACTGTTTTCAAACTGGAAAAGGCATTGGCCGAAATCCAGATGAGTCGCATCGAAATGCGCGACCAATACAAAACCTATAACAAGCTGACCGTTGCCGAATTCAACAAAATCACGCCAAACATCAACTGGACAACCTTGATGCCTAAGCTTAAGGTAAATGGCCAGGATACGGTATTGGTTAACTCGCTTTCTTTCTTCAAAAACCTGAACGGCATGCTAACTTCGGTTCCGTTGGCCGATTGGAAAACCTATTTGGAATGGAACGTATTAAAAGGCGCAGCCAATAACCTGAGCTCGCCTTTTGTAAAAGCCAGCTTTGCCTTTACCCAGGCACAAACCGGACAAAAAGTACAAACCCCACGCTGGCAACGCATGTCGGCCCTAACCGATGGCACCATTGGCGAATTGTTAGGCCAATTGTACGTGGCCAAATATTTCAAGCCAGATGCAAAAGTGCGCATGGACCAAATGATTGTAAACCTGCGCAAGGCTTTCGAAATCAGGATCAACAACTTGGATTGGATGAGCGATGCCACCAAGAAAAAAGCTTTAGAAAAACTCCATGCCTTTACGCCTAAAGTGGGTTACACCACCAAATGGCAAACCTATGATGGCTTGGTGATCAACAGGGGCACCTATTTCCAAAACCTGCGCAATGCGGGTGCATGGGGCTACAATGAAATGGTAAACCGTTTGGGCAAACCAGTTGATCGTACCCGTTTTGGCATGACGCCTCCAACGGTAAATGCTTCATACAGTCCAACCATGAACGAAATCGTGTTCCCTGCCGGAATTTTGCAGTTCCCGTTCTTCGACCCAAATGCCGATGACGCGGTGAATTATGGCGGTATTGGTGCGGTAATCGGACATGAAATGAGCCACGGGTTTGACGATACCGGAAGCCAGTACGATGGATCAGGAAACCTTAAAAACTGGTGGACCGACGAAGACCGTGCAAAATTCAATGCCAAAACCAAAGCTTTGGGCGATCAGTTCAGCGCTTACACGGTGGTTGATACCATTCACGTTTTGGGCAAATTGACCATGGGCGAAAACATTGGCGATTTAGGTGGCTTAAATGCGGCCTATACCGCCTTCAAAATGACCAAACAAGGCCAAAGCAACGAAAAAATCGATGGTTTTACCCCTGATCAGCGTTTCTTCTTATCGTGGGCCCAGGTTTGGAGAGGCAATATTTTGCCAGAAGCGGCCGCCCAATTGATCAAAACCGACCCGCACTCGCCGGGCCCGTACAGAACCATTGGCGCTCCTGTAAACATGGATGCCTGGTACGATGCTTTTGGTGTGAAACCTGGAGATAAACTCTATAAAAAACCAGAAGATAGAATAAGACTCTGGTAAAACATTAAACAAAACAAAAGCCTCCCGAACAATTAGGAGGCTTTTTTTATAGCATCAACTTAATGGGCCATAGATTAAAAAATTATATTCTAGTTAGTGAGCAGGGCACTGAAATCTGTTAATCTGTGGCTAACCCTATTTACATTTACGGCCACAGATTAAAGGATTATTTTTTAGCTACCTAATTCACTTATTAAACAGAAACCAACCAAAATCTGTCAATCTGTGGCTAATGCCATTTATATTCTCAGCTACAGACTAAAGGATTATAATTTTATTTATCAAGCTGTCACTAACATTACCCGGCTACTTAATTACTCTCTTATATTGTAGCGACTTTGCATGAAAATTTACAATAAGGCCGACTTTCATCCCAGAAACGGCAAGGTAATTCAATATTTGGGCATAATGTTCTTCTACAATTCCGGCCTTGCATTTTACTTCAAGAATAATCCGGTTGTAAACATGAAAGTCAGCATAAAAAACATGCGGAAGAATAATGTCCTTATAGGCGATTAAAAACTCCTTCTCTCTCTGGTATACAATTCCTCTTTGACGTAATTCATACTCGATTGCATCTTTATACACAACTTCTAACAAACCGCTACCTAAAATGCGGTGAACTTCCATCGCAATGCCTATCAATTCGTAAGTTTCATCCTGGAGCGGGTAAAAATCCGATTGGTACATATCTCTTGCCATAGCTTAAAAAATAAGGGGCTTTAGAGATGATAAAAACAAGATAAGAAAAATTAATGAAGCAAAAGCCTAAACTTTACTCATATTCCACAGCCGTAGATTAAAGGATTATATCTTTAGCTATTTAGTTTATTTATTTAACCAAAAGCTAAATTTATTAATCTGCGACTAACATCATTTATACTCAAAGCCCCAGATTAAAGGATTATTTTTTAGCTATCTAATTCATTTATTAACCAGAAATCAACCAAAATCTGTCAATCTGTGGCTAACCCTATTTACATCTACGGCCACAGGTAAAGGATTATTTTTAATTATCTAATTCATTTATTAACCCGAAACCAACCAAAATCTGCTAAGCTGTGGCTAACATTATCTATACTTCTCCTGTATCTTTTTAGGCAACTTAGCTAACACTAGTGCCCTTGATGTCAACACCCTCTTCTTCAATTCTTCTTCCGTCAGGATATCCAAACGATCAATCTGTACCCACTGCCTCTTGGCCATGTGCGAAGCCTGATGAATACCATCTCTTACCGTCAGTTCCTCAAACTCTTCCGGTTCACATTTGGTAGAAAAGCTGTTTCCCTCTTCCAACGCAATAATCACAAACATCTTTTCTTCGATCATGAAACAAAGATGTTCCCATTTCATGCCTTCGGTTGTTCCAGGCAAACTGAGGCAAAACGTTCTAAAGCTTTCTATATTCATACCCTAAAGATAATCGATAACGACTGTTTTTTAGCAACTTTGCAATATGAATATCTTAACCAAAACCGCCGATGGCTCCAACACCTTGTTTAACGAAACCATTGGCGAGCACTACCACTCTGCCCATGGCGCCTTGCAAGAAAGCAGGCACGTTTTTATCGAGGCTGGATTAAAATTTGCCGTCGGTTTAAATCAGGGTCAGGCCATCAGTGTGCTCGAGGTTGGTTTTGGCACCGGATTGAATTTCATCCTAAGCAAGGCCCATTGCGAAGAACAACAGCAACCACTCAATTATGTCGGTATCGAAGCATTTCCCTTGCCTTTAGCTACCATTAGCCAAACGGGCTACAACGACTATGTTCCGGCAACAAGCTGGCAAGAATTTACAAGCCATTACGAACAGGCACTACAAAGCAAACAACAACTTTCTAGCTTTTGCAGTCTGAGCATTGCCCATACTACCCTGACCGATTTTAACACCAATCAGCAATTCGATTTGTTATACTACGATGCTTTTTCGGTAAGGCACCAACCCGAAATGTGGACCAACGAGCTGATTGCCCACGCATGTAGCTTCCTCAAATTGGGAGGCGTTTTTGTGAGCTATGCCATCACCGGAAACCTAAAAAGAGCCCTCAAAGCCTGTGGCATGCGTATCGAAAAATTGCCTGGCGCACCGGGCAAAAGAGAAATGATCAGGGCGATTAAGGAATAGCTTCATTGGCAATTGCCAGTTTTAGCTTTACCAAAACCATTCGCTGCACTTAGCTGTTTTGAAGTAGCAAAAAAGATTCACCAAACCAACAACTCTTTTCAGTCTACTGAATTTTCATCTATATTTATTTCAAATTTACCAGCTATGAAGGAAGTTTCCTTACCTTTTGTCGCCCGGCTAGCGCTGGCACTCCTCTCCATTATCATGATCGGCTATTTGGCCATTTTGGGAAAAAGCCTGCTATCGCCTTTGCTTTTTTCATTGCTCATGGCTTTTCTGCTGTTGCCTTTGGCCAATTTTTTAGAACGCAGGCTCAGGTTTAAACGTGGCTTGTCTTCTATCACATCTGTGATTGTGATGATTGCCGTGATTTATGGCATCATGTATTTTTTTGGCACGCAACTGAGCGAGCTTTGGGCCGATTGGCCATTGCTGGTTAAACAACTGACCGCCGCTTTTCATGATATACAACACTGGATTTCGAGAACTTTCCATGTCAATGCCACCAATCAGGAGGCCTACCTGAGCAACAGCGCTGAAAAAGCCCTGGCTACCGGCGCAACCCTGGTGGGCTCTACCCTGCTTACCATTTCTTCGAGCCTGCTGTTTTTGGCGTTTACCTTATTGTTTACGTTTTTCGTGTTGAATTACAGGCGCTTGCTGTTTACTTTCCTGACGACTGTTTTTGCCGAAAAACATAAAACCAAAGTAACCGAAATTGTGAGGGAAATACAGTGGATCATCAAAAAGTACATCACCGGGCTTTTTCTCCAAATGCTGATTGTTTCAACGCTCATGATCACTACCCTTTCTTTGCTGGGCGTAAAATATGCCATTTTATTGGGCCTCATTGCCGGTATTTTCAACATCATTCCTTACCTGGGCATTTCTACTGCCTTGCTCATTAGCGCACTCATCACCTTTGCCACCGCCGGCGCAGCCAAAGCCTTGTTTGTGATTTTGGCTTTTGTGGGCGTGCACACCATAGACGGCAACCTGCTGATGCCTTTGGTGGTTGGTTCGAAAGTAAAAATAAATGCGCTGTTTGCCTTTATTGGCATTGTAGTGGGCGAAATGATCTGGGGCATTTCGGGTATGTTTTTATGTATTCCCTATTTGGCCATGCTCAAGATCATTTTCGAAAGGGTTGATGGCCTTACCCCATGGGGACTTTTACTCGGCGAGGAGCAGAAACCTCATCCGCGCAAGCGAAAAGTTTACAGAATAACCAAAAAAATAAAGCTCGAAGAAGCCGAATAACATGAAAGAAAACGAAAGCAAATCGCCACACATCCTCAGCACATCGGCCAATTTACTGGGATTTTGCTTTATTGTGCTCACTTCAGTCAAGATTTCAAAGCTCAGCCAGTCCACCTACATAGACGAAGGCGCCGCGCTGGCCGTTATTTCGTTTATGGCCAGCTGCCTGCTTTCTTTTTTGAGCATGAAGAGCACTTCGCTGCACGCCAAGAAAATGGAACGTTTCGCCGATATCATGTTTTTGTTCGGACTTATCGTACTTTTGCTCACCACGATTATGATTACTTTCAACATTATCCACTAATATGCCTGCCAATATTCCGCCACCAGCTACCCAAAGTCCAGATACCGCTTTTTTAAGATTGCTTACCGTGCTCGATACCTTGCGCGCACAATGCCCTTGGGACAAAAAACAAACCATGGAAACCCTGAGGCACCTGACCATTGAAGAAACCTACGAACTGTCTGATTCGATTTTGGATGGCGATATGCAGGAAGTGAAAAAAGAACTGGGCGATTTGATGATGCACCTGGTTTTTTATGCGCGCATTGCCAGCGAAACCGACCAGTTTAACATTACCGATGTGCTCAACGGCGTATGCGACAAGCTCATCAGCAGGCATCCGCATATTTATGGCGATGTAGAGGTGAACAGCGAAGAAGATGTAAAACGCAACTGGGAACAGCTCAAGCTTAAAGAAGGCAATAAATCTGTTTTAGGAGGCGTACCGGGCTCATTGCCGGCCTTGGTTAAAGCCAGCCGCATACAGGAAAAAGCGCGTGGCGTAGGGTTCGATTGGGAAGAAAAAGAACAAGTTTGGGCCAAGGTTGAAGAAGAGCTACAAGAATTTAAGGACGAGTTTAACATTGCCGAAAACGAAACCATCGATACCGAAAAGGCAGAGGGCGAATTTGGCGACCTGCTTTTTTCGTTGGTCAATTATGCCCGTTTCATCAACATCAATCCCGAAAATGCGCTCGAAAAAACCAACAAAAAGTTCATTAAGCGCTTCCAGTTTTTAGAAGGCAAGGCCAAGGAAAACGGCAAAGCCCTGCAAGACATGACCCTGGCCGAAATGGACGTATATTGGAACGAGGCCAAAAAACTTTAAATTTACCGTACTTAACCTATCCACATGAAAAAATTGTACGTTCTCCTTTGCATGGCCTTTTTGATGCTACAGGCCAGTGCGCAAAGCGACAGCACCCATAGCCATACCCTGACCAAAGCCGAAACCGACGATTTTTTTACGCCGGCCTTCAAAAAGAAAAACCTCATCAACTTCCCTATTTTTAGGGCCTATACCTATAGCGACAAAAGTGGCACCTATTACGTGGCGCTTTCAGAGAGTTCGGACAAGATCAAGGCTAAAGACACCATCAACAATACCATCAAAGCCTTTAACTTTAAAGTAGATAAAGGGGTTGCGACCAAAAAATGGGAAATCAACGATTTTAAACTGCCTGACACCAAGGGCGCAACCATCGAAAGTTCCATCTGGTTCTGGACCAAATACTGCGAGTTTACCGATTTGGATGGCGATGGCTTGATTGAGCCGATTGTGGTGTACGGCACTTTTGGCAATAATGGCTACGATGATGGCCGCTTGAAGATTTTAGTCTACTACAAAGGACAAAAATCGGCCATCAGGCACCAGAACGGCGTATTAGATGGCGAAAGAAAAACACAGGTAGACCTAACTTTTTACAGTTTGCCAGCTAAAGTACAGGCCCATGTTAAGGAACTGATGGAAAAAATGGTGAAGAATAACCACGCCATTTTTCCAAGCAAATATTTAGATAAAATGGCCAAAAAGGCAACGCAAATCGCCGATTAAAAAATAAATTGCGCCATACTTTCGAAGTTTTAAAAACTTCGAAAGTATGATCTCTTATCCGTGCTTCTTCTTTTTGCTCATCACGGCTTTTTCGCCAGCACCAAAATTGCTGGTTTTGGCATTGCTTTTCTTCTTTTCGTGAAAGGCCGCTTTGCGAAAAGCTTCCTCTTCGGCTTCTTCTTTGCTCAGTTGCTTTTTTGAAGCATTTTCCTTGGTGGTTTCTTCAATCAGCAAATCATCTGGCAATTCGGCTATTTCTAATTTCTGACCAATAGACTGTTCTATTTTGCGTACTTCGGGCAATTCCAGATCGGTGGCAAAAGTAATGGCCATCACCTCCTCCGAATCCTGTTGCTTGATAATGCGCTGCAGATAGGTTTCTCGTTGGGCAGGCAACTCAAAATGGAATATAAACGGAATGCCTTTCCAATCAAAATCGCTTAACATTTCATTGGCTACAATCAGCACTCGGGCATTGGGTTCTGCCTTAAACGCTTCGACATCGTCAAAACCGGCTTCGTCAAAAAACAGGGGCTTATATACAAAAATATCGCTGGCCTTCCCATCAAAAAGGTCTTTGGCCAAAGTTTGTGCGGTTAGTCGGGTATTTACAAAAACGACTACCTTGTCAAACACTTCGCTGTCTTTAAGCAAAAGGTTGAGCAGGTTGAGCTTTGTTCTGAAATTAGGCACCTGATACAACAGTTGAGGTTGGGTTTCTACTTGGTTCTCGCCCAGGTCTTCTACCTCTATCAAAGTTGGAAAACGCATAAAGGCGCTGATCATTTTTTCCAGCTTTTCGTGCATCACCTCTGTAAACACCAGGTGCTGGCATTTTTGGATGCTGTTGGCCAGTTCGTTAATCGGCAGTTGCATGCCCTGTTTTACCATTTCGGCTGCATCGTCAATAACCATCAGCTGGATTTTATTGGTATTGAGGCCCAGTTTCAAGTAAACCGCCCTAGCTCTCGACGGAACGGCCACTACGATATCACAGCCATCGGTCAGCTCGTTTACCTGGTTTTCCATGCTGTTATCGGCATGGATGCCTACAATACGGATGGTTTGGTTCCTATTCAGTAGTTCGAACTGGGCCATCACCTCCTCTACCTTTTCTTTGGTAGGCACCAAAATCAGGGCTCTTGGCGCTTCTTCGAACCCATATTTGATGCGCATTAAAGTAGCCAGCACATAGGTAGTGGTTTTACCCGCACCTTCTGGCCCTACGGCAATAATATCTTGTCCGCCAATAATGCGCGACATGCTTCTAGCCTGTATTTCCTTGGCATTTAAATAGCCCAGTTCGGTCATTACCGAGTTCAAAGGCTTGCTTAATTTGAGTTGTTCTAAAGACACCATTGTAATATTGAACGGCAAATTTACAAAATATAAAGGGTAGGCTGGCCAAATACGGTCCATCTATCTGTTCTTTTTTAGAAAAGCCTGTAGCGTTTAGGGCTCCATGTGCGTATAGCTAATAAAACCAACCATATATGAGAAAACTAATCTACCTACTTATCCTGGTCTTCACTTTTTCAGCCTGTAAAAAAGAAAAAGGTACGGAAGTGTTTAATGGCACCTATGAAGGCTCTTTCATCGTTAGGATTGACGGAAAAAAGACGAATTATGAATCTAAGATTCTATTTGGCAACGGAAAATACAAAACGCTAAAAGGTGCTAAAGGTGGCAGTGGTACCTTTGTATTCATGAATTCGACCGATGCCATGGTAAATTTCAATGACGAAAATATATGGACAGCCGATTTTGACTGGAATTTGATTTTAAGCGGTTTATTTACATACAAAGCCCAGGGAGATAGCTTAATTTTGACCCGTTCTTTGCCTTATACGGCAGAAAATGGAAACAAACTTTACCAATATCGTTTAAAGCGCATCAGATAATAAATGGCCCAGCCACAGGCAACTCCTCTTAACGACTTATTGAGGAACTGCAAAGATGGAAATCTGCAGTTTCAGGAATTGCTGTACAAACAGTTCTATGGCTACGCTTTGGGGGTAGCTTCGAGGTACCTGATCAATAAGGAGGATGCTTTAGAGGTGGTGAACGATTCTTTTATCAAGGTTTTTAAATCGCTGCATACTTTCAGGGAAGACGCCGATTTCAAGGCCTGGTTCAGGAAAATATTGGTCAATACTTCACTAGACCACAAAAGAAGAAACATGCGCTTCAATCAGGCGATAGAGATGGTAGATACCGAAGTACAGACCACCTATCATTCGGCAATCGACCAGCTTTCGGCCAAAGACATCCTGCACCTGATGAAGAACCTGAACGAAACGCAACATTTGGTTTTTAACTTATACGAAATAGACGGCTACAGCCACAAAGAAATTGGGGAGATGCTGAATATCCCCGAAAGCTCGTCGAGAACTTACCTGACCAGGGCCAAACAGGCCCTGAAGAGTTTATTGAGCAATTATTCAATTTATACACGATGAAGCAGCAAGATGAAGAACTAACAAGGCATATTAAAGCCCTGTTTGAAGATGTGGATGATGGCCTAAGTGAAAACGGCTGGGCCGAACTGCGCAAAAAATATCCTGAAGCCCCAAGCAAAAAACTGCCTATCTGGTGGCTTTCGGGCATTGCGGCCTCTATTTTGGTAGTGGCTGGCCTCTTCTTGTTTACGCAAAAAAACACCCCAAAAACAGAACACAACGATCCACTGGTACAAACACCAAAAACAGAAAAACCTGATTACAAAACCGACAATACCTTAAGCCCAAATTCGCCTGTACAAACCGAAGGCGCTTCAACTGTAGCCAAGCCAAAGCCAGGTCAGCAAAAAAGAACCTCGCCAAATCAGGATTTAAGGTTTGCTCATCAAATGGCGAAAAACCCCAAAGAAAATCCAAGCATTGTGCCAGTCAATGCGGCACTGGCGCAAAAAGATAGCATTTCGAAAAATGTAACATCTCCGCAACAGGTTATTGCCAATCAGCCAGCCCAAAATCCTGTAGCAAACCAATCTGTTATTGCCGCGGTAACCGACCAGCCGGCCAAGCAGCCCAAAGACAATACGCCTCCGAAAAAAACCACCGAAGAGTTTTTGCAAGAGCAGAGCAAGGTTTTGATGGCCAGCAGCAACCACAAAAAAGAAGAAAAACAGCAGGAACTTAGCAATTCTTTCGATGTGTATACCGGCACTTTTGTAAACTATTACGCCAATAATGCGGCCAAAATTAATGCAGGTTTCGGGGTAAATGCCAACATCAAGGTGAGCCCGAACATATCGGTAAGCGTGGGTGCCGGCCTCAGCCAGAACAGGCTTTCTTACGACAATAGCAATTCCGTTCCGCGGAGCTTGGCCAGCGACGTTTCAAGCCAGGCCATGGCCTACAATGTGATGAGCAGCGAAAGCCGCATCAGCGACATCAAGGTCAATGCCCAATTGCTGAGCATAGACATTCCGATTACGGTTAAGTTCTATCCGGGCAAAAAGAAGAATTTTTACCTGGCAACTGGTATCAATTCCAACTCCTATTTATTACAACGTTATACTTATGACTATACCGTTCAAAATTCGGCTGCTTTTGTTAAAAGCGTTCCCATTGAAAAACAAACCGAGGAGAGCAAATTTAAGGGCTTCGATTTTGCCAATAGCGCGATTATTGCAATAGGACTTAGCCAAAGCATCGGCAGGAATACCATTATTTTCGAGCCTTATTTTAAGCCAACCATTGGCAGCATGGGCGAAAAAAACCTCAAAATCAATACGGCAGGCCTTAACCTCCGGTTCAATTTTACCGGTAAGAAAAAATAAACCCCAACTATGGAAACCCCACAGAAAAAAATCTTTGCAAGCGGCTTGCTGGCCTTTGCCATGGCCATTGCTTTGCTGGCCTGCAAAAAAGACAAGGCTGCCGATCTTTCGGGCAATTATACCATTGCCAACAACAAGGCCCTTGAACTGCAGCCCAACGGTCAAACGGCCGTTCAGCTTGCCGTAACCGCCATCGAAGATACGCGCTGTCCACCCAATGCCTTTTGTGCGGTTGCAGGATGGGGCAAAGTAGCCCTAACGGTTAAGGACAGGGGCATTGCAAAAGAAAAAAAGCTGACCTTATACACTGGCTACAACCTGCCCAAAGAGCAAAAGGATATGGCCAAGATCAACATCAACGGCAGCAATTACATCATCCAGCTCAGCGACATTACTCCATATCCAGGTATTAATACCACCGAAAAAACCGTTCAGCTCAGGCTAAGCAAACTCTAAATCCGAACCCGATGAAAATATTGAAACAAAACCCGCTTCCAGGAAGCTTATTTGCACTTTTCTTGCTGATTATGGCCATCGCCTGCAAAAAAGACAAAACTGCCGATCTCTCTACCCAGTTTATGGTAAGCCAAGCCCAAACCTACGAGTTTAAACAAGGAGAAAACGTTATAGTAACGGTTGCTTTAACCACCGTACAAGACAGCCGATGCCCGATCAATGCCGATTGCGTTTCAGCAGGCTACGGAATGGTAACACTCAAAATCAAAGACCTGAGCATAGGCTCCGAAAAAAACCTAAATCTCTACATCGGCGGTGCTGTACCCAACGGACAGAAAGATTTGGCACCAATTACTTTAAATGGCACCAATTACATCATCCAACTCAAAGACATTAGTCCCTTTCCGCAGCTAAACATGCCACAAATACCATCAAGTGCCCGACTTTCGTTAACCAAGATTTAGGAAATCAAAAAAAGTTTTTAAAAAACAGTCATTTTTATTTGTACAGCACTATTTATAGGAGTATAGGCACTAAAGCCTTGCACAAATAATCATGATACTGTCAGATGACATGAAAAAAGAGCTCGCCAGAATGCTAGAGCTTATTCATTACAAACCGAAGTCGAGTCGCTAACGATTCCTTCCCAAGAGGCTGGCCTGTTCTTCAATGGTTTGAACAGGCCAGCCTTTTTTAGTTACAGGCCATCAAAATTATTTGGTGCTTTATATAAGCAACGGATTTAACCTTAGGCCGATTTCATCAAATTTTTGATACAAATTGATAATCATTTAAACAATGTGTAAGTTTAAGAGCCTGTTTTGGCGGGTTCTAACCGAAAACTTATCCTTATTCAAATGAAACATCGTGCACAATTTCGCATGATTGCTTCATCAACATTAAAAACAACTTAAAGCTGATGAAAAAACTACTACTCAATTTATTCTTGATTGCCCTTGGCGGAAGTGCTTATGCGCAGGATGCCGTGAGCTACCAAATGCCTCCAAAAGCAATTGCCGATCTGTTGCTGGCCAAGCCAACGCCAGGCGTAAGCATAGACAGCAAGGCCGAATGGATGCTGTTCAGCGAACGTAACTCTTACCCTTCTGTGGAGGAGCTGGCCATGCCCGAATATCGCATTGCCGGCATGCGTATCAATCCGAACAACTACTCGGCCAGCAGGCAAACGTTTATCAACAATTTCACCCTTAAAAACATTAAAACAGGTAAAACGGCCACGGTTCTCGGCTTGCCTACGCCTCTGTATGCAGGCAACGTAAGCTGGAGCCCAAGCGAAACCAAAATTGCCTTTACGCAGACTACCCAAAACCGGGTTGATCTCTACGTAATCGACGTAGCCACGGCCAAGGCAACCAAAATCAACAAACAGCCCATCAATGCCATTATGGGTGGTGGCGCTACCTGGGTTGACGACAATACGCTGCTTTACCGCGTAGCCACCAAAGCCGCCAGCTTAGCACCAAAACGTACGCTTACGCCAAAAGGGCCAACCATTCAGGAAAACCTGGGCAAGGCTGCGCCAAGTGCTACATTGCAGGATTTGATCAAATCGCCGTTTGATGAGCAATTATTCGAGTTTTTTGCCACTTCACAGCTGGTGCAAAACAAAGGTGGCGTAGAAACCCCAATTGGCAAGCCAGCCATTTACAGCGGTATTTCGCTCTCGCCCGACAAAAACTACATGATGGTTAGAACCATTAAAAAACCTTTTTCTTACCTGGTTTCGGCGGGAGGCTTCCCTTCGGTAGTAAACATTACCGACAGGACTGGAAAAGTGGTTAAGCAACTGGCCGATTTGCCTTCAACCGAAGTGCGTCCATCGGGCAACGATAACGTTCAGAATGTGCCAAGAGGTTTCGATTGGCGCGATGACGAACCTGCTACCATTGTATGGGCCGTTCCGTTAGACAGTGGCTTGATTAAAAAGAATGTAGAATACCACGATCAGGTTTTATCGCTTTCGGCACCTTTTAACGCTACGCCAAAAGAGCTTTTAAAAACCAAGATGCGTTATGGTGGCATCAGCTGGGGCAATGCTTCTTTGGCTTTGGTAAGGGAAAATTCGAGGATCAAACAGGTGTCGAAATTAAGCCGTTTTAATCCGAGTACCGGAGCTTTAGAAACCTTGTACGAACTGAATACCACCGATGCCTACAACAATCCGGGCATGCCAGTTACCGAAAAGAACAAATACGGTCGCCAGGTAATTCTGACCACCGACAATGGCACCAAATTGTTGCTCAACAACACTACGGGCGCTTCGGCAAAGGGAGATTTGCCTTTCTTGGCCAAATTTGACTTGGCCACCAAAAAATCGGAAATCCTATGGCGCTGCCAACCGGGATCTTTCGAAATGGTAACCGATGTTTTAGATCCTCAAAAACTGGTATTGCTTACCCGCAGGGAAAGTCAAAAAGAGGTACCAAACTATTTCATCAAAAACCTGATTTTGCGCGTTGCCGACAGACAGATTACCAATTTCACCAATCCTTATACGCAGTTGGATGGGGTTATGAAACAAAAAATTTCGTATAAACGTGCCGATGGCATTGATTTGACCGGCGATTTGTATTTGCCAAAAGGCTATAACAAAGACAAAGACGGACCATTGCCTGTACTGATCTGGGCTTACCCACGCGAGTTCAACTCGGCTACCGACGCGGCCCAGGTACGTGGTTCTCAAGACAGGTTTACCACCATCAGCTCTGGTGGACCATTATTTTTTGTAACCCAAGGCTACGCCATTTTAGACAATGCCGAAATGCCGATTGTGGCCAAAGACGGCAAAAAACCTAACGATACCTTTGTAGAGCAGCTGAAACTGAACGCCGAAGCGGCCATCAACAAATTAAGCGAAATGGGCGTGGGCGACAGAAACCGCATGGCAGTAGGCGGCCACAGCTATGGCGCCTTCATGACGGCCAATTTGTTGGCACATACCAATTTGTTTAAAGCGGGTATTGCACGCAGCGGTGCCTACAACAGAACGCTTACGCCTTTCGGTTTCCAAAACGAAGACCGTACCTATTGGGAAGCGCCTCAGTTGTACTATGAAATGAGCCCATTTAGCTATGCCGATAAAATCAAAACACCAATTTTATTGATCCACGGCGAAATGGACGACAACCAAGGTACTTTCCCGATCAACAGCGAGCGTTTATTCAATGCCATTAAAGGCTTTGGCGGCACTACGCGTTTCGTGTTCCTGCCTTACGAAGCACATGGCTACCGTGGCAAGGAAAACATCCTGCACATGCTTTGGGAAATGAACACTTGGCTTAACACTTACGTTAAAAACGCCAAATAGCAAAAAAACCGCATCATAAGCTTGCCATCGTTAAGGTGGCAAGCTTTTTTATTTGTTCTCGTTCTTGATGCGCCAAAACAGTATCTTTATTTTATCAACTTAACCCAATTCACGTATGCTACGATCCTCCAGAAACAAACTGTTAGCCCTTGCCCTGATTATTTGCTGTATCCTTTCCGTAAACAGTATCTATGCGCAAAAAAAATCGAAATTCAATGTGATTGCCTTTTACACCGGCAAAAACGACATGGCCCATGTAAGCTATGTACACGAAGCCAACCAGTGGTTTCCTAAAATGGCCGAAAAATATGGCTTCACTTACGACTCTACCGCCAACTGGAACAATTTAAATGCGACATTTCTAGCCAAATACCAAGTCGTGCTCTTTTTAGACACCCGGCCAGAAAAACCCGAACAACGCCTTGCTTTCGAAAACTATATGAAAAACGGAGGCGCATGGATGGGCTTCCACTTTTCGGCCTTTGCCCTCACTCCTTCTGCCTACGAACAAAATTGGAACTGGTACCACAACGAATTTTTAGGTTCTGGTCAATACGGCAGCAACACTTGGCGACCAACTTCGGCCGTTTTGAGGGTTAATCGCAAACATCCGGCAACCCAAAAGCTACCCGAAACCTTTACATCGCAACCCAACGAGTGGTACAGATGGGAAAAAGACCTGCGCAAAAACCCCGATATCGATATTTTGCTCAGCATCGATTCGACCAGTTTCCCTTTGGGCACGGGCCCTAAAGCACATGAAATTTGGCACAACGGCTATTATCCGGTGGTATGGAGCAATAAAAACTACAAGATGATTTACGTAAACATGGGCCACAACGATATGGACTATGAACACAAATACGGCAAAGATGTTAAAACCTTATCCTACACCTTCGACAATGATATTCAAAACCAAATGATTATCGATGGGCTACTGTGGCTGGGAAACGGCAAAAAAACAAAAACTAAAAAATAAACAATGGAAAATTTCGACTGGACCTCTTTTACGCTCCGAATAGCCATTAAGGCCGATAGGCAAGCCATTTACAAGGCCTGGGCTACTAAAGAAATAGAAAAATGGTTTTTAAGCGAAGCCGATTATTTGGCCGCCGACAATCAGCCTATCGATGCCACGCAATTGGCTACAGTTGGCAATCGCTACGTTTGGCGCTGGTTTCTTTACGAGGATATGGAGAAAGGCGAAGTAACACAAGCCGACGGCAAGACTTTTTTTGAATTTACCTTTGCCGGAAGCTGCCTCGTCAACATTACATTAACCGAAGAAAACGAATATACTGTAGTTACCCTCACCCAAAAGAATATCCCTACCGACGATAACAGCAAAAAATATATCCGTTTAGGCTGCCACGGAGGCTGGTCGTTTTATTTGGTCAACCTCAAATCGGTATACGAAGGCGGCTTGGACCTGAGAAACAAAGACAATCGCTTTAAACCCATGCTTAACAATTAAAAAACAATGGAAAAAATCATAGCAGTTATCCGCGCCTCGCGCAACAAATTACTGAGCACTATCGCTGATCTTACAACAGCAGAGTTGAACCACATCCCTAAAGGCTTTAACAACAACCTGGCCTGGCAGGTTGGCCATTTGGTGGTAAGTCAGCAAATTTTATGCTACCGCTTATCAGGCAATCCTTTCGTTATCGAAGAACACCTGATCGACCTTTACAAAAATGGCTCTAAGCCTGAAAGGCCTTTCAGCGATGAAGAAATAAGCCAGATGAAGACTTACCTGCTCAGTACCATCGACCAGTTGGAAGCCGACCTTAAAACCAACAAATTCGACAATTATTCGCCTTACACCATTTCTACCTATCCGGGCCTAAGCCTTCAAAGCGTTAAAGATGCAGTCACGTTTATCGTATCGCACGATGGCTTGCATTATGGTTCCAGTTTGGCTTTAAAGAAATTAGTAAAACTAGAAGCATAAAGCCAATAGGATATTTTTTGCCACAGCTTAACAGATTTATAATACCAAAATCTATTAGGCTGTGGCTATTACTCGTCAAAAATCAGTGTATCTTTGCGGGGCATGAGATATTTCTTCCACATCGGCTACAATGGCCATTACTACAATGGCTGGCAAAAACATCCCAAAGCGAACAGCATACAAGAAGTCATCGAGCTCAAGCTCAGCCAGATCTTTAAAACACCCCTCACCGTTGTGGGTTGTGGCCGAACCGATTCGCAAGTACACGCCAGTCAGTTTTTTTTCCATGTAGACCTGCCTTATGAATGGGATTACGACCTCCAATTCAGGCTCAATACCATATTGCCACACAACATTGCCGTTTTCGACATCATTAAGGTTGAAGAAAAGCGCCATGCCCGCTTCGATGCCGTGCAACGCCAGTACGACTACTACCTGCATACCTACAAAGACCCGTTTTTAAGTCAGCAAAGTACTTTTTACCGACATAAAGACCTGAATTTGTCCGAAATGAAAAAAGCGACAAATCTTTTGCCGCAGTACAAAGATTACAGGGCGCTTTGCACTTCGCCCGACAAAAACGAACATACGCTCTGCTACGTACGCGATGCCAAACTATTCAGCTCGGCCAATGGCGAACATGTCCGTTTCCATATTTCGTCAAACCGATTTTTGAGCAAGATGATCAGGATTATTATGGGCAAGTTGCTTAAAATTGGCCGGAACGAATTGAGCGTAGCCGAATTTGAAAGCTACCTGATCAACAAAACGCCACCGGCCTTGCTAGAGCCTGCCCACCCTACCGGATTATACCTTTCTAAAGTAACCTATCCCTACCTCGACCTGCCCCTGCGATCGGAGTTTGCAGGCCTGCAAAGCAAGGATTGGGTAGAAATTACTTCGTAAACAAACCTTGGTACAAAACACCATCAGCCGATGGGAAATCGAAGGCCAAAAGTTTGGCAATGATGGGTGCAATGTCTTCTTCGCCCATTTGTGGGATCACTACGCCTGGTTTAATGCCTTTGCCAAAAACGACAAATCCGGTTTGTATTTCCTTAAAATCGGGGAAGTAGCCATGCGTACCTCCTTTTCCAGGTTTAACCAGCTCGCCTTCGGCCGATGGGCCAAAAGAAACGCCTTGTTCGGCAGTTAAGGCCAATGCGGCATTCGGATCGGCACCTACCTCGTCGAGCGCGGTCCTATCTACCACTTTAAACAAACGTTTTTGACCAGTTGTTAAGCCGTTCAAAATCGATTTGACTTTATCCAGCGTAGCCTTGTCTTTTGGATCTTTCAAATGCAAAAATGCCGAGCCGCCACTGGCATGGAAATAGGCTTTCCAGCTGTCTTTTTTGGCAGGATCGTACAAACCGGCCTTGGCCAGCAGCACATTAGGCGTTACTTGGGTATGCACGTCTACAAAGCCATGGTCGCCAGTTACAATAATGGTGGTGTTCTTTTTAATGCCGGCTTTTTCTACTGCATCGATAATGGTTTTGATAGCCCTGTCGGCACCAGCTACCGCCGATCTTACCTTTGGCCCCTCTCTGCCTTCTTCGTGCTCAAAATGATCAACCTGTGCAATGTGAATGGCCAAAAACGAAGGCTTGTATTTTTGGATCAGGTAAGAAGCCATGCGCGATTTGTTTTCGTCGCTCGAATAATAGTCCAAATCGGCTCCGCCTTGGCCCAGTTTGCCCGTGGCAAGTTCCTGTACTTCTTCAAACAAACCTTTGGGATTGGCTACATCGGCCAAGGCCTTGATTTCGTCGTTTTGCTCGCCTTTGTTTTTGGGCAGATACCAATATTCGGGCAGGTTATAGGTAATAGGCGCACCTAGCGTTACCGGCCAGCCTACGCAAGCCGTGGTTAAACCAGCCTGTTTGGCCGCACTCCAAATGGTGGGCACTTTAATGCTCGAGTAGTCCCAGTACCATTTGCCACTAATGCCCAATGGTTCTACGGGCGTGTTGTAGTAAATACCATGTTTTGATGGTTTTACGCCCGTTAAAATGGTGGTATGCGAAGGATAGGTAACTGTTGGAAAAACACCACGAACGCCTTGGGCATAAGAACCCGTTTGCATGGCCTGGCGCAAATTGACCATGGCCCAGTTCGGATCCATATAAAATTCTGGCCTCAGGCCATCAACGCTGATTACAATCACGTGGTTTTCTTGCGCTTTAAGCATCGCCGACAAACCACAACACAACAATAGGGAAAATAGAATATTCTTCATCACAATGGGAAATAAAATTGCCCAAAGCTAGGAGCCCCATATTAGGTTAAGGGTAAGCCAAAGGTTAAGAAAACGTTAATGGAGCCCACTAATAGGTTAATTGGTACCCTGTGCTTCACTCCAAAAAAACATTTCCATCTCGTGGCATTTTTTCGGAACTTCGTTCAGCCTTTGGCCAACCCCTTTCAAAATGCCACACGAAATCATCAACCAGAAATACCTTTTAAACAAAATGCCGGGCAAAGGTGGCTGGACGTTTATCGTAATTTCGGAAATACCGAAAGAAAAAAGAGGCTATTTTGGCATGGTTAAAATCAGCGGCTGGATAGACAGCTACCAGCTCGACAATGTAAACCTGATGCCCATGAAAAACGGCAGCCTGTTTTTACCGGTGAAGGCCGAAATCAGGAAACGCATTGGCAAAGAAGCGGGTGCGTGGGTAGACCTGGTTTTGTACAGCGACACTGTTGCACTGGCAGAAAGCGCACTCAGCACCGAAGAAGAATTTCTTCTATGTCTTGAAGATGAACCGCTTGCCCTTAAAACCTACCAAAAGTGCAACAAGGAGGAACAACAGGCTTTTATCAGCTGGATTGACGGTGCCAAAAACGAAGAAGCCAAAGTGGAAAGAATGGTACAGGCTATAGATCGCCTGGCCAAGAACCTGAAAATAGATAAAAAGGGTTAGTATTGCCTTAACAACCTTGCAAGATCGTTGGTGAAGAACACCAACGAAAGCTTACTCATTTAAACCTTATTTCCTTGGTTTACCTTTGTTGGTGTTCCTCATCAACAAGCTATTTCATCAAGCATTTAACTAAACCGTTGGTGAAAACAACAATGGAAGCTTGCTTATTTAAACTTCATTTCCTCAACTTGCCCTTGTTGGTATTCCTCGCCAACAAGCCTACCATTACGTATTTAGCAAGATCGTTGGTGAAGAACACCAACGGGAGCATGTTTATTTAAGCCTCATATTGAAATTATTATTGCAATTGTTGGTGTTCCCCACCAACAAACCTACCATTAGGTGTTTAGCTAGAACGTTGGTGAAGAACACCAACGGAGGCATATTTATTTAAGCCTCATATTGAAATTATTATTGCAATTGTTGGTGTTCCCCACCAACAAGCCTACCATTAAGTACTTAGCTAGAACGTTGGTGAAGAACACCAACGGAGGCTTACCTATTTAAACCTCATTTCCTCGGCTTGCCCTTGTTGGTGTTCCTCACCAACAAGCTATTTCATCAAGTATTTAGCTAAAACCGTTGGTGAAGAATACCAACAAGCCTATTTAAACCTAATGGCCTTTAACGGACTGATTCTACTTACCAGCAACGATGGAACCAGCAATACCAAGAAACACACCACGATGGTGGCCAAATTGAGCAGCAGCACATCAATAAAATGTACTTCTATAGGCACGTATGAAAGGTAATAATTGGTTTGGTTGAGTTTAAACACCTCCGTATACTGTTGCAAAAAGGCCAGTCCAAGTCCCAAAATATTGCCCAGTATCAAGCCTATGCCCACCAGGTAGATGGCATTGTACAGAAAAATCTTCATGATGCCCACATTAGCCATGCCCAGCGATTTAAGCAAGCCAATCATAGTAGTACGTTCTAAAATCATAATCAGCAAAGCCGTTACCATATTGATTACGCCCACAATCATCATCAAAACCAGCAGTACCTTGGTATTTACATCCAGCAACGAAAGCCAGTTGAAGATTTCGGGCGTGCTTTCCTTTACCGAGCGCGAACGCAACTTGAGTTCCAAATTGGCATAAACATCGTCGGCGGTGGTTTTAAGTTGCGAAAAGTCCTTCACCTTGACTTCAATCCCACCCATCTGGTTGGGGGCCCAATTGTTTACGCTCCGGATGATATTGATGTCGCCAACGGCAAAGTTCTTGTCGATATTCTCGATACCCACACTGAAAATGCCTACAATTTTGAACTTCCGTTTTTTGGGTGGATTCTGTACAAAATGCATCAGAAAACTATCGCCAGTTTTCAGCTTCAAGCGATTGGCCGTATAGTTCGATATCATGATCTGGTTGGCGCCACTATCGGCAAAGTTGAGGACGCTCCCACTCACCAAATGCTTTTTCAGAAACCGCCAATCGTAACTGGCA
The DNA here is from genome assembly GCF_036324255.1 of Pedobacter albus. Classification (NCBI taxonomy): domain Bacteria; kingdom Pseudomonadati; phylum Bacteroidota; class Sphingobacteriia; order Sphingobacteriales; family Sphingobacteriaceae; genus Pedobacter; species Pedobacter albus. The sequence goes on along the minus strand of NZ_JAZDQT010000001.1, from coordinate 100,106 downwards.
TCCACCCCCTTAAAATTGATGCCCTCTACCTCGCCATTGGCCGAGATGATGGCCGGTTTGGTGGCAAAGGGATAAAAGGAAGCCAAGGCATTATTGTTTTTGAGGTACCTGAGCGTGGTATCGTTGGGCACAAAAGGCGATTTTTCGAAAGAGCCGTTTAAATCGAAGCGGTAAATCTGCACATCGCCGATAAAGCCCCGAACCTTGTCCTGGATTTCGGTTTTGAACCCCTTGATAATGGCTACCGAAAGAATCATTACGGCGAGGCTAAGCATCACGCCGGCAATCGCTATGCGCACAATGAGCTTCGAAAAAGTCCGCTCAGATTTGATGGCCATCCGCCTCGCAATGAAATATTCTATATTCAAGTTTTGTAATAAGTTGTAACTTAGCAAAAGTGCTGATTCAATTTTGAACTCGCACATAAATCTTTAAAAAACCTGATTAATGAAGAAGTTTGCTGCTGTTTTTACTTTCGTATTTGCCGTTTTAACCTTAGGTGCCTGCGCACAAGAACGCCAGGCAAAAAAAGCTGCCGAAAAACCCGGACTGAAAACCGGAGCCGAACAAACCGAAAAATATGTGCCCCTTTTAAAAGGCAAACGCGTTGGCATGGTGGTTAATCCAACATCTATAATTGGCAAGCAGACCTCGGTAGACAGCCTGTTGAAACGTGGCGTTAATATTGTAAAAATCTTCGGCCCTGAACACGGTTTTAGAGGCAATGCCAGTGCTGGCGTTCATGTCGACGATGGCGTTGATACCAAAACAGGCATCAAAGTGGTTTCGCTATATGGCAAACACAGCACGCCGACCAAAGAAGAACTGGCGGATATAGACATCATGGTTTTTGACATTCAGGATGTTGGCGTACGCTTTTATACCTACATCAACACCTTGCAACATGTGATGGAAGCCTGTGCCCAAAACAACAAGGAGCTGATGATTTTGGACCGGCCTAACCCTAACGGTTTTTATGTAGACGGTCCGATTTTGGATCCACGTTTCAAATCTGGCATTGGCATGCAGCCTATTCCTATTGTACACGGCCTTACGGTTGCCGAATATGCCCAAATGCTAAATGGCGAAGGCTGGCTCAAAGACAAGCTCAAATGCAAGCTGTACATCATTAAAAATGCCAATTACAATCACGATATGCCTTATGAGCTGCCGGTAAAACCATCGCCCAACCTCAATACGGCGCAAGCTATTTTGTTATACCCAAGCACTTGTTTGTTTGAAGGCACCTACCTCAACCACGGCCGTGGCACACAATTTCCCTTTACCGTAGTAGGCGCCCCTTACTACAAAGGCATTTATTCGTTCTCTTATACCCCAACCAGTATCAAAGGCATGGCCGAAACGCCTTTGTTTCAAGACCAGGTTTGCTACGGACTTGACCTGAGAAATTACGATACTTCAAACTTTAGGAAGACAAAAATGTTAAACCTAAGCTGGATGATCGAATTGTACAAAGCCTCGCCCAAGAAAGAAGATTTCTTTAACAGCAAGCTGAGCAAAGAAATGGGCACTATTGAGCGCTTGGTTGGCGTAGATACCTTCAGACAGCAACTCATTGCCGGAAAATCTGAACAAGAAATCCGCGCAAGCTGGGAACCCGGATTAAGCAAGTACAAACAGATGCGTAAAAAATACTTGCTCTATCCATAAAACAGGCAAGTTGCGGACAAGGGAACAATTACCTTTCAGCAACCTGTTTTTCCTATCAAAAAAGCGCTCCAAAAGTAAGTTATTAACCGTGCTAAACCCTTGTTAAAGTGACCGATCAAACCAAAATAGTTATTGCAGGCATTGGTGGGGTTGGTGGTTATTTTGGAGGCCTATTGGCCAAAAAATACGCCAACAGCGCTATTCAGGTATCTTTTATTGCCCGTGGTCAGCATCTCGAACAAATCAGGGAACGAGGCTTAACGGTCATCAAAGGCGAAGAATCGTTCATTGCCCAACCCTACCTGGCTACCGACAAAGCCAACGAAATCGGCTTGGCCGACTATGTGCTCATTTGTACAAAAAACTACGACCTAGATACAATCATTGCCCAGTTAAAACCTTGCATTGGCCCACAAACCCTAATATTGCCACTACTCAATGGCATTGAAGGCGCCGAAAAAATCAGGACCTTGTTGCCTCAAACCACTGTGGCTTCGGGTTGCGTGTATATCGTTTCGGCGATCAAAGAACCCGGCGTGGTAGAGAACATTGGCCATCAGCAGAAACTTTTTTTTGGCATAGAGCAGGTTACAGACGAACGGCTTACCAAGCTTGAACATTTGCTGCAAGAGGCCGGCATTGAAGCCACGCTTACCACCACGATTTCGAAAATCATATGGCAGAAATTCATTTTTCTTTCGTCGCTGGCTACGGCCACGTCCTATTTTGACCAACCCGTTGGGCAATTGCTACAAACAAACCGCGAAACCTTGGCCCAGCTGATTACCGAAGTCACTACCCTAGCCAAGGCCAAAGGCATAGCCGTTGATGCAGCTATTATGGACAAGTCGATGGCGCACTACGAATCTCTGCCCGATACAGCTACCTCTTCCATGCACCGCGATTTTATGGCCAACAAACAAACCGAACTCGAATCGCTAACGGGCTACGTGGTTAAACAAGGCCAGTTATTAGGGCTTGATTTGCCTACTTTCGAAAAGGCTTTTGCGGGCTTGAGTAGCAAATAATTTTTTTAATCATTATTCGCCTTTTTCAAAAAACGCAGGAGTACTTCTTCGGTTGAAACCATAGAAACAAGAGAAATTTGAACGAATTTTAGTTATTTTTGTATGGAACAGCCCCGGTTTTCGGTTGCTGAGCATAAATAACATTCTGATGAAAATAGTTTTTATGGGTACGCCCGAATTTGCCGTTGCTTCTTTAGATGCCTTGCTACAGGCCGGACTTGACGTTGTTGCCGTAGTAACTGCCGCCGACAAACCTGCCGGTCGTGGACAAAAACTAAGCGAAAGTGCTGTTAAAAAATATGCTGTTGCAAAAGGGATTCCAGTATTGCAGCCTCTGAAACTAAAAGATCCAGAATTTATTGAAGAATTGAAGGCCTTTAAGGCCGATCTGCAAGTGGTGGTGGCTTTCAGGATGTTGCCCGAAGTGGTTTGGAACATGCCACCCAAAGGCACCATTAACCTGCACGCCTCTTTACTGCCCCAATACCGTGGCGCAGCTCCTATTAACCACGTTATCATTAATGGCGAAAAGGAAAGTGGCGCAACCACCTTTTTCTTGAAACACGAAATTGATACCGGCGATATCATCTTTTCGGATGCCGTAGCCATTACCGACGACGAAAGTGCAGGTTCATTGCACGATAAACTGATGGACTTGGGTGCTAATTTATTGGTGAGGACTGTAAAGGCCATCGAAGCCAACGATTATAACGAGATACCGCAGCCAGAAAGCGACGAGCTTAAAATGGCACCCAAAATTTTCAAGGAATTTTGCAAGGTCGATTGGAACCAGCCTAGCCAAACGGTTTACAACCACATTAGAGGCCTCAGCCCTTACCCTACCGCTTTTACCACTTTTAACGACAAGGCTCTAAAAATATTCGGCGCTGTTTTGGAAGAAAAAGAACCCGGAATTTCTGCTGGTGCTTTTTTAACCGATGGCAAAACCTTCTTGAAATTTGCCACCAAAGACGGCTTTTTAAAGGTAACCGACATCCAATATGAAGGTAAAAAGCGCATGCCGATCGAAGAATTTTTACGAGGCATACGCCTTTAAATGATAACAGACAGGCCGAAATGACACTGCCTGTTATCCAAAAAACTATCGGTTATAGTTATAATTGTCGATAGCCCTTTCCATGTTTCTGGCACCCGACCGCTGGATCAGAAAACCGCCCACGCTTAAACCCGTACCCAATCCTAGCAATACAAAGCTAGGAGTATAGCTGCGATCTTTATAGGTCGGCATGCCCCTGTTGGTACTGCCGTTTTGCTTAAAGGGATCGCCAGCTACCAAGGTAATTACACCCGCAAGAATGGCAGCGCCCCCAGCTACATACATCGCCGTGCCGGTATTCATGTTTTTCCTGTAGCTTTTAAGCAGGTCCAAACTTTGCGGATTATCGGCCATATCGGTGCTCAGGTTGGCATAATTGACCCTTTTCAAATCGGCAAAGCCCTTGTTGTAGAACATACGCTTGCTGACCGGCTCCCGCCTAAAGCCACTAAATCGATAATCGACCCCCTCGTAAAGCACATCTTCATAAATAACCTGCTGGTAAAGGTTGATTTTTCCTTCGATAATCCTTTCGGCAAACGATGCTTCACCAAAAAAGTTGAGCTGTCGGGTGTTGGCAAAGAAGCCCCTTTCATTGTTGAAGAATTTGACCTGTGCTGTCGGTACGCTTCTCGAATCGGCACTCAATACCCAATTGCCTAAAAAATTAGGCCGTAAGCGTACTTTTTGTGCATAAATGGTAGAATCGGAATAGAGATACAGGTAGTTTCTGTTTTCGTTCACCTGCGAACGAGCGTTTAGGCCATAGCAGGCCATAACGATGATGAGTAATTTTTTCATATCGGTTCATTTTGTGTATAACCAATAATACTAAAATTCTACGAGGAATATTTGACTAACCGCAATTTAATCCTGTAAAATATAGGATGGACGAGAAGGTAAAAAGGTTAAAGGATGGAAGGTGGAGGGTTAAAGGGTCAATAGCTTAAGCTTTTCTTAATGAAACACGCTAGCGTACCAATAAACTAATGCATCAATGAACGAATGAACTGATGAACCAATGAACCAATGAACCAACTAAACAATCAAGGCATTCAGCTTTTCGTTCAGCATTTTGGCTACTTCGTTAAAATAGCGTTTTTTGCCATAGCCCATTACCCAACGTATGCCACTGCTGGCATTGGTTACGAATACTTCCTCGGCTTCCTTTAAAATTTCCGGACTAATTTGTGCCTCTATCAAGGGCAATTGATGGGTTTTGGCTAACTGCAGCACCACATTGCGCATTACGCCCGCTACGCAACCTTCTGATAGCGCCGGTGTATAGATCTGTTTTTGGTAAACCACAAATACATTCGAGCTCATGCTCTCGCATAAAAACCCGTTTTGGTTTAAAATCAAGGTTTCGTCTAAGCGGTGTTGCTTCTGAAAAAGCGCCGCCATCACATAGAGCAAGGCATTGCTGGTTTTATAATTGGCCAATTTGTTAATGGGCTTGGCAATTTCGTCGTACACATCGATAATCAGTCCCTTTTTGTTCAGTTCATAAAAAGGTCCTTCCAAAGGCATGGCTTCCAATACATAGCCTATCTTGTTGCTTTGCGGAGTGTACAGGCCTTCACCATCGCGGTAAACCGCCAACCTGAAACGCACATTGCCATTAAGCCTGTTCTTTTTGAGCAGTTCGGCTGTTTTTTGTTTCAGGAAATAATCGTCGAGCAAAGCGTAGCCCTCCATTTTTAGAGCCTTCATTCCAGCCCGTAGCCTATCGGCATGCAGAGCCGCAAATTGCAGCTTGCCATTGCACATGCGCATCGACTCGAACAAGCCATCGCCGAACTTAAATGCACGGTTGCTCGCCTTGATGATCGCTTCATCGGCCGCAAAAAATTCATCGTTATGCAAAATGTAGGACGACATCATGGGTTAAGCTTGTTGGGCATAGTTACGCCATTTGGTTAAAACAGCCTCAAAATCAGCCGGCAAAGGGGCTTCAAATTCTAGGTATTTTTGGGTACTCGGGTGGATAAAACCCAAGGTTTGTGCATGCAGGGCCTGACGTGGCATGATTTCAAAGCAATTGGCCACAAACTGTTTGTATTTGTTAAACGTGGTTCCCTTTAAAATCTTGTCGCCACCATAATTGGCATCGCTAAACAGCGGATGGCCGATATGTTGCATGTGCGCCCTAATTTGGTGCGTACGACCTGTTTCCAGCTGGCAACTGATCAGCGTTACATAGCCCAAGCGCTCGAGCACCGTATAATTGGTAACCGACCATTTTCCCTTTTCTTCATCATCATACATGTCCATTACAATCCTGTTCTTCAGGCTTCGGCCAATATAGCCTTCTATCCTGCCATCTTTTTCAATATCGCCCCAGGCCAGGGCCACATATTTACGGGTAATGCTATGGTCGAAAAACTGTTTGGCCAGTTTGGTCATGGTGATTTCGTTCTTGCTGATGAGCAAAAGGCCAGAAGTATCTTTGTCGATGCGATGCACCAATCCGGGTCTGCCGTCGTTGCCAGGCAAGGTAGGCAGCTGCTCAAAATGATAGGCCAAGGCGTTGACCAAAGTACCAGTATAGTTGTTAAAACCAGGGTGTACCACCATGCCGGCAGGTTTGTTCACCACCAGCAAATCGTCGTCTTCATAAACGATATTAAGCGGAATATTTTCTGGATAAACCTCGGTATCGCGTGGCGGATGGGCAAATACGATGGAAATCTCGTCGAAGGGCTTTACTTTATAGCTCGATTTGACTGTTTTCTTGTTCACCAGTACATTGCCCGCATCAATGGCATTCTGAATACGGTTCCGCGAGGCATTCTCTATCCGGTGCATTAAAAACTTGTCAATACGCAACAGCGACTGTCCTTTATCAACAACAATATTAAAATGCTCAAATAGATCCTGCTCTTCTTCCTGCTCAATTTGATGGTTCTCCATGGTGCAAAAATAGGATTAACAATTTGATAATCCCGAAAAAAACAAATTGGCTCGCTATTTGTTGACATACCGTTGTAAAACTGAACTAATAGGCGGGCGCATGAAAAACTTTACTCAAAATGTTAAGATTATTCTAAACTTTTTTCCTTATCTGATTAGAAAGATATACTTTCGGCCTTAAAACCAAACAGATATAGAAAAAAATGAAAACAAAATTAGCTGCGCTTAAGATTTTATTTATCCTAAGCGCATTTTTATTTCCGGTCAGGCTACTGGCCCAGCAAGATGTAGAAGGCTTATTTAAATCGGGCCCCGAAGATGCGACCAAACTCATCAACGCTTACATGAATCCCCTGTTCAAAGGATTGGGTGTAGGCCTCAATTCGGGCTGGAACACTACCGCCAAGAGCAAAGGATTTTTGCGCTTCGACCTACGCATTACCGCTACCGCAGCCTTTGTGCCTACGGCCGATCGCAGCTACGATGTGAATACGCTTGGCCTGCAGAACATCAAACCGGTTACGGGAGGCCCTAGTACAGGCCCTACCGCTTTTGGCAACGACAAGCAAGGCGCCACCATGGAGATATACTCGAACGGAACACCAACCACTCAAACCTTTAAACTGCCACAAGGTACAGGCATCCATTTTGTGCCTTCGCCACAAATACAGCTCACCATGGGCTTGCCTAAAAACATCGATGTGTCTTTGCGTTATGTACCCAAAGTAAAATTGGGTAGCGATGCCGGAAAAATCGACCTATTTGGTGCGGGTGCCAAAGTGGAGCTGTTTCCACTCTTGATGGGCAAAAGCCAAAAGCTGATGCCTTTCGACATTGCCGTTGCCTTGGGCTTTACCCGCCTAAACTACAGCTTGCCGCTGCATGTAAACACCAATGCGCAAAACTCGAACCAAGAGCTCGACATCAAGGTTAACGGTTTCAATAGCGAAGCCATTATCTCTAAAAAAATCTTGTTCTTTACTCCTTTTGCCAGCGTAGGCTACAACAGTTCGTCGTCTAGCCTAAAAGCTTTGGGCAATTACGAGTTTTCTACCCCAACGGTACTCAATCCCAATCAAACTACTACCTATACCGATCCTATTTCCATCAAAAATAACTTGGACGGATTTAGGGCCTCTCTAGGTTTTCAGCTTAATATGGCCTTTTTCAGGATTTACGGTTCTTACACCACGGCCAAATACGACTATGCCAACGTAGGTATAGGCTTTGGTTTTGGCAAATAGCCTAAAATTTTAAAACCTCGATAAAAAAGCTTCTCTTTGGAGGAGCTTTTTTTGTTATGCAGATTTACAGTCCGGTTCAGGCCATTCATTTTGAGCACCTCCATCCAATTTGGGTAAAGCGCGACGACCTGATCGACCCTTATATTTCTGGCAATAAGTGGCGCAAGCTGCAATATATCCTGGCCGATGCCCAGCAACGGGGCCAAAAGCATCTGGTAACCTTTGGCGGCGCTTATTCCAACCATTTGGTGGCTACAGCCGCCGCGGCCTCAAGGCATGGTTTTCAGGCTACGGCATTTGTTCGGGGTGAAGCTGTTGAGAACGAAATGCTCCTGCTCTGCAAACTATTCGGCATGCAGCTGATTTTTGTAGACAGGGAAAGCTACCAAGACAAGCGAAGCCTGTTCGACAAACATTTTTTCCATCAAGAAGATGCCTATTTTATTGACGAAGGCGGAGCCAGTGCCGAAGCCGTAAGGGGCTGCGCAGCCATCATCGATGAACTGCCCCTAGCCTACGACCATATTTTTTGCGCGGCTGGTACGGGCACTACCGCAGCCGGCCTGTTGCAAGGAATTAATGCACAACAGCTCCCCACTCGACTACACGTAGTTCCCGTACTCAAAAACGGCGATTTTATAGCCGATGAGATAGCCAAATACGAATCCAATTTAAACCAGCTAACCCTACATACCGATTACCATTTTGGTGGCTATGCCAAAACCACGCCTCAGCTTTTAAAGTTTATGGCCGCTTTTGTAAGTCAAACGGGCTTGTTGGTAGATCCGGTTTATACCGCTAAGCTGTTCTTTGCCATCAACGATTTGGCCGGTAAAGGTTTCTTCAAAAAAGATGATAAAATATTGGCTATCCACACCGGTGGTTTATTGGGTATTTGGGGTATGCAAGAAAAGCTAACCCAAATGTTGGGCTAGCTTTAAGGTGAGCATTTGTGTTTACTTAATTTTGTTGATGTAGTTAAGTGCCTTTTGCAATTGTGCATCGGTACCTGAAGCAATTTCGGTTGCTGTTGGCTTAAATTCGATATCTGGAATAATGCCTATTCGTTGTGTTTCCTTTCCGTTTGGATAAAAAATGCCATTGCCCGTAAAAACAAACTGATAGCCACCCGGTAAATTCAGTTGCTTTTCGTCGCCATCGGCACCGGCAGTTTGGCTGCCTATAACCACTGTATTTTTGTTAAACTGCCTCAGCATCATGCTAAACCACTCGGCCATGCTTTGTGTGTTTTGACTGGTTAGGATAATGATTTGGCCACTGTACAAATCGCCTATGGGTTTAATGTCTTTGCTCATGAAGGTTTCTACGGCCTCTTCGCTTACAAATGCGCCTGGATTTTGCAAAGCCGAACGATAGTAGCGACCAAAATTAAAAGCGGGTTTGCCCAAGGCCTTGGGCAGGTAATAATAAAACAGTCCGGGAGCCTGTGGGTATTCGCGCATATCGAAAATGATGGCCTTTTTGCTTTTCAGCTGTTTCGAAAAGGTTATTTCAGCCTCTTCATCTTGTGGCAAACTCCTTTCATAAAAGCGCCCTGCCCTGATCAAGGCTATTTGCCCATCTAATTCTTCATAACCTTTCCAAGCCTGTTCAGCATTATACTTTGCCCTGAAATAAGTATTGATCAATTCTACCTGTTTGGAATTGCGCCGTTCCAGCATTTCTAACTGCAGGTTCAACAGGCTGTTGCCTCTCCGCACTTTTACAGCCAAGGTTTTGGCGGGCAAATCGGCAAAAGCGAAAGCCCTTCCCTTATAATCGGTTGATAAATGGCGTTGTTTGATGGCATCGTTCGAGGCAGGCAGCAAGGCACTATGCGCTTTGAGCCATTGCTCACTGCTGATGCCGTTAATGGCCAAAATCTGATCGCCTTTTTTAAGGGCCGAAACCTGGGCCAGCGAATCGTTCAGCATATCTTTCACCACAATTTTCCATTGGCTTACCTCATAGTCGAACGGCGGATAATAAACCAGCTTAAAAATTTGGGGCATGGTTTTCAATTGGTTTAAAATACCGGCCGCATGGGTGTCGTTAATGGCATTTTCGAGCGTCAGCACAGCTTTTTCATAAGTCATTCTCGAATCAACAGCCCTAAACATCGGAATAGATTCGACCAATACAGCTTGCCAATTTTTGCCGATTACATATTTGTAGGGAAACAAATACTCGATAACCGCCCAAGCTTTGGCCAAGGCCAGCAAATTCATAGCTTCATTTTTAAAATCGTAGTCGGCATAAGCAGCTTCGTTGGGCACCAGTCCATCATTTTTTCCCGTTGTAGAAATATAATGGTGCTTGCCACTTGCATTGCGATAATCGATAAGCCGCTGCAATGCCCACTGCAGGTTTTTGGGATAGGCTTTGATCCAACGATTATCCAAATTTTGGTTAAGGTATAAGGATTTGTCAGCCACCGGATCAGGCTTTACCACACCCGCTGTATTTTCCTTTAACAGGGCCAACAGCTGTTCGTTGCAAGATGCTTCGTCTGCTTGGCTTATCGAAGCCATGTTTGTTAGAAAAACCTTGTCGGCATCGAAGCTCCCGGCAATGCCTTGTGGCGATTTATACTTGATCAATCCCCATACCTGGATAAACTTCTGGATGTTTTTGGCTTGTTGAGAGCTTGTTTGCGCTTTCGCCATTAGACTTAAAACCGTAAAGAAAATTAGGAGTTGCTTTTTCATCTGTTTATTTTGTTGTTGATGCCTCAAAGGTGAAAGGTTTGAAACCTCGCCACAAAAGCGATTGACAAGAGGCTAAAACTTGTTGACGACAAGCTTTTTTAGGGCCTAGGCTTAAAGTGTGGATGATTGGGCCTTTTGTCAATGAAATTTGGCCTTTGATATAAACCATTTGACAAACCCATCGTTTTTAGCCTATTTTTAGCACATGAAGAAACAAACCCTCATTTATTTGCACATCGGCTATTGGCTATTGGTGTTCGTACAGGTGCTGTTGGTAGCCTTGGGTACCGGCGTATTGGGCACACAAATTGCGTGGGGTTTGTTTCTACGGATTGTTTTGCCGGTTAAGCTGATCCAAACGGCCTGTGCAGCGGCTTTTTTCTATGTCAATTACCTGTTGCTTATTCCGTTGTTCCTTAAAAAAGGCAACATTTTTAAATACATCGTTTCCCTCGTAGGCGCCATACTTGTTTTTACGCCGCTCTATTATTATCTCGAACAGCATTTTTTCCCCTTAATCGGTTGGAAAAGCTACGAGCTCGACCTCACTTTTTCTTTTGCGGCCATGGTGGTGCTGAGTTCAAACTTCCTCAACATCTTTTTGGCGCTTTTGCTCAGCTATTTGATGGATTGGCGAACCCTGCGTATGGAGAAGGAAATTGCCGAAAAAGAACAGTTCAAAACCGAATTGGCTTTTCTCAAATCGCAGGTTAATCCGCATTACCTGTTCAATACCATTAACGATATTTATGCGCTGGCGCAGCAGCAAAGCGAAGAAGCCCCCGAAGCCCTGCTCAAACTGTCTGAACTTTTACGCTACATGTTGCGCGAAAGCGACGATGCGGATGTGCCCCTAGCCAAGGAAATTGCCTACTTGGAAAATGTAATCGAGTTGCAACGCATGGGGCAAAAAGGAAAATCATTCATCAATTTTAAGGTTACAGGCGAGGTGAAAGATCAAAAAATTGCACCGCTTATTTTAATCAACTTTATCGAAAATGCGTTTAAACATGGTGTTTTTAAGGAGGCGGACGAGCCTATCCAAATTGAATTGAGCATTGCCGACAAACAATTTAGCATGCTTGTCAAAAACAAGATCAATACCTCGCGCAAAGACAAAACCGGAGGCATAGGCTTGGCCAACGTAAAAAGGCGCCTGGCACTGATTTATCCGCAAAGGCACCAACTGCGCATTGACCAACAAAATAGTACCTTTACCATCGACCTTAAAATAGCGCTATGATCCGTTGCCTCATTGTTGATGATAAGCCCCTTGCCATTGATGTATTAAAGCATCATTTAGCCAAAGTGCCCTTTTTGGAACTGGTGCATAGTACCACCGATCCGCTCGAAGCGCTCAACAAGGTAATGGAGGGTGGCATAGACCTGATTTTTCTCGATATTCAGATGCCCGAACTGAGCGGCCTGCAGTTTATGAAGATTGTTGGGACCAAATGTCAGGTTATCCTCACCACGGCCTACAGCGAATATGCCTTGGAAGGATTTGAAAACAACGCGATAGATTATTTGCTGAAACCTGTTTCTTTCGAACGGTTTTATAAAGCCGCCGAAAAGGCCCAATTTGTACTGAAGGCACTCGCAACAGACAGCCAGTCTTCAGCATTAACTGCACCAAGCGAAAAAGAAACAGATCATATTTTTGTGAAGACCGAATACAAATTGGTACGGGTAAATACAGCCGATATTGTTTATGTAGAAGGGATGCAAAACTACATCGTTATTTGTACCCACACTGAAAAGATTACCAGTTTGCAAACCATGAAAAAAACCGAGGAACAGTTGCCTAGCACTCAGTTTTTGAGGGTGCATAAGTCGTTTATCGTAGCGCTAAACAAAATCAGCAGCATTGAACGCAACCGCATTTACATTGCCGATCAGGTTATCGCCCTAGGCGATGTTTACAAGGATGCGTTTTACAAGGCCATCTCCTAGCTTCTGGCTAATAGCCGATAGTCAATGGCTGATGGTTTATAGTTGATGGCCCATAGTTGATGCTCAAACTCGCAAAGCTCTTAATTCCTTAATGGTTTAACCCATCAAACAAACCCATTCTCTGCCTTACTTAGCGGTTAGCAAGCGCGAATCTGCCCAAAAAGTTTTCCACATATGTTTAGTCCGATTTTGCTTTTTGTCTAGAATCATACTTTAAACAGTTTAAACCTAGTTTTTGCCCTTTTTCTCAAAAAAGTGCCCAGATTTGATAATTTGGCACATTTCGTTACTTTTGGACAACACCAAAATATAAATTTTATGTATCAACTTAGTGTAGCGCCAGACCAAGTAACCCAAACTTTGCAGCAACATATCCTAGCCGATGGTTTCGACCTGACCTACGATATGGAGAAAAGCAACGGTGCTTATATTTACGATTCTAAATACAAGCGCCAGCTGCTCGATTTCTTTACCTGTTTCGCATCGGTTCCCTTGGGCTATAATCATCCGAAAATGATTAACGACGAAGCCTTTAAACATAACCTTTTATTGGCGGCGCTGGCCAACCCCTCTAACTCTGATGTTTACACCCAGCAATATGCCGAATTTGTAGCCACTTTTGCCAAAGTTGGCATCCCTTCGTACCTGCCACATGCCTTTTTTATTGCAGGTGGCGCCTTAGCTGTTGAAAATGCCATTAAAGTGGCCATGGACTGGAAAGTGCAGAAAAATTTTGCCAAAGGCTATACCGCAGAAAAGGGATTTAAGGTACTGCATTTTGAAAAAGCGTTTCATGGTCGCTCGGGCTATACCTTGAGCCTAACCAATACTCTGCCCGACAAAACCAAATGGTTTGCCAAATTCGATTGGCCAAGGGTATCGGTACCCCAAGTAAAATTCCCATTAAGCGGCGAAAATCTTCAAACGGCTATTTCAACCGAAGAAATATCAATTGCCCAGGTTAAGCAAGCCTTTGCCGACCATAAAGACGATATCTGCGCCATCATCATCGAGCCTATCCAATCGGAAGGTGGCGACAACCACTTGCGCGAAGAATTTTTAACCCAGCTTCGCCAATTGGCCGACGAAAACGAGGCTTTCCTGATTTTCGACGAGGTGCAAACCGGCGTTGGTCTGACCGGCAAATTCTGGTGCCACGAACATTTTAGTGAGAAAGCAAGACCAGATATTGTTGCTTTTGGCAAAAAAATGCAGGTTTGCGGTATTTTGGTAGGCAAAAAAGTGGAAGAAGTTGAAACCAACGTATTTAAAGTGCCTTCGCGCATCAATTCTACCTGGGGTGGCAATTTGGTAGACATGGTTCGTTCTACGCAAATCCTGAACATTGTACACGACGACCAGCTGTGCAAAAACGCAACCGAAGTTGGTGCTTACCTGAAAGACAGACTGGAGGCTTTGGCTGCCAAACACAGTCAAATGAGCAATGTACGTGGCCGAGGCCTGCTTTGCGCCTTCGATTTCCCGAGCAAGGAAATGCGCAACAGCTTTATCCAAAAAGGCATGGACAACAACGTGATGTTTTTAGGATGTGGCAACCAAACCATTCGTTTCCGTCCCGCTTTATGTATCGAGCCAAAACATATAGACGAGGGTATGGAAGTGATGGAAAAAATATTGCCTCAATTGTAAATTGCCTCGTACGCACCCATAAAAAAGCCCCGGCCAATTGGTCGGGGCTTTACTTTTTTACCTAAATTTATTTTTAAACTACTTTAAAAATTCTAACTCAAATTGGTTCAAGAACGGATTGCCATCCAGACCGTAATCTGGCAGGATCTTGATCTTCATCCAATACAACATATTAGCACCCACGGTAGTTGGTGTTAAAGCGATCGACTTGCCGGTCGCATTTGGGTCGGCAATAACCGAAGCTGGCACATCTGTACCCATTGCTTTCCAGGTATAAGCACCATACAACAACATATCGTAACCTCCTGGCGCTTTATTGGCAATGTAGGCATCGGTGCCTTCATTATTCTGCCAATAACCAATCAGGTTGGCATAATTAGGGTGTTGGGTCACATCTTTCAAGCCTACATTTGCCTTGATGGTAGCCGCATCAAGTGCGGTGTTGAAATACATGAGTTCTGCACCCTGAAAGCTCAATCCGGTACCGCCAGAAAACTGTTTATAGCCAAGCGTTAACTTCTCTGGAGTAGATAAATTTTTATGGTTACTGATGTTGATCGACGTATTTTGGTTTCCGTCAGTATAAATGGTTGCTGTTCTGGTCGTACTATTTACGTATTTCACGGTCATGGTTAAGGTATGCCAGTTGCCATCAAAAACTACGCCTCCAGCACCAATTTCCTGTCTGCCAATACCTGAACCATTGTTGGCACCACCAAAAGAAACGTTCCATTTTTTTGAATCGGTTTGAAACCACATCCACCCTGTTTGTGTAGAACTATTAATGGCAGTACTTTTTGATAAGAAGCCCACATAATAAGTATCCACATTAAATTTAGCTTGCATTTGTACAGTAAAGTCCTTATTTGATCCAGAATCATAAAGACCATTATCATTGTTCACACTCGCGCCAATAGTGGTTCCATTAAACAAAACCGTATTAAAGCCTCTTTTTTTGAGTTCCTCCTGTTTAAGCCTTGGGTTTGAAGCAATGATAAATCCGGACTGCGGATTGGTACTGCTACCGCCATGGTTCGTAGTCACAATAATCAGCCAATCTTCCTTGGCGTAATTCTTTCTGGCTTTTAAGGCCGTTACGATATTGCCTACATACTCGTCGGCTTTTACGATGGCATTCTTATAATTGGCATTGCTGGCCGAAAATCCGCCATTGGCACCCGCCACTTCCACATCTCTAAGGTTGACGAAGATGGCACCTACATTATCCTGTTTGCTCAAGATGTTAACCGTACTATCCTTTACGGCTAAATCTGTACTTACCACTGGAGCAAAATCTGCATTTCTAAGGTAATAGCGAAGATTTGACCAAGGTGTTACCACCGCAGTTTTGGTTGCTTTAAACTGCGTAATGTAGTCTAAAACATTCCTGTACGAAGTTACCGGAGCATGGTCGTCGCCGGTTGGATCGGCCAATCTTTCAAAAGTTTCGGTACCAATTTGGTGCTTAGCGTAGCTTACGCCGGTAGCCATGCTGGCCCATGAAGAGGCATCGGTAGCTATGCCACTTTTTTGCACTTCGTACGAATATTTGGAAGTTTGCTGCAAGGTGGCCACGTTGGTTGGCGCAATAGCTTTAATTTCGCTGCCGGTAACACCATCAATGCTGATGACAAGCACTTTTCGCTGCACGTCGTTAATCGGCTTCAGCTCTTCGAATACAGGTGGTGGATTATCATATTTTTTGCAACCCGCAATAGCCAATACCGAAAGCGAAATACCGGCCAAAAGTGTATAGTTGAAATATTTTTTCATCATTTCGGTTAAGGTTTAATGATATTAAATTCAGACAATGACGTATAGGTATTGGCTGTGGTATATTGATTTTTGATGACCAACTTTACGTACCTAGCGGTTTGAATGCCCGTAGGAAAATTATAGTCGAATTTGGCATTGTTGTTAGGCAAGGTAAATGTTCCCATGGTGGTATAGTTCGTCCCATCTGTACTGATAAACACTTCCATGTCTTTTGCATAAGAATTGCTGTTTTGACGTTGTGTTAACGTTACACCTTTTACCTGGATTGGTAATCTGCCCACTTTTAACACGATATTGATCGGGAAAGCCGTGGCATTGGTTAATGCCGGACTATATTGCGAGTGCCAATAAGTTGCAGTATTGCCATCTAACAGGTTGGCTGGGGAACCTTCTGACGATTGGTTGTTTGAGATGCTCGACACGAAAGGATAAACTATTGGTGGAATTGCACCAGTACCACCTGTTCTGTTCAACGGATTGTAAGTCCAGATCTGCGTAGCCAATACCGGGTATTTAGCCGCAACTTTGTCCCTTACCGGATCGCTTATCAAAATACCCCAAGCATCGAAGAACGAGGCCAAATCGGTTTGGGTATAATCAGACAGCTTTTCGTACACAAAATTGTGCATGGTGATATCGCTGGTGTTTAAGCGTTCGGCGTGTCTGGCCTGCGAATAAAGGTAAGTCATCGCACCATAGCCGTATTTCTCGAAAATCTGTACAAAAGGCGTCATGCGCTTAAACGGATCGTTCATGGCGGCATCCAAATCAAAATTCTTGGTACCGGTTCCGCTGGCATAGGCAATAGCCTGCGGGAAGCCACTCGATACAGCCGGATGCAGGATGTTGTAATCGGCACCAATCCTGTTGGCTACCTTAAAGCTAAACAGGTTGTTAGTGGTTTCGCCCAAAGTGCTCCAGCTCCATACCTTGCCTTGCTGACAGTTATGCCCAAATTCGTGGTAACTGCCCCACATGCCGTTGCTGGTCGAAATTTTCTTCAAGCTCGAAAAGGCACTGAACCATTCGGCATCGTTGGTACCCACAAACGGGAAACCTGAGTGGCCATAGCCAGCCGATAGCTGGATATCCAATACGCCTCTCCAAGCACCCTGCGGACTCCTGTCCCTGATATCGGCGGCATTGTCTGATAAGCCCATCCAACCGTTGTAGTCCAATTCAAATACATCGTTCCATTTGCTCAATACGGCTGTTGGGTTGGTTAAAGGCTCTGATGAGCTGAAAGTAGCTATAACCTTATCCCTAGGCATCAAGAAAATTACGCGCTTGCTCCTAAACTCGAGCCAAGGAACCTGCGATGCTTTAACTTTCGCAACCCAATCGGCATCGATGCTTTGGCCCAGGATAAAATCTGGAGAAACACAGGCACCAGAAATGGTAAACTCTACCGGATTTGGATAGGCAAAGCTCGCATTAATATAAATGGTACCGCCATAAAGGTTACGGATGTAGTTGGTACCCGGATATAATTGCTGACGGGTAAAAATTACAGGATCCCTAAGCAAAGGATATTTGCCTCCCAAGTTATCGGTTTGGCCACCAATTTGAATACCCAAGCCCTGTATGCCAGCTGGAACTACGATTTTTAACAATTCGCCGGGTGCCGCATAGTAGCCTGTACTAAACTGAGGCTGAGGCGCTACGCTGATGCGCAGGTTATCAGAAGTTTGATCGGTAAAGTTAAGATCCAAGGTAAACTTGGCATCTTTTACACGTGGTTCAGACTGGTCTACCAAACCAGGAAACACGCGTGCCTTGGCGTACATCGATTTGTCGATAATCGCCATATTGGTGTCTATTTTGCCGTTGGCTACATTACCTGAACTATCGGTATAGCCATCGGGAATATTGTAGCCGTATTTTTTACAGGCTGTTGTGGCCAATAATAAAATCAGCACAGACAATTTAGTTAAATGATTAAATTTCATCGTATAGCATTTTATTATTTGGTTGAATAATTAACTGTTGGTGCATAAAGCTTGCCCATCAAATTCCATTGCGATGGCACGGCGATGTTCATCCAGTTGTAAATCAGAACAGGAATATCAACACCGTTAGGCACGGCCTGGTAAGCGGCCTGCGAAATTTCTGGAGAGATGTATGGAGAAATATCGCTGAACGATTTCCAGTTTGGCGCGCCTACATAATTGAGGTTGACACCTTTACCAGAGGCTTCCCTGATTACACTTCCTTGATTATCATCACATGGCCAGTAGCCGATCAAATTGCTGTAATATAAATCGGTTGGCTGTTTTACCGTTTTTCTCATGTAAGGGATCAAATCGGCCTCCGGAATGGCAATGTTGTAAATGGCCACGTCTTTGATCAGCACGTTGATGGTTCCGTTTGATTCGGTTGAGTTGATGTGGCCAATGGTAAACGGAACGGTTGGTGCCGACATGTTGGCTGTTCCAAGGTTCAATTCGGCACTCATCTTATCGTCGGTATAAATTTTAGCTTTGCGTGTACCATTGTTATAGATACGCATGGCCAAGGTATGCCAAATACCATCTCTTACCTTATCGCCAGCAATCTGGGTTCCAGTACCCGACACTTTCATGGTCCAGGTATCTCCTGCCGAGAAGAAAACCCAGCCGGTTGTACCGCTACCACTTTTAAAATCGGGTGTTTTTCCAACAAATGGAGGATAAGAGGTTGAAGCGTGGTCCATTCTCACTTTGACCATTACGGTAAATTCGCCGCTTGTACCAAAATCGCCAAGGGTATTGTTGCTGGCCACCGCAGCGGTATAAGCACTGTTGTTACCCGAAAAGTTTGGCGCAAAACCCGAATAAGGCAAGCTGTTGATGTTGGGCTGGTCTACACGCGTAGGACTGAATTTTGGATTATAGAAAGCCAAGTAAGTATTTCTTGAGGCATCATTAAAGATATTAGAGCCTGGCAAACCGCCCGAAACGCTTGCACCACCTTTGTTTGAGGCAATTACAACCAGCCAATTCTCGCCAGCATAAGTGCTTCTTGCCCTTAATGCGGCCAATATCTCTCCAATATAGCCATCTAAAGTAGTAATGGCCGAAGTATAGGCTGCCACACTTTCGGTATAGCCATTTGCTGCGCCTGCGGTTTCTACGCTATGGAATTGGGCCACCAGCATCGATGGGTTATTGGTGGTCAACTCGGCTACCACTGCATCTTTAACCGATTTATCGTCGGCAAAGTTTTGCTTTAAGCTGGCATCCGCTGCCAAGTTATCGTTAAATGCTGCTGTGGAGGCAAAAGAAACTGTTCTGATATTACCCAAACTTTGTTTCAATCGCGTAAAAATAGTTGGCGTATTCTGCACGTTAAGGCCAGCAAAGCTTTCGCTGGTTACGTTGTGCTTGGTATAGTCAACACCGGTAGTCATGGTGGTCCATGCCGCCGCATTGGTAATTGGATTGAGCTGATAATCTGCCAAACCGTCGTAAGAATAAATGGCCTTGCTGGTTACCTGGCTTAGGTTAGGTGGCGCGATAGACCTTACTACCGAGCCGCGCATGCCATCTACAATAATGTAAAGCACTTTTTTAGCATTGTTGCCAATTCCAGCCGTATCGTTCTTAAACTTTTGCGGCAGCACGTTATCGAAATCTTTGTTACAGGCCGCGTTCAGCAAAATGAAACCCAATAGGGATCCCATGCCCAATGTTTTGAAGTTAAAAACCGATTTTATAATTTTTTTCATAACCGTATAAATTAAGAGGTTAATTTGAAATGATCAATCTAAGTACGTTGTGAGGCAATATGGTATTGAACCTCAATACATCGCCAACCAAGATGACCTGCGATCCGCTGGCCATCGGCGTTTCGATCATATCGTAAACACGTCCTTGGAAACCACCTGTATTGTTATAGCCCACGGCCAACTGCCCGTTTGCTTCTAAGACCATAAAGCCCTGGCGCAGGTAATCGCCGTATTTGGTAAATGATCCTGCCACCAATATTTTGCCATTGTTGAGCTGGCCCGCAAAAGTGGCTATACCACCTGTAACAGCCTGCGTAGTAAACGTGGCTACATTGCTGCCATTGGCATTGAGCAGGGCTAAACCTGATAGAGGCTTGCCGTTGAAACTGGCAAACGAGCCGCTGAGCATAATTTTGTCGGTAGTGGCATTGTACCTGATCGCATACACGTCGTTATCTGCACCCGTACCTGCCGCGAAGGTATTGTCTACGCTGCCATCGAGGTTCAAACGCACGATGTGGTTGGCCTGTACGCCGTTAAACGTACTGAAGCTGCCTACCAAAATCAGCTTGCCGTCGGCTTGCATCATGGCATCCATAATGGCACCGTTGGCTCCTGCCGCACTCTGACGGGTAGTTTTATTGTAGTGGAAGGTAGAATCCATCGTTCCGTCCGAATTTACCCTTACCAATTGCCTCATCTTGGTTACGTCGTAAACTTTCTCGTCGTAGCTAGAATTTGGAATGTACATGCGCTTAAAGTTCTGGAAATTGCCGATGATGTAGATCTGCTCGCCAAATACAAAGGTTTTTCTAACGGTACCGTCAACTCCGGCATTAAAGGCCGAAACGGTATCGCCATTTTTCCAGGTTTCTGCTGGTTTAGGGTTTACAATTGGCACCAACGAATTTCCTGCGGCGTCTTTATCGGCAGTTTTGATCGTATCTAATGTACCATTGGCATTTAACCTTGCAATGTTATTGAGGGTTTGCCTGTTGGGTCTGGTAGAGTTGTAGCTGGTAAAACTTCCGGCAATGATATATTTCCCGTTTTGCGCACCGCTTGTAATCCTGTTGATGGAGTAAATGGTTTTGAAACCGCCGCCAGCACCTTTTCCAAAATTGATATCGGTAGTGATGTAAGTACCGCCAGCATCAATTTGGGCAATGCCACCGTTAGGCACCTTGTCGGTTCCTTTGAGTTCGAAGTTATTGAAGGCGCCACCAAGCCAGAACCTGCCGGTAGGTAGCTGCTCGATATCGAAAACGGTACTTGCGCCGCTGCTATTCGATGCGCCATTCACGATTTTGAACTGATCGTCTACGGCCACCTTGCCCCCTACTTTAACAATCGGTCCGAAAAAGCTTTGGCCCTGCGCGGTAATCCACATGCTACCCGTACTTGCGGTGAGTGGCACTTTAAACGAAACGGTAGTATCGGTATAGTTCACTACTTCGGCTTCGATTTCGTTCACATAAAGCTTAAAATTGTCTTTGAACTTCATTAACCCGTTTACTTTTAAACTAAGTGTTGCCCCTGCAGTAACGATATCCGGATCCGTAGATTTAGAGATAAAGGTAATGCCCAATGGCTGCTTGCCGCCCGCATAAGGGTCTGGCGCCAGCTGTGTTTCTTTTTTACAAGAATAAACCGCCAAAACAAGCACCAGCGCACTTAAAATGGCTAAGGCAGATTTATATTTGATAGAATTTAACATTTTCTGATGAGTTTACGTAAAATTGATTTATGGACCTGGGGGTAATATTCCGGCTGAAACAACCTGTTCAATGAACGTATCGGTGTTGAAGCCAAAATTATGTTTGTTCCTGTTCAGTACATGCAGCACGCCATTGGTAGGCTGGATATCTGACGTAGCTACCGGAATATTAACCAATGCTACCTGCGGATTAGACAAATCGGGAATATAGGCCAGATACAACTGACGGTAACCTGCATAGGCTACACCACCTGCGTCGTTAAAAATAACGCCGATGTTCATGATCCTGCCTCCATAAGAAGCATAACCCTGACCCGGATAGGCGATATAAGAAAGCGTATCGCGCTGCGGGTAATCCTTCAGTAAATACGAACCCTTAAAAACATATTGCGAAAGCGTGTTTTTCCAAACGGCCGGCTTGATCTGCTCCAGTTTTGAAACGGTGTCTTTGCCAGTGGTGCGCAGGTAAATGTTCAGGCGTTTAATCGACTTGAATATCGAACCGCTGGGCGGCGCAAAGAAAGTTACGTTTTCCTTGTCTATTACGTCATTCATTCCCGCCAGGTTAATTACCCTAACGGTGGTATCGAACAAGGCAGGTTTCGATTTGAGGTATTGCAATATGGTGCCGTTGTATTTGGCATCGTGCACACCGGTATCAAAATAATATTTTTTACAACTGGCCATCAGCAATAACGCCGACACCAGCATCAACAATAGTGTTTTATTTCTGTTTTGCATTTTCATCTCTATATCGCTTTTAATTCCAAAAATTATTTCCAACCAAATAAGGGTTTGCCGTACGTTCGGTGGCGCTGATGGTTAAAGGCCAAGTCCAGGCACCCGCATTAAAGTTGCTTACGCTGATCGGGTTTTTAGAGAAATCTGGATTGGTAACTCTTTTGGTGCGTACCAAATCGAAGAAAAACTGGCCCTCTCCTATCAATTCCCTGCATCTTTCTTTAAAAATGTCGGCTTTTAGCTCTTCGCCTGTTGAGGTAATTGACGGTGCAGCCGCCGCAGTGCGTACTTGGTTTACATAGCCTTTGGCTGCATCTTCGTTGCCCAATTCGGCAGCGGCTTCTGCGGCCAATAACAAGGCATCTGGCAACCTGAAAATAACCGCACTGTCGTCGTTGGTAATCGATATAGACGAACCGGTACCGGTTGTATAGGTATTGATGAATTTTTTGAACTGGAAGGTTCCGTTGTCTGCGCCATAGTTTTCGAACCAAGTGGTTAACCTGGCATCGGGCGTACCTCCCGGGAACAGTTTGGTGATGTAATCTTTATCGTACGACAGGAAACTAGCTGTTTTCGACACGGTTCCTTGGTAAGGATAATGCGAGAAGTAGTAAGAATAGTTGGCCGTTAACGCAAAGCTCTCGCCATAGTTGGCTTCCTGCAACACCGAGAACAAGCTTTCGGAACTACGGCCCTTGAAAATTTTAAGGGTATTTTCTGTAGTTACCGGCAATAGGCTGTAATTGGTGTAGGTAGCCATTTCATCGGCTAGCAAGAGTACGTTTTTATAGTATTTGCTCTTATCGGCTGTGTCCCAGGCGGCGGCCCACATGTTCAGGTGCATCAACAAAGCTACTGCACTGGCCCTGGTTGGCCTGAAGCCGCTCAGCGACACGTCTGAATAAGCCGTTGGCAAATTGTTTTTGGCAGCCGACATATCGGCGATACACTTGTTAAGCACTTCAAGCTGCGGACTGCGTGGCAAAGCTGTACTGTGATAGGCTTCGGTATAATAAACCGCATCGCCATACAATTTGGTAATGAACAAATAGGCCAAGTTACGCATAAAAACAGCTTCGGCTTTATAACGTAGCTTATCAGTTTGCGAAAGGTTGCTTGACGGAACCTTGTCTACTTCGGTGTACAGGATGTTGGCGGCTGCCACGATATCGTAAAAGCCTTTCCAATCCATCAGCTGCTTTAGGGCATTATCGTACCTGGTGGTACCAGAAATTACCGGTTTAAGGTTATTGCTGATCAGATTATTAAAACTGTTGGTACCGCTGCTCTCCATGCTGATTACCTTTACAAAGTTACACCTGATGTCGAGCGCAGGAAAGAACATACGGTCGCTTCCCGTAGCCACTTTATTTCTCAACCTGGTGTAAAGACCATTGGTAAAACCTTCAACGTCTTGCCTGGTTTGCCAGAAATTATTTCCAGACAAAGCATCTATTGGCGTTACGTTAAGGAATTTTTTACATCCTGGCGCCACCATAAACAAAGCTGCCAGTGCCAATACATATTTAATATTTTTCATTTTCATAATTTCCAAGATTAAAACTCAATGTTTAAACCAAATGCAAACTGCTTAGACAGCGGATAGCCACCCGAGCTATCTCTACCCAAAGCCGTTACGTTTTCAGGGTTAGGGCCAGAGTAGCGGGTAATGAAGCCCAAGTTAGAGGCCGTAAAGTTTAAGCTTACCCTGTTCATGCCAAATTTCTGGGTGAACTTTTGGTTCAGGCTGTAGTACAGCTTTACCGCATTCAGCTTAAAGTACGATCCATCTTCCTGAAACAAGGTTTGCGAATACCTGAACGGATTGATGATACCAGACCTAATGAAATCCAATGGGTTACCATATTTGGCTACATCGCCATTGGCCAACCAATAGTTATACTCAGAAAGTGGCACCAAAGCACCTAGGGCGGTTGGATTGTTAAAGTTTAACAACTGACTAGCCAAGGCATTGTTCAAAATGTCGCGTTGGAAGGTGAAAGAGGCATTGATTTCCAAGCTCCAGTTTTTGTACTGCAAGAATGAGGTAATACCACCAGTAACCTGTGGCTGCGAGTTACCTGCAATTACCTTGTCGTAATCGTTCAATACATAGTTACCATCCAAATCGGTAAAGATCGGATCGCCTGCTTTGAAATAGTTCAGTCTTCCGTTGGCACCTACACGGTAAGGCAAACCTGTAATCGGGTCAACCGGCACCTGTTTGTTGGTGGCATATACACCTTTGGTATTGAACAGGTAATTTGAAAGCGAGTTCAGACCTAAACGGTAATAGGTATCCTGATCCAAGCTTGAGGCATCTTCATAGATCTTCTCGCGCAATTTATCCGGCAAAGCCGCCAATACCTCGCGGTTGATGGCCAAACTTGCCGACAAGCTCCATTTAAATGGACTGCTGTTGCTTAACGGGCGACCAGTTACCTGAAACTCCCAACCATAGTTTACGTTGCTGATTTCGTTTGAAGCAATGGTTTGAAACGAGTTGGTTCCAGACAAGGCTTTCTCTTGGTAAATGTTGTCGTTTTGTTTGTAATAGGTATCAAAAGCTACCGAGAACCTGTTTTGGAAAAGACCAAGGTCGAAACCCAAGTTATAGGTAGTAGCCTTGGTTGGCTGCAGGCTCAAGTTAGGCAACCTGCCCAACTCAAGAATTACCGTATTTGAATTGTTGTACCTGTCGCCTGCATTGTATCGGCCATAGGCATCGTAAATGCTTCCTACCGGCTGGATGTTAGAGCCGTAGCTCAAACGGATATCGCCATAGTCAAGCCATTTTAGTTTTTCCATGAACTTTTCTTTGTTGAAGTTCCATTTCAAAGCAACGGCTGGGCTGCGTTTAAATCCAGTGTTCGGACCATTGGTAGAAACTCCATCGGCACGGTAGTTAAAGTCCAATACGTATTTCTGTTTGTAGTTGTAAGAGAACTGACCGGCAAAAGCAATAGACCTAAAATCGTTGTAGTCTATCGTTCCACCCAACGAAGTCAGGTAATCGGTCATGTTGGTTAACGGACCGCGCAATTGGTCGTTTACCCCTCTTTGGTTCAAAATGGCGTCGGCCTTGAAGAACGAAGAGTTAAGCTCGGTAAAGGCGAACACGGTAAAGTTGTGTGCATCTTCGTCTTTTTCCTTGATCGAATACACGTACTGCAACTGGTTACGGTTATACAACTTGGTAGAACGGTCGTTGTAGGTATAGTACTGCGATTGGTTGCTGTTTAAGGCACCTGGAGAAAAGTTGTCTTTAGTACTCGACTGGTTGGTATAGTTTAAGAAGGTAGCCAGCTTTAAATTAGGGATCAGCTCATATTCGGCATTAATCGTCGCAAAAGTATTTAAGATCTTGTTGTCGTTATCTGTTTTTAAGGCCCCCAACACCGAGTTTACCGACGAATAGAGCGATGGCGCCGGCAACAGCGACGACGAATTGCCCCCGGAGGCCACCCCACTGTTAATCAATCCGTTGCCACTACCCGTCTGCTGCTTCTGTATGGAGTTGTTCAACTGGCCAATCAGCTTGAACTTTCGGGTGGGGTTATAGGTCATGTTCATGTTCACGTTGTAACGAGAATAGCCGGTATTTTCTTGGATACCTGTTTCGTCGTATACACCCAAGGCTACCTTATAGTTAAAGGCCACATCGCCACCAGAAACGTTAAGGTTATGGGTTTGGTTAAACGTTGGACGATAGAAATAAGACTGCCAATTGGTAGAGTTGTTGTAATAGGCGTTTAAGCTGTCGGCCAAAAACGGCGTACCATTAATCAAGCCTATGGCATGGTTGGCCGTAGTGTCATAACGCATAATTTGGTCAATCCTGAGCAAACGTTCGCCTTTACCGCCAATTACAGAGCGGAGCTGTGGCACAGTAGAAAGGAAAGCCGCACCGCTGTAGCGTACAATTGGCACTTTAGAATTACCACGTTTGGTGGTGATCAAAATTACCCCGTAGGCACCACGCGAGCCGTAAAGTGCTGTTGCTGCCGCATCTTTCAATACCTCGATATCCTCAATGTCTTCTGCAGGAATTTGAGAGGCCGGAGAAACACCCGGACCAGCTTGCTGAAATCCGTAAGAATAATTGGTATTGTCGTCAACCGGCACCCCGTCAATTACATACAATGGCGAAGTTGGAGTTAAGAAAGTGCTGTTGCCCGATCCGGATAGGCTAATATTGGAAATACCGCGAATAACCACCGAACCCCTGAAACCAGGTGCACCGGTATTGTTCTGGATATTCAAACCTGCCACCTTACCCTGCAAAAGCGAAATCACGTCGCCGGCCGGCTGGCCTTGTAGCTCTTTGCCCGAAATCTTAACGCTTGATCCCGTAGAGAGCGTTTTCGATTTGCTGATGTAACCCGCCGAAGTAATGTTTACCTCTTTTAGCGTGGTATTATCAGCACTTAGGGTTACGGTAATATTGGTTCTGTTGGCTACCTTAACCACTGCGGTTTTATAGCCAATGTATTTAAAAGATAATTCTGCATCGGGCGAAACGGTAACCCTGAACTTGCCATCGGCATCGGTCTGTGCTACAACCTTTCCATCGGCAATAATACTAACGCCGGGTATGGTTTCTTTTGATTTCATGCTGCCATCAAGAACTACGCCGCTTACTGCGATTTTTTGCTGGGCAAAGGCAACTTGCTGAAAACCAAAAATCAATAAAATAGCTATGCTGTAAAAATACTTCATTGGAAATATGTTTTGTGGTGATCTATTTGTTTTCATTAATCATTATCGAATTTTGGTTTGTCGCGCTTAAACCAGAAGGTGATCTCCCAGTCGCCTTTTTGGTAAATATTGAAGTTGAGCGCGATAAAGCACTGCTGCTGCACGTTGCCAAAAGCCTGTCTGTTAAACCTGAACACCGCCCTGGCCTGGTCGCCCGACGAGGTGGTGTACTTGGTAGGATAGCTGGTACAAGGAATTGGATAAGCCACGTCGTATTTTGCGCCAGAAGCATCTTTAACCATGTTAAATCCGTGTACTACATTGCTCCAATCGGTAGCGGCAAACTTGTCTGGATTGATCGGGTTGAACAAAGTGTCTACAAATTTGAACTTCACGCTGTTGCCGTTACCAACCTTGTTAAACAGCACCTGTACGTCGTTAGAGCTCAATGGCTGTCCGCTTCTGGTACCTGTAATGTTCATCCCGGTAGGGTTAACCGATACCGAAGTGGCCTGGCCCGTAATCGGATCGAGGTTAGAAGGCTCATACGGACGTTCGCGCAAAGGCATCAAACGGAACTTTTGAAAATATTTCCTGCCACCCGAGTTCGACATCTCCACATCGAACACATAGCCCGAATCTGGCTGGGCCTTAACCATGTTCGAATTGGCGGCGCCCCACATCAAGAACTCGCCAGAATGCGGCCTGATTTCAAACAACTGGTGGTTTTCGGTCGTACGTTTGGCTTCAATCTCGGCCAGCGATTTCTCTGTACCATCGTAAGCCGTTTTCCAAACCGTTACCGGATAAAAATTGGTCAGCTCGGGAGCCGGTTCGCCGGTAAACGTACGCATGTTCACGATCTTGAAATCCAATGGCCTGCTTGAGTTGCCATACTGGAAATTGTTGCTGAACAAGGTATTCCTGCCCAAAACCGGCTGGTAAATGTATTGTGTAAACTGGGTATCGTTAGATAGCGATAATCTTGCATCTGGCAGATTTTTTTTACACGATAAAAAAAGTAGGCTGCCTCCCGCTAAGGTTAGCAATACTTGGAATAGGTATCTCGTATTTTTCATCATCTTAAGCTATTGGTCTAATCTGTCTGTGAATTCGCTAAAACCAAAGTTGTGCAGCGGCGAAAGAATGTTGATCGTTGCATTGTTGGTTTTGATATTTACGGCATTGGTGGTGGTCGTGGTCCAGAAATCCTCGAAGTTAGAACCGTGTGTGTCGCTGAAATTAAGTACAGCTGGTCCGCCGCCCTGATAGCCCGAAGCGCTCAACCTTACATACCTGATCTGCATCGGGTAGTTGATGATGATCGAGTTGAGCAGCAAGCCATCTACGCTGCTGGCAAAGGCATCGGTGGTTCGGTTGCCCCTGATGATGTATTTGCAGGTCATGAAGCCCAATTCGTTAATATCGGCCGTGCTCAAATAAATCGGTGGCCTACCCTCTGCCTTGCGTTGCATATTCAGGTATTTGATAGAGGCTTCAAAGTTTTTGTTTACCGGCGCAAACAAGGTAACCTTGCCGCTGGCCACAGAATCTCTCAACACCGGAATACGGTTCAAAACCAGCAGCAACGAATCGAAGGTGTTGGGCTGCGATTTAAGGTAATCGAGTGCCGAACCATTGAAGGTTTGAACGGTATTTTTATAGTTGTAATATTCCGATTCGCTTTTCTTGCAGGCGCTCATGTACAGGCTGCACAGTCCTAAAAGAACAAATGCGCAATTTCTATATAATGTATTTCTCATCTGATATCTCTTTTAATCTGTTAACTATTGCCAATAAGGATTTTGGGTAATCAACGAGTTGGCATTGATTACATCTTGCGATACCGGCCAGTAGATGCCACCAGCAGCTTCGAATTGCTTAAAGCTCATCGGTACGCCGTTCTTGGTTGCAAAAACGCCGTTGCTGTTTTTGATCCTGTTGTACCTTACAATGTCGTACCATCTCCAGCCCTCGCCCATCAATTCTCTTCTGCGCTCTTCGAAAATGGCATCGATCAGGTCTTTAGAAGAAGCCGACAAGTAAACGATCGGGCCTCTTAAGTTGGCCGCTTTGTTCAATGCGTTGATGGCCGCTTCACGTTGCCCCAATACGGCTAGCGCTTCGGCCCTTAGCAAGGTGATTTCTTCCATACGGCTAAACACCATCGACGAGCTGAACAAGGTTACATTTCCTGCAGTATTGCTTGGGTAGATAACCTTGATTTTGCTGAAAACAGGCTGCTCTGATTCGAAATTGGTGAAATAGTTTTTCCGATACAGCCCACTGATTGGGTCAATGCTGAAACGAAGGTCTTTCGGATCGGTAAATATTTTAAGGATGCTGTCTTTAGGCACAAACATTTCTGGCTGTACTTTCGGAATATATGGCGCAGCCAAAGTAAGCTGTTCAATATGGCCGTTTGAGGTCGATAATCCGTTACCAGCTTCGAATGGGAAACCTACCATCAGCGTTGCCCTCTTGTAGGCAAACGGACTATAGTTGTTCTGGTTTTCGGTTAAGGCCGCCATATCGATGTAGTCGAGCGGGTTGGCACCATCCACAAAATACTGGGTCGACTGGTTGTCAAGCACAAATTTCGAATAGTTGGCGGCATCGATATAGTTGCCTTGCCAAGCGGCAATGTGAGCCAAAATAATGTAGGCCGACAAACGGGTAAACACAATACCGTTCCAGCTTGGCCAGTTGGCACCATAATATAAACCCGGCATAATCGGATCGGTACCGCCATACCTGAATGGCACCACTTGTGCAGCCGCCAACAATTCGTTGGTACAAAAAGCCAATACTTTATCTTTTGATGTTCTGGCCACCTTCACAAACTCGCCATCGTGCGATGAAGTAAGCAAAGGCACATCGCCCCAGATCCTTACCATATAGAAGTAGGCAAAGGCCCTGATCATTCGGGCTTGGGCCACATCTACGTTGTTGTTCAGTTGCGTATATCGCGGATCGAGTGCCAAGATTTCTTTTGAGCGCTCAATGAACAAGCTAGCGGCATTGATGGCTGCATAAAACCTTCTCCAGTTGGTAATCCTGTTCATTACCGGATAAGAAGCATTCAGCTGACCGTTTACAATGGCCTTTAAATCGGCACGATTGGTAATGGCAAAATCGCCTTGCCTCAAATCGCCCATCAGCCAGTGCGTATTGTCAGACACAGTGGCCGAACGGATCAAACCGTAAACCGACAGCAAGTTGGCCTTGGCATCTTCTAAGGTTTTCCAATTGGTTTCTTCGGTGGCCAGCCTGGTCGACTGTACATCGTCAATCTTCTTACAGGAGAAATTGCCCAAACCAATAAGGAATAACATCATTCCAATAGAGATTTGATAAAAACCGTTCCTTTTATTGATCATATTTTTCATCTGTTTATTATTTTTTTGCAGCGCCGATGAAGCCATCGCAACGCCTCCTATTTTTACAAATCCAATTTAAAGCCCAGTACAAATGTTCTTGGAATGGTTAGATTGGCACCATCGTAGTAGCCGTTGTAGTTAACCAGTTCTGGATCAACGCCGGTAAACTTGGTGATGGTAAATAAATTCATTGCCGTAGCATAGAGATAAGCTCTTCTCACGCCCTTGCCATTATTGTTAAAGAGCACCGTTTTGCCAAAATCGTAGCCCAGGGTTATCGACCTTAGTTTGAGGTATGAAGAATTCTCCAAAAACAAATCCTGATCGGTACGGTAGGCATCTACATCGCTCCAAGGATTATAAATCGGGTACGATTTTTCATTGCTGAATGTCTGCCACGACGAAACCTCTTTTACCGAGTTGATGTCGTTGCCAGCTTCGCGGTTTACGAAACCATATTTGGTGGCTTCATACTGATTAATCGATTTTTGGCCCAAGGCAAAGATGAAATTGAAATTCAGGTCGAAGTTTTTATAGCTCAAGGTATTGTTCCATCCGCCAACAAATTTCGGCTGTCTGTTTCCGGTCAATATTTTGTCCTTGCTGTCTATTTTGTTATCGCCGTTGTAGTCAACCCATTTCGGATCGCCGGCTTTCATCGGAATACCGTTAAAAGTCATTCCGGCCGGAACTTCGGCATTGGTATTGTAAATGCCGTTGTTGGTGTATAGCCAATAGCTGCCTACCGGTTTGCCCACTACCAATTTATTGTCGTTGTTATAAATCAGCTCTTTTACACCGTTAGGCAATGCGGTCAGTTCGTTACGGTTATAGTTGATGTTGATGCCAGTGCTCCAGCTTAGCGATTTTGGCTTATCGATGACCACGCCATTTACCAAAAGCTCTACACCTTTGTTATTGATGTCCATACCCGATTGGTAGTTGGCACTGTAACCGGTTTCAAGTGGCACCGGCATTCCGATAACCTGGTTTTTATCATTGCGGTTATACAAGGTAAGCGCCGCGTTTAACCTGCCTTTGAGGGTGGTTGCATCAATAGTCAGATTGGTTCGCTCTGCATAAGGAAGGCTGATGTTGTAGCCGATAAAGCCACTGTCGTAAGGTCTGTTGATCCCTAAACGGCCACCGTAGCCAGGAATGGTCGGCTCTTCGAACCAGCCGTTTTCCGAGCGGTATTGTGGACCGGCAGCAAAGCGGTCGTCTTGGAAAATGCGCAACGTACGGCCCCAGCCTGCGCTTACATGCAATTTGTCAAAAATGCTATTGCCTTTCAAAAACTGCTCTTTCAGGTTCCAATCGGCATTAAAGGCCGGAGTAGTTACCCATCTGCTGTTAGGCTGTCCGTTAGAAGAGCCATCTCTTCTCACCAAGGCACTTAGGGTTAAGAGATCCTTGTATTTGTATTTTGCCGAAGCATATAAAGAAAACAGGTTGTTTCTTTCCTTATCGATATACCTGAATACATAAAAGCCATTGGCGTCTAAGGTATTTAAATAATCGCCGCTGCCAGCGTTACCATCTACAATGTTCAATTTTACATAGTCGTTTGGTCCGTTGTAGGCCCTGGCATAGTTGTATTTATAGGTATCGCCCTGAAAGCTCTGTCCGATTTCGAAATCGATGGTATGTTTAGCATTGATCTCGTATTTATAAGTAGCAAAGTTGTTGAGCAACAAACGTTGGCTGTAACCAAAATAGTTAGACACGTAACTTACGCCGTCCATTAAGGTAGATGGTGTAAAATAATCGCGGATGCCTTCGTTATAATCGAAAGCCAAGCTGGTAGAAATTACAATTTTGTTGATTTTTGCGCTCAGGCTCAGGTTGCCATTTAAAATGTTAGAGCGGTTGTCGTCAACGTTGCGTGCACTTTCCTGCAAATAACCCGAATAGATAGAAGCATTTGGCGAAAGCGGACTGCTCAAATCGGGAATGTATCTGGTTTCTGCAAAACGATCTCTTAAGCTTTTGTTCCTGTTGCGGTCTAAACGGGCGGTATTTACCGTACTTGATACGGTAAGCCATTTATACGGAGCCATGTTGATGCCAAAAAACAAGTTGTACCTGTCGATGTTGGTATCGTCGGCATTGCCCGCATTTTTAGTACCCGAGCCAAAAAACCTGAAGTTGGCACGGTCGCTGCCACCGGTAATTCCCAAATCGGCCGAAAAGGTAGGCGTACTTTGATAATAAAGGTCGTTCCAGTTAGAAGGGCCGTAGTAAGCCGTGTTGGTCGAATCCCTCAAATAAGAAGCGTAGCTGGCATAATTGCTGGCTGTGGCATATTTCTGATAAAACGGTTTTCTGAAGTTGTTTTCGTAAACGCCGTTCACGGTATTTACTTTTGGTGCGGCTACATAACCAAAATAAGAATTGAGGCTGATGTCCCTAACTCCAGCCCTGGCATTCTTGGTTGTAATATAAATAGCACCGTTTGCGGCATTCGGACCCAATTTGGCCAATTCATAAGGGTCTTTTACCACAACAATCGATTGAATGTTGTCAATGCTCACTTGTGAAAGCAGGTTGGTAGCCGGTCCAACCCTATTGTAATCGTATTTTTGGATATCGAATGCAAAAGGATTGTCTTGAACCAATGGCACGCCATTTAAATAGACAGCTGGTTGCAAGGCATAAATGTCTTTTTTAGAGAACAAAAGACCAGAGGCACCCTGAACAATCATACTTTGTTCGGTTCCCGGCTCGCCGTTTGGCTCTTGTACGTATACGCCGGCAAGGTTTCCTTTGATAATCTGTTGCAGGGACAGATTCGGAACCGGTGCCGACGAGCGCACATTGATGGTGTCGCGGTTGGTTTTGAACTTCTGTAAAGTTCTGATCATTTGGCCGATGGTATCGGCTGTTGACGAATAGGTAGCTTTTACCTTTTTGGACGTATCTTGTTGGAAAGCAAAATATGCCTTGGCAACGCGGTCATCTGAACGATTGGCGCGTACAGACTTCGGTCCAAAAACAGCTACTAAAAAGAAACAGCAAATGCACGTAAAAATTTTAGTCATTTTTATTGTTGGTTAATAAGTGGATCGTAATCAAAAAGAACCAGTAGCTCTTTTAAGGTTGGTACGGCTACAGGAGCTGGAAATTATACACGGGCCTCAACCGAGGTTGTATAATCAAAAGGCGCACAAGGCGGGAAAGTAGATTTCTCTTCATATTGGTTGGTTTAAGTTGGTTGGTTGTTGGTTGGTTGGTTTGTAGTACTGCTCTCAATCGGAAGTGCATCAACTGTTATTTTATATTTAATCGACAGTTATTTTACTTTCGTTTGATAATGCAATTTGTTTATTAAAAACAATTTTGTGTTCATCATACACTACGCAAACGTTTGTTAATATTTATTCGGTTTTAGCTAAAATAGCTTCAGCAGTGCAGGCCAAGCCCTTGCCTTTTTACCACATTGGCACTGAACAACTTAGTAGGAAAAGCAGAAAAATATGTTCGATTTTTTGACAATGACCAGTCATTGCATTTTTTGCAGACCTTGTTTAGCAACTGTGTTTTTTTCGCCGGTGTAGCCTTTCTGTTTGAGAAAATAAAACAGTCCTAATTAGTTAAAAGGAAATGGAATTAATCATTCAGTTAACGCAAACGTTTGTCAAATACCCTTAAAATGTATATTTGAGCCAAATTTTATGCTGAACATCTATTTTTATCCCCCTAAATGTTTGCACAACCGACAACAAACAACAATTAATATTCTTTTAAATAAAACTATTAAAACGTTTTATGTACCCTAGCGCAATCGGATTACGAAAATTAGGATTGAAAAAAATCGCTGAACGAAATTTATTAAGAAAGAAGAAATGCTGAAAAAACATGGAGCAGGCGCCAATCGTAATTTTACCCATGCCAAAAGGCCTTAAATTTCACAATTTGGCATTCAGGAAGGTTAGCTAGCAACGCTCTATCAATTTACAGTGCTTTTCATGGACTAAACAAATGCAGAAAAACCGGTAATGGCCCGGCCTACAATCAATGTATTGATTTCTTTGGTGCCCTCGTACGAATAAATGGCTTCGGCATCGGCCACAAACCTGGCCACATCATGTTCCAGCAAAATTCCGTTGCCTCCCATTACTTCCCGCGCCCGGCTCACGATATCGCGGGTACGCATCGAACAGAAAACCTTGGCCAACGAAGCGTGCTCATCGGTCAGCATCCCCTGATCTTGCAGCTGCGACAAGCGGAAACACAGCGTTTGCATGGCTGTTAGGTTCGAAAGCATCTCGACCAGGTGGTTTTGAATCAATTGAAAGGAGGCTATGGGCCGTCCAAACTGTTTGCGTTTTTGCGTGTAGGCCAAAGCGGCCTCATAAGCGCCACGGGCACAACCTACCGCCTGCCAGGCCACTCCTGCCCTGGTCATTTGCAGCACCTTGGCCGTATCTTTAAACGAATTGGCATTTTGCAGGCGGTCTGCTTCGTCTACTTCGCAGTTGGTTAAAGTAATCAGGCCGTTCTGCACAATGCGCAAGGCCATTTTATCCATTATTTTTTCTACGGTAAAACCTGGGGCTCCTTTTCGTACCAAAAAGCCTTTCACCTGATGGTCGTCTAAATCTTTGGCCCAGATGATGGTTACATCGGCAAACGTAGCATTGCCTATCCATTTCTTTTGGCCGTTCAATAGCCATTTATCGCCCTGTCGCTTAGCCGTAGTGCCCAAGCCTCCGGCAGCGCCCGAACCTACTTCGGGCTCGGTAAGGCCAAAAGCGCCTATTTTTTTGAACTGCTGCATATCGGGCAACCATTCCTGTTTCTGTGCCTCAGAGCCCAGCAAATAGATAGAGCCCATGCTCAAGCCACTTTGCACGCCAAAAAAAGTAGACATCGAAGTATCAACCCTAGCCATTTCCATGGCTAAAATACCTTCCATCAAGTTGGACTTACCGGCACAGCCATAACCCTTGTAAGTGAGTCCGCAGATATTCAAGGTGGCTATTTTCGGGATCAGCTCAAAAGGAAACTCGGCCTTGAGCCAATATTGGTTGACCAGCGGCTTTACTTCCTTTTCTAAAAAAGCGCGTACCTCCAACTGCAAAGCCCGGTCTGAATCTTTGAGCGCTTCATCTCCCAAATGGTAAAAATCGCCTTCTATGGCTGGCAAAGGTTTCTTTTTGCTTTGGGTCGACATTAATTTCATCAATCCCTGCCATTGTTCTTCGTTCAGGTTTCCGGCAGCTTCGAGCATTTGTGCCAAATTCACCTTTTTTGACAGGGCATTAAGCTGGTCAAAATCTACAGATTTGAAAAGTTTGTAGGCGTTTTTTACGGAAGAGAAAAAATTGGACATAACAAGGGGTTTTAAGATGGATAACAGATTTCACCCCTTTTTGTTGTTCAATTTCTTTTCATTTTAACAAGTGTAACATTCTTGTCACTACTTTTTTGTAAATTGTATAACTAAACTATATGGAATCATCAACTAAAAACTTGAACCTTTATGAAAAAAAGACTACTGTTGCTGTGTGCAATCATCTGCAGTCTGAGCAGTATTGCCATGGCCCAAAACCGAACCATTACCGGTAAGGTAACCAGCGATAACGATAAAAACCCAATTCCCGGGGTAACTGTATCGGTAAAAGGCAGCGCGCAAAGCGTTCAGACTGACGTCAACGGAAACTTCAGCATCTCGGTAAATGCCGATGCAAAATTTTTGGTATTCAAATATCTGGGATTTACCGACCAAGAAGAACCTATCGGGTCGTCAAATACCATGAATGTTGCTTTAAGAGAAAAGGCTTCCGATCTTAGCGAAGTGGTCGTAGTAGGCTACGGTACGCAAAACCGAAGAGATGTAATCGGCTCTATTGCCAAGCTTGGCGTAGCCGACATCAAAGACAAACCTTTAACCACCATCGAAAGTGCGCTACAGGGAAATGCGCCTGGCGTTTTCGTAAACTCGAGCAGCGGTAAGCTGGGTCAGGCCCTGCAAATCCGTGTGCGTGGTATTTCGTCTATTTCGGCCAACAACCAACCTCTGTTTGTAATAGATGGTGTACCAGTGGTAACCGATGCCTTGGGCAGCTATACCGAACCCGACAATCCTTTGGCGGCCATCAATCCAGACGATATCGAATCGATGGAGGTACTGAAAGATGCTTACGCTTCGGCCATTTATGGAGCCAGGGCATCTAATGGGGTAGTGATCATTACCACCAAAAAGGGGAAAGCAGGTGAAACCAAGGTAGATCTGAGCTATTTTGCAGGGTTTAGCGACCCCACCAAAAAAGGCAAGTTCCTCAATGCGGCACAATATAGGCAACTGCTTGAAGAATCGCTCAAAAACGTAGGCTATGATGGTTATGCCAATGCTTCCGAATTTTGGGGCGACAACAATGCCGTAAACGATTGGGATACCAATTATGATGCCGATTGGGCCAATGCGGCCTTTAGGCGTGGCCACAACCAGCAGTACAATATCAATGTAAGCGGCGGCGATGCCAAAACCCGTTTTATGGTATCGGGCAACTACAACAACAACGATGGTATTATTATCGGCAACCGCTTTGTACGTACAGGTGGCCGGGTTACCATAGACCATACAGCCTTTAAAATACTCGACTTGGGCGGCAGCATCAACATTTCGAAAACCGACAATAACAGGGTATCGAATGACAACCTCTTCTCTAACCCCTTGCAGTTGAATGCCCTGCCTCCTATCCAGCCGATCTACGATCCAGCTACTGGCGAGCTGAACAACAACACCGTATATTATAACGGCTTGATAGATCAGGTAAACGGCAGCAACTTGTCAACTACCTACAGAACATTGGCTACCGCTTATGCCGGCTTAAAAATCACCCCCGATTTGGTGTTCAAAAGCGAGTACGGCTTCGATTTCAACAACCTGGAAGAAGAGCAGTATCTTGGTGCCAAAACCCAAGACGGTGGCAGTACCGCAGGCTATAGCTATAATTATCTGGCCAAATCCATCAACTTTAACACCAATAATACCCTGAGCTATAACAAGGCATTTAATGAAGACCACAGCCTGAATGCCTTGGTTGGTTTTACTTTCCAAGATACCAAATTCAGGTACGGAACAGTTACCGGTACCGGATTCCCTTCTGATCGTTTTGAAAAAATTGCCAGTGCAGCTAAAATATCGGCCGGTAGTTCTTTCGAAACGGCCTATACTTTTGTTTCTTACCTGGCTAGGGCCAACTACAAATACAAAGGAAAATACTTGGTTGGTGCTTCCATCAGAACCGACGGTTCTTCTAGGTTCGGCAGCAACAAAAGATACGGAACTTTCCCTGCCGGCTCTTTGGGTTGGATCATGAATGAAGAAGATTTTATGAAAGGCGCCAAATGGATCTCGATGTTGAAACTGAGAGCCAGCTACGGTTTAACCGGTAATGCCGAAATCGGCAACTTTGCTTCGCGTACTTTATATGGAGGCGTAAATTATGCCGGTGTGGCGGGCACATTACCTAACCAGCTGGGCGACCCTAACCTGACCTGGGAAAATACTTCCGACCTTAACTTTGGCTTAGACTTTGGCTTGTTTGCCGACCGTTTAAGCGGTTCATTCGAGGTGTACAAGAAAAAAACCACCGACCTCTTGCTAAACGTACCTATTCCGGCCACCAACGGCTTTACTTCGATTACCCAAAACGTTGGCGACTTGGAAAACAAAGGCTTGGAAATTTCCCTCAACAGCAAAAACTTTGTTGGCGAGTTTAAATGGTCAACCTCTTTTAACATTTCGTTCAACAGGAACAAGATTACCCGATTGGCTGGCCAGCCTATTTTTCCAGGCGGCAGGTATTTGGGCCGAATTTCGGAAGGCGAGCCGTTTGGCTATTTCTATGGCAAGGCTTATGCCGGAGTTGATCCTGCCAATGGCGATGCGCTTTACTACGTAGATGCCAGTCGCACCGCCACCACCAATGACTACAGCGCAGCCCAAAACCAAAAAATCGGCGATCCTAATCCGAAGTTCTTTGGCGGATTTGGCAACAGGTTCTCTTACAAAAACTTCGACCTCGATATCCAAACCCAGTTTGTGTATGGCAACGATCTGTATAACGCAGCAGGCGGTTTCCAATCGGCAAACGGCGATTATTTCGATAACCAAACCGTTGATCAAATGGACTACTGGAGAACCCCTGGACAGATTACCTCCATCCCGCAGCCTCGCTTCGGCGAATCAAACGGTACCAGGCCATCTTCGCGATATGTACAATCAGGTTCATACCTGAGGGTAAAAAACATCATTTTGGGCTACAACGTACCTAAGGCTTTTATAAAGAAATATAAAATGCAGAACCTCAGGGTATATGTTTCTGCTTTAAATCCATTTACCATCACTCATTATACCGGCTACGATCCAGAGATCAATACCACTTTTGCGGGCAGCGTACAGCTTGGGCACGATTTCTATACCCCGCCTCAGGCACGCACCATTACTTTTGGTTTAAATGTTGGATTTTAATTGATGAAAAACTAGAATTATGAAAAGCTTTAATAAAAATATATTGATTGCAGGCCTGTTCCTACTAGGCATCACGTCCTGCAAAAAAGAACTAGATATACAGCCTAAGCAGTCTATTTCTTCTGATGTGGCCCTCAGTACCACGGCCGACGTGCAAAATGCACTGATAGGCGCCTATACGGTACTGGCCACCGGCGATTTATACGGAACCAACCTTGTTTTTATCCCCGATCTTTATGCAAACGACGGTTACCTGAACTGGACTGGTTCTTTCAGTACTTACAGGGACATCTCTAACAAATCGATCATTTCAACGAATGCCGATGTGGGCCGTACCTGGAATTCTGCCTATAAAGCCATTAATGTGGCCAACACGGTACTTAGCGCCCTAAATGTAGTAACCGATGCCAATACCAAAAATGTAATCGAAGGCAAGGCCCTGTTTATCCGTGGCATTATGCACTTTGAATTGGTAAGACTATGGGCTTTGCCGTATGATCCGACTACGCCTAACACCAATCTTGGCGTGCCTATTATGACCAAGGCCATCAAAACAACCGACGATGTGATTAAAAACATTCCGCGCAGCACCGTAGCCGATGTGTATACTGCCGTTGAAAACGATTTAAAAACCGCTATCACCAAATTAAGCGCGGTAGACGACAAATACGCCGCCATGGCATTTTTGGCGAGGGTTTATTTGCAGGAAGGCAAATTCCAGTTGGCCCGCGACTTGTCAAACGACATCATCACTAATGGCCCGTACAGCCTGATTACCGCTTCGCTGGAAACTCCTTTTAGGGTAAAAAACTCTAACGAGGGCATTTTCGAAATCCAGCAAAACGACCAAAGTAATGCAGGTTCGGCAAATGATGGTTTGGCTACTTTCTATTCGAGCTACCTGAACTCGACTGGCGGTAAGGTTGGCCGTGGAGATGCCAGCATCAACACCACTTTTTACAATTCGTACAGCACCACCGACAAGCGTAGAACCGATATGATTTACGATGGCAATGGTGCAAAATCGGGCTTGTTTACCAGAAAATGGTACAACTTCTTTGACAACATACCGGTATGCAGAATTACAGAACAATACCTGGTCCGCGCCGAAACCAATTTTAGGTTAGGCACCTCAGTTGGCGCTACGCCTGCCGACGATATCAATGCCTTAAGGGCTAGAGCAGGATTAGGAACCATTGTGCCTACGTTAGACATTATTTTAACCGAACGCGACAAAGAGCTGGCTTTCGAAGGCTTTAGGCTACACGATTACAAACGTACCAAACGTTCAATCGGCGCATTTCCTTACAACAGTCCCAAATTGGTTTTCCCAATTCCAGATCGCGAAATGAGCGCCAACAAAGGCTTAGTACAAAATCCAGGCTACTAACAGCTTAACAACACCAAAAAGGCCCGATTTGCAATGCAGATCGGGCCTTTTTGTTAAGGAAGTATTCTATTTTAATTCAAAAAGGTTGGTTACGCCCAACAGTTTTCTCGAGGTAAAGCCTTCGGCATAGGTGGCGCCAATACTTTTGCCAAACTCGCGGGCCCGCGAAATGACGGCCTCCAAAAACTCGGGCGACGAGATATAGGTTTGAGGCTCGCTGTTATCCGGACTATCAAATTGGGTTTTAAACGCCCTGATCGAAGCAATTTTTTGCTCCATCACCTCGGTAATATCAACCAGGATATCAGGCTCGATGTAGCGGTCTTGTATGTACTGCAATACCAATCTAGGACGCCAAGGCTCCTGCTTTTGCCCATCAAGTGTGGTTTCAATCCGCCTTAAGCCCGACAAAAATATGGCATCGTTGGCCAAATCTCCCGCCCTTCCATGGTCTGGATGACGATCGTGCAAGGCATTGGTCAGGATAATTTCGGGTTGGTATTTGCGTACCATTTTAATCACTTCCAGCTGGTGGGCTTCGTCGTTCTTGAAAAAGCCGTCTTTTAGCCTAAGATTTTCCCGGGCATGCAATCCCAGTATTTTAGCCGATTCAGCGGCTTCTTCATCACGTATTTCGGCCGAGCCACGGGTACCCAGCTCGCCACGGGTAAAATCAACAATACCCACTTTCTTGCCCAAGGCAATATGTTTTAAAATTGTTCCAGAACAGCCTAATTCCGCATCATCGGGATGCACGGCAAAAACAAGTATATCTAACTTCATATTTTATAGTTTTGACGGATTGGATTTTAAAGGTGTGAATGCAATTCTCTCAATTCAATCCTCCCCTCATTCCTTCATTGAATCATTCAGTCATTCAATCATTCTTTCATTCAATCACTCTCCCCCAATCATTTCTCTTCCAACAGGCGCTGGATTTTCTTTTTCACCTTCGAAGCGTTCGGCTTGGTAAAGGAATAAAAATAATCAACCACTTTACCATTTTTGTCGATGAGGTATTTATGGAAATTCCACTTGGGTGTAGAACTCAGATTGCCATTCAGCTTTTTATCGCTCAAAAACTTGAACAAAGGATGCGCATGGCTCCCTCTTACCATAATTTTTTCGAAAATCGGAAACTGAACGCCATAGTTGACTTCGCAAAACTCGCCAATGGCGCTGCCGTCTAGCGGTTCTTGCTTCCCGAAATCGTTTGATGGAAAACCCAAAACCTCAAAGCCTTTGTCTTGGTAGGCTTCACGCAGTTCTTGGAGTTCTTTAAGCTGTGGCGTAAAGCCGCAACCCGAAGCGGTGTTAACCACCATCAATACTTTTCCTTTATAATCTGCTAATGTTTTTTCGGTCCCATTTAGCAGCTTCACTTTAAATGGGTATATGGTTTGGTCAGGATTCATGGATTTAATTTTGGTAATAGCCCGAGCTGACAATAATCGACTCAATATCCCGGTCTACCGAAGCATCGTAGGTACTTTTTAGATTATGGCCAACCACTCTTGCGATCAACTGATAAGAAAACGCCGCAAAGCCCCCTTTAGTTTGCTTCACAATGTCGAAAGT
Organism: Pedobacter albus; assembly: GCF_036324255.1. NCBI lineage: Bacteria > Pseudomonadati > Bacteroidota > Sphingobacteriia > Sphingobacteriales > Sphingobacteriaceae > Pedobacter > Pedobacter albus. The sequence continues at coordinate 58,411 of NZ_JAZDQT010000001.1, read as the reverse complement.
GGTACGCCCCACTTCGCGGTCAATCAGTTTGGTGAGGATCTGTCCCTGGGTAATCGTCAGTTCCTTGATTTCGGTATTGAACATCCGCTTAATTTCGGCATCGCATTCTTTAACCAATCGTTTCTGCTCCTTTTTGTCGGCAACTGTAGCCAAATCGCGTTCCAGTTGCTCGTAGCGGCGCTTGGCAAACAGGGCATAAGGCATTACTTTTAAAACGTTGTATTTTAACCGGTTGTAGGCTGCTTGGTCGGCCGCCGACTTCCAAATGCGCTGGCCATAAATTACTACTTCCTGCAGGCCAATCCAAGGTATCATGTAGCCGTTATCGTTGGTAGCCGCTACGCGGATGGTGTCGTTTTTACCCAATTTTGGCCAAATTGGAGGCGTTCCTGCTTCCTGGGCCTTCACGGCCGTGCCAAGAAACATGACAATAATCAGAATAAAAAGACGTGAATATTTCATAAATTTATGCCTAGTACAAAGTTAAAGCTAATTTTATATATTCGTTTCAACGATAATCGAATATAATCTTTTATAGCTTAAAATACGATAATTTTACCTAGAAAATACAAATGAAGAACACTTTAGTAATTGATTTAGAGGCAGAAAAACAGGAAATCCTCAAGCGGTATCGTGCCCTTTTGCGTGCTTCGAAATCAACTTTACAAAAGGGCGACAAGAAAGAAATACGCAAGGCATTTGAAATGGCCCTCGACAGCCATAAAGACATGCGCCGCAAATCTGGCGAGCCTTACATCTACCACCCTATTGCCGTGGCGCAGATTGCCGCCGAAGAAATCGGGCTGGGCACTACTTCCATTGTATGTGCGTTGCTACACGATGTGGTGGAAGATACCGACATTACCCTCGACGATATTGAGCGCGAGTTTGGCAAAAAAACCGCCAAGATTATTGATGGACTGACTAAAATATCTGGTGTTTTCGACTACAACAGCTCCTTGCAGGCCGAAAATTTCAGGAAAATGCTGCTTACCCTGGCCGACGATGTAAGGGTGATTTTGATCAAGCTGGCCGACCGCCTGCATAACATGCGCACGATGGATTTTATGCCAAGGCACAAACAGCTGAAAATTGCCTCGGAAACCATTTACCTCTACGCCCCCCTGGCCCATCGCTTGGGTTTATACGCCATTAAATCGGAGCTGGAAGACCTCTCCATGAAATATTTGGAGCCAGACACCTATAAATTTATTGCCACCCAGCTGAACGAGAAAAAGGCCGAAAGGAACTCGTTCATCAAGGCTTTCGTAGAACCGATCAACGAAATTTTGGCCGAACAAGGCTTGGTGGCCAATGTTTACGGCCGACCAAAATCTATCCATTCCATTTGGAACAAGATGAAGAAGAAAAACATTCCTTTTGAGGAGGTGTACGACCTTTTTGCCATCAGGATTATTTTGGATAGTCCGCCTGAACGCGAAAAAGCAGATTGCTGGAAAGCCTATTCGATTGTAACCGACCTCTACAGGCCAAATCCAGACCGCCTGCGCGACTGGGTATCATCGCCAAAAGGCAATGGCTACGAATCGCTGCACACCACGGTAATGGGGCCAAAAGGCCAATGGGTTGAGGTACAAATCCGTACCCAGCGCATGAACGAAATTGCCGAAAAAGGCTTTGCCGCGCACTGGAAATACAAAGAATCGACCAACGACAACGGACTTGACCAATGGATCCAAAAAGTAAGGGAAATGCTGAGCAATCCGGAGGCCAATGCCCTCGATTTCTTGGACGATTTCAAGATGAATTTGTTCTCCGACGAGATTTTCATCTTTACGCCAAAAGGTGCCTTGCTGCAATTGCCATTAGGTGCTACAGCCCTCGATTTTGCCTTCGAAATCCACACCGATGTGGGCGCCAAATGTATCGGTGCCAAGGTAAACCATAAGCTGGTGCCTCTTTCGCACAAACTGCAAAACGGCGACCAGGTAGAAATCATCACCTCGGGCAAACAGGTACCGAAAGAAGACTGGCTCAATATCGTAGTAACGGCCAAAGCCAAGTCTAAAATCAAGTCGTCGCTGAAAGAAGAAAAGCGCAAAGTTGCCGAGGCGGGCAAGGAAATTTTAGAGCGGAAACTGAAATCGCTAAAGATTACCTACAATACCGACAACCTGAACAAGCTGACCTATTTTTTCAAGCTGCAATCGACCCAAGACCTGTTTATTGGCGTGGCCAATGGCAAAATAGAGCTTAAAGACCTGAAAGAATATTTAAGCAGCGAGAAGGAGATCGAAAACAGAGGCAATGATTTCAAAACTGATGGCCGTCAGGTAGAAGCCCTGCTGAACAAGGTAAAAGGACCAGAATCGGATATTTTACTGATTGGCGAAGACCTCCAAAAGATAGATTATACCTTAGCCGCCTGCTGCAACCCTATTCCTGGCGACGATGTTTTTGGCTTTGTAACCGTTAATGAGGGCATCAAAATACACCGCACCAATTGTCCGAATGCAGCACAGCTGATGGCCAATTATGGCTATCGCATTGTAAAAGCCAAATGGAACGGACAAAAAGAACTGACCTTCTTAACCGGTTTACACATTGTGGGAATTGACGACGTAGGTTTGATCAATAACATTACCAAGGTAATTTCCAACGATTTTAAAGTGAACATGCGTTCGATTACGGTAGATACCAACGATGGTATTTTCGATGGTTCGATTATGGTTTTTGTAAACGATACCGATCATTTAGACAACCTGATCAAAAACCTGCTGGAAGTAAAAGGCGTAACCGGCGTAACGAGGTTTGATGCTTAGAGGAGGCGGAAGGCTGAAGGCGCGAGGGTGAAAGGCGAAAGACTAAAGACCAAAGCTGAAAGGCTCAAGAAATCACAATTCCCCTCAACGGAGGGGTGCCCGAAAGGCGGGGTGGCTCATGCAGAAGGCGGAAGGCATCAAGGCAGAGGGAGAAAGGTAAAAGACTAAAGACCAGAGCTGAAATCTCGAAAAACCCAATTCCCCTCAACGGAGGGGTGCACGAAGGGTGGGGTGGCTCATGGAGAAGGTGGAAGGAATCAAGGTAGAGGGCGAAAGGCAAAAGACTAAAGACCAAAGCTGAAAGGCTCGAAAAACCTCAATTCCCCTCAATGGAGGGGTGCCCGAAGGGCGGGGTGGTTCATGGAGAAGGCGGAAGGCATGAAGGTAGAGGGAGAAAGGTGAAAGACTAAAGACCAAAGCTGAAAGGCTCGAAAAATCCAATTCCCCTCAACGGAGGGATGCCCAAAGGGCGGGGTGGTTAATTGAACAATTTTAAATACGCCTAATTACAACCCTCAAACATTGCAACCTTCAAACATTACAACATTCCAACAATCAAAGCAATAAACAATTAACTACCAGAATATAACTACAGTGTAATCATCTTTAAAATAATCGGCGATTCACTTTAATGTCTGTAATCATTTCTATACCTTTGGGAGGAGTTTAAAACTATGTCTGCACAGAATACCAACGAGTTGGTGAGAAAAATCTTCGAAGCCTACCTCGAAAACAAAAACTTGAGAAAAACCCCCGAGCGTTTTGCCATTTTAGAAGAAATCTATTCTAGAAATGACCATTTCGATGTAGAAACGCTCTATATCCACATGAAAAACCAAAAGTACCGCGTAAGCCGGGCTACGGTTTACAATACCTTAGAGCTTTTGGTATCTTGCGATTTGGTAACCAAACACCAGTTTGGCAAAAACATGGCGCAATTCGAAAAGTCGTATGGCTACCACCAGCACGACCACGTTATCTGCATCGATTGTGGCAAAGTGGTAGAATTCTGCGATCCACGCATCCACCAAATCCAAACCATGGTAGGCGATTTGTTGAAATTCGACATCAAGCACCATTCTTTGAACCTTTACGGGGTTTGTTTCGATTGTAGCGCAGCCGCTGCCATCAAGGCCAACCATACGCAAAAACAACACGCTAACTAATTATCCAATTTTATAATCTTTCTATTCTTTAATTTAAAATAATGACGCAAGTAGACGTACTACTAGGCCTGCAATGGGGCGACGAGGGCAAGGGAAAAATTGTTGATGTTTTAAGTCCACAATATGATTTGATAGCCCGTTTTCAAGGCGGTCCAAATGCTGGTCACACGTTAGAGTTCGATGGTAAAAAATTTGTACTCAACACCATTCCATCTGGTATTTTTAACGAAAAAACCATGAACCTGATCGGCAATGGCGTAGTAATCGATCCTATTATTTTAAAAAGAGAATTAGACAACCTTAAAAAAGCTGGCCACGACCCGGTTGCCGCCGGCAAATTGGTATTGGCGCGCAAGGCACACCTCATTTTGCCTACGCACCAGTTATTGGATGCCGCCAACGAACAAAAAATGGGTGCTGGCAAAATCGGTTCAACCCTAAAAGGAATTGGCCCAACTTACATGGATAAAACCGGCCGTAACGGCTTGCGCGTAGGCGATACCACCTTGCCTGACTTTGCTGCCCGTTATGCCAAATTGGTTGAAAAACATAAAGAAATCCTTTCGCACTACGAGTTCGAATATGACCTGACCGAAAAGGAAGCCGCTTTCTTTGAAGCCATCGAATTTATCAAAACCATTCCACACGTAGACAGCGAACATTTTGTAAACGACTACCTCAAAGCAGGCAAAAAAGTATTGGCCGAAGGTGCACAAGGCACTTTGCTCGACGTAGATTTTGGTTCTTATCCTTTCGTAACCTCATCAAACACCACAACGGCTGGCGCTTGTACCGGTTTAGGTATTGCACCTAATAAAGTGGGCGATGTTTATGGTATTTTCAAAGCTTACTGCACCCGTGTAGGCGGCGGTCCCTTCCCTACCGAACTGGATAACGAAGTAGGCGAAACCCTACGCCAGGTAGGCCATGAGTTTGGCGCCACCACAGGCCGTGCACGTCGTTGTGGCTGGATCGACCTTCCTGCCTTAAAATATGCCATCATGCTGAACGGCGTTACCGAACTCATCATGATGAAAGCCGATGTTCTAGACGGCTTCGATACGATTTATGCCTGTACGCACTACGAATACAACGGCGAAACGATCGACTATATGCCATACGACATCATTTCTATCCAGCCAAAACCAGTTTTAACGGCAATAGAGGGATGGAAAACAGACATGACCAAGATTACGTCTATCGACCAAATTCCAAGCCAGCTGAACGCTTATATCGCCTTCTTGGAAAAAGAACTGGAAGTGCCTATTAAATTCCTTTCAGTTGGGCCAGACCGGACACAGACTTTAACTTTAAGATAATAGGAATTATCAATTGGCAAATCCCTTCGAATGATAATTTGAAGGGATTTTTTTTTTAAGAAAAAAATGACACGGCAAAGTTTTCGAAAATTAAGGGCTAGTTTGGCTTTTTACGACTGGAAATCTATTTGGCGTATTGTTTTTCTCATGTTTTTCTTGGTCTTGGCGCTCGCCTTTTTCTTTAATTTTGGCTATTTAAAAATGCAATGGCTTGGCCGAGGTTTAAAAGAGGAGGCCAACGGCTTGGTTATCTCTAGACAGATAAACCATGGCATGAACCAAACATTAACCGGAACCAACCAAACCATCAATAGCGTCAAATTTGTTTACCAATACCAGTTCAATCATTTCACAAAAATTGATTCCTGCGAACTAACCTACTCGTTGTGGAATGCCAAGGCGCTCCAGAAATTGGCTCATAGCACATTACCCGTTCGAGTTGTCATTAAGCACAATCATGACGCTTCAAAAAGTTTGCTTTGGTTACCATAAAAAAGCCTCGAGAAATTCCCGAGGCTTTTTTGTTGGCTTGGTTTACTCATGTTGACAACACATACAATTCCCCTCTTTTAGAGGGGTGGTCGCAGACCGGGGTGTTGGGTAGTTTAACTTTAAAAGTTTAAATAATTTAAAGTATTACCACCCCGCCTTTCAGGCACCCCTCCAAGGGAGGGGAATTTGAACACCTTAGTTGGTGGGGCCAACAACCGAATTAATTCTGAAACAAATCTCTTCCGGCTATTTTCTTGTACTTTCGCTGGAAAAACTCGTCAACCTCGACATTGAATTTATCAACGCTTCTCAATACCAAAAACCCATGGCCAGAGTTGGGCGAAATCCATAAGTTCGAATTCGGAATAGACTTGGCAATCAGCAAGGTATGCGCTACCTTGATCACATCCTGATCGCCAGCCATCACTAATGTTGGGCACTGTATTTTGGCTAGTGATGCGGGTTTAATTTGAGGCTGTGTCAGCAACAAATTAAAATGCCTCAACAACACGGTACGCGCTATCGATGGCTTTTGCTTGTCGTAATATTTTTTGATGCCATCAAAATATTTCAACACAAATGGCTCGACGCTATTGGTATCGGGCCAAAGGTTGGCGCCTGTAATAGCCAGTTTCTTTACTTTTTCGGGATGACGCATGGCCAGCAACAAGCCGTTGATGCCTCCGTCGCTCCAGCCCAATACAAAGGCCGAATCGATCTTTAAATGGCTAAGCAAAGCGGCATAGTCATCGCTCATCTGCTCGTACGACAAGGAATCAACCATGTTCAACGTATCCAAAGTCTTGCCATGGTCGCGACTATCGGCCACAATGACCTTGTATTTTTTGGCAAAATAAGGTATCTGCTTGCTAAAATCGCCTATTGAGCCACTATTGCCATGGATAATGAGCAAAGGCTTTCCTTCGCCATAAGTCTCGTAATACATGTTCATGCCTCGTATTTTAGCGTAATTGCCCGCTGCTTTGTTATCGCCATAAGCGATTTTAGAGGGATCGGCCTTGGGGTTAGTTTGCGCATGCAATGATAGGGCAAACAAGAAAAGGATGAAGGTTGATACAATTCGTTTCATAAGGCTGTTTTATTTAAGAATAGAAATTCAAGCTAGTTATAAGGTAGACGGCGCCAATTTGGATTTGGTTGCAAGCCCATCCTCCTTTTATTTTAAAATATCCTGATAAAACTAGTCCACAACAAGATAGAACATACTTTGTGCTTACGCCAATCTTATTTTACAATTTTGTTCGCATTTAATACCTTTACGGCGAAAATGAACGAGGACGAAATTATCCTATTTAAGCAAAAGGCCAAGCAATGGGCCATGAATTTCGATGTTTGCTGCTACCTGGATTCCAATCAATATACCGATCCTTATGCACAATACGACTGTCTCATCGCCATCGGACAACAACATCAATTAAAGGCCAATGCCGGTACCGCTTTTGCCCAACTCCGTTCATTTTACGAGCAACATCGCGATTGGCTGTTTGGCTTGTTTGGCTACGAGCTTAAAAACGAAGTGGAGCATCTAACCAGTTCGCATAGCGATGAGCTCCATTTTCCAGACCTCTATTTCTTTGTACCGCAATACTTATTGGCGATACAAGAAAATGCTGTCAAAGTACTTAAAGGCGATGCCTCCATCATCAGCGAGATTGAACAGGTGGAGCTGATTAGGCAGGATAACCCCAAACTGAATATCGAAAAACGATTTGATCGCGAAACCTATATCCAAACGGTGGAGGCTTTGCAGGCACACATTAAGCGTGGCGATATTTACGAGGTTAATTTTTGTCAGGAGTTTTTTGCGCGAAACGCTTCAATTGATCCCTTGGCGGTTTACGAAGCCCTCAACGTCCTTTCGCCTACCCCATTTTCTGGATTTTTCAAGCTTAACGAACACTATATTTTATCGGCCACCCCAGAACGTTTTCTTTGCAAAAGAGGCAACAAACTGATTTCGCAGCCCATTAAAGGCACGGCCAAAAGAAGCACTGATCCGATAGCCGACGAACAGATCAAAGTCGCATTGAAATCGAGCATTAAAGAACAGGCGGAAAATGTGATGATTGTAGACCTGGTGCGTAACGACTTGACCAGAAATGCCGTTAAGGGAAGCGTAAAAGTAGAAGAGCTTTTCGGCATCTACACCTTTCCGCAGGTACACCAAATGATTTCGACCATTAGCTGTGAGCTTGATCCGGATATCCATTGGGTTGATGCCATTAAAAACACCTTTCCGATGGGCTCGATGACCGGTGCGCCGAAAATCAAGGCCATGGAACTGATTGACCAATACGAAAAAAGCAAAAGGGGGGCTTTCTCAGGCTCTTTTGGCTGTATTAGTCCTAATGGCGATTTCGATTTTAATGTGATCATCAGAAGCATCTTGTACAACGAAAACACGCAATACCTTTCTTTTCAGGTCGGCGGAGCCATTACCTATGCGGCCAATGCAGCCGACGAATATGAAGAATGCCTGCTTAAAGCTTCGGCAATCATGAAGGTGTTGGGTGGGTAGCGTACAGCGTATTGAGTAGAGCGTATTGCGATGAGCGTTCTCTGGCAAAATAAGCTAACCATTAAGGAATTAAGTTAAGGTGACGTAGAGCGTATTGAGTATAGCGTAATCTGAGTGTTGCAGATAGCTGATGCTTTGAGAAAAAAGCCTAATAGGGTTGTCTCTACTTTTATTCTTTACGCTTAAAACTGCAAAAAATAAAATTTTGCACGGTATTGAACGGCGTAATATGATCTTCCATCCTACAACTTAGCTTATCGAAATAAGGCTCAAACTGCAATGCCAAAGTTTGCTCGTTGTACTGCCTAATTTCCAATCCGCTACACTTGGTTGGGCCGTTGGTAGAAAAAGTACCAACAGCCAAAAAACCACTTGCCGCTTGCTGGGCAACATCAAGATATGCAGACAGTTGTGTGGGCGTGGTCAAAAAATGAAAAGCTGCCCTATCGTGCCAAATATCATAAGTCTGATGGGGTTTAAATGCAGTGACATCGCTTACCAGCCATTTTACTTTTTCAGCCTGCTTACCTAGACGCCTTTTTGCCCTTTCGAGAGCCTTTTCGGAAATATCGAGTACGGTAATATCTTCATAGCCTTGTTCCAATAAACAATCAACCAAACGGCTATCACCACCTCCAATATCGATAATGCTGGCGTTTTTACCTAATCCAAACGAACTGATGAGGTCTAACGAAGTCTGGGGCACCTCCTGCGTCCAGCTTACCTGTTCAGGGCTTTTTGTTTCGTATACGGTTTCCCAGTGGTTTTTGTTTGTTGTGTTATCCATGCTATGATCTAAAAAAGGTGCAAAGTCGTTACAAATCCTATCAATCTTTATACCGTCCGCCTTCACCCTACCTCTATTTGGCAATTTCTATTTTGAGTATCGAATTAAACTGTTCGCCATAACTTGACCGCCCACGATAAGTTACCCTTACTTTTTGGCCGTTATAGATCACGTCGTTATGGGTCTGCGAGAAAGAATTAAACTTGCCTAAAAGGGCATCGCCATAAGCCAGTTGAACGCTATCAACCGAAAAGCTCTCTATCGTTTCTCCTGCCCCTCCTTTTGCGCTTCTGTAGCTTCGCTGAAAATCGGCGACAACTCCTTCGACCACGTCGGCTGCCTGAAGCTCTTTTGCAAGCGCAGCTTCCGAACTATCGGCATAAACAAAGGTGGATAAGCAATACATGACCACACCCAATATAAAAAATGTTCCAGCTCCCAATAAGGATAATGATTTATTGGCGTCGTTCTTCATCAATTTCTTAATAAGAAGCCAACAAATTCCTCCAATTACAGCAATTACAAACCAAATCATATTCGATTTGACGGCATAAGAAGGGGCTTCCGAAATTGACCAATAAGTATAGTATTCCATGGCATTAGCTAAACGTTGGCAACAAATATGCTATTTTTATCGCTAATCCGATTGTCATCAATAGCCCTAAAAAACAAAAGGTGTAAAGTTAATCGAACCTCACACCTTTTGCCTTTATGTTGTTGCCTCAACCCTACTTCCCTTTGTAATATTTCATGGCTTCTGGCAAATCTCTTTGTATTTGTGCAATACGGCTCTCGTCGGTTGGGTGCGTGCTTAAAAAAACCGGTGGCTTGCTTCCGCTCTTGCTGGCTGCAGCCATTCTTTGCCAAAAAGCTATTGCATTTTGCGGGTTATAGCCTGCCATGGCCATAAACGAAAGGCCCATTTTATCGGCTTCCAACTCTTGCTTACGCGAGTTAGGCAAAATATACAAGCCTTGTGCACCAATGCCATACAATTGGTTAACCACGGCTTGCGTAGTTTCCGATTTGTTGCCGGTAGCCACGCCAACTGCTGCGCCACCCACCTGTGCCGCCATCATTTGCGAGGCGCGCTCGGCCGAGTGCTGCGCAATGGCATGCGCAATTTCATGGCCCATAACGGTAGCCAAACCGGCATCGTCTTTGGTAATAGGCAAAATACCCGTATAAACCGCAACCTTACCGCCTGGCATACACCAAGCATTGATTTCCGAGCTTTGGATCAGGTTAAACTCCCACTTGTAGTTTTTGATTTGATCGCCAAAACCATTATCGTTCATGTATTTGGTTACCGCAGCGGCGATATTGGCTCCAATACGCTTAATTCTTTGCGTTTCTGCCGAGTTGTTTGCAACCACTTTTGTGCTCGGGTCGCTTAACAGCTGGGCATAACCAATGGCGGCCTGTTGCTGCAGCTGGCTATCGTCTACCAAACTCAACCTGCTTCTGCCCGTTAAAGGAACTGTTGTACAACCGGCAATTGCCAACATCCCTGTTGCCAAGCCCAAAATCGCTAATTTTTTCATCTATTTAATCTGTATTCAGTGTATTTGTCTAACTGTTTTTAGTTTTGTTTCTAACCGTTTCTCCTAACAAATAAAGGAGATAATAGTTTCTGCAAAGGTGCGTTAAGCCTGCTTTTTCTTGAACAGGTAAACCTTCGATTCCTTGCCCTTAAGCAGTCTTTCGAGGTTTTTTTGGTGGGTAACCAAAATCAGGATGCAGACACAGATCCCGTAAAGCACTTCCGATTTGATTGAAGAATGAAAAACAAACACAATCCCAATCGGGAAAGTGAAGCCCGCACATATCGAACTCAGGGAAACGTATTTGCTCACCAGCAGCACCACCACAAAAACCAGAACGCACAGCATTGCAGCCTGAAAGTTTACAGCTAAAACCATTCCAAAAAGCGTAGCTACGCCCTTGCCACCTCTAAAACCTGCAAAAACAGGGAATAGATGGCCCATAACGGCTATAACGCCCAGCGCCAATTGATAATTGACAAACTGTGTAGAGTTATGCGGTCCGGTAACCGAAAGCCCTATAAAATGGGCAAGTTGGGTGGCCGTGTAGCCTTTAAAAATATCGATGAGCATTACAGCGATACCAGCCTTTTTGCCCAAAACCCTAAAAGTGTTGGTGGCTCCGGCATTGCCGCTTCCGTATTCGCGCACGTCGACGCCATAAAAGGCCTGCCCCAGCCAAACCGCTGTTGGGATAGATCCTAAAAGATAGGCAGCAATTAGCGCTGATATGGAATAGATCGAAATCATGACCTACAATTATACTAAAAAATTCAGATTCACGTCGGCAGAATTTGGTCTTAGCACGCTTTTAAACTCAGGTCCAGGCTTTTTACCGAATGGGTTAAGGCACCCATCGAGATGTAATCGACACCACAAGCGGCATAATCGGCCACATTGGCCTCCACGATACCGCCCGATGCTTCGGTAATGAAACGACCATCGATCAGCTGTACGGCCTCCTTGAGCAGTGCCGGTTCAAAATTATCGAGCATAATGCGGTTCACCTTGCCAGTTGCCAATACCTGTTGCAGTTCATCGAGGTTTCTCACCTCTATTTCGATGTCTAGTTGTTTATGGTTTTGGGCCAGGTAGCTGTTTGCCGCCTCAATGGCATTGGCAATGCCGCCCGCATAGTCGACATGGTTGTCTTTGATCAGGATCATATCGTACAAACCGATGCGGTGATTTACCCCACCACCGATTTTTACGGCCCATTTTTCTAAATAGCGGAGGCCCGGCGTGGTTTTGCGCGTATCTAAAATCTGGGTTTTATAAGGTTTTAACAGCGTTACAATGCGATGGGTTTTGGTTGCAATGCCACTCATGCGCTGCATACAGTTGAGCACCAGGCGCTCGGCCAGCAAAATCGCATGCGTACTTCCGGCTACTACAAAAGCAATATCGCCTACCTTAACCGCAGCGCCATCTTTTAAAAAGACTTCGACCTGCAAGGCAGGATCAATTTGATGGAAGATTTCGAGCGCAAGCTCAACGCCGGCCAATACGCCGTCTTCCTTAACAATTAACTGGGCTTTTCCCTGCGTACCTGCAGGTATGGTAGAAAGTGAGGTATGATCTCCATCGCCAACATCTTCGGCAATGGCATTTTTGATAAATAAATCAACTAATTGCTTATCCAAAACTTTTTTTATTGCAAAATTAGCAATTTTTGGCTGAAATGCTACTCTTTATCCGGCTCTATCCTTAACTCGGTGATTAAGAAATTATTAGCCGGTTTCTTGAGGCTCATGGTAATGGTTACCCTGAACTTGCCGTTTTTGGTGCCCAGCGAAAGAATGCCCAGGCGGTAATTGGGATAATTGCTCAAGCGGTGGATAATGGAAACACGATTGGGTGGATTCTTGACAAAAAAATCTTTCAGTATCTGTTCGGCCTGTGCTTTGTTGTATACATCTTCCTGGTCGATAATGATTAGTTCTACGGACGCTGCGAAACTCTTGGCAATTTCTTTAGAGTTTCCGGCCTTGAAATTATTGGATAAATCGTCAACAATATCGGCCTGAAATGCCTTATCCGTGGGAAAATGCAACAGCAACAGCAAAAACGCAAGTAAAGGTTTCATCATGTGTGATATCAAACTGCAAAATTACAAGCCAAAATTATGCCATTAATTAAATCACAAAGTGCAAAAACTTTCATTTAAAGGCATCATTAGGCTTATATTTGTAAATAATAAACAGATCAGTAAACAACTAATGCCGCAAATATTGTTGTTTAAACATATAATTTCAAATAATGAAAGCAAAAAAAGTAGTACTTCTTATCCTTGATGGCTGGGGCTATGGAAAAAAAGACAAATCAGATGCCGCCTATGCCGCCAACACTCCGTTTTTCGATTCTGCGCTCCAAACCTACCCCAATTCAAAACTAGAAGCTTCTGGCGAAGCCGTTGGCCTGCCTGCCGGACAAATGGGCAATTCTGAAGTGGGCCATATGAACTTGGGTGCCGGAAGAGTGGTTTACCAGGAACTGGGGCGCATCAACAAGGCCATTAGCGACAGAACGCTGCACAACAACGAAGTACTGGTTAATGCTTTCGATTATGCCAAGACGCAAAACAAGGCTGTACACTTTATCGGACTCGTTTCGGATGGGGGCGTGCACGCACACATCAACCACCTGAAGGCTTTGTGCGATGCTGCCAACGAAAAAGGCCTGAAAGATGTTTTTGTACATGCTTTCTTAGATGGCAGGGATACCGACCCCAATTCGGGATTGGGTTTTATCTCCAGCCTCGATGCGCACCTTAAAACCTCTACCGGCAAAATTGCCAGCCTCATTGGCCGTTATTATGCCATGGATAGGGATAACCGCTGGGAAAGGGTGAAACAAGCCTACGATCTGATGGTAAATGGCCTTGGCGAAAAAACCACGAATGCCGAAGAAGCCATCAAAAAATCGTACGAAAACAACATTACCGACGAATTTGTAAAGCCAATCGTGGTAACCCAAGCCGATGGCAGTCCGACAGCTACCATTAAGCCCGGCGATGTAGTGATCTGCTTCAACTACCGAACCGACCGTGGCCGCGAAATTACACTGGCCCTGAGTCAAAAGGATTTCCCAGACTTTGGCATGCACAAGCTGCCTTTGTACTATGTAACCATGACCACCTACGACGAAAGCTTTGCCGATGTTAAAGTTGTGTTTACCAAAGACGACCTTTCCAATACTTTGGGCGAGGTCTTGGCCGCCAACCACAAAAACCAGATCCGCATTGCCGAAACAGAGAAATATCCGCACGTGACCTTCTTCTTTTCGGGTGGCAGGGAAAAAGAATTCGACAACGAAAAACGCATTTTGATTCCGTCGCCAAAAGTGGCCACTTACGATCTGCAACCAGAAATGAGCGCTGCTGGCATTACCGAGGCCATTACCAAGGAACTGGCTACCGGATGGGCGGATTTTGTATGCCTAAACTTTGCCAATCCCGATATGGTTGGCCATACCGGCGTTTTCGACGCCGTAGTTAAAGCCGTAGAAACAGCCGATGCCTGCGCCGCCAAGGTGGTAGAAGTAGGCAAAGCCAATGGCTATTCGTTCATCATTCTGGCCGACCATGGCAATTCTGAGTTCATGATCAATTCCGACGGCTCGGTCAATACCGCCCATACCACCAACCTGGTGCCTTGCATTTTGATAGATGAAGACTACCACAGCATTGCCGATGGCAAATTGGGCGACGTGGCCCCTACCATCCTTAAAATGATGGGCATTGCCATTCCCGAAGTAATGACTGGCAATTGTTTGGTATAATGAAGAAGCTGTTTTTGTTTGGTTTGGCACTCGCTTTGGCTTCCTGCACGTTGAAAGAGCAGGAAAACAAGAATGCCAAAACCTATTTCGACCTGGAAAGCTATTTTAAGAAAGAGGCACTTCGTTTGCAAAAGGCCAATCCTGTGGTTAACAAAACAGTGATGGTGAATGGCAAAAGCGAAACCCATAAAGTAAAAATTGCCGATTGGGAAAAAGAGTTTGATCTTTTTATCCAAGCCGACATCAACAAGGCCGCTTGGCGTGGTGCCTTTAGCGCTAACACGGCCAACGGCATGAGCACCTATACCAGCCAAAGTGCCAAAGTACCTGTCAAAAAACTCGAAGTGAGTTTTAAAGGCAACAAGGTAAGTGCCATCAGGATCTTGGTGAGCAACACCAACGACCTTTACAAGTCTAACGACAGCCTCAGCTATTACCCTGATAGCCTTTACCAAATTAAAAAGGTACAGCAAATCAGGCTCAGAGCCGAGAAGAAATATGAGATTACTGGAAAGTTCAACTAAAAAAGGCCCCGAAAATTTCGGGGCCTTTTCCATATCTTTCGCCAGTTTTTATTTCAGGCTAACAATCTGCGCCTTTACATAATCAACCAAAGAAATAATGTCTTTTCTGAACGGCTGTACGGTCAGTACTTTCTGAAAATCGTTAATGGCATTGTTAAATTGGGCCACGCAAGCTGCTTTTTCAGGTGCCTTTTTAATTTTGTAGGATTTGAATATCGCATAATCCTTATAAGCAATACCCCTATTTTGCAGGAGTTGCGGATCGTCTTCGCCATTGATTTCGATGGCCTTTGTAAAATCCTTGATGGCGGTTTGGTAAAAGCTTTCGCGCATGCTGTTGAGCGTTTCTTTAGGTGCATTGGCAATGTTCAGCCTTGCTTTGCCGCGGTAGTAGTAAGAAGAATAATCGTTCGGCTTCAAGGTAATCAGACGGCTATAAGCATCCGTTGCTTTTTCATAATCTCCGCACTGGAAATAAGAATAGCTCAGCATTTTTAGCACGCTCGAATTGCTGTCGTTGTTTTCTACTTTCTCCAGCTGGGCAATGGCGGTCTTGAAATCACTCTTCATAAAAGCCTGTCGGCCCATGTTTTCGTAATTGCCTTGCGCAAAAGCAGTCGAAACCCCTGTAAGTACAAAAAATAAAAAAAACGTTTTTTTAAAGTAAGTCATTAAGCGTTGTGGTTTAGGTTAAAATTACAAATCCCCTCTCAAAAAAAGAGCATTCGTTCCATGGGTAAAGCAATAGGGGGCAATTAAACACAAAATTATATCATTTGCAAATATTAAGGTAAACGCTAAATTAGTCGAAATATGATTAAGTCTTCTATTTTTTTTAATGCTGACTTTTTAACAGGCAATCGGGTCGTTTGGCTTTTTGGCACAAGAGTTGAAAATATAGCCTGTAACATAAAATTAATATTTTTTTAACGGCATGCTGTCACTTTGTCGTTTCACTATAGTTAAAGGCCTTACTTAATGAGCAAACAAGATCAATTCGATTTTAGTCAAGCACTACCCATCATAAACGAAGACACAGAGTTCTTTCCGTTGATGTCTCAACAAGACGAAGACGACATGAACAATGAAGAAACGCCAGAAATCCTGCCTATCCTGCCCCTCCGGAACACCGTTTTGTTTCCGGGCGTGGTTATTCCGATTACGGTTGGCCGCGATAAATCCATCAAGCTGATTAAAGAGGCCTACAAAGGCGACAAGATCATTGGCGTGGTTTCGCAACGCGATGTTTCGATAGAAGACCCTACTTTTGAGCAGCTGAACAGCGTGGGCACCGTGGCGCAGATCATCAAAATGCTGCAGATGCCCGATGGCAATACCACGGTAATCATCCAAGGCAAGCAACGCTTCCAGTTGGTTGAAGAAGTGCAGTCTGAACCTTACATCAAGGTTATTATTGCAAAATTTGCCGAAACCAAGCATAAAGCCGACAAGGAATTCAAAACTTTGGTGGCTTCCATCAAGGAAATGTCGTCGCAGATTATCCAACTGTCGCCCAACATTCCGAGCGAGGCCGGCATTGCCCTTAAAAACATAGAAAGCACTTCTTTCTTGATCAACTTCATCTCTTCGAACATGAATGCAGATGTGGCCGACAAGCAGAAAATGCTCGAAATGGGCAATTTGCGCAAGCGTGCCGAGATGGTAATGGAGCTGCTGACCACCGAACTGCAGATGCTGGAGCTGAAAAACCAGATCCAATCCAAAGTACGTACCGACCTGGACAAGCAACAACGCGATTATTTCCTGAACCAGCAACTGAAAACCATTCAGGAAGAATTGGGTGGCAACTCTTCAGATTTGGAGTACGAAGCCTTGCAAGCCCGTGGCAAGAAAAAGAAATGGGCCAAAACCGTCGCCGAGCACTTCGACAAGGAGTTGGAAAAACTGGGTCGCATGAACCCTGCCGCGCCAGATTATTCGATCCAGATGAATTATTTGGAGCTTTTGCTCGACCTGCCTTGGAACGACTTTACCAAAGATAATTTCGACCTGAAACGCGCCCAACGCATTTTAGACAAAGACCATTTTGGCTTGGAGAAAGTGAAACAGCGCATTGTTGAATATCTGGCCGTGCTTAAGCTGAAAAGAGATATGAAAGCGCCTATCCTGTGCTTGGTTGGCCCTCCGGGAGTGGGTAAAACTTCTCTAGGCAAATCGATAGCCAAGGCGCTTAACCGCAAATATGTACGCATGGCACTTGGCGGCGTAAGAGATGAAGCCGAAATCCGCGGCCACCGCAAAACCTATATCGGCGCTATGCCGGGCCGCATTATCCAGTCTATCAAAAAAGCTGGTGCCTCAAACCCGGTTTTCGTGCTGGACGAAATCGATAAGGTTGGTTCTGATTTTAGGGGCGATCCTTCTTCGGCCCTGCTCGAAGTACTGGATCCTGAGCAAAACAATGCCTTTAACGATCATTACGTAGAAACCGACTATGATCTTTCCAACGTTTTGTTTATCGCTACGGCCAACTCGCTCAGCTCTATACAGCCTGCCCTGCTCGACCGTATGGAAATTATCGAGGTAAACGGCTATACCATTGAAGAAAAAATAGAAATTGCCAAGAAATACCTGTTGCCAAAGCAAAAAGAACTGCACGGCTTGAACAGCAAAGACATTACGCTTAAAAATTCGCTGATAGAAAAAGTAATCGAAGACTATACCCGCGAAAGTGGCGTACGTGGCCTCGAAAAGAAAATAGGTTCCTTGGTGCGTGGCATTGCTACTAAAATTGCCATGGAAGAAAGCTACGATCCAGCCCTGCACTTGGCAGATATAGAACGCATTTTGGGTGCCCCGATTTACGACAAAGACCTTTACGAAGGCAACGAAGTGGCGGGTGTGGTAACCGGATTGGCCTGGACACAAGTGGGTGGCGACATCCTCTTTATCGAAGCCAGTTTAAGTCCGGGTAAAGGCAAATTAACCCTAACCGGCAACCTGGGCGATGTGATGAAGGAATCTGCCATTATTGCCATGGCTTACCTCAGGGCGCATGCCCAATTGTTCGGCATCGAAAACGAGCTTTTCGACCAGTACGACGTACACGTACACGTTCCAGCAGGTGCTACGCCTAAAGATGGTCCATCGGCAGGTATTACCATGCTTACGGCCCTTACCTCGGCGTTTACCCAGCGTAAAGTCAAACCGAATCTGGCCATGACCGGCGAGATTACGCTTCGTGGCAAAGTATTGCCTGTTGGCGGTATCAAAGAAAAGATCTTGGCAGCCAAAAGGGCGAACATCAAGGAAATTATCCTTTGCCAATCGAACCGCAAAGATATTTTAGAGATTAAGGAAGACTACATTAAAGACCTTAAATTTCATTATGTTAGCGAAATGAAAGAGGTTATTGAAATTGCATTGACCAAAGACAAGGTCAAAAATGCACAGGATTTAACCGTAAAGAAAAACGTTTCCAGCAATCCCAACTAAATGAAATCAAAGTTTTTTTTGGCTTTAACCCTGCTCGTTATTGGTGGCCTAAGCAGTTTTGCGCAATCTTACAGCAACGAGTTCGGCTTTAAAAGCGACAACGACGCCTACCTTTTTTATGGCCAGGACCGCTATTATACCAACGGACTGTTTATTTATTTTCGCCATGCTACCGATCAGCAAAAATTGGGCAGCAAACTCGAAAAGCTGACTTACGAAATCAGTGCAGGGCAAAAAATGTACAACCCTATTTCGGGCTACAGGCCAGATCCGGCTACGCAAGACCGCCCTTTTGCGGGCTATTTGTATGCCGGTGGCAATGTAAACCTATTTTACAAGAACGAAAGCGTATTAAAGGCTGGCTTGGAAGTGGGAACTGTTGGGCCTAATGCACTCGGCAAAGATGCCCAGGAGCTGCTGCATAAAATTGTAGGGTTTTACGAAATCGACGGTTGGCAGTATCAGATCAAAAACGAAATGGCGGTTAACCTTTCGGCACAATACACCCAACTGTTGCACCGCGCAGCCGATAAGGCCACCGATTTCTCTGTGGAAGGCTATGCCAATGTTGGCACAACCTTTAGTGGTGCGGGTGCCGGAGTTTTATTTAGGGCTGGCAGGATAAACCAACTGTTCAATTCGGCTTATACCAATTCGGTAATCGGCAACAAAGGCAAAACCGAAAAGCTGACCAAGCACGAATTGTTCTTTTATGCCAAACCACAGCTCAACTTTGTGGCCTACGATGCTACGGTACAAGGCAGTATGTTTAACCACGATAGTCCGGTTACATTTGGCGTAAAACGCTTTGTTTTTGCGCAGCAGCTGGGTTTTAACTACAGCTCGCCACGTTTTACATTCGATTTTGGCCTGTTGTTCAAATCAAAGGAAATCAAAAGCAGTGCAAAGGCCCATCAGTACGGCACCATTTCGATGTTCTATCGTTTTGGCAAATCGGGCGCTTAAAACATTAACGACATTCGCTTATAGCAAAAAGGGGCAATTAAAAATTGCCCCTTTTCTATGTTACGACTTTTTAAAAGCCGATTAGTTCTGAACTTTTACTTCGCGTGTTTGGATGTAGGTTGTGATATAGCTCTTTACTTCTGCTTTTTTGGTGGCATCGGCAACGAGTTCATACAACGGAATTAATCCACCTTCTGAAGAAACGCCAATAAACCTTGCTTTTTCTTCGGTAGCGCTGTTGAGCCACTCGGTGGTATTAATAACCGATTTATTGTTGATTTTGATTACTTTCAGCTTAGACTGATCGCCACCAAAGGCATCATAGTAAATTTTGGCTCCTGTATTGGCGTTCAAAGCTTTCAAATCCATCGGATCCAATTCGCCTGTACCAAGTCCGAAAATGTTTTTCATGGCATACCTTAAACCAGCAGCGCTTATTTTCTTTCTATCGGTTTTAGGGGCTTCTGCCTGATAAACCACGTTGATTTTAGCGCCCAGGTCAATTTTGATCAATACGTGAGTACCATATTTTTTAACCAGGTCGGCCGCGCTCAAGGTGTTTACATCTTGCGCAAAAGCAGTGCTCAGGTAGCTGGTGTACAGACTATTGGCACCATCGGTTATGCTTAATCGTGCACGTACCGCAATTTGAGAATAATAGCCGTAAACATATTTGCCGTCGAAGCTATTCGCACCTGGAAAAGCGGCACTGATGGTATTGCCAAAAGCCTTTAAGCCGTTGGTTTGGTCTACCTTGTTAGATAGTTGCGCCGCCAAATCTGCTGCATTTTCTCCGCTAAAGTTTACCCAATAACCAGTTGTCGATTTGTTTGGATTAAACCTACCAGGATTGGCCGAAACATAAGCAGCGACGTTGATTACTGCCGGCCTAACCGAATGAACATCATTGTACTGGTCGGTTACGTCATAACCATACCCCAAAAGATTGTAGGTAGCATCGCCTTGCTGGGTCTGGTCGTTTAGCAATTGGCCATCGGTAATGGCAACCGCAATGTCGGGCGAGAATTTTTCTTCTTCAGGTTTAGTGATTTGGTCCGTGTTTTTTTTGCACGAGGCAAGCGTGGCAAGTACTGCCAGGGCTAGGATTGTTTTTTTCATGTGTGTGTTTTATTTGTGTGTACTCACCTTTGGCAATTTTAATGCCATTCGTGCCTAAAAAGCGGATTTTCGCTTCGATTTTGGCAACATTTTGAATACAAAAAACAAATTTGGCTTTTACGAAATAAGCAAACCGTTAAAAATCAAGGGATTTCCTGTTTCGTTTTTTTTCGGATTTTGCCGCTTTATTTTGCAGTCTTTTTTCGATTACCGCTTTGGGCACCTTCGTTGGCTTGCGTTTTTTCTGTACCTGTAGCGATTTAGACAACAGATTGCCCAATTTTAAGATCGCACGCTGCTTATTGAGCAGCTGGCTCCGGTCTTCTTGGGCTACAATATGCAAATTGCCTTCCGCATCAAGGCGCGATGCCAAGCGTTCTAGCAACAAAGCCCGCTCCTCTTCGGTAAAGAAAGAACTTGTCGCAATGTTAAAGACAAGTTCTACCTTGCTCGACACCTTATTGACGTGCTGGCCACCCTTGCCGCCGCTACGCGAGGTTTTAATCAACACTTCCTTAAACAATTCTTCTTTTGAGGGTACCATAGCGCAAAACTAGCAATTCTAAGGCAAACACCTGCTAGGGAAGGGATTCTAAACTCAAGCTTAAAGACTAAAGACCAAAGACTAAAGACTAAAGACTAAAGACCAAAGCTGAAAGAGATAATATCGATGTCCATTCTCAAACCTCGCACACCAAATCTCAAATTTCATAGCTCACTTCTTTTTTAAATCTAAAATCTAACTTCCCACATCTCCCATAAAACATTACCTTTGTAGCGCATGAGAAAAAATGTGGTTATAGCAATTGATGGCTACTCATCTTGCGGCAAAAGCACCTTGGCCAAAGCATTGGCAAAGCAGTTAGGTTTTATTTATATCGATAGCGGCGCCATGTATCGCGCAGTTACCCTTTTCTTTATCCGCAACCAAGTTGACGTTAACGATGAAGCCGCTGTAAAAGATGCCCTACAACACATTGAACTCAATTTCCACTCGCGCGATTACGAATCCCATATTTTGCTCAACGGCGAAGAAGTTTCCGACGAAATCAGGCAGATGCCCGTTTCGGAAAGGGTAAGCGAAGTTTCGGCCAACAAATTGGTGCGCCACGACATGGTAAAGCAGCAACAGCGGATGGGCAAATCGAAAAACATTGTGATGGATGGCCGCGATATCGGCACTGCCGTTTTTGAAGATGCGCAGGTGAAATTCTTCATGACTGCCGATCCAAAGATCAGGGCCGAGCGCCGGTTTAAGGAACTCCAGTCCAAAGGCGATACCGTGACCACGCTCGAAGACGTATTCGAAAACCTGGCCCACCGCGATTATGCCGACACCACCCGTGCAGAAAGTCCGCTAACCCGTGCCGACGATGCCATTATCCTAGACAACACCGAACTTACCCAAGAAGAGCAATTGGCTTTCGCTTTGGAAAAGGTACAACCGTTTTTGCCTAAGCCTTAATCAAATAAAGCCCAACAAAGCATCGGCAATTTAAAATAATTAGTATTTTAGGTCAGTTTATCTATTTTTTATGAAATCGACCTATTTAAAACCCATCATGTTGCTTTGTCTTTTGGCGGGCAGCATGGCTGTCCAGGCCCAAAAAGGCTGGATCAACCTCTTTAACGGCAAAGACCTTAAAGATTGGAAAGTAAAAATTTCCAAGCACGAACTCAACGACAACTTTGCCAATACTTTTAGGGTCGAAAATGGCCTGATGAAGGTAAGCTACGACGGCTACACGAATTTTAACGATCAGTATGGCCACATCTTCTACAAAAAACCTTTCTCTTATTACCTGCTTAAGGTAGAATACCGTTTTGTGGGCGAACAGGTTAAAGGCGGCGCAGGCTGGGCACTCAGAAACAGCGGCGCTATGCTGCATTGTCAGGCACCCGAAACCATGCTCAAAGACCAGGACTTCCCTATTTCTATCGAGGGGCAGATTTTGGGTGGCGATGGCGTAAACGAACGCCATACCAGCAACGTTTGTACCCCTGGCACCACCATTTATTACCAGAACAAGCTGTATACGGCCCACTGCCTGGATTCGAAATCGAAGACTTACCACGGCGACCAATGGGTAACCGCAGAATTTTTGGTGCTGGGCGATTCGCTGATCCAGCATATTATCGACAAAGAAGTAGTGCTCGAGTATACCAAACCTCAAATTGGTGGTGGCAACGTGTCTAATTTCGATCCTAAAGTGAAGGAAGATGGCAAACGCCTAACCTCTGGCTATATTTCGTTGCAGAGCGAAAGCCATCCCATCGAGTTCAGAACCGTTAAGCTGTTCGATTTGGCTCCTTATGCCAAAGACCCTAAAAAGCTGGCGCAAATGGTAGAAAAGTTGAAGAAAGAGGGATAGTTATATAACGACAACACTTGCGAGGTTTTAAAAACTTCGCAAGTGTACCACTCAAATAAACCGGTAAACCAATGAAAAAACTAAGCTTTGCAATCTTATTTTTTGTATTCGCATTTACCGCTCTCGCTCAAAAACACTACAAACTAAATGAAATCCCCGACCCCAAAAAGAACGGACAGGACGAGTTTGTAAGCGATCCCGATGGCTACATCAGCAATATCGATAGCCTGAACAGGCTGATTGCCAAGCTCGAAAAACAGACCAAGGTAGAAATGGCAGTGGTTGTAGTGAGCGATTTCGACCAAGACCACGAAGATGCCGAGTTTGCCACCGCCCTGTTCAACAAATGGGGAATTGGCAAAAAAGGAAGCAACAATGGCTTGTTGCTATTCGTGGCTATCGACAGAAGAAAATACCGTTTCATTAGCGGCTATGGCGTTGAAGGCTTGCTGCCCGACATAACGCTCAAGCATATTGGCGAGAACAGCCTGGTGCCCGCCTTTAAGGAGGGTCAATACAGCGATGGCATCCTCAACGCCGTTCAAAAAATTTATGATGTACTTACAGACGGCAGCAGCAGGGATGAAATCAATTCGCTGATTGCCCAGCAAAAACAAAAAGAGAACGGCTGGAAATTCAACCTGCTTTATGGTGGCTTGGTGGTTTTGCTTTTCTTCGGTGCCTTTAAGATTTTGAACAAACAAGCGCCTACGCTCAGCTCGGAAGACAAAAAGAAAAAAACCTCCTACGATTCCATTTTTATAAAAGGCTGCGTCAGCATGGTCTTTATCGCTTTTGCCCTTGTTTTTCTGTTCGTATTTGGCATGGTGTCTGGTCTTTTCGCCAATTTTGGCTGGAAAGACGTGCCCTTGGTGCTCTACATTGTGTTGGCCATCGTCTTTTTCTTTAGCTACACCTACCAATTGGGCAATTTGAGGAAGTTGCATAACGACGATAAGAATTTTATGGACGAAGCCAAGTCCTTCCAGCGGAAAAACTGGTGGATGTTGCTTTTCTCTCCGCTCATTGTCATCATGTGGCTTAAACACCTCAGCTTGCGTTCCAATACAACCAATCGCTTCGCCCCTATCAACGACAGTAAAAACAGGCCTATGGTACGGGTTGACCGTGATATAAACGTAGAAGGCAGTCCGTATTTAACCAAAGGCCAACGCGAAGAAGAGCTGCGCCAGGTTTACGATTACGACATTTGGGAAAGCGAAGACAAAAAAGAACACGTGATCAAACAATGGCCAGCCGAAAAATACAGTCACTTTAGCGAATGTCCGGTCTGCCATTTCAAGACTTTTAGCGAACCGCAGGAAATCACGACACAACCAGCCACATATTCAAGTCAGGGCCAGGCCAAAGAAATCAAGCGATGCGAAAACTGTAAGCACGAAGAATTCATCAAATGGATTACGTTGGCCATGCTGGTCCGCGAAAGCTCTTCTTCCAGCAGCAGTTCGTCAAGTAGCAGCTCTTCTTCCAGCAGTGGCAGCTGGGGCGGTGGCAGCAGCGGTGGCGGTGGTGCAGGTGGTAGTTGGTGACAAGGCATTAGTCCATAGTCGATAGTCAGAAGTCTATAGTCCATGGCCGATGGTACAGTACGCTATAGTTAATTTCGTCATTGCGAGTATAATTTTTCATTAGGCGTATCAATCTTTAACCAAAAAACATTCTCTTCACATGGATGGTGCATAAAGGACCAAACGACTTCAAATCCAATCAATGAGGCAATCATTCCCAAGTTGACAGTTGTCAATTTGTTCATTTGCCATTGACGATTAACCGAATCAACTAATGATGACACGCACTTGTGAAGTTTTTCAAACTTCGCAAGTGTAATCAATGCCCAATACGTTAAAAATCAGCAACATTTATTAAAAAAATCTTTTCTTTTAAAAAAGAATTTTCTACCTTTGCAGTCCCTAAATAGGGAACAAAGGAGATAATTAATTAATGGCTAAAAAACAAGTAGCAGAAAAAGAACTAGAGGCTAAAACAGCCGAATTGCAAGGTGCAGACGCCCGTCTAACCGAAAAAGAGACGATTGAATCAGAAGCTGATTCAGTATCGATCGAACAAATCAAATCATCGTTGGCTACTCCAGATCAAGATTTTGACTGGGATGCAGACGATAAAGTATTTGGTAACTACAATGCCGAAGACCGTAAAAAGTTTGAAGACATGTATACCGATACTTTCAACCAAATCACCCAAGGTGAAATCATTAGCGGTACTGTTGTTTCTATCAACAACAAAGACGTAGTATTAAACGTTGGCTTTAAATCTGACGGTTTGGTATCTACTTCAGAATTCCGCGACATGCCGGATTTGAAAATCGGCGACTCAGTTGACGTATTCGTTGAAGCTCCGGAAGATGCGAACGGTCAGTTGATCCTTTCTCGCAAGAGAGCTAAAACTCAACGTTCTTGGGAAACCATCAACGCTGCGCTTGACAATGACACCATTATCAATGGTTTCGTAAAAAGCCGTACTAAAGGTGGCTTAATTGTCGACATTATGGGAGTTGAGGCGTTCTTGCCAGGTTCTCAAATCGACATCAAACCTATCCGCGACTACGATGTATACGTGGGTAAAACCATGGAATTCAAAGTTGTTAAAATTAACCACGAGTTTAAAAACGTAGTTGTTTCTCACAAAGTGCTAATTGAAGACGACCTAGAAAGCCAAAAAGTTGAAATCGTTTCTAAATTGGAAAAAGGACAAGTACTTGAAGGTACTGTTAAAAACATTACCGATTTCGGTGTGTTCATCGATTTGGGCGGCGTAGACGGCTTATTGCACATCACTGATATTTCTTGGGGCCGCATAGAGCATCCGAAAGAAGTATTGGCATTGGATCAAAAAATCAACGTGGTTGTTTTAGATTTCGATGACGAGAAAAAACGTATCGCTTTAGGCTTGAAACAATTAACTCCACACCCTTGGGAGAACCTTGATGCTAACTTAACCGTTGGTTCAAAAGTTAAAGGCAAAATCGTTACTGTAGCTGACTACGGTGCTTTCCTAGAAATCATTCCAGGTGTTGAAGGCTTGATCCACGTTTCAGAAATGAGCTGGTCGCAAAACCTTCGTTCGCCTCAAGAGTTCTTGAAAGTTGGCGACGAGATCGAAGCTGAAGTTTTGACTTTAGACAGAGACGAGCGCAAAATGAGCTTGGGTATCAAACAATTGACCCAAGATCCTTGGCAAAATGTGGCTGAAAGATATCCAATCGGAAGCAAACACAAAGCTGTTGTTAAAAACATGACTAACTTCGGTGTGTTTGTTGAAATTGAAGAAGGAATTGATGGTTTGATCCACATTTCTGATCTTTCTTGGTCTAAAAAAATCAACCACCCTAATGAATTCACCAAAGTTGGCGATACCTTAGACGTAGTTGTTTTGGAACTTGACGTTGAAAACCGCAAGTTGAGCCTAGGCCACAAACAATTGGAAGAAAACCCATGGGATACTTTCGAAACTATCTTTACTTTGGATTCAATCCACCAAGGTACTGTAGTTAAAGTAACTGACAAAGGTGCCGTTATCGCTTTGCCTTACGGTGTTGAAGGTTTCGTACCTACCAAACACATGGCTAAAGAAGATGGTTCTGTAATCAAAGCTGAAGAAACCAACGATTTCAAAATCATTGAGTTTAACAAAGATGCTAAACGTATCGTTGTTTCTCACGCCCGCATCTGGGAAGAGGCTAAAGCTGAGGCAGTTGCCGAAGAAAGAGCGACCAAGAAAAAAGAAGCAAAAGCAGCTAGCACTGCAGTTAAAAAAGTAAAAGATTCTGTAGAGAAATCTACTTTAGGCGATCTTAGCGTATTGGCTCAATTGAAAGAGCAAATGGAAGGCGAAGAAAGCAAAAAGAAAGCTAAATAGTTTTTTTAACAGCTTAACCATACAATCCCGATAGCGAAAGTTATCGGGATTTTTTTTGTGCCCTACACTTGCGAAGTTTTGAAAGCCAACACTTACGAAGTTTTGAAAACTTCGCAAGTGTCTTCGCAAATGGAGAATGCCAAACGCTTTACGCTAATCGCAATACGCAATACTCATTACTCAATACGCTATACTCCCTACGCCGTACGCCATTCGCCATACACCAAAAGATTTGCTACTTTTGGACATCACAGCCCATTAGCAACAATGAAACTTTCAATATCCCTCCTGTTTTTGGTTCTTGGCTTTACAGCCTCGGCACAAGAAATCAATATCATTCCAAAGCCTGTAGAGGTAAAGCAATCGCCATTTAACAAAACCATCTCGATCGACAAAAACACGGTGATCAGCATTAGCGATTCGACCGCGCTAAATTCAGCCACATTTCTGGCCAACTATATCCAAAAAAATTATGGCTTAACCCTAAAAATCGGGACTAAAACCGACAACCAAAACTATAACAATGCAATCAGCTTGGTTATAACCGGTATTCCTAAAGGCACGCCAACTACTAAAATATATTACAACCCC
This sequence comes from Pedobacter albus, assembly GCF_036324255.1. Classification (NCBI taxonomy): domain Bacteria; kingdom Pseudomonadati; phylum Bacteroidota; class Sphingobacteriia; order Sphingobacteriales; family Sphingobacteriaceae; genus Pedobacter; species Pedobacter albus. The sequence continues at coordinate 31,076 of NZ_JAZDQT010000001.1, read as the reverse complement.
AATCAATATTTCATTTCGGTCAACCAATCGTTAAAAGCTTCGTCGGCAACTGAGCAAGGGCTATTTTATGCGATCCAAACCATTATCCAATTGTTGCCAACCAGTATCAATTCTAGAGGTGCGCTCCAAGTTCCTTTGGTAGAAATCATGGATTACCCTCGTTTCGATTATCGGGGTATGCACCTGGATGTAAGCCGTCATTTTTTCGATGTAGCCTTCGTCAAAAAATACATCGATTACCTGGCTCTGCACAAAATGAACTATTTCCATTGGCACCTAACCGACGACCATGGCTGGCGCATCGAAATCAAGAAATACCCCAAACTGACCGAAATAGGCGCCTGGCGCAAAGGCAGCATTATTGGCTTATGGCCCGGTGTTGGCAACGAGGGAATTAAATACCAAGTTTTGCCTAATGAGATTAAAATCACCCCCAAAGATGCCCAGATCAAAACCGATGGCATCCCTCATGGCGGTTTTTATACCCAAGAGCAGATTAAGGAGGTGATTGACTATGCAACCAAACGATACATCACCATCATTCCCGAAATCGAAATGCCGGCACACAGCATGGCGCTTTTGGCCGCTTATCCCGAACTGGGTACCGAGCCCAACAAAAAATACGAAGTGGCGCAAACCTGGGGCATGATGAACAAATACAACAACGTGTTGCAACCTACCGAACAAACATTCCGCTTTTTGGAAGATGTGCTTACGGAGGTGATGGCGCTTTTCCCTTCGCCCTACATCCACATTGGTGGCGACGAAGGCTCGAAGGTTTGGTGGAGAAGCTCTGAAGTTGCGCAACAGCTCATGAAAGACAACAACCTGAAAGACGAAAGCGCCCTGCAGAGCTATTTCATCCACAGGATAGAGAAATTTGTAAACAGCAAAGGCAAAACCATTGTGGGTTGGGACGAAATTTTAGACGGTGGCTTGGCGCCCAATGCCATCGTGATGAGCTGGCGTGGCGAAAAAGGAGGCATTGCCGCTGCCCAAGAAAGCCACAAGGTGATTATGACACCCGAAGAAAAGCTTTACTTCAACCACAAACAATTTATGCAGGAAGACAGCTTAACGGCCAACAAATACCTGCCTTTGGCAACCGTATACAATTACGAACCGGTACCAGCGGTGCTTACGCCTACCCAAACGCCATACATTTGGGGTGCGCAAGGCAATTTGTGGACAGAGTATATTGCCAATCCGGCAAAAGTAGAATATATGATCTTTCCGCGTTTGGATGCCCTGAGCGAAATGCTGTGGACACCAAAAGATCAGCGCAACTACAACGATTTCCTGAAACGCCTGAAAACCCAGTTTAAACGCTACGATTTAATGGGGATTACCTATAGCAAAAAATACCTGCAAAATTAACGTCCATACCAGATTATCGCAGAGAAATGCAATCTTTGCAGCAAACGAAAGCCCAGATGAGAAAAGTATTTGCCATTCTATCCACCCTGATTACACTTTATACATTGAAGGAAACCTACTACATCTTCACCACAACAGATGCCGAAATCGTAAAACAACGAGATCAGCTCATTTTGGTTAGCCTAAGCGTAGTTATTCCCCTAATCGTGCTGAGCTTGTGGCTATGGCGCCCAAAGCCCAAACAAGAAGCAAACTAAGCTAAAAAGCGTTGCTTGAGCTCGGGCGTAGGTACCCAGCAACTTTCCTGCCTGCCAAACCATTTATAGCGGTTTCTGGCGATGAAATTATAAACTCCATCGCGAATAAAGCGGGGCACAATGATAAATCCGTACAGCAATGGCCACAAGCCCTTCAGTTTTTTGGCCACCCTTAAAGCGGCCGTAGAGCGCTGATAGACCTTGCCATTTTCCAACAGCACAAAACTGTCGCCTTGTGCGGGTTCTATATCAAATTGTTTTAAGGCAGTTGCGGCATAATCGCTTTGCAGCGAAGCAAACCTGAAAAGGCTTTGGGTATCTCTCTTGATCACAAACTGCACCGCTCCGTTGCAGAGGTTGCAGAAGCCATCGAAAAAGATTACCGGATGCTCGTTCATGATCAATCAAATTTAGGCTTTTCTTTCGGATTAGCCCAGCTTTAAGCCTTGGCCACCTTCAACACTTTTCTCTTCTTCACATACAGAGCCACAAAAGCCAACACAAAACCAACAACCGTCAGGATTAAAAGTTTGTTGATATAAGGATAAATAAGGTCTACCGGTCCGTTCTCAATAATCAATATCCTAAAAATAGGCAGGAAATGGGTTAAGGGAATAACGCTTGCGATACCCTGTATCCAGCCTGGCATCTGGCTCAAAGGCCAGGTAAAACCCGACAGGATAAAGCTAGGCGTGGCGATGACCATCAGTACCTCTGTTGCTTTCAACTGGTTAGGGATAACGATGCTCACCAGCACGCCAATAAAGCAGACCGCCACCACAAACAAGCCTGCAGCCAAAGTAAGGATGCCCAAATTGTGGTAAAACGGAATATCGAACCACCAGGTAAAGAACCAGTACAACAACCAGACACCAAAGCTCATGAGCAGGTAGGGAATGATTTTAACCAAAAGCAACTTAAAGGTCGATGGCGCTTTGCCAACCAGTTCTTTGAATGTACCGTTCTCAAATTCGGAGGCGAAAGACAAGGCCAAGCCCAACATCAGCACCTGTTGCAATACCGTAGCCAAAATACCTGGCCACAAAAAATACATATAGTTGGTAGAGCGGTTGTTCTTTTTGATGAAAGTGGTTTTGAAAGGCTCGTACTGGCTTAGCAGCAAGTTTTCTGGCACGCCTTGTTTGCGTAGCGTTTCGAGCTGCACGCCCGCCTTTAATGTACCTAAAACCACCTGTATAGCTGTAGACGCGTAATTAGCAGTCAACACATTGGCCGTATTCACAATGGTGGTTACTTCAGGATATTTTTTGGTCAGCACCTGTTTTTCAAAACCAGCCGGGATAATCACCACACTTGCGGCATCCTTTTCGATCATGAGTCGCGACAGATCATTTTCGTCAAACTTCAATACGGCGATCTTCAATACCTCGTTATCGTCCATCATTTCAACGGCACGCTTGCTCAGCTTGCTCTGGTCTTGATCAACCACGATAATCGGCAAATCGGTTACCTTGCCCTTGCAGTACACATAGCCCAAAAGCACGCCATACATAATCGGCGCTCCGATAAACAAGATCCGAAGCACATTGTTGTTCCAAAACAACCTGAATTCGCGTTTGAGCAGTTCAAAAAATGTTTTCATTACTTTTTGTTTATCGTTACGGTTGATTTAGTTTGCAGCCCGTCGGCATCGGCTATGTTTTTAGGCGCCACCGAAAGCTCGTACAGCGCATCCTGCATGTTATAATCGGGATAAGCCGTTGCAATATTCGCATAAGCGCCCAACTGTTTTACATTTCTAATTACCCCAACCAGTTTTTCGTTGTTCTTGTAAGGAATATACACCTCTATTTCTTCGCCTTTTTTATAGGCTGCCAAACTGCTTTCGGGCACAGTAAATCTGAAATAGGCACTGCCTTTTAAAGAGCCCGTAAACAAGGTGTAGCCTGGCAGGGCCAACTCCCCTACTTTCAGCGTAATCGTTTCGATGGTCATATCCTGTGGCGCAATAATAAAGCGTTCCTTTTCGGCCGTCTGCACCTCTTGCAATGCGCCCAAGGCACGGTCTTTTTGCCCCAGTGCCATGGTTTGCTGCTCTATCCTGACGCCGTTTTTCACATCGGCAATTTCGGCTCCTACAGCCGTGTACTGGGCCAAAGCACCCTGGTATTTGGCATAAACCTCATCATACTGTTGCTGTGGCACCAACGAATCGCTTACCATGGCCTGTATCCTGGCCAGCGATTTCTTGGCAAAATCATATTGCTCCTTCAATGCGCTTTGTTTGGCATAAAGCTGTTTCAATTGGTTAGCGGTGGCACCACGCACACTCATGTTGTACTGGGCATCGGCCGATTTGACCGCTCCCTGCGCCTGTATTTTCTTGGCATCAACCTCTGGGATATCCAAAATGGCCAGCGTATCGCCCCGCTTCACCAAGCCGCCTTCGTTAACCTTTATTTTGACGATGCGGCCGGCAACCTTGCCCACCACGGCAATCTCTTCGCGTTCTACCTTGCCTTGTACAAGCCCATTAACCGTATCTTTTCTTTTGCACGAAACCAGTGCAAACAGACCTAATAAAATGATGATGTTCTTTTTCATGACTTATTTAACTTGAATAGCGTTTTGTAAATTTCCGGCAGCCGAAAGCGTTTCGAAAGCGGCTTTCCGTTGCTCAATAATGGTATTGATTTTATTTAGCGATACCTGATAAATATCGGTTTCTGCAGCAAGGCGTTCGGTTACATTGATTAAACCGGCACCATATTGCTTTTGGGCCACCACAAGGTTCTGCTTCGCAATTTTTTCGCGCTGATTGGCAATTTCCAACTGTTTGAACAACGTTTCGTACTGCGCGTTGAAATTCTGCAATTGCAAGGCTACTTTTTCTTTGGTAGCCTCCAACTGGTTTTCGGCCTGCTTGATGTTGATTTTAGCTTCATGAATCTTGTGCTTGCGCTCAAAACCGGTAAACAAATCCCATTTTAAGGCCGCCCCTACCATCAGGTTTGGCGAAAGCGTGGCTTCATTCAATTTCAGGCTGTAGTTGTTGCCCGTAACCGGACCGTTAAAACTGCTTTTGGCATCAAATACCGAAGCATAGCCATAGCTTCCAAAGGCGCCCAAGGTGGGAAGAAAAGTACCTTTCTCTTTTTTTAAGGCATACTGATAGGCACTTTTGAACGATTCTAAGGCCTGTAGTTCGGCCCGGCCGCTTGCGCTCAAATTCTGGGGCAATATAATGGGATCGAGCTCATAAACCACCGCATCTATTTGGGCCGTTTCGTAATGGGTAAGCATATTGATTTTTTGGTACAATACCTTGCGTTTGCCCTCTATTTCAATCTTTTTCGAGCTCAGCTCAAGCACGGCCAGTTTGATCTTATCCCTATCGTAAGGAATGGCCAAACCGTTGGCAATTGCTTTTTCTACGCGCTCGTTCTCTTTTTTAAGCCTGATTTCGCTTTCGTCGACCAGTTTTTGGGCCTCGTTCAACAACCTGATCTGATCGAACGAATAAACCACATCCTTAATAATCGCATCTCTTTTGGGTTGCGACAGCAGCTCCATTCCTTTTTTCTTGGCTTCGAGCGCCTTGGCGCCGTTCAAGATCTGACCACCGCTAAACAAGACGGTTTTAGCCGTTAACCCACCATAAAACAGGTTGCCACTGTTCTCGAACTGCTGATTTCCCGAAAACAGCTGCACACCGGTTAAAGGCAAAGTCAGCGTAGGCACATCGAGCGTTAAGGTGTTATCAAAATAGCCATACAAAGCGCTGGCGCTTACATGGGGAATATATTTGTTGAGCACGCTTTTGCGTTCTATTTCCAGCTTTTCGGTTTCCAGGTTTTGGTTGGCCAGGTCGTAGTCTTGGCTTAGCGCCGCCTCAATGGCCTGCATCAGCGTTTTCGATACCTGAACCTGTTGCGCATTTGATGTCAAAACATTTAACAGGACAAATGCAATCAAAAAAAATAATTTCCTTTTCATTGTTCCTATGTATTGATGTTAGTGTAAATCTTTTCAAATACCTTCTTCACGGTTTCCAATTCTTCCGTGGCTAGTCCCGCTGTGATCTGATCTAAGGCCTGGTTGGCCACCCGCATCACTTCTTCTTCGGCGGCCTTCCCCTTTTCGGTTAAAAAAATCAGGTTCAGGCGCCTGTCATCTGCCGCAGGTTGACGTTGCAAATAGCCGTCCCTTTCCAAATTGTCGAGTAAACGGGTGGTACTCGGCTTATCCCTGCCTGTTTCGTCGGCTATAACCTGTTGCGAAACACCATCCTGTTTCCAAAGCTGCACCAAAATGGTCCATTGTTCTCGCGTAAGCGTAACTGAGCTGCTTTTGAACTTTTGGGCGATATATCTATTAATATACATAAATAATCGGCCAGCCAACAAATTATACCTGTCTTCTAAAGAAATTAAATTAGTATTCATAACAATAGTTGCATAAACAACCACAAAGGTAAAGCAAATTAGTTAGTTAAACAACTATATTGGTAATTATTTCCCTTATTAACAAATAAACAATTCATTATCAAATACTTAATCAAATAAAAAACAATAGCCTGTTGACTAAGGATTCCACCCCCAAACCGTATTTTTTGTGGACCACGATGGCAAACTTTAAATATTTTATTAAAAAATCGCTGGTTTAGCTATATTTGCCCAATCCTTGTGCAATGCAAAAGAAAACCCTCCTCGACGGTCAAAAATTCCAAATCACAATTAGGCGTCTTTGCCATCAGTTAATTGAGAATCACACCGATTTTTCTAACACTGTTTTAATTGGTATCCAGCCCCGAGGCACCCATTTTGCAGATCGCGTACAGCAAGAACTTTCCGATATCCTTAAAACCGACACCATTAAAAAGGGCCACTTGGATATTACCTTTTTCAGGGACGATTTTAGGCGAAAAGACGGCTTGGTTACCGCAAGCAGCAATACCATCGACTTTATTATCGAAGGCAAGCGGGTTATCCTGATCGACGATGTTTTATGGACTGGCCGTACCATTCGTGCCGCCATGGATGCGCTTTTAGCCTATGGCCGACCAGAGAAAGTAGAACTGATGGTGCTGATAGACCGCCGGTTTTCGCGACACCTGCCTATTGAGCCCAACTACATCGGGCAACAGGTAGACTGCGTCGATTCGCAGAAAGTAAAGGTAAGCTGGAAGGAGAACGAGGGCGAAGACAAAGTGATTTTATTATCAGATAAGCAATAACATAGAAATGGCAGCAGAAAAACTATCAACACGACATCTTTTAGGCATTAAAGATATTAACCTGAACGATATTGAATTGATTTTTGAAACTGCCGATAATTTCAAGGATGTTATTAACCGCCCCATCAAAAAAGTTCCCTCGCTGAGAGACATTACCATTGCCAATATCTTTTTCGAAAACTCTACCCGGACCAAACTTTCGTTCGAGCTGGCAGAGAAAAGGCTATCGGCCGATGTGGTGAATTTTGCGGCCTCTTCTTCTTCGGTAAGCAAAGGCGAAACCCTCATCGATACGGTAAACAATATTTTGGCCATGAAGGTCGATATGGTGGTGATGCGCCATCCTTATGCCGGTGCAGGTGTATTTTTGAGCAAGCACGTAAAGGCCCAAATTGTAAATGCCGGCGACGGTGCACACGAACATCCTACGCAAGCCTTGCTCGATGCCTATTCCATCCGCCAGAAACTAGGCGATGTGGCCGGTAAAAAAGTGGTGATTGTGGGCGATATCCTCCACTCGCGTGTAGCCATTTCGAACATCTTGTGCCTACAGATGCTAGGTGCCGAGGTTATGGTTTGCGGACCAACCACCTTAATTCCCAAACACATTGCAGGCCTGGGCGTAAAAGTAGAACACGACCTGATCAAAGCCCTCAACTGGTGCGATGTAGCCAATATGCTCCGCATCCAATTAGAAAGACAAGACATCAAGTATTTCCCGTCGCAACGCGAATATGCCATGATGTATGGGTTAAATAAACAAATCCTCGATAACCTCGATAAAGAAATTATAGTGATGCATCCGGGCCCGATTAACCGTGGCGTGGAGATTACCAGCGATGTAGCCGACAGCAAGCAATCCATCATCCTCGAGCAGGTTGAAAACGGCGTAGCGGTACGGATGGCGGTGCTGTATTTGCTGGCCAGTCAGAAGGATTAGTTGGAGGAAGCCTTTGGTCCTTAGTCGATAGTCCATAGTCGGAAAGTCTAAAGTCCAGAAGTTAAATGTCTATAGTCGATGGCCTAGCTTTAGACTTTTAGTCATCAATCGCCTCGGCAATCTTCCCATTATTGAGGGAATAGATGTTTCCAAAATCGTTCAACTTTGGTCTTTAGACTTTAGTCTTTTTACCTTTCGCCATCAACCTTCCAGCTTCAGCCTTACCACTGAATTTTTCCACAACGCCCCCTTGGCTATACCATTTCAAAAAACCATTCGTTAAACCTGTGTTATCAACAGATGTTAATTTCTTATGTTGATATGTACTTTTAGATGCCTTACTTTAGTAGCAACCATATTTGAAATCTATGCAGAAGAAATTTCTCTTTGTTCCCCTCTTTTTAGTTGGCGGCATAAGCGCCGGTTTTGCCCAAATCAGTCCGTTAGTCAGTCTCAACAAAAACTACCAAACCGGCCTAGAGCTGTTGCAGAACGAAAAATACGTTGCCGCCGCCCAACAATTTAAGCTGGTAGAACAAGTAAGGAGCAAAAGCAGTACCCAACAGGTAAGCAATGCCGAACTGAGCTTGCTGAAAGAAAATGCCAAGTTTTATACCGCCGTTTGTGCCTTAGAACTGGGCAATGCCGATGCCGAAGCCTTATTTCAGGAGTTCATCAGAGAATATCCGCTCAACCCGAATACCAAACTGGCCTATTTCCATGTGGGCAAATCTTATTTCGCACAAAAAAATTATGCAAAAGCCCTAGAATGGTTCGAGAAAACAGAACCAAACTCTCTTTCGCAAAAACAGCGCCTCGAATATCAGTTTAAACAGGGTTATTCGTATTTCGAGCTTAAAAACTACGACAAGGCAGAGCCTTTGTTCGAAGCCGTAAAAAAAGAAGATTCGCCGTTCAAGGAAAGTGCCACCTATTATTTTGCTTACATCAACTACCTGAACAAGGAGTATAAAACCGCCTTGGCCAATTTCGAAAAGCTCAAAGGCTCGCCAACTTACGAAGCCAGCTATCCATATTACATCACTTCGATGTATTATTTAGATGAGCGCTATGATGATGTGATCGATTATGCCATTCCGGCCATGGCCAAAACCAAGCAGCAATACGAGCCGGAAATGCTCAGCTTGGTAGCTGCCTCTTATTTTGCCAAATCGGAATTCAAAAATGCCGAAAAATACTTTGCCGAGTTTTACGCCAAAGACAAGAACCAAACCAAAAACAACCTTTTCATTTATCAGTATGGCTATGCCTTATTTCAAAACGGCAAGTACAAAGAATCGGTAGGCGTATTAGAAAAACTCAATACCGACGATGTGTACCTGCAAAACGGGATGTACACCTTGGGCCAGTCGTCGCTTAAGTTAAACAACAAGGAAAAAGCCAGAAGCGCATTTTTCAGGGCATCGCGGTTAGATTTGGACAAAGTGATCCAAGAAGAGGCCTGGTACAGCTACGCCAAACTCAGCTATGAGCTCGATTTCAATTCGCAAGCCTTAGAGGCTACCCAAGCCTTCTTGAAGCAATTCCCGAATTCAAGAAAAATAAACGAGGCCAAGACCTTGTTGGGCGAAATTTTATTGACCAGCAAGAACTATCAGGCCGCTATCGATATTTTAGAACCCATCCAAAACAAAACCCCAGAAGCCAAGGCCGCTTACCAAAAAGTAACTTATTTCCGCGGTTTAGAGTTTTATAACGAAAGAGCCTTTCCTAATGCCCTATCGATGTTCTTGCGCTCGGGCAACTTTAACGAAGACAAAGAAATTTATGCCTTAAGCGTATACTGGATGGCCGAATCGATGTACGAACTGCGCAAATTTGGCGAAGCCGTTAAGACTTTCGAAAAATTCCTGACCTTGCCCGATGCTGACCAAACCGAAGTCTACAATTTTGCCAATTATGCCTTGGGCTATGCTGCTTTCGAAGATGAAAAATACCCTAAAGCCGCCACCTATTTCGAGCGTTTCTTAAAAGGCAACGATAAAGATGCCAAAACCGTTAACGATGCCACCTTGCGTTTGGCCGATTCGTATTTCGTGAACAAAAACTACAGCGAAGCGATGGCCAACTACAACAAAATCATCAACGGCAAGCTAACCGGCGAAGATTATGCCTTGTTTCAAAAAGGGATGATCTATGGCCTGCAAAAACAAGATGACACCAAAATCGCTACCATGCAGAGCCTGTTAAGCAAGTTCCCTAACTCGAACTATGCCGACGATGCCGGTTTCGAAACCGCTTACACCTATTTCAATAAAGGCGACTTCGACAAATCGAAATCAGACTTGGTTGATTTGGTAGCCAAATATCCACGAAGCAGTTATGTGCCACGTGCCTTGGTAACCATTGGCTTGGTACAGTACAACCAGGACCAGGACGATGCGGCACTTGAATCTTTCAAAAAGGTAATCCGCGATTATCCAAGTGCACCAGAGGCCAAACAAGCGCTTGAATCGATCAAGAACATTTATGTTGATAAGGGCGATGCCAACGGCTTTATTGCTTATGCGGCTACTACGCCATTGGGCAACTACTCGATGAGCGAGCAAGACAACATCATGTTCCAAGCAGCCAACAACAGGTACCTCAAAGGCGATGCACAGGGCACTTACGAAGCCATCAATGCTTATTTAGAGAAATTCCCTAAACCGATCCACGACAAAGAAGCCAAATTTATCCGTGCCGAATCGTTGGTTAAGTTGGGCCGCTCATCAGAAGCTATTGCCGATTACGATTATATTTTGAACGATTGGACCAGCGACTATACCGAGCGTTCGCTCATGAGCGTATCGAAGGTGCTGATGGACGAGAAAAAATACAACGAAGCCATCGTTTACCTGAAAAGGCTCGAAACTACGGCCGATTACAAAGTGCATTATAATTACGCCATCAACAACCTCATCAAAGCCTACAATGCTTTGGGCATGGCCGACGATATGATCAAATATGCCGATATCATCAAAAATGCGGATAAAGCTTCTGAGGAGGAGAAAAACAGCTCAGACTTATTTGCCGGCAAGGCCTACTTGCTCAAAGCCGATACTGTACAAGCGGTTAAAGCCTTCAACAACGTAGTGGCCAAAACCAAAACCGTTGCTGCCGCCGAAGCCAAATACAACCTGGCCGCCGTTCAATATGCCAAAGGCGACTACAAAACATCGCAGAAAACCTGTTTCGACCTGATCAATAACATGCCATCTTATGATTATTGGGTAGCCAAATCCTTTATTTTATTAGCCGACAACTATTTGGCTCTTAAAGATAAGCTACAGGCCAAAAGCACGCTTTTAAGCATTATTGACAATTACGAAGGCAAGGACGACATTGTGCCTACCGCCAAAGAAAAATTAGCAAAAATAAACTAGCAGATGAAGATGAGATCATATAAAACCCTATATACCACCCTACTACTCTTAACGGCAAGCGCTACCACTTTGATGGCACAGGATGTTAAACCACCAGAAAAAGCAGTAAGCGAAGAAATTGAAGTCATCAGACCCTACAAACCCGTATTAGCCGAAGCGGTAAAACTGAGAAGAAGTCCGGATTTGAGCAACGTAAAAACCTACAAGGCCAAATTCAACTACAGCTTAACCGACCGCAAACTGGAATTGAATTCCGATATCCAAAAGCTACAGGCGCAACAACTGGCCGACGAGCGTCAAGCCGAACTGATGAACAGCTATGTAAAAGGCGGCGTAGGTTCTTTGGCTACCTTATTGGGCGAAGCCTATGTCAACATCGGTCGCGATGAAGCCTTGCAAGCCGGTGCATTTTTCAGGCACTTCAGTCAAGAAGGCAAACTGAACAAGCAAAACGAAAACAATCAGCAATTGAGCGTTTTTGGCCGCAGTATTGGCGATAAGGCTACTTTAAGTGGCCGCTTGAACTACGAGAGGCATGGTTTGTTTTTCTACGGAATTGACAATGCCAATCCTACCTTAAATCCAAATCCCGAAAGACAGGTATTCAACTTTTTTGAGGCTGAAGGCGAAGTGGTGAACAAATTTACCAACGACGAAAATGCCCTGAGCTATGCGGCCAAGGTCAATGCCTATTTGCTGAGCGATAAATTTGACGCCAATGAAAAAGCGGTAAGCATTACCGGCTACCTTAACAAAAGGATCAGCGGTTTTAACCTGGGCTTGGCGGCCAACACCGAAATGGGCAATACCAAAGACGCCAACAACAGCGTATCGAACAATTTGCTGCGCTTAAACCCTTACATCAAGTTGCAAACCAAAGGCGTAAAGATTACTGCCGGAATTAACTTTGTACAGGAGTTTGGCAAATATTCCGATACCCGTATCTTTCCTGCCGTAACCGCCGATTTCACCTTAATTCCAGACTTTTTACAAGTATTTGGAGAAGTAAAAGGCGATGTAAACCGCAATACCCTGAAAAACTTTACCGACGAAAATCCATTCCTGAACAGCAATATTGCCATTCGCAACAGCGTAGAAAAACTAAGCATCAGTGGTGGTATCAAAGGTACCGGCGGACCGGGTTTTGGCTACAAAGCGAGGTTCTACAGCAAAAAAATAACCGATATGCCTTTGTTCGTGAATAGCTTTGCCAACTTCAACAAGTTCGATGTGATCTACGATTTTGGCAACATGAAACTGTTGGGCCTGGAAGGCGAAATTTCGGTACAGGTGAGCGATGAGCTGAAATGGACCGGAAAGCTGAACTTGGAAGACTATAAACCGGCCATAGAACAGGAAAGTTATTTTAAGCCGCAGTTGCGCGTCAGCTCTAACTTTGCCTACACCTTTAACAAAAAGCTTACTTTTAACGCCAATGTGGTTATCCAAGACGACAGCAAGGCTAAAGTATACAACGCTAATCCGTTAAATCCTGATGGCACTTATCCACCGGTTCCAGATCCAGCCAAAGAAAGCGTGGTTAACGTCAAAGGATTTGTTGACCTTGGCGTGGGTGCCGATTACAAAATCAACAACAGGCTGTCGGTTTTTGCAAAAGCCAACAACATCCTTAACGCCAATTACAGCAGGTTTTTATACTACCGCACCAATGGCTTTAACATTTTTGGTGGCGTAAGCTACTCGTTTAAGTAAGGATTGCGGGAGAGAATGAAAGAATGAGTGAATGATTGAATGAGTGAATAAGAGAGGGATAGCATGAAAGAATGACCGAATTAATGAATGAGGGAATGTAGATTTGTTCAATTTTTTAACATTCAATAATTCAGTCATTCAAAATTCAATCATTGAAAATTAAATATTAAAGTCTATTTTTACCAGAATGGATATACTATTATACCTTACCGAGCTTTTACAAACCCGCAAAACCGTGGGTATTGTGGGTTTGGGTACGCTGTATAAAAAGAAAACGCCTGGTAAATACGATGCAGCCCAGCATGCTTTCATACCGCCGAGCTATGCGCTGGCTTTTACCACCGAGCTTAAGGAACAGGAAGAACTGGCTGGTTTTATCAGTCAGCGAAGAAACATCAGCATCGAATCGAGCAATTACTTTATTGGCGAGTTTGCCGAGCAGATCCAGGCCAAGCTGCACGACCATCAGGAAGCCGATTTGGAACCCATAGGCAAACTGAAGCTGGTTAACGGCGAAATTGTTTTTGAGCCGGAAGCCGAAAGCAGTTTTGGATTCGAATTTTATGGCTTGCCTACGTTAAGCGACCTCAAGCAACAAGACACTCACGCAGAAGAACCGGTTCAAGACGAAGATTTAGCAGAGATTGAAGAAGAAAACAGACTGGAAGAAGAAAATCCCGGGGATGGAACAACAGATCATCCTGTAGCCCCTATTGAAACTGAAGAAGTAACAGTTGACGATAACGAGGTTGAAGCAGAAGTTCCAGTTCAAGAAAACACGGTTGAAGCCGAAAGCGACGAACAATCTATTCACGAAGAAATAGCAGAGGTAACGCCCACTGCCTCTATTCAGGAAGCAGAACAAACTACAGAAACGGTTAGAGAGCCGGTTACGGTTTATGAAGCCCCAAAAATAGAAACTGTAGAAACGGCTGATCAGCCAGCCGAAGAACAGGCACCGGTTGCCCAACATACTGAGGTTTATACTGAAGAGGAAGAGCCAAAAAAAAGCATGCCTTTCTTCATCAAAATTTTAATTATACTGCTTGTTATCGTAGCCTTGGGCGCTATCGCCTACTTTATCAATCCTGCATTCTTTAATAAATACCTTAAAAAGAATTTTGAAGGCACCCACGACCAAAATGTACCAAGTGCCCCACTCGACACGTTAAAGAACCAGGCCAACACGACAAAAGCCGATAGCTTGGCTAAAAACAATGCCTTGGTAACCTTAAGCAAAGACAGCACTGCTATCGATAGCAATGTAATGGTTTACGAGGTACTGGTCGCTTCGGTAAAAACCGATAAAGTTGCCGATAAGATTATTGCCAACTTGGCCACGCGAAAAATTACAGGCAAAAAAGTAAGGCTCTCCAAAACGAGAATCAATATCAGTGCAGGTACGTTTACCAAACCCGAACTGGCCAAAAAATACGAAGACAGTTTACAGAAAGTACTCAAAGACCCAGGAATTTATACACAGTCGATCAAATTAAAAAACGAAAAACAGTAACATGATGACATTGCTTCTAGCAGCACAAGACACCTTACAAAAAACTTTAGATAGTGCAAGCAACACGGCGGCCAATGCCGTTCCTACCGAAAAAGAACTCCATTTTATCGACCTTTTGTTTAAAGGGGGTTGGGTAATGATCCCCTTGGCTTTCTTGGCCTTTTTGGCATTGGTTATTTTTACCGAAAGATATTTGACCATCCGCAAATCGTCAAAAGACGAATCGAACCTGCTTTTCCAAATCAGGCAGAACATACACGAAGGACGCTTGGAAGCTGCCATCGCCCTGTGCAAAAACAATAAATCGCCTTTGGCTCGCATGCTCGAAAAAGGCCTGAAGCGCATCGGCCGACCAATCAAGGATATTGAGGGCGCCATCGAAAACACCGGCAAGCTCGAAGTTTCCAAACTCGAAAAAAACATCGGTATTTTGGGTATCATTGCCGGTATTGCGCCCATGTTGGGTTTCGTGGGTACCATTGTGGGGGTAATTACCATCTTCCATCAGGTATCGATCAAAGGCGCTATCGAAATCGGCACCATTTCGGGTGGTTTGTACACCAAAATGATTACTTCGGCCACGGGTCTGATCATCGGTATCATTGCCTATGTGTTGTACCACATCCTAAACATTATGGTAGAGAAGATCATCTTGAAGATGGAAACCGACGCCATTGATTTTATTGACCTATTAGAAGAACCGGGCAAATAATGAATTTACGCAAGAGAACAAGAGGAAGTGTAGAGGTACATACATCGGCGCTGAACGACATCATGTTCTTCCTGATGCTGTTTTTCTTATTGGCTTCTGCCGTGGTCAATCCAACGGTGGTTAAATTGCTCTTGCCGCAATCGTCTAGCGGACAGCAGTCGACCGCCAAAAAGGCCGTAACGGTAACCATAGATGAGAATCTGAAATATTTCGTGGAGAAAAAACCGGTAACCATCGACCAGTTAGAGCCTGTGATAGCCGAATACCAAAAAATGGCACCCGATTTGACCATTCTTTTATATGTGGCCCGCAATGTAACCTATCAGGATGGATTTGTGGTAAACGACATTGCAAACAAATTGAAATTAAAGCTTGTTGTAGCAGTTGAGCCTAAAAAATAATGGTACATAAAGAAGAAAATAATTATCCGAAAGCCATAGCCATTTCTGTGGGGATTATGGGTTTTCTGCTTTTGGTTAGCTTTTTTATCGTAATCGGCAGCTTCCAGCCCAAGGAAGAATTTGGCATGGGCGGTATGGTGGTGAACTATGGCACAGCAGCCGAAGGCATGGGCGATGACTATACCAGCATCGAAGAGCCATCAATGGCTGAAAATGCCAACCAAAAACTACCAGACAAGGTTACACCCGAAACCAAAGTTACCCCAAATACACCAACAGAAACCAGTAAGGAAATACAGACCCAAAATACCGAGGATGCAGTTGCGGTAACGACCAAAACACAGAAAACTACGGTTACGGCCACTTCTACCAAAGAAGAGAAACCAGCAAAACCCGCCATCAATCCGAATGCCTTATATACCGGCAAAAAGAACAACGGCACCGGCCAAGGCGATGGCACCGGAAATACACCGGGCAACCAAGGAGATCCTGATGGTGACCCCTTAGCACCTAATTATGGAGAGGGGGGGGCGGGAAATGGCAACCAACCTATCTCACTAGACAAATTCAGTAATCTTTCCAAGCCAATTGACAATAGCCAAATAAGAGGAAAGGTGGCTATCAAAGCATTTTATGATAGCGAAGGGAGAATTATCAATGCCAAAGTATACCTTCAAAAATCTACTACCGCTGACCCCGAATTACAAAGAAAATGTTTAGAAGCTGTTCTTAAGTCTTCATTAATAAAAAGTAAAATAGATAACAATATACGTAGTGGAATCGTCATCTTTAGCTTTGGATTACAATAGAACCCAGGCTATGTCGCTCTCAAGTCCTAGATCGATTCTAATTTTCTTCAGCTTTTTATACAATCAAATATGACTTTCGAAATTAACCAAAACCCTGCCTTAGCTTTTCTCAGGTGTCTTAGGTGGTTCAAAACTATTAACCATTAAGAAATTAAGGTTAAAAACAGCTTCTTGACTTTGCGGTTAAACTATACCCTTGCTTAGTTTTCCTCAGGTGCCTTAGATGGTCCAAAAACTATTAACCATTAAGAAATTAAGATTGATAAGAACTTTGTATCTTTTTCAGCATTGATTATAGACTTCTATCTAATCAACGTTACCGATCCTCTCTTAGTAATCTCCTTATGCTCTTGGGTTTTGAAAGAGGCTATCCAAAAATAAGTTCCTACTGGAGCTGGCTGGCCCTTATAGTTTCCATCCCAGGCATCATACAGCTTATTTGAAGAAAAGACTATTACACCCCTCCTATCAAAAATTTGGATCTTAAAATTAAAAGCCCTACTTCCCTCTTTAGCCTTAAAGGTATCGTTTATATTATCGAAATTCGGACTAAAGGCATTGGGATACGATACATCGTTACAAACCTCTGTTTTTAGGGCTACACTTAATTCATCAACAATACAGCCATTAAGTTTGAGTATAACAAAAGTATAATTGCCCTCGTACAAACCGGCAAATACATGGTTGCCGGGATAAATTACACCTTTATATTGAATAGTATAATCCATTGATCGGCCTCCTATATTTAAAGAAATTTCGCCGGCCAGGTCACAAACTGGATTCTTGCTATTTACAGCCACCAATGGCTTACTTAACGAATAATCAGGAACAACCACCGTTCTATAGGCTGCTGGTGCACCACCAGATGCCTTCACTTCGATGTTATACGTTCCCGGATTAAGCATATTAAAGATACCTGTGTTATTGCTTACCGAATTGTTCAACGTAAAAGTGTACGTTTCTGGAATTGGTGGCACAATAACCTTGATCAATCCTTTTCCCAACACGTTACATTCTTGCTGTATCTCTATATTGCTGATCACAATGGGGCATGGCTCATAAACCAGCTTCACCTCCTTTTCGTCAACCAAACAACCGTTAGGCCTTAAAATAGTAAACGAATAGCTGTTGGCATTCAGTCCGGTAAATACATGGCTGCCCGGATAAACCGTTCCATTATATCGGATATTATAATCGGCCGAATTGCTCCCGATGGAAAAAGAAATTTCACCGGCCAAAGCGCAGGCGGGGTTCTTGGCATTGACTACCGTAACAGGCTTGCTCAGCGAATAATCGGGTACAACTACTTGTCGGGTAACGGCAGGAGCACCACCCGATGCTTTCACTTCGATGTTATAAGTTCCGGGACTAAGCATATTAAATATACCTGTACTATTGCTGACCGAATTGTTCAACGTAAAAATATAGGTTTCTGGAATTGGTGGCACGATAACTCTGATCAACCCTTTTCCCAACACGTTACATTCTTGCTGTATCTCTATATCGTTGATTACGATTGGGCATGGCTCATAAACCAGTTGGACATCATATTCGTCTACCAAGCAATCGTTTTTAGTTAAAATAACAAAATGATGCGTACCTACTTCCAGCCCAGTAAAAGAGTGATCCAAATCAAAAACATTGCTTTGATACTTTATTTGATAAGCGTTACTGGCCGAGGGGTCATTAAATTGGATACTTCCCTTTGCGGCACAGGCAGGATTAATTTTGACAAAGCCAAATTGCGGTTGCATTTGTTTGTAATCGGGCACAATGGCCGTTGTTTCAAACTCATCCTCGTCAGAAGCAATTTTAATCGTATAGGAACCAGGGGCTAAATCTTTAAATACCCCTGTCGAATTGGCAAGACTATTATTTAGTGTATAGGTATAACTAGCCGTATGCGGTTTGGTCAAAACATTAATTACGCCTTTATGGTAAACATCGCATTGCTGCGCTACCAGAACCTTATCAAACTTAATGGTGCATTTGTCTTTACCGACAGCCAGGTTCAAATCGTCAACCTTGCAGCCATATTTGTTAAGTATCTCAAAGTGGTACGATTGGTTGGCTACCAAATTGGGAAAGGAGCTATTTAGCGGAAACAATTTATTACCGTACCTGATCTGGTAGGTACTGTTTTGATCAGGGGTATTGAAAGTAATTTCTCCAAGGGCATCGCATAGCTGATTTTTAGTTTGCCAGCTATAAACCGGTTTAACCAGACTTAATTCGGGAACATCAACGGTTGTGGTATATGAATCAGATGCAGAGGTTATGGAAAGTGTATATTGTCCTTTTGATAATCCAGTAAATTTGCCGGTGGTATTGGTTACGCCATTTAGCGTATAGGTAAAATCTTCGAGATGAGGGGCTGTAATTACATCTACATTGGCTTTGTTGCCCAAGCTACAGTCTTGATTAATGTCTATTTTATCTACCTCAATGCCTATAATGCTTCCATCTTCAACCATGCTGGCGGCATCTAGCACACTATAAGGGAGTGTTCCAACAATCCCAACTACCCTTTGGTTTTCTATATCAAATTCGATAATGTTTGTCTTATTATTAATATTTTCTAATCCATACACCGTATTCTTTCTCAAACCTGTCGAAACACTAACAATTCCGTAAATATTACCTCCCGCCATCGGAATATGAAGCGTACTCTTATTTGGCTCTTTTAGATTTACCTTAACTATTCCCTGATAAGAAGCCATGTATAGCTCTTTTTTATAAAAACACATATCTCCAGAAGAGGAATAATTGAGTGGCCCAATGGCTTCGCTTTGTCCTGTGTTTATATCCGTGCTAAATAAGAAACTAGAACAATAATATAACTTATTATCGGCCCCAAGTGTTAGCGCATTTGAGCTTGACATATATGGAAACAAGGGCCTACAATTTTCTGTGCTATTCCCATTGATATCGGCTGTATAAATCTTATCGCGCAACCAGAATAAGTTACTTTTATTCATGGCAATCGAAAAGTACTGGTCACCTGGCGAACAATCTGCTATTCTAGTAGATACTACTCCGGCACTTGTAATATCAACTTTATAGATAGCAGAACTTACGCCTAAGCCAGTCGGAGAACTTACATAAAAGGTTTGTGCTTCGAGCCTGAAAAAACAACCAATAAAAAGCAGTAGAAAAAGAGTAAACTTATTAATCACAGGAGATGGGAGCAGTTAAATACCAAGCAAATATAAGGAGATTATCGCTCAAAACTAAATGTTTAAGATATTGCTATCACCTTTCCTAATGGCAACCATTAAGGAATTAAGATTAAAAAAATTTCTTCTCTTATCGCTGCCTTAGTCTTTCTTAGGTGCCTCAGGCGGTTCAAATCTGTTAACCATTTAGGAATTAAGGTTCCCTTTTAATTAACCTAACCCTGTCTTAGCTTTTCTCAGGTGTCTTAGGTGGTCCAAAACCTTACGCAACAACACCATTAAGGAATTAAAAAGTTACTTGGTTTTGCGATCAAACTATATGCTTAGCTTTTCTCAGGCATCTCAAGTGGTTCAAATTTGTTAACCATTAAGGCATTAAGTTTATCAAAAATTTGTGTATCTGTTCCTTTTCATCAACTGAAAACCGAAAAGAAATTATTTCTATTTTTGCTGTTCAAAGTTCCGTATGACCTATCAAAAAACCCTTGATTTTTTATACAGCAAATTGCCCATGTTTACCCGCGTAGGCGCTGTAGCTTTTAAAAAGGATTTGCATAACACACTTGCCTTATGCAATGCACTCGACAACCCGCAAAACAAGTTTAAAACTTTACACATTGCCGGCACCAATGGCAAAGGCTCTACCTCGCACATGCTGGCCGCCATCTTGCAGGAGGCCGGCTACAAAACCGGCTTATATACTTCGCCACACCTCAAAGATTTTAGGGAACGCATCCGGGTAAATGGCAAAATGGCTTCGAAAGCCTTTGTACAAGCTTTTGTAAAAGGCCAAAAACAATTGATCGAAACCATAGAACCTTCTTTTTTTGAAGCTACCGTTGCCATGGCCTTCGATTACTTTGCGCAAGAAAAAGTAGACATCGCTGTTATTGAAGTAGGCTTGGGCGGTCGACTGGATTCAACCAACATCATCACCCCCGAGCTTTCGATTATCACCAATATCAGCTTAGACCATACCAATATCTTAGGCGATACCCTGCCCCAAATCGCATTCGAAAAGGCAGGTATCATCAAGAAAAACATTCCAGTAGTAATCGGCGAAACCCATTCGGAAACCCAACCTGTTTTTGCCAAAAAAGCAAAAGCCGAAAATGCGCCAATCTACTTTGCAGCTGCAAAGCTCCACATCGCCAATGTGCATCAAAAAGGTGCGTACTTAGTAGTAGATGTGTTTGAAGGTAAGCATTGTATCTTGCCACAACTAGCCCTCGACTTAACCGGCACCTATCAGTTGAAGAATATCCTCACCGTTATCGAATCCGTTATTCAACTTCGAAAACAAGGCTATGCTATTCCCAATCAGGCAATTTACAAAGCTTTAAAAAACGTAAAAAAACTAACTGACTTACAAGGCAGGTGGCAAACCGTAAGCAAAAACCCTTTGGTCATCTGCGATACCGGTCACAACAAAGCCGGAATTACCGAGGTGTTGCAGAATATCAAAAACACAGCACACGAACAGTTGCATATGGTAATCGGCATGGTCAAAGACAAGGATATTTCGGGGGTGCTGGCCTTGTTGCCCAAAGAAGCTATCTACTATTTCTGTCAGCCACAATTAGAAAGAGCGCTGGACGCCACTGAGCTGGCCCAACAAGCGGCAGCATTCGGCTTACAAGGAAAAACCTTTGCCAGTGTTGCCTTAGCCTTAGCCGATGCCAAGCAAAGCGCAGGACCAAAAGATTTGATATTTGTAGGTGGAAGCACCTTTGTTGTAGCAGAAATGATATAACAAATGATACATTATTTACCTTAAATTCATTCGTACTTCACACATCAATTGCTACTTTTACGGCATAACTTAACTCATATGAAATTCAAGTATTCCCTAATTTTGGGTTTAGCGCTACTCAATGTGCAGGTTTTTGCACAAAAGTGGACTAAGCCAAGCACAACGACAAGCAACTATCCGGCAACCGTTGCTCGCCCTAAACTGGTAGTGGGCCTGGTTATAGACCAGATGCGTTGGGACTATCTTTACCGTTTTTACGATCGTTACAGCAAAGGCGGATTTAAACGCCTGATCAATGATGGTTTTTCTGCCGAAAACACCTTCATTCCTTATACGCCAACCTATACGGCCTGCGGCCACACCTCTATCTATACGGGTTCTGTACCTGCCATTAACGGCATCATCGGCAACAACTGGTACGATCCAGAATTGGGCAGGGATGTTTACTGCTCGGAAGACAGAGATGTAAAAACAGTTGGCAGCAGCACCAGAGCTGGCGAAATGTCGCCAAAAAACATGCTGGTAACTACCATTGGCGACGAACTACGTTTGGCGACCAACTTTAGAAGCAAGGTAATCGGTATTTCGCAAAAAGACAGGGGTTCTATCCTACCGGCCGGCCACTCGGCCAATGCCGCTTATTGGTATGACGGCGGTACCGGCGATTGGATTACCAGCACCTATTACATGCAAACCCTGCCTACTTGGGTATCCGACTACAACAAAAAGAAAGTAGCTAACGATTTCTACGCCAAAAACTGGAATACCTTATATCCAATCTCTACCTATATCCAAAGCACAGCCGATGATAAACCTTACGAAGGTAAATTCAAAGGCGAAAGCACTTCCGCTTTTCCGCATAAACTAACCGATGCCATCGGCAAAAACTACGACCTGATCAGGAGCACACCTTATGGCAACACCATGACCTTCGATTTGTCTAAAATTGCCATCAAGGAAGAAAAACTGGGCCAAACCGGTAATACCGATTTCTTGGCCATCAGCTGTTCATCAACCGACTACGTAGGTCACCAATTCGGTCCAAACTCTATCGAGATTGAAGATACTTATTTGCGTTTGGATAAAGATTTGGAAGATTTCTTCAACTATTTGGACAAAACACTGGGCAAAGGCAATTATTTGTTCTTCCTATCGGCCGACCACGCGGTAGCGCACGTTCCCGGATTTATGAAAGAAAACAAACTGCCGGGTGGCTTGGTTAGCAATTCTAAATTGCGCAAAGGCATCGATAGCATCATGGTAAACCAATTCAAATTGCAAAAATCTGTGATTACGGTAATGAACAACGAGGTTTATTTCGACCATAGCGTAATCGATGAGAAAAAAGCAAACTTTGCCGAAATCAAACAAGCCACTGTAAACTACCTGAGAAAACAAGAATCCATTGCCGATGCAGTTGATTTACAGATTATGAATACTTCAACCATTCCGGAAGAAATCAGAAAAAGAATAACCAATGGCTACAATGCCCGTCGCAGTGGCGATATCTATTTCATCCTGAAGCCAAACTGGTTTGATGGTGGCGAAACCGGTACCACGCACGGCGCCTGGTATCCTTACGATTCGCATATTCCGTTGGTATTTATGGGCTGGAAAGTAAAGCCTGGCAAAACCAACCAAACCCATTACATGACCGACATTGCAGCTACTTTGGCAGCCATGTTGCACATTCAGATGCCAAGCGGCAGCGTAGGTTCGCCAATTACCGAACTGACCCACCAATAAACGCTTAAAGCTCGCAAAAGCTATTTCTAAAAGCCCTGTCGCCAAATGACGGGGCTTTTTGCTATGTCAGCTATTTGTATCTATTCGGTGATTTCTATGGCCGCTACCTAGTTTTTGTTAACTTTGCTCACCAAATATAAAATACTCCATGGAGCAAGTTCAAGTCTATAAACCCAAGCATAAAATCCGTTTTGTAACCGCTGCAGCCCTTTTCGATGGGCACGATGCCACCATTAACATCATGCGTCGCATTTTGCAATCGTCAGGTGCAGAAGTAATCCATTTGGGTCATAACCGCTCGGTAGAAGAAGTGGTAAATTGTGCCATCCAAGAAGATGTGCAAGGTATTGCCATGACTTCCTATCAAGGTGGCCATATCGAATATTTCAAATACATGTACGACCTGTTGCAGCAAAGGGGCGCAGGCCATATCAAAATTTTTGGCGGTGGTGGCGGTGTAATCCTCCCTTCAGAAATCGAAGAACTGCAGGCTTATGGCATCAGCAGGATTTACTCGCCAGACGATGGTCGCAAAATGGGTCTGCAAGGCATGATCAACAACATGCTGGAGCAAACCGATTTCATTACCACCGAAGCCATTACCAACGAATTGACGCATATTCCTCAAAAAGAGGTTAAAAGCATCGCATCGGCTATTACCGTGGCCGAAAACGATCCAGAAGGTGCGCAAAAGTTTGTAGACGAATTGAAAAAACTGACCAGCAAAAACCAGGCTCCTGTATTGGGGATAACCGGCACCGGCGGTTCGGGTAAATCGTCGCTGGTTGATGAATTGGTGAGGCGTTTTCTGATCGAGGTAAAAGACAAAACCTTGGCCATTATCTCGGTAGATCCTTCCAAACGCAAAACCGGTGGCGCGCTTTTGGGCGATAGGATCCGAATGAACGCCATCAACAATCCGAGGGTTTACATGCGTTCGCTGGCCACACGCCAGGCTAACTTGGCCCTATCCAAAAACGTTCAGGAAAGTATTGACATCTGTAAAGCGGCCGGCTATGACCTCATTATCGTAGAAACTTCGGGTATCGGTCAGTCAGACACCGAAATTACCGAGCATTGCGACGTTTCGCTTTATGTGATGACACCAGAATTCGGTGCGGCTACGCAACTGGAAAAAATTGACATGTTAGACTTTGCCGATTTGGTAGCCATCAATAAATTCGACAAACGCGGCGCTTTAGATGCCCTGCGCGACGTACGCAAGCAATACAAGCGCAACCATAATCTTTTCGATGCCAAAGACGAGGAAATTCCGGTTTATGGCACCATGGCTTCGCAATTTAACGATCCGGGCATGAACAACCTGTTTGTTGCCTTAATGGACCGTTTAAAGGCCAAAACCAATGTCGACTTTAAAGCCGGCATGGAAATGACCAGCAACCAATCCGAAAAAATCTACATCATTCCGCCAGACCGTATCCGTTACCTATCGGAAATTGCCGAAGCCAGCGAAACCTATAACGAATGGGTAGCTAAGCAATGCCAGATTGCCCGTAAACTGTATCAGTTGCAAGGCGTAATGGCCATGGCCAAGGATTTCGACAACAGCTTTGGCGATGGCTTGAATGATGCCTACAGCTATCTCGACGAACAATTGGATGGCGAATGCAAGCGCCTGCTACGTCAATGGCCAGGCGTAAAAGAGAAATATGCGGCCGATTTCTTCGTATATAAAGTGCGTGATAAGGAAATTAAACAAGCTTTAAACTACGAATCGCTTTCTAAGCTTAAAATTCCGAAGGTATCATTGCCTAAATACGAAGATTGGGGCGATATCTTGCGCTGGTTGCTCACCGAAAACGTACCGGGCGAGTTTCCTTATGCCGCAGGTGTATTCCCGCTTAAACGCGAGGGCGAAGATCCTACCCGGATGTTTGCCGGCGAAGGAGGTCCGGAAAGAACCAACAAGCGTTTCCACTATGTTTCGCTGGGTCAGCCAGCCCATCGTTTGTCGACCGCATTCGATTCGGTAACCCTATACGGTGAAGATCCGCACGTTCGTCCCGATATTTATGGAAAAATTGGCAACTCTGGTGTAAGTATCGCCACTTTAGACGATGCCAAGAAACTTTATTCGGGTTTCGACCTTTGCGCGCCATCTACTTCGGTATCCATGACTATCAATGGTCCTGCGCCTATGCTGTTGGGCTTTTTCATGAATGCGGCCATCGATCAGCAATGCGAAAAATACATTATCGAGAATGGCTTGCAGGCTGAAGTAGAAGCAAAAATCAAACAAATTTTCAAAGCCAAAGGCATCGAACGTCCAACTTACCAAGGCGAGCTGCCGCAAAGCAACAATGGCTTGGGACTAATGCTATTAGGACTAACAGGCGATGAAGTGCTGCCTGCCGACGTTTATGCCAAAATCAAGGCCCATGCCATCAGTTCGGTTCGCGGAACCGTTCAGGCCGATATTTTAAAAGAAGACCAGGCCCAAAACACCTGCATTTTCTCTACAGAATTTGCCTTACGCATGATGGGCGATATCCAAAAATATTTCATCGACGAAAAAGTGCGCAACTTTTATTCGGTATCTATTTCGGGCTACCACATTGCCGAGGCCGGTGCCAATCCGATTTCGCAATTGGCCTTTACGCTCAGCAACGGCTTTACTTTTGTAGAGTACTACCTTAGCCGTGGCATGCACATCGACGATTTTGCGCCAAACCTTTCTTTCTTCTTCAGCAACGGCATCGATCCAGAATATTCGGTAATTGGCCGTGTTGCCAGAAGAATTTGGGCCAAAGCCATCAAAAACAAATACAAAGGCAACGATCGTTCGCAAAAACTGAAATACCATATCCAAACCTCGGGTCGTTCGTTGCACGCGCAGGAAATCGACTTTAACGATATCAGAACAACTTTGCAGGCGCTTTATGCCATTTACGACAACTGCAACTCGTTGCACACCAATGCCTACGACGAGGCCATTACCACCCCTACCGAAGAATCGGTACGCAGGGCGATGGCTATTCAGCTCATCATTAACCGCGAGCTGGGCCTGGCCAAAAACGAAAATCCTTTGCAGGGCTCGTTCATTATCGAAGACCTGACCGATTTGGTAGAAGAAGCCGTATTGACGGAGTTTAAACGTATTAACGACCGCGGTGGCGTATTGGGTGCCATGGAAACCATGTACCAAAGGGGAAAAATACAGGAAGAAAGCTTGTATTACGAAACCTTGAAGCATACCGGCGAGTTCCCGATCGTGGGCGTAAATACTTTCTTGAACAAAAACGGGTCGCCAACTATTGTTCCGGGCGAAGTAATCCGGGCTACCGAAGAAGAAAAACAATACCAGATCGAGGCACTTAAAGCCTTCCAAGAGAGAAATTCGGCCAAAACCGAAGATACCCTCAAAGGATTGCAAAAAGCGGCCGTAGCCGGCGAAAACATCTTCGAAAGATTGATGGAAGTATGCAAGATCTGCTCTTTGGGACAGATTAGCAAGGCGCTTTACGAAGTTGGCGGACAATACAGAAGAAATATGTAAGCGATGGCTCCTCGAAGACTGATTTTAGTAATAGCCCTTTTATTGGCTAAACTCAATGCATTTAGCTTCGCGGAGCCTAAAACTACTTACCTATTGGTGTTGGGCGTGGCACAAGATGCCGGTTACCCGCAAATGGGCTGTACCAAAATATGTTGCACCCAAGCCTGGAGCAAGCCTAAAATACGACGCAATGTGGTGGCCTTGGCTTTGGTGGATCCTGTTCATAAAAAATGGTGGCTCTTCGAAGCTACGCCTGATATTAAACAGCAATTGCAGGATTTCAGCGGACAAACCCACCAACAATACCCTTACCTGCCCGAGGGCATTTTCATCACTCACGCCCATATTGGCCATTATACAGGTCTGATGGAGTTTGGCCGGGAAGCCATGAATACCAACGGCTTAAAGGTCTATGTGCTTCCTCAAATGAAGGCATTTTTAGAACAAAATGGTCCTTGGAGCCAATTGGTTAAGCTGAAGAACATCAACCTCATCAGTTTAAAAGTCGATGAGCCACTAAGCATCGAAAACAATAGCGTTACTGCTTTTACGGTACCTCACCGCGACGAATATTCGGAAACTGCAGGCTTTAAGATTACAACCGCGACCAAAAAATACCTCTTTATTCCCGACATCGACAAATGGAGCAAGTGGAACAAAAATATTATCGACCAGGTTAAACAGGTAGATATCGCCCTGCTTGATGCTACGTTCTACACCAACACCGAACTGGGCAACAGGCCCATTGCCGAAGTACCCCATCCGTTGGTCAGCGAAACCGAAGCCTTGTTCGAAAAAGAAGACCAACAGACCAAGCGGAAGCTGTATTTTATCCACTTCAACCATACCAATCCGCTGATGTGGGATATGGTCACCCAAAAACAACTGCTTGGCCGTGGCTTTAACTTTGCCCAACAAGGCCAGCTTTTATTCTAGGTTTTTAAGGAAGAAAATGTGAGGTTTGAGGTACGGAAGCCGTCAAATCGAGGCTTCCCTTTTACCTTACACCCTCCTCCTTCCAACCTTTCACCTTTTACCTTTTACCTTTGGTCTTTAAGCTTTAGTCTTTCACCTTATTTCAGGTTCTTGATGGCTTCGTCGCTTAGTATTTTGTTAAACACCTTCACTTCATCCAATTGTCCCTTAAAACTGTTTTTAGGTGCCCCAATATACTCCAATGGGAAGAATAAGGTTTGTACCTTGGCTATTTTGTCTTTGGTATTTGGAAATTCCTGCATGGCGCCCTCCAGCCTTTCTTGCAGCTTGCCGTTTACATAGAGGCTGGTTCCTTTGTTGTTTCCGGTAATCACAAGGTGCGTCCAGGTATTTGCAGGAACACTATAGTTAAAATTGTAATGGTAGTTTTCTCGCGAAAAGCCCAGTTTTCCGGTTTGTTGCTGCTTAAGTTTTACCGTGGCATCAGCTGATGAAAACAGCACGGCATCGTCGGCATTCGCCTCCTCGGGATTGATCCAAAACGAAACCGTATAGTTGTAACCGATACCTGTTAAAGGTGTTTGGATATAGGCCTCTCCATCCTTAAAATAAGCCGATTTGCGACCTTTAGCCTTATTAAATTGCACCAAATGGCTAATCGTCCCCTTACGCTTATCGGCGCTGATATCGGTAGTCTTTTTGTTGTCGAAACTGTAATGAAGTACCAAACTATCTTTGCCGATGATTTGGCCTCGCATGTTAAGTCCAGGCCCTTCGCCCAGCCTTTTGCTTTGCTTGGCAAATTCATCATAGCTCAGCAAGCTTTTAGCAGCCGTACCATCCCACATTTTCTGGGCCAATACCTGAACAGCCGGAAAAGCACGGTCGTGTACGTCCTTTTCGGTAATGCCGTTGCCTACATGATCGTTCCAAACGGCAAAAGAGCCACCCTTAATTTTTGGATGGTTCTCCTCAAAAGTTTGATTGCCGATTATGTTCGGTGTCCATTCGTTATAGATTTTCTTGAGGTTCAGGTAATCGTAGTAATAGCCAGCCTTAGGCACAATGTAAAGCCAACCATCGGGCGTGCTGATCACGTCGTAGCCCAAATCGATCATCTCTTTGGGATCGGCGTAGCCATTGTACCATACATTCATGGTTACGTCTTTCACCTTAACCCGCGTATTGCCTTTGGCATGTGTTAACGCGCCCCAAAGCCTTACTTTCTTGCCAAAACTCTCCACGTATTTAATATAGTCGTCAGTAAATTCCCTGAACTTCTCCGCTTCGGCCTTGGCATATTCGTCGGTACCAATATGCACTTCATCGCCTATAAAAACCGGATTAGGGCCACTCAGGTATTCCTTAAACACATTGTTAATCACTTCCTTCGTTTTAGGATTGTTGATATCGAGGTGATCCATGCCATATTTCTTGCTTCCTATTTCGGGCACCGCCTTTACAAAAGACAAGGAATGGGCCGGCACATCGATTTCGGGAATGATTTTTACGCCATAAGCTGTAGCCAGCTGCTGCAATTCGATAAATTCCTTCTTGCTGTAACTTCCGTCCTTGGCCGTTAAATTGGGATAGGTTTCGTTTTCTAAGCGGAATGCCGAGTAGGTTTTGTCCCAATCGTTGTTAAAGAACTGCTTAAAACCATTGTCGTTCAGGTGGATCTGAAAGTCGTTCAGTTTATAATAAGACATCAGTTTTACATAATCGCGCAGAAACTTCAGGCTAAAAAACTTTCGGCCTACATCCAACACAAAACCACGTACGGCAAACTGCGGATAATCCCTGGCTTCTCCCTTTGCTATATTTTCATGCCGTGGATCTTGCTCCAATAACTGCAAAAGCGTTCTCGTAGCCCAAAATGCACCTTTTGGTTCAAGGGCTTCGATATCGATCCGATCGCCAATTTTTAAAATATAACCTTCTTTTTTAATCGAACTATCAGCCTTTAAGCTGAAATAGATATCTCCATTTGCAGGATGGCTGTCTTTGATTACAAAGCGATGTCCTGGCAAAGCGATACTCAAGTCATTCAAAAAAGTCTGTATATAAGGCATCAATGCTGCCTTAGCTCCAGGTTGTATAGCAATATTTACCTGCTTCTTTAAACGAAACTGGCCACTGGCCCCCTTCCATGCTCTTAGTGCCGGAATAACATGGGGTGCAGGATTGGTTGCGGTTTGGGCATAGCTATAAGCAGATATAGCCATCCCCATTGCCAAAAAGGCAAGTTTTGATGATTTCAGTATAGACATAGGTAAGGTGTAGTTTAACCCAAATATAAAAAACATTCTGTAGTCTTAGCCGTCTATAAGATTTAATGAAAAGAATGTTACACCCATATTTCATAAAACCCTAGTTCCTGCCATAAAAAAAGCGACCCTAAAGTCGCTTCATTTTATGCTAAAATCCATTTGAATTTGTATTCCATGCTTGGATTCTTCATTCTTTCGGCTACCCTTAACAGCCTATCAGGCAAGGCAAGAATATAATCTCTGGCCTTTTCGCCAGCTTCGTTCAATTCTCTCATGCTTTCAATCTTCCAATCGCCAATTAATTGTTTTAAGATATCTACATAATCTGTAGAAGTGTATACGCCCAAACGTTGTGCGGCATCGGTAAAATGGCCAAAAGTTTGACCGATTTTCAAGCCCATTTCTCTTAGGAAGTGTGCCGGCATCACGATTTTTTTGCGCATCATATCTTCGAAAGCCAACATGGCTTCATTGGCATCAACTTCAAATACGCGAGAAATGAAATCTTTATAGGCTTTGGCATGTCTAGCTTCGTCGGAAGCAATTACGCCACACATTTTAGACAACAAGGTATCGCCGTCTTTTTTAGCCAAAGAAGCCACCCTACGGTGCGAAATATTGGTAGCCATCTCCTGAAAAGAGGTATAAATAAAGTTTCTGTAAGGATCTCTTCCCGTACCGATATCAAAGCCATCGGCAATCAGATATTGGGTAGATATTTCCATTTGGCGCATATCTACACGGCCAGAGAGGTATAAGTATTTGTTTAAAAGATCGCCGTGCCTGTTTTCTTCGGCAGTCCAATGTCTGGTCCATTTCATCCAGCCACCTTCTTCGTCTTTAGAAACATCATCAACAGTAACCAACCACGATTCGTAGGTTGGCAATGCTTCTTCGGTAATGGTATCGCCAATCAAAACAGCAACCAGGTCGTAAGAAAGTTCATTGGCGCTTTGTTGTAGGTCTTTTACCTTGGCAAAGAAATCTTCCCTACTTGCATCAGGCAAAAAATCAGATGGTTGCCAGATATCATCTATAGGTTTAAGGTATTCGGGCATTTTTTCAAGCATATATTTTTCGATATGCTTCATTACTTCCCTTCTCGATCCAAAGTTGATGTTCATTATACTTAAATTAGAGTGCAAAGATACGCATAATGCTTTGCTTAGCCTTAGTTTATTTGCAATTAAAACAGGTCTTTATGTAAAAGTTCTGAACAAAATGGCTGGTAATTCCGGTTAAAAACCCTGTAAACGACAAAAGGCCATCTGCAATGCAGACGGCCTCTGTTTTAAAATTTGGCGCCGACCTACTCTCCCACGTGTTACCGCAGTACCATCGGCTCAGGCGGGCTTAACTTCTCTGTTCGGAAT